>DASZQI010000112.1:0-9666 GCA_035549735.1 Polyangiaceae bacterium | reverse complement strand
ATCACGCGCTCGCGGTCGGCATCGGTCTGCAGTCTGCCGAGCAGCCACAAGCCGGCGTTGGACAGGGCGCGATAGTCCAGGTCCATCGGGTTCTGCGTGGCAACCACGACGCCGAGACCAAAGGCTCGGGCCTGCTTCATGAGCGAGACGAGTGGTCGCTTGGTGGGCGGGTTTGCTGGGTGAGGCGGCAAGAACCCGTACACCTCGTCGAAAACCAACAGAGCGCGAAGTCGGCTCGTGCCGCGCAGCCCTCGCACCCAGGAGAGGATCTCTTCGAGCACGATGCCGAGCACCAGTGCGCGCTCCTCGTCGTCGAGGTGAGCGACGCTGACCACGACGCAGGGTGTCTTACCGCCTTGCGGCTTGACCCACGAGTCGATGTCTAGCGGCGCGCCTTCGCGCCAACTGGAGAAAGTGGGTGAGGCGAGTAGCGTGTTCAGCGCGGCCGCCAGCTTGCTGCGCTCGCTCTTGCGCAAGAATGAATCGACCGAAAGTGCGCCGATCTCCGAGACCGGTGGGTCAGCAAGGTCCTGCATCAAGGCGGCCAAATCGGCGTTTTCGCCGTTGATGAGGCGCCGCTCGGCGAGCACGGAGAGCAGCACGTGCTCCCGGCTCCTCGCGGGATCTGCGTCGCGCCCAAGCAGTCTCAGCACGAGTGAAACGGCCGCGCTCAATGACTGCCGTGCCGAATCACGATCGGTGTCCCAGCGAGTCGAGCGTTGCTCGAGGGGGGAGAGCACGTGCACGAGCTCGCCGGCCGCGACGCCGGGAGTGAGCACTCGTACGTGAATGCCCTCGACGTACTCACGAAGCTCTTGCTCGCCGATGGACCACTTGGCGAGCTGAGTGCGTCGTTCTTCCGCCAACTTTCGTGCCATTTCGAGGGCGGCGTCCGGCGCGGCCTCGGGCCCTCCAGTGTCGATCCAAGGCACTAGCAGCGCTGGATCGAACGAGGGGAAAGCGAGCAGGAGGTTAGGCAGGTCACCTTTCACGTCGATGACGATAGTGGGGACTTTGCTTCGCAGAGCTTCCTCGACCAGCACGGTGATCAAGCCGGTCTTGCCGCTGCCGGTCATTCCGACGACCACACCGTGCGTGACCAGATGAGAAGCCGGCAGTAGCAACGAGTCGCCGCCCCCCGAAGCATCGAGGTTCCGCCAAGCACCAAGATTGAAGAGGGGCGGCTTTGCCATTGCTTTGGTTCCTTTCTTTCAAGAGACGATGGTGGTTTTCACGATTGGGTCATGAGAGGAACGGCTGTGAATTCGCCGCGCCGGGAGTTGTCGGAGCGCCAGCCCCCGTCGCCGGGGCGGTGCCACCGGCTGCCGGAGCGGTGCTCCCCGGCGCAGGCGATGTGCTGGGGGAAGGAACTGGCCCTTCGGGTACTTCGGCCCCGGCGCGCTTTCGCCCGCCGCGTCCAGTGTAGAGCGAAGGCGAGATGCTCTCGATGTCGTCTTCGTTCCACCGCAGGAAGGTGACGGCGCGCCGTGCCTGGTCGTACCCGTAAGTGAACAGCGTGAAGGCACGGGCGCGGATGTCGGAGGTTTCCGCGATCAGGGCAGTGCCTTGCTCCCGGAGCCCGACGGCGCGAAGAATACGGGCTGCCAGCTGCTCGGCCCGCAGCAGCTCTTCTTGCGTGGTACCGGTCTTGCCGGTGATTTGCGGAAAGCTCTCTCGGAAGAGCGCGGCCAGAATCTGCAGATCGACCGCGAGATTCTTGTAGCCCTTCGGCCCTTTCAGATCCTTCAGACGTGCGCCGTTGAGAAAGCCACGCTGCACCAGCGCGCTAGCGTCGGTAAACAACGTCTCGCGCAGGTGGGTGCCTTCATCGACGAGCGGCTGCAGGTTATCGGGCGGCTGCGAAGCGATGAGGAACAGCGTGTGCGCATGACTGATCGCCATCGCGTACTGGTCGAGCTTTCGAATTCGCTCTAGGTCGAAACCCGGAAGGTCCTTCTCCATTTGTGGGAGAAGGTTTCGAATCTCTGGTCCAGCACCGAGCACCGTCGCCACGGCGGTCGGTATGTCGAGATTGACGAGGACGATCTCGTCTGGTTTGAGGGCTTTGAACTCCGGAAGGAGCTGTTCGTACGGTTCCTTGAACAGAATTTCTGCATTGTCTGGAATGTTCGTTTCAGCGTTTGAGTCGGCCATTTGCGTTTCTCCAATAGGTACACCGCGCGGAATGCGCAGTGTGCTCATTGGGTCGGCGCTCCGGCGTCTCAGTTGCGCAAATCTGTCGCGGTCGCACATCACCTTGTTGCGAAGTGACGGCCTTCCCGTCAGCCATTGACAGTGCGCCGCCTGGGGAAGCAGCTAGCTGCCTTGGATCGATGTCATTTCTCGATCCGAGGCGGCTAGCTGCCTCAACCCGGTTCAGCCCGATGGTTCTTGGCAGCTAGCTGCCCTCGACTGACGCCCCAGCACCGGTTTGAGGCAGCCAGCTGCCCGAACTCGATCGGAGGCTTCGGACTCGGGGCAGCTAGCTGCCCTGCGAAGGTGACAGAGGTCGAGACGGGGCAGCTGGCTGCCTTGTTTCTGTCGGGCCGCATGCTTGAGGGCAGCTAGCTGCCTTCGAAGCGTCGCGGCCATCGAACACTGGCAGCTGGCTGCCCGCAACGTTGCGAGAAACTCAGCTTCGCGCGCGGGCGGCTGCGCCGCCGTCATCGTCAGGCCGGCCGGGCAACTACGCTCATCCGGGAGTTGGCGGCCTATGCGAGTGCGACGTGTCAATCCCGAGCACGTTCAGCTTGCCCGAGTCAGTCAACCCCCGCGGCCATCAGCGTCGCCGGTCATTTCGTCGAACGGTTGAGCACGCGGACTCAACGAGATGTTCGAGCAAGGTTGACTGAACCGGCATAAGCCCGCATGAATGCGCTTGTGTGGCACGAATTTGTACATTAGTAACACCCGGCATGTTTTCGCTGCCGCCCTCGGGAAGGCTAACCGGCGCGTGGGTTGCGGCGATCGTCGTGCTTTCAATGCCGGCGTATGCCCAAGGTCACACTGATACGGACGCCCGCTCCCAGGCAGCGACAGGCGCAACAGACGTCACTAACGCGGCTAGTTCGGATCCCCCTCCTGTTGGCGATCCAGCTCCGCGCACGGTTGCCCTTGGGCCCGTCGACGTGACGGTCGTGGGCGAGCGACCCGCGAGCGAAGCAGCGTCGCGTGTGCATTACGGTTATCGCGACCTTCAGCTTCGCCCCCGGCGCCGCCCCGGGGACGTATTCGAAGCGGTGCCGGGACTATTCGCTGTGCAGCACGCAGGCGGTGGCAAGGCCAACCAGTGGTTCTTGCGAGGGTTCGACGCGGACCACGGAACCGACGTGGCACTGTTCGTGGACGGGGTACCGGTGAACTTGGTGAGCCACGGTCATGGCCAGGGTTACGCTGACGTCCATTTCCTGATTCCAGAGCTCGTCACTTCGCTCGATGGATACAAGGGTCCCTACTACGCCCAGTTTGGTGACTTTGCGACAGCGGGAGCCATGAACGTCTCGCTCGCAGAGACTTTGCCCGAGAGTCGAGCCGAGCTGGAGTATGGCCAGTACGGCACTCGGCGCGGTCTTGTCATTGCATCGCCCCGTGTGAACGAGGAATCACGTGCAGTGCTAGCGGCGGAAATTGGGGCAGACGACGGCCCCTTCAAAAATCCCGAGCGGCTACGGCGCTTCAATCTCTTTGCGCGACTCACGCACGACCTTACGCCATCGTCGACCTTAGCGCTCACCTGGATGTCCTATGGATCCAGCTGGAATGGCTCAGGACAGATTCCGGCCCGCGCGGTGTGCGGCGAGGGCGAAACTCAGAACCCGTCCCCTGAAAGCTACGGCGCGGCATGCATCGATCATTTCGGCGTTGTAGATCCGAACGAAGGCGGCGCTACCCAGCGTCATCAAGCCTCGCTCCGCTACTCGGCGACAGGAAGCAGTGGGACCGTCCAGGCTCTACTTTACCTTGTCCGCTATCGCTTCACCCTTTTCTCGAACTTCACCTTCTTTGCTGAAGATCCCGTGCAGGGCGACGAAATCGAACAGGACGACAACCGGACCATCATCGGTGCCGATGCTAGGTATTCGCGCGATTGGAGCTACGGGCCGCTCCGTGTCAAGGCAACGTTGGGTTTCCAGGCCCGGGCCGATGCAATCGAAAACGCGCTCTGGCACGACGCGGCCCGTGAACGACTCGAGCCGCGCGTGAACGCTGGGATCACCGAGAGCGAGCTCGGAATCTTTGCACAGGCAGACGCGCGGTTCAGCCACGCGCTGCGCTTCGTCGTTGGGATCCGCGCCGACCGAGTCGATGTCGCCGTCGAGGATCGACGCGAAGATTTCGATAGCATCGGCTCGAGAACGAGCGGTGCAAAAGGTACGCAGCAGCTCTCGCCCAAACTGATGGCAATTCTGTCACCGCACCCGGAGCTCGACCTGTTTGCGTCCTACGGACGAGCCTTCCATTCTAATGATGCCCGCGGGGTTGTTCTCGATCGCAACGCCGCGACGCTCATGACTCCCGCGCTTGGCTACGAAGTCGGCACACGAGTCACCCCGCTGGCTGACCTGACTTTCCAGGCTTCGGGCTTTCTGCTCGATCTCGCGTCGGAGCTGGTCTGGAGCGGCGACAGCGGTGGGACCGAGCCAGCGGGTAGGACGCGGCGCTACGGTCTCGAAGTCGGCGCGCAGTTTCGCATCGGGAGCTGGCTCTTTGCCGATGCCAACGCGACGTTCGTTCGAGCGCGCTTTCGCGAGAACGCGGGAAATGGCAATGCCATCGCGCTCGCTCCGACACGCACGCTGAGCGCCGGATTCGGCATTCGCCCGACCATTGCTGGCGTCACGCCGTTCGGCGCACTGCGTTTGAAGTCCCTAGCTGACCGGCCCGCAACGGAGAACGGCTCACTCACGGCGCAGGGCTTCACGACTCTCGACGTAAACGCGGGCGCCCGTTGGAAGAGCCTCGAGCTCGGCTTGGACGTCCAAAACGTTCTCGATACCCGCTATCGCGAGGTCAATTTCGCAAACGAGTCGCGCCTGCAATACGAGCCGACGGCGGTCACGGGCATCCATTACTCGCCGGGCTGGCCGCGAACGGTTACGGCCAGGGCTGCGATCTACTGGAACTAAGCCTAATCCCGCGGAAGCTCGGCTCCGGCAGCAGCCTGTCCACGGCTTCGTTGCGTCGACGAAGGAGCGCCAGCCGCGCCAGCGTGGCGAGAACAGCGACGAACCCGGCGGGGTCTACGGGTTTAGCGAATTTGAATGCCGGAGCGCAACGCGCGGCGCCGGTCTTCCAGAGCAGCATTGGCGGTCAGCGCGACCTCCACGGTGCGCCCGCCACCGCGAACGAGCTGCTGTGCTGAGCATTCGCTTTGGTGTTAACACGCGCCATCGTTAGGAGATTCGCTGGGTCGTGTTCCGGAGCCAGTTGCCTACACAAGCCCTGCGCAAATTTCCTCAGCGCTTCGCATTCGGCAAGCCGATGTATATCCAAGGACGACATGAGCCTACAATTGGGAGGCGAGGTCTCGAGCAGTCCAGTTCGGCGTACCCACAGAATATTTGACATGACGACTGCGCATCTTCACTCTCAGGGTTGCTCTCGAGCGTCTTTGCGGAGACTCGCATGCGATCCTTGCGCGCGTCAGCCGGTCGCCTTCCAATCATCCTCGTCGTCGAGGATGAACCGCTCATTTGCTCGTTATTGGAGCGCACGCTGGAAGAACGCGGCTACAAGGTGCACGCGGCTATCAGCGCGGATGAAGCGTTGGAGGTGGCTGCGGGCTGCGGCGCCATCGATCTGCTGATTACTGACATCGTACTTTCGCGAGGAAGTGGACAGGAAGTCGCTCGGCGGCTGCGCGCCAATGGGCAGGTTTATCGGACGCTTTTTATGTCAGGATTCCGTCGCGAAGAGCTGGTACTGGATGAATCGGCAGGATTTCTGCCGAAGCCCTTCAGCCTGCGACAACTGCTCGACGTGGTCGAAGGAATGCTCGCGGGTCCGCCGAACGATCCCTGAAGCCGAGCGCGGTTTGCGTCGGAGACGCACCCAGTGAGCTTGCTACCAAGTTGAGGTTCTATCAGTCCAGCGCTGCTCCGAGCTGTCGACTTTTGCCCGGCACGCACCCGGCAATCGTTGCTCGCTTCGGTTGCCGGCGGTCGCTCGAATCCGGGCTAGCCTCCGGTCTCGGCGTGCGGGGCCGCGACGGGCTTCGATTGTGGCGAACCTCGCTCACGCAAAAAGATTGAAAGCGTGACTACAGCGAGCATGGCCAAAAACTCACTTTGCCAGTTTTGGAACGACTCGTACCAAAACTGCGCCGAGCGCAGGTATTCGCTGAACGGCTCCGCCGGCTGGCCTTGTAGCAGTCGCTCCTCGTTCGTTTTCATGAGACCGCCGACCGCATGAAGGCCCAGCGTCACCAGGAAAAGCAGCATGAAAGTCCCTGAGAGCGAGTGCTCGTAGACTTTGAGCACCCAACCGCCTTTGCGGACGGGCCAAGGAACGTTCGCGTCCTTTCGCTTTTCCCTCGGGTCGGCGTCAGACTCATTGTCGCCCTCGAGCTTTTTCGATTCTGAGGAACCGCGCTGGAACAGCCGCGCGGTCAACAACACGAAGACGGCCATTTGCAGGAATTCGCTTTCCCAGTTTTCGAACACCGCCTCCAGGAAGTGCCCGCTGCGGAGATACTCGCCGAGCTCGAGTGTCGCACGGCCGTGTTCACGAAGTTCTTCGTTGAAGGCCGCGAGCCCAGAAAGCGCTTGCGCCAGGAGGCAAACGAGGAACGCCCCCGCAAGCGCGAGGGACAATCCGTTTTCCCGAAAAAACGCCGCCGTCTTGCGTTGCATCCCACCTGCCAAGGTTCCGGCCATGACTCCTCGCATCTTTAGCGTGAATTGTACGCAAGGACCGGGCCACCACTCGGTTGCCCGGGCGGAGCTACCGCCAAAATGCGGGTCAGCGGCCGAGGATGAGGGTCTGTCCAAATCGCGGCTGCGATCCCTCACGCGCACCACAGTGGCAGGCGTGTGCTCGCGCGCCTTTTAGACACAGTGCGTGCGGCGAGCAGCGAGCTGCCGGAGCAGGCGCTCAGCCATGAATTGACCCGGTAACCAGCGCGGCGATTTTTAGCAACTCGCGCGACGAGGGTCCGACACAGGGTCGAGATGAACGCGGCTTGGCTATCAATTCGACACTGTCCTGAAAGACCTGGACGACTCGCGTTGCGTGGGTGCCGCCTCGGAACGTTTTTGCCTTCGCTCCTAGTCGCAGCAGGGCTCGCGCTTCATGGTGCAGCTCGGGCGACCCCTCCCGACTTCAAGAGCTTCGGCCGCGCCCAAGAAGCGACCGTAGCCGTTGATGAGCGGGACATTTTACGCATCTGGGTAGCGTACGTTGGGCAGGGCGACGGTATTCTCATTCAGTTCCCAGCGCATGACGCGCGCGCTTTCGGCGACCGCCCCGCGGAACCTGTCGAGGTGCTCATTGATGGTGGTTCCGGCGGCTATGCGGACGCCGATCGGATGCTGCAGCTGCTGAGGCAACTCTATCCGCAGGGGGAGGTCGAGATCGAGCACGCTGTGATCACGCACCAGGATCAAGATCACGTGCTTGGTCTCACGCGCATTCTGCACAGCGCCGACGTCGGCATCGCGCAGGTGTATCACAACGGTCTAGCTTCCTTCGCGCCCGGCAAGCGAGGTTTCCCGGAGAAGGGCAGACCCGTTCAGTCAGCCATTTTCGAGTTCGATGCGCGGAACAACGTCATCGAGCAAGCCCTGGGGTTGCTCGAGGCCAAGGACACGCTTTCCGAAAAATTCGTGATGGGAGAGCTCGAGGATCTTCGGCATGCGACGACCGAGGGTGAGCTCACCGGTGTTTACGGTCAGCTTGCCACGGCGTTGGTGAGCAAGACGCAACCCCATCCGGTCAACGGATTTCATCGTGTGAGGGAGCGTGGGCCGTTCATCACCGAGGCAGAAGCGACTTTTGCAAGAGGCATGTCTGACGTCAGCTTCGATGTTCTATGGCCTCCGGCCCAGCTTCGGAAGTATGGCGCTGGCTGGAGCGAAACCGTGAACGGCACGAGCATCACTTTCCGGCTCCGCTATGGCGACTTCGAAATGCTCTTCACCGGGGACCAGAACGAGTTCTCGGAGAAGGCCCTGATGGACGAACTCACGGTGAGCGGACGGCTCGACTTGCTCAGGGCGGATGTTCTCAAGGTGCCGCACCATGGGAGCAAACACTCGATGCCCGAGTTTTTTCGCGCCGTCGCGCCGGTGCTCTCTGTCGCGTCATTGGGCCCAGAAGGCGCTAAATCCAAGCTCATATCCGGCAAAGGCGCCTGGGAGCATCCGTCGGAAGAAGTGATCGAGTGGCTGGGGGGCGCACACCGAGTCTATCTCACTGAACTTCACGAGCGTCGCTTTGATTGGGCGACGATTGATTCGGCTGCGAAGCTCGAGCGTCTTCGCGAACACGCCCACGTGGTTGTAGAGACCGACGGCAATTGGTTTCGCGTGGTGGAAGTGCCGGCCGACGCCGGCAGCGTCGACATTCCGAGCGTGTCGCAGACCGTGCGCGGCAACGGAACCCGTTGGATTCGCGCGAAGTAGGAGTAGACGTGCAACTCGGCAATTTCGGCAATATGCTGGGCATGGCGACGGGCTTTACGCTCGTCATGCTGCTGCTGAGCGTCGTAGTCACCGTTCTTACCCAAGGCGTTCAGGCGGTGCTCAAGCTCCGCGAGCGCGCAACCTACGCGGTGCTGGTTCGTTTCCTTGAGAGCAAGGGAAAAAATGCCGCGGATAGCAGGTCAGAAGCGGGCAAAGCGCTCGACATGCGGCGCGCCCGTAGGGTGGCCGGCAAGGGAAGGGGAGGGCGAGCCTGGGTCGACCGCGTGCTCAGCTTGGCGATCGGCCCGGCGAAGCGAGTCGTGCACGAGGAAGAACTGGCCGCGCTCGGTTTCTCGGACCTGGAAAAGCGGCGCTTCGCCGCTTCGGTCACCGATTGTTTCACCAGCTGGACGCGATGGATAACGCTTTGCTGCTCACTGGCCACCGCATTCATGCTTCAAGTGAGCACGAGCCAGCTTCTAAGCGACCTATCGACCGACGCCGAGTTGAGGCGCAAAGCCTTCGAAATTGCCGCCACTGTGGAGCGGGACGAGGCGCACGCGGCGGTCACGTTCGCTAGCTTCTCCGAAATCAATGCAAAGGCGCTCGACACGCTAGCCTCCGAGAATACGGCCCTGGCCCCCGAACTCGAGCAGGTCAGCGGCCGCGCGACAGATTTGAGCGACGCAGAGGCCGAGCTCAAGGCGATCCTAGCACCCGACGAGAATCGAAATCGCATTTTGGAGCGTTACCGCGCGCTCATGAACGAAGAGCTCGATGCCCGAACGAAGCGTTCCCGTACCGCCATCGAGGCCGCGGAGACGAACCTTGCGTCTCTAAACATCGGCTTCTGGTCGCGGGGATGGTCCTTCTATTCAGGCCCCGAGGGTTGGGACTGGACGCACCTCGCGGGCGTGCTTCTGACCGCCCTGCTGATCAGCCTCGGGGCGCCGTTCTGGTACGAGTTTTTGCGCAATACCAACGCGCTGCGCGACAGCCTTTATGCAAAACCGGCGCGGGGCGGCAGCCCTGATGCGGTTCGAGG
>DASZQI010000111.1:0-4111 GCA_035549735.1 Polyangiaceae bacterium | reverse complement strand
AAGGTCGCGGTGCACGCCGCCACCTGCTGGCTGGCCCAACCGTGCCTGACTGTGCCTGACTGTGCCAGTGGGTCGACCGCAAGGCTGCTCGCTGCGCGGCCCGGCTGTCCGTCCACCGCGTGATTGTCGGTGTCCAGGTGGGGGATAGGCCATCCAAAGGACGTCGGCAGTGGACAGAACGTGCGTTCCGCGAACCAAGAAGCCGTGCTTTGCGCTGGATCGGCCTTTGGGCGCCAGCGTGGCTGAAAATAGTGCGCGAGTTGGCCTCCGAGTTGTGAGAAGGGCTCGCAAAGCGCAGCGCTACACGTCGCGGTTCGCTAGCTCCTCTATCGACCCTTGGCGACCCGACGCAACTGCTCGCGCCGCCAGGCGATGAAGGTTTGCATCGCGTCGCGTTGATTTGCCATGCTCAGCCCAAAAACTCTACTCAAGATGGAACCAAAAAGTGGCACCGTCCTCTCCCCGTCAGCTCGCGCTGCAAGCGCTTCGGCAGCCCCTTGCAACAGCCCGCGACGGGTCTCTGGCAAGACGGCGTCGAGGTAGCAATGGGCGATGAGCATTGCGGAAAGGAAAGCTGCATCCTCTGCACGGACGTCCGGCAGCGAAAGGTAGGTAAGGACCTGTTTCAAGGGAAAACGCGCGGGCTGCCACTCCGCGTCGTTACCGGCATGACGCAACACTTCCGGATTGACGGTCGTGAACATGTATTGCCAGCCGACGAGGCGGGCACTCGCACGTGCGTATCTCTCGTTCGAGAGCAGCCCTTGCCCGTTTAGCCAACGAAGAACAGCCTGAGTCCAGACGCGCTTGGCGCCAAATTTCTCTCGAGCAAGTCGGGCCACATATCCGTCGTCAGTCCACAAGACTCTCGAACCCGCGGCACCAACGACTGCGCTCTCCATCGACGACCTTCCTAGGCCCCGCTCCATCACTTTCCGTTCCTCGTCGTCAACATCTGCGAGCGCGGCACAGGGAACTACTTTACAACGCTCGTTGAGCGTTCGTTCGTGTCGTTCGATTGTCTCTAGGAATGCGCGCTCTTCTTCGGGCCCCTTCGTGAACAGCACGGGGCCCTCCTCAGTCGCCCCCATCGAACCCATCGAGTTAGCGTGGCTCCGTGCATCGTTCAGGAATTCCCGAACTCCGGCGATAGTCGAAGGCGTTACGACGACCGTCTTGCCGAGGCTCTCCAGGACGGCCACTTCGTCGAGCATCATGAGCGTCGCCAACGCGGTCAAGTCGATGACTATCTCTGCAGCTGACGCGAGCGCACCAGCTGCCTCGGCATACTCGTCTGCGGTGCCGGCGCAGCATCTGAGCACCGTGCCATCACTGCCGGCGAGCAGGCCCATCGCTTGGATCTCTGTCTTACCCAGCATGGTACCAAACAAGTGCACCGGAATCATTTGGTCTCGATACAGGGCCTCAGCGTCCTTTTGCCGACGATGTTGATCTTTCGCCATCGCGAATAGAGCCGAAAAATCAGCTTTATTCTCGTCATCCGCTCGGGCCACGCGAACCATCCACATTTCTTGATGGTCCGGAAACCTGTATTGCCACTGGTTCAAGACGTCACGAAACCGAAAGACGTGCTTCGGGAGGATCTCGGCAACCGTGGCGACCCGGGTCAAACCCGGGCCTTCGGACAGAGCAACCTCGTCTCCAATTTTCTTGCCGCTGAGCTTCAGCGCTAGCGCGGAGTCCGCGCGGATTTCGCAGTCGACTCCGCTCGCTTGGACCTTTGAGTCTTCGAGCACGAACCACTGTTCGGTCGGGACGCCGGGCTCGACAAGGCGCACGGCAACGCCTGGAGCAACAGTCACGTCGGCTGCTCCCGCGTCGTTGGCCTGCTCGCTGACATCGCCGGGAATGCCTCGCTCATTCTCTCCCTCACGCGGGCTGACCCCGCTCTTCGTTGCGTCAACGTCCGTCTCCACATCCCGAAACATGATCGCATCCCGGAAAGCGCGGTGTGCTCGGTGATCTGCGAACCATCGACGAAGAAGATCGTACCCATACTCGATGGCCTCGCCACGCCGCCCCATGTGCGCGAGCGCCGCGACGACGGCAGCGCCTTCATCTACTTCCGCCTCCATTACGCCCGGAAGCATCGCGAAATGGTTGCTCGCCAGGTCGTTTCTACCGAGCCTGAGCGCTAGATTTACCAGATGCAGCCTCGCCCTCTTGTTGTCGGGCTCGCGACGAATGAACTCCTCGAGCACGGACAGCGCGGCATCAGGATCGTAGCGATCGAGGAGCGTAAGCTCACACTGCAACAGAAACCCGTCGAAGATGCCGTGCCGTCGAGCGCGCTCGCAGACATCGAGAACCACTCGCTCGCGACCGAGGCGCCGCGCACATTCAACGAGTGAGCGGGTGTCATCATTCACCGCGTCCTCGATCAGCAGGCGCTGCCAAACCTGCAACGAGTCCGCTAAGCGTCCCAAGGAGAAAAGTAACTTCGCCAGTTTGCGCAGCGTAGGCTTCGAGGTTCCAGGCGAAACAAGCGCGACTGCGGCAACGGCCGACTTGCCAGCTTCCTCCGTGCGCCCCTCGGCCGCATCGATGCTCGCCAACAGGGTCGTTCCGAGACATCGTTCTATGGCTGAATACACGCTATCGAGATGCGCGCGCGCATCGTCATGTCGTCCTTGACCGACCATTCCTTCGACCGCCCAGTCGTTCGCGACTTCAGCGTGCGCCTTGCTATCTCTGCCCACTCGCGCGAACAGATCGATAGCTTCCGTTCGATCGCCAGAAGAGTCTCTGCGCCAGAGGGCGACCGCCAAGAGAAAACTTGCCTGGATGCTTTGCTCACGCATGACCAGCGGGCGGAGAACATGGACGGCCTCACCAAGATTCCCGCGTTCCTGCTCCATTCGAGCCGTTGCGAGAACGACGTCTGTGTCGTTCGGCGCAAGGCGCCTGGCCTCCTCTATGTCGCGATGGGCATTCGGAGTGTCATTGATGAATGCCGAAGCGCTTGCCCGCTCAATTAGCGCTGTGGCCTGAAATGCTGCTACCCCATCTCGCTTGGAAAGCTCGATAGACTTCGATAGACACTCGTAGGCCTCGCGAAGCCGAGAGTGAGCACGAGCATCGCCAGGTTCGATGCCGCCAGGGTCCATCTGGTGAAATTCGGCTCGGATCAAAGCATGTCCGAGAGCAAACCATGCTCGGGCGTCGTCGGATGCGAGTTCTGCAGCGCGCCTTGCCAAGGACTCTGCTTCCACGTCGGTGATCTCTGGATCGCTGCGCAATGCGGCCGCCAACACCAATTCAGCATGATCCTTGAGGTGGTCGGGGCACGTATCGAGGAGAACTGCGACGTCCTGATGCGACGGGGCAGTCCGGATGGCTATCGCATACACCGACGCAAGGTGCGGTCGCTTTAGGATTGCCTCACGAGCCAGCTCGAATGCCTTCGAACGCAGCCCGAGAAGCTCGTAGGCAACGATCTCGTTAGACACCGCGCCATCGTCGTCCGGCTGATGCGTCTTCGCCTGAATGAGCAGGTCAGCTGCCTTGCGTTGATTGCCCTGACGGGATTCCGCGTCAGCGAGAAGCGTGCACCATCTCGATTTCTGCCGATCGCTCATCAAATCCCACGACTTCGTACGCATTTTTCGCAAGAGCAGGGCGGCAAGCGGCACTTCTCCGTCAAGGAGATGTTTCTTCACCTCGTCAAGCTCAGCGGTGCGAACGTCACCGGCTTGAGCGCGCATCAAGTCGTGAACCGGTTGAAGCTCGTTGCGCAGGAGCTCCCGCACTACTTGAGGACCTTGGACGCCCAAGAAGTCTTGAGCCAACGGACAACCGTCGACAATGCGTTCAATGTCGTCCCACGTGAGGAGGCGCACCGTGAACAGACCCGTCGCCGCATGCTGCTCGTTGATCACGCGCAATTTGCGCTGCGCGTGCGTGCTCTTCTTCGCAGTGGTCAAGACGTAAAATTCGTCCAGAGGCTGCGTGATGTAGCCCCCAGTTGAAACCGGACCCCCGACGATGAGAAGTAAGGGAGAGGTCCGATGGCTGAAGGTCAAGGAAATGAAGGCGGCAATGGTGGCAAACGCCGCCGACGCCAGTTCAGTGCCGTGGAGAAGCGTCGACT
>DASZQI010000110.1:0-30927 GCA_035549735.1 Polyangiaceae bacterium | reverse complement strand
CACTTGCGACTTGGCACGCTCACTGCGACGCCAGCACAGGTGGCCGCAGGGGAAAATGTCAGCCCGGCTCGGGAACGGCTGCTACGTCTGTTGCAGCCGGGGCGAAGAAGGGCGCGTCGCAGTTCGTCGGGTCGGTGAGCGCGATTTGCCCCTCGGAGCCGCGCGGATTCTGGACGCTCTACACATCTACCCATCTACCAGTAAGAAAACCCGAGCTTGAATAGAATGCTCGCTGGGGCCTCGCCGAACAGCATGTGCTCGTAGCGAGCGAGCAGGGTGAGGAACAGGGGCCGACAGCAAGTGCCGAAATGCAGGCCGAGCTCAGGGCTCAGCAGGGTGGCGAGGTGCGCGTCGCGCAGCGCGAAGGTGGGGCCGATTCCGGCGAGCAAGCCGAACTTGGAGCCGCGCGCTTGGAGCACGGTGCCGTAGCCCAAGCGGAGCCACGGTGAGGTTTCATTTCCGAACGAAACGCCGAATTCCGGTACGAGGCGCATCGATTGGAACTCGACCACGTCGTCGTCCGCACAGTGATGGCGCGTGATCTCGCGAGCACTGACCGGCCCGAACGGGATGATCACGGGCCATGACAGCGCTGGCGCGAGCGCGTTTCGCTTGGTGTACACGGTACCGATGTCTGGAACGAGCAGATCGAGTCCACGAAAAGCGGCCGAGTACAACGCGGCCATGCCCGCAGCCATGCCTTCGCCGAAGTACTTCATGGTGCCGCACTCCGGGTCCGCGGCGAAGCGAGCCCTGCCGTCGAGCGGGGTGAGCGTGTCGCCCGCGCGCAGAAGCAGAGCAGCGTTCGCTGGCGGCTGACGGGGCGGGCGACGTTCGGTCACGTGCATCGCTTCTTGGCAGGCAGCGTGTGGCGCGAACGTGCTTACGCCGCCGAGCAATAGGGTCGCGGACAGGCGTCGCGCGATGCGAGAGTTGGCACTCGCGTGTTCAGTGAGCATGCAGCGTCGGGACGGGCCGGTTGGGTCCAGTGCGCAATGGTTCGTCGACACCTTCGGTCACCCGTCGCTCTACGACTGCGGCGGCCTTCGCCTCCCCGCGGACACACGCTGGCTCCCGTGGGTGGCCTGGACCATGGAGGGCTGGTTGGAGCGACCGGAGGTCCGAACGGAGCGGTGGGCCTCGTTCAGTGCTAGTAGAGAGGCCTGTTCGGTCGCCTGGCCGCTTTGGCCCTCTGGGTGCTTTTCGGTGTAAGAAAGGCGCCTCCTCCAACGTAGATCTCATTGCCATGAATCGTCGCGAGTTCACCTGGGTCACCCTGGCTTCGGCCTCAGTGTTGGTCGTGCCCGCGCTTGCTCTGGCCGAGCCTCCCAAAGCGCCGCCTCCCGCGGCGAAACCGGCGACACCGCCGGCCGCGCCCACTCCCGGAGCCGGACTCAGCGCTGACGAAATCGCCGATCGGGTGCAGCAGTTCTACGACAAAACTAGGACGTTCCGAGCGGGGTTCAAGCAGCGCTACAACGCCATCGCTTACAACAAGACCAAAGAGAGCACGGGCTCGGTGATCTTCGAGAAGCCCGGCAAGATGAGCTGGCGTTACACGAACAACGGCAATCGCGTCGTTTCCGACGGCAAGATCATTCGAATCTACGAGAAAGAGAACCGGCAGATGTACGAGCAGCCGCTGGAGAAGAGCCAGTACCCGGCGGCGCTCTCGTTCTTGATCGGCGGCGCGAGCTTGCGGCAAACCTTCAAGCTCACCAAAGCCGATCCGAAGGGCGTGCCCTTCGAGGGCGGCTACGTGCTGATTGGCGATCCCAAAGAAGCGACGCCCGCCTACCAAAAGGTGATTCTGTACATCGACGGCGCGACCTATCAGGTGCGGCGCGTGATTCTGACCGACGCGCAGCGCAATCGAAACCGCTTCGACTTTCTGGCGCCCGAGGTGAACCTGAAGCCGCCGGCGGGCGAGTTCACGTTCACGCCACCTGCGGGCACACAGATCATTCGCCCCTGATTTTGGTGTCTGAGTCGATGCGCCGGTAAAGCTCCCGGCGGCCGCGGACCAAGCGCGACGTGGCCGCGGCGACCGAGACGCGCATGATCAGCGCCACCTCCGCGAGCTGGTGGCCGAGTACGTCGTGCAGGAACACGGTCTCGGCTTGCTCGGACTTCATCGACAGAAGGTGCCGCCGCACACGGTCGAGCTCGAGCGACGCCGCGGCGACGTTTTCGGCCACCGTGCGTGTGGGCACGAGCGACGAGTCGAAGGAGACCTCGCGCGCAACGACCTTGCGCTCCCGCTTGCGGGAACGCAGCGCGGTGAAGCCGACATGGCTCGTGATGCTGGCGGCCCAGGTCCTGAGGTTGCAGGCCCGAGCATAAGACTGACGGCTCAAAGTGAGAACGATCTGCTCGAAGGCCGCCTGCACCAGGTCATCATGGTCATGCTCGCGCCGGCCGAACACGCGATAGAGCGTTTGGTCGACCACGCCGTACAGGCGATCGTAGAGCAGACGCGTGATGCGATGATCGCCGCGCTGCACGGCGTCGATCAGCTCTTCATCGCTGGTAGGCTCTCGGGTTTCCCCGCCCCCGGGGACTAGACGTAAGGGGCTTCGATCGAGTTTGTTCGCGCGTGAGTTCACGGCTCTCCGTTAAGAGCAGTAACCCACGCCCCCCCGACCAGGCATGTCGATTATGTGTCGAAATGTTAAGCGCGCGTGTATCGAATTGTGTCGCATCCGCCAAAATCGTGAGTCCATGCCATAGTTTGCGAATGCCGCTCGCCGACGGGCAGCTCGAAATGGAGCAGGAGATCACGATCGTCTACGTGGAGGACGACGCGCGGCTGGCCCAGCTCACCAGTCAGTACCTGGCTTCGCATCGCGTGCGCGTGTTTTTGGTGGACCGCGGGGACCAGGCGGTGGCCGAGGTGCTGCGGGTACGCCCGGACGTGGTGCTGCTCGACTTGATGTTGCCGGGCCTCGACGGGCTCGAGGTGTGCCGAGCGCTTCGTGAGCGCGCAGACGTTCCGATCGTGATGCTCACCGCTCGCGGCGAAGAGGCAGATCGGGTGTGCGGGCTGGAGTGGGGCGCGGACGACTACGTCACCAAACCGTTCTCGTCGCGGGAGCTCCTGGCCAGAATTCGCGCCCAGGCTCGCCGCGCGCGGGGCAAGCTCGGTCCGCGGCCCGAGCGCATGACGATTGGCAATTTGGTGATCGACGGCGGCATGATGACCGCGGTGCTCGCGGGCAAACCGCTGTCGCTCACGACGTACGAATTTTCGCTGCTACGGGTGCTGGCCGAGCGTGCTGGTCGAGTGCTCGCGCGCGAGCAGCTGCTGCAACTCTTGCAAGGCACCGCGGAAGAAGTCTTCGATCGCTCGATCGATGTTCACGTGTCACGCCTCCGTCACAAACTGGGCGACGATCCGCGGCATCCGCGGCTACTGAAGACCATTCGCGGAGTCGGCTACATGCTCACTCCCGATGAACAATGAGCGCGCCGTCCGCCCGTACGGCGCACACGAAGGCGCGCGGCTCTCTGGTCTGGCGGCTGTACGCCGTGAGCATCGTGCAGCTGGTCTTGGTAGCCGCTGCGGTCCTGAGCGTCGGCGCGCTCATCGGACGCCCCCACCTGCCCGAGCCGCCTGGGCACGGGGACTTCGTAACTCGCCACGGGCCGCCGCCGGGGTTTGGAGAACCACCCCCTGGTGCCCCGGGCAACCCTGCGCATTTTCGGGGTCCTGGCCCGCTGCGAGGGGGCCCCGGGCCGCTCGCTCCGCTGCTCACGTTCTTCGGTTTCGGCATCGTGATCGTCGCGGCCGGCGCGTTTCTCACGGCGCGCTGGATCGTCAGGCCGCTGAAGGAGCTGTCGCGCGCTGCGGAGGCCCTCGGCGCGGGCGACTTGCGTGCGCGCGTCGGGCTGTCTCGCGCTGACGAATTTGGGGATCTGGGCAAGGTTTTCGACGAAATGGCCGAACGCCTGCAGCGCCTCTTGCTCGCTGAGAAAGAGCTGCTCGCCAATGTGTCGCACGAGCTGAAGACCCCGCTCGCGCGCATCCGCGTGGCGCTCGACATCGCGGCCGAGGGTGACGCCGAAACCGCGCGCAGCTCTTTGACCGAGATCGCGCTCGACCTGTCGGAGCTCGAGGTCATCATCGAAGACATCTTGGTCGCGACGCGGCTCGAGCTGGCCGCGGGCACGACGGGCGCCAAACTGCCGCTTCATCTGGCGTCGGTCGACGCGGCGCGCATTGCGGAGCAAGCCGGCGAGCGTTTCAAAGCGCGTCACCCGAAGCGGCCCCTGTCACTCGAGCTCGGCGAGGGGTCGCCCAAGGTGCTCGCCGATCCGGTGCTATTTCGCCGGGTGCTCGACAATCTCCTGGAGAATGCCCACAAGTACTGCCCGGAGCTGGAGCGCCCGATTGTGCTCGCGCTCGACCGCTCCGGGCAGGGCGTGCGCTTTCGCGTGCGCGATCGAGGCATCGGTATCGCCAGCGAGGATCTGCCGCGCATCTTCAGCGCGTTTTTTCGCAGCGAGCGCAGCCGCTCCCGCGGCACCGGCGGCGTCGGCTTGGGCTTGACCTTGGTCAAACAAATCGTCGATGCGCACGGCGGCAGCATTTTCGTGACCAACGATTCACCCGGCACCACCGTCAGCGTCGAACTGCCGGTCGCTGCTGCGGATTGACTCGGCTCATCGAATTTGGACGATAGAGTGCCGCGGAGGGACGCTGCCGCACCTGGTTGCCTGGTGCCGGGGAGGACTGGTGCATGAAGCGCTGCTGCGAGGCAGCCCCCGCTGGCGCGCCTTCCCGCGGCGAAGGGCGCCATGATAGCGTGACAGGACGCGAGCGATGAGCACGAGACCCGAGGCGAGACGCGCGTTCCTGAGGGCCGGCTCTTCACTGACTGACGAAGAGGCGCAGCGCTTTTACGCGACCCGTGTGGCCGACTATGCGCGGCTCTTGGGCATCGTGTTCGGAGGCATGTACTTGGTCGGGGTCGTGGTGGCCCTGCTGTTCGCGCGCGACCGCTTTTGGGCGGTGCACACCCACCCGGCCAAGCTGGCGCACCTCGCCTTCGCGGGGGGCTCGCTGGTGCTCTCCAAGGTGGTGCGCCGTCCAGCCTGCCCGCGCTGGTTCGTCAGCGCGAGCGACGGCGCGCTTCCGATCAATGTCGCGCTGGTGGTGGCGATCCTCGCGCACTCCACTCCGGTGGGTTACGGCATCCATCTGGTGCCCCTGTTGCTCGCCGCGTTGGTCTTGATTCTGCGAGCTGGGTTGGTACCGAGCCCCCCTTGGCGAACGGCCCTGGTGTCCGCGCTGACGTCGGTGCCCAGCGTTTGGGCGTGCACCGCCATCGCCATGCGCGATGAAGAGTTGATGGCGAAGCTCGGGCGGGACTGGCCGACCACCGCGGTGCCGCCCTGGTTCGGCATTGCGTTCGGAAGCCTGATTTGGTGCGCCGCGCTGACGATCGCCACGACCTACGTTTCGCGCGTAATCTACGGCTTGCAACGCGAGGTGCAAACGGCACAGCGCCTCGGCCAGTATGTGCTCGGTGAGCTGATCGGCGAGGGTATGGGCGCGGTGTATCAAGCGCAGCACGCGCTCTTGCGACGGCCCACGGCCGTGAAGCTGCTGCACCCGGATCGCGTCGGGCCGCAAAGCCTCGCTCGTTTCGAACGTGAAGTGCAGATCACCGCGCGCCTGACGCACCCGAACACCGTCGCCATCTTCGACTACGGACACACGCCCGATGGCGTTTTTTACTACGCGATGGAGTACCTGGAAGGCGTTTCGCTGCAAGAGCTGGTCGAACGTTTCGGGCCACAGCCACAGGGTCGAGTGGTGCATATCTTGATCCAGGCCGCGGGGGCACTGGCGGAAGCACATTCGCTTGCCCTGATCCACCGCGACATCAAGCCCGCGAACATGCTCTTTTGCGAGCGGGGTGGCATGCCCGACGTGGTGAAGCTCGTCGACTTCGGTCTGGTGAAGCGCGTCGGTCCCTCCAACGACCCCGAGCTCACGCAGGCGGATGCCATCACCGGTACACCGCAATTCCTGGCTCCCGAGTCGATAATAGATCCCTCGGCGGTGGACCATCGCGTCGACATTTACGGTTTGGGTTGCGTCGCGTACTTCCTTCTCACTGGAAAGCCACCCTTCGAAGGAAAGAGCGTGGTCGAGGTTTGCGGCCATCATTTGCACAGTGCTCCTCAGAAGCCGAGCGAACGGCTCGGCGCGCCGCTCGATGCGGAGCTCGAAGCGCTCGTGCTCGCTTGTTTGGAGAAGAAGCCCGATGCGCGCCCGCGCGACGCGGCGCAGCTACTTTCGACGCTCAGCTCGTGCGCCGCGCGGCTGCCCTGGACTGCAGAGGACGCGCGGACATTTTGGGCCGGCGCCGGCCGAGGGTGAGGCCGTAAGCATTCCGTAGCGGGTGCGCCGCGGAGCTCGAGCACCGTACGAAGCTCGGGAATCAAGACCGGGCCGCACTGCGATCTCATCGATCGTGGTTCTCGAAGCGTCCACGAAAAGACCGTTTCGCGCTTTGAGCGGAAGCTCGCGAAAGCGGCCGCGGATACGCGCGTTTCCTGACCGGCGGGGGGAGCCTGTTTCCCTGTTGGCGCATTTTTGGCGCCTAAAGGGAAGTCGATGCAGGGTCGGGCCGAGACCGTGCCTACTATAGTAGATTTACTTGTAGGCGATGGTCTCTTATAGTAGTTGCCAGTCGACGCTGCTTTGCCAGAAGCACTCGGCAGCTCGAACGGCACGGTTCGGCGAGTGATTCGAAGAGAGTCCGAGCCTTCTAGGCGTCTAGCAAGATCAGCGCGTTCGAGCGCGCCTCAGGAGAATAGCGATGCGACGAGACTCGATATCGAATCCGTTTGGTCTGTCCGGTTGGTTCTCTTGTTTCGCACTCGCGCTGTCGTGGACGGCGAACGCGGTGGCCCAGGCCCCCGCAGCTCCGGCTGAGCCCGCAGCGCCAGCCGAGTCCACAGCGCCAGCCGAGCCCACAGCCCCAAGCGAGCGTGCTGCCCCGCCTGCAGCCGCCCCCGACGAGCGGGCTGCGCAGACGACCGCGCCCGCTCAGCCTCCGATCGCCGCGGCACCTGGGGCGCAGCCACCGGCTGGACCGCCTCCGTCGTCGATCCCCGACGGCGAAGCACCGAAGGGCCCGGTAGCTCCCGCGTTTCCCCCTGCAATCCCCAGCATCGATTACGGCGCTCGCCTGCGTGCCGGTCTGAGGCTTCAGAACCCGGACGACCCCGCAAAGGTGAACGACATCGGGGAGTCAGTCGAAGCCGACCTCTACATGAGCGGCCAAGTGCATCGGTACCTCAAGTGGCAAGTGGGCTTGACGCTTGCCTATCCTGGAACGCCGGGCTCTCCGCAGTCGGTCAACGTTCAACCGCTGGAGGTCATTGCGCGCTTCGAACCCCTGCCCGAGTTCAACGTGTACTTGGGGCGTATGTTGGTCATGGCCGACCGCTTCGCTCCGAGTGGGCCCTGGGGCATGGACGAGTTCTTTTTCCCCGGGTTTTTCCCGATGATCGCGGCGCCAGCGCTCCCGAAAGCGGGCGCGCTCGGACGCGATGTCGGAGCCACTGTTTGGGGCGCGCCGGGGAAGGGTCTCATCAAGTACTACCTCGGCGCGTTCAACCTGTACGACCCGACGCTGAATCCGTTGCTGACCGGTCGTATTCAGTTGAGCTTGCTGAGCGGCGAGCCAGCATTTTATCACCGCACGACCTACTACGGCACGAAAGACCTCGTCTCGGTGGGTGTCGGCGGGCAGTACCAGAAGGACGGTTCGGTTCAGCCCGTTCCGATGACGACGCCGCCGACGGTTCCTCTCACCGACGACTACAACATGTTCACGGCGGACGTGACGGTCGAGAAGAGCATTGAAGACGTCGGCACGATCTCGGCGATCGGCGCCTACTATAAATACAGTGGGAACTTTCAGCGCTGGGACAACTTCTGGTTGGCTTCACTCGGCTATATGTTGCCGAACCCGATCGGTATCGGAAAACTGCGCGGGACCGTGCGCTACCAGCGCGGCTTGGACACCGCTGACGGCGCGTCGGCGTCGTCGCTGATCGACGCGCAGCTGAGCTATCTCATCGCCGCCTGGTATGCGCGTTTCTCGCTCGGCTATCGGCACGCGCAAACCTACCTCGCTGCGACGGCGACCACGCCGGCCGACACACGACCGAGCAACATGCTCTATCTCGGCGTAACGCTCGCCGATCCATGAGTCGCCCCCTTTCAATGAACGGCGTCGAAGCGAGCATTCCAATGAACAAACTCCGTTGTTTGATGTTGTACGTGGTCGCGGCGCTCGTCGTCGTTGGCTGCAAAGCCGATCCCAAGCCTCAAAACGAGGCTGTTCCCGCGCCCTCCGCTCAGAAGGAAGAGACGATTCGGGTGGGGCTGATTGCGACGCTCACCGGCAAGTACTCGGCAATGGGCAGCGAAGACAAGAAGGCCGTAGAGCTGGCAGTCGAGCAGGTGAACGAGAAGGGCGGTCTGCTCGGTAAGAAGGTCACGCTCCTCACGCGTGACGATCAGACCATGCCGGACAAGTCCGTCCTCGCTTACAACGAACTCAAGACGGAGAATGTCGTGGCCGTGATCGGCTCCGTGTTTTCCAACTCGGCGCTGGCCGTGGAGCCGCTCGCGGAGCGTGACGGTATGCCCTATGTCTCGCTCACTCCGGCGGACGAACAGGTGCAGCCGATCAAGCCCTACGTCTTCGTCGTTCCTGCGCTGTCGGGGGCGTTCGCCGAGCGCTACCTCGACTACATGCAGTCGCAGAAGATCCAGAAGATCGCCATCGCTCACGACACGAAAGGCGCCTACGCCGTGTCCGGCTACAACGCGATGAAGACGCTCGCGAGCAAGTACGGCGTTCAGATTGTCAAAGACGAAGAGTTCGAGACGTCGACCAGCGATTTCAGCGCGATTTTCACGCACATTAAAGGCTCCGGCGCCCAGGCTTTCGTGTTCTGGGGGAGCGGGCCGCCCGGCGTCACGGTCACCAAGCAGTATGCTGCCGCCAAGATCAAGATACCGCTCTTCATGACCGCGGCGCAGGCGAGCAAGCTGTGGCTCGAGCCGGTTGGACCTGCGGGCGAGGGGGTTACGGTCGTGAGCTCGATTGGCGTCGTCGGGGACTACCTGCCCGACGGCCCACAGAAGCAGATCATCGAACAGATGGCGGCTCCATACCGGACCAAGCACGGCTACCCGCCGCCCCAGTTCGCGCAGGATGGCTACAGCGGTGCGCTGCTGTTGTTCGAAGCGATCAACGTGGCGGGCGGCACCAACCGCGAAAAGGTGCAGCAAGCCCTGGAGCACATGACGCTTCTCACCCCGAACGGTAAATTCAAATACTCCCCGAGCGATCACTCGGGTTTGAGCTCCGAATTCATCGCGGTCAGCACCGTCCAGGGGGGAAAGTTCGTGCCGACCGATTGGGCAAAAGAGAAACTGGCCCGCACCGTGGCTTCTCCGTGAAAGCGTTGCGCGTGGACCAGCTGAGCCGCCGATTTGGAGGCGTCTATGCAGTCCGCGACGTGACTTTTCAGGTCGAGGCCGGCGAGCTCCGCGGGCTGATCGGCCCCAATGGAGCGGGAAAGAGCACGCTGTTCAACCTGATCGCCGGGCATCTCCGCGCGGACGGAGGCCAGGTCTCACTGGGTGGCGAGTCGATCGACCGGCTGCGGCCCGAACAGCGCGCGGCGCACGGTATTGCGATCGTTTACCAGAGCGCGCGCATTTTTCGCGGAATGTCGGTGCGCGAAAACGTGATGGTGGGGGCGCACGCACGGACCCGGCACGGCTTTTTCGAAGCGGCGTTGCGCCTGCCGCGTTGCCGACGTGAGGACGAGGACACGCGGGCCCGCGCGGACGCCCTGCTGGAACAGGTGGGCCTTGGCGGGCTCGGCGACCGACCTGCCGAATCACTGCCACTCGGGCAACAGCGCTCGATGCAATTGGCCCGGGCGCTGTCTGCCGAACCGGCGGTGCTGCTGTTGGACGAGCCGGCGTCGGGCCTGCGCGAAGGCGAGCGACAGCACCTGGTACGGCTGATGCGAGAGCTGCGCTCGCGTGGGCTGACCCAGGTGCTGATCGAGCACGACGTTCCGCTCGTGACCAGTCTCGCGGACACGATCACCGTGCTCGACCTCGGCAAGGTGATCGCCGAGGGTTCGTCCGCCTCCATTCGCAAGAATCCCGCCGTGATCCAGGCCTATCTCGGGTCGACCGAGGAGTCGCCATCGTGATCGAAGTCGAAGACCTTCGCGTTCAGTACGGGTCCGCGACCGCGCTCGATGGGGTTTCGCTCAGCGTGGCGGCGGGCGAAATGGTGGCCCTAGTCGGCGCCAATGGGGCTGGGAAGTCGACCCTGCTCAACACCCTGTCCGGTGTGGTTCAAAGCGTCAGCGGCCGCATTCGCATTGCTGGCCGCTTCGCGCACGTGCCGGAGGGGCGACAACTGTTTCCCGACCTCAGCGTCGACGACAATCTTCGGCTAGGCGCGTTTCGCACTCGAAATCGAGACACTACCTGGGTTTACGAGCTGATACCCGAGCTCGAGCGCGTTCGAAAGCAACTCGCTGGCAGTCTGTCCGGCGGTCAGCAGCAAATGGTAGCGGTGGCTCGCGGGCTGATGTCCCAGCCAGACGTGATCGCGATCGACGAGATGTCGCTCGGGCTCGCGCCGTTGATCGTGCGAGACCTGGCCCGGTACCTTTCCAAGCTGAACGCCGAGCGTGGACTCGCGGTCTTGCTAGTGGAGCAAAGCGCGCGGCTTGCGCTGTCCTTGTGCAGCAAGGCCTACGTCTTGGAGACTGGGCGCATCGTGGCGGCAGGGCCCGCTGCGGAGCTCGCCAATAGCGCATTCGTGATCGACGCCTACCTCGGCAGTGGGCTCGAGGAGCGCGCGTGAGCGCCTTCCTGTCCTACTTCGCGCACGGCGTGGTGCTGGGCTGCGGTTTCGCGTTGCTCGCGAGCGGTCTCATTCTCATCCACCGCGTGACCCGCGTCGTGAATCTGGCGCAGGGCATGTTCGCGGTGCTCGCTGGCTTCATGGCGAGCACGCTGCTCGGCGCGGGGTTGCCGCACGGGCTCGCCGAGCTCGTGGCGATCCTGTTCGCCGCTCTGGCCGGCGTGCTCACTGGCGTCATTGCCATTGGCAAACGCAAGACGTCGCCCCAAGCCTCGCTGATTGCCACGCTCGGAGTCGGGATTTTCGGCTATGCCGTCGAGATTCTGGTTTGGGGCGATCAGCCGCGCTCGTTCGGCGGGCTCGCGGGCGCGTTCGAGCTGTGGGGCGTCACGGTCTTGCGGCAGTACGTTTTGGTCGTCTGCGTGACGTTCGCGGTGTTCGTTGCGCTCGAGTCATTTCTCGAGCGCACGTACCTCGGAAAAGCGCTCAGCGCGTGCGCTTCGAACCCATACGCGGCGGCGCTGGTCGGGATCGGGGTGACGCGGATGGGGCTCTTTGGCTTCGCGCTCGGCGGCGCGCTCGGTGGCGTCGCCGGGGTCTTGCTCACCCCGCTGCGCCCGATCTCTTACGATAGCGACGTCACCCTTCTAGTGGACGGCTTCGCGGCGGCCATTCTGGCAGGGCTCAAGCGGCCGCTATTTGCGCTCGCTGGTGGTCTCGCGCTGGGCGTCGCCGAAGCCCTGGTCGCCGGCTACGCCAAGGCGTCCTACCAGAGCACCGTGGCGCTACTTTTGGCCCTGGCGATTCTGGTGGCACAGGCGCTGCGTAGCCCCAGTTTTCACGCGGCGGAGGGATGATGCGGGTTCATCCTTCGCGTTTTGCCTTCGCTGGCTTCGTCGCGCTGAGCCTCGGGCTTGCTGCGCTGCTCGGCGAAAGTGCGTTGTCCGTGTACGTGTTGCTCGCGCTTTCGGCGATGGTCACCGTCGGAGTTTCGCTGCTCATGGGTCACGCAGGGCAGGTTTCTCTCGGGCAGGGCGCGTTTTACGCTTGTGGCGCGTACGCCGCCGGCCTGATCGCCAAAGGCGGATACCCGACCCTCGCCGGTCTCGTGTGCGCGCCGCTCGCGGCGTCCGCGCTGGCCGTCGTGGTCGGCGTCCCGCTGCTGCTTTTGCGCGGCCATCACCTGGCCTTCGCAACGCTCGCGACGCACCTCATCTGCCTCTCGCTGATCAGTGAGGCGGTCAGTGTCACTGGTGGAGACGTGGGGCTGCAGAGCATCCCTCCTCTTCGGATCGGCGGCTTTCAATTCGATTCGGCGCGGGAACACGCCTTTCTCAGCTGGATCGCTCTGATTCTCGTGATCGTGGTCGCGCGCAACGTGCTCGGCTCGCGGCCGGGTCGAGCGCTGCGTGCGCTGTCGAGTAGCGAAGTGGCGGCTGCTTCTTCCGGTGTGCCGGTTGGTCCCTACAAATTGGCCGTGTTTGCGCTGTCAGCAGCGTTCGCCGGGCTCGCGGGCGGCATTTACGCCTTCTACATGGGCTACCTCGCGCCGGGCTCTTTCCCGGTCTTGCTGTCGATCGAATACGTCGTCATGGCCGCGGTCGGTGGGCTCGGTCGCGTCTCGGGAGGGGTCGTGGGCTCGGTGATCGTACTGCTGTTGGTTCACGCACTCAGCAGGCTGGCGACCATGAACGGGATGCCCAGCAGCGCGCCGGTGATTCTCTCGTACGCGGTGTACGCGGTCCTTCTCGTGGTGGCCGTCTTGTTCCTTCCCGATGGCGTCGTCTGTCTGGCGCAGTCGCTTTGGGCCAAGCTCGGACAGCGCCTACTTCGTCCAGTTCCCGAACTGCCCCTCGCGGGTAAGCCGCGCAAACGGCCCGAGCAAGATTGGAGCAGGCCGTGACCGCCACCATCCGCGTGCTCGGCGATCCGCCCGTGGCTGTCCCAGCTCTTACTGGCGAAACGCTTCTGGCCAGCTTGCTCGAGGCGGGCGTGGCTTTTCCGCACAATTGTCAATCAGGCAACTGCGGCGCCTGCAAATGCGAGCTCATCGAAGGGGACACTCTCGAGCTCCCCTACTCCGAATTTGCGCTGAGCGCCGAGGAGCGCTCGCGAGGCCTGATCCTCGCTTGTCGCACGCAAATTTGGGGGGATTGCAGCGTGCGCAGGCTCGAAGCGGAAGACACTGTGCTTCATCCGTCGCGCGTCCTCCGCTGCCGTCTGTCGCGCGTCACGGACCTCACTCACGATATCAAGGCGCTGGAGCTCGTCATCGTGGCTGGCGGGCCTTATACGTTCTCCGCTGGGCAACACGCCCAGCTCAAGTTCGGTCCGGGAGTTCCCACGCGGAACTACTCCATGGCGAACCGACCGGACCAATCGGCACTCGAGTTTTTCGTACGGCACGTGCCACGCGGACAAGCGAGCGGTCATGTTTTTACCAGTCTACACCTCGGGGCGGAGATCACGGTTTCAGGTCCGCTCGGCAACGCGTATCTGCGCGAGAGCCACCGCGGGCCGATCCTGGCCGTCGCCGGGGGCAGCGGCTTGGCGCCGATCAAATCGATCGTCGAAACCGCGCTCCACACCGATCCGCTGCGCGAGGTCCACCTCTACTTCGGGGTGCGAGACGAGCGGGACATCTACTTGGAACCCTGGCTGAACGACCTTCGCGCGCGTCACCAGAACGTCGTGACTCAGGTGGTGCTTTCTCAGCCGAGCGGGCCCAGCGCGCGGCGCAAGGGCTTGGTCGCCACGGCGGTCATGGAGGACTTCGCGTCGTTCGAGGGCTTCAAGGCCTATCTAGCGGGGCCGCCGCTGATGGTGGAGGCGCTTCAGCTCGCGCTGGTCGAACAGGGCGTGCCACTTCGCGACGTGCACGCCGACGCCTTCTACAGCCAGGCCGAAGACGCCTTCAACCAAACCTAATCGAGGAATTGCTGGCATGCCGAATACCGTTGAAAACCTGGATCTGAGCGGGAAAGTGGCGCTGGTCACCGGCGCCGCGCGCGGAATTGGCCTCGCCATCAGTCGCAAGCTCCATGGCCTCGGCGCGCGCGTGGTGATTGCGGACAGTGGGGTGTCGATTGCCGGGAACGAACCGGACCCAAGTTTGGCGGAAGCCGTGGCGACCAGCCTGGGTGAGCGAGCGGTCCCCTTCGCGTTGGACCTCGCCAATCCCGAGGCAGCCGCTGCGGTCGTTGCGCTGGCCGTCGAACGATTCGGCGCAATCGACCTGATCGTGAACAACGCGGCGATTCTGCGCGATAGCTTCATTTTCAAGGCGAGCCCGGCCAACTGGGACGCCGTGTTGCGCAACAATTTGGGCGCGCCCTTCTATATCCTCGCAGCGGCCACGCCGCATCTGCGCGAGCAGGCACGGGCGGGTCGCGCGCCAGGCCGCATCGTCAACGTCACTTCGTCGGCGGGCTTGTACGGCAACTTCGGCCAGTCTGCGTACGCTAGCGCCAAAGCTGGGCTCGTTGGGCTGACGCGCGTGGTGGCGATGGACATGGCGCGCTCCGGGGTGACTTGCAACGCCATCGCGCCTTTCGCTGCGACGCGCGTGACCGAAGCGATCCAACCTGCTAACGGCGCGCAGGCGTTCTACAAAGAACGCGCTCTCAAGATCCCGGCGCATTTCGTCGCCGAAATCGTGGCCTTTTTGTGCAGCGAGCGAGCGCAAAAGATCAGCGGCCAGGTGTTCAGCGTGCGCGGGCGCGAAGTCTTCCTGATCTCGCAGCCTCGCCCGGCTGAGCGATTGGTGCTGCCGGCAAACGGCTTCAGCAGCGCAGAGCTCGCCGCCGTATTCAGCGAACGCTTCGGCGATGGGCTCGACCAGCTCACCACCGATTTGGAGGCGTTCAATACCGAACCCGTCCTCTAGGAGTCGAACCATGGCTAGCGCGTATCACGAAGTGAAGACAGTCGCCGATCTCGCCAACGAACCACAAGAGTATCGCGACGCCATATCGAAGATCGTGGTGAGCCACGCGGTGAACGAGCTTTATGGCGCGCAGGTATTCGATGAGCCGGCCATCGCGCTCGCGCCCACGCCGTATGCGAAATGGCTGACTTGCCGAGTGGCGATGGAGGAATATCACCATCACGTTCGCTTCAAGGGTCTGGCCGACGAGATGGGCATTCCGGCGCAGGCGACCGACCCGAAGTTGAAGCGGCCGCTCAGCATTTTCGGTTTTCCTCTGAAGACGTGGCCCGAGTTCTGCGTGATCAAGATGCTCGCTGATCTCGCCGAGATTCTGCAAGTCGAGGATCTGCTGCATTGCAGCTTCGTCCCGCTTCGCAACGTCGGTCGGATGACCATGCCAGAGGAGAAGTTCCACGCCGCGTTCGGCAAGGATTTCTGCACCGAGCTGTGCAAAACGGACGAAGGCCGAAAGGCCGTGCAGCGAGCGATCGAGGATTACGCGCCGTACTTGCCGCAATTCTTCGGCGCTTCAGGCTCGAAGAACAACGAAATCTACCGAAAATACGGCTTGAAGGAGCGCAAGAACGAGGAGATGCGCGACGATTTTCTGAATCGCGCGCGCTCGGTAGTCGACGCGATCGGACTCAAATTGCCCGAGCTCGATGAGGCTCGGGCGTAACCAGCCACGCGAACCGCACGATGGCTTTCATGGACTCACGCTCCACGTCCGAACGCGCCGAATTCTATCAGCGCCTGGATCAGCAGAACCTGACGCCGCTCTGGGAAGTGCTCGGAGCGCTCGTGCCCGCGCAACCGAATTCGCCCTGCGTGGCCGCGCTCTGGCGCTATCAGAGCGTGCGGCCCTTTCTGCTCGAGGCAGGTCGCTTGATTACCGCTCGAGAGGCCGAGCGCAGGGTGCTGGTGCTGGAGAACCCGGGTTTGCGCGGCGCGTCCTCGATCACGCGTACGCTCTACGCCGGACTGCAGTTGATTTTGCCCGGCGAGGTAGCGCCCAGCCATCGGCACACCCAGTCCGCGCTGCGCTTCGTGGTCGAGGGCACCGGCGCGTTCACTGCCGTAGACGGCGAGCGCATCAGGATGGGCCCAGGCGATTTCATCATCACGCCGTCCTGGACCTTTCACGATCACGGCAACCCGGGCGACGCTCCGGTGGTTTGGCTGGACGGGCTCGATATCCCCATGGTGTCCTTCCTCGACGCGGGGTTCGCCGAGCGCCACCCTCGAGAATCGCAGCCGCTGACGCGCGCTGAGGGGAACGCGCTGGCGCAGTACGGCGAAAACCTGTTGCCGTTCGAGTACGTCCCTACGTCTCGGACCACGCCGATCCATTGTTACCCATACCGGCGCAGTCGAGCTGCCCTGTCGCGCTTGCTCGCCGACGGCGCCATCGACGCCTGCCACGGCGTCAAGATGCAGTACGTCAACCCGGCGACGGGCGGCTATCCGATGCCGACGATCGGAGCCTTCATCCAACTCTTGCCCAAGGGTTTTCGCGGGTGTCGGCAGCGCGCGACGGACGGCACGGTCTACAGCGTGGTCGAGGGGCGCGGCCGCAGCCGCATTGGTGAAGGAGTATTCGAATGGGAACCCAAAGACGTATTCGTCGTTCCATCGTGGTCCAGCGTCGCGCACGAGGCCGACGAGGACGCCGTGCTGTTCAGCTTTTCCGACCGCCCCGTGCAGAAGGCGCTCGGGCTCTTCCGGCAAGAGGTGCTGACGTGAGCGGCTGGTTCCGCAGCGTGGGGGAGCCGCTCGGCGAGCACGAGCGCAGTCGAGCGCAGTCGTACTTACGAGGCCTGGGCATCGACGACGGGCTTGCGATCGAGAGCGTACCGGACTGGGAGAGCGCGAACGCTTCGATCCAGGCGCCCGACTGGGATCGGCGCTGGTGGGACGCGGAACAACGCGAGCGAAGCCGGCTCAGTGCCGAGGCCCGTGGCACTTGTGGCGAGACCCATTTCTTGCGCTGGTTAACGTCGTGTATGGAGCGGTCGATGGAGGCGGTGTACGAGGCCGCGCTGGCCGAAGCAGGGCGGCGGGGCTGCAGCGACGCTTCGCTCATCCGTGCAGCCGCGGGCGCCGCGAGTGAAGCGCTTCATCTCTCGGAGCTCGCCAGACTGGCCGGTCAGAGCCGGGAGCACCCATTCGAGGCCAAGCAATCGCTGTTCGCTGCCGGTCATTGGCCGCTCGGCATCGTGAGCGGGAGCTATCGCATCTTTTGAACTGGAGACTAGCCGTGAAATACGTCTTTCCCGCCCCGCAAACCAGCTGTGTTCCGATCGCCGGCGCCGAAGAGCAGTTTCCGGTGCATCGCATCTATTGTGTTGGGCGCAACTACGCCGAGCATGCGCGGGAGATGGGGTTCGACCCCGAGCGTGAGCCGCCTTTCTTCTTTCAGAAGCCCGCGGACGCGATCGTCGAGAACGGCGCGACGATTCCGTACGCGCTCGCGACCCAAAATTTGCATCACGAAGTCGAGCTGGTCGTGGCAATCGCCAAGGAAGGCGTCGAGGTCTCGCGTCAATCTGCACTCGATCACGTTTACGGCTACGCGGTAGGACTCGACATGACGCGTCGAGACCAACAGCTTGCGGCGCGCGACAAGGGCCGGCCGTGGGACGTGGGCAAGGCCTTCGATCAGTCCGCACCGATCAGCGAGATCCATCGCGTGAGTGAGATCGGACATCCGTCGCGCGGCGCGATCTGGCTCGATGTGAACGATGAGACCCGCCAGCGCGCGGATCTGGAGCAGCTACTCTGGCCAGTAGCGGACGTCATTGCTCACTTGTCGAAGCTCTTCGTGTTGAAGGCCGGGGACTTGATTTACACCGGAACGCCGGCGGGGGTGGGGCCGGTGCGGCCGGGCGATCGTTTGCACGGGGCGGTCGAAGGCGTAGCCGAGATTTCGCTGCGAATAGCGGGCTAGCCACGCCCTTCATTGCCGGTAGCCATGAGATTACACAACTACTTTCGGAGCTCCGCGTCTTACCGCGTTCGGATCGCGCTGAACCTCAAGGGTCTGCCGTACGAATACGTCGCAGTGCACTTGACGCGCGACGGCGGCGAACAGTTTGCGTCCGCGTTTCGCGCGCTGAACCCGCAGTCACTGGTGCCCGTGCTCGAAGATACCGACGGGCCGCTCACCCAGTCGCTCGCGATCATCGAATATTTGGAGGAGCTCCACCCCGAGCCAGCCTTGCTGCCGAAGACCGCCTTCGAGCGGGCGCGGGTGCGTGCGTTGGCGCTGACTGTCGCTTGCGAGATTCATCCGTTGAACAACCTGCGCGTGCTGAACTATTTGAAGTCCGAGCTGGGCGTGAGCGAGGCAGCGAAGCTCGCGTGGTATCGGCACTGGCTCGGCGCCGGGCTCAGCGCGCTCGAAGCGGAGCTAAAAGCCAGCGCTCGCACCGGCAGGTTTTGCAACGGAGATAGCCCGAGCCTGGCTGATTGCTGTCTGGTTCCGCAGCTCTTCAACGCTCGCCGCTTCGACTGCGATCTGTCGCCTTATCGCGCGCTGCTCGCCGTGGAAGCTGCGTGCAACGAGCTTGCGGCCTTTCGAAATGCCGCGCCGGAACGTCAACCGGACGCGGGTGGATAGCGGTGTCGTGGCGCCGATGGGTTCGCCCCAGCGCGGAGGCAGTTAATTCGCGGCGTTACGTTCCGAGGATGGATTCATGACTCAGCTAGTCACGTTTACGAAACAAGGTAACATCGGCCTCCTGGCGCTGGACAATCCGCCGGTGAATGCGCTGTCCCATGCGGTCCGCGAAAAGCTTCACGAGCTCCTTTCACTGGCGGTCGCCGCGCCCGGGGTCGAGGCGCTCGTCATCTACTGTGAAGGCCGCACGTTCATCGCTGGCGCGGACATTCATGAATTCGGCAAGCCGCCGCTCGCGCCGGACCTGCCCGAGCTGGTCGAATATCTCGCCAGCATCGACCGGCCGGTGGTCGCCGCCATTCACGGCGCTGCGCTCGGCGGTGGCCTCGAGCTGGCGCTGGCCTGCCATTTTCGGGTCGCACTGCCGAGCGCCAAAGTCGGACTACCGGAAGTGACACTCGGCATTCTGCCGGGGGCGGGCGGAACCCAACGGCTGCCTCGCTTGGTCGGGGCACGCGCCGCGCTCGACCTGATAGTTGGCGGCGCGCCGATATCGGCGCCGAAAGCGCTCGCGCTGGGGCTCATCGATCGGCTCATCGAGGGCGACCTGAAGGCCGGAGCGATCGCGTTTGCCGAGCGAGTGGTTGCAGAGAAGAGCCCGCTGCGGCGACTCAGCGAGCCGAGCGCGAAGCTCGACTCGCCGAAGCTGTTCGAAGACTACGAGCACGACATCCGCGAGCGAAGTCGCGGTTTCCTGGCGCCGTTTCGCTGCATCGAAGCTGTGCGCGCGGCCGTCGAGCTGCCGTTCGAGCAGGGCCTTGCGCGCGAGCGTGAGCTTTTCATCGAGCTCATGGCTTCACCTCAATCGAGAGCGCAGCGGCACGTGTTCTTCGGCGAGCGAGAGGTGGTGAAGGTCAGGGACTTCCCAGCCGACACGCCGGCTCGCGACGTCCGGTGCGCTGCGGTCTTGGGCGCAGGCGAAACGGGCGCGTCGATCGTTGCGTGCTTCGCCGACGCACGCATCCCCGTTACCCTACTGGAGAGCACGCAGACCTCACTCGATGCCGGACTTTCGGCCCTTGGTGCCACCTACGCCGGCGCAGTCGCAAACGGCGCTTTGAAGCAAACGGAGACGGATGAACGGCTGTCGCGCATTCGTGCCACGCTTTCCTACGATGATCTGAGTCAGGCCGATATCGTGATCGATGCGCTGTCGACGGACACCGCGTCCGCACGCGCGGTGTTCGCAAAGCTCGACGGCGTGTGCAAACCTGGCGCAATCTTGGCGATCAGCACGCCGCACGTGGATATCGACCAGCTGGCAGACGAGACGAGACGTCCAGGCGACGTGATGGGCATCGCGTTTCGGCCGCTGGCTTCGGCGAAGCTGCTGGAAAACGTGCGCGCCTCTCGCACCGCCCCGGAGGCGTGCGCCAGCGCCATGAAGCTCGGCAAGAGCCTCGGAAAGTTACCCGTGCTCGCGCGCGCGTCGCGCGGATTCGTCGGGGAACGCATGTTCGAGCAGGGGTTGCGGGAGTCCTTGTTCCTGCTCGAGGAGGGCGCGTTGCCGCAACAGATCGACCGCGTGCTCGAAGATTTCGGCTTTATCTTGGGCCCATTCGCGCTCAGCGATGCCGCTGGCCTCGACCAAGCCAGGCTCGCACGCAGCGCACGCTGGGAGCGACTGCTCCCCCGTGAGCGGGCGTGCGACATCTTGGAGAAGGTCTGCGCGCTAGGCCGCTTGGGGGCGAAGCACGGCGCCGGCTTTCATCGCTACGAACAACACGGACGTTTCGCCCCCGACACCGCGATCGAAGCGCTGCTCCGAACGCACTCGCTCGAGCGTGGAATCGCTCGACGCGTGATCCCCGATCAAGAGATTCTGGAGCGTTACCTGTACGCCATGATCAACGAAGGGGCACGCATCCTGGAGGAAGGGGTGGCCGTGCGTCCGCTCGAGATCGACATGATCTGGGTGCACGGTTACGGGTTTCCGGTCTATCGCGGCGGTCCACTGTTTTACGCGGACGAGCTGGGCCTTCGGGTGATCTGCGAGGGTGTGCGCAAGTACGCGCGAGAAGCGGGCGCCGAGTATTGGACGCCTGCTCGGCTGCTCGAGCGACAGGCCAACGCAGGGCTGGGGTTCTACGGTGCCGCTTGAAGCCGGGCTCCGCGAGCAGGCGCGCAGCACGAACCTACGCCGTTTGCTCGCGCCGACCTCGGTTGCTGTCGTAGGCGCCTCGACCGCACCCGACAAGGCGGGCCACCAGGCGCTGTTGGCGCTCGGGCGCTTTGCTGGGGACGTCTACCCGATAAACCCGAAGACTCAAGAAATCCTCGGGCGAAGAGCGTTTCCATCGCTGCGCGCGCTCGCTAGGCCGGTGGATCTGGTGCTCTTCGCCATTCCGGCTCGAGCGTGCGTCGAAGCGCTGCGCGAGGCGATCGAATGCGAAGCTGGCGGCGGGCTCATCGTGAGCGGCGGTTTCGCCGAATCCGGCGAGGAGGGCGCGGCGATTCAGGCGGAGCTCGAGGCGCTGTGCGCAAACTCGACGTTTCGGTTACTGGGGCCGAACACCGCGGGCTTCGTGAACCAAGCGATGTCGCTCACCGCCTGCTTCGTGGCCGGGGCGAGCCGGCTGCCGTTCGGAAACGTGGGCGTCGTCGCGCAAAGCGCGGGGGTGAACCTGACGCTGAGCTTCCTTCTGGCGAAGCTCGGGTTCGGTGTATCGGTGGCGGTTGGGCTCGGCAACGCAGTCGACGTGCAAGCCGCGGACTTGCTCCGATTCTTGGCGGACCACTCGAGCACGCAGGCCATCGCGTTACACCTCGAGGGGGTCCAACACGGCCGACTTCTCTACGAGACGCTGCGCGTCGTGACACCGAAAAAGCCGGTGATCGTGCTGACCGTCGGCAAGGAAGACGTCGCGGAGTTTGCCCAGTCGCACACAGGTAATCTGCTCGGTTCCTACGCACTCCGAGTGGCCGCGCTGCGTCAGGCCGGCGCGGTGGTGGTCGACTCGACCGAAGAGCTGGCAGCCGCAGCAGCGGCGCTCTCGCTAGCCAGGTTACCTGCCAAGTTGCGGCCTGGAATCGGAGTGTTGACCGCGCAAGCGGGCCCGGGCCTGTTGCTCCTCGACCAGCTGAAGGCGCGGCGCGTGTCGGTGCCGAGCTTGGCGGTCGCGACCGTGGAGCAGATTGCGCAGCATCTACCGCCGCTCACCTACCAGAAGAACCCCATCGATACGGGGCGGCCTGGGTCGTCATTCTCTGCGGTATTCCAGGCGCTCGCGCAGGACGCGAGCATCGATGCGGTAGCGGCGTTCGTACTCGATGAGCCCGCAGCGTTCGCACCGGCAGAAATCTTGCCAGCGGTCGCCCGGCGTGTCGGAAAGCCGGTCCTGTTCGGCACCGCCGGGCTGCCCGAGGACCTCGCATCGAGCTCGGCGTCGCTGAGGGCGAACGGTATCTTCGTGGCCGGTTCACCCGAAGCGCTCGCGCGCGCGACGATTGCGCTCGTCGAGGATGCCTCGCTACAGGCTCGCCTGGCGAGAGGAGAGCAGGCGCCAGCGGTTGGCGAAACCGCCGCGCTCCCCGTGCGCCGCGACGAGCAGGGGGCCAAGCAATGGCTAGAAGCGCTGGGCGTGCCGATACCGAAGGGGTTCGCTTGCGTCTCGCACGCGGAGGCAGAGCACGCTTTCGGGCAGCTCGCCAAACCCGTGGTCTTGAAGATCCTGTCCTCGGAGATCCAGCACAAGACTGACGTCGGTGGGGTTCAGCTGAACATCGTCGACGAGCGAGGGCTGAATTTTGCTCTCGCTCGGCTCGATCGCATTCCGCTCGGCTCCGCGCGCAGCTACCTGCTGGAAGAGATGGCGCCAGCCGGGTTCGAGGTCATCGTCGGCGCAGTGCGTGACCCCAGTTTTGGTCCGAGCGTCATGCTGGGAGCCGGCGGAATTTTCGCCGAAGCATTGAAGGACTCGACCAGCCGCCTGGCACCCCTGACGCTCGATGAGGCCGAGGAAATGATTGGCGAGCTGCGGGTTGCGACGATCTTCGAGGGCTGGCGGGGTGGGCCGGCGCTCGACAAGCGTGCGCTTGCCCGCGTGATCGTTACCCTGGGCCACGCGCTGTGCCGGCAGGGCGAGATCTCGACGGTCGAGATCAATCCGCTGCGTGTTTATCCGGAGGGAGTGCTGGCGCTCGATGCGCTGCTCGTGTGAAGCGCACGCATCATCTTTCGGCGGCGCGGCTCTTGGATGCGCTCGGCAACAGGGCCTGCAACGCGGGTACGATCTGTTTCACGGTCTTCCGCGTCGTGTCGAGCGAGGCCGGCGCGAGGTTGTAAAGGTGACGACGAGCCTCCAAGGTGCGCGCGATATTTTCTAGCGCTTCGTCGCGTAAGTCAGCGCTGGCGATGCGCGCGTCGTGCTGCGCGAGCACGCGTTCGAACATGACGTGCGGCTCCGCCTTGAGCCAAATAGTGAAAAACGAGGTCAGCAAAAGCTCGTAGGTCGAAGCCTCGGCGACGATACCGCCGCCAGTGGCGAGCACGCAGCGCGGGCAAGTTGCGATAATTCGCTCCAGGCAACGGCGCTCCAGCGAGCGGTAGCCGCGCTGGCCGTAAAGCATGAAAATTTCGCTGACCCCGATGCCGGCGTCTTTCTCGATTTCGCGATTGAGCTCCACGAACGGCGCGCCGACGCGCTCCGCCAGCAACGGACCCAATGTCGACTTGCCGACACCGCGGATGCCGACCAAGGCAATTCGCTGCGCGGCGTCGTGCCTGTCCAAGAGCTGCCGCCGGATGCGAGCAAGCCGTTCGGGCGGCTGTCGCTTGAGAAATTCGAAGAGCAGCGCGAGGTCTGGGCTGGGGGACTCTTCGGCTGCCAGGAAACTTTCGATTGGCAGGTTCAGCGCGATCGCGAGGCGCTGCAGCAAGCCGAGCGAAATGTTACCAACGCCGCTCTCTACGCGGGCGAGATAGGCGAGCGAGATGCCCGATTGCTGGGCCAGCGCCTTCCGCGTCATGAAGCGCCGTGCTCGGGCGTCGCGCACGCGCTGGGCGAGTAGCGCGTGGAGTTCGCTCTCGCCTTCGGGTCCGTCGAGCTTTTCCGGTTCGGCCTTGTTAGCGTGCGCTGAGGGTACCAGCGCGCCGCGCGCACGGGGCTTGGTTCGCGCGCCCGACGCCTGGTTCTTCCGCGGAGGCTTCATGCGAGCAGTATGATTATCGTGGCGCCATGCGCAATGCTCCGTCCAGGCGGATGGATTCGCCGTTCAACATTTCGTTCTCGACGATATGTTGAGCCAGGGCCGCGTACTCTTCCGGCCGCCCCAAGCGCGCGGGGAACGGCACGCTCTTGCCCAAGGACTCTTGAATCTCGGGCGGCAGTCCGGCCAGCATCGGCGTCTGAAAAATGCCCGGAGCGACCGTGCAGATCCGAATCCCGAAGCTTGATAGCTCACGCGCAATCGGAAGCGTCATCGAAACGATGCCGCCCTTCGAGGCCGCATAGGCGGCCTGACCGATCTGGCCGTCCCAAGCTGCGACGGACGCAGTATTGACGATCACTCCACGTTCGCCAGCGGCGTTCGGCGCGGCGGTGGTCATGGCCGCAGCGGCGCACCGGATCATGTTGAAGGCACCGATCAGGTTGACGGTGATGACGCGTGTGAACGTCTCCAGTCGATGCGGGCCCTTCTTGCCGGCCACGCGCTCGGCCGGGCCAATGCCTGCGCAGTTGACCAGCCCGTTCAGCCCGCCGAACCTCTTGCTCGCGAGCTCGACCGCGGCCTCGGCATCGGGTTCGCTCGTGACGTCGGTCCTGCGAAAGGCGGCTCCGTCGCCGAGCTCGGACGCCAGAGACTCTCCGAGCTCCACGTTGACGTCCGCGATGACGACGCGCGCGCCCGCGGCGTGAAAGCGCTTGACGGTTGCGGCGCCGAGCCCTGAGCTGCCGCCGGTAACGATGAAGGTGGATCCGTTCAGTTGCATGACTGCTTTCTATGTTGGTTCGTGGTGTCTTAGGCGGCGCGCTGCAGCAGAATGGCGATGCCCTGTCCACCGCCAGCACACGCAGAAGCGATCGCAAACTCGCCTTGCGCTCGCTGTAACGCGCGCGCAGCCGTGGTCGTCAAACGCACGCCGGAAGCCGCGAGCGGGTGACCGATGGCGATGGCACCGCCATGCACGTTGACCCGAGCGCGGTCGAGCTCGAGCTGCTTTTCCACGGCGAGGTATTGCGCGCCGAACGCTTCGTTGATCTCGTAGCGGTCCACCTGGCTTTGAGCGAGGCCCGCGGACTTGAGTAGCGCGCGAATCGCCGGCACCGGTCCAATCCCCATGATTTCGGGGGGCACGCCCGCGGTTGCGCCGCCGAGCACGCGCGCGAGCGGTCGAAGACCATGAGCTCGGACATAGTCACCCGAGGCCACGAGCGCAGCGGCCGCGCCGTCGACGATGGCCGAGCTATTGCCGCCCGTCTGCACGCCGTCTTTCCCAAAAGCCGGGCGCAACTTGGCCAGCACCTCGAGCGGGCTCTCGCGCACGTGCTCATCGCGCTCGAAGCGCTCGACCTTGCGCGGCAATTTGAGTCCACGTGGCGCATAGCCCTCGAGCGTCCAAACCTGCTCCGTCACGGACGCGATTTCATCCAGATAAAAGCCGGCGTTCCAGGCTTCCACTGCCCGGGCAAAGCTTTGCGCTGCGAAGCGGTCTACTTGCTCGCGATCGATTTGATAGCGCTTGGCGAGGTTTTCCGCGGTGTCGCCCATGCGGGTGTTCGACGCCGTGTCCAGCGTCGCTTCCCAAAGAAAATCCTTGAACTCGACCTGGCCCATCTTGAAGCCGCCGCGGTGGGTGTAAGCGGCCACTGGGTTTCGCGACATCGACTCGGTTCCGACGCACAGCGCGAGCTTTGCTTTGCCGAGAGCGATTTGGTCGGCGGCGGTCAAGATGGTCTCGAAGCCGGTCCCGCACAAGCGATGCACGAGCAAGGCAGGCACCTCGAGCGGGACTCCTGAGTAGAGCCCGATGTGCCGCGGCAGGTAATAAGCGTCGAAACTCGATTGCGCCACGTTGCCCGCGATGACCGTATCGACATCGGTCGGATCGACGGCCGCGCGCTCGAACACCGCGCGCGCGACGTGAATAGCGAGGTCAGTCGGGGAAACCGCGCTGAGCACACTCATGTAGTCGGCGAAGGGCGTGCGGACGCCGCCGATCAACCAAACGTCGTCGTACTTGGCGGTGAGAGCACGGTTCTCGTAGGGTTCGAACATGGGTCGCTCGTGGGATGTCGGCGTGGGGGTGAATGTGGCTCACTCGGCCCGTATGCTGCGGGCGTCGTGCGTGGTCGCGCGGGCCGGACGCGAAAGCGTCAACACCGAAGGATCGGGTGGCGAGTCGTACAGCCCCTGGATGGCGGCGGCGCGCCGCGAAAGAACGGCGCCCTGGTTGATGTAGCCCTTGTCGGTGATCTCGCCCGCGTCGATCGAGGGCGGCTCGGCGAGTAGCAGGGCCCGCGTCGCGTAAGTCGAGGAGCCGCCACCGGATTGCGACAAGGCCGCGAGCCCTGCGGTGACTCGAGCGCGAACGGCGGCGTGACGCAGCACTTCTGCGACGCCCGCGTCGCTCCGCAGCTCGGAGCAGAGCGAGCGGCAGGCCGCGAGGTTCGGAAAGATCAAGAATCCGACTTCATCGCGGTCGTGACCGGTGACCACGACGTCCTGTGCGACCGGCGAGAGCGCGGCGATTGCGTTCAGGCGCAGCGCTCCGACGTGGACCCAGGTGCCCGTGCTGAGCTTGAAATCTTCCGCCAAGCGCCCATCGAAGAGCAGGCCGCGCTCGGGCCGCTGCGAATCGACGAAGCGCACCGCGTCGCCGGTCTTGAGGTAGCCCTCCTCGTCGAAGAACTTGGCCGTCAGTTCGGGCTTTTTCCAGTAACCCGGCGTCACGTTCGGCCCGCGAACGCGCGCCTCGAGCTTTTCACCGTTCGGAACCAGCTTGAGCTCGCACCCCGGCAGCGGCACGCCAATCACACCGGAGCGATCCGCTTGATAGTGACAGCTGGTAGCCGCGGGCGCGGTTTCGGTCGAACCCCAAGCTGATACCATGGGCACTCTGCGACCCAGGGTTTGCAAGGCCAACGCATCGAGCGTCTCCCACACGCTCTGAGGCAGGCTCGCCGCCGCGTAGAAGATCAAGCGCAGGCGGCTGAAGAAATGCTCGCGAAGCGCACGGTCGTCGCGCAGCGCAGAGACCAGAAAGTCGTAACCGCGCGGCACGTTGAAGTAGACGCTGGGCGCCACCTCGCGCAAGTTCGCGAGCGTCTGCTCGAAATCGCCGGGGATGGGGCGGCCGGAGTCGATGTACAGCGTGCCCCCGTTGCGGAGCATCATGTTGAAGTTGTGATTTCCTCCGAACGTGTGGTGCCAGGGCAGCCAATCGACCAGCACCGGAGGCTCACGGATGAACGGCCAGACTTGCGCTATCGCTTGCTGATTCGAGCACAGCATGCGTTGCGTGTTGATGACTCCCTTGGGCTCATCGGCGGAGCCGGAGGTGAACAGGAACTTGGCGATCGTATCCGGCGAAATCGCGGCGAACGCGCGATCGAGCGCTGCGAAGCCCTGCGAAGGTCGAAGGGCCCCGAACGAGAGCAGCCCTGAGCTCGAAGAGCTTGCGCTGCCGGCCACGATGCTCGCGTCGTGCAAGTCACGCACTGCCGCGAGCGCAGCGGCGAAACGAGCGCAATCGGATACATAGATGAGACCAGGCTGCAGTGTTTGGACGATGGTCTTGAGCTTTTTGAAGTCCTGCGACATCAAAGAGTACGCCGGTGAAACCGGCGCCACGGGTATGCCAACGTGCAGGCTCGCGAGCGTTAGCAACCCATGCTGGACGCTGTTTTCGGACAAGATCACCACGGGGCGCTGCGCCGATAGCTCGCGCTCCAGTAGCCAAGCGCCCACGCGACGGGCCTCGGCCAGCGCTTCGGCGTAGGTCACGCCTTGAAATTCCCCTGACGGCGAGCGCTCGAGGAGAAACGGACGCGACGGCGCGGTCAGCGCCCAGTGCTCGAGGTATTCACCGGTGCAGCGCGCGTAACCACCGAGCGGCATCGAGGAGCGCAGCAAGATCGCGCCGTCTGCGCGACGCTCCTCCTCGACGGCCGGCGGCGCGAACATGCTGGCTAACTCGCGCGGGTCGTCGCTCGCGATCGATCCTGTGTTGGGCATGAATTGGACGGCGTCAGGTTCCTGCCAGTTCGGACTCTCGATGTCGATGCCAACCGAGAACCACTATAGGAGATCTAAGCTCTCAAGTAAATCTACTATAGTGATTCTAGTCAACGACTTGCGCGAGAATTTTGCGACCCGGATGAAAACGTGGCGGCAGTCGCCAATCGAGTATTCGGCTGCTCACCAGCGATTCTTGCCGTCGACCACCGTGACCGGCGCGTCGTCGGCGACGAAGTCGTCGAAGAGTCGGGCGTTCACGGCGACGATTCGCCGCTTGCCGTCCCAGCTTCCATCCGGCTCGAACGCTGGGCTTTCGTTGTACGTCGCGCAGCCGCATTCTCCGCAAAAGTGGCTGGTGACGAGCCTTGTGTGCCAGCGATACGCCCGAGCCCCCTCGGCACTCACCGAAAATTGCTCGGGCGCGTAGTAAGCGTGAAGCGCTCCGCGTTTGGAACAAATGGAGCAGGTGCAGCGCGTCACACACTCTGGCAACTCGCCGTCGATTCGAAACGATGTCTTTCCGCAGTGACACTTGCCTGTGATCATGAATCCTCCGCGCACGGCGCCCCGAGCGCCGCCAGAGTTTACGCCACAGGTGTAGGAGTTTCCTCCGATTCACGCGGCAGCAGCTACAGCTTGGTCAGCTTTACATAGTCGATGAAGAGCTGGCGGCCGGTGCTGGAAGCGTTCTTGCCAGTCACGGCGAACTTGAAATAGGTTTGGCCCGCGCTGAGTGGAACGGTGCTGGAAAGGTTCAGCTCGACCCAGCTGTTGCTGGATGAGTAGAGATCTTGCGTCGAACCGATGGCGGTCTGCGTGCCGTTGATCGAAGGTGAGCGCGAAAGCTGGAAGATCCCTTCGTTGCTGCCCTTCTTGACACGCACCTTCACGTTGTAGGTTCCGCTGACCAATACCCCTACGGGAAAGATCACGAAGTCGCCGTTGGCGTCGGAGGCTAGGTTGACGCCCTTTCCGCCGCTGTACGAAGCGTTGGACACCACCGAGTAAGTGTCGCTCGACTTTGCCAGCATCGGTTCGTTCTCGCTCTGAAAAATGGTCGGCGCGGGGTCGTACTCGTAGGCGCCCACGTCCATGATCGCAGTCGACCCCCCATTGCCATTTTTCGGGCGCCCGTAGCCGCGCTGATCGTCGACGGGTGCGGTATCTGCCGGATCACCGAAATCGATCGCCGGGCTCGGCTGCGGTGGCGCGACCGGGGTCAATGGCAACACCTGGGTGGGGCCCCCAGCAAACATGAGCGCACCAAGCCGTGCGTTCATGGCCGTGCCGACTCGACAGTTCATGATGTTGAAGTCGGTGTGGAGCTCGTCGAGGTTCGTGATGATGCTCCACTCCACGAATGAAGTGCCCTCGATGTCCATGCCTTGCGGCGCCATGTTGTCGTTCAGGATGCACTTCGAGGTTTGAATGGACCCCACCGCTTGGTCTTCCGTGAACCCGCCTCCCGATACTCCGGCGCTGTTATAGGCGATGGTTACGTGGTTGAGGGCCAGATAGGAAGAGTTCGTGCCCCAGGAGAAGATCCCTCCGCCCCTCTGAGCTGCGTCGTTGTCCGTGAACGTCGAGTTCTCGATTCTCGAATTGTCGTGACCCTCGGTAGCCCGAGACAGCCCACCCCCATTGCCATTCGAGAAGTTTCCGACGACGGCGCTATGATCCATCAATATCCGGCTGGAGATGCCGAGATCCGGGGCGGAAAACATGGCGATTCCGCCGCCATCTCCGTTGTTCGAATTGTTGCTGATGGTCGAGTAGCTCACGAAGAGGTTGCCAGCGTCGTTGACGATCCCAGACGAATCGAAGTTCATGACGCGCACGTGATCGAGGGTAAGGCTGAGTTGGGGACTCTGCTGACGGGTCACGACGAGACCGCTGACCACGTTGGCCTGTGACCCCTTGGTTAGCGTCACGTTGCGCAGCGTGAGATTGCCGGCCGGTGCGACGACGCCGATGCCGCGAGACCCAGTGGTGTCGACGCGGATGGTCGTGGTCCAAGTGTTTGGTCCTTGGATGGTCAGAGTGCGGGAGACGTTCAGTTGCGTGCTCGACGAAAGCACGTAGGTGCCGGCGCCACCCGCGGTCCCTGCGTTGAGCACGATCGTGTTGCCGCTCGAGCTACCGGTCCCGCAATCTCCGTTGATCGGGCTGAGATTCGCGGCTCGTACAGCCTCCCTGAGGCTGCAAACCCCGTCATTGGCAGTGCTGTCGCTGAAGGTTGCAACGGTGAGCGTTGCGGCTTCCGCGCGAGCGGCCACGCCCATCAGCGAAACGGCGATGCCCGCCGCGACCACCACCCGACAAACCCCAGCCAGACCCTTGATCCTGAGCTTCATCTTACCCTCCACACCAGTTTCGAACCCACGTTTCGAGGGCGCCGTTTGCACGAGACAACGCCCCGCAGGGCTACCTATCATGTCGACGCAACTCGTCACAATCGATATCTGCGAAGTAGCGGCTAGTGGCGCAGAGTATGCGAGTTCTCCGCGCAAAACGCTGCTTCGAAAAAGTGATCACGAAAATGACTGGTGAAGCTGAGCGCACCGAAAGCGGTTGAAGAATATTGTCCAACCCAGGTGTCGCGGTGGGTGGCGTTTACGTGATCATGTTCGCTGCAAACACCGAACGCGAAAGGAACGCTGAAGCATTGATTGGTTCGCTGCGCATCCGCCGTCGTGGGGCTGACCGGCCGCGCTGAAGCGCGTGGTGTCGACAGCGAAGGCGAGATTTCATGGGCGGAGGCAGGCGCCCGGCAGATTTCTTTGCCGGGTGCGCCGCGGCCAGCGAAACTGCCCCACAAGAGGTCAAATGCGAGCACGAACGATTGGTATTGGGGCGGCGTTGGCGGCCATGTTTTTCGCGACGGCTTCGGCACACGCCGAGCCGAAGACCGCCAATTCACTGCAGCTCGGCTTGGGTCTTCGTTATGGCTTCGAGATGAACGACGGAGACTTCAACCCGTGGGGCCTCGGTCTGGGAATCGAAGGGGGCTACACGCTGCCGAACGCCGTTTACGTGGGCGGGCTGTTCGAGTACTTCTTCGGCGACTCCCAGGAGCTTGCCGGGATCAAGGTCAAAGGCAACCTTTGGCAGGCGATGGCGGAGGCGGGCTACGACATCGGGCTCACGCCGCTATTCGTACTCCGCCCCAAGATCGGGGCGGGTATCGCGGGTACCAGCTTGAGCTCCGAGGG
>DASZQI010000109.1:0-41138 GCA_035549735.1 Polyangiaceae bacterium | reverse complement strand
TCGCCGAACCCGAACCGCTCCGCCCGGTATTCTGCACCGCGAGGTGCAGCGGCGTGGAGCCGCTTTTGTTTCGGAGCCGCGCGTCCGCGCCGGCCTCGAGCAGGGCCTCGACTGCGGTCGCGCCCCGCGTTCGCACCGCGCGGTGAAGCGGCGCCACTCCGCTCTTATCGAACGCATTTACGTCGGCGCCTGCGGAGCACAAACAGCGAATTGTGCCGCGCTGAGCTTCCACGTGTTGGTGGTTGGTGTCTGCGGCATAGTGGAGCGGCTGCGCACCGCGCCGGTTCGTTGCGGCGACATCGGCGCCGAGGCCGAGCAAACGCCCGCACAGCGCCGGATCATGACTCGCCGCGGCCATGTGCAGCGCGGTATCGCCTGCGTAAACGTAGTGCTGAATGGACTCGAAAAAGTATTCCTTTGCCGCTCGTGCAGAAGCGCCGACGACGACCGTGGCCTTCGCGAGTTCCGGCATCGCGCCGAGCAAGCTGTCGACACGGGCGGCATCGCGTGACGCGATCAACCGGACCAGGTCGAGCAGACTTTTTTGGGCCAAGTCGCCGGGAGTATACGGTCGCTGGACTGCGTCTGCCGGGAAGAATCCGAAACTCGGAAGACCGCTAGTCGCTGCCGAGTGATTTACATTTGTGTCCGTCTGGGCGTAGAAATTGCACCCGGGAGCGCGAGCCAACGCATGAATCGAATGACCGAGTTTGGTATCCGCGCGTTCGTGCTGCATACGCTGGAACTAGCGTTAGCGCTTGCGCTCGGCGGTTGCCGCCCGGCCTGCGCTGCAGACACGGTCTGCTCGCCGCCGGGCCCGTCGCCTGGAGTCCCCGCTCCGCCGGGTTCCTCGTCAGCGAAGGCAGAGGCTCCCGGTCGCCTCCCTCCAGCGGTAATTCAACGAGTCGTGCGCGCGGACTTCGACGGTTTCGTCAGGTGCTACGAGGCTGGGCTGAGACGGAACCCGAACTTGGCAGGCCGTGTCACGACGCGATTCGTCATCAATCGCGATGGCAGCGTGAGCAACGTTACCAACGCAGGCACCGACCTGCCGGACGTCGAGGTCGCGCTCTGCGTGTTTGCGAGAATCGGCGCGCTCAAGTTTCCTGAGCCGGAGGGGGGCATCGTGACCGTCGTTTACCCGTTGCAGTTCGCGCCCGGAGCAGGCGACGCACAGACCGTTCCCGGAGAAGATCTCTCGCGGAGCATCTCCCCTGCGGATTGAGCCCAGAGCGTCTTTCAAGTGCTGAAAGGCCCGCGCTGCGCAGGGACGGCCAGGCGCGGTGGCGCGACGAGCAGCGCGGAGCGTGGCTGCGCTAGCGACGGGCTTTGGCGGGAAGCGCGCTCTTTACACTGGGGGCACCCAATAACTCGGAGCACGCCAAATTGGGCTGGGTTGGGAGGGGCAGTGCGAGTGCTTGACGTCGATCGGCAAACTTCTCATAAAGCGCGCACCTTTTGCACGGCCCTGGAGACGACTTGAGATGGAACAGTTCCAACATCGACTGAATCAGCCGCCGGACCCGCGACGCGATTTTTTGGAGAACGACGCGTACGTGTTCGTCGCCATGGGGGCCGATGCGTTCGATGCCAAGTCGGGCGAGGGCAAGATTTCGTGGGTGCGGCATCGGCGCAAGCCGCGCATCGCGTTCAATCACATGACGATGCCGGTGGAGCTGGCGCAAGCCTGGGAGTTTCCGCCCGCGTATCCGGAGCCGAAGTCGCTGCCGTTTCAGGTTTCGTTCGTCGACGAACGCACCGTGCGGCTGCGCTTGCGCACTAGACCTGGCGCCTGGTCGAACGACGACAGCTCGGTGATGCTGGCGGGCAAGCCCGGAAAAAGCACGGCCTGGAAGCTGGAAGAGGGCGAGGCGAGCGTGACCTATCGTGGGCCGTTCGGCTCGCTGACGGTGGGGAAGGATCCGTGGAGTCTCGAGCTTCGGGACGCCGCGGGCAAGGTGCTGATCAAGACGCACTCGCTGAAAGACGGGCGCTGCATGATCCCGGGGCGGCCGTTGCCGTTCTCGTACGTGCGCCGCGCGGAAGACGTGGCGCAGAGCGTAGGCGCGAGTTTCACGCTGTTTCCGGGTGAGCGCATTTATGGCTGCGGCGAGAGCTTCAGCGCGCCGAACAAGCGCGGGCAGACGGTGTACGTGTCGACGCAGGACGCGCATGGCACGCAGACCGACGAGATGTACAAGCCGGTGCCGTTTTACCTGAGTGATCGCGGCTACGGCGTGTTCGTGCACGGGTCGACGCCGATGACGTTCGACTTCGGTCACTCGTACTCCGACACGCAGGTGCTGTACACCGGCGACGAGAGCTTGGATCTGTTCTTCTTCTTGGGCGGGCCGCGCGAGGTCCTGAGCCACTACACGGCGCTCACCGGTCGTAGTCCGCGTCCGCCGCTGTGGTCGTTCGGGCTGTGGATGAGCCGCATCACATACAAGTCGGAAGAAGAAACGCGCGACGTGGCAGCGAAGCTCCGTCAGCATCGCATTCCGTGCGACGTCATCCATTTGGACACCGGCTGGTTCGAGACCGACTGGTGCTGCAACTACGAATTCTCCCCGACGCGCTTCAAGAACGCGCCGAAAATGATCGCTGATTTGAAGCAGCAGGGCTTTCAGATTTGCTTGTGGCAATTGCCCTATTTCACGCCGATAAACTCGCTATTTCCCGAAATCGTGGAGAAAGGGCTCGCGGTGCGCGGTGCCGGCGGCGAGCTGGTGTCCGAAGACGCGGTCTTGGACTTCACGAATCCCGCGACCGTGCGCTGGTACAAGGACAAGTTGAAGGGCTTGCTCGAGCAAGGCGTGGCAGCGATCAAGGTCGATTTCGGCGAGGGCGCGCCGCTGAATGGCGTCTATCATTCGGGTCGCACCGGTTGGTACGAGCACAACCTTTATCCTTTGCTCTACAACAAGGCCGCTGGTGAAGCCTCGCAGGCGACCAACGGTTACACGCTGATCTGGGCGCGCAGCGCGTGGGCCGGGTCGCAACGCTATCCGCTGCACTGGGGTGGCGACGCGGAGGCGACCGACGGCGGCATGCTCGGCTCGCTCTGGGGCGGTATCTCGTTCGGCTTGTCTGGCTTCTCGTTCTGGAGTCACGACGTGGGCGGGTTTTTCCCGGCCACTCCGCGGGATCTATATCTGCGCTGGCTGCCATTCGGTCTGTTCAATTCACACAGTCGTTGTCACGGTTTGCCGCCGACCGAGCCGTGGGAGTTCGACGCGGCGTTCCAGGATACGTTCCGAAAGTCGGTCGAGCTCCGCTATCGCTTGCTCCCTTATATCTGGGCACAAGCGACGGTGTGTGCTCGTGACGGACACCCGATGTTGCGCCCGCTGTTCTTCGAGTTCCCGGACGACCCGGGTAGCTGGCTCGTCGATGACGCGTACTTGTTCGGTTCGGACATCCTCGTGGCGCCGCTGTTCGAGGAGGTGACGGAGCGTAAGGTCTATCTGCCGCCGGGCGAGTGGATCGATTTGCAGAGCGGGGCGCGCTACGACGGCGGGCGCTTCGTGAGCGCGCGGGCAGGCGAGGTGCCGGCGCTGATCTTTGGCCGCGGTGGGCGAGTGATTCCGACCGCCGCGCCAGCGGCGCACACGGGCGAGGTGGACTTCACCGCCATCGAGCTTTGGGCGCTGGGCACGAGCGCGAGCTGCCAGGGCCTGTTTTGCGGCCCGGAAGAGAGCCAGGCGAGCGCCATCGAAGTGCGCGTTTCCGGGGCCAATCCGGCGCTCGTGGCGGATCCCGCGGGTGGCCGCGTGAAGTGGGGCATTCGGCGCTTGGGCGCCTGACCCGCGAGCGAAGCGCGAGGTGAGCGAAAGTGGGAGCGCGCGCCCGGCGCTGGGCGCGCGCTAACGTTTGGCCGCCGCGTGGCCGTATTCACGCTTGGCCATGGCCAGGCCCGGGGACATTCCCACGATCAACTCGGGTGCACCGCCCGAGCGACAGTTCTCGTCCGGTCCCCCTGACGATGCGCGAGCGCGCGCCAGCTTTCCCACGCTCGATATCGCGGGCGCGCTCGCACACACCGAACCGGTGGTGGAAAACCTTGCGTTGAGCCCGCTCGCGCCGCTCGGCGCCGCGGCGCTCGGCGTAACGAGAGAGCACGAAGGGCGCTACGCCGCGGCCGAAGAAGGCGAGCTCGGGCGCGGCGGTATCGGACGCGTGTTCGTGGCGATCGATCGCCACCTGGATCGCAGCGTGGCGATCAAAGAGCTGTTGCTGGAGCACGATGAGAATCGCCCAGGCACGGTCGCGACGCTTGCGCGCTTTTTGCGTGAAGCGCGCATCACCGGCAAGCTCGATCACCCCAATATCGTACCGGTTTACGAGCTGGGGCGGCGCTCGGACGGCTCGCTTTACTATACCATGCGGGTGGTGCGCGGGCGCACGCTGTCGCAAGCGCTCGCCGAAGCGCGCACGCTCGCAGAGCGCTTGAAGCTGCTCGATCACTTCGTTGGCTTGTGTCAGGCCATCGCGTACGCGCATAGCCGCGGCGTGATGCACCGCGACATCAAGCCGGACAACGTGATGATCGGCGAGTTCGGCGAGACCGTGGTGCTCGATTGGGGCATGGCCAAGGCCCAGGGCAGCGATGGGCTCGAATCGGACGCCGACGCGCCGTCGTCGGTCGATCGCCTTTCGCAAAGCCTGGATCTGACCGTGGATGGCAGCCTGTGCGGCACGCCCACGCACATGAGCCCGGAGCAAGTGCGGGGCGCGGTGAACGAGGTCGACGAGCGCTCGGACGTGTGGGCGTTGGGGGTGGTGCTGTACACTCTGTTGTCGGGCCGCGCGCCATTCGAGGGCAAGACGTTGATCGAGCTGATTCAGCACATTCGCGCGGGAAAGTGCCCGCCGTTGCGCTCGTTCGACGACGGCATTCCGCCGGAGCTCGCGGCCATCGCCGAGCGCGCCCTGAAGCCCGCCCCGGCCGAGCGCTATCAGAACGCACGAGAACTACTGCGCGACATGGAAGCGTATCGAAGCGGCGCGCGGGTGGCGGCGTATCGCTATTCGTCGCTGGACTTGCTGAGACGGTTCTTGGAGCGGCACCGCACGGTAGCCGTGGCGTCGGGCGTCGGACTCGCGGTCGCGTTCGTACTCGCGGTAGCCTCCTACGTGCGCCTGGCGAGCGAGCGCGACCGCGCGCAGGCCGCCGAACAACGCGCGACTCAGAACGAGCTGGAGGCGCGCGGCAGCGAGCGTCGCGCCAAGCACAGCTTGAGCGAGGTCTTGGTAGAGAAAGCTCTGCAAGCGAGCAACGAGGGCGAACGCGCCAGCGCCGAGCTCTTGGCAGCGGAGGCGCTGAGCTTGGTCGAGCGCCCCGACGCGCGCGGCATCGTGCTTTCGGCAGAGAGCAGCTTTCGGCCGGAGCCAACGTTTTCCATCCCAGCGGCGACCGGCTGCGCGCGCACCGCGCTGAGCCTTGCGACGCGCAAGCTCGCCTGCGCGCGAAACGGCGGAATCACGCTGTTTTCGCTGGAAAGCGGCCAAGCGGAGGCGCCGATCACACTCGCCGGGACGCCGAGCGCGCTCGCGTTTTCGGGGGATGGTGCGCGGCTGGTGGCCGCCAGCGCGGACGGCAAACTGCGCGTTTTGTCGCTTTCCGATCGCGAGCGGCCCACGGTGTTCGAGCGGCGAGTGAGCGCGATCTCGGCCGCGGCGCTGTCCGCGGATGGACGCTACGCGGCGTGCGGCGGACCTCACGGCGGCGTACTGCTGTGGAATCTGGGCGAGTCGAGCACGAGCTCGTCCGCGCGCGAGAGGCGCGAATGGCGCCTGCCGACGCGACAGGGGGTCTCGGCGCTTGCGTTCGCGCCCGACGGCGCGAGCCTGGCAGTCGGGGGCGAGCTCGGTTCGAGCGTGCTCTGGGACTTTGCGCACGAAAAGAGTCACGAGCTCGTCGGACACACCGGCACCGTGCGCGCGTTCGCGTTTGCCCAAGCGGGGCGCTACTTGGCGACCGGCGCTGCCGATCGCACGATTCGGCTCTGGGATACTCGCGAATACAACGCGGTTTCGGCGCCGATCGTCTACTCGGACGCGGTCACCGCGGTCGCGTGGTCGGCAGACGGCCGACTGCTCGGCTTCGGCAGCAAAGACAAGACCGTTAATCTGCTCGATCCGAAGAGCCCCGAGCGCCGCACTCAAGTGCGCTTTCACGATGACTCGCTGGACTCACTGGTACTTTCGGGAGACGGGGGCGAGCTGGTGTCTACCAGTCGTGAGCTCGGTGCGGTGCGCTGGTCGCTCGGTTCGCTGAGGACGCCGTCTACGCTGGTCGAGCGCGGCAACGTGCTCGCGTTCGCGTTCGTGCCCGGAAGGAACGAGCTCGTGAGCGCCGGGCTCGGATCAAACGGCTTGGGGATCTTCGACTTGAGCACCGGCCTCAGCCAAACGCGCTTACCCACGAGCAGCGAGCGCGTCCGCGCGTTGGCTATCTCGAGCGACGGTTCGAGGCTCGCATTCGCAGGCTCTGGGGCGCAGCTCATGCTGTGGGACCTTCCAGCCCGCATTCCGTTGCGCGCGTTCGACGTTCGCGACGAAGTGCGCGCGGTGGCATTTTCCAGCGATGATCGTTGGCTTGCGTTCGCAGGGCTCGATCGCACGTTACGGGTCGTCGACACCGGGAGCTTTTCGCAGATCGCCGAGTTCGAGGTAGGCACCGGGGTGCAGGCGCTGGCATTTTCCGCAAAATCGCGGCTGCTGTTCAGCGGCGACCGCGACGGTGTGCTCGGCGCGTGGGACGTCTCCGGGAAGCGACGAGCGCTTCAGGTGAAGGCGCACGACGACTGGCTGCTCTCCGTCGCGGTGTCCAAAGACGGCCAGCGCGTCGCGACCGCCGGCGCCGATCGACGCGTCAAGATTTGGGACGCCAGCAACGGAAAGCTCGTGTTCGATCTGGCGGGACACGAGGGCAAAGTGCTGTGCGTGACCTTCTCGAACGATGACCGTTTTCTGGCGACTGGATCCGAAGACAAGTCGGTGCGCGTCTGGGACCTAGCGCGCGGCGACGAAGTCGCGCGCATTACCGGTCACAACGGTGCGGTACGCGCGGTGCGTTTCTCGCCGAGTCGGCCGTTGCTCGGCTCGGCCAGCGACGACGGCACGATTCGACTTTGGAACTTGGAGAGCCTGAGTGAATCGGGCAGCGCCGTACGAGAAAAAGTCAAAACACGGTATCGGCTCGAGCTCGCAGGAACGCGAGTGGTTCGCGCCGAAGCCAAGTAAATCACCCTACCCGAACGTGCGCTTGTCTTGGCCAAGCCGCCGTGCGATGAGCGGAAAGCCATGGGAATTCGCTCGATTCTTGGGTCTTTTTCGGCTCTTTCCGTGCTCGCAGCCTGCGCCACTCCGCAAGCGCCCGCGCCCGCTGCGCCTGCGCCCGCTGCCCCCACGGTCGCGCCGACCGCGCCGTTGCCGCCGACCTCGAGCGAGGGCACTCCCTACACTTGGAAGAACGTCACCATCCTGGGCGGCGGCTTCGTGACTGGCGTGGTGTTCAGCCCGGCGAAGGCCAACGTCGTGTACGCCCGCACCGACGTGGGCGGCGCGTACCGGCTCGACCCGGCCAGCAAGACCTGGATCCCACTGACCGACATGTTCGGGCGCGCTGACTCTGGGTTCACCGGCATCGAGAGCATCGCGCCGGATCCGATCGATGCGAACAAAGTGTACGCCGCGGTGGGGACCTACGTGCAGACCTGGGCACCCAACGGAGCCATTCTGCGCTCGAACGATCAAGGCAACACTTGGCAGAAGACCGACATGCCGCTCCGCATGGGCGGCAACGAGTACGGCCGCTCGATGGGCGAACGGCTGGCGGTCGATCCGAACAAGACCGACACTCTGCTGTTCGGCTCGCGCAAGAACGGCCTTTGGAAGAGCACTGACGCTGCGGTCACCTGGACCAAAGTCGATAGCTTCCCGATGAAGGAGGATCCGGCCGGCTTCGGCATCGGCTTCGTGCTTTTCGACGGAAAATCCGGCCAAAACGGCGAGCCGACGCCCACGATCTACGCCGGCGTCGCCAGCGGGGACGTGGGTCTGTACGTGAGCAGCGATGCGGGCGCGACCTGGAAGCCCGTGCCCAAGCAGCCACCGAAGCTCATACCGAGCCACGCCGCGTTCGACTCGAAGGGCGTGCTGTACCTGAGCTACGCGAACGGCCCGGGCCCAGGCGATCTGACCACTGGCGCGATCTGGAAGTACGAACCGAAGGCTGGCGTGTGGACGAACATCTCTCCGCTCACCCCGAGTGAGGCCGACAAGTTCGGCTACGGCGGGCTCGCGGTCGACGCCGCACACCCCGGCACGTTGATGGTCACCACCATCGATCGCTGGACTCGCGGGGACGAAATCTTCCGCAGCACGGATGGCGGACGGCATTGGTCGGCCATCTTCCCGAAGTCGGTTCGCGACGCCGCGGGCGCGCAGTACCTGTTCTTCGGGCGCGACAAGCTGGGCCCGGCAGGTTGGATGGGCGATATCGATATCGACCCGTTCAACCCGAACCACGTGATGCACGTGTGCGGACAGGGCCTGTGGGCGAGCGACGACGTCACGCTCGCGGACAAGAACCAGCCCACGCACTGGACCTTCCGAGATCAGGGCTTGGAAGAGACGGTGGTGACCAAGCTTGTGAGCCCGCCGGTGGGCGCGGAGCTGCTCAGCGGTGTGGGCGACATTTGCGGCTTTTATCACGACGATCTGGCCAAAGCGCCGTCGCGCGGCATGTTCTCGAACCCAATTTGTAACGCCGCTACCGGCCTCGACTACGCGGGCAGGGAACCGCTGATGGTCGTGCGCTCCGGCAACGTTTGGGGCGAAGGCAAGCACGGCGCGTTCTCGACCGATGGTGGCAAGACTTGGGCTCCCTTTGCGAGCGAACCCAAGGGCGCCGACACCGGCGGTGTGGTCGCGGTTGCCGCTGATGCGTCGACCATCCTGTGGGCCGTGAAAAAAGAAACTCCGGTTTACACTCGCAGCCGCGGCGCAAGCTGGAGCAAGACCGTAGGGCTGCCGAACCCGGTCGAGTCTGCGGGCTGGGTTCCGGTGAACTTGCGTCCCGCTGCGGATCGCATGAACCCGAAGAAGTTTTACGTGCTCGATACCGCAGCCGGGAACATCTACGTGAGTCGGGACGGCGCGGCGAACTTCGAAAAGACTGCCTCTGGTCTCCCGGAGCTTCCCGACTACGCGCGCACGTCGGGTTCGATCGAGGCGATGCCGGGAGTCGAAGGTGACGTGTGGGTCACCAGCAGCAAGGACGTCTATCGCTCCACCGACTCAGGCACCACCTTCAAAGAGCTCGGTACGGTAGAGGAGAGTCACGCGCTCGGCTTTGGTCGCCCAGCGCCGGGGCGCGTCAATCCGTCGGTGTACCTGGTCGGCAAAGTGAAGGGCAGCGCTGGCTTCTTCCGCTCCGATGACCTGGGTGTCACCTGGGTGCGCATCAATGACGATGCCCACCAATTCGGGTTCGTCGGCTCAATCACGGGTGATCTCAAGCGCTTCGGTCGCGTCTACGTCGGTACTGGCGGGCGCGGGATTCTTTACGGAGATCCGAAATAGGATTGTTCCGGAGACCCGTCCGAAAATCGGGCGAAACCCCGGCAGGGGCAGGCTTCGTCCTGCCATGGCGACCATCATCCCTGCTGAGCCCGAGCCGATCCCAGTCAATCTCGAGCGCACCGCGATCGTCGTGATCGACATGCAGCGCGACTTCTTGGAGCCGGGTGGCTTCGGGGAGACGCTCGGCAACGACGTGTCATTGCTCGGCAAGGCGGTGGGGCCGTGCCGAGCGCTGCTCGACGCCGCACGCAAGAAGGGCATCCTCGTCATTCACACGCGCGAGGGGCACCGCCCAGATCTCTCGGACGCGCCGCGCGCCAAGGTCGAGCGCGGCGCGCCGAGCATGCGCATCGGCGCCAAGGGGCCAATGGGGCGAATTCTGGTTCGGGGCGAACCCGGTCACGACATCATCCCGGCGCTGTACCCGATCGAGGGCGAGCCGGTGATCGACAAACCCGGCAAAGGCGCCTTCTACGCCACCGATCTCGGTGCGATCCTCCAGAATCGCAAGATTGAATCACTGATCGTGTGCGGGGTCACGACCGAGGTGTGCGTGCACACCACCGTGCGCGAGGCCAACGATCGCGGCTACCGCTGCATCGTGCCGAGCGACTGTTGTGGCTCGTACTTCCCGGAATTCCACGAAGTCGCGCTGCGCATGATCAAAGCGCAGGGCGGCATTTTCGGCTGGGTCTCGGACTCCACCCGCATCCTTTCCGCGCTCGGTTAAGCCCCAAACTCAAACCGTACACAGTTCATCGGAGTACCCGCCATGACAGCTAGCTCATCGCCGTCGTCTCTACTCGGACTCAAGCCCAAACTCTGGGTCCCGGGCGACTGGAATGCGTTCTTCGGCTTCGGCACCAACATCCTGGTAAACCTCCTGACGCTCAGCGCTCTGCTGCGATTCGTCCTGCAGATGCCGAACGAGATGGTGTTCGGGCGCATCCTCCCAGCCGCCGGGATGATGATGTGCATGAGCACCCTGTACTACGCTTGGCTGGCTTACCGCTTGGCGCAGAAGACCGGGCGCAACGACGTCTGTGCGCTGCCTTCCGGCATCAGCGTGCCGCATATGTTCATCGTCACGTTGGTGATCATGCTGCCGGTCAAGCTCGCCACCGGTGACCCCGTGAAGGGCTGGCAAGCGGGGCTCGTGTGGGTGTTCATTCAGAGCTTCGTGCTGATGGGTGGCGGCTTTTTAGCCCCGATCATCCGCAGAATCACGCCCAAGGCGGCGCTGCTCGGCGCGCTGGCGGGCGTGGCGATCACCTTCATCTCCATGAAGCCCGCACTCGAGATGTTCATGACGCCGATGGTCGGCGTGGTGTGCTTCGCCGTGATCTTGGTGAGCTGGTTCGGCGGCGTCAAATACGGCGGCGTGCCTGCAGGCTTGGTCGCGATCGCCGCGGGCACGCTGATCGCTTGGGGTTCGAACCTGTTCGGCCTGAATTTCGGCGGAATGAGCGCCGAAGCGCTCAAGGCTTCGTTCGACACGTTCGGTTTCGCGGTCCCACACCCGGTCATCGGCCTGGTGCTCGGCGGACTGAACTGGACCTTTCTCAAGGTCATCCTGGTCACGGCGATCCCGTTCGGTATCTATGATTTGGTCGAAGCGATGGACAACGTCGTCAGCGCTTCTGCAGCAGGCGACGAGTATCCGACTACCCGCGTGCTCACCGCCGACGGCGTGATCAGCCTGGTCGGGTGTCTGATGGGCAATCCGTACATCAACGCGGTCTACATCGGCCATCCCGGCTGGAAGGCGATGGGCGGGCGCATTGGTTACTCGGTCGCAACCGGGGTAATGGTCATCTTGCTGTCCTGGTTCGGCATCATTTCGCTGATGACCGCGCTGATTCCGGTCGTCGCGATCTCGCCGATCCTGCTGTACATCGGCATGCTAATCGGATCTCAGGCGTTTCAGGAGAGCCCGCGTCGCCACGCGCCGGCCATCGTGGTCGCGCTCGTCCCCTCGCTGGCCGCGTGGGGCAAGCTTCAGATCGACAATTCCCTGGGCGCAATCTCGAACATTCACCACGTCACGGCCGACATGGTCGCGTCGATGAAGCAGGTCGGCGTCATGTATCACGGCTTGTCGATCCTCGGCGGTGGCTCGATTCTCTCTGGCGTAATTCTCAGCGCGGTCACGGTCTTCATCATCGATCGTGACTTCTCCAAAGCGTCGGGCTTTGCGGCCGCGGGTGGTCTGCTCACTTTCTTCGGCCTCATGCATGGCGAGGAGGTCGGCGCGTTCCAGAACCCGACCGTAGTCGGCGCTTACTTCGTGGTCGCTGGGGTGCTGTTCGCTTGCGGGCGCTTCGCCGTGGTCGCAAAGGCCCCCGCTCCTGCCCATGACGAGCATGAGGAGGAAGCCGCCGACAAGTCTTTGGACGCGCTGACGGACGGCGAAATGGCGACCGCAAAGTAGGGCCGCCCGCTTCGCGCAGGTTCACGGAAACGGCCGATGTCTCGGCGTGCGAGCGACTCGAGACATCGGCCGGATTGCGCTGAATAGGGGCTGTTCCGGCCTGAGAGCAGGCCATCGTTCGGCCGAGCGGTGGGATTGGCGCCGCGCTCTTAAGTCGGTCGCGAGCATTGCCGTTCGCGGGATGAAGGTCCCGGGAGATGCGCGAAAAACAGCTCGGCCGCTCGTCAGTCTTCTCGTTCATCCTGCGAACGTTGCCCGCATTCGCTTGGCTCAGCACGCTCGCCCCTGACGCCGGAGCCCGACCGGGTACTCATCCCGTCGTGGTTTCCACGTGGGATGCGCGCGCCTCGAGCGTCGTGTTCGGCTACCGGCATGGCTCGCTCGATGGCGGCAGCCTGAACATGGTGAGCTACCACGCCAATTTCAGCTCGACCGGCGGGAAGCTGAGCTCGCAGTTCGGTCTCTACTATCTGAACCTGAGCAGCGATTCAGGAGACCCCACCTCGCACGGCCTCTCGGGCAGCGCGACCGCGGTGTTCAACCTGCCGGTCACGCGCCGCTTCGACAACGGCTTGCCACTCACGGCGATCGACTTCTACGTCGGCAGCGCGCCGACCGCGTTGATCAGCGGAGAACGCAACTATCTCACGCTGCCGCTCACGCTCGGCTTCGGCGTACCCATCACGCCGGCTAAAGCCATCAGCATCACGCCTTGGTTCGAGTTCTCGCCCAGCGTGAATTTGGACACCGAAATCCACGATTTTCACATCTCTCCCGAGGACGCCGGCAAGTACGTCACGGTCAACCAAATGACCGGTGAAGTGAAGGTCGACTTCACCTCGAGCGACGTAGAAGATCTGATCGGCCAAACGGTGGATCTCAAGACCAGCGCTGCGGTCGGCGCGCGCGCTGGGCTCGACATCGCACTGCACGCTTCCGACTACTTCGACTTCACCGCCAACGTTGGCCTCTCGTCGTTCGGCAGCGCGTTCTCGGGCACCCAGGTGCTGTACCTGGGCGGCGGTCTGGTTTGGCGCTGGGACGACATCGTGCCGGCCGTGCTGCCCGCCGAAAAGCGCTTGCTCCACGAATCGTGCGACGATGTCGAGCTCCGCTTCAAGAGCTGCCCCAACTCGAAGAAATGGCGCAGCCCCGAAGAGACCGAGCGGGTATACGGGGCTCAGCCCGGGGCGAGCCCGACGACCGCTCCCCCTCCTGCCCCATTGTCACCAGCGCCCGGGGCGGCGCCCTCTCCGGCGCCAGCGCCCGCGCCTAGTCCCGCGCCAGCGCCCGCCTCGCCGAACTCCGCGCCGCCGCCCCCGCCTCCTGCGAGCGAGGCCGCGCCCGGCGTCTCGGGCTCGTTCCCGGGTTAGCTCTAGTCGGCCGCTCGCGGCCGTACGCTACCTGGCTCGGCCTCCGCCTCGGGCTCCCACACCTTGCTGCTGACGATGCGTTGTTTTCGCGGATCGTAGCTGAGCGTTCGGCGCTTCCCTCCAGCGGAGCCAGCCTGAATGCAACCGTCCGGTGGGAACGCCGAACGGTGCCAGAGCTCGAGCAACACCAGATCCCCGGCTGTCTGGACGTTCCCAAAATAGTCCGCGGGCACTTCCAGCAAGCGACTGAGCTCCCGGCGCGCAGCGAGGACCGCTGCCTTCTCCGCGCTCGTTTCTCCGGAGAGCGAGCTGAGCGGACTGACAGCAACACTCTCGGGGGTGATGCAGGGAGGCCGCGCGCTGACCACGATGGACGGGCCGGCCGATCCCGCGCTGGGCGCGCTCGGGGCGCTCGCCGCGCTCGCGCCGAGGGACGCCGGCGGCTTGTTCCGCTCGGATGAGTCGGAGCGATTGCAGCCCGCGCTCAGCACCGCAAACGTGAGCGCCAGGCAAGAGCGCAGGGCCTGATTCCGCCTTTTCGAGGTCACTTGGCGAACAGCGCGCGGGCGCGCTCCAGCTCTTCTGGACGCAGCACCTCGCCCACCCAGGCGAGCAGTAGCTCGACGTCACGAAACGCGCGCCGCGACGGGTTGCCGGCCTCTCGCAGCAACCGCTCGACCTGCAGATTGAATATCGCGCTCCCGGCGGAGAGAAGCACCGCGCTTCGTTCGATGCGAGCATTGTCACGCCGCAGCACCTCGAGCAGCGCGTCGCCGACATCGGGAGGGAACACGTCGATGCCCCGCCAGTCCGAGCAAATGATTGGGTTCGGGCCAGCTTGCACGAAGGCCTGGCCCAGCGCGCGCTCGATTGCGAGCACGTCACTTGCCGAACCGAGCCACTCGAGTCGCGTCTCGATCAGGCGCCCGACTCGACTCTCGATGTGAAACTTCGCCTCTCTTGGCACCACCGCCTGCAGACTAGCACGCGCGGTATACGCGTGTTTACCGCAACACGCCTGCACGACCATCTAAGTGGGTCGACTGTCGATGGACTCGAGGCACGAGCGCTATCCTCCGAACCCGGTGCGTTCGTCGGGCATCGCAGGAACTCCCCCTGTTTTTCAGCCGCCCTGCGGCGCGGGAGCCCGCAGGGAATTCAGGCGTGCGGCGGCCTCCTCGAGCGTCGCGTCGCTCTTCGCGAAGCACAGGCGGATCAGCCGCTGATCGGGCGGAGGTTCGGCGTAAAACACCGAAATCGGGATGGCCGCGACGCCCACCTCCGCCACCAGCCGACGCGCAAAAGCGACGTCCGGTTCGTTCGAAAGGGCAGAGTAGTCCGCGAGCTGGAAGTAGGTCCCCGCCACGGGGAGCAGTCGCAAATGCGAGGCCGCGAGCAGCGCGCGGAACGCATCCCGCTTTCGTTGATAGAAGCCCGCGAGCGCCGCAAGCTGGCCGCGATCCGCTTCCAGCACCTCGGCAAACGCGTGCTGCGCTGCGGTCGACGTGCTGAAAGTCACGAATTGATGCACCTTGCGTAGCTCCACGCTGAGCGCCGGAGGTGCCGCGACCCAACCCACTTTCCAACCGGTCGCGTGGTAGGCCTTGCCGAACGAACCCACGACGAAGGTCCGCTCGCGTAGCTCGGCGTGACCGAGCAGGCTGTGTTGCGGCACGCCGTCGAACACGATGTGCTCGTACACTTCGTCCGACAGCAAGAGCGCGTTCGTGCCGCGCACGCACTCGGCCAGGCGCTCCAAGTCCTCTGCGCTGAGCACCGCGCCGCTCGGGTTGTGCGGAAAGTTCACGATCACGAGCCGCGTGCGCTCGCTCAGCGCCGCGCGCAGCCGCTCGAAATCGATGCTGAAACGGCCGGGCACGAGCGGCACGTGGATCGGCTGCGCACTCTGCAAGCGTACCGCCGGTTCATACGAGTCGTAACAGGGGTCGAGCATGACCACTTCATCGCCCGGGCCGACCACCGCGGCGATCGCGTCGAAAATGCCCTCGGTCGCACCGCTGGTGACCGTGATCTCGTGCACCGGATCGAGCGCGACGCGGTAGTCGCGCCCGAGCTTGACCGCGATTTGTTCGCGCAGCCGCAGCACGCCGGCCATCGGTGCGTACTGATTGTGCCCGCTCGAAACGTGACGCGCGAGCGCCGCCTGCAACTCGGGTGGCGGATCGAAGTCCGGAAAGCCCTGGCCCAGGTTGAGCGCGCCGTGCTGCTCGGCGAGCCGCGACATCACGGTGAAGATCGTGGTTTCGACCGAGGGCAGCTTGGAGCTTAACAACATGGCACGAAGTCCCGACGCGACCTGGGCCGACGTCATCACTGCCAAGGGTCTCACGCGACCGCGCGCGCGTCAGGCCAAAACGCTGCCGGGGAATGGCCCCCATTCCCCTCCGATATCGTGCGTCAGCGCCACAGATTGCCTGGATTTTGCTCAATGGCGCGCCGGCGCATTACCGTTTCGAATCAGCGCCCATGTCAGACTCGAATAATCCTACTAATCCCGAAGTCGGCCCCGGAGCCGGTGGTGCGCTGCCCCAGCGAATCGGCCCCTATCGCATCGAGCGCCGCTTGGGACATGGCGCCTTCGCCGAGGTGTACTTGGCCCGCGACCCCGAGACCGATCGGCAAGTCGCGCTGAAGGTGCTGCGCAGCGAGCTCGACCCAGCCATCGCGCGCCAAGTGCGCGCGCGCTTCCTGTTCGAAGAGCGCATCGCCAACGCGGTGGGCGATCCGCGCATCGTGAAGGTGTACGCGGGAAGCGCGCCGGACGAACAGCCCTGCTACTTGGCCATGGAATACGTGAACGGCGAGTCGTTCTCGGAGTCACTGCGCAGGCGGCGCGGCCGTCAAAGCTCCGCGCGCGCCGTGCATCTCCACGAGCTCGCGCGGCTCGGCCATGAAGTCGCGCGCGCGATCAGCGCCGCGCACGCGCGCGGCATCGTGCACCGCGACCTGAAGCCGGACAACGTGCTGGTCACGCACCGCACCGAAAACGCGCCGCCCAGCGTAAAAATCGTGGATTTCGGCATCGCGAAGGCGCCGATTAGCCTGCTCGCGGGCATGCACGCGTCGTTCACGCCCCACCACACCGAATTCGGTACCGTGATGGGCTCGCCGCCTTACATGGCGCCCGAGCAGGGCGGCGCGGCGCACGCCGTCACCGGTCGCGCGGACGTGTTCGCGCTGGGCGTGATGCTGACGATCACCGCCCTCGGCCTCGACCACGAGACGCTCGAGGCCAACCGAACCACCTTCTCGCCCGAAGACTTCGAGCGCGTGCTGGAGCAAGGCCCGCCGCTCCCGCCCGAGTGGCGCGCGCTGCTGCTGGCCATGGTCGCCCGGGACCCTGACCAGCGCCCGGACATGGCCGACGTCGCGCTCGAGCTGCAGCGCCTCGCGCAGCCCAACGCCGAACTGTCCGAAGCCGTGCACGCCTGGGTGACCGAGCGCCGCGCTCCCCCCAAAAAGCGCCTGATTCAGCTGCTGCGCGAGGCCGAACCCGAGGCTCGCCTGACCGACGACGAGCGCGACTTCCTGAGGCTCGCTCCCGCGCGCGAATTGGAGCGCAGCGGCACCTGGGGAAGCAAACTGGTGGCCGTGGCCAGCGCAGCCGGCTTGATCGCGGTCGGCCTCGGCTGGGCGGCGGAGCGCGAACGCTTCGCCTACTACAAAGCGCGCGCCCGCGCCGAGCGCGCCGACGCGACGCGAAACAACGCGACCCTCGCGCGCGAGCTGGAAGCGCAGAAAGCGCAGAAAGCGCTAGCTGAGACCAACCAGGTTCTCCTCGCACGCGCGAGCAACGACGCCACGCGGCGCGCAGCCGAGCCGCCGCCCGAGCCGCGCAGCGAGAAGGGCAAAGACGCCCGCAGCGAAGACCGACTCGCCCAATGCCGCGCGGCAAGCGCCGACCTCGCCGAATGCGTCAGCGCGCGCGACCGCGCCGAAAAGCAAGCTGCCAGCCTGGCCACGCGCTTCGAGCAGCTCGGCCGCGACCTGGAAGCGCAGAAGAAGGACGCGGAGCTCGCTGCGAGCGCGGAGAGCCGCTGCCGCCGCGAGCTAGAAGCCAGGGCGAGCGAGCTCGTCGAAAGCGGCAGCCGCCTGCGGCTCTGCAACGAGAGCCTGCGCCAAAAGCCGAATCTACCGCCGCTCGGCCCTCCGCCCGCGCAGGAACGCGACCCGAGCGTGGCCGACTAGCGCTGCACCAACCACCACACGATCTGCGCCGAATATACCAGGGCGATCGCGATCAGGATCTTGTTGATCACGCGATTGAACCGCTGCCCGAACTCCCGCCACTTTCCGGGGAAGAAAAGCTTCGCCCCGGCCAGCAGTAGCGCGCCGAGCAGAAGGGTTCGCGAGAGCACTGCCCCCGAGTATTCACCGCGGCGCGCCTCGAAGCTAGTGCGTCACGCCTGAGCCATCGGGCGCTCGGCGGTCGAAGCCGCGGGCGCGTTCGAGTCCGCCGCAGCGCGCCGCGTGAACCGGAGCTCGCCGTTCGGCTCTCGGTTCACCACGATCGTGTCACCCGGCAGGAATTCACCGGCCAGCACTCGGCGCGCCAGCGCGTCCTCCAGGTGCCTCTGAATCGCCCGCTTCAGCGGCCGCGCGCCAAACTGCGGGTCCCAGCCAACCTCCGCCAGGTAGTCCTGTGCGGACTCGCTGATGTCGAGCTTCAAGTCGCGCTGCGCGAGCCGAGCCGCCAAATACCCGAGTTGCACGTTGACGATTCGGCGTAGCTGTTCCCGCGCGAGCCGCTGGTAGACCACGATTTCGTCGAGTCGGTTCAAGAACTCCGGGCGGAATTGCTGCTTCAATGCTTCGAGCGCGACCTTTTGTGAAAGCTCTTCGCGCTCCGCGTCTCCGAGATCCCGCCGCTCCTCCACGGCGCTGAGCTCGGCGCTACCCACGTTGCTGGTCAGGATCACGACCGTGTTCTTGAAATCCACGGTGCGCCCCTGACCATCCGTGAGCCGCCCGTCGTCGAGCAGCTGCAGCAAGGTATTGAACACGTCGGGGTGCGCCTTCTCGATCTCGTCGAACAAGATCACACTGTACGGCCGGCGGCGTACCGGCTCGGTGAGCTGACCACCCTCGTCGTAGCCGACGTAGCCGGGCGGCGCGCCAATCAGCCGCGAGACCGCGTGGCGCTCCATGTACTCGCTCATATCCACGCGAATCATGGCCTTTTCGTCGTCGAACAAGAACTCCGCCAGCGCTCGTGCGGTCTCGGTCTTCCCGACACCGGTCGGGCCCAGGAACAAGAAGCTCCCGATCGGTCGGCGCGTGTCGCCGAGGCCTGCGCGCGAGCGGCGCACTGCGTTCGCCACCGCCGTCAGCGCGGCATCCTGTCCGATCACGCGGCGGCGCAGATTCTCCTCCATGTGCAGGAGCTTCTGCATCTCCCCTTCCAACATCTTCGAAACCGGTACACCGGTCCACTTCGAGACGATGGCCGCGATGTCTTCCTCGCCGACCTCCTCCTTCAGGTAGGCCCCGTGCTTCTGCATTTCGTTCAGCTCGGCGCGCGCGGCTTCGAGCGCGCGCTCGGCCTCGGGAATGCGCCCGTAGTGAATCTCGGCCGCCTTGCCCAAGTCGCCCGCGCGGCGCGCGCGCTCTTCCTCACCGCGCATCTCCTCGAGCTTTGCTTGCTGCTCCCGCAGCTGCGCGATCATCTCCTTCTCGCGCATCCACTGCGCACGCGTGCGATCCCGCTCCGCCGAAAGCTCGGAAATCTCGCGCAGCAAGTCGCTGAGGCGCGCCTGGCTGGCCTTATCGCGCTCCTTTTTCAGCGCTTGCTCCTCGATTCGAAGCTGCAATAGCCGCCGCTCGATCTGATCGATCTCGAAGGGCAGGCTATCGATCTCCATCTTGATCTTGCTGGCCGCCTCGTCAACCAAGTCGATCGCCTTGTCCGGCAAAAAACGCTCGGTAATGTAGCGATCGCTGAGCGTCGCTGCCGCGACCAGCGCCGAATCTTTAATGTGAATGCCGTGGTGAAGCTCGTAGCGCTCCTTCAGGCCGCGCAAGATCGCGATCGTGTCCGCCACGGTCGGTTGCGTGACCATCACCGGCTGAAAGCGCCGCTCGAGAGCCGCGTCTTTCTCGATGTGCTTTCGGTACTCGTCGAGCGTGGTTGCGCCGATCGCGCGCAGCTCACCGCGCGCCAACGCTGGCTTCAGCATGTTCGCCGCGTCCATCGCGCCTTCGGCCGCGCCCGCGCCGACCAACGTGTGCAGCTCATCGATGAACAGGATCACGTTGCCCGCGGCCGCCTCGACCTCTTTCAACACCGCCTTCAGGCGGTCCTCGAATTCACCGCGAAACTTCGCGCCGGCCACCATGCTCGCCAAATCAAGCGCCAGAATGCGCTTGTCCTTCAACGACTCCGGCACATCGCCGCTGGCGATGCGATGCGCGATACCCTCGGCGATCGCGGTCTTGCCCACGCCAGGCTCGCCGATCAACACCGGGTTGTTCTTGCTACGACGAGAGAGCACCTGCATCACGCGCCGAATCTCCTCGTCGCGCCCGATCACAGGGTCGATCTTGCCGCGCTTGGCCAGCGCGGTCAGATCGCGCGTGTACTTCTCCAATGCCTGGAATTTCGCTTCCGGGTCCTGATCGGTGATGCGCTGGCTACCGCGGATCTCGGCCAGGGCGCGGACCAACTTGTCATACGACAGCCCGTGGCGATCGAAGACCGCCTGCACGTCCTTGTCGCCCTTCGCGGCAGCGAGCAAGAAGTGCTCGACCGACACGTAGTCGTCCTTCAAGCGCTTGGCCTCTTCTTCGGCCTGATTCAAGAGCGGCACCGCGCGCCGCCCGAACGTCGGCTCCGCGCCGCCAGACACTCGCGGCAGCCCTTCGACTCGCTGTGAAAATTCGCGCACCAAAGCCTTGCTCTGCGCGCCGGCGCGCTCCACCAGCGGCGCGCCCACGCCGCCCTCTTGCTCTAAAATGGCGACCAGCAGATGCTCCGGGATCACCTCGGGATTGCCACGCTTGCCCGCTGTGTCGATGGCAGCGCGCACCGCTTCCTGGCTCTTGGTCGTCAATCGATCCATCCGCATCGCGATCTCCGTTCGGCGAGTTTTCTGCGCCGGCCATCAACCTAAGTCGCCGTCCTAGCCAATCAAGGGGCAGGCGTGCCCTCGTTTTTTGGCCCCACTGCGACGGGCGCGCTGCCCCTGGATGCCCGAACCTAGGTTCCGAAGCCAACCCGAGCGACCCAAGCAGCCGCGCCTGCCCACCGCTGGAACGGAAGCCAGTAACGAGCCTCTGCCCGTCGCTGTAGCGGGGCCGCGGATTCCGAGGCCGTGCCCGTCACTGGAATGGAGGCCAGAAGGTAACGGAGCCCGCGTGCTGGGAGCGCCGCACCGTCCCAGCGGTCCACAGACCCAACGCCGCGGACCCAAGCCGGCCGAATTGTGGGCGAAGCCGCGCTCGAGGCCGAGCGCGGCAATCGCACTTCAGCAGGGCACCCCAAACGGGACAAACCTGGTGATGTGGGGCGCCGCGCTCCCACTTCCTGCACTGAGCCCGTCGATCCATGCACTCAGCGGCCTGCCGGCTGCGCTCCCGCGGCGGGAGTCAGAGCGACCTGCCATTCAAGTGCTGCGGAGTCCTACCGAACTGCTTACTTCCGGCTGGCGCGCAGTGCGCGTCCCGCTGACGCAGGGCCCTTCTGCTGGAGATTCCGCCGCGGCGCTGTCCGCTCGCCCGGCGCTGCAACAACACGTGCACTCCAGCGCTCCACTTGCGTGGAGCGCGAACACGCTGTTGGTGGGGGGAAAGACCGCGTCCGCGGGCGCCGCTGGTTTTCGTTGCGCGGCTGCGCTCGAAAGGTTCGAGCGTGGCTCGCGCGCAACCGACAGCGCCCGCGACCCTACGGTGGCCCCTCAGCCGCGAGCGCGCGGACGACGCGAAGAACGCGGCGAGCGACCGCCTGCCGCAGGTCCTAGCAGCGAGACGATGTCATCCCAACGCTCGGGTCGCTTCATCAGCGCGCCGAAGAGTTGAGGTGGCAAGTGCCCTGCCGCCGCCATCCAACGATAGAGATCGGTTCCGTCCACGTCGAGGAACGTCGCGATCTCTTCGAGTCGCGAAATACCGATTCCCTTGCAAAGCCCGGACTCCAACATGCCGACGTAACTTCCCGAGCGAACACCCAATTTGCGCGCGAGGTCTTTTTGCGTGAGACCTCGGTGCATTCGGGCGGAACGAATGAGCTGACCGATACGTTTCGTGCCTTTCGTTGCCATTGTATCCCGTGCCAGACCGACCCGAGAAAGCGGGTCAACTGGCCCCTCCTTTCTGTCGAGCAAGTGAGACTGCTTTGGGGTCATCGACCCCGAAGTTTCCCTCAATTACGAGCAGGGTAACTCCAACTCCTGCCTGATGGGTAGTGGCGAAAGTCGTCAAAAGGAATTTTTGTAGGTCGCTCTCGGACGTCATCCGTGAGGGTTCGAGCTCGTATCGAGAATGCGCGCGCGCAGCACTGCTGAAGCACGCAAGGAAATGTCCGAGCGCACGTTAAGAACGCCTCTCACCGCAGGCGCGTGAGGAAGGCTACCAAACCAACACCAAGCACCGATTTTCCGTAACACCCTCGCGGGTGTATCGCTGCAACCACGCTTGGCGCGCTACTCTCCGGTGTGCTCGAGCTCGCGGCTCGCCCACTCCGGCCGAGTAGCCTGTGACCCTCTTTCGCTACCTCTGTGAGCCCTTTTTCGCTCGGGTACGAGAAGCACGCAAGCCCTCTTTTGCTAGCCAAAATCGAGCTTCGTGAGAGGCCGCGGCCCACGCTTCTGGGGGCTGGCGAAGAAGGGGCGCGCTCGCGTCCACGGATGAGACAAGCCTGCGCGCCGAGCGTTCACGCCGTCGAGCCTCGCTTTCGGGCAACAACCCTCGACGCTGTAGACACTCTCCCCCTCGTGCTTCGCGGAGAGTGTCCGACACCCTCGACGGGGGCGGCGTGTCCGACACCCAGTGACGTGACAACAGCGGGTTCGTCATCAGCTCGACGGTCGCGTGAATCGCCGAACGACTCGCCAAATTGCGCCGCGAGCCGAGCAACCGCGCGACGCAGTCGACTTCCCCCCGTGATCACGAGGACTGCGGCAGGCGCCGAGTTGAGGGCGCGAGTTCGCGCGCGCCCTTCGCGCTTATTCAAGTGCCGCGCCCGCACCAATCCGCTCGACACTCCCGGCAGCGCGAGGGAGGAGTTGGTCCGTCGCGCACTACGAATCTGCGGGAATCAGCGGAATCTAGACTCCGCGGTCCACGAGCGCCTGGTGCGAGGCAGTCATCGCTGCGCTTGGCGAACCGCGCAGAGGGCGAGGCAGTGGAGCAGACCGCATCGCGATGATCGCCAGTTGATCTCTTGCCTAATTTCTACAACGGGTCGCGCCGGGGCAAAACAGCACAAGTGACATCGAGCCCAGCGACTCGTGCCCGCGCGACGAGCGCAGGTGGCGTCCTTCGCCGCAACCGCGTCCGACGGACTCGCAACCCGTACCGCGGCCTGGAGCGAGGGAGCTTTACATCGCCGACAAAGGAGACCCTTCCCGTACGACGACAGGCGCCAGGGACCGCCGCGTGCGACGCGAAACGGGGCTAAACGCGGGACTTCCGCAGGGAGCCGGTTCGGGCGGGCAGGTGAATCAGATATCCAGGTTGCGCACGTTGAGCGCGTTCTCTTCGATGAACTGCCGCCGCGGCTCGACCTGATCGCCCATCAGCACGCTGAACAGCTCGTCCGCCCGCACCGGGTCGTTCACGCGCACTTGCAGCAGCGTGCGCGCGTCCGGGCTCATGGTCGTTTCCCAGAGCTGGTCGGCGTTCATTTCGCCCAGGCCCTTGTAGCGGGTGATCTGCATGCCTTTGCGACCGCGTTCGGCGATCAGCGACTCCAACGCGTCGGCATCCGACAGCTCCATCGCCTCGCCCGCGCCGATCTTGACCGTGTATGGCGCCGGGCCGATGGACCGAATGTCCTCCCAAATCGAGAGCAGCTCTTGATACTCGGCGGACTCGGCGAGCTCCCAATCGAGCGCGGCTGGGCGCGTGGAAGCGCCGGGCCGGAAACGGGCGACGATGCGCCCCGCGCCATGCGCCTTCTCCCAATCCACCACCACGCTGAGCGGGCAGAGGTCGGGGTAGCGCTCGGTCAGCGCGACCTCGAGCTTCTTCGCAGCTGCCTCGACCTTCTCGTGGTCGCGGAAATCGGCGAGCGCGAGCGGGCTGGTGCGCAGCAGCGCCGCCACCACGCGGGCATCGGCGCGCCGATCGATCTTGCCCAGAATGCCGCGCAGTGAGCGCAAGCGCGTGGCCAGGTTATAGAGCGGCAAGCCCGCCAGGGAGGGCCCCTTCTGCGCCTGCACGACCATGTCCTCGATACCGTTTTCAATCAGAAAGCGATCGAGCGCAGGCTGGTCCTTCAGATACAGGATCTTCTTACCCTTGCGCACGCCGTAGAGCGGCGGCTGCGCAATGAACAGGTAGCCTTTTTCGATCGTCTCGCGCATCTGACGATAAAAGAAGGTCAGCAGCAGCGTGCGAATGTGACTGCCGTCGACGTCGGCGTCAGTCATCAGGATGATCTTGTGATAGCGGAGCTTCGAGAGATCGAACTGGCCGCTCTCGTCGATGCCGCAGCCGAGCGCGGAAATCAGCGTCGCCACTTCTTGCGACGACAGCATGCGGTCGAGCCGCGCGCGCTCGACGTTCAGAATCTTGCCCTTCAAGGGCAGAATGGCCTGAAAATGCCGATCTCGACCCTGCTTCGCGCTACCGCCGGCGCTTTCACCCTCGACGATGTAAAGCTCGCTGATCGCCGGATCCTTACTCTGGCAATCCGCGAGTTTGCCGGAGAGCGAGGTGTTGTCGAGCACGCCCTTGCGCACCACTTCGCGCGCCTTGCGCGCGGCCTCACGCGCCTTGGCGGCGACGATCGCCTTCTCCAGAATCTTGCGCGCGGTCTGCGGATTCTCCTCGAAGAAGCGCAGAACGTACTCGCTCACCGAGTTTTCGACTACGCCCTTCACCTCGCTCGAAACCAACTTCGACTTGGTCTGCGAGTCGAACGACGCGTCCGGGTGCTTCACGTGGATGACGCAGAACACGCCTTCGCGCGTGTCGTCCCCGGTCAGCCCGTTCTTCGCGTCCTTGAATAGATTTTGCGCCTGACCGTAGTTGTTCAGCGAACGAGTCAGTGCCGTACGCAGCCCGGTGAGGTGCGTGCCGCCGTCGCGATTGAAGACGTTGTTCGTGTAGCAGAGGATCTGCTCGGTGTAGCTGTTGGTCCACTGCAGCGCGAGGTCGACCACCATGGTGCCCTTGCCGTCACCGGTCGGGAACTCACCCGTGAAGGCGATCACTTCCTCGTGAACGGGCTCCTTGGTCTTGCTGAGCATCGCCACGAACTCGGCGATGCCGCCTTTGTATTGGTAGTTATCGAGGCGATCGGCGCGTTCGTCCTTGAGCTCGATCAGAAGACCCGAATTCAAGAACGACAGCTCGCGCAAGCGATTGGTCAGGATGTCGTAGCTGTACTCGGTGTTGGTGAAGATCTCGTGGTCGGGCTTGAACGTAATCTTCGTGCCCGTGCGGTCACTTTCACCGATGGCGGCCAAGGGCGCCTGCGGCACGCCGCGCCGATACTCCTGAAACCAAACCTTGCCTTCGCGGTGAATTTCCAGGCGCAGCCACTCGGAAACCGCGTTCACGGCGCTCACGCCAACGCCGTGCAAACCGGCGCTGACCTTGTAGCTGGAGTGGTCGAATTTGCCGCCGGCGTGCAGCACCGTCATGACCACCTCGGCGGCGCTGACCCCACGGTCCGGCATGATGCCGGTGGGAATGCCGCGACCGTCGTCCTCGACGGTGACCGAACCGTCGAAATGCACGATCACGTGCACGGCCTTGCAATGACCGGCCAGGTGCTCGTCGACCGCGTTGTCGACGGCTTCCCACACCAAATGGTGCAAGGCCGAGCCGTCGTGCACGTCCCCGATGTACATGCCGGGCCGTTTGCGAACAGCTTCCAAGCCTTCGAGAACGGTGATGTTGCTGGAGTCGTAGTCCGACGCTTTGGGCGCCGGCTCTTGAGCCTCTGTCGTCAACTTCGAGTCCTCTATTGGTCGCTCTCCGGTCGCTCGACTTGGCCCGGGAGCAGTCGCGGACAGCGGGACCGTGTGCAGAGCCAAAACGGGGCAGAAAAAGTGCCCAGTTCGGTGGCTCAGCGGGCCCGTCAGGCCGTCCATTTCTTATAGCTTTTCAGGGACGCTCTCGCAAGCCAAATGGGCTTAATTTGTAGCAAATTGCTAACACTAACCGCCCGGCCGACCGCGTCACAAATCGGGTCTCCGAGAGGTTTCGGAGAAACACCTTTGTCGGACCTCAATTCACGCCGCGAACGACCCCAGCCTCCACCACGAAATCACGTCGATCGACGGCGTGTTCGGCGGGCGTCGGAAACAGCTCGGGACGCGTGGTGGTCACGAATACTTGGCTGCTGCTCGCTGCCAACACCTCGTAAACGGCTCCGGTGCGCGTCGGATCGAGCTCGCTCGAGACATCGTCGAGCAAGAGCACGGGGGGCACGCCGCGCGCGTCACGAATACATTCGAGCTCCGCGAGCTTGAGCGCCAAGGTGAGAATACGCTGCTGACCTTGAGAAGCTTGGGTGCGCGCCACGCGGGCATCGAGCGAAAGTTCCAGGTCGTCCTTCGAAGGCCCGAAGCTCGGTGAGCGACGGGCGCGATCCCGGGTGCGCCGCCCAGCGAGCTCACGGCGGAATTCGTCCGCGTCGGTCGTACCGCCTGGCGCGTAGACGGTGGACAGCTCGAGAGAGCCCGGCGCGAGCCGCGCGAACGCTGGCGAAAGCAAGCTGCGCAACGCCTCGGCCGCGCGCTGCCGGGCGAGCTGGTAGCGAGCGCCTTCGCTCGCAGCGAGCGCCTCGTACGCTTCCAGGTCCGGGGCGCGCTCGCCTCGCTCCTCGAGCGCACGCTGGCGCGCCTTCATCACCCGCTCGTAGCGCGGCTTGTGCTCGAAACCCGCCGGGTCGACGAAAAGCGCGGCCCGGTCGAGCAAGCGGCGGCGCAGGCTAGAAGCCCCCGATACGAGCTCTAGATCGCCCGGATGAAACGCGACCACGGGCGTGCGCTGCGCGTACTCGATGAGGCGCTCGGGACGTTTGCCGTCGAGGGTCACGCGACGAACGCCGTTCACCAACGCAGCGCACTGTTCACGCCGATGGCCGCCCTCGCCGATGTCCGCGCGCACGAAGCTCTCGTTTTGGCCATGACGGACCAGCGTCGCCAGACGCTCACTACGAAAACTACGCGTCGTAGCGACGAAGTAGAGGGCCTCGAGCAGGCTGGTCTTGCCCTGACCGTTGTCGCCGGCGATGACGTTGAGCCGAGGGCCTGGCTCGAGCACGCCACGCTCGAAGTTGCGAAACCCGCTCAGGACCAAGCGCTGGAACGCGATGGGTGTCGCGGGTTTTACCCCTTCGCGGGCGTTTTCGCTCAAATGCGCATCGGCATCACGACAGCCAGGTAGGTCGCATTGCCGCTCGCGGTCGCGGGTCGAATCACGGCCGGGTCGAGCTCGCCGCTGATGCCGAGCACCACCTCGTCGTCCTCGACCGCGCCGAGCACGTCCAGGAAGTAGCGCGCGTTGAAGCCGACCGAGATCTCGGCGCCCGCGTAGTCGACCGCCACCTCGTCGAAGCCCTCGCCGCTCTCCGGGCTTTCGCTCTCGAAGCGCATCTTGCCCTGGCCGAGCGTCAGCTTGATGCCGCCGGTGCGGTCGCTAGCCGCCACCGACACGGCCTTCAGCGCGTCGGCCAGCTGCAACCGTGGCGCGCGCACGCTGTGCTCGCTGCGCTCCGGAATGACCTGCCCGTACGGCGGGAACTGCGCGTCCACGAGCTTCACGCTGAGCCTGAGACCCGCAAGCTCGAAGAAGGCGTTGGGGCCCCCTTGCAGGATGCGAATCTCGCTCACGTCACTGCCGCCTTCGCCCTTCACCTCGGCGGCGGTCTCGTCGCACAGCCGCTTCAGCTCGAGCACGCCTTTCAGCGGGATCAAGAGGTTTGCGGAAGCTTGCTTGCCGCGCAGCAGCATCTCCATCTTCGACAGGCGATGCCCGTCGGTGGTGACCATGCGCACGTGCTCACCGTCCCACTCGAACAACGCGCTGTTCAAGTGCAGCCGCGTGTCATCGGTCGAAATCGAAAAGTAGGTTGCCGAGATCAAACGCGAGAGAGCGCGCGCGTCGAGCGTCAGCGCGGAAGCGTTGGGATCGGGCTCGGGCAGCGTTGGGAACTCTTCGCCGGGCACGCCGTGCAGCGTGAAGCGACGCGCCGAACCCACCGCGCGAATCGTAGTGGCAGCGTTGGGCGACACCGTGATCGCGAGCGGACCCTCGGGCATCATGCGCACGCGCTCGAGCAGATCGCGCGCACCGACCGCGACCGATCCGCCGCTCTGCACCTCGGCGGGAAGCGTCGTGCTCATCGCCAGGTACAGGTCGGTGGCAGCGACGCGCAGTCGGTCCGGAGATTTGACCTCGAGCAAAACGTTGCCGAGCACGGGCATGGTGCTCTTTTTGTCGGCCACGCCCTGGCACCGACTGAGGACTTTCAACAGGTCCTTTTTGCTAACGACGACGTGCATGGGACTCGGACGTCTAACCGCGTCCTGCCGTCGGCGCTAGCTCGGTTGCGCGCTTCCCGAACGGGAACTTTCGGACCGGCGTCCGGGGGACAACTGGACGGCTCTGACTCTTAGATCTCTTATTTAGAAATAAAATATCGTAGTAGGGATAGGGCCTGTGGAGTCTGGGGAAACAGAACATAAGTATCGGTAATCATTGCAGTAGAAGCAGGCGGGCCCTGTGGGGGGAGTGAGGCACTAAGCTCTGGGACACCCTCCCGCAACTCTTCAGACGCGCGGTTGACCACGAGCTGTCACACCACCGATCCATAGAGATTTCCATAGGTTATCCAGAGGCTGTGGAATACATCGCCCTACTCGGCCATACAGCCGATACCGACTAAGCGGCCGCGCGGCGACGCTTCTTGCGAGCGGGTGGAGCGAGCACGTCGCTGCCGAGGCGCGCGAGCGCGTCGAGCAGGGTGCGCTTGGCCTCGGCGTGTGCGCGCGGACCGAGCTGCCCCGCGCGCCGCGCGCGTTCCACGGCGACGAGCTCCGCCAAGAGCAACTCTTTCGCGCTCGCGAGATCTTGGTTCTGCCTTTGATCGTCGGGATCGAGCCGCATGTAGCCCCACGCGCTCGCGAGCCCGACCGCGGCGAGCGCCGCGGCGATGGCAAGCGCGATCCAGCGGCCATTGCCGGGCACCGGCATGCCGTCGAGTGAGATGCTGGCGCCGCCGTCGAGCTCGTTGCCGGTCTTCGACAGGAAGCGCGTGACGAGCACGCGTTTGCCTTGTTGGTTCGTCGAAACCTGAGGGGTCTCGAAGCCGTCGACCGTGAGTGACATGTGCGACGAGGCCTCCGCGATCACGCGTAGCTCGGCGGTGCGCGGCAGCGCGCCGATCCGAAAAATCGCGCCAGGTTCGGCCAATTTCGGCACTTGAAAGCGGAAGCTCACGTCATGCTGGCCTGGATCGAAGGTGCCGACGAGACGCGCGCCCTCACCGTCCACTTGCTCGAACGTGGTGTTCGACATGCCCTTTGGTGCGCTGAACGCTTTGAAGCCATCCGGCAGGTGCATCACCACGTTTTCGGGCACCCAGGTCACGGCTCCAATGTTGAAGACGCGGTAGAGCACTTCGAACGCGAACACGTCGTCGCGCGGCTCGATGTAAACGAAGCCGCGCATTCCCACCATCGCCGAACCAATGTCGCGAGTGACCGGAAACACGTGAAGCCGCAGGCGCTGGCCCACGTTCTCGTTGAGATTGAAGGGCGCGGAGGAGTACTCCGCGGCGCCGCTCGGAACGACGGCTTGATAGCTGTACTCACTCGCAGCGCTGAGCCCGTCGAAGCGCGCGCGGCCCTCGGCGTCCGTGCGAAGGGTGCGCTCGTTGTGCGATTCACCCTCCGAAATGCGCGAAAAATTGATGTGGAGATGCACTTCAGCTCCCGCCTGAGGTGCCTCTTGCGCATCCAGGACCACGACTTCGATGCTGCCCTTTGGCAGATCGGTGGCTGGCAAACTCTCGTCTTGCGGCACTTGGGGCAGGCCACCAGGCGCCGCGTGTGGGTTCGGAGGCGCCGGCTGCGCTTGAGGCGCGGCGGCGGTGCTCGCCGGTGGGGCGTGGCCTTGCGCGGTGTTCGCCGGCGCGGCGTGGCCTTGCGCAGCGCTCGTTCCCGCCTTGTTGCTCGAGCCGGCGGGGCGCGCCGTGTCGGCTCCCGCTGCGTGACCGGACGAAGCTTTGCTCGCGGGCACCGCCTGCGTGGTCGGTGCAACGCCAGCGGGGGCGTTCGGTGCGGCAATCGGCGGGTGACCGGGAGGCAGCGACGGAGGAGACGCGGCAGGTTGGGCGTCGGCAGAGCCGCTCGCAAGGAGCAGAGAGGCGGCTAGAAAGTGCCGAAAATATCGATGAATCACCGGGTCTTCTCCTCACGCTCGCGCGCTTTGCGGGCCGAGCGAGCGGGGGCGTCGATGGCAGCACCACAGTGCTTGCAGAACTTCGAATCGGCGTCGTTACTGCGTCCGCACGAGCTGCACGCCGCGGACTTCGACCGAGTCGCCTTTGCGTCGGCCACGGGCTTGCGGGGTTGCGACTTGGTCAGCTTCTCATCGCTGTCATCGTCATCGCTGTCATCGTCATCGCTGTCATCGTCATCGTTGTCATCGTCGTCAACGGGGGCAGTGTCCTTCCCTTTGCTCCGCTCGCTCTCAGGAGCTTTGGGCTCTTGCTCCTCGTCCGGAGCTTGATCGCCTCGAGGCTTCTCCAAGTCGTCGAGGTTCGACACCTGAACGCGCTCAGTCAGCAACTTTTCCGCCAGTTCACGCGCTTGTCCGAGCGAAGCGTCCACGCGCTCGATCAGGCGGCGCGCTTCCTCGCGATAGCGCGCGGAATACGCCTGGTAATCGGCTTCGCTGATCTTTCCGACGCTGCGTTCGAACTCGAGATCCTTGAGCGCTCGGAGCACGGCGCGCTTCTGCTCCTCCTCGGCGGTTGGCGCGCCGAGCATCAGCGCCTCGTCGAGCGTGAGCGGCGTTTCCCCGGTGAGGTTGCGCACGCTCGCCCAGAGCAGCGCGATGACCAGGCCGAGCGCGCTGGCCGCCAGCAACAACACCGACAACTCGAGGCCGTAGCTGAAACCAACCACGACCGCGATGGCGATCGTGGCTAGGGTCGCGATCGCCCCGAGCTCGGCCGGACGAAGGGATGAAGATTTCATGGTGGATGAAGCGACGCCAACTCGGCAAAATTAGACACTATCGCGGCGTCGCCGGGTGAGGCCGAACGCAGTCAGCCCGCCCACGCTCAAGCCGAGCGCGATAGGCCACCAGGCGCCCGACCGAATCAGCCTCGGCAAAGGGGATTCGATGGCCAACGTGGGTCTCACGGACGGCGGTCGTTCCTGCGCGTAGGCGGCTGCGGGAGTCATCGCCAGCCACACCGAAAGCATCGTTCCTGTCGCTACCGAAGCGCCCGAGCGCGCGAACGCCCAGACTCGGGACGAGCCCAGCGAAACCTCGGGCCAGAGCGAAATCGAGGCTCCGGAGATCAGCACGATGAGCCCGATCCACACCCAGGACACGAACGGGTTCACGTGAAACTTGAAGGTGGCACGCTTGGTCTCCGGGTTCACCTGCCCCACGATCGTGTACAGGTCTTCGCGCGGTGAGCGCAGCAGCGCAACCTCGGTAGTCGGGCCATCGGGGCTCTTGTGAAAGATGAACTTGGCGGGTGACACGCGGCCAAGCGCGACACCGTCTCGCTTGACGTCGAGATCCGCGAAGATCATTCGCTTGCTCAGGTCGGCCTGCTCTTCCTTACTGCAATTGGGGTTGCCGGGACACATGCGCGAACCCAGGTAAGTCAGCTGAAAGCGGCCAATTTTCGCGGATTGCCCGGGTACGAGTGAGGTCTCCTGATCGATGTTCCAGGCGGTGCCGACGAAGCCCACGAACATGCAACAGATGCCGAGATGGACGATGTAACCGCCGTAGCGGCGGCGGCTCTTGTCCACGAGCCGAAAGAGCGCGAGCAAGGTACCCTCGCGTTCGTTGCGCTGCGCGGCGCTGCGCTGTCGGGCCGCCACACCACGCGCAAACTCTTGCACGATCACGGCGACGTTGAAGGCCACCAGCGCGATGGTGATGAGCGGCGCTGCGGAGGCGATTTTTTGGAGCAGCGTGCCGATCAGGCCGGGGAACATCGGATCCTTCTCGACAAAGGGGGCGTAACCGAGCCGTTTGCCGAACGCGAGGTGCACGAGCGCGGTCACGACCACCGCCGCGAGCGGCGCTTGCGCCGCCTTCTTCAGCGCGTCCTCGCTGGTCTTGCGCCAGCCGAACAGCGGCGCGAGCCCCATCAGCAAGAAGATGACCAGACCGATCGGGGCCATCCAGCGGTTGAAGAACGCCGGCCCGACCGTGGTGTTCTCGCCCCAAAGCTCGCTGAGTTTCGGGTACATGGTGGCCGAAAAGATGAAGGTCATGCCGCCGAGCAGCGCCCAGTTGTTGACCACGAACATGGCCTCGCGGCTGGCCACGCTCTCGAGCTCCGCCTTGGCGCGTAGCTGCGGCAGCCTCCAAATCGTGAGGCCCAGGCTGACCGCCACGATCAGGCCGATGAACCACAGGAAGTAGCGACCGATATCGCTCTGCGCGAAGCTGTGTACGCTGGTGATGATGCCCGCGCGAGTGAGGAACGTGCCGAAAATCGTCAGCCCGAAGGTGAGACAGATCAAGAACACGTTCCAGACCTTGAGCATGTTCCTGCGCTCTTGAATCATGGTCGAGTGCACGAACGCGCTGGCCGTGAACCATGGGAGACAAGCGGCGTTCTCCACCGGGTCCCAGGCCCAGAAGCCGCCCCAGCCGAGCTCTTCGTACGCCCAGGCCATCCCGAGCACGTTGCCGATCGATAGGAACAGGAACGCGAACAACATCCACTTGCGGACTGCGATGATCCATTCGTTGTCGAGCCGGCCGGTGACGAGCGCCGCAACGCAGAACGCAAAGGGCACGGAGCAGCCGACAAACCCCGTATAAAGCGCGGGGGGATGAATGATCATCCAATAGGTCTGGAGCAGCGGATTGAGGCCATCGCCGTCGGGCCGCGAGCCTGCGATGCTGGCCTCGAATGGGTTCGCCGCGAACAGCATCAGCACCATGAAAAAGCTGATGATCACCATCAGCGTGGCGATGACGTAGGGCTGCAGCGCGCGATAGCGACCCTTGAGCCAGGCCACACAGCCCGCGCTGTAGCCGGCGAGCAGCAGCGACCACCAAAGCAACGAGCCATCCTGACCGCCCCACAGTGAGGTGATCAGGTACACCGACGACATCGAGCGGTCGCTGTAACGCGACACGTAGCGAATGCGAAAATCGTGAGTCACGAACGCGTACGTGAGCAGCAGCACTGAAAACAGCACCAGCGCCGACGTCGCGTACGCGCCCAGCCGCGCCGACTTGAGCAAGCGCGGATGTCCGCGGCCGGCGGCGAGCGCTACCGCGAAGGTGTACGCTGCGGCGATCATCACCGCGTAAATGACGCCCGTGCCAAACTCAGGGAGCGACTGCCACATGCGGCCCCCAGCTTACCCCCAAACTCCCGCCCCGCCGACCTGAGAGCGGGCAGGGGTCCGGCCTCGGGGCGGGCCCAAGCGCAAGCCCGGATGGACTAGGTGCTGTCGGACACGGTGGTGCCGACGTTCTCGCCCATGCACACCCGACGGATGTTGCCGCGCGTCATCTTGAACACGCGGATGGGCAGGCCGTTTTCGCGGCACAAAACCACCGCGGTGGAGTCCATCACCCCGAGGTGGTCGGCGAGGAAGCGGTCGTAGGAGACGCGCTCGAGCATTTTGGCTTCCGCGTGGCGGAGCGGGTCGCGGTCGTAAATTCCGTCGACCTTGGTCGCCTTGAGCACGCCGTCGGCGCGAATTTCCATGGCGCGCAGCGCTGCCGCGGTGTCGGTGGAGAAGTAGGGGTTGCCGGTACCGGCCGCGAAAATGACGACGTTCCCGCGGTCCAGGTGGCGCATGGCGCGACGCCGGATGTAGGGCTCCGCCAGCTGCTTGATCTCGATCGCGGTCATCACGCGCGTGCTGACGCCGCAGCGCTCGAGCGCGTCTTGCAGCGCGAGCGAGTTGATCACCGTGGCCAGCATGCCCATGTAGTCGCTCTGCGCGCGATCCATGCCTTCGCTGGCGCCGCGCAGGCCGCGGAAGATGTTGCCGCCGCCGACCACGATCCCGATTTGAACGCCCGTCGCCTGAACTTCGCCGATCTCGCTGGCTGTCGCCTTCAAGGTCGCCGTGTCGATGCCGTGACCACCGGTAGCGCCGCTCAGAGCTTCACCGCTGAGCTTGATCACGACGCGCCGATATTTGAGCTTGGTTTCGGATTCCACGCAGCAAAGGTCGTAGCCTCCTCTTCGCAGGTTTTCAACACGCAAGATGCTCGCGTGACGCTTGCGACCGGGGCCCAAGCAAGCCTCCCCGCCAACTTTTGGTTTTGGCGAGGCTTTCGCGAGCACTGAAGCGCAGCGAACGGCATGTTCGTGAGCACCCCGAGCGGAGCGAAAACGAAGCCAAAACCCAAAATCGGCGGGCGCGGAGGTGATTCGCAGTCGAGCTATCGCCTTGGCGAAGGGCGTGCCGCGTAGTAATCCCCGCACTGATGGCGCCTGCTCCTTCGCCGCGCGCGCTCCGCCCCGAAGCGGCGCTTTCCGTGCTGATCGCCGGGTTGCTGCTTTTCGCCTGTCACAAGAAAAGCGAGAGCGCCTCGAGCCCCAACCCGAGCGCGAGCGCCACGGCTGCGGCGAGCGTGGCGCCGCGTGCGCTCACGCCCGAGCAAGCGCAGCAGGTGCTGGCCCGCGTGGGTGAGCGCACGATCACCCTCGGCGACTACGCAGCCGCGCTCGAACGCATGGATACGTTCGAGCGCCTTCGCTACCAGTCGCCCGATCGTCGCAAGCTATTGCTAAACGAGATGGTCGAGCTCGAGCTGTTCGCGCAAGAGGCCAAGCGTCGCGGTCTGGATCGACAGCCCGAGACGCAGGAGCGCTTGCGGCAGATGCTGCGCGACGAGCTGTTGCGCGACGTGCGCCGCGAGCTGAAAGGTCCGAACGATCTCAGCGAAGCGGACGTGCGAAAGTACTACGACGCGCACAAGGCCGAGTTCAACGAACCCGAGCGACGGCGCGTGTCGCACATCGCGCTCGCCAGTCAGAGCGAAGCGAAGGCCCTGCTAGCGAACGCTCAAGAGGCATCCCCGGCGGATTGGGGCAAGCTGGTGCTCGAGCGTTCGCTCGACAAGGGCCCGAAGATCCTGGGCGCGACGCCGCCCGAGCTTTCCGGCGATCTCGGCATCGTCGGGCCTCCCGGGCACCCTCGGGGCGCCAACCCGCGCGTGCCCGAAGCGTTGCGCGCCGCGGTGTTCAAGATCGACAAGGTGGGCGGAGTGCTCGGCGAGGTGATCGCCGACGGCGGGCAATTTCACATCGTACGTCTTGCGGCCAAGACCGACGCGCGCGAGCGCACCTTCGAAGAGGCCGAGCGCACGATTCGCATCAGCCTGGTGCAGGAGCTCGTGAAGCAGCGCGAAGCCGCGCTCGAGCAAGAGCTTTCCGCAAAATATCCGGTCACCGTGGACGACGCGGCGCTCGCGAAGATCCACGTGCCCAAAGCGGCCGCCAGCAGCGCCCCCGTGGGCGGCGTCCCCGCGGATCGACTGAAGCCGTGACCGAGCCCGCGCGCCCGGAAGATTGGCGCTGGCAGCTTCAAAACGCTGTCCGCAGCGCGGACGACCTCGCGCGCGCGCTCGAGCTCAGCGACGACGAGCGCGAGGGGGCGCGCTTGGCCGAGCAGAGCGGCTTTCCGATCGCGATTACGCCCTATTACCTGTCGCTCTGCGAACGCGCGAACCCGAGCTGCCCCATCCGTCGCCAGGTCGTGCCGCGCGCGGCCGAGACGCGCTTGGTGCGGGGCGATCTGCGAGACCCGCTGGGTGAGGAGGCGCACGAAGTCGCGCCCGAGCTGGTCCAGCGCTACCCGGACCGCGCGCTCCTGCTCGTGACCGACCGTTGCGCCGTGTACTGTCGCTTCTGCACGCGCAGCCGCATGGTCGGACAAGGCGGCGGCGCGCGCTCCGAGGAGCGGCTCGAGCCCGCGTTCCGCTATCTCGAGGCGCACCCGGAAGTGCGCGACGTGATCGTGAGCGGCGGCGATCCGCTCGCGCTTTCGAGCGACCGTCTCACGCGTATTTTGGCTCGTTTGCGCCAGATCCAGAGCGTGGAGACGATTCGCCTGGCCACGCGCGTTCCGGTGGCGCTTCCGCAGCGCATCGACGACGAGCTGCTCGCCGCCCTCAGGCCGTACCATCCCTTGTGGGTGATGACCCACTTCAACCATCCCCGCGAGCTCGCGGAACCGGCTCGCCTCGCGCTGACACGCCTGGCCGACGCCGGCTTTCCGGTGATGAACCAGACCGTGCTGCTGCGCGGTGTGAACGACGACCCAGCCGTGCTCAGCGAGCTCTTTCGCGGCCTGGTTCGCCTGCGCGCGCGTCCGTACTACCTGTTGCAAGCCGATCCAGTGCGTGGCACGGGCCACTTACGCACCCCGCTCGCGCGCAGCATCGCGATCTACGAGCAGCTGCAGGGGCGCCTCTCGGGCATCGCGCTGCCCAAGTTGATCGTGGACACGCCCGGCGGCTTCGGCAAAGTGCCGGTCGGCCCGGAGTGGGTCGTGCACCGCGGTCCGGGCGTCACCCGCTTTCGCACGCCGCGCGGGGTGGAAGTGGACTACCTCGACCCGCCGGAAGATTCCGAGAGCTGAGCCGGTTTTACAGCGGAATATTGCCGTGTTTTCGCGCGGGGTTCCGCTCGCGCTTGTTGCGGAGTAGCTCGAGGTAACTACCCAGGCGGCGGCGCACCTCGCGCGGCTGAATCACCTCGTCGATGAAGCCGAGCTCGGCCGCCTTGTACGGATTGGCGAAGCGCGTGCGGTATTCTTCGATGTACGCCTGTCGTGCTCGTTGCTTGTCCTCGGCCGCTTCGATCGCCGAGCGGTGCAGGATGTTCACCGCGCCTTCTGGACCCATCACCGCGATCTCCGCGGTCGGAAAGGCCAGGTTCACGTCCGCGCGAATGTGGCGGCTGCTCATCACGTCGTACGCGCCGCCGTAGGCCTTGCGCGTGATCACCGTGAGCTTCGGCACGGTCGCCTCCGCAAACGCATACAGGAGCTTCGCCCCGTGCACGATGATGCCGCGGTGCTCCTGATCGACCCCGGGCAAGAAGCCCGGCACATCGACCCAAGTCACGATCGGAATGTTGAAACAGTCGCAAAAGCGCACGAAACGCGCGGCCTTCACGCTGGCGTCGATGTCCAGCACCCCCGCCAGATACAGCGGCTGATTGGCCACGATCCCGACGCTGCGCCCACCGATGCGCGCGAGCCCGACGATCACGTTGCGCGCGAAATCGGCGTGCACCTCGAGCAGCTTGCCGTCGTCGACCACCGCGCGAATCAGCGCGCCCATGTCGTACGGCTTACTGCTGTCTTCCGGCACCAGCTCGTCGAGCTCGGGCACCTCGCGCTCCAGCGGATCGCGCGCTTCGATCAGCGGCGCGTCCTCCGCGTTGTTCGCCGGCAGGTACGAGAGCAACTCCCGCACGGTGGCCAGACACGCGCGATCGTCCGGCGCCACGAAGTGACATACACCGCTCTGCGAGGCATGCGCGCTCGCGCCGCCCAGCGCCTCCTTGCTCACCTCTTCGTGCGTGACCGCGCGGATCACGTCCGGCCCGGTGATGAACATGTAGCTCGTGCCCTCGACCATGAACACGAAGTCGGTGATCGCGGGTGAGTAGACCGCGCCGCCGGCGCACGGCCCCATGATGCAGCTTATCTGCGGCACCACCCCGCTCGCCAGCGTGTTTTTCAGGAATAGATCGGCGTAACCGCCCAGGCTCTCGACCCCTTCCTGGATGCGCGCCCCGCCCGAGTCGCACAGGCCCACCACCGGCGCGCCCACTCTCAGCGCGTGATCCATCAAGCGCACGATCTTTTGTGCGTGCGCACTGCCGAGCGAGCCGCCGAACACCGTGAAGTCTTGCGCGAACACGAACAGCGTCCGCCCGTCGACCTTGCCATAGCCGGTGACCACGCCGTCGCCCGCAATGCGCTGCGCGGCCAGGTCGAACTCGTGCGAGTGATGCGTGACGAAGCGCCCGATTTCCACGAACGTATCCGGATCGAGCAGCGCGTCGATGCGTTCACGCGCAGTCAGCTTCCCCGCTGCGTGTTGCTTCTCGATGCGCGCCGCGCCGCCGGCCAGAAGCGCCTCACGGTCGCGTTCCAGCAGTTCGGCAAGAGCGGGGCGTTTCGTGGATTCGGTCATCCGCGCCAGCGTACCATTGCCGGCCCGACGCTCACGAGCTCGGCGAGCGCGCTCGATTCAGCTGGAAAGGAGGGCTGCCTCGAGAGCAGCTCGCGTGCACCAGTATTGTGGCGGCCCCGGGCAACCGGGTCCGGCAGCTCGTCCCTTGCCTCCGCCCCGACGACGGCTGTCAGCAACTGGAAAGCGGCCGGGCCGGCGCGAGCGCTCAGCTGAGCAAGCCGCGATAGACGGCGTAGCCGACGAGGAGCGTGAGGGTGCCGAAGATCCAAACGAAGCCGTTCTTCACCTTGGCGTCGTCGCATGAATCGAGCGCGACCACGTGAAGCTCGGACCTTTTCACGAGGTCGAACACTTTGGAGTCTGCTTGTCGTAGTTTCTCCAGAGTGCGCTCATCGACGCTCACGCCACCGCGCGAGGCGAGCACGGCGCGGCCGACGTCGGCCAGTATATTCTTGCGTTTGGTGACGGCTTCGTCGACCCCTTGCTCGCGCGCGCTCAGTTGACGCTGGTAGCGCTCGCGCAGCTGCGTCTTCTTCTTCTCGATCTCTCTCGCGCGTTGTTCCAGCGCTTTACTGGTTTTCTGACGCGCTTCGAGCTCGGCGCGCGAGCCATCGACGGCTGCGCGGGCCCCGTCGAGCTCGGGCTTCAGCGCGTCGGCTTGAGCCTTCAGCGGCACGAGCTGAGCGTGGAGATCGGCGGGCATCTCGCCGCCGGCGGCGCCGAGCCGCTGCGCGGCCTGCTGCTCGATCGCGCGCATATCGATGAACGTGCGTTTGTAGCGCGCATCGACGCGCCGGAACGTTTGCTCGCGCGCGTCGAGGGCGCTTCCGATCTCCGCTTGCGCGACGCGCTCCGCTTCGAGGTCGCGCTGGATTTCGGCTAATTCGGCGTCGAACTTGCCGAGCTCTGTGGCCTGCTCGGCGTTGGTCGCCGAGAGCGCGCGGCTGCGATCCTTGGCCAGCGACTCGAGTTCCGACAGCGGGCTGAGTACGCGGCGAAAGGCCTCGCTCGTCTCGATTTCCGGCAATTTGCGCTGTGCGAGCTCGGCTAGCTCGGCATCGCGCGCGGCCTCGGCCAGCGAGAGCTCGCGCTCGACGTCGCGTAGGGCGGTCTTCAGCGCTTGCTTTCGCAGCGTGACTCGCGCCGCGTATACGGCGTTCAGGGGCCCGACCGTGGGCGGCTCGCCGTAGTTCGCGAGCAGGCGGACCTCGATGGGGTCGAGCTGTAACTGCTCGCGCGCGACCGTGACGCCCATCGGCCAGTTGGCGCGGCCTTCCGGCGCGACCACGAGGCCCGGCAGCGGCGGCGCCTTTACGGAGTCGAGCTCGAAGCCGTCATTTTCGAATTGCTCTTCTTGAGTGAAGCCGCGCGCGACGGTCGCGCCTGCCGCCGAGATCGGACCCTCGAGCTCGAGGGCCAGCGGCGCGCCCGGAGACGAGGCATCGAACGCTTCGTCGACGCGCGGGGCGCTGCTGCGCGTCGTGCCGGAACTCGGCAGCCGGCCGCTGTCCGGCGGAGTCACGGCTTTCAGGGACGACTGCGAGGCACGCGGCGGCGGCAAATCGAGATCCGGGATCTCGAAGTTCTTCGGGCCGCTGCGGTCCCCTGCGCCGCTCACGACACGCCTCCATTACGGTCTCTGCCGGTGGGTCGAGCGAGGGCTTGGGCTGTCGCTTCCACGGGGTCGTGCGTCACTCTCGTGCGCTGTAACGTAGAAGCTTATCCGGCCGCGCTCGGGCAGTCGAGCCACCGTCAGGAATTCGAGGGGAAAACAATGAGGGCAGGCGCGGCTGCTAGGGCAGGCTTTTCGCGGCTAGTTGCCCTTCGCCGGGCTTTTCGAACAGCGCGCCCGTTACTGTGTGGCCAGCAAACCTACAAGCAGCTTTACCGAGCTCGAGGCCTCTGCTACGACGCGGGTCGCACCGCGAGCAATCGCGTTCGTGGGTCCGCCAACAGCGCAGCTTGAACCCCGCCAGGCCCGGAAGGGAGCAACGGTAAAGAAAAGCGGGTGTGGCGGGCCCTCCAATTTTTTGTGGCGCGCGCGGGCGGTGCGCGGCGTCCGGGGTTAGACTCCTGCCATGTACGTGCGGGCGCCGTTCTCGGCGCGGGTACTGGCCTGGCTGCCGTTCTTCGCCTCGGCAGCGCTCGTCGCGCTGGCGATCGATCTTGCGCTGCGCTCGCCCCTGCTAGGAGGTCTACTCGGCACCCTCGCGTTGCTCGTGTTCCTGCCGCAGCTGCTGTCCCGCCGGCGCGTACGCCGCATTCTGGTCTCCGGCGACATCAACGCCGTGCTCGAGGTCTGGAACAAGTCGCTCGAGCAGCTCCCGCACCGTGAGACGCTCGGCCCGCTGCTGCTCGCAACGGCGCTGGCCGCCCACGGCCTGACCGATCGCGCCCGCCGCGTGCTCGAGCGGGCGGAGCGCGGGGAAGCCTGGGACGCGGCCATCGAGCACCGCCTCTTCGTCGAAGCCCTACTCGACGCCTTCGAGGGCCAGCGCGTGGAGGCCCTGCACAAGGCCGAATCGCTGGAAAGGCTGCCGCTACCGGCCGCCGGCCCGTTCCTGCGCGAGCGCATGGTGCTGCTGCGCTCGGCGCTGGCAGCGTTCACGCGCGCCTTCGCTCGCAGCACCCGCCCGGGGGACGTCGAGCTTCTGGAGAAGGCGGCCAATACCAGCCCCCTCGTTCACTGGGCCATGCGCTATGCCGCCGCCGTCGCCATGGTCGACGGGGGCCGCAAGGTGGACGCTCAGCGCGTGCTCCAGAGCGCGCCGTCCTGGCCCGAGGAATCGGCGTTTCACTTCTTCCATCGCGAGCTCGAGGCCGAGCTCAAGCTGGCCTGAGCCGGGGCAGATCGCGCTATCTTTTGCGGGCGTGTCCGAGAAACGACCGCCCGGGCCCTTCGAAATTCCGGATCTGGAGCTCGACGTTCCTCCCGCGAGGCCTGCGCCCACCGCGTCCGAACGACCCAAGGGGCTCGAGTTCGATGGCCCGAACGACGACTTCGAGCTCGAGACGGCGCTGGGCTCGCTGGGAAGCCTGGGGCTCGACACGGAATCGCCGCCGATGTCGGCCGCCAAACCCAGGGCTCTCGGCGCCGCGGCGCCGTGGCCTACCGGCGCGACACCCGACGCCGGCGGACTGCAGCTCGAGCTCGAAGAGATCGAGCG
>DASZQI010000108.1:0-10798 GCA_035549735.1 Polyangiaceae bacterium | reverse complement strand
CGTCGCAACCGACGAACGACGCGACGACCGTCAAAGACCAAAGAAAAAGAGCAGCAGTTCTCACGCTCGCACCCGGGAGCCCATCACCACGCACCATTTCAGGGGCGTATCATCACCTTTGGCATCAATCCACCCCGATGAAAGGGATTTCCGCGACTTCCCCGCGCTCTCAGCGCCGGACTGATTCGAGCGCTGCTGAAACGAGAGCAATCGACACCGCTCCAACCCCTGCATTTCCACGGCATTCTTAACGAAGCCTCGTTTGAGGAGCGCGCCGCTCGCTGCGACCTACCGGAGAAGTCATCCGCTCGGGCAAACTGCTGACCGGACTCGAGCAAGCGCGCGTTCAACCGCGACCGCTCGAGCTGCCCGGCCGTGTCGCGGGAGTTTATTCGCGGCCATGAGTTGACCTGTACAGGATGTGTACAAGACATGGACGTGCTGGATGCGCTTCCCTGAGCCAGGGTCCTGCGGCGCCCGACCAACGTAAAAATAAGGAATATTATCAATGGGTTATGCTTCTTCCGCTGCACCGACCGAGACCGCTGCGCAGCTGTTGGCTCCACCCGGGGCGGGGCGCGCTCATGCCCGCCTGGTAGCGACAGCTCAATTGCCGTCCGAGTTCGGTCACTTTCGCGCGCATGTCTTCGAAAACGATCACGACTCGGTGGAACACGTCGCCCTCGTGCGAGGTGAGCTCGAGGGGGCAGAGGACGTTCCGACCCGGCTGCACTCGGAGTGCCTGACCGGCGACGCTTTCGGTTCGCTGCGTTGTGACTGCCGCGGGCAGCTCGAAGCAGCCTTGCGTCTCTTGGGTCAGGCACAGCGCGGGATCTTGCTCTACATGCGGCAAGAGGGGCGGGGCATCGGCTTGACCAACAAGATTCGCGCCTACGAACTGCAAGAGCAGGGCTTTGACACGGTGGACGCCAACTTGATGCTTGGCTTCGCCGCGGACGAACGCGACTACTCGGTCGCGGCCGCCATGTTGCGAGCCTTGCGCGTCGGCAGTATCGCGCTGATGACCAACAATCCCGACAAGATTCAAAAGCTCTCGGCGGAAGGTATCGAGGTGAGCCGTCGCCTGGCGCACGAGATGAAGCCAAACCCCCACAATCGGTTCTACCTCGCTACCAAAGCTCGCCGCTCCGGACATCTGCTGGTGACAGGCCGCGGCGGTGACCCCAGCACGTCAGCGGGCGCCCTCGACCCAGCGCTGGAGGCCCTTGGCGTCTGATTGGGTAGCCCGGCTCATCCCCGAGCCGTTTCGCGACTTTTTGCCCTATACGTCGCTCTCCGCGCTCAGGGTGATTCACACCGGGCAGGTCCTCGAGCGCGCGCTCGGCATCGTCCAGCATCATGGCTCCGAGTCTTTACGGGCGCGAGAAGCCGACGCGCTTTCTGCGTCGCTGCGCAAGGCGGGGCTGCCGCTCTGCGTGGAGCGCACAGCCGTGGGACCACTCGACGTGGATGGCCTCAGCGCCGCCACGCGCGCAGCGATTGGGGCGCAAGTGCTCGACCTCTACTTCCACCAGTTGCATAGCGAAGGACCGTGGTTTCTGGATCTGCGACCTCGACACTTTGCTTGGAGCGACGAGCGCCGCTCGCTCATGTTTTACCCGAGTAGTCTGTGGTATCGTCCCGATCCGGATTTCAGGCGCCGCGTTCGAGCGCTGTACGCTGGCTTCTACCGTCGAGATCGCGCCGCGCTTTCGACCGGCATCGAGCTCTATAGCTGGGGCTCCCGACCGTTGGCAGGTTTCGCCGACCGTATCGAGCAGCTTCTGCACGAGCATTTCGCTCCGGGCGACGCGCGCGAGACGCGCTTCTCGATCGCGCATTTTCGCGACACTTTCGAGCACGTTTTTCGTGAGACTGCGCAAAGCCGCGCGAAGCTGCATCCGGAGCTCACGTTTCTGGGGGTCGGGCTGGTCGGCTTGTATCTCACTCTCGAGCGGCTCCAAGTGCCGCTGAACCCTCGCGCGGCGTTCGAGGCGAATGCGCCGGCCTGCACGGGACCTCGAGCCGCATGAAGCACCTTCCGCGAGACGCGTGGAGCCGTTCCAAGGCAGTGCTCGGTCTAGTTGCCGGGCTATCGGGTCATGAGCTCAAGCACCGCTTGCGAGCGGGCTTCAGCGGTTCGGCGGAAAAGCTGCGCGGCTCCGAGGTCGCGGCGCGTATCGAGCAGGCGCGCTTGATGGTCGACAGCCTGGGGCGGCTCAAGGGCGCGCTGATGAAGGCGGGCCAGCTGCTCTCCATCGACGCGAGCGACGTGCTGCCACCCGAGGCGCTCGCGATTCTCGGCAAACTACAAGGCGGCGCCGAGCCGGTCGAGTTTGAGGTGCTCCGCACGGTCTTGCAAGAGGAGCTCGGCGCGAATTGGGCGAAGTCTTTCGATAGTTTCGACGAGCGCGCGGCCGCGTCCGCCAGCATTGGCCAGGTGCACCGCGCAACCGTGAACGGCGCGCCCGTCGCGGTGAAAGTGCAGTACCCAGGTGTGCGCGAGAGCATCGACAGCGACCTGGACGTGCTTCAGAAATTGGGCAGCGGCTGGCTGACGGTCTCGCGCAGCGAAATCGACCTGGGAGGAGTGTTCGAAGAGCTACGCTCTCTGCTGCACCGGGAGGCCGACTACAGGCACGAGGTCGAGAGCCAGCGGCGTTTCGCTCAGCTCGTGGCTGGGGACGCGCGGTTCGTGGTGCCGCGCTCGCTCACCGAGCTATCCAGCGTTCGCGTGCACACGATGTCTTGGGAAGTGGGTGAACCGCTGGGACAATGGCTGCAGACGCCGCGCCCGCTCTCGGACCGACTTTGGCTCGCGCGCGCGCTGCTCGATCTGTACTGCCAAGAATTTTTTCGGTGGGGGCTGGTCCAGACCGATCCCAACTTCGGCAATTTTTTGATGCGCGACGCGCAGCGCCAGATCGTGCTGTTGGATTTTGGCGCGACGCTCGAGTTCGACGCGGACTTTCGTGAGGGTTACGTGCGCCTGCTGCGCGCGGTGGCAACGGGAGACGACCGATTGATTGGCGAGGAAGGCGTCGCCTTCGGTCTGATCGACCGGCGTGAAACTCGCGACACGCTGGAGTTGTTCGCTCGTTTTCTGACCACCGCCGTGGAACCTTTCGAGCCGTCGCGCCAGCCGTTCGCCTTCCGCGACGCGGGCTATGCCGAGCGCTCCCGCGAGATAAGTCGACGCTTCGTGCGCAGCCTCGAGTTCTCGCCACCGCCGCGGCGGCTATTGTTCTTGCACCGCAAGCTCGGCGGCATCTTTCAGTTGCTGCGGCGCTTGGATCTCGAGCTCGACCTACAGCCATACTGGGTGCAAATGGTCGAGAGTGAGCGCGCGCGCGCCGTCGAGACCAGGTCCAACGGCTAACGCGCCGAGCGAGTGCGCGAACGAGACGGCCTCGGCAGGCTCACGACTGGCCTAGGTTAATCCAGCGCGAGCCTGCCGGGGCCTTAAGCTCTACCAGGTCAGTTCGGTACGAGAACGGTGTCCACCACGTGAATGACGCCGTTCTTCGCGATGATGTTGGGGGTCGTCACGTTCGAGGCGTTGATCTTCACGCCTCCGGTGAGGTTCACGGTGACGCTCTTGCCGGTGAGTAGTGTCGGCACCGCACCAGCGGTCAGGTCACCCGAACCGACCGCGCCCGAAACGACGTGATAGAGGAGCACGTTTTTCAGCGCGTCGCCGGTCGGTACGGCCGAAAGCTTGGCGAACGCGGCGTCGGTCGGCGCGAATACGGTGAACGGGCCTGGCCCCTTCAACGTCGCGACGAGGTCCGCGCTGGTCAGAGCGCCCGCGAGGGTCGTGAACGACCCCGCGGCGACAGCGGTCTCGACGATGTCTTTTGCGGGCGGGAGAATGATCCTGTCGATCACGTGGATGACCCCGTTGCTGGCGAGTACATCGGCTGCGGTCACCTTCGCTTCGACGGTCGCACCAACCTTCACACCTCCCGTGAGGTCGATGAGCACGGGCGAGCCGTTCAGGGTGATTACCACTTGGTCGTCTTTCAAGTCGGCGGACTTCACCGCCGCACCCGAAAGCACGTGATAGGTCAAGATCGCGCTGAGCTCGGCCTTGGTGAGCTTGCCGAGCACACCCGGGTTGGCCGTCTCGAAGGCAGCGAAAGCGGCGTCGGTCGGGGCAAAAACCGTGAACGGCCCGGGGCCCTTCAGCGCACCAACTAGATCCGCCGCAGTCAGGGCCTCGGCGAGCTTCGTGAAAGTACCTGCCGCCACAGCGGTATCGACGATGTCCATCAACCCGGTTTCACCGCCCTCCCCACCAGCACCTGCTGCGCCCCCGGCACCAGCCGTACCCCCCGCACCGGCTTCGCCGGCCGCGCCTGCACCGCCCGCACCTGCGCCACCAACCGTGCCGGAACCGCCGGTAGTTGCTGCGCCGCCGGTGCTTGCGGCCTTGCCGCCGCTACTCGTTCCGCCGGTGGTGCTCGTTCCGCCGGTGGTGCTCGTTCCGCCCGCGGCTTTGCCGCCGCTGCTCGTGCCGCCGCTTCCGCCGTCCGAGTCGTCATCATCGCCACAAGCCACGAGATTGAACGACGCCGCCAGAACGATGGACATCCAAGGCAAGTACTTCCTCATCTGCTCTCTCCCAGGAGCCCACGAGCTCCGCAATCGTGCGCGACCGGGGTGGCCTCGCTTCGGCGGTACTCTTGGACGCGAGCAGAACTCTCGCTAGCCCGGTCGCGAAGACTCCGTATTCACCAGGATACGCAAAAGCGCTGCCGCGCGATTCTTACTTGCCGTGCGCGAGCTCTTCGGGGGCTGCGTCTAGCATTCCGTCTCCGTCACGATCTCTGAAAAGGTGAATGCCCGGCCCGAGTGACGCTTCGAAGGCTTCCAGCAAAGTAGGATTCGACGCGCTGGAAATCACGACCCCGCCTGCGCCGCGCTCGGCTAAAGCAAAATCCACGCTCCCGAGCCAATTCGCAAAGTCGAAGGCGATTAGAAGCTCACCCTCGCCTTGCGCGAGCGCGAAACTGCCAGTTTCGGCTTCCAGCCTGACTACGGACGCCTTGTCGCTCTCGATGCTGAAGGGCGTACCATCGGCGAGCTTGCCGGTGAGCAACAGCGCTCGCCCGGCAAGCTCGGCAGGCGCTCCCGCGGGGTCGCTCACCCGAACGAACGGCACCTCGACCGCGCAAAAAGACCCAGGCTCGGCCTGATATGCCGTCGAGTTGTGGTTGCCCGCGGCATGGTCACCGAGGCCCAGCGCGGGCACCACGAACGCCGGCGGCGCGTCGCTGCCACACGCGCCCGAGGCAAGGACGCTGACACGATCGAGCTCGAACCACGCGCTCTGCACGCTCGCGACGCGCCCACCGTCCTGCAGCGCGATGTCTTCGGGCTTACTCGAATAGCCGGTGTAGCTCAGGGCGCTCGTGAATGAAGGATTGCCGGTTTCGGTGCCACCCGCACAGCCCATGGCGAGTGAGGCCAGGCATAGGCAGCCGCCGACGAGCCCAACGCGAACTTTCGGCGCGCGATGCACGTTCGAAAGTAAGCCTTCCGTCACTGATGGCCTCCGCGCTTGCCTCCGCGGCTCAGCGGGAAAAGCTGAAAATTGAGCTGCACGACCTGTTCCGGATCGGTTTCTAGCGCGGACAGTTCCAAAAGCTCACGTCGAAAGCGCTGGAGGCGTTCTTTTAGCGCTCGCAGCCCACCCCGACCCAGGCAAAGCGTAAGCGACGAGATATCGCGCTCGCCGGCCGGTACCAGATCGATGGACTCGATTGCCCGTTGCGTCATGGCCCGGTGAAACGCGGCGATGTGCAGCCCTCTTGTTTCCGGCCCTGTCGAAAGCAGCGGGTCGGACTGAACCAGGTGACCTGAGGCGTTTCGGACCAGCAGGCCCAGATCCATCAGAATTTCCAACGCTCGCCGCGCTTGGAGTGGGGCAATCTTGGGAATCAACTGATCGGCGATCCATTCCGGATCTTCCCGAAAACTCGCAGAAGCCACGAGCTCCCGGATGGCGGGCATGTACCAATCGCTGTAGTAGGCAGCGTGCGCTATCTCCAGCTTGTGGGCCTGGCGATAGCTCTGAAAACCCGCGAGCTTGTCGTAGTACTCAGCGCGCTCGCTCGAGGTCTTGGCTTGATTGAACGCGACCAGGTGCACGAAATAGCGGGTCGCGTCGGGGTCGAGCGCGCACGCGTAGGCAAACCGCTCGGCCATTTTCGGGCTCAAGCTGCGCTTGCCGTCGATCACGAGCTTCAGGTAATTCGGCGACGATACCCCAGCGCGCTTCGAAAAGGAGCGATATGAAAACGCGCGGCTCGACTCCTTCTTGGCCGCATAGTGGTCACGCAAGAACGCTCGGTAGTCCAGGTAAGCGTAGACCGCGAGAGGAGCTTCGATCGCCACGTCCGGAGTCTAGCCCGAGCCGCTCCCGGTTAGGCGGCTCCGCGTATTCTCCAGAATACGCAGAAGGAGCTGCCGCAGCCTCAGCGAATTCAGTGTGGCGGTCGTTTGCTCGCGGAAGTGCTTAGCGAGCAGGATTTTCCGGAACTCCCTCTAGCTGCTCCGGCAGCTCATAGCGCGCCGGAACGCCAGCCAAGCCCTGGTTCACGGTAAATTCCCAGTAGCGCGTGCCAACGAGCGTCACCCAATCGTTCAAGCGAGGGACGCCGCGACGAGCGCTTTCCAGCAGACGCAGCGTGGCACGGACGCCGAGCGCCCAGTGCCGGTGGCTATCGCGACTCAACCCGAGCGCGTCGGCCAGCTCGTCGCCGATGAGGCTCCTGCAAAGACCGCGCGAGACCGCCACCTGGCGCTCGGCGCGCCGCCGCTCGCTGGGCGAATTCGCGAGTCGCAGCGGGCCATCGAGCAGCGCATTGACGAGCTGCCGCGAGTCGTCGTCCGGAGGGCCCTGGGTCAGCAGGATGAAGTCGCCGAGGCGACTCGCCTCGGCGTGGGTAGTCGGCAAGAGCTCGGGACAGACGCCAATCAGCTCACCGACCCAGCGAAACAAGTGCTGATAGTCGTCAGCCTCGTCGCGTGAGACGTAAACGCCCAGCGAGCGAATGCCATCGATGAACACATTCGAGAAGAGCAAGATGGTGGCGAGCATGTCGTGCTGGTTGATGGGTTCGGCCCAGTCGTCGCGCGACCAGCGCCCGCTCGAGAGCACCAGCCGTCGCACTTCCGCGTGCATCAGGCGCACCTTGAGCACCAAGCGAAAGCCGAGCGCGCCGGGCCGCAGCCCGTCCAGCGCAGTTACGGCCGTCACGAATCGGCCGGTCTCCGCCAGACGGCGATCGGCGCGCTCCTTCAACCGCCCGGAAAACGCCAGCGGCTTGTTGCCCGCGGGCGCCGCGTAGCCGAGCACCAACGAGCGCAGCCCGAGCGTGAGCCCACCGAGGATCCCAGGCCGCACGAACACCTCGTGAGCGCGCTGCATCCGCCGCCAATCGACCCACGGCGGGACCTCACGCGCGCAGCGACAGAGCTCGCGGAGCGCGGCCGGAGCGCCTTCGAAGCGGCCCTCCAACGCGGTGTCGATGAGCTCGTGGCGGCGCGCTGCAGCGTGCTCTGACAAGCTCACGACCACTTCGTCGGCGAGCGGATCCTTGCGATCGAGATAGGGTGCGAGCCGCTCGGTCAGATCGCCGAAGCGCGCGCGTGCCTCTGCGACGCGCTGAACCCTTCGAGGCAATACGGGCCGAGCGTCGGTCATTGCTTCGAGCTTCGCACCGCGAGCGCGGAACGCCAGGGGCACAACTCGACTGGCACTCAGTCGCCCGCTGGCGAGTGAGCGGGGTGGCCCCAGGTCTTCGAAGAAGTACGCCAGCTGGCCACCGCGTGGTCTATTTCGTCCCAGGTCGTGAGCACGAGCGCGCCCGCCTGGCCATGGTTGACAGCGCCGGCGCCACCCAGCCAGATCGGCACACGAGCCTCGAGCCCGCGTCGCAGCGTCTTCAAGTCCCGGGCGAGGCGCGCGTGATCCTGATCGATGGTGACGGCAATACCCACGACGTCGGCGGTCAGCACCCGTGCGCACTCGGCAATCTCTCTTACGGGTGTGGACCCGCCCAAAAGTCGCGGCTTGGCGCCGGCCGTGACCAGATACAGGGCGATCAGCTGTAGCGGAAGCGTGTGTGCTTCCCCGGGCAGCGTCGCGAGCACCACGCGCGGCCTGCCGTCCAAATCTTGATAGTTGGCCAGCATCAAGCGAAGTTGGGTGATCAAGCACTCGGTCGCCAAATGTTCGTGACGGACCGAGAGCCGGCCGTCGGCCCACGACAGCCCGACACTCACCGCGAAGGGATGCGCGAGCTCGGTTACGAAGCGCCGCGGGCCCAGCGACACGGCGCCACGTCGCAGCTGATCTTCGAGCTCACTCAAGCGGTCGTTCGCCAAGAGGTCGACGAGCTCGTCGATAGGTGCGCGAGTCAGATCGTCGCCGCTGAGCGCGGGAGGTGCCTCCGTCGGCGGCCGCGCCAGACGGTCGAGCTCCGCCACGCTCTTGTCGATCACGTCCCCGACGCGATAGCCTCGCTCGAGCGTGCGCGCGATCGCCACGAGCTTTTGGATGTCGGCGTCCGAGTAGAGCCGGCGATTGCTGCCCTTCCGCCGCTCGGGACGCGGAAAGCCATAGCGACGCTCCCACGCGCGCAGGGTGCCCATCGGAAAGCCGGTTTGCTCGGCTACGACCCGAATCGTGTGCGCTCCGGGGTCGGACGCCGAGTTAGCCTTTTGTCGCTTGCGAGCGGGCTTCATATTCACTCAGTATGTGAGCGAACCGATACACTAGCTATACAGCCTGCGCGCCCTCGAGCGCTATTTCCCGCAGTGTAGATGAAATGTACGTTCAGTCGCCGCCGTCCTCGGTGGCGCCCGGCCGCTCGATGGTCCGTCCGAGGGGCGAGCAGGGCCCCACTCGCATCCTCTGAAGGCGAAGATGCGTTTCACGCTCGGCGCACTCAGAGGACGTGCGCGAGCGTGCCCAGGGGACAACGGGCTCGGGTCGAGCGGCACTACGAGGGGTGCAATTAACCCGGTGCATCCAGCTTGATCACGAAAAACAGCGCTCCGCCGACGATTGCGCAGACCATGAGCCCGTAGACGAAGATGGCAAGCGTCATGTCCTCGTGCTCCCAGTCAAGAGGAGGCTGCCCAACGCCAGAATGGATGGAACCCAGAGACCCACGAACACACCCTCGTCTCGGTGACCACTGAACCACAGCACCACCGAGAGCAAAAAGGACAATCCCGCCGCTACGACAAAGAGCTGCTTCGCGCGTGTTGCGTGACCCATCTAATTCTTCCTCTCACAGAGCCGAATGGCCGACTTTCGACCGCTGCTCGTGGCTCAGAACTTGTACATAATTTGTGCATGTCAAGTTAGGCCGTTTTCGAAGAGGTGCCGTCACGCTCGAAATTCCGAGACCCAATTGACGTGTACAAAATATGTACAACGCTTGCTGGCGTGTGGCGGCCAAAGGCTGCCACGGCGGAGAAACTGACCCGAGTTAGGAAAGGACGGAAAACATGAGAAAAAAGAACCTGATGGCACTCTTGGGCGTGGCGATCGCAGCTTCGGCGTGCGCTGGAGAGGGGGCTCAGCAACCGCCTGCGACAGCGGATTCGGCTGCGGCGGATGGTGCCGCGGCGCCGGCGGAATCGGAGTCGACTCTCCTACAGGTCGCGGCAGCCGCTGGTAACTTCAGGACGCTCGCGGCTGCCATTCAGGCAGCCGGCCTCGAGGAAACGTTGTCTGGACCGGGACCCTTCACCGTGTTTGCCCCAACCGACGACGCTTTCGCCAAGCTGCCGCCTGGCACGGTCGACGATCTCCTGAAGCCCGAAAACAAGGCGAAGCTCGCCTCCGTCCTCGCGTACCACGTGGTGCCCGGGAAGCTGAGTGCCAAAGAGGTCGTGCGCTCACCCACGCTGAAGACCGTGCAGGGGCAAAGCCTTGCTGTGAAGGCGGATGGCGCGGACGTCAGCATCGACAACGCCAAAGTCGTGCAGGCCGACATAATGGCGTCGAACGGCGTCATTCACGTGATCGATACGGTCGTGCTGCCCAAGGGTTGAACAGCGAGGCTGTCGTGAAACGACGGGAAGCCAATCAAAAGCTCGTGACGCTCCTGGCGGGCCTCACGGCGCCCGTGGCGCTGTTCGGGTGCTCGAAAGCTGCTAATTGCAGCGACGTCTCGGCGCTGTCGGCGGACGAACTGCGGGTCAGAAACGAAACTGCGAAATACGTCGAGTCTTCGCCCGACGCTGCCAAGAAGTGCTCGGCTTGTTCACTGTTCAAGCCTTCCGCCCCGAAAGAATGCGGAGCGTGCCAGGTGGTTAAAGGTCCGATCAACCCTGAAGGGTACTGTACCCTGTTCGTGGCGAAGCCGGCCTGACCTCGGCTTCCAATACACCCACCAGCGACGAGACGGTCTTTCTGATTGGAGGCCACGGCTCGATCGGTTCGGCGCTCGCGCGGCGGCTGCTCGGTAGGGGGGCAACGGCCGCGTGAGCGGCGTGGTCAACCTCGCGGGCTCGATTGTGCTGACGCCCGCGCGTCACGTCGGCTGCTGAGTTCGAAGAAGTCATCGCGACCAAGTTGCGAGGTGAGCGACTCGTTCCTGGCCACCTTGTCCCGGGCTCTCGCAGACGTCGTCTGTTGGCGCGCCCCGTAGGGTTCGAACCTACGACCCTCGGATTCGAAGTCCGATGCTCTATCCAACTGAGCTAGGGGCGCTTTGGCCGGCGGTTCCCGCGGCCGAGCGGACTTTCCCCGCGAAGCCGGCGCTCGTCAAGGTGC
>DASZQI010000107.1:0-4111 GCA_035549735.1 Polyangiaceae bacterium | reverse complement strand
CCTACGATCGTATCGACCGCAACGACCCGTTCCAAGTGATGCACCTCGGCGTGGGCGGCGAGCTCTGGATTCAGGCACTGCTCGGCTACCGCGTCGACGGCACGTTGAGACTCGGCCTCGCGCACGGGTTTGGACCCGAAGGGATCGAGCTGCAGACCTATTTCGTCGCCGCCTCCGCGTTTTGAAGCAGCACCCTGCGCATTCGAACCCCAACTCCGCGCGGGAGCGCTATCTTCCGAGCGTGCGACTTCACGGCGTACACCGGTGGGTTCTGGGGGTAGCGGTCGCTCTGGCGACAGCGACGGCAGGCGCGACCGACGTCACTTTCCGGGCTCCAGGCCAATGTGATCGCGCCGAGGGCGTTCGCGAACAGATCGAGCGCCTCATCGGCAGGCCACTGCGCGAAGCGAAGGACGCTGACTTCCCCGTAAACGTCGAACGAACGGGCAACGAGGCCTGGCGCGCGACCGTACGCACTACGCCGCGCGGCTCGGACACGCGAGAAAGCGAACGCGAATTCACCGGAAAGACGTGCTCCGAAGTCAGCGATGCCGCGGCAGTCGCGATAGCCATGGCAATCGAGCAGCACGCCACGGAAGCCGCCACGGAGAGTCCTTCGGCCAGTGAAGGCTCGAAGGAGACCGAAACGCAGGGCGCGCCCGCGCGTGCGGCCGTGGACGCCAAAGCTGCGGAACAGCCCGCAACCCCGGAGCGCCGCGCCGTTCGGGCGATGATTGGACTTCACGGCGGCATCGAAACTGGCGCACTGCCGAACCCTGCGCCGGGAGCCGAGTTCGAGCTGTCGGTGGGGGTTGGGAAGTTCCGCGGCACCCTGCTCGGAGCATTGACCACTCCTCAAACCCAAGTGCTTGCGGACGGAAAAGGTGGCGAGTTTCAACTGCTGCTGGCCGGACTACTCGCCTGCGGAGCGCGGCCTCTCGGCCCCCTCGACGGCAGCGGCTGCCTCGGCTTCGAGCTGGGCCAAATTGCCGCCGAAGGGGTTGGTGTGCGAAATCCTCGGATCGGAAATGGCCCGTGGCGCGCCGCTCGGGCGGATCTGGGCATCGCTCTGCCGCTGACCTCAGGCCTGAGCGTCACACTGCGGGGCGCCCTCGCCGTTCCTCTGACTCGGCAAACGTTCGTTGTGAACGCGACCGAGCGGGTGTTTCGGCCCGGCGCTTTCAGCCTCAGAGCGCTGGTAGGGCTCGAGCTCGAATTATGACGCAACGGATCCGAACGGATCCGGACACTCCGCAGCTGACGGAATCCGTGACCGCAGCTGCGCTGAACCAGGGCGAGCCCTCGAGCCAACGGCCCGAAGGCGACTTTCGCGCGTTGTACGCCGAACATTTCTCGTTCGTTTGGCGCTGCCTCCGAAGCTTGGGCGTTGCACCGAACGCGCTCGACGACGCGGCGCAGGAGGTATTTCTCACCGTGCACCGCCGGCTCCCCGACTTCCGCGGCGAGTCGAGCCCCCGCACCTGGATCTACGGCATCCTGCGCAACGTCGCGGCGAACCAGCGCCGCAGCTCGCGACGGCGCAGCAGCGAGACCGCGCTGGCCTTTGATGTCCCGAGTTCGGAACCGGGCCCGTTCCAGAGCCTGCAAGATCGTCAGGCGGCCGAGTTCACTCAACGGTTCTTGTCGGGGCTCGACACCAAGAAGCGCGAGGTGTTCGTGCTTTCCGCGCTGGAGGAAATGCCGATTCCAGAAGTCGCCGTGGCGCTCGGGATCCCTCTCAACACCGCTTACACCCGACTGCGCGCCGCTCGCTTGGAATTTCAGCGCGCGCTCGCGCGAAGAGGTGCCCGAAGATGATGGACCAAGACACCGCAGAGCGACGCTTCCTCGAATCGGCGCGGCGCGCCCTATCTCCGACGACCCAAGACGCGGAGCGCGTACTCAGTGCGGTGGACCGAGCCATCGCCATCGAGGGCGCAGAAGTTCTCGACACGGCTACCCCAGCGCGTGGCACTTCGTTGCTACACGGCCTCGGGGGCGGCTCCTTGCGCGGCTGGCTCCTCGCTGCGGCGCTGGCGGCCGGCTCCGGCGCTCTCGGCTACGGCGCAGGTTTTCGCGCAGGCTCGCGCAGCATTTCCCCGAGCCGCGGCGCGCCGAGCCAGAACCTGCAAGCGCCACGGAACTCCGAAAAAGAAGCGCTGGCCGGAAATGCTCGAGAAGCGTCGAACCCCGTCGCGCCGGATCCCCCAAGGGAACCCCTTGCGCGCGCGGTCCCGCCGCGCGCAAACGCGCCAACGCCGAACACCTCCGCAGCGACAGCGCAAAAACCAGATGCGAACTCGCTGAGCGAAGAGGTGCGAATGCTGCGCCGCGTGGAACGGGCGCTCCGCGACCAGAACCCGCGCCTGGCGCTCGCGCTGCTCGGCGATCTCGACAAAGCAGTGCCGTCGGGGCAGCTCGGGGAAGAGCGACTCGCAGCTTCGATTCAGGCGCGCTGCGCGCTCGGCTATGGTTCGCCCGCGGCGCTACTCGAACACTTCGCGAAGCTTCACCCGGCGAGCGCCTACCTCACTCGCATTCGTCAGGCGTGTGGACCGCAGCCCGCCGCCTCGCCCAGCACCCAGCCCTAAATCGTGCAACGGATTGTCTCGCGAGCGGAGACTCAGTCATGGGCAAACGAGAGGCCACTATGAAAACCATCATGACGGGAATTTGGGTGTTGCTCGCAGCAGGGACTTGCAGCTGCTCGAGCGGCGGGAACGTGGACATCGGTGACGATCACAGCGCCAGCCTGGGCGCCAGCCTGACCGATTATGCCGGAAGCTGGGAAGGCTACGCAGAGGCGTACACCTTCGTCGACGGCACCGATCGCGTCCGGCTGAATCTGGATTCTGTGGGGAGCGGGAGCCTCGAGCTCGGTAATGACGCTCCCGCGTTGCCGGCGCCCGATCCCGAATCGGGTCCACCCGGCTGGCCCTTGATGGGAAACACGCCCATCTCGCCGGGCCTCTTGGTCGGCTATGCCTTTGCAATCAGTGGCGGGACCATTGAGAGCAAGCGCATCAAGCTCACCACGCAAACCCCCGCCGAATACCAGCAGTGGTGCGGGCTACAAACTCCGGTTTTGGACAGCAGCAACTCGGCAGGCCCAGCGTACTGGTGCGTCGGCGGCAGCGGCTATCACTCCGACGGCACGAACTGCTATCTGATTTCCAACAGCGGCGGCCCAGACGTGCAGCAACCGTGCGCCAAGCTTTCGTGCATCCAGCTGTGCAGCTGCACCGCGACGAGCTGCACGTTCAACGAAAGCCGCCCACTCGACCTCGACGCGGCGCTCGAGAGCGACGGCGACAAGCTCGTCGGCACGCTGGTCCTGAACGGAGAACGCGTCACCGTGCGACTCGAAAAGCTCTGAGCCGGCACTTCGTCACTGGCCCGGCTTCGTGAGTTTCTTGCCCACAAAGCGCTGGCTCTGTTATCGGGCGAGCAATGCGCCTCTTCGTCTACCTTCTGGGGCTCGCCCTCGCCGGTTGCCTGGCTCCCCCGGGGGCGTCGGAGCGCGCCACCGACGCGGCGCGCGAGCTCAACCTGGCCTCGCGCTTCGGGCGCATGGATGTGGCGCTGGGACTGACCGCGCAGGGCGTGCGCGAGTCGTTCCTGAAGCACCGCGCCGCGTGGGGTCGAGACGTGCGCGTGCTCGACGTGGAGCTCGGCAGTTTCAGCATGCCGAGCGGTGACCACGCGGCGGTAGAGGTGGACTACTCCTGGTCGCACAACAACGAGAGCCAGCTTCGCATGACGCGCGTCGCGCAAGATTGGCGAGACAACGGCGGCGGGTTCAAGCTGGTGCGTGAGCGGCGAATCGCCGGCGACGTCGGCCTTTTTGGCGAAGTCGCAGCCGCTCCTACGGCTGCGCCCGCGCGCGACGTGCAGTTCGCCACCAAAGTGATTCCCTGAGCGGAGCTCGGCCGTAGCCGAGCCCGGGCTCATGGCAGCGCACGCGCGCGACTAGCTGGCGCTGGAGCTCGCGCTCGAGCCGCGCTTCTTCGACGGCTTCTTCTTGCTGCGCTCCGCACGCACCGCATCGGCTTTGCGGGCCAAGCGCGCCTTCTTCTTCCGCTGCTGCTTGCGGCGCGTCATTTTCTGAGTC
>DASZQI010000106.1:0-10410 GCA_035549735.1 Polyangiaceae bacterium | reverse complement strand
AGGCTAACCCCGACCGCGACGTCGGAGCTGCCATAGAAGGCCCAGCGAAAGCCGCTGATCAGGTAGACCACCGGGTTGAATAGGGCCACGGTGCGCCAGCCGGGGGGGAGCATGTCGATCGAGTAGAACGCGCCGCCCAGGAAGGTGAGCGGCGTCACCACCAGCATGGGGATGAATTGCAGCTGTTCGAAGCCCTTGGCCCAAATTCCAATCACGAAGCCGAACAGGCTGAAGCTGACGGCCGTGAGGAGCAGGAACGCGACCATGAAGAAGGGGTGCAAAATCGAGAGCGGCACGAACAGCGACGCGGTCGTGAGAATGATGAGGCCGAGCAAAATCGACTTGGTCGCGGCAGCGCCCACGTAGCCGATGATCATCTCGAAGAAGGAGATGGGCGCGGACAAAAGCTCGTAGATGGTGCCGGTGAACTTGGGGAAATAGATGCCGAAGGACGCGTTCGAGATGCTTTCCGTGAACAGCGACAGCATCACCAGGCCGGGCACGATGAACGCGCCGTAGTCCACGCCGCCCACCTGCGAAATGCGGGAGCCGAGCGCCGAACCGAACACCACGAAGTAGAGTGAGGTGGTGATGACCGGCGTGATCACGCTTTGCACCAGGGTGCGGCCAAAGCGCGCCATCTCGAAGCGGTAGATGGCCCAAACGCCGTGATGGTTGAACGCAGGGACGCTCACGGGTGTGCTCCTTCTCGATCACTGACGAGGTTCACGAATATGTCTTCGAGCGAGCTTTGATGAGTGCTGAGATCTTTGACGCCGATGCCGAGCTCCCCCACGCGCTTCAGCAAAGCGGGGATGTCCAGCGACGCGCCGTTCGCGTCGAAGCTACACTCGAGCTCGGTGCCCTGCGCTTTCAAGACCAGCGGCCAGGCCGCTAGCTCCTGCGGCACTGCGCCGAGCGGCTCTTTCAGGTTCAGAGTGAGCTGGCGCTTGCCGAGCTTCTTCATGAGCTCGGCCTTTTCTTCGACCACGATCAGCTGGCCCTTGGAGATGACGCCCACGCGGTCGGCCATTTCTTCGGCTTCTTCGATGTAGTGCGTGGTCAGGATGATGGTCACGCCGCTGTCGCGCAGGCCGCGAACGAGCTGCCACATGTCGCGACGCAGCTCGACGTCCACGCCAGCGCTGGGCTCGTCCAAGAACAGCACGGACGGCTCGTGCGCGAGCGCTTTGGCGATCATTACTCGACGCTTCATGCCGCCGGAGAGCGCCATGATCTTGTCTTTGCGCTTTTCCCAGAGCGACAGCTCGCGCAGCACCTTTTCGACATATGCGGGGTTCGGCGGGCGCCCGAACAGGCCGCGACTGAAGGTGACCGTAGCCCACACGGTTTCGAAGGCGTCGGTGGAGAGCTCTTGCGGCACCAAGCCGATCAGCGAGCGAGCTTCGCGGTAGCCGCTCTGGATGTCGTGGCCGGCGACCTGCACGCTGCCCGTGCTGGGCGTGACGATGCCGCACACGATGTTGATCAGCGTGGTTTTGCCGGCGCCGTTCGGGCCGAGCAGCGCGAAGATTTCGCCCTTCTCGATCTCCAGGTCGACGGTCTTCAGCGCGGCGAGACCGGAGGCGTAGGTCTTCGTCAGCTTGCTGATGGAAAGAATGGGCGCCATCGGGGGCGTGACCATAGCGCAAGCAGCGTCGGCGCCGGAGCGGAAAACCGCGCGCCGGCCGTCCGCGAATCGTTCGCAAGCGTCCAAGTTGCGAATGGGTGAGACGCAGAGGCGCGGGCACGCGGGTGCGACGGCGCTGAAGCAAGAGCGCGACGACCAAGCCGCTACGAGCGGGAGCGACGCGGTTTCGCGCGACAAGGGGATGGCGGTGCTCGCAAGCGCTGCGACGTCATTGCTGCGTGAAGGGGACGGGCAGGCGCGGTGTTGCGGCGGAAAGCGACGGATTGAGGCTGCGCTTGCGACGCAAACGCGACGCACAGCGCGCCCGTAGACAGTGGTCCCCCCAAAAATCTGACCCCCACTCAGACAATGCTCTCGCAACTACCTGAGTGGGGGGCTTTCGCGATCCGGACCGCGGGAGTAAGCGCGGAACTTCAGTGGGGTCGCACTAGCGGGCGGAAAGGGCTTGTTTGCTGGGACGAGTCGGGAGGAGCGCGCGGTCGAGCACGCCGGCGTCAGCGCGCTGAATCGCGCCGTCGACCAGGATTTCACGCGGCGTGACGCTCTTGCCGTAGTAGGCGAGGTTTTGGCCGTTGCGCGCGCCGATCACGTAGCCGTCCAGCGACAGGCCGGCAAAGGCGCCTTCGGCGTCGACCAGCTGGATGATGTTGGCGGTGGCAACGCTGCCTTTGGTGCCGCCGTTGTCGTCGACGTCTCCCAGCGAGACACCGGCTTTGCCGCCGAGCGCGATGCTGGTGTTGAGCGTGTGGTCGAGGGTCGACTGATCCATGATGAACAGCACCACGGTCGCCTGCTGGTAGCCGACCTGAAGGCCGATGCTCGGTGAGCCGAGCGAGTAGAAGGCGGGATCGGACCAGGAACCGTCGGCCCGGCGCGCGACGAGCACGCCGTTTCCGCCTTCACCACCGACGATGAGCGAGGCTTTGACCAGGCGCGGGAAGATCATGACGCCACGCGCGTGCTCGAGGTAGTAGTCAGCCTTCGCGAAACGGGGGTTCTGCCGGACGCGCTCGAGCGCGGCGGCAGAGCGTTCGACGATGACTTGCTCCTTGGAGCCCGATCGTACGGCGGTGTCGCTGGGCGAGTTCGCCGGAGTGGATTGTGCACATCCGCCGAGCGCAAACGCGCTGAGGAGCAGGGCGGAAAGCGGCGGCAAGTTGCGGGCGATCGCGTTAATGAATCGGGGCTTGGACGCGGAGCGAATGGGGAGGTTGTGCATCGGGTGTCTCCGGCTCAGGGGCAGTGCAAAGGTTCGGCCAGCTTGCGGCGGCGCGGATTCGGCCTCGAAATGCGGGATTTTCGCGGGATTGACCGGGGTGAGGAGTGTCCGCGCAAACCCCGAAGGAGCGCACGCGCGGACGTTTGACCGGACAGGCGTCCCCATTGGAGCGGGCGGAGCGTGCTACGGTTTCCCGCCTCTTGACTGCACTGCGCTCACTCACGCTTGGCTTCGTCTGTCTGGCGCCGTTTCTCGCGTGCAGCGGCAACTCGGGCTACGGCGATGCACCGGGAGGGTCCGGGCTTCAAGTCTCGGTCGAGCGCCAGGTCGGTCCCCCCGCAAGCCAAGTTTTGCTGCTGGTGGTCGACGACCGGGCGGAGGCGGCCGACTTGGTGGCGGAGGTGAGCCGCTCGCTCGAAGCGCTGTCTTTGCGGCCGCTGGAGCCGCAGACCAATTGCAGGCTCAGCGAAGACCCTGGCGCCCGGCATCCGATCGATTGGTCGGCGGTGATCGTGCATCCGTCGGCGAGCGGTGACGCGATCTATACGAGCCCGGCCGACGCTCCCGCGCTCCGTTGGGCTGAGCAGGAGCGGACCGAAGCCGGACGTAGCGCCTGGATCGAAGCAGTGCAGGCTGCGCTCGCAACGTCGCCGGAAGAGCCAGGCCCGTTCGCGGTGCTCGAGGCGTTTCAGCGCGCGGCGAGCTTGCTCACCGGGCAGCGCGCGGCGGTTGGGCCCACGGAAAAGGCGCTGCTCGAGAGTCTGCCGGAGACGGCTGAGGTCGAGGTCAGCTTGGCGTTGGGGGCGGACGACGAGAGCCCCGAAGTAGCGGTGAGCTATGCGGTTTCGCTCGGCTCACACGGCTCGCTAGATACGCTGGTGATGCCGGCGGCGGAGTCGGGCGCTGACAGCGCTGCCTGCCACTTCGAGCAGGGCGAAACCACGCCGCGCCTTGCCGAATGGCTCACGGCGCAAGGCGCTGGTGAGTGGGCGCTTTGGCCCTGCTCGAGCCCGACCCTGTTCGGCCGTCTCGTCGATGACGTGAATTGCCAACGGCAATGCGTGGATTTTCGTCCGTTGCAAGACGATGACGGAGCCGCGGCCTGCCTGGTGCTGGTCGACAGCGCAACAGACGCCTGCGATGAAAGCCGCGGCTGGCTCGATCCGCAAGGCGAGGACGGGGTGCGTCGCCCGATCGTCACGCACACGGCGAATGGTACGCTGCGCACGTGCGAGGTTCGGCAATTGACGGGCAGCGCGCTCGCCAGCTGTCACAGCGAGCTCAGCTGCGCCGCGTGTGAGCCCGGTTGGTGTCTGACCGACGTCGCCGAGCTTCAAGTCGCGTGCACGCAGAAGCGTCCATTTCCGCTCCGCTTCGTCGGCGGCGCCGACGTCGTAGCCGCCGGCCTGGCCACCGTAATTTGCAACGCCACGCGCTGATTAGGCTTCGATCACTGCGTCGGGAAGCTCGTTCGAGTCGCCGGGCTGAACGGGTTGTGCTTTGCCGGCGACCGCCTCGATTCGCGCGAGCACCTCGAGAATTCCAGGCACCAACCGGCCCTCACGAATGCGTTCGACCAAGGTGTCGACATGGCGCTGCCAGCCTTCTTCACCGACTTGCACGTGCACGCCCGAATCTCCCAAAATCACCACGCGGCGCTCGAGCTCCGAAACCAGCACCAAAAGGCCGGTGTGGGCGCGTGTTTGGTGCAGGCCACGCTCAGCGAACAGCTGAAAGGCGCGCGCCTGCACCGCTCGAGCCGCATAAACCCCAGGGGTTAAAAGTCGTTCCAGCGGCTTCCAGCCCGACACGAGGTAGGAGAGCAACGCGACCGGAAGCTGCAGGAGCAGCGCCCAGAACGGGTGCCAGTGCGGCAGCCAGAGCAGCGCGGCGCAACCCGCCGCGAGTCCCCAGCTGACGCTCAAGCCGACACGAAAGTGCCAATAGTCCGCCGAGCGCCGGAGCACGGCCACCACCACTTCGAGCGCGGACCGCTGCTCGATTTGACGGATCGCAGACTCGATTTGCTCGCGCTCGGAAGACGAAAGCAGAGTCACCATGAGCCGGACGCGCCTCCCCCACCGAAGCTGCCGCCGCCGCCGGAAAAGCCGCCACCGCCGGACGAGCCTCCGAAACCACCGCCGCCGTAGCCGCCAAAGCCACCGCCGTAGCCGCTCGACCAACCGGTTGAGCCCCACCCTGCGGGGCCGCCGAAGCCACGGCCGCGCCCGGATCGACCCATGAAGCGAAGCGCGACGAACAGTGCGATGAGCAAGGGCCCCAACGCGAGGAAGGTGAGGATGGCACCAAGAATGCCGCCCGGTGGCGCGCCGCGCGCCGGAGCGCCCTTCGGGGCGGCCGGCAGCTCCACCTTGCCGTCGGAAGCGGCCACCATCAGCGCCGAGAGCCCCTGATCGATGCCCCCCGCGTAGTCGCCTTTGCGAAACGCGGGCGCGAGCAAGTTACGGATCACTCGCGAGGAAAAGGCGTCGGTGATGTTGCCCTCGAGCCCGTAGCCGACCTCGACGCGGGCTTTGCGATCTTCGCTGACCACGAGCAGCAAGAGGCCGTCGTCTTTGCCCTTTTTGCCTATTTTCCAGGCTTGCGCGACGCGGATCGCGAAGTCTTCGAGCACGTCGCCGTCCAGAGTTTTCAGCGTGAGCACGACGAACTCGTGGCCGCTCGACTGCTCGTACTGAAGTAGCTTCTGCTCGAGTTGCTGACGCGCGTCGGACGAAAGCACGCCCGCCCGGTCGTTGACCCGACCTTCGAGCGGCGGCACCTCGAGGGCCAACGCCGGGGTCGTGAACGAAAAGACGAAGAGGCTGGAGAGCAGCGCGAGCGCCCAGAGCCAGCCGCTGCCCGTTGCCGAACGACGCGCTGTCAGCGATAGGAACACTTAGAACTTCACTTCGGGCGCCTTTTCGCTGCCCGCTTCGGCTTCGAAGGTCGGACGCACCGTTTTGCTGCGCATGCTGGCGCCGATGCTGGTGGGAAATACCTGGACCACCTTGTTGTACTCGGCCACGCTCGCGATGTAGCGGCCACGGGCCACCGCGATGCGGTTTTCGGTGCCCTCGAGCTGCGCCTGCAAATCGCGGTAGGCGTCGGTCGCCTTCAGCTCCGGATAGCGCTCGACCACCACCAACAGGCGCGAGAGCGCCGATGAGAGCTGGCCCTGCGCTTCTTGAAACGCCTTCAGTTTGGCCGGGTCATCGATGGTCGAGGCATCGACTTTGAGGCCTGCCACCTTCGAGCGGGCCTCGACCACCTTGGTGAGCGTGTCTTGCTCGAATTGGCCGGCGCCCTTCACCACGTTCACCAAATTCGGAACCAGGTCGCTGCGGCGTTTGTACTGGTTCTGGACCTCGGCCCAAGTGGCCTTCACGTCTTCATCGCGCTCGACCACTTCGTTGTAGCCGCAGGCCGACAAGCTGAGACTGCCGAGCAGCAGCAGCGAGCCCAGCAGGCGAGAGAATGCCCGAGGGCGTTCGGAGCGATGATGCACGGTGTTTTTCATGCGTAGCGTCCTTTACTCGACAATTTGCCCCGCTTCCTTATCACCCAATCACGGGGCGCGCTTCGGGGCGGCGACCGGTGCGGCTTTTCTGCTATCGTCCCTCGGCATGCCCGAGAACAAGCTCGAGGCCGCCGCTATTCCAAGGCTGATTTACGGCACCGCTTGGAAGGAGGAGCGAACGCAGGGGCTCACCAAGCAAGCGCTCGCCGCTGGGTTTCGCGGCATCGACACTGCGAACCAACGCAAACACTACTTCGAAGCGGCGGTCGGGAAGGCGGTTCAAGAGCTCATTTCTGCCGGCACCGTCGAGCGGAGCCAACTCTTTCTACAAACTAAGTACACCTTCCAGGATGGGCAAGACCACCGTCTGCCTTATGATCCCAAAGCTTCGATCGAGACGCAGGTTCGTCAATCCTTCGAAAGCTCGCTGCAGCACTTCGCGACCGATTACCTCGACTCGTTCATCTTGCATGGGCCGACGTCGCGGGGCGCACTGTCACGACTCGATATCGAGGCGTGGCGCGCCATCGAAGGCTTGGCCAGCGCGGGCCGCGTGCGCTTCGTGGGTGTGAGCAATTTCACGGCCGCACAGCTGCAAGAATTGCTGAAGCTCGCGCACGTGCGGCCGAAGTTCGTACAGAACCGCTGCTACGCGCGGACGGGTTGGGATCGCGAGGTGCGCCGAGCGTGCCTGGAGAACCAAGTCGTGTATCAGGGGTTCTCGCTACTTACGGCGAACCGGCGCGAGCTCGAGAGCGCGGGCGTGCGCAAGATTTGTGCGAGAATGGGGCTCGGCGTTCCGGAGGTGGTGTTTCGCTTCGCGGTTCAAGTGGGGATGCTGCCCTTGACCGGAACCTCGGACGGGCAACACATGCGCGCCGACTTGCGCGCGGTCGAGGCCTCTGCGCCCGAGCTCGAGGCGGCGGAGCTTACCGTGATAGAAGGGCTTGCGTGAACGCACCCAAAGACATCGATGCCTATCTGAAAAGCGTGAGCCCGGATCGCCGTCGGGCGCTGCAAAAGTTGCGTCAGCAAATTCTCGGCGTCGTACCCAAAGCCGAGGAGTGCATCAGCTATTCGATGCCCGCGTTCCGCCTGGATGGACACGTGATCGCGGGCTTTCTGGCGACCGGCAAGGGCTGCTCGTACTACCCGTTCAGCGGCACCACGCTCGATGGCATGGCGAGTGAACTCGAAGGCTTTAGCCGAACCAAGTCGGCGTTGCACTTCGATCCCGCGCAGGGGCTGCCCCTGACCTTGGTGCGCAAGCTCCTCAAGGCCCGTCAGCGCGAATTCGCGGCGAGCCCGCGGAAGAAGAAAGCGAAGTAGGCGAGCCCGACGAAAGGGCCTCAATGCCGCTGACTCCGTTCTTAGCCGTGGAGCTCGAGAGCTCTCTCTCACCCGATGAGGTCATGGAGGCTATTCAGGAGGCGGTGGAGCCCAAGCAGTGGTTTCGGTTCAAGGTCAACCAGCGCCCGTTCGAGGGTACGGTATCGGGGAACAGCTTCGAGATTCAGCGCATCAACCGCGGTAGGAACGCTTGGCTCGTAGCCCGGGGAAGCGTGAGCTCCAGTGCGTCGGGCAGCTGCATCTCCCTAGACATGCGACCGCCGTTTCCGTATCTCGCCTTCACTTGCGTCTGGATAGCTGTGGTCGCGATCCTGGGCGTGCGCTTCGCTCTCGACGCAGTCGCAGCTCACTCGGGATGGGGAAACATTCTCGTTCCGGTCGGTATGATCGCCTTCGTGTGGGGCGCGACGGTCGTTAGCTCCGCGCGCGAGGCAAAGAAGATTGAGAAAATCTTGGCGCGTAGGACCGAAGCGCGTCGACGAGAGCCGACTCAGCCGCAGGTGAAACCGGAAGGGTTTTACTAGAGGCCAGCGGAGCCTCTCGACTTCGGCGGATCTGGAGGGCGAGCAAGCCGCCCGCGAGTTGGGTGGCGCGTTCTCGAGCGGACGGCTCGCCAATAGCGCTTACGGTGCATTTTTCGACAGACGAGCGATTTCCGCGCTCGCGGTGATCGGGACGACGACCGCCGGGAATTGAATTGCCTGTCTCGAACCTCACGGTGGCGACAGGCGAGCGCCCATGAACGACGGATGTAGGCCGGCGGTACGCGAGCTTTGCTCGTTTGCTTCGGCGCTGTCCGATGCAGAATTTTTGCGGTGTTCGCTAGCCGTTAAACCGATGTGCAGACGCGAATTTTTGTGCGGGTTGCGCTGGGGCTCCCACGATCGAGATCAACCGCACGAGTAGGCGCGCTCGTCGCCGATAAAGGTTTAGTTCCATGCGAAAATTGCATTCTACGGTCTCGCTCGTCTTGTTCCCCCTGGTTGGGCTCGCCTGCTCTGCCACCGACGACGGCGGCCCCCTCGGTGGAACTGGGGGAACCGCCCCGAGCACGGGTGGCACCGCGCCTACGACCGGCGGCACACCGGCAACAGGTGGAACCACGGGCGGCTTCGTCGCGACTGGAGGCACTATCGCGAGCACCGGCGGTATCGCGAGCACCGGTGGCGTCGCGAACACGGGTGGCAGCGTCGCTACCGGCGGCACGACCGGAGGCTCGCCAACGACGGGTGGTAGCGCGACGGGTGGCACCGCAAACGGCGGCAGCACTGGCGGCGGCAAGGCAGCAACGGGCGGCTCGACTCAAGGCGGCGGTGGCGCGCGCAACACGGGCGGCAGCGCGGGCTCGAGCACCGGAGGCAGCGCGGGTGGCTCACCGGGCGGCAGCACGAGCACTGGCGGCGGTTCCTCGACTGCGGCCACTCCGAGCGCGGGTTGCGGTAAGTCCGGACGGCCCGCGAATGGCCTCGTCACCGTGACCGGCCAGCGCATCTACACGTTCCCGACCAACTACGACGGCACCAAGCCGTTTCCACTCTTCATCGGCTTCCACGCCGCCGGAAACCCGATCGATCAGATTCAGAAGCTGACCAATGGCTCCGACCTGGAAAAGAACTACGTGCGCGCGTTCGCCAAGAGCGCGGGCAACGAGTGGGTCTACAACACCGACCTGGCCAAGGTCACGTCCATGTACGACGAGTTGATGTCGACCTATTGCATCGACACGAGCCGTGTGTTCGCAGCGGGTCACAGCTCGGGCGCGCAGATGATCGTGCAGATTTTGACCCACAAGGACGCCGCGCAGCACATGAATTTCAAGGCGGTCGCGCCGGTTTCGGCCTCGAACTACGGCGCGATTCAGGTGCCGATTGCCGTGATGTACATTCAGGGCAAGAAGGACAACGTGCGCAACAGCGACGGCGCCGACGTCGTGGCCCGCTTCACCGCGGTGAACAAGTGCACCACCACGACCACGCCCTACTCCAGCGTGCAGGGTTGCATGAGCACCGACGGCTCACACCCGACCGTGACGCCGGGCTGCGTGAGCTATGGGGGCTGCATGCTGCCCACCATTTGGTGCTCGCACGACGACCCGAGCTACAGCGGGACGAGCCACGGTTGGCCCTGCTTCGCTAGCAAAGCGATGGGCGATTTCTTTGCCGGGTTGCCCTGAGCCGTACGCGCTCTGCCGGTGAGCGAGAACGCTCGTTCGCTCGTCATTGAAAGATGGATCGCGCTGACTGGCTCGCTGGTCGGCCACGTTCGCGGTTGAAGCGATAGCGCGAGGGCGCGCCACGCAGTCGTGGCACGCCCCCGATCGATGTGGCACGCCTCCCACGGAGCTCGACCAATTCCGTATGGGCTGCTCGAGAGCCTGATTGACCGGTGCGGACGGAGTCTCCGCAAGGGACGAGCCGACTGAGTGACGCTACACAGTCAGGTTACGGCGCTTTCGGCGTGCAGTGCCAGCCGCCCTTGTCGCAGGCGCAGGCTTCGGTGTCGTAGCTACACTCGCTCTTGCCTTCGCAGGGCGCGTCTTCCTGCGGGGGCATGGGCGGACACGCGTCGGCCACGCCGCAGTCCCACTTGCCCGCCTTGCACGCGCAGCGCTGGTTCATCGGATACGCGCAATCGAGTGGGGGCATGGTCGCTTCACACGCACTGTCTGCT
>DASZQI010000105.1:0-83933 GCA_035549735.1 Polyangiaceae bacterium | reverse complement strand
TCATCGGGGTGGATTGATGCCAAAGGTGATGATACGCCCCTGAAATGGTGCGTGGTGATGGGCTCCCGGGTGCGAGCGTGAGAACTGCTGCTCTTTTTCTTTGGTCTTTGACGGTCGTCGCGTCGTTCGTCGGTTGCGACGTCGAGGACAAAGGCGGGTTTACGTTCACGGACGCCGGCGCCGGCGGAACGAGCGGCACTGCCAACGGCGGCACGCTGGGAAGCGGCGGCTCATCAGCGGGCAGCGCCGGCAAGACCGACGCGAAGGGCGGCTCTGGAACCGGCAGCAGTTCCGGAACTGGAAGCACCCCCGGAACCAGTGGCAGCACGGCAACGGGAAGTACGACTGGGACCAGCGGCACCGCCGCAACTGGCAGCACCCCCGGGACCACGGGTGGGCGCAGCGGAGGCGACGCGGGCGGCGAGGCCGGGCTCGGTGGAGATACAGGCGAAGCCGGGATGGGCGGCATGCCCGAACCGCCGACGAATGCATGCGCTGCAGCACCCTGCAAGAACGGCGGTACCTGCGTGCCCAACGGCGCCGGCTTCACCTGCACTTGCGCGACGGGCTTCAGTGGCGCGACCTGCACGACCAACGTCGACGAATGCACTCCGAACCCGTGCGTGAACGGGCAATGCACGGACGCCGTCAACGGCTACACGTGCGCTTGTTTCGAGGGATTCCAAGGCAAACAATGTGACACCGACACGGACGAGTGTGCCCCGAACCCGTGTAAGAACGGCGGCACCTGCGTCGACGGCCCGGCGCGCTACTCGTGCAACTGCCCCGCGATCTATTCGGGTAAAAACTGCGAGACTCGCGTCAACGGCTGCGTCGACAAGCCGTGCCAAAACGGAGGCACTTGCGTCGATGGTGCGGTCGCACCGAACTACACCTGCACCTGTCCCGCCGGCTACAGCGGCACCAATTGTCAGACCGACGTCAATGACTGCAGCCCGAACCCCTGCAACGGCGGCAATTGCACGGACAAGGTCAACGGTTTCACCTGCTCGAATTGCCCTGCGGGCTATACCGGTACCACCTGCTCGACCGACATCAACGAGTGCATGCCCAGCAACCCCTGCTTGCACGGCGGAACCTGCGCGAACACTCCTGGTAGTTACACCTGCACCTGCCCCGCGAGTTACACGGGGAAGAACTGCGAGGTCGACTTCGACGAGTGCATGAACGGCCCCTGCTTGCACAGCGGCGTTTGTAACAATACGGCCGGCGGATTTACCTGCACGTGCCCGTCGAGCTGGACTGGAGCCACCTGTCAGACCGACGTCAACGAGTGCTCACCCACCAATCCGTGCCAGCATGGCGGCGCGTGCACGAACAGCGCGGGCAGCTTCAGCTGCAACTGCGCGGGCACCGGCTACAGCGGCACCACCTGCCAAACCGACGTCAACGAGTGCTCGCCTACGAATCCGTGCGTGCACGGCACTTGTACGAACACGGCCGGCAGCTTCAGCTGCCAGTGTACGGCGGGCTACAGCGGCCCGACGTGCAACGTGAACATCGATGATTGTGCGGGCTCGCCCTGCCAAAACGGCGGCATGTGCGTGGACGGCGTCAACACCTATACCTGTAACTGCGCGGCCGGATACTTCGGCACGCAGTGCGCGACCGCGCGCTTCGCTTGGCTCGGAACCAACGGCGCAGACGCCTGGGGCATCAGCGCAGACGGCAAGGTGATCGCAGGAGCAATCCCCGGCACGTCGCGCAGCGTCCCCGCACGCTGGACCGAAGCCACCGGCTTTCAAGCGCTCCAATCACTCGGTGAGCCCATCGATCAGGGCTACGCCAAAGCGGCGAACGCGGACGGCACGGTGCTCGTGGGTCAAGCCAACCTGGCCAGCGGTGGCGGCGCATTTCGCTGGACGGCCGCAACCGGCGTGGTGGCCCTGGGCCTCGGCCCGGTCTCAGTCGCGAACGGAGTGAGCTCGAACGGAACCGCGGTCGTCGGCACGATGTACGGCACCGAGAACCCGCCGCAGATCCACATGTACCGCTGGACCGCTGCGGCTGGTGCCCAAGACCTGATGGCCCTGGGTTTGAATGGCCTCGTCAACGGCGTGAGCGCCGACGGCACGACCATCGCGGGCGGCTACATCCCCGTCGCCGCCGACAACCTCTACGCGCCATTCCGTTGGACCCAGACGCCGGGTCTGATTCGGCTCACGAACGACACTCCGGGCTACGCAGAGGCGATCAGTCTGGATGGTACGACCGTCGTCGGAACGGTAAAAGGGCCATTCCGCTACACCAACACCAGCGGCTTCGCGTACATGACGCTCACCGGCTTCACGAATGCAGCTGCGTATGCCGTGAGCGGCAACGGCAGCGTCGTGGCCGGATCGGCCAGCGAGGGCCCTTGGATCTGGGATGCAACCAACGGCGCACGCTCGTTCGTGAGCGTGCTCACGTCGCTCGGGGCCAACCTGACGAACTGGTCGAGCCTCACCATCAAAGCGATCTCGTCCGACGGCAAAGTGATGTGCGGCACGGGCTACCGCAACAACGCCTGGAACTCGTGGATCGCACGCTTCTGAGCGAAGACCGGCGCGTCGTCCCTGCCGCACCCGATTTCTCGACGGATCCGGCTACGAGCCGCCACAAACGGAGGGGATGAGGTTCCATCACGCTGCGTTCACGGGGGCTTGCGTGCGTGCGGCGATGGCCTTTTCGCTCTTGCTCGGTTGTGGGCGGGTTTCGACTGATCCGGATTCGGTCGAGGGCGGGGCGACCTCCCAGGAGCCAAGCGGTGGTGCGCACTCTGCGCAAGGCGGCACCGCGAACCACAGCGGAGCAAGCCCGGGCGAATCCAAAGGCGGCATCACCTCGGGCGGCGCGAGCGTGGCCTCGGGCGGCGTGGCAAGCGGCGGCCAGGCCACGGGCGGTGTGTCTCCACCGGGGGGGAGCGCTGGCGCGAGTGGGGCCCCAGGCGAACCGGTCGGGAAGAACATCTGGTTTCGCCGGGGTCTCTTGACGCTGGGTGAGACCGCATTCGAAAAGCACCTCGCCTTCTTGCTGAGCAAGGAGCAGCGACCGACTTCGCGGTATCCGTCCACTCAGCTCATTCCGGGCGTCGAGGAGCCGAAAGAGCTCGAAAACACGGCGCTCGCGCTGCTCGGGCAAACCGCGGTGGACGCGCTGAGCGACCAGGAGCTGCTCGCCATTTTCGGGTGTGAAGCCTCATCCGGAGCGTGCTCGTCCGAGACTCTTTCACGCTTCGCCCAGCGCGCCTGGCATGGGCAAGGCAGCACGGCCGAGATTGCCGACCTGGTCGCTGCGCTCTCCGATTTGCCCGCGGCTGCTCCGCTCCAGGGCTTGCGCACTATTTTGCGTCGCATATTAAGTTCACCGAAAGCGTACGTTCTGAAGCAGCTCGGGCAGCGCGTGAGCTCGGGTGCGTACGTGCTCGACGCGCTCGAACGAGCGAACTTGCTCGCCTATGGCGCGGGCGCGCTGACCGGGGACGACGCGCTGTTCGAGGCTGCCGAGAGCGGCGCGTTGCTCGACCCGCGAGAACTGCGTGCGCACGCCGAACGCTTGCTCGAGACACCGGCGGGGGAGCGCGCAGTGGTCGAATTCGTGCGCGGCTGGTTTCGGATTTCGAGCGCGAAAGAGCTCGAAGCCAAGTGGGGCGAGCCGCCGGCGAACGCGCCTTCGGCGTCGAGCATGCTCGACGAAACGCGCTACTTCATCCAAGCGCTGCTCGCGCAGAACGCCCCGGTTTCGGAGCTCGTGAGCGCCGACTACACTTTCGTGAACGCGTCTTTAGCGGCCTTTTACGGCCTTCCCTTCCAGGGCGACGGCTTTGCCCGCGCGGATCTCAGCGGCACGCCCCGTCGCGGATTGCTGCATCACGCGAGCTGGCTCGCCAGCACCTCGCACACGTTCACGCCCAGCTATCCCGCGCGCGCTCTCAGCGTGCTCGGTCTGCTGTGCGAGTATCCGCCGCCACCGCCTCCGGGCATAGACATCGACTTGGTAGAGCCGATGCCAGGGCTATCGAGGCGTCAGCGAATGGAATTGGAGACCAGGAACCCGGCGTGCGCCTCGTGCCATAAGATCCTCGATCCAATCGGCTTCAGCTTCGACCATTTCGATAGGTTGGGCCGCTACCAAGAGACCGAAGATGGCCTACCGCTCGACACGAGCGGCAGCGCTCACACCTTTAACGGTCGAGATTTCATGTTCGACTCGAGTACCGCGCTCGCGCTGCAACTGGCTGCCGATCCGGGCCTGGCACGCTGCTACGCCACGAACCTCGCTGCCGCCTGGGTCGGCACGTTTCCGAGCGAGCCAGCCGCCAATGACTACGCCGCCCGGTGGGACTTCACCGCGCGCGACAAGGGCCTGCGCGAAGCCATCCTCGACTGGGTCGAGAGCCCCTACTTTTTCACGCGCGAATTCTGAGTTTGCCGGTATTTTTGCTTTGATTGGGGCCTCCTCGCGGAAACGAGCGCGCTCCGAGTCGTGATCGGCGTTGGGCGCACGCAGACCGAATCTGCCGCCGAAGGTGCCGCGCCTCGGCGGCCTTGGCTACGTATCAACGTGGGCAGGCGCGGTGGCGCGGGGCAACTTGGCGCGGCAAGCCTGCGCTCACGTCGCGCCAGGACCGGAAGCGCGCCCGTTGTTCTGGTGCCCTCCCAAAAAACCGGATCGCTTGCGGGCCCATCGAACGAGACACCGTCACCCTGGAACGCGAGTCAGCATCACAGCCTGGGGGAAATGCCGCGTCCGAACGCGCAGCCGAGGTAGCGCACGCGGGGGCGATTCTCGCGGCAACGGGACCGCCGGCGCTTTCGCTGTCGCCATGCTCGTACTTGGGGCTGCCAGGCGTGGCCCCAAGCAGGGGAGAAGTAGTAAAGCTTCGCCGTATGTGGGAAGACAGGCCAGGAGGTGGTGAGGTGGAATTGAATTTTGGAAAGCGTGGCGGCTCGACTGCCGGCGCGATTGGTTGTTTGTGTTTTTCACTGGCGCTCGCAACGACCGAGCTCGGTTGTGGGTCGGACGGCGGTTCGCCGGGCGGCAGCGGCGGCAGCGGCGGTGGCAATTCCGGCAACGGCGGCTCGATTTCGATGCCGAGTTGCGCGGGTGCGTTCGCGAAAGTTCAGACGCCGTACTCGGCCAATTCGGGCTTCGATGACCTGTCGGTGTTCGCTGCCGATGAGCAGGGCTTGGTTTTCAGCGCGTTGCCGGACTCCAATCTCGGCGAAAACGCCAGCGATTTACCGAATTTGCTGATGGCCGCCGATCTCGCGGGCAATCTCAGCACGCTGCGCGAGTCGAAATCGGGCTTCTTCAGCAATCTGGTGTTCGATGGCGACGACCTGATCTTCACCGAGGGCTTCTTCGGTCGCAGCATCGTGCGGCTGCCGCGAAAGGGCGGCACTGAGACCGTGCTGGCCGAAGACGTGCGCGAAGGGGCGTTCGCCGACGACCGCTCGCTCTACTATTTCGCGCTGGCCGAGAGCGGCGGCACGGCGCTTTTTTCGCTACCGAGAGCCGGCGGTGCGGCCACATTGATGGTCAATCGGGGTTCCATCGGGCTGCGCGGCTTCGCGTTCGAAGGCGACACCTTGTATTGGGGTGAGGAGCCGACGGTTCTCGACGACCACCCCGTGAGCATTTACCGGATGCAGGTGAACGCTACACAGCCGACGCTGATTGCCGAGATCCCGAGCGACACGGCGGGCGGTCTCAATGTGTCCGGTGGCGTCGTGTACTCTACCTTGATCAGCGACTCGTTCGATATCGAAACCTACCGAGTGGAGGCGGGCAAAGCGCCCACTCTGATGGGTGAGACCGGCCTGCCGCTGATCGTGACCGATGGCAAGGCGTACTACGGCTCATCGAGCGGCCTCACGCGCAACACCCTGCAATTCGATGCCCCCACGACCGTCGACGGGACGGCAGGCAAATCGATTTACGCCATCGGGACCGGGCCGAGCGATCTCTGGTACGCCACCCTGGGCTGCCTGTATCGCACGGCGAAGTGAGCCACTGGAGTACAGCCGCTAGTGCGCACGACGCACGAATTCGGTCACCTCGGCGAAGAAGCGCGCGCCTTCGCCGAGGAAGAGGTCGTTGTGATGCCCACCTGCGATTGTGACCAGGCGCGCGTGCGGCAGCGCGGCAGCGAGCCGCTGGCCCATCGCATACGGCACCACTTCATCGTCGGTGCCGTGTAAAATCAATGCCGGCGCCGTGACTCGGGCTGCTTTCGCCAGCGAATCGAAGCGTTCGCGCATCAGCAACGTTACGGGTAGGCCGAATACGAAGCGCGAGGCCACTTCCGGAATCGACGTATAGGGTGTCACGAGCACGAGGGAGGAGCCTCGACCGCGCGCGGCCATCTCGACGGCAACGCCGGTGCCCAGCGATTCTCCGAACAGCGCGACGCGTTCCGATCCAACACCCTTGGCGGCCAACGCGGTGAGCACCGCTTCGGCGTCTTCGTACAATCCAGCCTCCGAAGGTGGCGTCGCGGATGAACCAGCGGACAGCCCATATCCGCGATACTCGGCCAGCACCACGCCGAGGCCGCGCTCCAAGAACTCGCGTGCCATCCACAGCACATCGCCCATCACCACGCCGTTGCCGTGAAAGTACACCATCACTGGCGCGTCCTTCGGGCCCAGGAATTCGGTCGCGTGCACTCGCACGCCATCCTCAGCGGTCAGCGTGAGTAACTTGCCCTCCGCCGGCGCAACCGGATCGCGTTGGGGTGCGGGATACAAGAGTCGCGGATAGGACGCGCGTACCGCCCAAACGAGAGCAGCACTGGACAAAACCAGGCCGAGCCCGACGCGCCAGAGCCAACGCAGCAACCGGCGGCCCGGGGCGGGGCGATCAACGCGCTTTTGGACGGCGGACACGGCCAGGCTCTAACGCCACAGTCTGGATCCTATTCCAGAGCCGAGCGCAAAGTCGCGTGCGCGACAATGAGCGAGCTTCTCTCCCTGGTAGCGCGGATCTCCGTGCCGCGGCGCTCTCACCAATCTCCGGCGGATGGCCTTTATTCGAGGCCCGGACGCGCGTTCACCGGTGAACGTATGCTGAAGAACCCGTTCGCCCTCATTCCATGCTCCGCCCTGCTCGCCTCCATCACCGCCTGTGCCGCCACGCCTACACCGGCCACCGAAACCGCGGCTGCGCACCCTGACCAGCACACCGCTGCTCCGACCGCGGCGACCGCCAAGTCGGAACCGATGGTCGAAAACGACGCACCCACTGCCGCGCCGACCGACGCCGAGCCGGATCCGCGCGCCGACGGTTTGCGCAAGGCGAGCCGCCCGCCAGCGGAGCTCATCACCGGGCCGAACCTGGTGTACGTCTTCAACTTCAAGGAATCCGAGGTCGGCCTCGCCGCCAAGAAGCAATGTGCGGAGGAGAGCGAGGATCCGGGTGCGGTCGGAGCCTGTCTGCAAAAGGCGCGCGGCAAGGTGCCTGTGGAGCTCATTCGCTTCGTCAAGGAGCCGAACGGCGAACTTTGGTGGGTCACCTACAACCGCTACAAGGGCAACCTGCTCAAGTGGCACCGCGTGCAGTTCCAGCCGGGTGAGCAGTCCGACGATCGCGTGACGCTGAACCTGATCGGCAAGGACAAAGGCATCGCTCCGATGGCGCGCGTCCCGCGCCATCTCGAAATCGAGCTCCCGAACGACTACTCGATCGTGGTGAAGGACCCCGAGAACGGCACCATGCTGTATGACGCGAAAATCGGCATGATGGACGTGGAGTGAGCGCCGCGACCGCCGCGAATTAGCCGCGCTTTTGCGCCTGCTTGAGTTCGCCCTGGCTGTCGCTCTAGGGTGATGAGGCTTGGCCGACAACGCCATCCGCTCGCGGTTCTGGCTCTCCGCGGCGATCCTCACCGGGGTCGTCCTGGGCAGCGGGCTCTTGTTCTGGTCGCTCGAGGGCAACGCCTATTCGCTGTTCGACTCGGTCTACTTCGCGCTGATCACGGTCTCGACCGTCGGCTACAGCGAGCTGCCGCGCATGGACCTGCTGCCCACCGCGCGCATGGTCGTGATGGGCATGATCGTCGCGGGTGTGGCCGCGGTCGCGTTCTTTCAGTCGTCGTTGACCGCGGTGATGGTCGAGGGTGTCATCGGTAGGGCCTGGCGAAGGAGAATCATGGATCGCAAGATTGCCGCGCTGCGCGGGCACACCATCGTCGCCGGCTGCGGCCGCACCGGGCGCTTCGTGATCGAAGAGCTGGTCGGCAGCGGCAAGCCGTTCGTGGTCATCGACCAAAACGAGAAGCTCATCGAGCAACTGCAGAGCGAGCACGATGGCAAGCTCCTGTACGTCGTGGGCGACGCTACCGACGACGCATCGCTCAAAGCGGCCGGTGTGGAGCGCGCTGCTGGCCTGGTCACCGCGCTCACCGATGACCCCGAAAACGTCTTCGTCACCATCTCGACGCGCTCGCTCAACCCGAGCATTCGCATCGTCGCCAAGGTGGTCGCGTTCGGGGCCGAGGCCAAGCTCGAGCGCGCCGGCGCCAACGCCACTGTCAGCCCGCATCGCATCGGCGGTTTGCGCTTGGTGACCGAGCTGCTCCGCCCGCACACCGCCGAGTTCTTGGATCAAATGATGCGCGGCACCGGCGAGGGGCAGCTGCGCTTCGACGACGTCGAGGTGCGGCACGGCACGCCTTACGACGGAAAAACCCTGCGTGAAGCCGCGATCCGCGACAAAGCCGACGTGCTCGTGGTCGCCATGCGCGGCCCCGACGGCAAGTTCGTGTACAACCCGCCCGCCGAGACCGCGATCCGCTCGGGCTCTTACATCGTCGTTCTAGGTACCCAGACCGCCGTGAGTCGCTTGCGCGAGATGCTGGGGGACCGCGGCTGACCCCGGCACGCTCGAACCAAGCTCCGACCAGCTCGAACGCCTCAGCGCTCGATCACTGCTTCCAAATATTCGCCGGAAATCGCGAGGCTAGTGCCTTGCGTCGGGCTCTTGAAAGTGTCCGCGAGTTTCCGCAAGTCTTCGAACAGCGCCGCTTGACCTTGGCCATCGAGCGCGGCGAACGCCTTCTTGATTGGGCCGTAGTACTCCCGGAAGACGTCGATGAAGTGCTGAAAAGACTCGTAGCGAAATACGAAATCTCTGCGTAGCACCCGCAGGCGGGCGACGTCGGGGAACAGCTCGCGCAAGCGCGTTTCGTTGCCCCAATAGGCGGGCGACGCGACGCCGGGCGGCGGCGGAACGTGCTTGCCGACCGTCACCAGCAGCCGACCCACGAAGCCCTCCGGCGTCCAGTTGGCGAGCGCGATCTTCCCGCCACGCTTTACGACGCGGCTGAGCTCGCGCGCAGTGCGCTCCTGATCCGGCGCGAACATCACGCCGAAGGTCGAGAGCGCGGCATCGAACGACTCGGCCGGAAACGGCAGCTGCTCGGCATCGCCCACCACGAAATCGACCGGAAGCCGCTCCGCAGCCGCTCGCTCACGCGCCCGCTCGACCACCATTGGCACGTAGTCGAGCCCGACCACGTGGCAGAAGCGGCGCGCAGCAGCCAGCGCAGCGTTGCCGTTTCCGCACGCCACGTCGATCACGCGCATGCCGGCTTCGAGCTCGGCGGACTCGCACAACGTCTCGCCGACCAGCTGCAGGGTAGTGCCAATCACCGAAAAGTCGCCGGAAGCCCAGGTGGATTGTTGACGAGCTTTGACGGCGGCGAGGTCGACCCCCACCAAGTTCAGCGAACGCGGGGTCGCAATGGAATTCACAGTCGATGTCATGTCCAGTGTCCTTTCAGTGGGTGCCGACGGCTCTGCATCGGCCTCGGAAAGGTTTTAGGGATGTGACCGCTTCGTCGGAATGACCGCCAATCGGAACGACATGACCGCGCGTCGACCCCGGCGCTTTCACTTGTCCGCGAGTCCGACCGGCGCTACCGCTCGTCCGAAAGCCGCTCCACCGCCATGATCGACACCCTCTCCGACGTGCTGCGCGCGATCCGTCTCACTGGCGCTATTTTCTTCCGAATCGACGCCTCGCCGCCGTGGGTCGTCGAAACGCCGTCCGCGTCGCAGATCGGCCCGCACATCATGCCGGGGGTCGATCACGTCATCGAGTATCACGTGATCACCCGCGGCGGCTGCTGGGGCGGCATCGCGGACGAACCCGCGGTGCGCTTGCAAGCGGGAGACATCATCGTGTTCCCGCAGGGGGATCCGCACGTGCTTTCGAGCGCTCCGGGCATGCGCGGAGAGCCAAACTTCGAAGTCCTGCGTTCGGTCCACCATGGGCGCCTGCCAGTGGCGGTCTCGGTCAAAGGCGGCGGCTCCGAGCAAGCAGCGTTCATTTGCGGCTTCCTCGGCTGTGATGCGCGGCCATTCAACCCGCTGCTAGCGACGCTACCCCGCGTCATTCATCTCAAGACCGGCGGCGAGGACGACGTGCTGACCCGCCTGGTCGAGCTCGCCGTGGCCGAGTCAGCCGAGCGCCGCGCGGGCGGAGAATGCGTGCTCTCGCGGCTGAGCGAGCTCTTGTTCGTAGAGTTCATTCGGCGCTACGTGGCCCAGCTGCCCGCCGAAGAGGTCGGTTGGTTCGCGGGCTTGCGCGACGAAAACATCGGTCGCGCCCTACAAAAGCTGCACGAGCGCCCGGCACACGACTGGAGCCTGGAAGAGCTGGCCAAGGAATGCGGCCTTTCGCGTTCGGTATTGGCGGAGCGCTTCGCTCACCTGGTTGGCGTTCCACCCATTCAATACCTCGCTCAGTGGCGGATTCAGCTGGCCGCGACGCTGCTGCGTTCCGGAAAGTCGAGCTTGGCCGAGATTGCCGAACGCGTGGGCTACAGCTCCGAAGCCGCGCTGAGCCGCGCCTTCAAGCGTCAAGTGGGCGTCGCGCCCGCTCTCTACCGGCGGCGCGACCTGGCCTGATGTTAATGCGTGCCCGCGGAGCGTTCCAGCTGGATGCGCGCGATCGCGTGTTCGTAGCGGGCGCGCGTCAAATGGTGGCGCGCCTGGCTGAGCGCAGACTGCGCGTCGAGTAAATCGCTGATGGTGCCGGAGCCGGCGCGGACGAGCGCGTCGGTGACGCGATAGGCCTCCTCGGCGCTGGTGATGGTTTCCTCGGCGAGGCGAACCGCGCTCTTCGCGGCCTCGAGCTCGGCGCCGCGCGCGGCCAATTCCACGCGCACTTGGCGTTTTTGACCTTCCGCGTCGGATTGCAGGGCGCGCGCTTGGGCCGCGGCGGCCCGGCGCGCGTGCTCACTCGCGCCCCACTCCCAGATCGGCCAGGCCGCCTTTACCCCGACGAAGGCAGAGTTTTTCGGCGCGAACACCTGGCCATCCACGCGCGAGTAGGCCGCTTCCAAGTCGACCTCGGGCAAGAGACCGTAGAAATGCGAGCGCTCTTCGTGCTGCGCGGCTTCGGCGTGGAGCTCCGCCTGCTGCACTTCGGGCCGGAGCTCGACGGCGCGCGCCGAGTTCGGCTTCTCGCTGGTCGCTTGCTTGAGCAGGCTGGTCGGCTCACTGAACACCACGCTGGTGTCGTCCGGCGGGTAGCCGATCACGCCGAGCAGGTTGGCGCGCGCGACGATCCTTTGAGTGCCGGCTTCGATACCCTGCTGGCGCGCGTTCGAGAGCGCGACCTTCACGCGCAAGAGATCCGAGTTGGTGCGCGTTCCGGCTTTCACCTCGGCTTCGGTGATAACCACTTGCTGGCTGAGCTCGGCCTCGGAAACTTTGGCAATGTCAGTGAGTGATTGCGCCTCGAACATGCGCAGGTATTCGACTTCGATCGCTTCACGCGCCGCCGCCTCGCTGACGCGCACGCCGGCCGCCGCGGCCTCGGCGCTGCGCGCCTGGGCCTTGTAGGCTTCGGAGCGCCGGAGCAAGCCGAGCAGCGGCTGTGACGCGGCGACCGCGAAGGTGTTGGTGTCCTGATCGCGTGCGGTCACGCCGGAGCCGGCAGGCGCACCCGGGAAAGCGATGGTGAACGGGCCGTCCCAGTGCTGATATTCCTCGCTGACGACCACGCTCGGCAGCAGGCGGCCGCGCGCGCTCTTGCGCAGATCATCGGCTGCCTCGGCGCGCGCGCGCGCCGAGACCAAGGACGGCCCGCTCGCGAGCGCCATGCGCACGACGTCTTCCACGCCGAGCCGCGCGGGGTCGGCGCTGGCCAGCGAAGGCGCCAGAAATACGCAAAAAAACAAGCTGAGGCGTCGCATCACTTCCCCACGAACACGGTGGCGTCGACCGACAAGCCAGCGCGCAGCACCACGTCCGCGGGCGGGTCGACCCAGGCGATGCGCACCGGTACGCGCTGCACAACCTTGACGAAATTTCCGGAGGCGTTGTCGGCCGGCAAGAGCGAAAAGCTCGAGCCGGTTCCGCCGGAGATGCTCTCGACCTTGCCCTCGAAGGAGCGGTGCGGGTAGGCGTCGATCTTGAGCTCTGCACGTTCACCGGGGTGCATCTTGCCCAGCTGGGTTTCCTTGAAGTTTGCGATCACGTAAGTCGACGTGGGCACGAGCTCGACGATCGGTTGCCCCACGCCGACCAGCTGCCCTTCGTGAACCGAGAGCTTGGAGGCGATGCCGTCGCTCGGCGCTACGATCTTGGTGTACGAGAGCTGGAGCTTGGCGAGCTCGAGCGCGCTTTCGGCGCTGCGCGTGCGCGCGTCGGCCAAATCCGCGTTGGCGCGCGCCGCGGCGATTTGTGCGTTGATCGGCGCGCTCTGCGCGACTCGGCCCGCGGCTTCGGACACCCGCGCAACGGCCGCGTGCCGGCCTTCCTCTGCGGCGGTCAGCTGAGCGCGCGATAGGGCCAGCGCGGCTTGCGCAGCGTCGAACGCCGCCTGGGCATTGTCCACGCGCTCTTGCGGCACTGCGTTGGCGGCGCGTAGCTCTTTGGCTCGATTCAAGTCGGTCTCGGCCTTGCGCGCGTCGGCCTCGCTGCGCACGATTTGCGCGCGTGCCGCGGCCACCTGCGCGGCCGCCGAAGCAACGCCCACCGAAGAGCCGGAATAGGCCGCTTTGGCGCTCGACAAATTGCCGGTCGACGTGGCGGTCACGATGTCCACTTGAGCTTTGGCCTGCTCGGCCTGCGCCCGAGTGCTTTCGAGCTCCGCTTCGGCTTGCTTCACGCGCGCGACGTAGTCCGCGTCGTCGATGCGAGCGATCACGTCGCCCGCCTTGACCAGCTGGTTCTCGTGAATGAGCACGCTCACCACCTGACCGGCCACGCGCGCACCGAGCGGCACCAGATCCGCGGTCACCTGCGCGTCGTCCGTGTTCTCGCGCCCGGCGTTCAGGTACATGAAGCCAGCCAGGGCCAGCGCGCCTACCGCCACGACTGCTCCGAGAATCGCGAACGGACGGCGCCCGGCCTTTTTTGCCGGCGCGGGCGCAGCGGCGGGGGGCACCGCCGGTGCGGCCGCTGCTCGATCGCCCGGGGCGGGCGAGGATTCGGAAAGGTCGGCCAGAACGGGTTGGGCTTGGGTTTCAGCAGGCACGGCTTCAGATCTCCACGTGGGTGTCGACAGCGGCTTTTCGTCCGTGATCCGGGGATTTCAGGAACAACAGGAGCGGCAGCACGACCAGGAACAGAATCCCGGACAAAAGAAAGAGTTTGTCGAAGGTGAGCACGGTGGCCTGGCGGCCAACCACGCCGGCGAGCGCGCGCCGCGCGGCGATTTGAGCGCTGTTCAGATCATAGCCGCGCGCGCGCAACGCCTGGGTGATTTGTGAGAGCCGCGCGATCAGCTCTGGCCTGCCTGGATCGAGGTGAGCCGACAGGGCGGTCACCGAGGTCTTGGTAAAGCGCGGGATCAGCGAGGCGAAAATGGCCAGGCCGAGCGAACCGCCGATTTGACGCAGCAGCGCGTTCAAACCGGTAGCGTCCGCCAGCTTGTGGCGTGGGATGCGCGCCAAAGCGACCGTGGTCAGCGGAATGAACAGACACGCAAAGGCCACACCTTGAATCACCAGCACCGCGACCACGTCGCCCGAAGTGGTGTTCAGGTTGTACTGACTCATCATGAACGCGCTGATCGTGAACAGCAGCACGCCGAAAGCGACCGTGAGCCGCGGTGACACGCGGTTGTACACGCGCCCGACGATGGGCATCATCACCATCATGGTCAAAGAGCGCGGCATGAGCGCGAGGCCCGCCTGGACCGCGGTGAAGCCCAGTAGTTCCTGCATGAACACCGGGAGCAGGAAGGTGATGGCCAACAGCATCGCGAACATGACCGAGCCGATCAGCGTGCCCGAGGTGAACACCGGGTCTTTGAACAACGAGATGTTCACCGCCGGTACGGTGGCGGTCAGCTCGCGAATGACGAAGGCCGCGAGCGCAATCACCGACAGCAGCGCGCAGCCGCTGATCAGGCGCGAGTCGAACCAGTCGTTACGGTTGCCCTCTTCGAGCACGTATTGAAGCGTGGCCACGCCGACCGCGAGCAGCGCGATGCCTTGCCAGTCCAGGTTTTGGCGCTGCTTGGCGGCCATGGCCAAGTTGGCGGCGCGAATGTCCTCCGGCTCGTGCACGAAGCGGCTGACCATGAACAGCGCGAGCGCGCCCACCGGCAAGTTGATGTAAAAGATCCACTGCCAGCTGTAGTTGTCGACGATGTAGCCGCCGAGCGTAGGGCCGAAGGCCGGGCCAATCACCACCGCGACGCCGAACAAGGCCATGGCCATGCCCTGCTCTTCGGGCGGGAAGGTTTGCCGTAAGATGGCTTGTTCGGTCGGCTGCAGCGCGCCGGCGCCGAGCCCTTGAATCAAGCGGAAGGCGACCAGCGCGGGCAGGCTGTGCGCGAGCCCGCACAACCCCGAACCGAACACGAACAACGCGAGCGCGGCCATGTACACCCGCTTTTGTCCGAAAAATCGGCCAAAGAACGCGGTGAGCGGCATGACGATGACGTTGGCGATCACGAAGCCCGTGGTCACCCAGGTGATCTCTTCCACCGTCGCACCCATGGCCCCGCGCAGATGCGGAGTCGCCACGTTGACGATCGACGCATCGATGGTGCCCATCAGGGTGCCGAAGGTGACCGACAGCGTGACCAGCCATTTGTTGACTGGCGCTCGAGGCGCGATGCTCTTCGACATTTTTAAGGTCCGGCACCTTCGAGGAACAGCTTGACCAACGATTTTGCGGCACGGTCTGGCTCGAGCGCGGGAAGGCCATAGACCTCCCGCTGCAACATGCCCTTGGCCGCCGCCATCAAGAACACGGGCAGCGCTTGGTCGGGGTCTTTGCGCAGCGCGCGCTCCCGTCGACCCTGCTCGAACAAACGCTCGACGCGCTGGAACAGCGCACGCGACATCTCCTCACGCTTTTCTCGCTTACCGACCTCGGACGCGAACACCAAGCGCAGAAACGCGCGGTGGTCCTGAAAGTGCTTGAACAGCACGAGGAAAAAGCCCTCGAGCCGTTCGCGAAAGCTGGCGCGGGAGAGCGCGGCAATCTGCGCGTCGACCTTGTCGAGCAGTTCGGCGCGCCGCTCCGAAAGCAGCGCATCCAGGAGCGCTTCGCGATCGGTGAAGCGGTTATAGAGAGTGCCCACGGCCACCCCAGCGCGCTCGGCGATTTGGGCCATCGCCGCCCGCTCGAGGCCCATTTCGGAGAAGACCTGCTCGGCCGCAGCCAAAATCTCGCGCGAAGTGGCTTCCCTCAGCCGCTCGCGAAGGCTTTGACGAGCCGGTTCAAGATCTGAATCGCCGTTCAATTTCTGAGTATGAATTAGTACTCAGCCGAAAAACGTCAAGGCATTCCACGCAATGGTCGTCACAGCTCGCACCCGGGCGCATCCGAGAAAGTGCAAAGAAACTTCAGCGTCAGTACTTCACGCTGCAGCCGTAAGCCTCGGTCTCGGGCGTAGCGACGGGGCGCGCCGCTCCGAGATCGGCGATGGCCGCCTCGACGTAATTCATGAGCTTGCCGTTCGGGGCCGACTCACCCTCGCCGTCCGGCGAATTGTCGATCGCGCCGCGGTAGACCAGCGTTCCGCGAGCGTCGATCACGTACATGTGCGGCGTGTGCTGCGCGCCGTAGGCGTGACCGACTCGTCCGCTTTCATCGAGTAGCACCGGATGACTGAGCTGAAACCGCTCGACGCCCGCTCGGTTCGCCTCCAACCCGTGGCCTTGCTTGCCCGGCGCAGCCGAGTTGATGGCGAGCCAAACTACGCCGCTCTTCTGCTGGCGAAGTGCCGTGTTCACGAGCGATCCTTTGGTGTGACTGGCTTTTACGAACGGGCAGTTCGGGTTGAACCACTCGAGCACTACGACTTTTCCGCGAAAACTCGAGAGCTTCACCGGCTTGCCATTCAGGTCCGAAAGCTCGAAGTCCGGCGCCTCGGCACCCACGCGCGCTGGATTGAGCGGCGGTTCCTCGGCGGATGCGGGAACCTGCGCGGTGGCGACCACGGCGCCCGAGCTCGCTGTGACGGCTGCGGCCTGCGGCTCCACGCTGGGTTGCGGCTGTACCTTACGAGCACAACCGAGCGCCTGGCCGAGCACGACGCAGGTGAACAAGCCCAGGGTGAGTCGAAGCCCGTTTAGCAGCGTTTGCGCAGCCATGGCCGGAGCCTAGGGCCTTTCGCAGCCCGTGCAACTGAGGCATTCTGCCGCCTTTCGAAATGAGGAACGCGCGCGGCGAGGTCCGCTCATGACAGAGGCCGACGGAGCTCGCGAGCGCGGCAATCCGAGTGCACCACGAAAGATTTTGGAGGCCACGCAGCGCTTGCTACGGCAGCGCGACTTGCGCGTGGTGCTGTTGTGCAGCGCGGTGCTGGGCCTGGCCGTTTCGTTCGTGCTGCCGTTTCTGTCCCTGTTCGGGACTCAAGCGGTGGGCATGTCGCTCGGTGCGTTCGGGGCCTTCATGACCACCACCGCTCTTTCGAACATCGCGCTCAGCACCGTGCTCGCGCACCGCTCCGACACGCTCTACTCGCGACGCGCGATGCTGCTCTGGGGTTCGGGTGCGGGCGCGTTCGGCTATCTCGGGTACGCGGTCACACGTGACGTCATTTCCCTGGTCGTGATCGGCGCGCTCGTGCTCGGTGTCGCGTCGATTACCTTCTCGCAGCTGTTTGCGCACGCGCGAGAACTGCTGGAGCGGACCGAAATTCCAGCGCACGAAGCGCCGCTGTACATGAACACGTTCCGCATGTGCTTCGCGCTCTCCTGGACGGTCGGCCCGGCGATCGCCGCCGAAACGTTGAGGCGCTGGTCTTTCGCAGGGCTGTTCTGTGGAGCGAGCGCGCTCTACGTCTTGTTTTTCGTGCTGGTGCTCGGATTCGTCCCGGCGAGCCCAGCTCCGGCGAGAGCCATTTCGGGCACCGCGATGGCGGGCGTACCCGGAGGAGGCAAGGCGCCCTCGCTGCTGTCGAACCCGCAGCTCCTGTTCTGGTTCTTGGCCTTCGTTTTGGCTTTCGCGGCACACACGATGTCGATCAGCAACATGTCGCTGTTCGTGCTCAGGGTCCTGCACGGCAATGAAGCGCACGTGGGCGTGATCTTCAGCCTTGCCCCGCTGTTCGAGCTGCCCTTCATGCTCTATTTCGGGCTGCTCGCGACGCGGGTCGAATCGGGCCGACTCATGCTCCTAGCGTTCGGGCTGGCCGTCCTCTATTACGGCGCGCTGTCGTTCGTGCGCACCCCCCAGCAGATCTATCCGCTGCAGTTCCTGAGCGCGGCGATCGTTTCGGTGACCAGCGGGGTGGCCATCACGTTCTTTCAGAACAAAGCCCCAGGCAGGCTCGGCACGGCCACCAACCTGTACTCCAATGCGTCCCGGCTCGGTTCGACCTCGGGCTACCTGGTGTTCGGCGTTTCCGCCGCGCAGTTCGGCCACCGCGGGGTGTACCTGGTTTGTGCGTTCTTCTTGGTCTTCTCCTTGCTGCTCGGCACGCTCGGGGAGCGGAGTCGCGAGCACGCTTTCTAAAACGGTGCTGGCGCACGACCGCGCCTGAAGCGCCTCGATTCGCACGCAAATACGAGCCTCTAGCTCGAACTCGAGTATGCCCCGAGGCGCGCTGGCCGGCTGGCCGCGATGTACGAGCGGCCCGTACCTGGGCGCTAAGCGAAGCGATCGCGCTTACAGCGCTCACCGTGTGGCCGTTGGGTGAAATGGGTCGCCACCCTGCCTTCCCTGTCGATATGAGCGCGAAGCCTCGCATCCTACTGATTGACGACGATCGAACCACGCTCCTGGTCACCGCCGCGTTGCTCGAGCAACGAGGCTATTTCGTGATTCAGCGCCAGGACGCGCTCGGCAGCGGCCTGGCCATCGCGCGCGAGAACCCGGACTTGGTGCTGCTCGACGTGAACATGCCGGGCCTCTCCGGGGACAGGATCGCTCAGCTTTCGATCGCGCGCCGAAAGGGCGAGGGTCCCCTGATCTTCCTGTTCTCGGCCATGGACGCCGAAAAGCTCTGGGCGATGGCGGCCGAATGCGGCGCCGCCGGCGCTATCGAAAAGACCTCCGACCCGAGCGAGTTCCTCGCACGTTTCGACAGTGCGCTCGCGGCCAGCGGCTACCAAACCACCCCGCGCCGCTCCGCAACACCGCGCGCGCGCGGATGACGAGCGAGGGAGGCGTCATTGTCGAATCGCCTCAAGTTCAGTACCGCGGTCACGATCGCGCTGGTGTTCGGCGCGCTGGCGCTGACCGAATTTCTGTACTTTCCAGGACGAAGCAACGAAGCGCAGCTGTACGCGCTGCGAGCCAAAGCGGTCGCGGTCGGCGAGCTCGTGGCTTATAGCAGCGCGGCGCCACTCGACTTCAACGATCCCGACGCGCTGCTCGAGTGCTTGAAGGGTGCCGCGCGCGACGAAGAGCTCAGCTACATCGCGGCGTTCAGCCCGGATGGACGCCTGGTGAAGTCGATTAACCGCACCCAGCTGCGCCTCGAGCAGCTGCCGCACACCGCAACGAGTACCACGAGCGCGCTGCTGGGAAGCCAGCTCCACGTCGTGACCAAAATCCCGGTGGTAGCGAGCCAGGCGGGTACGCTGATTGCGGGCTTCTCCACGGCGCGGCTAACGCTGCAGGCCCAGCAAAACGAGCGAGTCGCGCTCTCGATCGCTGCGGCCATCCTGAGCTTGGGTTTGTTCGTCGCAATCTGGATCGGCCGCGCCATGCAACGGCTGGAAACGCTAGGCGAGGACAACCGCATCGCGCGTCAACGGGCCGAAGCCGCCAACCAAGCCAAGACCGAGTTCTTGGCCAACATGAGCCACGAAATTCGCACGCCGCTGAACGGCGTGCTGGGCATGGTGCAGCTCTTGTTCACGAGCGGCCTCGAGAGTCGTCAGCTGCGCTTCGCACAAGCCATTCAGCGCTCCGGCGAGGCGCTCTTGGCCATCGTCGGCGACATCCTGGACTTCTCGAAGATCGAGATCGGAAAGCTGGTGCTCGAGAGCGGCCCCTTCGATTTGCCATCGCTGGTCACTTACACCGCGGATGACCTTTCGCTGATGGCTCAAAAGAAGGGGCTCGAGCTTTCGCTCGAGCTCGGCAAAGACGTGCCGAGCTGGGTGCTCGGTGACTCGGTACGCGTACGCCAGATTTTCACCAACCTGGTCTTCAACGCGATCAAGTTCACGAATCAGGGGCGCGTCACCGTTCAACTCAACCTGGTCGAAGCGCGCCCCGACAAGGTTCGCGTGCGGTTGACCGTCGCAGACACCGGCATTGGCATCGCTCGGGACAAGCAAGGCGAGCTGTTCGCCGCGTTCATGCAGGCCGACAGCTCGACTTCGCGCAAGTATGGCGGCACCGGCCTGGGCCTGGCCATCAGCAAGCGGCTGGCGGAGCTGATGAACGGCGAAATCGGGGTCGAAAGCACGCTCGGCGCTGGCAGCACCTTCTGGGTAATCCTCGAGTTTCACACGCTCGACGAGGACGCCGAGCGCCTGGAGCCCATACGACGAAGCGTGGGCGACGACTTGCGCGCACCCTCGGACGGACGGCTTGCGTCGGTGCCGCGAAGCTCGCGCAAGCTGCGGATTTTGGCCGCCGAGGACAACCTCGCCAACCAGGAGGTGCTGGGCGCCATGCTCGAGTTTCTCGGGCACGGCGTGACCTTCGTCGGTAACGGACGAGCAGCGCTTTCGGCGCTCGAGGCAGGCCACGCCTTCGATCTGGTGTTGATGGACTGCCAGATGCCCGAGCTCGACGGCTATCAAGCGGTCGGCGAGCTGCGGCGGCGCGAGGCCGCGGAGAATCGCGCCCGCGTCGCGGTGATTGCGTTGACCGCGCACGCCGCCCAGGGCGAGCGCGAGAAAGTGCTGGCGGCCGGCATGGACGACTACCTGTCGAAGCCGATCGCGCTGGCAGTGCTGCACGAGACGCTGGAGCGCTGGTCGCTGCTGATAGCCCGCAACGAGCCAGCCCGGACTAGCCTGATCGACCTCGGGGTCACTCGTCAGCTGGTCGCGCTGGCCAGCGATGCGCGCCCGAACTTCTTCGAAAACCTGGTCGAGCGCTACGTCGCGGACGCCGAAGCCTATCTGGTGACGCTGGAAGACGCCGAGCGCGCTGGCGACAAGCGCAAACTGAAGGACCTGGCCCACGCCTTGAAAGGGGGAAGCCGCAGCATTGGCGCGATAAAGCTGGCCAAGCTGTGCGAGGGTTTGGAGCAGCGCGCGGCTCTGGCGGAGCCCGCCAGCTGCCAAACTGCAATTGCGGAGGTGCGTGGGGTACTGTCCGAGACCGTGATCGCGCTGAAGCGGGTCGAGGCAGCCGCGAGCCGCGGCAAGGCCATTTCGTTGAGCGAGGCGCGCGAATGAGGGCGAGGCTTGCGCTGCTGCTCGGCGTGACAGCCGTCGTTACGGTGCGCTCGGCGCTCGCGCAAGACACCCGTGACGTGGACGTGCTGCTCGAGCAGTCGGTGGTGTCGACCGCATCACGGGCGTCCGAGGTGAGCACCTCTGCGCCGGCGACCACCCTGGTGATCACCGCGGACGACCTGAAGGCGCACGGCATCCAGTCGCTCGATCAAGCGATCAACTACTTGAGCACGGGCATGACGGTGGCCTCGATTCAGGGCGGCGGCGGGGAGCTCTCGGCGCGCGGCGTGCAATTCACGGGTGACTACAACGACCACGTGCTGCTCCTGATCGATGGTCACGCCGTAAACGACCCCTGGTCGGGCACCAGCTATTTCGGGCGGGCTACGGGGGTACCGTTCGAGCTGATCGATCACATCGAGGTGATGCTCGGACCGAGCTCGGTCGTGTATGGCTCGAACGCGATGTTAGGCGTGGTCAACGTGATAACCAAGCACGCCAAGGACTTCACGGGGCTACGCTTGGTCGGCGAGGTGGGCACGACCGCCCCGCAAGGCGCGACCGGTCGAGTGCGCCGTTTGTCATCTTGGCCCGACGACGCCGGCAGCACCTACCGCGCCGCCTTCGGCTATGGCCGCGAATTTTCGCTCGGCAGCGAGCGCGGCGAAGTGACGCTGGGCGGCGAGTACACCCACTCGATTCTACCTGCGCACGAGTACGCCATCCAAGTCTACGGCGCCGACTCGGTCACCGGCGAACCCAAGAATTTCGGGCCACGCACGCAGCCCGGCATTTGGGGCGGCAAGCCGGCGGCGCCCCTGCCCACCGACATCCCTGCGGCCTACGCGCGCGTCTCCTTTGGAGAGTTCGAGCTGTTGGCGCGCGGCGTGGCTTGGAAGCGCTCCTACGTGCTGGGCTCCAACGACTTCGGGGATCCGGGAACGTTCGATCGCGAGCGCTGGTTCTCGCTGGAGCTGAGGCACCGCGCGGCGCTCGGCCCTGGCACGGCGTTGCGCACCCGCCTCTATGGCGACAGTTACGTTTACCGGCAAGTGCTGAACTCGTCCGCTGCGGAGAACTGTGAGGAAAATCAGCTGAGCGGCTGTCGCTACGACTACCGTGGTGGCGCGCACTGGCTGGGCTTCGAGCCGCAACTCTCCCACGATTGGACCGGCGATGGAACGCAGCAGTCGATGCTCGGGGTCTCCGCGCAGATTCAGCGTGTTGGCGCGACCGCCGACTACGTCGACAACGCCAGCGGCGTGGCCGTCAGTGACGTCGGTGAGTACCACCAGAACGAACGCTCGTTCGCGGCTTACCTCCAGCACACCGCCGCGCCATTGCCCGGGTTGTGGCTGAACGGCGGCGCGCGGCTCGACTCGGGCGAACGCGGCGGCACCGCGATCTCGCCGCGAGCCGCGGTCACGGTGTCGCCCTGGAACAACGGCGCGGTGAAGCTAATTTATGCCGAGGCGTTTCGCTCACCCACCGCGTACGAAACCTACTACGAGGATCCGTACACCATTTCTTCGCAGCTAACGCCGGAGAAGGTGCGCGGCTACGAGCTCTCGCTCGAGCAACGCTTGGGCGCAAATCGCCTGCTCTTCAGCGCGTTCTACAGCCGATGGCTCGGGATGATCGGCCGCCGCACCATCACCAGCGAAGAGTTCGAGAAAGCCGTGGCCGAGGGCAAAATTCGTCCGGACGTGAGCGACGTCAACACCGTGGACAACGGCGGAACCACGCGCAGCTTCGGTTACAGCGCGCTCCTCGACGGCACGCTGCACGGAAAGCTCCGCTACGGACTCAGCGTCACCGCAGCCTACGCGCGACAGGAGACGGCGAGCATGGGGAAATCCGAGCTGCCGGCAGCGCCGAGCTTCTTCGGAAACGCGCGCGTTTCGTACGCGCTCGGTGGCAAGCTCCCGACGCTTGCTCTCGCTACTCACTGGATGGGGCGGCGTCTGAGCACCGCCGACCCGGACAGCGGCTTCGAAGGGCCGCGCTATTCCACGGGTCTACTCGCCCTGCGAGCCACGATCTCGGGTCTGGTGCCGCAGGTGCCGCGCCTTTCGTACCGTATCGGCGGCAGCTACCTGCTGTCGAAAGAACCCTCGCCTTACTTGATCGGCCCAACCCTGTACGCGAGCGAGCTCGAGCCGCGAGCGCACTACGACCAGGCTGACCGCTTGGAGATGTTCGCCGGCCTGGAGTGGCGCGCGCTCGACTAGCGCCTCAGAAGCGGCCGCTCGCGAACACGCCGCCAGCATTGCTCGACAGCACCGGAACCAGCGTCACCCGCGCAGCCTTTGGTGCTTCCGAAGAAGGGCGCCCGAAAACGACCATGCCGAGACCGGCCGCGGTCAGGACACCGCCACCAATCAGCAAAATGTTCGTAGTCCGCGCGAGGGACGCGGCGTCATCGAAGGAACTTTCGGCGGCGGTCGGGCACACCTTGTTGGCGTCGCAAGCACCCGTAGCGTCGCTTTCCTTGCTCTTCGCCATCAAGCCCGTAACTACGCCGCCCCCGAGCGCGAGCACGCCGACCCCCGCGGTCACGAAGCCAGCGATTTGTAGGCCACGGCCTTGCGCGGGGGGTTCTGCCGGTGCCACGCTGTTTTGAGACTGAACCGCCCCTGCTTCAGGTGCCGTGCTCGACGTTGGCGGCGCGTCGAAATCGAAGTCATGCGAAACGGTGCGGCCGGGCTGCAGATTGACCTCCCAGGTCAGACTGCGTCCATCCTTCGCGGTCGCGGTCAAGCGGTGCGCGCCCGCACGCAGGAATAGCGTCAGCTTCCCACCGGTGAAGGGATACGACTGGCTACCCACGGTCGAGCCCGATCGCGAATCTTGAATGTCGAACTCGGCGAGCTTGGAGGTGAGCTCGACGGTCGAGCCGTTGCCCTTGATGAGCAACATGTCGCGTTCGATCGCCTGCCGCTCGTCCGCGTCGATCTGGTCGCCACCGCGACGCAGGTACTCGGTGTAGGACGAGAGCGCCTCGCCGTCGCGCTCGAGCTTGACCGCGCACAGCCCGTAGTTGCCGAGGACCTTCCAGCTCTGGCTCTTCTCGTAGGCCAGCTTGAACTGGTAGTACGCGTCCTGATAGTTCGGCGGATCGGCCTGCAGCAGCTCGACGCCATTCTTGAAGTAGGCGCGCGCCTCGGGCGAAATACGCTCTTCCGCATGCGCGGACAGTGTGACGCTGCCGACACACAGCTCTGCGACCAACAGCGCCATCCAAGACTTTCGAAGCATTTTTCCCATCTCCCGCACGAAACCCGAGTCTTAATCGAAATCCGCAGCCGGTACAACTCGGACCCCGGCAGCGGAGGATCCAGCGGACTCCGTGATTTTTTCGACGCGATTTCGTCGCGCTGCGTTTTAAGATTCAGCGCATGACCACGATCGGGCTGATTGGTGCGGGGCACATCGGCGCTCAGCTCGCGCGGCTAGCCGTCGCGAACGGCTACGACGTCGTCATCAGCAATTCGCGTGACCCCGAGACTCTGGCGGACATGGTGAAGAAGCTCGGCGCGCACGCCAAGGCGGGAGTTCCGGTAGACGCCGCCCGCGCGGCGGACATCGTCATCGTCAGCATTCCATTCAAGAGCTACCGCTCGGTGCCGGTCGAGCCGTGTGTCGGCAAGATCGTGATCGATACGAACAACTATTACGCCCAGAGGGACGGCAATTTCCCCGAGCTCGACAACGAGACCACCACGAGCAGCCAGCTGCTCCAGGCGCACTTGAAGGGCTCGCTGGTCGTGAAAGCGTTCAATCACCTGTACGCAGCGGAGCTGGCCTCGCACGCTCAGCCGCGCGGCACCAGCAACCGGCGCGCGCTGGCCATCGCCGGTGACGACTGGGACGCGAAGGAGATCGTTAGCCGCCTGATCGACCGGTTCGGGTTCGACACGGTGGACCTCGGCACCTTGCGCGAAAGTTGGCGCATCGAGCCCGGCACACCGGGCTACGGGCCGCGCCGCACCGCGCAGCAACTGCGTGAGGATTTGGCCGCGGCTCGCAGGGGTGCTTACGACTGACGCCGATGTCAGGGATGAAAGTGCTGATGGAGCGCCGAGAACAACGTTCTGAGTAGGAACAGCTGCGCGCAGTGATCGGCCTTGTCGTTGCCCGCGTAGCCGCGCACGTTCAGGTTTCCCGAAGCGAAAAAATCCACGAGTTCGAGCCCAAATCCGTCGTCCCGTCGCACGGCGGTCGGGTGACCGCCGAGCTCCGAGATCAAGAAATGCGCGGATTCGGTGGTCGAGGTGTAGTCGCCGGTCGGAATCGAGGAGTGGGTGATGACGAACCAGGTTTCGCCCTTCATCGCACGCCGCGCGAAGCGCACGAACGGCTCGAGGTGGGTCGCGAGCCCATTCGGACCGCGCGGTGCGTGAAACCCGTCGATCAACAGCAACGCCGCAACGCGCTCGGCCTCAGGCTGATAGAGAATGGAACGTGCGCCCTCGAAGCCGGCGCTCCAGGCGCTGAGGGCCAGGTGCCCGACGTGCGCGCTGCTGCCAGCACGCTTGGAAACGACCTGGGTGATCTCTTCAATCATCTGACGCAAGAATCCGGAGCCAGCGAACAGCGGCGCGTAGCTCTCGCCGACCGGCAGAGTGAGCGTGTAGAGCACGAACGGCTGTTCGCTCGCGACGAGCTCGCGACGAACCGGCGATTCGCCATGCAGGTGAATGACCAGATCGAACGATCCCTGCCCGTCGAGTACTTGTTTGTCCGGAATGAACAGGTAGCCGCGGCTCAACGGGGAGACCGTGGCTTCTGCGCTCGAGGGCGGAGCGCCGCACGGCTCGACGCCGCCGCGTTCCGCCGCCTTGCGCGAGTACTGAAACTTCGCGTCGGGCGGAGCGTGGACCCAATTGGGCCCTAGCGGCGGCCTGGCGCTATCGAGCAGCGCGGGGTGCCCTGAAAATAGCGGATCGACCAGCGACGAAGGTGCGGCAGACGCAATCGGCGCCGGGGCCTTGCGAATCGTGCTGACAGGCGCGGACCGAGCCAGCCACACCCTCCAGATCAGGAATGCGGCCAGCGCGAGGCCGAGAACCAATAAAACGGCGAGCCGTGAACCGCGCACCATCCGCCAAGCGTAGCCCACGAGGGAGAGCGCGCTCGCCACGCGTGCGCTGCACTTTGCAACGTCGCACTTTGCGGCAGCGAGCGCTTTCGGCGCACATCAATCCACGAACTTCGAAAGCAGACGCACGTAGGACGCTTGATAGTAGATGGCCGGCTCGGTCAGCTCCCAGGATTTGTCGTAGGGGTTCTGGGGCTCGTACGAGGTGTTGACGTCGAGGTACGCCTTCTCGGGTGGTTGGTCGCGCACCGCCGAGCGCGCGCAAGCGTGCTCTTTCGGGTCTTGGCCCTGGCAGTAGCTCTTGTTCGGCCCGCCCGTCACGTAGCCCGGCGCGGGGCCGAGCTCGGAAGTGCGCGCGTTGTCCCAGCGCGGATCCTTGTCCCGGAACCAGGTGTGGTAGGTCTCGTCTGCGCTCTGCTCAGCGCCGTCCGCGTACATGTTGGTGAGGTACACGAGCTGCATCGGGTTCACGCCGTGAAACGAGTGCAAAATGCCCGCTGCACGCTCGACGAAGCTCGCGCGCTGCGCTTGGTCGACGAGCTCGTACGTCAAGACGTCGTAGTTGGTGTTGCCGTAAGACGCGCGCGCGTTGTTGCTGCCCCAGTGGTAAGAATCGGGCCGCATGTACGCCCGGTATAGGTCTAGCTCGGGCCGAAACCCGTATAGGTCCAGACTCGCCGCTTGCGACTTCTTGCGCTCGACGATGGCCGCGCGCGCGGTCGCGTCGGCTTTCGGCAGCTTGCTGTAAAAGAGCAGCGCGTCGCCTTGGCTCTGGTCGTACACCGACCAGCGATCGTCTTGAAACGGGCGTGTTTTGCCGTAGTTCTTGGCGACCCATTCGCTGTATTTGGCTTCACCGCCCAACGCGAATAGGTACGCGGCCGCGGACACTGCGAGCTGCTCCTGCTCGGAGAGCGAACGATCCGCGTCGCCCGACTTGATGGTTCCGTCGTCACAGGCATCGCTCTTCGGGTTTGCTACGTAGAAGTCGAACGCGCGGCGCGCCCGCTCACCGAGGTCCTTCGCGTACGCGCGAAAACGTGGGAATTTGGCGAACAACAACGCCCCGTGAGCGAATTCACCCGCAACGGTAATGGTCGCCGAGGAGCAGGGGGCAGGGTAATAAAAGCGTGGAAACTTGCTCTGATCCGGGACCGGATCGCCGTAGTCCACGTTACCCATCTTGATCAGCGCGCCCCCTTTCAGATCGGCTGGCTGCATCTTCTTCAACCAGTCGAGCTCGACCAGTATTTCGTCGATCAAATCCGGAACGCCGTTACCGGATTCGGGAATGCCGAAGTCGTCTCCGAAGGCGCTCGGATGCTCTTCGTACGCGGTCATCAGCTGGTGCAGCGCGTCGTTTGAGAAGGTGACGTACTTGTCGGTGTCGCCGGCGTCCCACCAGCCACCGCTCAGGTCGCGGGCAGTCTTTGCGTTGCTGCGATCGCTGACGCTGCGCGCTGACTTGTCCTGACCTTCGCCCAGGTAGTCGGCGCCGAGCGACCAGCAGCGCTTGCCGACGCAGGAGAAGGGCGGCTTTTTCGCGAAGTTCGCGCGATTGAAATAGAACATGCGCGTGGCGGTCTTGAGTACGCGCTTGTACACGCCGTTTTCGATCTCGAACGGGTGCGATCGCACCGAGTTTTTCGGGTCGAACACGTAGTAGAGACCTGGTTCGAGCAGCTTCGAAAAATCGAACCAGGCGCCGCGATCTCCGGCGCTCTCGTCGAGCTTGCCGCCGTTCCAGGTCTGAATCGGGCCAGCGAACACTCGGCTGCCGTCAGACCATTTGCGCACCTCGAGCTCGGGTCCTGGCGTGTAGCTGTCCGCTGCGTTCCAGCCGAGCTCTGGATCGACCAGCACCGCGACCTTCGCCAGCGACGGGCGATAACCGAACTGGTCGACCACGATGTACTTCTGAAGTTTTACGGCTAGCCCCTGGCCCTCTGGCAGCCCGACCGGAGGCGGACCCTTGGCCTCGGCTGGATAGGGCACCGGCTTCGGCGCCGCCGCGGTCGCGGTGGCGACCGTGTTGGCCGCCGGTGCGCCGCCCGCCGCGCACGGCAACGGCGAGACCGCGGGCGCCGTGCTGGCCACGGGGGCGGGCTGACAAGCCGACAAGAGCGGAGTGAAAAGACACCAGCCGAGGCCGGCGAAAGACTTGGTTTTCATGGTCGACACCCGAGCGAAGCACGCGAGCTCGAACGCCGGCCCGCGCGGGCGGCAGCATAGCCGTCCACGCCGAAGCACGCGAGGGGGGATCCGAGCGAAGCCTGCCCGAAAACTTCGCGCAGAAGTCTAGGGCAGGCCCTCGGCTCGACCGCTCAGCGAATGATTTCCTTTTCGCAGAGCGGAGAGCAACCGTCGCCGGCCGCGTTGTTGTGGTCGTCGCACTCTTCGCTGGCGTCGAGCACGCCGTCGCCGCACAGCTCGCGCGTGCAGTCACTGCGGCAGCCGTCGCCGTCGACGGCGTTGCCGTCGTCGCACTGTTCACCGCGAGATGCTTGCGTCACGCTGTCGCCGCAGATCTCCGACTTGCAGACCGAGCTGCAGCCGTCGCCGGAGACGTTGTTGCCGTCGTCGCACTGCTCGCTCGCTTGGTTCGTGCTGCCGTCACCGCACCAGGCTTCGGTACGGCAGGTCGAGCTGCAGCCGTCACCGCTGCGCGTGTTGCCGTCGTCGCACTGCTCGGCAGCCTGCGTCACGCCGTCACCGCACACTTCCGTGCGGCAGGTGTCACTGCAACCATCGCCGCTGCGCGTGTTGCCGTCGTCGCAGGTTTCGACACCTTCGACCACGCCGTTGCCGCAGGCCGTCTCGAGCTTGCAGGTCGCGCTGCAACCGTCGCCGCTGCGGGTGTTGCCGTCGTCGCACTGCTCACCGGTCGATGCCTGAGTGGTGCCATCGCCGCAGCCTTCCGTGCGGCAGGAAGAGCTGCAACCGTCGCCCGAGCGATTGTTGCCGTCATCGCATTGCTCGGCGCCCTCCTTGCGACCGTTGCCGCACGCGGTCTCGAGACGGCAGATGTTCGAGCAGCCGTCGCCACTGATGGTGTTGCCATCGTCGCAGGCTTCCGCCGGATCCACCACGTTGTTGCCGCAGATTTCCAGCTGACAGGCGTTCGAGCAGCCGTCACCGCTCTGAATGTTGCCGTCGTCGCATTGCTCCACGCCTTCGACCGCGCCGTTGCCGCACGCGGTTTCGATGGCGCAGGTCGCGCTGCAACCGTCGCCGCTGACCATGTTGCCGTCATCGCACGACTCACCGAGCGCCGGTTGACGGGTGCCGTCACCGCAAATCTCGCGGCGACAAGTGGAAGTGCAGCCGTCGCCCGAGACGTTGTTCCCGTCGTCGCACTGCTCGCTCCCCTCGCGGGTGTTGTTGCCGCAGAAGGTCTCCAGGCGGCACAGGTTGGAGCAGCCATCGCCGCTCTTGGTGTTGCCGTCGTCGCAGGCTTCGGCTGGGTCCACCGTGCCATCGCCGCACACCTCGCTGGTGCACGTGGACCGGCAGCCGTCACCGTTGACCGTGTTGCCGTCATCGCATTGCTCGCTGCCTTCGAGACGACCGTTGCCGCAGGCCGGGGGCTCGAGCGTACAAGTGGGCGAGCAACCATCGCCAGCGGTGGTGTTTCCGTCGTCGCACTGCTCACCGCGCGCCGACTGACGCGCGCCGTCACCGCAGAACTCGTTGCGGCAGTTGGCCGTGCAGCCGTCACCCGACACGTTGTTGTGGTCGTCGCACTGCTCACCCAGGCCGGTCTGAGTGGTGCCGTCGCCACACACCTCTACCGCGCAACTGGCACTGCAGCCGTCGCCGGAAACGGTGTTGCCGTCGTCGCACTGCTCACCACTCTCGCGTACGTTGTTGCCGCAAATTACCTCGGCCTGGCAGGTGCTGCTGCAACCGTCGCCGCTGCGCGTGTTGCCGTCGTCGCATTGCTCGGCCCCTTCCACGGCGCCGTTGCCGCACACCACCTCGACACGACAAGTAGAGCTGCAGCCGTCGCCGTTCGTGACGTTGCCGTCATCGCACTGCTCGCCGCGAGCGCTCTGAGTGGTGCCGTCGCCGCAGAACTCGTTGCGGCAAACGGCCGAGCAGCCGTCGCCCGACACGTTGTTGCCGTCGTCGCACTGCTCGCTCCCTTCGACGCGCGCGTTGCCGCACACCGTCTCCGAGCGACAGGTGTTGGAGCAGCCGTCACCGCTGCGGGTGTTACCGTCGTCGCACGTCTCACCGAGCCCGCTCTGTACGATACCGTCACCACACACCTCGGGCCGGCAGCTCGCGTTGCAGCCGTCGCCCGCGGTCGTGTTGCCGTCGTCGCACTGCTCGGCGCCTTCCAGTATGCGGTTGCCGCACACCGTCTCGAGCTGGCAGGTCGCGCTGCAACCGTCGCCCGAAGTGAGGTTGCCGTCGTCGCAGGTTTCACCGCGGCCGCCTTGAGTGACGCCGTCGCCGCACACCTCGGTGCGACAAATCGCGCTGCAGCCGTCACCGCTGACGTTGTTGCCGTCGTCACACTGTTCGCTACCTTCGACGCGCGCGTTGCCGCACACGGTCTCGGTTCGGCAGGCATTGGAGCAGCCGTCACCGCTGGTGGTGTTGCCGTCGTCGCAGGTTTCACCAGCGGCAGTTTGAGTGACGCCGTCGCCGCAGAATTCACGCTTGCACGCTGCGCTACAGCCGTCGCCCGCGGTCGTGTTGCGGTCGTCGCAGTCCTCGCCTGCTTCGACCACGCCGTTGCCGCACAGCGACTCGGACTTGCAGGTCGAGCTACAACCGTCACCTGAGGTGCGATTGCCGTCGTCGCAGTCCTCGCCCAGGCCGCCCTGGGTGATGCCGTCACCGCAGACCTCGGTGCGGCAACCCGCGCTGCAGCCATCGCCGCCACGGACGTTGCCGTCGTCGCACTGCTCGGCGCCGCCCACACGGCCGTCGCCGCACACGGCCTCGAACAAGCAGGTCTTGCTGCAGCCGTCACCGCTGACGGTGTTGCCGTCATCGCACTGCTCACCGCGTGTGGTCTGCAGTACGGCATCACCGCAAACCTCGAGGCGGCAGGTCGAGCTGCAGCCGTCACCGCTGACGGTGTTGCGGTCATCGCATTGCTCGGCGCCTTGCGTGATGCCGTTGCCGCACACGGTTTCCAGAGTACAGGTGGCGCTGCAGCCGTCGCTGCTGACGGTGTTGCCGTCATCGCACTGCTCGCCGCGCGCGGACTGGGTCACGCCGTCGCCGCACACCTCGCGGCGGCAAAGCGAGCTGCAGCCGTCGCCGCTGCGGGTGTTGCCGTCGTCGCACTGTTCGGTGCCGCGCACCACGCCGTCGCCGCAGATTGCCTCGGAGCGGCACGTGTTCGAGCAGCCATCGCCGCTCGTGGTGTTGCCGTCATCGCACTCTTCACCACGCGAGGCCTGGGTGATGCCGTCGCCGCAGCGCTCGGTGAGCCGGCAGCCGGGCGCGCAGCGCGCCGAGCCGTCGTTGCGCCCGTCATCGCACTGTTCAGTGCCGTTCTGAATGCCGTCGCCGCAATACGGGCCGAGCTTGCAATCGGTAGTGCAGCCGCCGTAGCGGCCGTCGTTGACACCGTCGTCACAAGTCTCGCCGTTGCCGCTATTGACGACCGCATCGCCACAGCGGGAGGGGCGCACGCAGCCGGGCGCGCAGCCGCTGCTGTTGTAACCGCTCTGATTGAAGCCGTCGTCGCACACCTCGTGCCCCGCGTCGACGATGCCATCGCCGCAGAAGGAGCCGAGGGTGCAATTGGTCTGGCACGTGCCGTACCCGTTGGCGTTGCGCACGCCGTCATCGCACTGTTCGGCGCCGCGCACCACGCCGTCGCCGCAGTTCGTACTGCAGGTGGAGGTGGACTTGACGAAGCCGCCCAGCGTGAGCTGGAAGTTCGAAGCGTTGGTGTGGCGTTCCGCGTGGAACAGCGAGATCTCGTAGATCTTGCCGGCCTGCAGCTGGTAACTGGTGGACGCCGCGGCGTTCAGTGTCACGGCACCCGCGGTCTGCGGGTGAAGCCCGCCCACATCGACCGCGAGGAAGCCGTTGACGAAGACCCACAGGTCGTCGTCGCCGTAGAAGTTCAGCTGCTCGCCGCCCTTGTACTCGAACCAGTAGCGCGCCTCGCTGGTGAAGCCGAAGTTGTTGCCGCCACTGGCATTTTCTTTACCAGCCGCGACCATGCCCAGGCCGTTGAACGGGAACAGCGCGTTGCTGTTGTAACTATAAGTGTTGCCCGTGCCCTGGGTGAAGGGCAGCTGCACCACGCGCGTGAGGTTGACCCCCGCCGTGTCGCGGTACCACTGGTTGAAGTTCGCGGCGGTGGTCAGCTGCTGGCCGTAGGGACAACCGGTGGTGGAGGCCGAATCGCAAATGGACGCCTTCACCGGCTTGTGACCAGCGCCGAGCTGACTCTGCACCAGACCCGGAGTGGCGGCGCTACCCGCGAAAATCTCGAAATCCGGGTGGCGCGTGTTGCCGGTGGTGGGTAGTGAGATGAAGTCGCGGAACGTGACCGGAACGTTGATGGTCGCAGGCAAGGTGCCCGAGGCCACCGCGCAGCTCCAGCCCGACTCGACCTGACAGGTCGAGCTGCAACCGTCGCCGTTGCGAGTGTTGCCGTCGTCGCAAGCCTCGTTCACGTCGCTCGCCAGAATCACGCCATCGCCGCAGGTGGACGTGCAGCCGGCGAGCGTCTTGATGCCCGCGCAATTCGGCTCGAGCTCGCAGAACGGCGTACACCCGTCGCCCGTGTCGTTGTTGCCGTCGTCGCAACGCTCGCCGAGCTCTGGCGTCCCGTCGTTGTCGCAAGCGGTCGAGATCAGTACGCACGACTTGCGGCCCGCAGTGCCGTTCGCGGCGCAAGCGTAGCTGCGGTTGATGGTGCAATCCGCGTTGCAGGCGATGTCGGGACTGGTCAGGAACGGCTCGCACTCCTCGGAGCCGGCCAAGACGCCATCACCACACTGCGCCGCGAGGCACGCGGCGTTCGGTCGCGGGCACACCCAACCCTGGTCGATTTCACAATCGGTCCCGCAGCCATCGCCGCCGCTGGCCGCGCAAACCGCCGGAATCTCGGCGGGCGCGAAGGCCACCAGCGCGTGGGCGATGCGATTACAATCGCCGCCGCAGTTCCAGCTCACGGCCTGCACGCCGGCGGTGGACTTGAGCAGCGTCGAAGCGGCCACGGCCGAGCTGGAAGCGTTCGCGTCTCCGCGCTCGGTTTGACCCGCAGTCGGTACGAAGCCCGCGGCGCCCATCGAGTTGCCGGTCGCGATCGCGTCGACGATCCAGGCGCCAGGAGTCAGCGTGGTGATGTTCGTGCTGATCGTGTCCGCGCCGGTGACGTCGGTCTTCGTCGTCGTCGCTTCCGGTACGCCGTCCTTCACGTTATCGAGCTGAATCACGTGATAGACCACGCCACCGGACACGCCGTTGAGCGTGACCGCCAACGTGTACGTGCCGCCCGGTGCCGGCAGATCGCCCTCGGGCAGATAGTAGATTTGCGAGATCGCAGTGGTGTTCGGCGTCGTGTTCGAGAGCGCGGCCAGCACCATGTCCACGCCGGCGAAGCGAATCGTGCTGGGACGGCCCTGGTTTGCGGCGGCTTCTCCACCGACCACCACGATCAGCATGCGGTTGTTGCTGTTGCCGTCGAGCCTGATGCTCTGTGAGAAAGCCGTATCCGTGTCGATGAAAGTTTCGCTCTTCACGTGGCGAATCGCTGCGCGCATGACGCCCGCGCAATCGTTGCCGTCGATACACGGCTGGCCCTCTTGGGTGCCGCCGAGGCAGGCTCGCGTCCCGCCGCGCGTGTTGTGGTCGTCGCACGCCTCGGTGCCGCCGAGCGCACCGTCGCCGCAGGTGACCGTGGTCAGCACGCAACGTTGGCCGGGGGTCGGGCAAGAGTAACCAGCCTCGACACGCGAACAATCCGCCGCGCAACCATCGCCGTTCGCGATGTTGCCGTCGTCGCACACTTCGCCGCCGGTCTGGATACCGTCGCCGCAACGGGGCAGACGCTCGCAGGGCTGCCCTGCGCTTCGGCAAAAGTAGCCAGTTTCGGTGCGGCAAGTGGCTGAACAGCCGTCGCCTGCGGTGCGGTTGCCGTCGTCGCAAGTCTCGGCGTCGCCGATCCGCGAGTCGCCGCAGACCACGGTGTAAGTGCACGCGCCGCCGAGCGGAGGACACGTGTACCAAGGCTCGATGGTCTGGCAGTTGGCCGAGCAACCGTCGCCGCTGACGGTGTTGCCGTCGTCGCACACCTCGTTGGCGGTCGCAGTTCCGTTGCCGCAGCGCTCACAAGGCTGACCCGCGATCGGGCACAGCCAGCCACCTGACTCGACAGTGCAGGTCGCCGAGCAGCCGTCGCCTGCGGTCGTATTGCCGTCGTCGCAGCCCTCGCTGCTTTCCTTGGCGGAGTTGCCGCACTTCTCGCACAGCTGGCCCGCGGTCGGGCAGCGATAGGTCGGCTCGACCGTGCGGCAGTTCGCCGAGCAGCCGTCGCCGCCTTGCGCGTTACCGTCGTCGCAAATCTCACCGGGGTTCAGAACGCCGTTGCCGCACTCGTAGCAAACGCCGGTCGAACAATCCCAGTTGGCCTCGACCAGGCTGCAATCCGCGCGACAGCCGTCCCCGCTGACGTTGTTACCGTCGTCGCACACTTCCGGCGCGACTCGCACGCCGTTGCCGCAGCGCTGGCAGGCTCCACCAGTGGGCGGACACGAGTAGAGAGGCTCCACCCGCCGACAATCCGCGGCGCAGCCATCACCACCGGTTCGGTTGCCGTCGTCGCACGACTCGGACGCTTCCACTACACCGTTGCCGCAGCGCTCACACGCCGCGCCCGGCACTGGACACGCCCAGCCGCCGGCTTCCACGGTGCAGGTGCTGCTGCAACCATCGCCGGAAGCGCCGTTGCCGTCGTCGCAGGCTTCGCTGCTCTCGAGCGCGCCGTTGCCGCAGGCTTCGCACAGCTGGCCCGGCGTCGGGCAGGCGTGGCCGGCCTCGATCGTCTTGCAGTCCGCGGTGCAGCCGTCGCCACTTTGAGCGTTGCCGTCGTCGCACACCTCACCAGGATCTTTGACGCCGTTGCCACAGCGATAGCAGGTGCCGCTCGAGCAATCCCAGCCCCGTTCGACCAAGCTACAATCGCCACGGCAGCCATCGCCGTCCACGTTGTTGCCGTCGTCGCACACCTCGGGCGCGACGCGCACGCCGTTACCACAGCGCTGACAAGCTCCGCCCGCGGACGGACACGAATAGCGAGGCTCGATCGTCGTGCAGTTGGCCGAGCAACCGTCGCCGCTGACGGTGTTGCCGTCGTCACAGGTCTCGTTCGGATCCCGCACGCCGTTGCCGCAGCGCTCACAGCGCTGCCCTTGCACCGGGCAAGACCAGCCACCGGACTCGACTTGGCAGCTCGCGTTGCAGCCGTCTCCGGCGGCGGCATTGCCGTCATCGCAGCCCTCCGGCGCGACGCGGACGCCGTTGCCGCAGCGCTCACACAGCTGTCCGGCTCTCGGGCACGAATAGCCGGTTTCGACCGCAGAACAGGTCGCGTTGCAGCCGTCGCCGCTCTGCCGATTGCCGTCGTCGCACACCTCGGTTCCGCCCATGCCCGGGCCTTGCAGCACGCCGTCGCCGCAACGGAAGCAGGGTTGTCCGGCCGTGACGCACAGGGCGCCCGGCTCGATCGCGCTGCAGTTGAAATTGCAGCCATCGCCGCTGGCGGTGTTGCCGTCGTCGCAAACCTCGGGCGCGCGCACCACACCGTCACCGCAGCGCGCACAAGCCGTCCCCGGCGCACCGCAGCGATAGTTGGGCTCAATCAAGGAGCAGGTCGAGTTGCAGCCGTCGTTGCTGTTGCGGTTGCCGTCGTCGCAAACCTCGACCGCTTCGACCACGCCGTTACCGCAATTTCCGCACGCTTCACCTGCCACAGGGCAGACCCAGCCCGACTGAATGGTACAGGTGCTGGTACAGCCGTCGCCGTTCGCGGCATTGCCGTCGTCACACGCTTCGGTGCCCTCCAAAAAGCCGTTTCCGCACTTGTAACAGGCGGCGCCCGGCACTTCGCAGCGGTAACCGGTTTCGATCGTCGCACAGCTCGCCGAACAGCCGTCACCGCTCAGACGATTGCCGTCATCGCAGGCTTCGCCGGCTTCCTTCACACCATTTCCGCAGCTCGTGCACGCTCCGCCGGTGGGCGAACAGCTGAAGCCGGTCTCGACCACGCGGCAGTTGTGGCTACAACCATCACCACCCACCGCATTGCCGTCGTCGCACACCTCGGGCGCCTGCACAGTGCCGTCGCCGCAGCGAACGCACGCAATGCCCGCGGTCGGGCACGAGTAGTCGGGCTCGATCGTCGAGCAGTCGGCCGAGCATCCATCGCCGTCCACGGCATTGCCGTCGTCGCAGGTCTCGTTGGCCTCTTTGATACGGTTGCCGCACAGACCACACGGCTGACCCGGCACCGGGCAAGACCAGCCGGCTTCGACCGCGCAAGCCACGCTGCAGCCATCGCCCGCCACCGGCAGACAGCGACCACCGGGACAACCCGAGTCCACGATACAGGCCGCGCCAGGCGTCGTGCCTCCGGAGCACTTTCCGCCGTCGTCGCAAGCTTCGCTGCTTTCGCGCACCCCGTTGCCGCAGCGCTCGCAAGCCACACCCGCGGTCGCACACGTGAAAGGAGGCCCTTCGCTGCGACACTGTGACGAGCAGCCGTCACCGTTCTGCACGTTGCCGTCGTCGCAGTTCTCGCCGTTCGCGCTGTCGACCACGCCGTTGCCGCACAGATTGCAGGCGCCGCCGCCGGGGGGACAGCTGAAGCCCGCTTCCTTGACCTTGCAGTCAGCGCGGCAACCGTCGCTACTCCGGTTGTTGCCGTCGTCGCACACTTCGCTCGAATCGAGCACGCCGTCGCCGCACTGTTCGCACAGCACGCCTGCCGTGACGCAGGTGAAGTTCGGCTCGATCGCGTCGCAGGTGGCGTTGCAGCCGTCGCCGCTCAGCGAGTTGCCGTCGTCACAAACCTCGTTCGCATCGATCACCCCGTCGCCGCACTCTTCGCACGGCTCGCCGGCGACATGGCAAACGAAGCCAGGGTCGATCACGCTGCAATAGCCGGAGCAACCGTCGCCATTCAGCTGGTTGCCGTCGTCACAGAGCTCGCTGCTCTCCAGCACACCGTTGCCGCATTGCTCGCAGCTGGTGCCGGAGACCAAGCAATTGAAGCCGGGCTCGACGCCGCCGCAGCTCGCGAGGCAGCCGTCGCCGTCTCTGCGATTGCCATCGTCGCAAACCTCCGAAGACTCCAGCACACCGTTGCCACAAGTGGCGCACGCCTGGTTCGGGGTCGGACAGGTCCACCCGACCTCGACCGCCAGACAGTCCCAACGGCAGCCATCGCCGTTGTTGGTGTTGCCGTCGTCGCACGCCTCGTGCGGGTCGAGCTTGCCGTCACCACACTTCTCGCAAGGCTGTCCGGCGCCGGGGCAGTGAAAGCCGGGCTCGGCGGTGACACACGCCGCACCGCAGCCGTCGCCGGCCCGAGTGTTGCCGTCGTCGCAAACCTCGTTCTGCTCGACGATGCCGTTGCCGCACAGGCCACACGCCTGTCCGGGCACCGGACAATCCCAGCCGCTGTCGATCAGCGAGCAATCCATGGAGCAGCCGTCGCCGTCGGCGTCATTGCCGTCGTCGCAGGCCTCGCTGCTCTCCACGATGCCGTTGCCGCACTTTTCGCAGGGCGCGCCTACGACGACGCAGTTGTAGCCCGGCTCTTCCCCGCTGCAGTCTGCCTTGCAGCCGTCGCCGTCGACGGCGCTACCGTCATCACAAACCTCGCCCGGCTCGAGCACGCCGTTTCCGCAGCTCGCGCAGCCGTCGTCGTCGCAAACCCAACCGTCCTCGATCGCGTGGCAGTCGAAGCGGCAGCCGTCGCCGCTAATCGTGTTGCCATCATCGCAGGCTTCGCCCGGATCTTTGACCTTGTCGCCGCACTTTTCGCACGCGCGGCCCGGCTCGGTACAGTGATAGTCCGGCTCTTCCGCGCTGCAATCGGCAGCGCAGCCGTCGCCGCTCTTGGTGTTGCCGTCGTCGCAAATCTCGTTCTTGTCGAGCACGCCATCGCCGCAGCGCTCGCACAACTCGCCGTCGACCGGACACGTATAGCCAGGCTCGATCGTGCAGCTGGCGTCACAGCCGTCATCCGAGTTGCGATTGCCGTCGTCGCACTTCTCGGCGCCTTCGACCACGCCGTTGCCGCACTGATAACAATTCTTCCCGTCCGAATCGCACGAGAAGCCTTCCTCGATCTTGCACTCTGCGTCACAACCGTCGCCGGCGCTGACGTTGCCGTCATCGCACTCCTCGCCATCATCACGATTGCCGTCGCCACAGCTCGGCTCTGGCGTGCCGCCGTCGGGCGTCATCGTTCCCCCGTCTTCGGGGCCCACGACGATGCCGGAATCAGGAGTATCGGTGGTGCCGGCGTCCGGCATCGTGCCGGGGATCCCGCCCGCTCCGTCCGATCGGAAACTCAACTCGGGGTCGCCGCCGCAAGCGACGAGGAAACTTCCTACAACTGCTAGAAAAGCAAACTTCAGCCGAGCTGTGTTCAAGAGCGCGCTCCTGGCACGCCGCTTCGTCGCGCGAAGCGGGCCATTTCGGTCCCTTCAGCTTACGGGCATCCCGCAGGGCCGCGCTCGATCTATTCCCGGTTCAGGCGCAGAAAGGTGCGATTACGGATTCGCCGTACACACGAGTAACGCTCCTGGCGCCACCCGCCAATTCTGCGCGCTGTTTTCCAGCCAACTGGCAAGCAAGTGCGGCGAGAGCCGACAGTGTGAGTTCGATCGGAGCGCCAGAGCAGGCGCCTCGCGCCTACGCGCCCACACACCGGGATGACTGAATTGTCGCTCCCCGCGCAGCGCCGGCCAAGCCAGAGTCTTGCCCGGTTTTCGACGCGCACTCTGTAGGAGACGAGACCTTGAACTTTGAACCCGGCCTGCACGGCCAACGGTCGCTTCGTTCCAGTTTCCGGCGCTCGCTGGTCGGCTGCGCGGTGCTCGGCTACCTGGCGTGTCCGCTCGGCTGTTCGGCTCCGAGCGAGCCGGGGAATGCTTCGGGCGGTGCGCCGCCCAGCACGGGCGGCACCGTCGCCACCACGGGCGGAGTCACGTCGACCGGGGGCGTGACCAGCGCGACGGGTGGCAGCCCCCTCACTGGCGGAAGCCCGACCGGTGGCACGGTCAGTACTGGCGGTAGCCCGGTTACCACCGGCGGGTTCCCCACGACCGGCGGCAACAGCAGCGGCGGGACCAGCACCGGGGGCCTGAGCAACACCGGTGGCAGCACTGGCGGTGCCGGTCCGGGTACCGGCGGCCAGGGCGGGCGACCGAGTGACGGCGGAAGTTCGACCGGCGGCTCCCTTGGCGGCGGCTTCGGCAAAGGCGGCGGCGGTGGCACCGCAGGCGGAGGTGGAAAAGGTGGTGCGACCGGCGGTGGCGCCGGAGGCCCCTCGACCGGCGGCAGCGGCGGCGCAGGCAGCTATCAGCCCTGCCCCACCAACGGAGATCCCTGCAAGATCTTGCCGCTCGGTGACTCCATCACCTGGGGCATCCAGTACGACGGCGCCTACCGCGTTGAGCTCTTCAACAAGGCGCACACGGCGGGCCAAAAGATCACCTTCACCGGCTCACTGAGCAACGGCCCCGCCATGGTCGCTGGGGTTACGTTCCCCAAGCAGAACGAAGGGCACAGCGGCTGGACCATCGCGCAGGACACCGGGCTCGTGCCAAGCCCCGCGTTCAACACGATCCCACACATCGTGCTGCTCATGATCGGCACCAACGACGTGTACGCCGCGTCCGGTCAAGCTCAGATGCCCGATCGATTGGGCACGCTGCTCGACAAGATCTTCGCGGCAGCTCCAAACGCGCTGCTCGTGGTGGGCAAGATCACGCCGCTCAACAACGCGAGCTGGAACCAAACCATAAAGACTTACAACGACGCGATCCCTGGCCTCGTTCAAACCCGGGCGAGCGCTGGCAAGCACGTCATCTGGGTTGACCTGAATACCGGCTTCACGTCCAGCATGCTCAGTTCCGACAACATCCACCCCAACAAATCCGGCTACGACTTCATGGCCGGCGTCTGGTACGCCGCCATTTCGAATCTATTGCCCAAGTAACGGCGCCCGCAGCTACGGAGCGACGCAGCGCGCTTGCATGAGCTGCCATACGGCCGCCGCAGTGGCGTCGGCGCCCGCGTCGGTCGGCACGAAGCCATCCGCGCCGGCGTACTCATCGTAGTGCCCCGCAAACACGGTGCGCAGATCCAGCCAGTGGCAAGCCACCGGGCTGCGACCGCAGGCGTTCTCGACCAACGGGCGAAGCGTGTTCAAATTCGCCTCGAGGGTCGGGTCGCCCACCGGATTCGGATAGAAGAAGTAGAACACGTGCTCGACGCCGCCTTCGGCAATACGCTGCAGCAAGAGCTCCGCGCCGCGCACTGCGTTCTTGACGGCCGTGCACTCCGGGGTGGCGCCAGACGGGCAGGGGTTATTCAGCATGTCGGTCGCCCCGCCGTCCATCACCACGACCCGCGGCGGCCCTTCGCTGTGCGCCGCCTCGAATTCGCTTCCGATGCTGAGCGCATTGTCCGCCAGGAACGACGTCCACGGCGACGCATAGCTGCGAAAATGCTCGTTTTCCGCGATAGCCCCCGCGGCCACCGCGCGTTGCTCGAGCCCCGCAGCAATCGCCGTCAGTGAAATGAACGAGTCTCCGAGCACCACCAGCGCGTCCGAAGCGAGCGGCGCGGGCATACAGACCCGTGCGCCGGGCGGTGAGCTGGGCGCCGGCCGACAAAACCCGCTCTGACAAGTGCGAGTCGGGTCCACCGCCTGACAATCGAGATCGGACAAGCAGGAGCGATCGCAAAAGGCGGGCGCGGTGTCCTCTTCGCAGCGCTGCTCGGCGATGCGCGCGGCGCTTTGAACGCAGCTGGCACCGGCTTCCAACGCCGAACAAGTCGCGGCCTCGCTGCATGGCTGCGTGCAAACGCCGCACAAACACTCGAGACCTGCCGGGCACGCGCCGCCGCAGCGCACCAGAAAATGGGTCTCGCTGCCTTCTTGCGGCGTCGGCTCCCCGCCGCCGCAAGCGCACAGGAAAAGCCCCGTCGCGAGCGTGATGGCGATCGCGATGCGTCGGCAGAGCGCCTCAATCATTGTCGCCGGTTCCGCCATCTTCTTGCGCAATCAAACACTGCCCGACGTACAGGAGCACTTGGGTGTGCGCTTCGGGCAAGGCATGCTCGGCATTGTAGTCCTCGATTCGCGAGCGCAGCTCCGAGAGCCGTTCGCGTAGCCCACCGAGCGTGTCGTACGCCTCTTGCTCGAACGGGTGTCCGGGCCAAACCTCGAGCGTATAGGTGCTGCCGCCCACGCGATCGGCGAGTTTTGCCGCAGTGCGATCGACCCGCAACCGGCCGGTGATCGTGTTCACCATGGCCTTGAAATGGTCGAAAATCGCTGCTTCCCAGCCGGCGGTGGAGCCGAGCGGGAGATAGAGCTCGCTCGCGCCGTACAGGCCGGTGCGCTCGGAGAGCTCGACACGACCAGAGGCGACCAAGCGCTCGAGCGCCGGACCGAGCTCACTCGACCGAATTTGCTGAGACGAAAGTTGTTCCAGACTAAGGGGGCCTTCACGGTAGATTAATGCCCAGATAAGCTCATCCAAACCTTCGTTCTCGCGAACTTGACGCAAGCGAGTGAGCTCATCCTCGGAGGTGATGCGGTAGCTGATGCTGGCGCCCGCGCCTTCAGCCGTGATCAGCGCGCTCTCGCACAGGTCGTGCACGACTCCGCGTAGCAGCGTTTCGTCGTCACCGGAGAAATGCAGAAACAACTCAGCGCGAGTGACCGAGCCGCGCGCGGCCACGTGATCCAGCACGGCGACCCAGAGGGAGCGGCCGCGATCGGTCGAGCTCTCGGTGAGCCGCTGAATCTTGCGCTGATAAGTGCGGAGCCCCAGCCCGAACATGTCCGCGCTCACTTTGCGACTCACACCTTGCCGCTCGAGCTCGTGCACCAGATCCAAAAACACCTGGCTCGCGACCTGCGCGAGCGGCGCGCGTGTACCGCCCGACGTCGCGAGCTGCGCGATCAGGATCGTCGTCTGGCGCACCAGGGCGTGAATGAGCAAATCAATCGTCATCCGCGCCTGCCTCGAGCTAGAGCCGCAAAAATGGCCTCAGCAGTCTACTCTCACTGCAAGGAAGGGGGAGCGTCAGATTTGTCGCCCCCCTCCCCGGCTCGGGGAAGGGCCGCGCTTTCGAGGCGTATCCAGCACTTCGCGAACTCGCCGAGCGAGCAGCTCCGGCAGCAGCGGCTTCTGCAGGTACGCGATTCCCGAATCCAGAATGCCATGGTGAACGATCGCGTTCTCCGTGTACCCGGACATGTAGAGCACCTTCATGTCCGGTCGCACGCTGGCGAGGCGCTCGGCTAGCTCACGCCCGCTCATTTGCGGCATCACCACGTCGGTGAGCAGCAGGTGAATCGTGCGCGGGTGACGTTCGCAGGTGAGCAACGCCTCGCCGGCATTTCGCGCCACGAGCACGTGGTAGCCGCAACGGCGCAGGATCTCCTGCGCGACCTTGCGCACCTCGTCCTGATCCTCGACCAACAGCACGGTCTCGGTTCCGTCGAGCGTTTCTGGCTCCACGAACTCCAGCACGTCGTCCGTGCCCTCGCCCACCGGAAAGTAAACCTTGAACGTCGTACCGCCGCCCGGCTCGCTGTAAACCCAGATATTGCCGCCGCTCTGCTTGACGATTCCGAACACGGTCGAGAGTCCCAGGCCGGTGCCCTTGCCGCGTTCCTTGGTCGTAAAAAACGGCTCGAAGATGCGCGCTTGCGTGGCCTTGTCCATGCCCTCGCCCGTGTCGCTGATGGCCAGCATCACGTGCGGACCCGGCGTCACGCCGAAATGCTCGTTCGTGTACGAAGCGTCCAAAGTCACGTTGCGCGTTTCGATGCTGAGCTTGCCGCCTTCCGGCATCGCATCGCGCGCGTTCAGCGCCAGGTTCAACACCACCTGGTCAATCTGCCCCGGGTCGACACGCGCCTGCGATAAATCGGGCGAATAGTGGGTCACCAGCTCGATGTCCTCGCCCAGCAAGCGACCCAGCATTTTCTCGGTCTCGTGCACCACCTCGTTCAGGTTCACGAGCCGCGGCGCCAGCACCTGTTGTCGACTGAAAGCCAGTAGCTGCCGCGTCAAATCCGCGGCTCGCTGACCTGCGTTCTTGATCGATTCGATGTCGTTGCGAATCGGATCGACCGGCTTCAGATCGCGCAGCAAGAGCGCGCTGTAACTCAAAATGACCGAAAGCAAGTTGTTGAAATCGTGCGCAACGCTGCCCGCGAGTCGACCGATGGCCTCCATCTTCTGCGACTGACGAAGCTGCTCTTCCGTCTTCCTGAGCAGTTGCTCGGCCCGGTCGCGTTCGTTCAGCGACTGCCGAGCGGACTGCAAGAGCCGCGCATTGTTGATGGCCAGCGCAGCGTGATCCGCGAGCGCTTGCGCCAGATGCAAGTCCTGCTCTGCGAACGGCGGCGACTCGCGCCGAAAACGCACCAACGAAAGCAACCCGATCGATTCGCCGCGAACGCGCAGCGGCACCAGCAGCAAGCTGTGGATGCCGATGGTCTCGTAAGCATCCACGACGTTCGGCGCCGCGCTGGCCCGCAGCTGCGCCAGGTCGAGCTTCGGAACCAACAGCGCTTTCCCGGTTTCGAGCACTTCACGCCCGGCGCGGTGCTCGGAAACATTGTGCGGCAACGCGATGTGCGCGCGCACGCGAGCTGTCGCTTCCGCGTCCGCCACCACCGACTCGAGCGGCAGGTGGACACCGACCGGTGTCAACCAACCGCCCTCGGCCAAGAGGCGCACCACGCAGCCATCCTTCACGACCTCGGAAACTCGGCGAGCCACGACGCCGAGCAAGCGCTCGTAGTCGCTCGTGGTCTCGGCGAAAGCGCGCAGCGCTCCAGTCAATACGCTCAGACGCTCATCCAACCCTAGGCGGTCCCCGGTCTCCTCTTCGGCCTTCACGGCCGCGAACCTACCAGACTTCGCCGGGCGGTAAACGTCGGATTTGTTGGACCAATCGACGCAGACCCGCTGTCCGCACCGGCTGGCTCAAAGTGGAACACAAGAACCGACGACCAGGCCCAAGATCAACTGACAAGTCTGCCCCTTGGGCTCCACGCACGGCGTCGAACAAGTAGCCGTGCACACCGCGCTGAACGCTTCGCGCGCTTTCACGTATGTCTGCGTGTCCAGTGCTTCGGCGTCGTTCACGGGAACTTTGCAACCGCATTCGTTCGTCGTGTACCCGGTGCAGAACGGCTTGCCGGAACTGGTGTAGCAAGCCTGAGCGCCAGCCAGCGCCGCGTTCGCTTGCAGCAGCAACAGGTCGCATTTGCCGAGCATGCCGCCGGTGCCGCTTCCGCCTCGGCCGAAAGCCCCGCCGCCGCTCACTCCGCCACCGGAGGTACCGGCGCTCGCGCCTGAAGCGCCCGCAGTGCTCGCGCCAGCAACGCCGCCTGCAAGTGCGCCACCAATTCCGCCCCCAGCGGGGGAAGAACCCGCTGCGCCGCTGCCCGCGGAGCTCGCGCCAGCGCACGTGGGCGCACCACCACTCGATGCACCGGCAGCGCCGGAACCCGCGCTCGCACTGCCCACGAAACCCGCACCACCGGCTATGCCCGCCGCGGCAGTGCCCGCAACGCCAGCACTCGCGCTACCCGCGGCTCCCGCACTCCCGGTACCCGCGGCTCCCGCATTCGCAGTGCCCGCACCCGAGCTGTCACAACTCGAAGCACCCAGGCCCGCGCTGGCTCCGCCCGAACTGGGATCCAGCAATCCGTCGCTCTTGGGCGAAGAGCACGCGCTCACGCTCGCGACGAACGCAGCAGCAGACAGACTCGACCACTTCGCCGTGAAAGGCATGAAGAACGGCTCCCTACTCCAACGAAAAGACGCGCGGATACTGTGCCAGCCGATGCCGAAAGGCAAAGCCCGTCACCGCTCGAACGCGTTTCATCCGCATACCAACACTCAATAGCTAGCCGTTGATTAGTAACGACGACGCCTCGCAATCTCGCAAATGGCCGCTGTGACGAGCATCTTCCTCTTCGGCTGGAGTAGCCGCTCACCCGCATCCAACTCCGTTGAACAAATCAATTCTTCTCGCGAACACTCGCGAACACTCGCGAACAACGGACACACTCGGTCGAAGCGTTCACGCAATCAGCCGGACACCGGGCACACGCGCTCGCGTTCGGCGCGTCGTGACAACGAGGCGTAGCGAATCTCCACACCGCGATCGCACCGTAAAAAAAGCCGCTTGCTCTGCCAGCGTCGCGAAAACGCTAACGCAGCCAATAAACCCCGCGGGTTATTCAACCGGCCCCCCGAACCAACAATTTCGACAGAACTTTTCACTGGTGTTGCGTCAATCGCGCGCTATAGCGCGCGGCCATGAGCGCAACCTGGCCGGTCCGGCCCTTGTCCGCGATCCTTTTGGGCGGTCTGCTCGCTGCTGCCTGCGGCGACAACCCCCGTCACTTCGGCAGCGCGAGCGGGGGTGCTTCAAACGCTGGAGCAAGCGGCACCGAAGGCGGTCGCTCGAACACACGCGGCGGAGTCGCCGGACAGGTCGGCCTCAGTGGTGGAGCGAGCGCCGCTCACGCATCCGGAGGAGCATCCAGCGGCACCGGTGGCGCAAACCACGGCGATGCCGGAAGCACGATCGGCGGCATGTCCGACGCGGGCGCTGGCGGTGAATTATCCGGCGGCGCATCTGGCGCGACCGGAGGTGTAACGAACAGCGGAGGGCAGCGCGCCTCCGGAGGCGCGTCGACAACCGACGCGAGCAGCGGACTGCATTCGGGCGGAGCCAGCACGGGCGGAGCCAGCACGGGCGGAGGCAGCAGCGGTGGTGCGAGCACGGCTGGCAACAACACCGGCGGCAAGAGCTCGGGCGGCACCAACACTGGTGGTGTCGCAACCGGAGGAACCACCACCGGAGGCAAGAGCTCGGGTGGCACCAACACCGGTGGTGTGAGTACCGGGGGTACCATCACCGGCGGCGCGCCAAACTGCGCGAGCGGCCTGGAAATCGCCTGCAACAACCGCTGCGTCGCGCCGGATTCGGACGCCAAGAACTGCGGCCGTTGCGGGCACGACTGCGGCGTCAAAGCCGGCTGTAGCTCGGGCCAGTGCCTGCCCGCAACCTTGGTGAGCGCGCTGCCATCCGCGCTCGGCCTCGACGTCTCAGCGGACGGCATTTTTTACACCACCGACAACACCGTTCAGCGCTGCACGCTCGCATCGGCCTGCGTCGGCGGCCCAACGCAAGTGGGTCTGTTTCCGCTAGCCACGAAGGTCGCGGTCACCAAAACACTCGCCACCAACTGGATTGCGGTCTACGGCCAAGCCAGCATCGGACCGTCGTACAGCTACCTCTACTGCCCGATCACCGGCTGCACCACACCAGTGCCCACGTTCGCCAGCTTGGACTTTCGGCGCGGCACGCTGTCCGGCCTGATCGGCTTCCAAGACGATTTCTACTTCCAGTCGACTGGCCCTTCCGGCATCGTGGAAAGTGCCGTAAACCGCGTGGTCGGTAGCGCCGCTCCCGCGCTCGGCATGCCGCTCACCATCGCCGCGCAGGTCGCGAGCCAGTCGCTGATTGCGGTCGACACCGCGAACGTCTACTTCGCGCGCACCGACGCGAACGGCGAAGCGCCCGCCATCGTTCGTTGCGATCGCCTGTCGAGCTGCAGCGCGCCTTTGGCCCTGCTCCGCGCGGTTCCCAAAGCCATCGCGGCCTACGCCGGCAAGTTCTATTGGACCCCGCACACGCCCGACTACGTGCGTCGCTGCGACGTGAACAACTGCGCCAGCACCACCGAAGCCCTCCAATACGTGGCCAGCGAGGTCGACGAGATCGTGGTGGACGCGAGCGGCATCTTCTGGCTCACGCCCACGACCATCGCCTACTGCCCGCTCGCCGGCTGCGCTGGCGGCGCCAAGACCCTGGTTTCGGGCCTCAGCGGCGCCTCTTCACTCCGCGCCCAGGGCGACTTCGTCTACTGGCTCGTGGCGAGCACCGTGGACGCGCCGAACGGCGGCATTTATCGCGTCGCCAAGCCCTGAAAACCGCGGCCAGCGCCGCGCGGCAGCGCGGCAGCCTTGCACCGCGCCGCGCTGCGCTCATACCTTTGGCCCAAATGACCGCCCTGAGCACCCAACCCTACAAGGGGACGCGCGATTTTTACCCGGCCGAGATGAACGTCCGGAATTGGATCTTCGACCGCGTGAAGACCACGTTGCGCGCGTTCGGGTACGAAGAATACGGCGGCCCCATGCTGGAACCCTTCGAGCTCTACGCGGCCAAGACCAGCGAAGAGATCGTGAGCCAGCAGCTTTACTGGCTGGTCGATCGCGGCGACCGCAAAATGGCGATTCGCCCCGAAATGACGCCCACGCTCGCGCGCATGGTCGCTGCCCGCCAGAACGACCTGCCGCGACCGATTCGCTGGTTCTCGATCCCCAACCTGTGGCGCTACGAGCGCCCCCAGCGCGGCCGCCTACGCGAACACTGGCAGCTCAACGTCGACGTGTTCGGCGGCCGCCCTGAAGCCGAAGATCTGGAAATCTGCCAAGTGATCGTGGCGCTGATGGAAGGCTTCGGCGCGAAAGACGGCTACGAAGTGCGCCTCAATCACCGCGGCGTCACCGACCACGTCTTTCGCAAACTGCTGAACCTCAGCGACGAAAAGATCCCGACCATCGGCGGTCTGCTCGACGGCGCGCCCAAAATGGGCCCGGACGCCTTCCGCGCGGCGCTCGAAAAAGAAGGCCTGAACGCCGAACAGGTCGCGCTGCTCCAAGGCTTGCTCGCGCCAGACGCTGCCGAGCGACTGCAGAGCCGACTCGGCAACGACTCTCCGCTCTCTCAGCTCACCGAGCTGCTCGCGCGACTCGAAGCGCTCGGCCTGCGCGACCGCTTCCGCTACGACCCCAGCATCATGCGCGGCTTCATGTATTACACCGGCATGGTGCTCGAGGTGTACGACCTTCACCCCGAAAACAATCGCGCCCTCTTCGGCGGCGGCCGTTACGACAACTTGGTCGGCATGTTCGGCGGCAAGCCGCTGCCCGGCGTCGGCTTTGGTATGGGCGACGTCACCCTGCAAAACTTCCTGGAAGTGCACGGCCTCTTGCCGAACCTCGAGCAGCGCCGCGGCGTGCTGGTCGCACACCTCGGCGCCGAACAGCTGATCGACGCCCAGCGCATCGCGCGCATGATTCGCTCACGCTTCGCCGAAGCGCACGTCGAGGTGCCCGTGCTCACCAGCCTGTCCGCCGAGAAGCCCAAAAAGATCTTCGAAATGGCCGAAAAACTCGGCGCACGCGCGGTGGTCTTCGTCGGCCCCGACGACGTCAGCGCCGGCAAATTCCCGATGAAGGATCTGAACACCAAAGAGCAAACGGTCGCCCTGCCGAGCGAGCTCGCCGACGTCTATCTCACCCGCAACGCCACACCCGCCACGCCCAGCGCAGGTTAGCCAACGTCACGCCTCGCGCTCGCCGAGCTCCTCGGCGAAGCGCAGCAGATAGCCATCCGGATCCTGCACCAAAAAGTGACGCTCCCCGAGCGTCACCTCGCCGCAGCGATACCAGCGGTCTTCGAGCCCCAGCCGCAACGGAACGCCCGCCCTTTCCACTCGCGCCACGAGCGCGCGCGCATTCGAGCAAGTGATCGACAAATTGAGCCCCCGCCCGCGCGGATACTCGATTGGTTCCACACGCCAGGGCGAATCCCCCGCGTCCTGCTCGATCATCAGCTGACTCTTTTCGAACGACAAGAACGCAAAGCGCGACTCCTCCCGCGCGTACTCGACGCGAAAACCGATCACCTCGACATAGAAATGAAGGCTCCGCTCGAAATCCCGAACCAACAGCTCAGGCACCAACGCGTTGAATGAAAGCCCAGCAGCCACCGCTCACCTTCTAGTTGGGTTTGGGGGAACGCCAAGAAAAGTGCGCGCTTCCTCGTGAAGCCCGGCCCCAGGTCCCCGAGCCCGCCAAAGCCCGCCCCAGCAGCCGCGCCACCCCGCCCCTGAAACGCCGCCCGCGCGATGTGGACGGAGGCTTCAGCTCCGTCCACGATCGACACTCTGGACTCCCGCCGCTGCACCCGAGCCCGCTCCTCCCACCTCAACAGGCGACCGTTCCCCAAAGTCGGGCCGGCGCGGCTGCCTCGCGAACCTGCACCGTCTCGCACTGCCCACCGCCACCCATCCCGCCCAGCGCGCCCGCACCAGTGGTGCCCCCCAAACCCCAAACCCAACACCGCCGTGATCTCCAAATCTCTGCCCCACCCTGCTCCCGATCCCTTCACCCGATCCCCTCTCCCCTGTCCCTCAACCCAAGCCTCCCCCCACCGCCCGTGTACAACGCCCACCTTGCCCAAACTCCCGCTCCCCCTCCTCCTCGCCACCTGCCTCATCGCGTGCACATCGCAAAAGCGACTCGAACCGCCGCTCCCCCTCGCACCCTGCGAAACCGCAACCCAAAGCGCGAAGCCTCGTATCCTGCCCCCAACCCAGCAGACGGGCTCCCAAGCCGTTTCCATTCACGAAGGCGAAGCGCTCTGTATCGAGGCCAAACCCGGCACGCGCTGGATTCAACTCGAAAAGTTTGCAGCCAAAGGCGACGCGCAGAACCTTTCGATCCGCATGCAGCGGGATGACGACGGCACCGCCCTTTCAGTGCACAACCCCTTCGACCAAGCGCTCACCTTCGACGCGCTCGTCACGCTCGAAAACGGCGAACGATACCCATCGAGCACCTGCCCCGCGCGCCCCCACGAAACCCACACCGAGCATTGGGAAGAGCGCCTCGACCAAGTCGTACTCTCGAACTTCACTGTGCGCGAGGCGAACGCTCCGTCGGCGTCCTGCAACTAGGCGGAGGCGTGTTGCGGCTAATCGGGCCTATTCAGCCGGACAAATAGTGGCCTCGAAGCGCCCGTTCACGTGGTTCGCGGCGTTGTACTCCACCGCGATGCCACCGAGCACCGACGTGGCGGTCACCTCATCGACCACCAAGTGGCCGTTGAACGAGACCAGATTGCGATTCTCGCCGCCCGGATCGACCACGAACGTCGCTGCGTGGTCGAAGTTTATCGCGTAGTCACCGGGCGCCTTCGGAACGATCACGATCAGCTGATTCCGCGTCGATTGAAAGAACGGCTCGCACGCAGTGGCCGGCTCCGCGTAAAATGTGAGGAAGAACGTCTCCTCGTCGGAGAGCGCGCTCTCGGTCTCGGCGTGGTCGAACGCCCAAGCCTCTCCCCCGATGGTTCCGGCCAAGGGAGAGCTGGCGATGGGTATCTTCAAGGCGTCAGCGTCATTGTCTTTCGAGTCGCTGCCGCAGCCGCTGGCCCAGCACGTGGCCAAAAAAGCCAAGCTCCACTTTATTGAATTCATCGGAACTCCTTGGCTAGCCCGGATTCAAGCGCATCCGGACTCCCAGCGTTGAATACGCCCGTTTCACCCCGATTCGCAAGGCCGGAAGTGCCCGGGCAGCACGCTGTAGCGACTTTCACGTCACCGGTCACGCGCTCGCGGGCAGCGCGCGCCGGCGCCAGAGCAAGTACACCGCGGGATATACCAAGAGCTCGAGCGCGAAGCTCGTTCCGAGCCCGCCGACCATCGGCGCTGCGATTCGCTTCATCAGATCCGCGCCCGTACCGGTCGACCACAGGATGGGAAGCAGCCCGAGCATCGCTGCGAGTACGGTCATCGCTTTCGGGCGCACGCGCTTCACCGCACCATGCACGATGGCTTCGATGAGGCCGCTTTCGCTCTGCAGTTCACCGCGCTTTTTCGCTTCCTCGTACGAGAGATCGAGGAACAGCAGCATGAATACGCCGGTTTCGGCGTCGAGGCCCATCAACGCGATCATGCCCACCCACACCGCAATAGACAGGTTGTAGCCGAGAAAATACAAGAGCCACACCGCGCCGACCGCTGAAAACGGCACCGCAAGCAGCACCACGCAGGCCTTGAACGCCGATTTGGTGTTCAGGTAGAGCAACGCGAAAATCAGCACCAGCGTCAGTGGCACGATCAGTTTCAAGCGCTCCCGCACGCGCTGCATGTTCTCGTACTGCCCGCTCCAAACCATCGAATATCCGGGCGGCGTCTTCACCTGGCTCGCGACCGCGAGCTTTGCCTGCTCGACGTAGCGCCCGATATCGATCTTGTCGGTGTCGAAGTCGACGTAGACGTAACCCGCGAGCAAGCCGTTTTCGTCGCGGATCATCGACGGCCCCTGAGTCAACCCGACATCCGCGATCTCTTGCATCGGAATCTGGCCGCCGCCGCTCGGCAGCGGCAGCAGCACGCGCCGCAGCGCGCTCAAGTCGTCCCGGTAGTCGCGGGCGTAGCGTACGTTGATGCCGTAGCGCTCCCGGCCCTCGACGGTGATGCTTTGGTTGTCGCCGCCCACCGCGGTCATCACCATCATGTTGGCGTCGTCCACCGAGAGTCCGTAGCGAGCGAGCTTGTCGCGCTTCAGCACGAAATCCAGAAAGTACCCACCGGCCACTCGCTCGGCGTAGGCGCTGCGCGTGCCTTCGACTTTCGCGACCGCGGCCTCTGTCTGCCGCGCCAGGTGCTCGATCGTGGCCAGATCAGAGCCCAAGATCTTGATGCCCACCGGGGTGCGGATGCCCGTCGAGAGCATGTCCAGGCGACCCTTGATCGGCATGGTCCAGGCATTCGAGATCCCCGGTAACTGCAGCGCGGCGTTCATCTCGTCCTCGAGCTCACTCGGCGAGATGCGATCGCTCCACGCGCTCTGCAGCACACCCTTCAGCCAGTCCGGCGCCCAACTCGAGTACCAGCGCGGCTTTTCGCGCCATTCGGCCTCCGGCTTCAGCAAAACCGTGGTCTCCATCATCGAGAGCGGAGCCGGATCGGTCGAGGTGTTGGCGCGGCCAGCCTTGCCGAACACGCGTTCTACCTCCGGAAACCGCATCAGGATCTTGTCCTGCACCTGCAACGCTTTCTGCGCCTCCGAAACCGACATTCCCGGCTCGACCGCGGAGGGCATGTACAGCAGCGTGCCCTCGCGCAAGGGTGGCATGAACTCGGAGCCGAGGCGCAGGTAGATTGGGATCGTGCTGAGCACGACGACCACGGCCGCGCACACGGTCGCTCGCGGGTGGCGCAGCACGAAGCGGCACGGTCCTTCGTACAGGGAGTGGAGCAGGCGACTGATCGGATGGCGTTCCTCCGACTGATAGGTGCCGACCAGAATTTTGGTCAGAAGCCAGGCCAGCCAGCGCGGCCGAAAACGAAACGGCTCCACGCGCGCGAACAACATGCGAATGGCCGGGTCCAGCGTGATGGCCAAGAACGCTGCGATGGCCATGGCCAGATTCTTCGAGTACGCGAGCGGTCGAAACAGCCGGCCTTCTTGGTCCACGAGCGTGAACACGGGCATGAACGCAACCGCGATCACCAACAGCGAGAAGAACACGCCGGGGCCGACCTCGAGCAGCGCCTCCAAGCGGGTATGGTAGAAATCGCCCTGCTTTCCGTCCTTTTGCCAGTGGTAGATCTTGTTGTAGGCGTTTTCGACCTCGACGATTGCGCCGTCGACCAACACGCCGATGGAAATGGCGATGCCGCCGAGCGACATCAGGTTGGCGTTCAGGCCCATGAGCTTCATCGGGATGAACGCCAGCATCACCGATATCGGAATGGTGATGATGGGCACGAGCGACGACGGAAAGTGCCAAAGGAAGACCAAGATCACCAGCGCAACGACGATGATCTCCTCGATCAGCTTGTGCTTCACGGTGTCGATCGCGCTCTCGATCAGCTGCGATCGATCATAGGTCGTCACGATCTGCACGCCGCTCGGCAGAGACGGCTCGAGCGACTTGAGCTTTTCCTTCACCCGCTCGATCACGTTGAGCGCGTTCTCGCCCTGGCGCATCACCACGATGCCGCCCACCACGTCGCCCTTGCCGTCGTAGTCGGCGATGCCGCGCCGCATCTCGGGGCCGAGCGCTACTTGCGCGACGTCTTTGATGCGCAGCGGCGTGCCCCCGCCCGCTCGCAGCACGATGTCTTCTATGTCGTGCACGCTTTTGACGTAGCCGCGCCCGCGCACCATGTACTCGCGCCCGGACAGCTCGAACAGCCGCCCGCCGACGTCGTTATTGCCCTGCCGAACCGCGTCGATCACGGCCGAAATCGGCAGTTTGGCGGCCGCCAGCGAGCTCGGGTTCACGGTGACCTGGTACTGCCGAACTTGCCCGCCCACGGTCGCCACTTCGGAAACGCCCGGCACGCTTTGCACCGCGTAGCGCAAAAACCAATCTTGGTAGCTCCTCAGCTCGTCCGAGGAGTGCTGGCTGCCCTTGTCGACCAAGGCGTACTGAAACACCCAGCCCACGCTGGATGCGTCTGGGCCGAGCTCGACCTTCACGCCCCCGGGCAACTGCGGCGTGATTTTGGATAGGTATTCGAGCACGCGCGTCCGTGCCCAGTACGGCTCGGTGCCGTCTTCGAAGATGACGTAGACATAGCTGAAGCCGAAGTCGGAGAAGCCGCGAATGGCCTTCACCTTCGGCGCCCCGAGTAGCGCAGTGGTGATCGGGTACGTGACCTGATCCTCGAGGATGTCCGGGCTGCGATCCCAGCGGCTATAGACGATGACCTGGGTGTCGGAGAGATCGGGCAACGCGTCGAGCGGGATGGTTCGCATCGACCACCACGAGAGCGCCAGCGCCACGATCGTGGCCGCGATGACCAAGTAGCGGTTCTCGGCCGAAAACCGGATAATGGCTTTAATCATGGCGCGCGACCGCTCGGGCTCGGCGCGGGGGCGCCCTCGGGCAACACACGCGCGCGTTCGAGCTTCGGATCCATGGCGGGAGCCACGGGCGAAAGCGAGGCGCGCAGGCGCGACTCCGAGTCGACCAAGAAGTTCGCGCGAATCACCACCCGATCACCGGCGCTGAGCCCACGCGTGACCTCGATCTGGGTCTGGTCTCGTTCGCCCACCTCGACGCTGCGGGGCTCGAACTTGCCGTCTGGGAGCGCCAGGAACACCACCTTCTCGATTCCCGAGTCGATCAGCGCGTCCAGCGGGACCGTGAGCGCCGTGCGCGGCTCGCCGCGCAAGACCACGTCTCCGAACATTTCGGGTCGAAGCTCACCGCTCGGGTTCGGGAACGTGAGGCGCGCCTTGACCGTGCGCGTCGCCGGATCCAGCAAGGGATCCAGAAACACCACCTTACCGGTGAAATCGCGATTCGGAAACGCGCTCAGGCTGAGCGTCGCCGCCATCCCATCGCGAACGAAACGAAGCTCGCTCTCGTACACGTCCACCAGCACCCACACCGTGGAAAGGTCGGTGATTTCGTAGGGCATGGCGCCGGCCTCGAGCCGCATGCCCTCCACCACGTCCTTCTTGGTCACCACGCCCGCGATCGGGGAGTACAAAGTCAGCGACTTGCTCGGTTTTCCGCTCTTCACGATCTGGTCGAGGGTGAGCGCGGGGATGTCCCACAGCTCTAGCTTGCGGCGTGCGCCCGCCGAAAGTCCGTTCTCGCTCGCGCCGGCGAAGCCGCCGACCTTGCCGAGCTCGTTTTGAGTCTTTTGCGCCAACAGATATTCCTCCTGCGTCGCGAGCAGCTCGGGGCTGTAAACGGAGAACAGCGGGTCGCCCTTCTTGACCTTCTTGCCCACGTAATCGACGTAGATGCGCTCGACGAAGCCCGGAACTTTCAAGTTCACGCGCCGCACGCGGGTCTCGTCGATGGCCACGCGACCCACGCTGCGAATGCTGCCGCCCAATAGGGCTGTCTTCACCTCGGCAGTCTTGAGCCCGATCAGCTGCTGTCGCTCCGGATCGATCTCGATGCTGGCGAGGCTCGCGACCGGTGCGGCGCTGGGCGTGTCTGCAGAAGGCCACGACTCTTTTCGGTCGTCCTTTGCGATTTTCACTAGCTTCATGCCGCAAATCGGACAATTGCCGGGATGATCCTGGATGATCGTCGGGTGCATCGGGCAGTGATAGAGGACTGCGTCCGCTTGCCCGTGCGCGGAGTTCGAGCCGTGAGCGACGAACCGCGGCACGAGCACGGCGACGCCGGCTGACAGCGCAGCGCTCAGCAAGGCCACGCCCGCCAAGGCTCTCGCCCCGTAGCTTCGTTTGCTCGGCGACGGCAAGGACGGTGATTGGCTAGTCATGACTCACATGCCTCCGGATGAGCCCATCGGGGCGCTGGGCGCGGCGCTCTGAACGTCGCGGGTGCGTCCCGACGCCGGCATGGCAGTTCGACCCGCTCCGGGCATCCCTCCCCCAAAGCCAGCCAGGCCCGGCATCGCCGCCGGGGCCAGGCTGACTTCGGCTTCCGCGATCAGAAGCCGATGAGCGTCGGCGATCGCTTGAAGCGCGCTGTCCCGATCGGCGAAATAACCCGCGTTGGCTTCGAGCACCGACGCGAAAGTGACCTTGCCTGCCCGATACTGAATGAGCGTACTTTCAGCGGTAGCCTTGGAAGCGAGCAAGAGCCCGTTGTCGTAGACCGCAACGTTGTCGAGCAGCGCCGCGAACGCCGCTTCCCTTTCCTTGCTCCGCAATCGAATCAGCTGCTCGAGCTCCTCGACCTGACTGCGAGCGGCAGCGCCGACGGCGCGGCTCTCGGCGACCGCGCGACTTTGTCTGCTGCCAGAAAATATCGGCACCGGGCCGGCGACCGTGACCTGCCACATCGGCGGTAGTTGTCCGCGAAACATCAGCCCCGCGCCCACCGTGAGATCGGGGTAATAGTTGCGCTCCGCGACCGTGGCTGCCTTGCTGGCGCGCACGATTCCGAGTCGGGCGCTCGAGAGCTCCGGGCTGCGGGCGAGCGCGCGCTCGGCCGAGAACCAGGATCGAAGCGAGTCGAGCTGGGACAAGCCTTCGAGCGTGCCGCTGGTCACGATTGGCTCGTCGATCGGGTGATTGCGCAGGCGATTCAGCTCACGCACGCGGCTGATTTCCTCGGCGGCAAGTGCGGCTCGTCGTTGCTTCAAGCGTGAAAGCTCGAGCTCGGTGCGAAACACGTCCGCCTGTGAACCTGCGCCCGATTGATACTGAATGCGGGTCAGGGCTGACGCGTTTTGCCAGAGCAATTCGAGCTGGTCGAGAACGGAAAGCCGCGCGCGCGCGAGCAACAAATCCACGTAGCCGCGGCGGATTTCGGCCTCGGTCGAGAGCAGTGCGCGCACCACGCCGTTCTTGGCGTCGACCACCGAAAGCTCCGCCAGCTTGCCTTGCGCCTCGAGCTTGCCGGGCCAGGGAAAGGTCTGCGACGCCATGACGGAGACGTAGCTCGTGTCCATTCTACCGATCTCGATGCTGGTAAAGCCGTCGTTCTGAATGCCGACCTGCAGCATCGGGTCGGGCAACGTGCGAAGCTGTGGCGCTCGCTCTTCGCTGGCGCGTACCGTCGCGCGCGCGCGGGCCAGCTCCGGGCGCGCATCCAGACTCTGTTGAATCAGCCGCGCGAGCGTGGCGTCGCTGGGCAAGGTGGCGGATGTAGGCTCTGCTCGCGCGAGCCCCCCGCCGCCGAAAAGGCTTGCTGCGAGTAGCACCGCACGGCCGAAGCGGCGCGACTCGCGGTCGAGGCGACGGGCAAGCCACCGGCAAGACCGCGACCGGTGGCTGTCGATATCGCTTTGCATGGCGGCCCCGCTATTCGGCAACCAGCTCACCGGAAACCATGTCCATCGCGCAGGCAAAGCGGATCGGACCTGCCTTCTGCGGAGTGAGGGTCAGCTCGACGCGTTCGCCTTGCGGCAGCGGCTTGTTGATTCCGTAGTCCTTGATGACGATGTCGGTCGCACACGTGCGCTCGACCTTCCTCGTCACGAAGATCTTGACCGGTTCACCTTTCTTGACCTTGGCGTGCGCCGGAACGAAGCCATCATCGGTGACGGCGATTTCGAGCGGGTGCGTCGCGTCGTGAACCTGAGAATCGGCGGCAACGGGTGCAGCGCTCGCGCCAGGGGCAGCGCTGGTCGACGCTGGCGAGTCCTTCTTGTCGCAGGCAGCGAGCAGGAAAGTGGCGAGGGCGGTGAACGTGAAGGCGGAGCGAGAAAGATGATTGCGAATGGACATGGGAGTTTTCCTTGGTTTCTGAGTGACCGTCAGCGGCCGGAGCCCCGTCGAAAGGACGGCTAGGCTCGAGCGCTTGCACGGAGCGGACCGCGACCTGGCGCGCGATTCCGTATGTTTGCGGCTCCAAAGCCGCATTCCGTCGAGAGATGCTGCAGACACACCGGAGCGCCTGCAGCGAGATACACAAGGAGCGCTGCGAACGCTCCGTGGCGACGGTTCAGATCAGAAACACTTGCAGGCGAGCCAAACGCTCGGCATGCCCGTTCGGGCCTGCCCGAATCGGCCACTGGTCGCCGCGGTGAACCCGCGCGGCGGTGAGACCCGGGCGAATGGCCCACGCTTCCTGCTGCAGCGCTGCAGACACCACCTCGAGCGCGGGCGCCGGCTGCTCGACCGCCGCCACGCCCGAAGGCCGCACCTGATGAGGCTCACAGCACGAACGAGCGGAGACGAACTCCGCACCCTTCACGGGCGGCGACTTGGCGTTCTTTGCGGACCGCTGGGCACAACACGCGTGGCGGTGAGTAGCGCCGGTGCGAGCGCAAACCACGTAGCGCGCACCGGCCACCACCGCCGTGACCACCAACACGAGCGTAGAGAGCGCTGCGGCCCAGCGACTCCAGGTTCGTGCTGCAAGGTTCGAAATCGACACGCGAACACCAGTATAGGGCTGAAAAGCGCCGATGCCACTCGGCAATCATTCCTCGGGGAGGCGAGATTTTCCGAAATAGCTAGGGACGCGCGGGGAGGGTGGCGGGCGGGGAACCCGTGACGCTCACCACCGAGTCGTAGATGAGCTGACGAACGTAAATGGGGTTGTGGACACCGCCGGCGCTACCCCGCGCTAGCAGCAGGTAATTGTAAACCGCGCCAGCTTCGTCAGCGGTAAGGCCGGTCACGCCTGGCATGGTCAGATCGAGCTTGAATTGAGAATCGGCGAGATCGGAGGCGGAGAGGGGTGCGTAGGGCGCGGCTTCGTTGCGCGTTAACCAACCTTTGTTGTTCAGCGCTACGCGGAGCTCTTGAATACCTGCGCTCATCGCAGTCTTACCGCCGCCCACGTCGAAGTTCTTGGCGTTGGTGTGGCAGCCAGCTGTGGTGCAGGTGGCGACGCGCGCCGCGAAGGAGTGATCGCCTACCCCCTGGTTGCTCGCGATCTCCGGCATGTGACAAGTAATGCACCCATTCTCGAAGCCTTGATGGGATGAATTGCCGTAGGTCTTGCCCGCGTAGTGGTAGCCACCGAGGCCGGTGTACACGTCGGCCTGCGGTCCCTCGTGGGGTCCCCAGTGGCTGCTGGTGATGTTGTTGCTCGCAGTGATGTAGTTGGTGACGTCCTTCCGAGACTTGTGGCACCACATGCAAGCGTTGCCGGTCGTATAGTTCCCGGCCGGAGTTCCGTCGGATTTGCCTACGGCCGAGCTCTTCTCGAGCATCACGACGTCGTCGACACCCGACGGGACACGGAGGGGAAAGGAGCCGGGACGATAGGTCTCACCGGTGATATGCGGGTCGTTATTGGAAGAGCTGTCGTGACAGGTCGTGCAATGCACCTCGGCGACCGACGAAACACCGGCGTAGGTCGATTCGGCCACTTTGGAGCTGACGCTCGACAGGTAGTTGAGCTGGCCATCTTCCACGGACGCCGGGCCCACCGTACCCGTATAGTTCACGTTGCCCGCGACGCGTTGCTCGATCGCGTCGAGCGCGTGGCAGTTGCCGCAAGCTTGCGGCCCGGTCCAAGTCGACACCTCCTCGCCACCGAGGTTGGCGATGAAGGTGGCGTAGTGAGTGCTAGTCTTCCACTGTTCGACCACTCCCTTGAACCCGTGACAAGGGCCAAGACAAGTAGTGGTGAGCACACCGCCCCCACTTATCCCTCCCTCGCCGCCAGAGCCGGTACCGTTGACTCCCGGCTCGCCTTGCGGACCCTGCGGCCCAGCGGGGCCGGCGGGGCCTTGCGCTCCTGGTTCGCCCTGTTCGCCCTGCTCGCCTTGCGCACCCGCCGGGCCTCGTGCGCCCGCGGGACCGACCGCACCGTCTTTGCCGTTGTCTCCCGTACAGGCCGGCAGCACGAGCTCGAGTACTGCGACCACCAGCCAATAGCGATGACTCCTCATGGTGTTTTCCTCGGTTCTTGGGACTCGAACGCGATCCGGCGAGACAAGCGGACAGCTCGCCTTGCAGGGTTCGTTCCAAGTGCTCGAAAAACGTGAAGCTCGTGGTCTTGCGACTCGAGCAGCTCCCTCTTGCGCTATTTTCGGGCGTCGCTCGGAGGTACCGAGCTCCGCGGGGAGGATTTGAGCACAGCGTCCAGGATCACCGCCAGCACATAAAGCGCAAAAGCTGCGCCGCCAACCGCATGTCCTGCGCTCATGGCGAAGATCACGGGTATCGGCCGGGGTACCAAGACTGAAACACAAAGGATACCGAGCGCCAGCAATGCCAGCACGCAGGCGAGCCGGAGCAGCGACGGCACCGAACGACGGAGGAGCTTGTCGAACGGATTCACGGTCGCTTTTCCTCGCGATTTTGCGGCTTGGTGAACGGGTGCGCGTAGCCGTGACAGCCCGCGCTGGCGCAGCTCACCCGGTTCGAGTTGAGCTCGTTCTGCAGCGCCTCATGGTCCGGCACTCGCTGCCAGGCGCTTCCGGTCGTGGTGTGGCACTGGCGGCAATTCAGGTTGTCGTAAGGTTTCCGCAGGTGAATGACTTCGAGCGCTTTACTCAAAGGCATCGACCGGTACCCACCCCAATAGTATTCATAAACATGGCGAAGCCCCCCAGCCTTGGTCATGGCATATCCATACATACCGTAATCGGCGTGACAGACGTAACAGCTCTGGTCGCCGAAAAAGGGGTTGCGTGAATGGCGTGCAGCTAGCGACTGCGATTTGGGGTCAATCGCGTTTCGAAAGTGGCTATCCATCACGTGGCACGACCCACAAAACTCGCGATGTGTCGTGGCCGTCATGCCGCTAACGGTCGAGCTGGCGGCTGACAGCGCAGGGAACACGCCCAACCCGAGCAACAACCACAACTTCACGCGTAGGTCGAGCAGCGGCCTTTTGACCAGAAACCAGACCAAGATCGGCGCCGCAGCGGCAGCTGCGCCGAGCGCCACGAAGCCGAGCCAGTTTCCATGAGCCACGGAGCGAGATACTGCTGCCACCTTGGGCCGAACGGCAAGCGGTTCCACGAAATATCCATTCCGAATCTCACCTCCTCCGCGCGCTGCTTCTCCTCCTTCATCCACGTCGGAGCGGATATGCTGGTGACCCGCCGACATGAGCACTCTGCTTCGCCTGCATGCCCTCGCCCGGCTGGCGCTCATCCTGACGATGCTGGCGGCGTGCTCGGACTCGGACCAAGCGACCGGATCCCGCGGCGCGGGAACCAACGTCCAGTTTGCCTGGCAAAGCGCGCGAACCAGGAGCGGGCATAAACTCCACGTCGCCCAACACCGGGTGCGCTGTGCCGCGTGTCACGAGCTCGGCGGAGACAGCGTCGGCCGCGCGCCACCCGCGCGCTGCAAGGCTTGCCACGAGCAAGAGAGCCGCATTCACCACGCGGAGCGGCAAGCGGTGCAGCGCTTCGGCGAGGGAGCTTTCTCCGACTGTACGACGTGTCACGCATTCGCGGTCGAAATGCCCGCGACCGGCGCGAGCCCACAAGGCGGAAGACGACAATCGGCTGCCGCACTCGCTGACCTCGAGCCTTCACGGGAAGATTGCGCGCGTTGCCACGCGAGCCAGCAGGGTCAGACACCGGCCGTCGTGGTCCACGGTACCAGCCAATGCCTGAGCTGCCATCGTCCGCACCAGGGCTCGACGCCCGAGCCCGGGCGCTGCGCGGAGTGCCACGGCGAGATCACCACGAGTCACGCCAGCTCGGATCGACCTGCGCTGCGCGTGTGCACGACTTGCCATCAGCACCAGCACGCGCCCGCTTCCGATGCGCTCGCCACCTGCCAGCCCTGCCACGCGAAACAGCAACCGCTGGTGCCTGCCAGCGCGCTATTCGCAGACGGGCACACGGCCTGCGTCGGGTGCCATCGTCCGCACCAGTTCGAAAAGAACTCGGCCGCACCGTGTGGCTCCTGCCACTCCGAAGTGCGCGCGCTCGCTGCGGAGCGCGTTGCGGCCCATGCCCAATGTAGCAGCTGTCACGCCCCGCACGATGTTCGCGCGAACCCAGTACAAGCGTGCGAAAAGTGTCACGCCGAGGTGCATCCGAATCACCCCACGCCGAATCCAGGTCGCGGCTGCGTCACCTGTCACGACGCGCACCCGTCCGCGAGCCACACGCGCGAGAAAGCGCGCGCGTGCAGCAGCTGTCACCAGCAGGCCCATACAGAGAGCGAGTTTCACGGTGAGCTCCGCTGCACGCAATGTCACAAACCGCACGGCTTCGCGCTTGCCAAAGGCGATTCAACGCTTTGCAAAGACTGTCACGCGGGAGAGGTCGCGCGCGCCACCGCGAGCACCGGCCATCGCGACTGTGAAGGCTGTCATCGGGGCGTCCCGCACCGGCCTACCGCGTTGCTCGCAAGCTGCGGCAGCTGTCACGCAGCCGAGGCGCAAAAGGTTAGGCCCGGTCACCAGAAGTGTACGAGCTGCCACGAACCCCACGGCGGCACGCAAGGCACGCCCTGCAAGAGCTGCCATCAGCAGGAAGCGCACAGCGTGAAGGTGGGGCACAACGACTGCACGAGCTGTCATCAGCCGCACAGCGGGGCGGCGTCTTTCGCGGCTTGTGCCACGTGCCATGTCGAAGAGGCGGCCTCGAAACACGGGAAAATCGCGGGCGGATGCGCGGGTTGTCATCGCCCGCACGGTCCTTCTGGACCCCCGTCCCCTCCGCCGTGTGGGCAATGCCACCAAACCACCCGCTTGGCCGGGCTGCACCGGCTCGGAAAGCATCAGGACTGTGCCCGCTGCCACACGGGGCACGACGAGCGCCCGCGGCTCACGCGTGACACCTGCACGGCTTGCCACACCGATCGCAAGGGACATTTTGCGGACGCGCCGAGCTGCACGAGCTGTCACCTGTTCGCGGCCAAGAATGCTCCCTAGCGACGGCGATCACGGCAACGTGAACGTCACGCTACCGTCGATGTGCAGTTCAGGGCGCGAAAAGCTGAGATTGTCCTTGGCCACGTCCTCGTGGCAGCTGCTGCAGTCCGTCGGATAAGGATGCGGGCGGGGCGGGGGCATTCCGTGGCAGCCGTCGCAGCGCGCTTGGCTGCCGTCGACCCGCGTCCACTCCGGCGCGGTATTGCTGCCACCCGAACGATGCCCGTTCGGGAACACGCCCCCGTGACAGGCAGAGTCGCGACACGTTCCCTGCTCGTAGACGGGCTTCGCGCCGAACGCGGTGGCAACGCCGGAGAAGACGACCTCGGCGGGGAGTGCGGTATCGATGTGACCGGGATCCAACGGGTCCTTGGGAACGATGTGACACTCCGAGCACGCAACCGCGCGCGAGCGTGCCCCAGCCGTAACGTGGGCCTGATGAGCGCCGACGCCCGCGGCCGTGCTCGCAGTGTTGCCGGACGTGTCACGCGGCGGAGCCGAATTTTCCGTGCCGTGACAGGAAGTGCAGCTCGGGTCGACCTCCACATCGACCACGCCATCGACGTGCCGTGTGCGATCGGCAATGGTGACGTCATCCGCCGCCACCACCGCGCCATGGCAGCTCGAACAGTCGCTGATTTGTGGATGTGGCGCGGGCGGCGGCGCGCCATGACAGGAGGTGCAGTCGAGGCTCTGGCCGCTCACCCAGCTCGGCGACTCATTGCGTTCTGCGGCGCTGGGGCCATGGCACCAAGTGTCGGCGCAGCTCGCCAAATCGCGCCGCCAGCTGGGGCTTCGCTCACCACTCTCGGCAACGCCGCTCAGCGTCACGCGTGCGGGCCGCCCTTCGGCGTGGCCGGGCTCGTCTGCAGTCTTCGGAACCAGGTGGCATTCTGCACAGGCGAGCGGTCGGCTGAACGCGCCGCCAACCAGGTGCGCGCGGTGCGCTCCAACGCCCAGCGCGGAGCTCGCTTCGTTGCCTTGCGTATCAGGGGGCGGCGCCCCATCGTCGCCCACGCCGTGACAGGCGCTGCACTTGCCGGGCTCTGCCTGCACAGCGCCGTCGACGTGCAGTGACGGATTCACGAAATGCCGTTTGCCGTCGAGCACTTCGCCGTGACACGCCGCGCAGCGTTCGGACTGCGGATGCGGCAACGGCGGGGGCAGGCCGTGGCACGAGCCACAGGCCGCGTCGCTCGTGCGCGGCTCGGTCCAGACCGCGTCCGCGTGGTCGCGGTGACACGCGGTGTCTGCACAAGTGCGCGCGATCGGATCGTAGTGTGGAGAGCGGCCACCACTCTGCGCCACCGAACCGAAAGCTAGCTCTGCCGGTCGCGCGTCGTCTGCGTGACCCGGTGAGTCCACGCGCTCGGGCACCTCGTGGCACTCGTTGCAGGCCACCGCGCCGTGCGTCGGCCCGCCATACAAGTGAATCGCGTGTGCTCCGACCCCCGGGTAGGCAGTACCGGAAGCGCCGAGCAAGTCCCTGGGTGGGGCAGCGCGGAGCAGCGCATCCCCTTCCCGAGTCGGATCACCATGGCACGTCGCGCAGCGCGTTTCGTTCGAATCCCGCGCGTCGTCGTCACTGCGCCGTTCGAGACAGCTCGGCACGAGCGCAGTCGAGACCGCGGCGAGCAGCGCGAGGGCGGTGCAGGCCGCAAAGTTGGACCGCGCAGGCGCGACCCTTCCGAATCGGCGCGGGTCATTCATGGCAATACCGGCACATGCCCTCCCGCGGGCTCCGCGCGCTTTGCCAGCCACCCGGATGCGGGTTTCCGCCATAAGCGCCAACCTTGTGGCAGCGGATGCAATTGGTGAGGGGTCCCTGATCGTGACAGCTGGCGCAAGCGAGCAAGTCGCGCCGCGCCTCGCGCCCGTGAAAGCTGCTGGCGCCCGTGTTCGTGCCGACCCAGCCGGGGGGGTGCGGACTGCGGGCGCCGGAACGCGCGGCGCTCACACCGCGTTCCCGATGGCAGGAGTCGCACGTTTCGGGCGTGTGACAACGCGCGCAGCGGGCCGGCTCGGCCTCGGCCTCCAGAGCGTGGCGCACCAGGAAGTCTCCGCCGTGTACCGACGTCGACTCGATCTTTTCCGGCTGTCGGCGCTCGCGGGTGAGCTCCTGCGACACGTCGTGACAGCCGTTGCAGTCTTGCTGCTCATGACAACTCTGGCAGAGCCGCCGGTCCTCGGTTGCCATCTGGCCGTGATGTCGCGCGAACCCGGCGTCGTGCTTCAGAAACGTTTCAGGCAGGGTCTTCCGTAAATCGCGCGTTTGGTGACACGGCGCACACTGCCGAGCATTCCACTGTTGCTGGTGCTCGTGGCACGTAAAGCACTGGCTCATTGGCGGCAGTGGCGAAGCCTCGGCCTGAACGACGCCGCCGTGACACGGCACGCACTGCCCTTGAATGCTCGGCATGGTCAGGTGCTGGTCGTGGTTGAACGCGATCGGGCTGCGTATCGCCCGCGGCTGTTCGACCACGCCACGCACTCGGCCGGGCCTCCGATGATGACAGGAGCCGCACGTTGCAGCATCGGCTCGCGCGGCGGGCGAGCGTTCCTTCGAAATCGCGTGGCAGCTATTGCAGCTCAGACACGCGGGCGCTCCGGCAACGCCGCAGCCAGGCGCCGTTAAGTGCGCAAGGTGAGGAAAACGCGGCTCCACCCGCCCCCTGCACGCAGCGATCGCGGCGGCGACGAGCAGCGATAGCAGCAGAAGAAGCGCGCCGGGGGACGCCCTGTGCGCCGGCTTCATCGGGCCGCCTCCGAGCGACTTGCGTCCAGCGAAACGCTGATACGCAGTGTCGTTTGGGCGTCGAGACTCGCGTAGGGCGAGTGCGCGAGTGACGCCCCCCAAAGCAGGCTAACCCGCTCGGATGCGTCGAACGACAACGTCCCGGCATTGACCGTCGAGCTGCGATAGCCCCGAATGGCGTGATCGTACCAGTAGGCATACGCCTCCAACGTCGCGCGAAACCTTGCGCTGAGCCGGCGCGCGAGCGAGCTCCGCAGCGAATGGTAGCCGTTCTCGGGCGCGAGCACGCGCGCATACGCGACGCGCATGTACGTGCGACTCCTCGAGTCGGATAGCCAGCGCACCGCGAGCTCGCCGCGCGCCCCCGGTCGTTCGCCGTCATACCGCTGCACGAACGCCGCGCCCTCGAACGCAAGCGTCGATTCAGGGCGCACATGGGCATAGCTGCCCACCTCGTCGTAGGCGGTGCTGCCGAACACGGAAAGCACCGATTGGTGCGACAGGAACAACGCTGGCTGCGTGTGCAGGTACTCGAGCGAGACGTCGATGACGCGAATGGGCGTGACGTCCAACCAAAGCCGAGCGTCGGCGAAACGGATTCGATCCAAGTCGAGCACCGCGTTGCCGCCAAGCCCGGCCAACCGGGAGAGCGCCGTGCGCCCTTCGAGGCCCAGACTTCTCCGAGAAAGGCCAGCGGCCTCGCGCTGCTCGTGAAAAGAAAGGCCAGCGCGCAGCGAAGCCGCCGCCCAACCGAGCCGCGCGCCAGCGAGCCAATATTTTCCGCGCGCGGCCGACTCGAGGGTCGCTTCGTCGCGCTGCAACGAGTCCGCGGGAGCCCCCAGCTGCTCGTACCGAGGGCGCTGGTTCCAGCGAGGCAAAACCGTGAAGCCGCCGTAGGCGCTGGCTTCGAACCCCGAGCCGAGCTCGGCCTGCGCGTCGACCCCGTCGAAGCGCGCAAAACGCGCCGCGCCACCGGCGACGACTTGGCGACCGAAGCGCAGCCACACCGGGCCATGCCGGTAGCGCGCACTAGCCACTTGCACATCGCCTTCGAGTCGACGCTCGGAGTCGCGCGCGCCGATCCAGACCCTGCCCCAGGCAGCGAACTCGAGGTCGACGCTGTCCTTGCGCCAGGCCATGTCGACATCTCGCGCGCTGATCGTGACGTACTCGTACAGCGGAGCGATCGGGTCCGTCGACACCAGCGAGCCATTGGGGCCCGGCAAGAGCGCCCGGCGAAACAGCTCTGCGTGGGTTTCACTGTGCGCCGAAAGCTCATAGCGATCGCGGGTTTCACGGTGCCCTTCACTCGACTGAGCGTGCGCACTGCGGCCCCCGGGCCCAAGCAGCGTAATCGCGAGTAGGAAACGAACTCGCATGGTCGCGCGACCGTTTCTACTCGATCGGTCCCGAAATTGCAGCGCCCCGAACGGCGCTCACGACCGCGTCGACCCTAGTCCGCTTGCACTACAGGCTTTAGAAAACCGCGAAACCCGCGCAAGTAAGCACGACGCAAAATCAGCGCGCACACGAAAACGGTCGCAGCGGTCGCCAGCCATGGCTCGATAGTGACCACTTCCCTGGGCAAATGCGGCCCGAGCAAGCCGCAAACGAGCGCAGCAGTCGCCGCCAGCAGCGCAGGGCGCACGCCGAGCGGTCGGATAGCGAGCGGCGCTACCACCACGATCAGGAATGCCGCCGCACCATCCAAGCCCTTGGCCGAAAGCGCGAACGCGAGCTGCACGGCGGCCACCGCGTGCAGCGGAACGCTCACGGAAAGCAGCAGCGAAAGCAGCACCGACAGCCAAGTCGGACCCGAGAGCGCTCCGTCCGGAATTGCCGCCCGAATGACCGCAGCGACGAGCGCCCCGAGCAACCCCCAGGCCGCAACCACGTCGACTCGCGCATCGAGCGCCTGAACGAAGCGACCGAGCGCCGAGCGCGGCTCGCCCGGCTCCGCGTTTCCGGTCTGACTGTCCAGAGTTTCAGCCGCCGCCGACTCGGTGGGCTCGAGGCGCAGCGGTAGCAGTAGAACGCCGAGTAGGTCCCGAGTCACCGCAAACAAGAAGCCGAAATGCGAGAGGGTCACCAAGAAAGCTTCCGGGCTGAATACCCCTCCTCTACCGGCCTGGCCGACGCTCGCATAGCGCCCGAGCGACGCGCCTTTGCGGCTCGCGAGCAGCGCGCCCAAGAGCAACCCGATCGCAATCGGCAACGCGCAGCGCTGAACGCTCACTTTCAGCAGCTGCCCAACCGGCGCCGCCGCAAGGTCGCCGTGCGCATCGAGCGCGGCCCCGAGCACGCCGAGCGCCGCGCCCGAAAGCGCCATTGCCAGATCGAAGATCCGGCCCCCGCGATCCTTCGGCAAGTCACGCCCGAGGTCGTGAGTGAGCCCGTGCAGCAAGAGCCCTGAAACACCCGCCGCGATCCATGCTTGCGCACCGCTCACCAGCGCCTGCGGCACGAGTCGCGCCGCCAGCACGCCCACGATGCTCGCCATAGCGAGCCGCGCGCTGCGCGAAATCGCTGCGCGCGGCCCGTCGCTGCGCGCGTAACCGGCGGCGACCACCGCGACCAGCGGCACGGTGTGCAGCACCAGCGCGAACAGAACGTCAGCGTGCGAATGCCCGCGCGCATCGACGCGCGAGTAGGCGCCCAGCGCGAGGCCGTCACCGACGTGATGCACGAGCAAGCCCCAAAACCCGAGTTCGAGCCCCAAGCGCTCACTCAAGCCGTGAGGCGCGCTTTGGTCCTCGCCATGCCCAGCCTTCTGCCCCGCTATCCAACCGAGCCAACGCGGCAGCGCCAGGCCGGCCGCAAACACTCCGAGGCCGAGCACACCGAGCTCGGCCAGCGCCTCGGGCAGCAGGTGCAACGCCACCACCCCGATAACCGCCGTGAGCGCGAGCGTACGCAGCGGCCCGAGCGCCCGCCGGCTCGCGGTCGGCGCCAAACCGAGGAGCAGGCCCAGAAGGACGGCCAGCGTGGCGACGGCAAGGGCGAGCAACAAGGGGGCGGGTTTTAGCGGATCTGCCGGCCTTCAGCACGCTCGGTGCGACGAAGGCGGGAAGATCTTGCCCGGATTCAGCAGATTTCCGGGATCGAAGGCCCGCTTCAGGTCCTTCTGCAAGGCGATCAGCTCGGCCGATTGCTCGAGCGGCAGGTACGGCGCCTTCAGAACGCCGATGCCGTGCTCCCCGCTCAGCGTTCCGCCGAGCTCGACCACCGCCTCGAACAACTGCTGAATCGCGCGCTCCACGTTCGGCTGCTCGTGGTCCTCGTCCCACAGAAAGTTCACGTGCAGGTTGCCGTCACCCGCGTGCCCGTAGGTGAGCGTGCGCACGCCGAGCGCGTCGCAGGAACGCTGCACGCGCTCGAGCAGCGTGGTCACCCGCTGGCGGGGCACGACCACGTCTTCACTCAGCTTTTTCTTGGAGAGGCGGCGCACCGCGCGGCTCATTTCACGCCGCGCCGACCACAGCCGATCGCGCTGCGATGCCTCTTGCGCCACCAACACCGAAAGTGCCTGCGCCGCTTCGCACGCTGCGGCCACCCGTTCAGCCTCGACTTCGCAGACTGCCTCGCTGCCGTCGACCTCGATCAAGAGCATTGCATTAGCGCCGCTGTCGATGGAGTTGCCCGCCTGGCGCATGGCTTCCAGCGTGGCTCCATCGAGTAGCTCGATGCAGCGCGGAACCAAACGCGCCTTGCCGGTCATCTCGGCCACGCAATTGGTCGCGGCCTGAAGACTCGGGAACAAACAAAGTAGCGTGGTCACCGCCTCTGGCTTCGGCAACAACTGCAGCGTCACCTCGCCGAACACCGCCAGCGTGCCTTCACTGCCGACCAACAACGCGGTCACGTCATAGCCGGTGACGCCCTTCAAGGTGCGGCGTCCCACGCGCAAGCGCTGCCCGCCGATCAGCAGCGCGTCCATGCCGAGCACGTAGTCTCGCGTGACGCCGTACTTGTAAGCGCGTGGCCCACCGGCATTTTCCGCCACATTGCCGCCGATCGCGCAGCTTTCGAGCGAGTTCGGATCCGGCGGATAAAACCAACCTTCGGCCTCGACCGCGCGATGCAAATCGGCCAGCACGACCCCCGGCTCGACCACGGCGATGCCCTCGCGTGAATCGATTTCCTTGATGCCATTCATGCCGAGCGTGTGCAGCACGATGCCGCCCGCGACAGGAACTGCGCCACCCGTGCGCCCGGTGCCCGCCGCGCGCGGCGTGATTGGAACCTGTGCTTCGCGCGCAACCGCCAGCGCGAGCCGAATATCCTCGGCCGAGCTCGCGAGCACGACCGCGTCCGGGCGCACACCCTCGGCTTCCGATTCGTCGCTCACGAAGCGCTCGCAGGCTTCCTCGCCGGTCAGCACCTTCGAAGGGCCGAGGTCACGCTCCAGCAAACGCAAGGCTTTGTCGCGGGCGCCCGCGGAAGGGCGCGGCACATCGGGTCGGGAAAGCTCCACGATCGGCAGTCTAGAAGATCGCGCGCGCGGCGCCGCAAATCACGTAAATTTGTCGCATTCCGCGAGCCGGCCCGCCAGAAAACGCCGTTCGAGCTCGTTTCGCGCGCGTTCCAGTGCCTGCGCAAAGTGTTCGCGCGCCGCGGCACCGCGCTCGAGTCGAAGCTCGAGTTCGCCGAGCGCCGCGAAATAGAATGGGTATCCGGCGAGGCGCTCGGGCTCCACCGCGCGAACCGCGGAAAGCCCCGCTTCTGCCCCGTCTCGCTCGGCGACCGCCAGAGCACGCTGCAGCGCGACCACTGGTGAGTCCCGCAGAGTGAGCAGCGTGTCATACAGCGCGACCACTTGGTCCCAGCGCGTTTCACGATAGCTCGGCGCGCTCGCGTGCACCTCGGCGATGGCTGCCTCCACGTGATAGACGCTGAGCTCGGAACCAGTCGCCGAGAGATCGAGCAAGCGACGTCCCTCGTCGAGCAGGCGCAGATCCCAGAGCGCGCGGTTCTGCTCCAAGAGCGGGATCAGGTCACCCGCGCCGTCGAGCCGTGCCGGTAAGCGCGCCGCGAGCAGACACATCAGCGCGCCGAGCGCGTGGGTTGCGGGAGTCGATGCGGGCGCGTGCTCCGACAGCAGCGCGACCAAACGGATCGCCTCTTCGCACAGCTCGGCGCGAACCGCGGCCGCGCTCGCCCCGTGATAGCCCTCGTTGAACAACAAATACAACGCGCGCTGCACCGCTTCGAGGCGCGCCGGGAACTCCTCGACCGCGCCGAGTTCGAACAAGGTCTTGCTGCTCGCGAGCAGCTTCTTCCCGCGTGCGATGCGCTTCTCCATCGCCGCTTGAGAGCACAAAAACGCGCTCGACAGCTCACGCGCGCCGAAACCGCACAGAATATGGAGCACCAGGGCCACTTGCACCTCTTCTGGCAAGCGCGGGTGGCAACAGGAGAACATCATCCTGAGCTCGTCGTCGCGGATCGCGCTCGGCTCGAGCAGGCTTTCCAGCGCAGGCACGATAGTCCACTCGCTCTCCAGCAAATGGCCGAGCTCGGGCGCGAACGTGCGCATAGTACGCTCGCGCCGGAGCACGTCGAGCGCTCGATTCTTGGCGGCGGTCATCAGCCAGGCCGCGGGGTTCTCGGGCACCCCGCGGAACTTCCACACCTCGAGCGCGCGACACAGCGCGTCTTGCACGACATCCTCCGCCAGCGCGAGGTTGTGCACGCCGAACACGCGCGTCAGCGCGGTCACCATGCGCCCAGCCTCGCGCCGGAAGAGATGTTCGTCGATGGTCACTTACATTTTGGTCACGGGTCGAACTTCGACCTGACCGCCATGCTCGAAGATCGGGCAGCCCTTGGCGAGCTCCGCAGCGTGCGCGATATCGTTCGCTTCGACGAGCGTATAGCCGCCGACCATGTCCTTCTCCACGAACGGACCGTCGGTCACGGTCTTGCTCTTGCCACTCACCAGCTTACCCGTGCGCTCCAGTGGCTGCCCGGGCGACTTGATGGCCGCGCCGAGACCCTTCATCCAGTCCATCCAGCGCTGCATCTCGGCCTGGGCCGCCGCGGGTGATTCGGGACGCTTACCGCCTCGGTACAAATACAGGAATTCACTCATGATTATCTCCTTTTCGGAGCCGTTGCTCCGACCCTACGACGGCCCAGCCGACGCGCCACGGACATTTTTTTCGATTTTTCTTCGTAACGTCAGGAGGCCGACGCGCACGTCACAGCGGAGGAACGAACATGACCGTTACCAATCCGGAATCCGGAACCAATGTTCACGAAATCGCCCCGAATATCTACCGCATCAGCACGCCGATCGCCGCCATCCCGGGGGGCTTCACGTTCAATCAGATCTTGATAGTGGATGACGCGCCGTTGCTGTTTCACACCGGACTCCGCCAACTCTTTCCTCTAGTGCGCGAAGCCGTCGCGCACGTCCTCGGCGACATCAAGAAGCTGCGGTACGTCGGATTTTCCCATTTCGAGTCCGACGAGTGCGGCGCGCTCAACGAATTTCTGGCTGTCGCTCCCGAGGCCCAGCCGGTGTGCAGCACGGTCGCCGCCATGGTCTCCGTTAACGACTATGCGAGCCGCCCAGCCCTCGCCCTCGCAGACGGTGACGAGCTCGCGCTCGGCAAGAAGCGGCTGCGCTGGCTCGACGCGCCACACCTTCCCCACAACTGGGAGTGCGGCTACTTGTTCGAAACCACTACCCGCACGCTGCTCTGCGGCGACCTATTCACGCAAGGCGGCAGCGATCCCGCGCCGCTCACTGAAAGCGACATCCTCGGTCCCTCCGAGGCGCTGCGAAAGCAAATGGAAAGCAGCGTCGCGATCGAGGCCGGCGCCCGCAAGCTGCTCGAAAAGCTTGCTTCCACCGAACCTACCACGCTCGCCACCATGCATGGCAGCTCGTATCGCGGAGATGGCCACGCCCTCTTGCTCGGGCTCGCCGACGCGCTCGGAGTGTAGGCGCGCCTTCCGGCGGCGTGTTACTTTCACGCCGGAAATGCTGGAAGAGGTCGCCGACGCAGAGCTCGTTCGACGCATCGCGCACGCAAGCCTTGCGCGCGACGCGGAGGCCGAGCTCTGCCGCCGCTTTGCACCCCGCATTCGACTTTATGGGCTGCGCCACCTGCGCAGCGAAGATCGGGCAGCGGATCTCGTACAAGGCGTGCTGCTCGTGCTGCTCGAAGCCGCGCGCACCGGGCGCATCGCCGAGCCCGAGCACCTGGCTCGTTTCGTACTCGGCACGTGCCGCAACGTCGCGCTCGGCGTGCGAAAGCGCGAAGCCCGACTGACACCGAGCGAGCCCGGGGAGCTCGACGTGGCCGTGTTTCTACCCCGACTCGAGCAGGTCGACGTGCCCGCGCTGCTGTCGTGCATGACCAAGCTCGACTCGCGCTCGCGCACGGTACTGCTGCTCTCCTTCCACGCCGAGAGCAGCGCGGACGAGATCGCCGCGCAGCTCGAGGTGACGGCCGGCAACGTGCGCGTTCTGCGACACCGCGCGCTCGCCCAGCTACGCCGCTGTCTAGACCGCGGAGGAGCCGCCGCATGACCTGCCAGACCCCGCTCTCGTTCGAAGAGCTCAGCCAGTATTGGGCAGAGGCGCTGGCATCGGCGGAGCTCGACCGCATCGAAGAGCACCTGCTCGGCTGCGCGACCTGCTCCGAACAGTCGGCCCGAATCGCGGCCGTCGTGTTAGCCCTGCGCGCTTTCACGCCTCCGGCCATCACCCGCGCCGAGGTGGAGCGCCTGCGCGCAAGTGGCCTGAAGATCGCCGAAAACAGCTTCGGTCCGGGCTCCGGCCATTCGGTGCACTTTTCACCCGAGCTCGATCTGATGATCCATCGCCTGATCGGCTTCGATCTCGGCAACGTCGCACGGCTGCGGGTCACCGTGCGAGCCGAAGGAACGGGAGAGGTGTTGTTCGAAGACCCCAATGCCCCGTTCGACGCGCAAGAAGGGGTACTCATTGCCTGCCTCCGTCACTACTCGGCTATGCCACCCGATACGGTGTTCGAGCTTCACGCGCGCGAGGCCCAGGGCGGCGAACGCAGCGCGACGTACAGCATCCTGCACGTGTTCGCCTAGCTCGCTCGTCGGCACGCGCTCGTAGGCGCGTGCCGAGGCGCACACACAACTTCGCCACGCACGCGCACTCGAAAATACCAGCTCAGACGGATGCCTCGCAGCTCACGCTGTGCACGCGCTTTCGCGGACATCAGTCGAACCGAAAAAACGACCAACGGCTCTTTCAATTTGAACCCGAATTGCGCTTGGACGCGTCTACCCGTGGGCGGTCGTGTGCAATCTCGAAATCGCGGGCGAAGAAAATCGGGTTTGGCCCCATTTGTCTTTCGCTGCTTGTTGCGACTCCAAGACCACCCGCAAATGAAGTGAGCAGCCAAGACCTCTTCGCCGCACTGTAGTTCGAAGGGGAATACCGCTTAGATCGAGGGCTTTCCGATGCGACTACGAAAGACGGAACTTTTCGGTGCAACAGCAATTGCCGGCAGCGCGCTCATCCTGTTTGCGTGCTCGGGCGGTGAGGACTACCCGCCCTTCCCGACCGGCACCGGTGGCACCGCCCCGACCAACACGGGTGGCACGACCAGCAGCGGCGGCACCCTTTCAACCGGCGGCACTCTTTCGACCGGCGGAACCACCGGTGGCGTCAGCACCGGAGGGTTCAGCACCGGCGGCACGACGGGTGGCTTCAGCACGGGCGGCACCACTGGTGGCAGCATTTTCGGAAACACCGGCGGCACTGCGACCGGTGGCAAGGGCGGCTTCGGCACTACTGGCGGCTCGAGCGGTAAGGGCTCGGGCGGCTCAGGTGGCAAGAGCAGCGCTGGCGGCTCCGGTGGCAAGAGCAGCACTGGCGGCTCGGGCGGCAAGAGCAGCGCTGGCGGTTCCGGCGGCTCCGGTGGCTCCGGCTCTGTCGCATTCAGCCAGGTCGCTTCCTACGTTCGCAGCAAGTGCGGCACGTGTCACTCGGGCAGTCGCATGCCGACGCTGAACAGCACCGACAACGCAGCGCTGTACAGCACGCTCACCACGGTCACCGTCTCCCGCTGCGCCAACAACAAACTCGCCACCGCCGGCGACGCGAGCAAGAGCGCCCTGCTCATGATGAGCACCGGCCAGTGTGGAACCTTGCGCATGCCGAACGGCTGCACCTCCACCGCTCAGTGCATCAGCACGTCGGACCAAACCATGCTGACCAACTGGATCCAGGCCGGCGCCAAAAACCCCTAGGCTTCGAATCTTCGAGCCTTTCGCGTTTCCGGCGAATCCCGCCAGCGCCACGTGGCGAAACAAAGGACCGGAGTCCATTCCCAGGAGTTTGTTCCCAGCGCTAGAGTAATGCCGAGTGGCTGATACACGCGCCACCTGGTTCATCGCAGGAGGAGGACTCTAGCAGTGTGGTGCAACAGCGGCAGAGGGCGGTGCAAGTGCGGGGCGCCGGAGCGATGACGCGCGCCACCATCTTGCTCGTCGAAGACAACGCGCTGACCCGAAAGCTGGTGCGCTTCGCGCTCGAGAGAAAGGGGCACTCGGTACTCGAAGCCACGAGTGGCGCGTCCGCGCTCTCGCTGCTCGAGAGTCAAGCTGCAGATCTGGTGTTGCAGGATCTGGTGCTCCCCGACGTGGACGGTTTCGAGCTAATCAAACGCCTGCGAGCGTTACCCAACGGGATGGACGCGCCCATCCTGGCTTTTTCTGGCCTTTTGTCGAAGCACGACGAAGCGCGCATGGCGACGGCTGGCTTCGACGACGTGATCGCCAAACCGATTGAGCCCGCGCGTCTGCTGCCCATTTTGGAGGGACATCTCCTCGCTCGCGAGCCGAGCGCGGATCCCTTCGGCAAAGGCAAGCGGCTCATTCTGGCCGACGACGAGCCGCTGCAGCTCAAACTCACCCGCTTTCGGCTCGAGCAAGCGGGATTCGTCGTCGAGACCGCAGCCGACGGTCAGGAAGCACTCGAGGCTGCTCGGCGTGCTCCTCCGGACGGCATCGTCTCCGACGTCTTGATGCCACGCCTGGACGGCTTCGGTCTCGCGGTCGCGGTCCGCTGCGATCCACGCCTGGTCGACGTGCCGGTGCTGCTCGTTACCTCGAGTTACTTGGACGTTTCGGATCGCGAGCTCGCTCGGCGCGCCGGCGCGAACGAGCTCGTGCTACGCACGCCCAATCACCGGGAGTTGTTCCAGGCACTGCGCAAGATGCTGCACCAGCCGTCGCGCTCGTCCGCCAATCTCGAAGTGCTCAGCGACTACGAGACGAATCGTGGTGACCGCGTAGTAAGGCAGCTCGAGCGCCAGGTGATGCTGAACAGCCGACTGGCGCGGCGTTGCTCCGCCTTGTCGGCAGAACTCGCGGTGCTGGGCGGCATTTCCGCGGCAGTCGTAAAGCACGGCGACGTGGAAGCCGCGCTCGACCAGGCCTTGACGGCGTGCCTGGAGGTCGGAGACATCTCCCACGCGGCAATCTACTTCGAAGAGGCGGACGAGAAAATCAGAGCCCGGCCGCTCAAGCGAGCAGAAAGCCCCGAGCTGACTCACTTTTGGGGGCACCAGGCGCAGCTCTGGAAGCTGATGCGCGGAGAGAGCCCGGCGCTCTTCTCTTCGAGCAATAGCGAAGCAGGTTGGACGCGCGAAATCTTGTCGAACTGCGCGGCAACGCTGTTCGTGGTCGCCCCCTTGGTTCGGCCGAGCGGCCTCGCTGGGGCCTTGTTCATGGCGCTCGCAGGCCACGAGTTCGATGAAGACGACTGGTGCGTCTTCACGCAGGCAATCGCGAATCAAGTGTCTCAGGCGTTGGCGCTCGCGGACTCGTTCGCAGAACGAGACGCGGCCGAGAAGAGCGCCACCGACCGCGCGCTCCGCTTGCGCGAGAGCGAGGAGCGCTTTCGAGCGACGTTCGAGCGCGCAGCAGTGGGCGTCGCGCAGGTTGCGCCCGACGGCCGCTGGCTCGACGTGAACCAAAGGCTATGTGAGATCGTCGGTTACTCGCGCGACGAGCTGCTCGCGCGCACCTTCCAAGACATCACCTACCCGCCCGATTTGGAAGCCAATGTCAGGCTGGTCGAGCGCGCGCTTTCAGGTGAAATCTCCAGCTATTCAGTGGAGAAACGCTACCTCAGGAAAGACGGAGCGCTGGTCTGGGCAAACGTCACCGTGGGCCTGGTGCGAGATGGTGCGGGCCAGCCGAAGTATTTCGTTCCGGTCATTCAAGACATCACGGCTCGTAAGAAAGCCGAGGAGGAGCTGGAGCGCACTTCGGCGCAGCTCCGTCAGGCACAAAAGATGGAAGCGGTCGGCAGGCTCGCCGGAGGTATCGCGCACGATTTCAACAATCTGCTGTCCGTGATCCAGAGCTACGGCGAAATGTTACTGAACGAAACCCTGCCGAACGACCGCATGCGCGCGGATATCGAGCAGATTACACGCGCCGGTCAGCGCGCTGCCGATCTGACGCGACAGCTGCTGTCGTTCAGTCGGCAGCAGGTGTTGGCTCCGCGCGTAATCGAACTGGACGATGCCATCCGCGACCTCAGCACGATGCTCACGCGCGTGATCGGTGAGGACGTCGAGTTTCGCTTTCTTCCAGGCGGGGCCGGTCGCGTCTCGGTCGACCCCGGACAGCTCCAGCAAATTCTGATGAACCTGGCGGTGAACGCGCGTGACGCCATGCCCGACGGGGGCGTCCTGACGATCGCGACGTCGGAGATGACGCTTCGAGACGAGCTCACTCTGACCGAGCGCGGCTTGCCCTCCGGCAAGTACGCGCTGATTACGGTCATGGATACGGGCGTTGGGATTGACGCGGCCACGCAGTCGCGCATGTTCGAGCCTTTCTTCACCACGAAAGCGCCGGGAGCAGGGTCAGGGCTCGGGCTCTCGACCGTGTTCGGAATCGTCGAGCAGAGCGGGGGAGCGGTGTGGGTGGACAGTGAGCCGGGCAAAGGTGCGACGTTTAGCGTGTGTCTGCCGCAAGCGCCCCGGGGAGCTCGCCCGTCTGACATCCCACCACCGAGCACGAAGACGCGGCGCGGTCGCGAGCGAGTGTTGCTGGTGGAGGATGACGACCAGGTGCGCGCGCTGTCGAAGCGAATTCTGCAAAGCTACGGCTACGTGGTGCTCGAAGCAGCGGCCCCGGAAGACGCGCTAAGAATCTGTCAGGCCTCGCAGGAGCCGATCCACTTGTTGCTCACCGACGTGGTCATGCCGCGCCTGGGCGGGCGCGAGCTCGCCGAGCGGCTCACCAAGATGCGACCTACCATGAAAGTACTTTTCATGTCCGGGTACACAGACGACGCGATTGTACGCCAAGGCGTGTTGGTGTCGGAAATGGCGTTCATCCAGAAGCCGTTGATGCCCGAACCATTGCTCGCCAAAATTCGCGAAGTGCTCGATGCCGTTTGACTGGCCAAGATCGCCAGTCGGCGCGCTCGTGGACAGCGCTGAACGCGCTAGAATAGCATCGCGATTACCCGAGATGACGCGTTGGTTCGAACCGTCGATGCAGCGTGCGCTGGACGATGTCTGGCGCGAGCTCCAGGCAGAGTTCGAGCTGGTTCAGAGCGAGCTCCTGGCCTGGGTCGAACAGCACGTGGAGCGACCTCGGCTCCAAAAGGTACTCACGCGCGCGACCGGCGGCTCGCGCAATCGGGCCGTGCTGCAGGCGGCTTTTGCCGGCAATTTAGAGCAATATCAGCGCGAGATTACGAACGAGGGCGCCGACTATCTGGCGTCCGGCGTTTCACTCGGAGCTGCCCTCGACGCCACGCGACGATTCACTCTGCCGCTTCTGCCTCGCCTGATCCAAGCGTATGGCGCGGAGCCGACCCGATTGAGCGCTGCCATACAGGCCATGAACGAGTTCGCGCATCGCAGCGTTTGCGCTCTGGCTGATTCGTACCGGGCGCACGCAGAAGCCGCCCTGCTCGCGTACTGGGAGGATCTGGCGATCACCTTCGACAGCATCGGCGACGGCGTGATCGTGACCGACGCCGAAGGCCGAGTCCTGCGCATGAACGCGGTGGCCGAGCAGCTCACCGGCTTCGAAAGCGCGGAGTGTTCGGGTAAGGATTTGGAGGCGGTATTCCGGATCGAAAATGAAGAAACCAAGCAGCCCGTAGAGAGCCCTGTCCGGCGTGTGCTCCGCGAGGGGGTCGTGGTTGGTCTCGCCAATCACACCGAGCTCGTCGCGAAAGACGGTTCGCGCCGTCCGATCGCGGACAGCGGAGCGCCGATCCGACGTGAGAACGGCGAGGTACGTGGCGTGGTGCTCGTGTTTCGCGACGTGACCGAGGAACGCAAAGCCGAAGACGCCCTCCGTCACTGGCAGCGAATCTTTCAGCACGCGACCTGGGGCGTCGCCACCGCGAACGTGAAGGACGTGAAGTTCCAGGCGGTAAACCCGGCCTACGCGGAGATGCACGGCTACAGCGTCGAAGAGCTGGTGGGAACGCCGGTCTCCCGCCTCTGGGCGCCCGAGACCAAGGCAGATATGGAGCGCCATGCGGCCGAGACGCATGGCCACGGGCGGCTCGTGGTCGAGACCACGCACTTGCGCAAGGACGGCAGCAGACTGCCGGTCGAAATCATCGCGACGACGATCAAGAACGCTCAAGGAGAAATCGAGTGGTTCGTCGCGAACGTTCAAGACATCAGCGAGCGGCGCGCGCTTCAGCAGGCGAAGATGCGCGCGCTCGAGCTCGAGGTCGAGAACAAGCGGGTCGAAGAAGCGAACCGCTTGAAGAGCGAGTTCTTGGCGAACATGTCGCATGAACTGCGAACCCCGCTCAACTCGATCATCGGATTCGCGCAGCTCTTGCACGACGAAGAGGTCGGCCGACTGCAGGACAAGCAGAAAGAGTTTCTAGGCGACATCCTCAGCGGAGGTCTGCACCTACTACGGCTGATCAATGACGTGCTGGACCTGGCCAAGGTAGAGGCCGGTAAGATGGAATTTCGGCCGGAGCCGGTCGATCTCGAGTTTTTGGTGCAGAGCGTCGTTCAGGGCATGCACGAAGGAACCGCGAAGGGCATCCGCGTAACGGTATCGGTGAACTCGGCACTCGCCGACGTCACCCTGGATCCCGGCCGATTCAAGCAGCTCCTCTACAACTACCTCTCCAACGCGCTGAAGTTCACGCCGGTTGGTGGCGCGGTAAAGGTGTCGGCAACTCCCGAGGACGACCGCTTCTTTCGCATAGAAGTCGAGGACAACGGCCCCGGCGTGGCGCCCGAAGACGCACAGCGCCTGTTCGTCCCGTTTCAGCAGCTCGAATCGGGAATGTCGCGACGCCACGGCGGCACCGGTTTGGGGCTCGCGCTCACCAAGCGACTGGCAGAGGCGCAGGGCGGCCGAGTCGGCATGCGCGCAGCGAGTCCTCACGGGAGCATCTTTTTCGCCGTACTACCGCGGAAGCCGCTCGAGCCCGTGGAACCGACGGCGCTCTTGCCCCTGCTCGAGCGTGACGGCGTGTCACCGACGCGCGGCCGGCAGGTTTTGGTGGTCGACGACGACGCCGCGTCGCTCAAGCTCATGCAAGCGACGCTGGCCAAGCGTGGGCACGAAGCCCTTTGCTTCTCGCGGGCTGCCGATGCACTCGCAGCGTTGCCCCGCATGCGCCCGCTCGCCGTGGTGGCGGACCTGCTGATGCCGGGCATGGATGGTTTTACATTCCTCGATCGCTTCCGCTCGTCACCCGGAAACAGCAGCGTTCCAGTAATGATTTGGACCGTCAAAGACCTGTCTCCGGAAGAGCGGAGGCGCCTGGGCGAGTGCGTACAAGCCGTCGTCCAAAAGGGAACTGGTGATGATCAAGTGCTCGCGGCCGCGTTGAACGCGCTCTTGCCGGCGGCCGACTCTCTCGCAACCATAGAGCGGCCGTGAGCGGAGAGCGGATTCTGATCGTCGACGACCACCCCGGCAACCTGAAGTTGTTATCGTTCCTACTGGACTCCAAAGGCTACGACGTGCGCACCGCGAGCGACGGCCCCGAGGCGTGGCAAGTGCTCCGCGAATTCGAACCGCAGCTGATTCTGATGGACCTGCAGTTACCCGGGGTCGACGGCTTCGAGCTGACGCGACAGCTCAAGGCGCACCCTCGCTACGGACAAATCGTGATCGTCGCGGTGACGGCCTCCGCCATGAAAGGCGACGAGCAGAAGGCGCTGGCCGCGGGCTGCGACGGTTACATCACCAAGCCTATCGACACCAAGACCACGGCGGCAACCATCGCGCTTTACCTGAGCCAAGGCTCCTCGACCTAGTGAAACGGCCTCCGCGAGCTCAGGCCGTAGCAAACTCGTAGACGAACAGACTCTGGCGCTCCGGATCATTCGCGGGGCCGAGGCTCCGCTTCGACAGCAGGCGAAAACCAGCCAGCACGAACTGCCGCTCGACGATCAAGGGGCTAAACTTGTGCTCGGCGTCCGAGCCAGTCACCAGGTCGTCGCAGGCACTTTGTAATTCGCCCGAGGCGATATCGAAGTAGCCTCTAGACACCGCCTCATCGACGACGAAGCGATACCAGCGCCACAGGGCGATTCGCCGCCGATCCTCGAGCCTCTGCGCGTACTCTGGCAACGTCCCGCCGCTCACGAATGCGTCGGCGTCCGTTCGCGTGGTGAGCACGTAGCCGCCTGCGACGTGCAAGAGCTCCGCTCCCTCGATCAGGCTCGCCCAGCTGCCCGCGCAATACTCCGGGCATAGTTCGTCGGCGACGATGTAAACCCCACCCGGCTTCAGCACGCTGCGGACGCTCGGCAGGTAGCCATGCGGGAGGTGGTGGTGCCGCGCGAACGAAATCACGACGTCCACCGGCTCCGCGAGATCGGCGAGCGCGCTGGTGTGATAGTGGACGGCCCGACCAGCCAGTCGTCGGCGAGCCAGCGCGACCAACTCCGCGTCATCGTCGTGCACGACCACTTCTAGGTTCGGCCACCGCTTGAGCAGCATTTCCGTGGTGATGCCGGCGTGGCTTCCGAGCTCGAGCACGCGGGCGAAGCCGCCGAGCGCGCGCAGCCGCCGGCCGAGTGACTCGAAGGCCGCGTCGAGCGTGTCGCGAATGTACACGTGGCCCTCGATTGCTCGCTGATAATACTGGCTCAGTTGCTGTTGTTTTTCATCGATCTCGGTCATGGGCGCTCATCGGAGGTTGCAAGATAAGCCTCACTGGCTAGGTAAACGCCGACGCGCGCGCCGGTCGGGGAGCGGCCCGAAGCCGCTTTCTCGGCTTCGGAATCGCGCCGAAATGTCACATGCGCATGAAGCCCCCCGCGCTCGCGGAGTGGGCGCGTCGCGAAGGCATCAATCGCTCTCGCGTAGGGTTCGGCGCGAATACCAAACTCGTTCAAGCAGGCGAGCACTCGCGTGCGTGCGACCTCGTCGTTCTCGACGTAGTGAGCGAGCGGAAACTCGAACGTGAAGGACGCCGGACGCTCGGCGCAATGACTCGTAAAAACCGCTTCGCTCAACACCGGCTTGTTCGAGAACGGCCCGAGCCCATTGCCCACCACGCTATAGAAGCGGGCAGCATCCCCAGGTACCCCGCTTCTTGCGACACGGGCGATCGTGTCGATCTCCGAAGCTGTCGCGCCATGGTGCCGGATGTACGCCTTCACCCGAGCCTGAGCATGGCCGCTCAGGTCGAGCGACAGGATCCCGAGCTCATCGTAGCGGCCTTCGCGAGCGAAAGACAAAGACTGGGTCAAGTGGGACCAAGCCGCTGAAAAGCCGAGCCGCTGCATGGCCTTGCCCACCAACTCGGGTGCTTGCCCTGCCCCGCGCACTTGCGGGTTCAGATAGGCCTTGAACCGAATCGGCGCACCGCGAGAACACGATACCCCGAGCCAAAGAGAAAAGGGGGGCGCAGGATCGACTGGCAAAAACAGATCCTCGAGCAGCAACAAACGGCCGATCGAAGCATCGAACTCGGACGCCGCGAGTTCTAGGAGCCGCCGCCCCGCGGCGAGGTTCGAGCGCAGTGTCGGCTCTTCGCCTTGCGCCTCGACATAGAACTGAAGCTCCGGCGCACCGTCATTGAGCGCCAGCGAAAACTCGTAGGGCGCCTGATCATCCGCAATGTTCGAACGATATCGAGGCTGGACGCCGAGCGCGCGCGCACCCCACGGCTCCAGCAACCGCTCGAAAACACGGATGAGCCCAGACGATTGCGCAGAAATGCCGAGCGCACCAGCAAGAGCCAAGAGCCGCTCTCTACCAAACTCCACCAAACTCTTGCGCGCTATCGCGCCCCGCAGCGAAGCTTCCGAGCCTTGCATCAGTAGGCGCGATGTTAGCCGGCTCGCGTCCACTCTGCTTTGGATTTCAACGCGCGAATCAGCTCGCGCGTCGACGTCGGTGCGCCAAGTTCTTGTCACTCGCTCGTGGCGAATCCCGTCGTCTACAAGCACAGAAGCCCGCATCGAGAAGGGACCGCATGGTACAAGCTCGAAATGAACCGCAGGAACTTAGGCGTTGCCCTCGCCGGTATCGCTGCACTCGCGCTTGCGCTCGTCTTCTACGGAGGTCGAACGCGCACGCGCAGCGACGTAACGGTGCAGACGATTGACGCCGCCGAAGCACCGCGAGGTTCAGACAGCAGTACCGCGCGCAACGGCCTGCCCTCGAGCACTGGTGGAGCACCCGGCACGCGACGCGACCGAGCCGCCGCCAACGCCATTCGCGCGCGGCTCGAAGCGCTGCGACAGGAAGCAGCGAGCGCCAGCTCAGCGAGCGCCGCAGCAACCAACCGCCCCGCCGACGCCAGCAACACGCGCGGAGGTAACCTCATGCCCGCACCATCCGGGGCCGGAAATCAGGCCAAAGCCGAGCTCGGCAAGTACATCCAAAAAACCGTCCGCGAGCAATTCCGCCCGCTGGCAAGCGCCTGCTACGAAGAACTGCTGACTCGCGATCCCGCCGCGCGCGGAAAACTCGAGCTATCGGTGGTAATCGGCGGCGACCCTTCGGTTGGCGGCGTAGTCGAAAGCGCCGAAGCGCTACCCGACTCGACACTCAAAGATCCCTCGTTCGTCACCTGCATGGTCGAGTCCATGATGGCACTTCAATTCGACGCGCCACCGGACGACCGCAGCCGCGTCAACTTCAAGTACCCCTTCGAGCTGAGCCCCGACCCGCCGCCCCCGGCGAGCAGCCGCTAACGCGAACCTGCGCGCCCAAACATTTGGCCCAGACCTGCTCCCGACATCGGAATGTCACGCGACAATCCAGTCCCCAGCATCCTAGCGACCAGCGCCGCAGCGACCGCGGCGACCACCTTAGCGACTGCGGCCCTCGGAAAGCTGCAATGCGGAAGCGCAGCAGCCCCGCTCAACGCCACCAGCCACATCGTGTGGGGTGACAACGCAAAGCGCCGAGACGACACCGACGTTCGACATACCCTTGTTGGCGCCGTGCTGAACGCTGCTGCCATGGTCAGCTGGCCCACTGTCCAACACCTACTCTTCCCACGCCCCCGCGCGCGCTGGGGCAGCTTGGCCACCGGCGCCACGGTCGCCGCACTCGCCTACGTCACCGACTACTACGTCGTACCCAAACGCTTCACCCCCGGCTTCGAAGCTCGCCTCTCGCGCGCCGGCCTAGCGACCGTCTACGCCGCCCTGGCGGCAGCGCTCGCCGCAACCGCCGCATCCCGACGGTAGAGCGTTCGCCGTAGCACGGCCCCTCAGCCGCTCCGACCATCCGAGCCGCTCGGCGTGCCGTTCGCTCGTAGTGGTTCGGCCCTGCGTTGACGGTTTCGAATCCCCAGCCATCGCGGCTCGTCGCGCCCCCCTTCAGCGCCAAATTCGGCCAGAACCCGCGGATTTGCCCCCGCTCTTGACGTAGCCCCGAACCCGACTACGTTGCGGCCTCCGACCGCGGAAACCGGAGAGGTGACCGAGTGGCCGAAGGTACCCGCT
>DASZQI010000104.1:0-5060 GCA_035549735.1 Polyangiaceae bacterium | reverse complement strand
GCCGATGAACCCGAAAAATCCGAACCACGGAGGCGCCACGCGGGTCAACCTGATGCGCGAGGTGGAGGCGAGTTTGCGACGCTTGCAGACCGACTACATCGACCTCTATCAAATCCACGGCTGGGACAGCCTGACGCCGCTGGAGGAGACGCTGCGGACCCTCGATGATGTCGTGCGCTCGGGCAAGGTACGTTACATCGGCCTCTCGAATTACCACGCCTGGCAAGCCGCCACCGCGCTGGCGCTGCAGGAGCGTGAACACCTCGAGAAGTACGCGACCGCGCAGCTCTACTACAGCTTGGTGGGTCGCGACCTCGAGGCCGATTGGCTGCAGTGCGCGGAGTATCACAAGCTCGGCATCCTGGTCTGGAGCCCGCTCGCTGGCGGCTTTCTGAGCGGTAAGTACGACCGGGAGCACCCAGCACCCGCCAACACGCGCTACGCCGAGGCCGGCACGTTCGTGCCTTTCGACAAAGAGCGCGGTTACGAGGTCATTCGGGTATTGCGTCAGATTGGCGAGCGAATGAACGCGACCCCTGCGCAAATCTCGCTCGCCTGGCTGCTCTCGCGCCCGGCCATTTCGAGCGTACTCATCGCCGCCCGAAGCAACGAGCGCCTGGCCGAAAACATTCGTGCGGTCGAGCTCGAGCTCAGCCGCGAGGATCTGCGCGCACTCGACGAAGTGTCGGATCCGGGGCCGTCGTATCCGCGTTGGATGGTCGATCAGCTCGATGTGGCAGAAGACCCGCGCGCACGATTGGTCGACCCCGCGCGCTTTGAGCAAGAGCTCTCGGTACACGACCGACGCGGCACTCGCTGGAACGCTTGATTTCGGGGGCGTGGAGCGCCAGTAGACTCGGGCATATCGACCAGACGGCGCCGTCTTCGCGGTAGTCGACGGCTCGCGTCACCGGATCGTTACACACCTCCCACGCGCAACACCAAGTCGATTCAGAGTTGTGACGCGCGCACCGTCGCGGGTTCGCTATCAGGTGCAGAACCATAAATGGAGCACCGCATGCGCATCGGTTGGCGTTGGAACCAGGTCTTGAAGAGTGCATTGTTGCTGCCACTAGTCGCGTGTAGCGAAAACGGTGGCACGACCGAAGCGACGGCAGTGTCGGGCGCCGCGCTCGAGCCGTTGCCGACCCTGACGCCGCAGTTGAGAACCTCCGTACTCCACCAGTACGACGACGCGCCCCGCACCCCTGATGCGGACGATCCGGCCATTTGGGTGAACCACCGCAGCCCCGGCAAGAGCCTGGTGCTCGGTACATTGAAGGACGGCGGCCTTGCGGTATACGACCTGTCCGGCGCGGTCGTTCAGACCGTACTACCCCCGAATCGCCCGGCGGTCTCCGCGGAGGATCCGCCCGTTGCCGGCAGCCAGCCGGACCCTGGAACCAGCGCCTGCGCCGAGAGTGAGTCCGGCGAAACCTTCGGTCGCTTCAACAACGTGGATGTCGTGTACGACTTCCCGTTGCGAAAGGCGGGGCGCGTGCACTGGGTGGACCTCGCCGTCCTGACCGACCGCGGGTGCGATCGCTTGCGGAGCTACGTGATCGACCGCGAAGCGTCAGAGCCGTTGCGCGAGGTAACAGCGAGCGACGCACCGCGCGCCTTTCCCAGCCGCTTCGAGCAACCATCGCCGGTGCAGTCACCGGGCGCGCCGTCCCGCGTCGTCGAGAACCCGCTCGACGACCAGAGCACGGCCTATGGCATCACGCTCACGCGCCTCGATGGCGTGAGGGGCTCGGTGCAGGCTTTCGTAACCCAGCGCAGCCGCAGCACGGTCGCGCAGTTCGAGCTCTACGGGACGCCGGATGGTCACGTGAGCTACAAGAAGGCGCGCGAATTTCGGTTCGAACCGGTGTTTCGCATTCCGGCAGAGTCGCGCCGGCCTCGCACGATTGCCTGGACGCCTTGCCGCGAAGACCCCAGCGAAGACCTACAGTTTGAAGGCCTCGTGGTCGACGCCGAGCGCGGTATTCTCTATGCCGCGCAAGAGGTGGTGGGCCTGTGGCGAATCGAGCTCGATCGGCGCCTGCCCAAAGTCGTTCGGGTTCCGCAGTCGGCGCTGTTCGAGAAGACTAAGTCGTTCGGCCTGCCCTATTGGGCCGTGCCCGACGGCGATGAGTTCTCGTGCGAGAGCAGCGCGCCAGACCCGCTGCCGGCCGGCACACTCGCAGTCGCGGGCAACCCAGCCGCCGCGGGTGAATACCTGGAAGCGGACGCGGAAGGCCTTGCAATCTACCCGGTGGGGCGCAAGTCCGGCTATTTGATTGCATCGAGTCAGGGCGACAACACCTTTCACGTGTTCGATCGAGACCAGGTGCGCCGCCACCTCGGTGCATTCAAAGTCGAAGGCACGGGCGACACCGACGGCCACGCGGTCGCCAAACAACCGCTAGGCGACCAATTCCCGTTCGGGCTGTTCGTCAACCAAAACGGCGCTGCCCCGGAGCCTGCGTCGACCGACCCGATCAACGGCTACGAGTACGACGGCTCCACGCAATTCGAGTTTCTGGGTTGGCAAGACATTGCAGCCGAACTCGGTCTCGCGATCGACCTCGAGTAGCTCACTTCAGACGACCTATCGAATCACCTGCGCCAGGGGAGCGGCAGAGCACCGTCAGCTCGGTCGAGCTCTCGCGGACGATCTCCGAGTCCACAGCCCACGTGTGGTCATTGTCTGGCGACGGATCCTGGTTGTGCGCCCGTGTATTGCCGCGACGGGTCCGGAAGCGGGGGCAAGCCCCGACACTCCCGATACTTGCGGAAGAACTCGAACCTGCGAAAGCCCGAGCGGAGCGGGGGTTTCGTCGGCGTTCAACGCCCAGTTGGGCAGCGTCCGTTTCAGCGCGAAGTTAGGCGCGGGTCGAACTGAAAGTTGAATTTGCGAGACACGTCGAGCTTTGCAATGTCGGGGTGCCTCGGATTGATCAAGAAGTTGCTTTCGGTCGGGATGATCGCGGAAGGAACGCGCAAAACGCAGCCGTTGACGCGGTCGAGCCAAGCGTCTCCGAGCCATTGCAGCGCGGCGAGTGCAGGATGCTTTCGCCAGGAGCGAGGCAGGTCAGTCGTTGAAATTTCAGCGAGCTTGACGCTCTTGGGGACGAAGATTTCGATCGCGAGAAGATCAGCAGGAAGGAGATCGAGGTCGCAGTGGACGAGGACCTCAAGACCTGCGAGTGCGAGGGATTCGGAAGCGTAGGTGACGAGACGGCGGGCTGTGTGCCACCGACCTGAAGCGACGAGCCCCCCGCGGCCATCAAGTGGCGAACGGGCGAAAGGCTTGCGACAGAGACGAAAGATTCTCACTAGGAATAGAGGCCGTGATTAATGCGAGCCAGGACGTCTTCCACCTGTCGACACCCAATGTCGGTATCAAGCAAGCTAAGCGGGGCGAGGCCACCCAGTGCACGGTTGCCCCTGCTCAACCAATTGCGGGCGGGCTGCACACCGCCGAGGGTCGCAGAGGCAACGTGAGTGACGAAAGCGAGCCTGTAGAGTCTATCCGACTCGACTGGCGAGAGCAGCCTTTGATGTTTGCGGCGGGCAAGCGTTCTTTCCGGAATGCCCACGACGGCGCCAACATCTCCTAGGTCGCGCCCCAGAAGACGAGTGAGGGCCTCAAGCGCCGCGTACGGCAAGCCTCGACGTACGGCTGGCACAAAGTCCTCGCTGTCCGAAAGGGCCCCCAAAATCTTCCGACCTCCGAGAAGGTCAGCCACGCTGGGTTTGGCCGGGTTTGCCATTTGGCGCCCAACCTACCGCCAATCGGCAGACAGAGCAAACGTCTAGCCAACGTAGCAGCGTTCAGCTGCATCGTTGTGGGTCGTCGATAAGATCAAATACCTTGGAGATCGGTGCTGCCATCGACGACCTTGGATCATGCCCGCGCGATCTACGCAAGCGGCTCCCGGTGTAACCCGCGAAAGCCCCGAGCGAAGCGAGGGTTTCGTCGGTGTTCAACGCCTAGTTGGGCGGCGCCGTCACCAGCCGGATTCGGTTGCGGGTTCCGCGAGGAATACCGTCACCGCTTAGCGAACATCGTTCGGCTTCCGCGATCCCAGCGCAGGAGTTGAGCGCGACTTGGTGCCGGTGACATGGACGATCGGAAGTCCCCATGTGCGCGCGGCACGGTACTCAATGAACAGCCGCGGACGTTCGATGATGAGAAGGAGGAGCGCAACGCAGGCGCCGCAGGCAGCCGCACCGAGAACTAGCAGGAAGGGACCTTGCTCGGACTGAACCAATGAGATTGCCACGGAGAACATGCCCAACGCGCCGCTGACGCGGGCAGTGCATCTCGTCTTGGGTCGGCCGAACACAAGGTACGCTCGGGGTTTTGGTGAGACGATGGCTGTCAAATTGCGTCCCAGGATAGCATGCGAAATCAGCGCGCGCGTCGGAACAGCAAAACTATGCGGTCCACCAACACCTGTGGTGTCACTCGTCCGTGTCGTCGTCGCCGTATGCATACAGGTCGAATTCAAGGGAGACCTGCATGCGTGAAAGCCGGGCAAGTGCGTCTGTCGAGATAGAGAAGCCCCGGTTCCAGCCAGACATATGAACGCCGAACCGGACTTGGAGTTCGTGATCGCGAGCGAGCTGAAGCCAAACGCGGTCGTCGTCTGGAAGCCGCATAAGCAGTCTCCGAATTATTGGGTCGACACTTTCGTGCGGGCCTCCTTCCTCCGTAAGAATCCAGGCTCCAGTGGGAAACGGGACGGAGCCTGCCCGCTTGCGTTCGCCTCGACGGTGAGACCGGCTCGGGCTGCAGGAGAGCAGTGAAGTGATGGTTTCCGGTTGCAGGTCGTCGGAGTAGACAGCGAGCGAAACGCGGGCCTCGTCGACGGGGCCGCCGACCGTGGCGATTACGATCGGAGGCTTTGAATCGATGCTTTCGGTCATGGTCGTCCGCCCAGTCATAATGGAACGACCGGCTCGAGTCACCAAGTCGTGGGTTACGCTCCGAGCTGCGAGGCAAGAAACGCAGAGCCACATGGCGAAGGAGCCGGTCTATGGGGAAGAATACACGATTTGTAGGGCTGGAT
>DASZQI010000103.1:0-15462 GCA_035549735.1 Polyangiaceae bacterium | reverse complement strand
ATGGTGATGCCGGGTGACAACGTGACCATGGAGATCGAGCTGATCACCACGGTCGCGCTGGAAGAGCAGATGCGTTTCGCCATCCGCGAGGGCGGCAAGACCGTTGGTGCCGGCGTCGTCACCAAGATCCTCGAGTAATTTCCGTATGGCGGGCCGGCGCGCCTCTTCCGAGTCCGAAGGCGCGCCCGCTCGCATCCGCATCGCGCTCTGTTGCTCGCTCTGCGGGAATCGAAACTACAAAAGCACGAAGAGCCCCATCGAGGGCAAGACCCTCAGCTTGAAGAAGTATTGCAGCCACTGCAGCCAGCACACGGTGCACATCGAAGGCAAGTGAACTGAACGGAAGTACCGGGTTCGCGCGAGTGAACCCCCCGCTAGGGGCGTAGCTCAGTTGGTAGAGCAGCGGATTCCAAATCCGCGGGTCGGGAGTTCGAGTCTCTCCGCCCCTGCACAGTCATCCACGAAAACCTCTCATGGCGATTCAGAGCGACCAAGATCAAAAACCCAAGGCGGACGAGACCGCAGGGGATGAGCTCGCGTCGAGTACCGCGCTCGCTCCGGCGGAGATCGTTCCGACCGACGAGGTCGCGACCTCGCAGCTTGGTTCGCAGCGCTACGTGCACGCGGCGTTCTTCGCTGCCGGCATTCTGCTGGCTTACGTCGCGGGCAAGGTCCTGAGCGCCAGCTGGAGTCACTTGGCCGACTGGGCGCCGGCGGCGCGCGCGATCCCGCAGCTGGTCAGCATTCCCGAGGAGGAGCGCGACAGCCTGACGCTCGGCGCTGGTGCGGTCCTCGGCGCGATCGCCGTGATCCAGGTGTACCGTAAAGAGGGCATCCGCCGCTGGGCCGACGACGTAGCCGGCGAGCTCACCCGCGTGACTTGGCCCAACCGCGAAACGGTCGTCAACGGAACGCTGGTGGTCGTGCTCGCGAGCGCTATCGCCACCGTCTACGTGGCGATCTTGGACCGTTTTTGGAGTTTCTTGACCACCCTGGTGTACGGGGCCTAGGCGAGGCAATCGTGGAAGTTACCCCGGCCGGCAAGAAATGGTTCGTGATCACGACCTACTCGGGTTTCGAGAATAAGGTCAAATCCGCCCTGCAAGAGCGGATTCGTCAGTACCACATGGAGGATAAGTTCGGCGAAGTGCTGATCCCCTCCGAGACGGTGTCTGACACCAGCAAAGATGGCAAGCAGCGCGTCAAAACCAAGACCAGCTTCCCTGGCTACGTCTTCATCGAAATGGAGATGAGCGAGAACGCCTGGCACTTGGTCAAGGACACGCCCAAGGTCACCGGTTTCATCGGAAACCAGCGACCTCAGGAAGTGAAGAGCCCGCACATCGAGGACCTCCGCAAAGGGATCGTCGAAGGCGCGGTCAAACCCAAGCCGCGTCACCAGTTCGCCGAAGGCGACGAAGTGCGGGTCGTGGTGGGGGCTTTCGCCAACTTTTCCGGGACCGTGCAAGAGGTCAAGCCGGACAAGCAAAAGCTCAAGGTCATGGTCAGCATCTTCGGGCGTCCGACTCCGGTCGAGCTCGATTTTTCCCACGTTGAGAAGCGATGAGCGCCAAAAAGAAAATCACCGGGTACATCAAACTGCAGCTTCCTGCCGGCAAGGCTAACCCCTCGCCGCCGGTCGGCCCCGCGCTCGGCCAGCACGGCGTCAACATCATGCAGTTCTGCAAGGACTTCAACGCCAAGAGCGCCCCGCTCGGCGACACGATCATCCCGGTCGTGATCACCGTGTACGGCGACCGCTCGTTCTCGTTCATCATGAAGTCGCCTCCGGCGAGCGTGCTGATCAAGAAGGCGTGCGGTCTGCCCTCGAGCAAGAAGCCCGGCTCGGGCTCGAAGGAGCCGAACAAGACCAAGGTCGGTCAGCTCACCTGGGATCAAATCCGCGCAATCGCGCAGGAGAAGATCAAGGACATGAACGCCGCCACCGTGGAGTCCGCGGCGCGTTCGATCGCCGGCACCGCCCGCAGCATGGGCGTCGACGTCGTTTGAGCGAGAGAAAAGTTACTGGTGCGGCGGCCGGGGCCTGAACGCCTCGGATTGTCCGTTTCCCAGGAGTCGAAAGACGAAACCGTATGCCAACCAAATTAGCCAAAAATAGAGCGGCTGCGCTGGGCAAGGTCGACCGAGCCAAGCGCTACACGGTCGAAAGTGCCGTGTCGCTCGTGAAAGAAAGCGCATACGCGAAGTTCGACGAGAGCGTCGACATCGCGGTGCGGCTCGGCGTGAATCCAAAGCACGCCGATCAGATGGTGCGCGGCGCCATCGTACTGCCTCATGGGACGGGCAAGAGCATTCGCGTGCTCGTGTTCGCGCGAGGCGAAAAAGAGAGGGAAGCGCTCGACGCGGGCGCGGACGTGGCCGGAGGCGATGAGCTGGCCCAGCGCGTGCTGGACGGCTTCCTCGACTTCGATCGCGTCATCGCCACTCCGGATCTGATGGGCGCCGTCGGCAAGCTCGGCCGCGTGCTCGGTCCGCGCGGCCTGATGCCGAACCCCAAGGTCGGCACCGTGACCTTCGACCTGAAGAACGCGGTGCGCGAAGCCAAGGCCGGCAAGGTCGAGTATCGCGTCGACAAGGCCGGCGTGGTGCACTGCCGCATCGGTCGCAAGTCGTTCGACCCCGCCAAGCTGGGTGAGAACGCGCACGCGCTGATCAAGGAGCTGATCCAGAAGAAGCCCTCGACGGCGAAAGGCATCTACCTGCGCAGCATCACGCTGTCCTCCACCATGGGACCGGGCGTGCGTGTCGATCCGGCCACCGTGGTCGCGAGCTCCGAGGAGGAAGGCTGATGCTCCGCACCGAAAAAGTCGCCCAAATCGCCGATCTGAAGTCGCGCTTCGATCGCATGTCCTCCGCCGTTTTCCTGGATTTCACCGGGATGACCGTGGAGGAGGTGTCCAAGCTGCGCGACACGTTCCGCGGCAAGGGCATCGAGTACAAGGTCGTCAAGAACACCCTGGTGCAGAAGGCGCTCGCCGACAAAGCCTGGATTTCCGAGCTCGACTCCGCGCTGGTCGGCATGACCGGCGTCGCCTGGAGCTTCGAAGAGCCGAGCGCTGCGGCGCGCGTGCTCAAGGAGTTCAAGAAGGACAACGAGAAGCTCAAGATCAAGGCCGGTGTGCTGGAAGGCCAGGTCCTCACTTCGAAGGCCGTCGAGGATCAACTCGCCGCGCTTCCGAACAAGGACGAGGCTCGCGCCATGTTGCTCGCGACCATGATGGCCCCGGCCCAGACCTTCGTCCGCCTCCTGACCATGCCCGGTCAGAACATGGTCGGCGTGCTCGCTGCGAAGCAACGCAAGGAGGGCGGCTGATCGAACAGCCCGCCCGATTGGCTAGTTTCGCCGCAGTACAGCGGCCACACGTTAAACAACCGATTTTTTCAACGAACGCGAAAAGCAGAATCAACCGCCCAAGCCGACAGGGTCGCCCCTTCGTGAATTGGGACCGTATTGGAGACAGTCATGGCTGAGATTAACCGAGAGCAGGTCGTCGATTACCTTTCCAACCTTCCCGTCATCCAGATCGCCGAGCTGGTCAAAGAGCTCGAGACGAAGTGGGGCGTGAGCGCAGCACCGGTCGCGGTTGCCGCGGCTGGCGGTGGCGCTGGACCTGCGGCGGCGGTCGAGGAGAAGACGGAGTTCAACGTCATCCTCGCCGACGCGGGCGCCAACAAGATCAACGCGATCAAGGTCGTTCGCGAGATCACCGGTCTCGGCCTGAAAGAGGCGAAGGACCTGGTCGAAGGCGCGCCGAAGCCCATCAAGGAAGGCATCGGCAAGGACGAGGCCGAAGACATCAAGAAGAAGCTCGAAGCAGCCGGCGCCAAGGTCGAGGTCAAGTAATTCGTTTGCACTTGCCCCAGCTTCCCAGTTCCGGACAGGCGTCGCGGCCATTTGGTCGCGGCGCCCGTAATGCTTTGCGCGACCTAGTTTTGGCTCGCGGGACGGTGCTCGTTCACCGTACCCGCGCTGCCGCTTTTGCTCGTTTTGCGCGCGGCCCTGCCGCGCCCTCGCTTCGATAACGCACATTCAGCGTTTGGAGGCACCCCCTATGGCGTCCACGGTCCAGTCGAACTTCCGGCACCGCATGAATCTCGGTCGTGTGGAGTCGATCGTCGACATTCCGAACCTGATCGACATTCAGAAGAGCAGCTACGACAAGTTTCTGCAGTCCGAAATCTCTCCGCGTGAGCGCAAAGAGACCGGGCTCGAGGCGGTGTTCCGTAGCGTATTTCCGATCAAGGACTTCGACGGGACGAGCGAGCTCGTTTACGTGTCGTACAACCTCGAGAAGCCGAAATACGACGTCGATGAGTGCCGCCAGCGCGGCATGACGTTCGCGGCTCCAATCAAGGTCACGACGCAGCTCATGGTCTACGACACCCGCGAGGGTGGCGAGCGGATCGTGCGCGACATCAAGGAGCAGGAGGTCTACTTCGGCGAAATCCCGCTGATGACGGAGACCGGCACCTTCATCATCAACGGCACCGAGCGTGTCGTGGTGTCGCAGCTGCACCGAAGCCCCGGCGTGTTCTTCGATCACGACAAGGGCAAGACCCACTCCAGCGGCAAGCTGCTCTATTCGGCGCGCATCATCCCGTACAGCGGCTCGTGGCTCGACTTCGAGTTCGACCACAAGGACATCATCTACGTGCGCATCGACCGCCGCCGGAAGATGCACGCCACGGTGCTGCTCCGCGCGCTGGCGTTCAGCACGCAGGACTTGCTCAACTACTTCTACTCGACCGAGACCGTGTTCTTGGAAAAGGGCGGGAAGTTCAGCAAGAGCATCGAGTACGACCTCCTGCCCGGTCAGCGCGCGACGCGCGACATCAAGATCGGCGCCGAGGTAGTGGTCAAGAAGAACACCAAGTTCACTCGCGCTGCGATCAAGAAGCTGAAGGAAGCGAACCTGGATCGCCTGCCGATCGAGTCGAGCGACCTGATCGGCAAGGTCAGCGCCAGCGACGTGATCGACAAGGAGACCGGCGAAGTTCTGCTCGAGTGCAACGAGGAGGTCACCGAGATCACGGTGAACCGCCTGCGTGACGCGGGCGTAGCCGAGTTCAAGGTGCTGTTCATCGACGGCTTGAACGTCGGCTCGTACCTGCGCGACACGCTGATCGCCGACAAGGTGAAGACCACCGAGGACGCGATCATGGAGATTTACCGGCGCCTGCGCCCCGGTGATCCGCCCACGCTCGAGACTGCGAAGCAGCTGTTCCAGAACTTGTTCTTCAACCCCGAGCGCTACGACCTCAGCGTCGTCGGTCGCCTCAAGCTGAACTACAAGTTCTACCGCGACATGCCCGAGGATCAGCGTCCAGGGCTGGATCAGACGATCCTGTCGGCGAACGACATCCTCGAGACGGTCCGCCACCTGATCGAGCTCAAGAACGGCCGCGGTTCGGTGGACGACATCGACCACCTCGGTAACCGTCGCGTGCGCGCGGTCGGCGAGCTGATGGAAAATCAGTATCGCATCGGCCTCGTGCGCATGGCGCGCGCGATCAAGGAGCGCATGAGCGTGTCGCAGGAAATCGACACGTTGATGCCGCACGACCTGATCAACGCCAAGCCGGTCGGCGCGGTGGTGAAGGAGTACTTCGGCAGCTCGCAGCTCTCGCAGTTCATGGATCAGACCAACCCGCTCAGCGAGGTGACGCACAAGCGCCGCCTCTCCGCGCTCGGGCCGGGCGGTCTCACCCGCGAACGCGCAGGCTTCGAGGTGCGCGACGTGCACGCCACCCACTACGGCCGCATCTGCCCGATCGAGACGCCTGAAGGTCCGAACATCGGTCTGATCGCGTCGCTGTCCACCTTTGCTCGCGTGAACGAGTACGGCTTCATCGAGACGCCCTACCGCACGGTGAACGAAGGCACCTTGAAGGACGAGGTGCAGTGGTTCAGCGCGCTCGAAGAAGAGGGTAAGTACGTCGCCCAGGCCAGCGCCGACATCGACGACAAGCGCAAGTTCAAGGAGAACCTGGTCAGCACGCACTACAACGGTGAATTCCGTATGGCGCTGCGCGACCAAATCGAGCTGATGGACGTCGCGCCGAACCAGATGGTGAGCGTGGCAGCCGCGCTGGTGCCGTTCCTCGAGCACGACGACGCGAACCGCGCGCTCATGGGCGCGAACATGCAGCGTCAGGCCGTGCCGTTGGTGCGCACCGAAGCGCCGCTGGTCGGCACCGGCATGGAGCTGCGCGTCGCCATCGACTCCGGCGTGTGCGTGGTGGCGCGTCGCGAAGGCGTGATCGAAAGCGTAGATGCCGAGCGCATCGTGGTTCGCCCTGCCGAGCAGGACGGCGACGAAATCCCGGACATTTACCACATGTCCAAGTACCAGCGCTCGAACCAGAGCACTTGCTACAACCAGAAGCCCGTGGTTCGCGCGGGCGAGGTGGTGAAGAAGGGCGACGTGCTCGCGGACGGCCCGGCCACGGACATGGGCGAGCTCGCGCTCGGCCAGAACGTGCTGGTGGCGTTCATGCCTTGGCAGGGCTTCAACTTCGAAGACTCGATCTTGGTCAGCGAGCGCATCGTCAAGGACGACGTGTACACCTCGGTTCACATCGAGGAGTTCGAGTGCGTCGCCCGCGACACCAAGCTGGGCAAGGAAGAGATCACCAAGGACATCCCGAACGTCGGTGAAGAGGCGCTCAAGGACCTCGACGACGCGGGCGTCGTGCGCATCGGCGCCGAGGTCAAGCCGGGTGACATCCTGGTGGGCAAGATCACGCCGAAGGGTGAGAGCCAGCTCAGCCCCGAGGAAAAGCTGCTCCGCGCGATCTTCGGCGAAAAGGCCGGCGACGTGCGCGACAGCTCGCTGAAGGTGCCCCCGGGCGTCAGCGGCATCGTGATCAACGCGCGCATCTTCTCGCGCAAGGGCACGGAGCGCGACGAGCGCGCCAAGGCCATCGAGGATCAGGAGCGCGCCAAGCTCGAGCGCACCCGCGACGAAGAAGTGAAGATCCTGCGGGACTCGCACTTCCGCAAGATTCGCCGCGTGCTCTCGGGCAAGACCACCAGCGGCAAGCTGGTCGACGACAAGGGCAAGGTCCTGCTCAACAAGGGCGCCGTCCTCGACGAGGCCAGCCTGGCCGAGGTGCCGCAGAAGTACTGGGGTGAAATCCCGGTCGACGAAGGCGCGGATCAGGTGCGCGAACTGCTCGCCGACCTCGAGTCGATGGTTCGAGGCCGCGAGGAGCACTACAACGAGAAGATCGACCGCTTGAGCCGCGGGGACGAGCTCCCTCCGGGCGTCATCAAGATGGTGAAGGTCTACATCGCCATCAAGAGGAAGCTCCAGGTCGGCGACAAGATGGCCGGTCGCCACGGGAACAAGGGTGTCGTCAGCCGGATTCTTCCGGAAGAGGACATGCCGTACCTCGAGGACGGCACGCCGGTCGACATCGTGCTGAACCCGCTCGGTGTGCCGAGCCGTATGAACGTCGGGCAGATTCTCGAGACGCACCTCGGTTGGGGCGCGCGCGAGCTCGGCCGCCAAATCGACGCCGTGATTCAGACCAAGTACAGCCCCGAGAAGCTGAAGCAGCGTCTCGTGCAGTACTTCGACGAGGACCGCCAGTTCTCGAAGGTCGTGAAGGGCATGGGCGACGCGGACATCCTTGCGCTCGCGCGTAAGGTGCGCCGCGGCGTGTTCTTCGCCTCACCGGTGTTCGACGGCGCTCCCGAGACCGCGATCAAGAGCACGCTCGAGATGGCGGGTCGCTCCACGTCGGGCCAGGCCATCCTGCTCGACGGGCGCACGGGCGAGCCCTTCGACCAGGACGTGACGGTGGGCGTCATGTACATGCTGAAGCTCCACCACTTGGTCGACGACAAGATTCACGCGCGCTCGATCGGTCCGTACTCGCTGGTTACGCAGCAGCCCCTGGGCGGCAAAGCCCAGTTCGGCGGCCAGCGTCTCGGCGAGATGGAAGTTTGGGCGATGGAAGCCTACGGCGCGGCCTACGCGCTGCAGGAGTTCCTGACGGTCAAGAGTGATGACGTGCAAGGCAGAACGCGGATGTACGAATCCATCGTCAAGGGTGAGTACGCGCTAGAGGCCGGGCTGCCGGAAAGCTTCAACGTGCTGATCAAGGAGCTGCAATCCTTGTGTCTGAACGTGGAGCTGATCGAAGGCGTTGGCGGTCCGTCCGCCACCGCGGCTGAGGATTGAATGTTGGATCCGGTGAAGGTCGAAGTAGGAGGCTCCCATGCGTGACATCTTTTCGTTCTTCGAGAAGCCCAAGGATCCGCTTTCTTTCTCGGCGATGCGCATCTCGCTCGCCAGCCCCGAGAAGATTCGCGAGTGGTCTCACGGCGAGGTGAAGAAGCCCGAGACCATCAACTACCGCACGTTCAAGCCGGAACGGGACGGCCTGTTCTGCGCGAAGATCTTCGGGCCGGTGAAGGACTACGAGTGCATCTGCGGCAAGTACAAGCGCATGAAGCACCGTGGCATCGTGTGCGAGAAGTGCGGCGTCGAGGTGATTCAGAGCAAGGTGCGCCGCGAGCGGCTCGGGCACATCAGCCTGGCCACGCCGGTGGCGCACATCTGGTTCTTGAAGAGCCTGCCCTCGCGCATCGGCAACATCCTCGACATCACGCTGAAGGACCTGGAAAAGGTCCTGTACTGCGAGGCGTACATCGTCATCGACGGCAAGAGCACCAGCCTGGAAAAGGGCGAGCTGCTCGGTGAAGAGCGCTACGCGCAGCTGATCGAGGAGTACGGCGAGGAGCAGTTCGAGGCCGGCATGGGCGGCGAAGCGGTGCTCGAGATGCTGAAGCGCGTGGACGTCCACGCGCTCAGCGAGCAGCTGCGCCACGACATGAAGACCTCGACCAGCGAAGCCAAGCGTAAGAAGTACGCGAAGCGCCTCAAGGTCGTGGAAGCGTTCCGCGGCTCGGGCAACCGCCCGGAGTGGATGATGCTGAGCGTGATCCCGGTTTTGCCGCCGGATTTGCGCCCGCTCGTGCCGCTCGACGGCGGTCGCTTCGCGACCAGCGACTTGAACGACCTGTACCGTCGCGTGATCAACCGTAACAACCGCCTGAAGCGGCTGCTCGAGTTGAACGCGCCGGAGATCATCATCCGCAACGAGCGGCGCATGCTGCAAGAAGCGGTCGACGCGCTGTTCGACAACGGCCGTCGCGGCAAGACCATCACCGGCCCCAACAAGCGTCCGCTGAAGAGCCTCTCGGACATGCTGAAGGGCAAGCAGGGGCGTTTCCGCCAGAACCTGCTCGGCAAGCGCGTCGACTACTCGGGTCGAAGCGTGATCGTGGTCGGCCCGACGCTCAAGCTGCACCAGTGCGGCTTGCCCAAGAAGATGGCGCTCGAGCTGTTCAAGCCGTTCATCTACAACAAGCTGGAAGAGCGCGGCTACGTCAACACCATCAAGAGCGCGAAGAAGATGGTGGAGAAGGAGCGTCCCGAGGTGTGGGACATCCTGGACGAGGTGATCAGCGAGCACCCGGTGCTCCTGAACCGCGCCCCGACGCTGCATCGCCTCGGCATTCAGGCGTTCGAGCCGGTGCTGATCGAAGGCAAGGCCATCCAGCTCCACCCGCTCGTGTGCGCGGCGTTCAACGCCGACTTCGACGGCGACCAGATGGCGGTGCACGTACCGCTCTCGATCGAGGCGCAGATGGAAGCGCGCGTGCTCATGATGAGCACGAACAACATCCTCTCGCCGGCCAGCGGCCGCCCGATCATCAACCCGACGCAGGATATCGTGCTCGGGCTCTACTACGCGACGCGCATGCGCCGCTTCGCCAAGGGCAGCTTCCGCGAAAACTCGATGAGCTACGACGAGAAGGGTAACCAAGTCAGCGGTTACCTGCGCGGCGTGTACTCGTCGGTCGAGGAAGTGCGCATGGCGTACGACAACGGCCTGGTCGATCTGCACGCGGGCATTCGCGTGCGCATCATCGACGAGGACGAAGAGGGCAACGAGCGCAGCCGCATGGTGACCACCACCGTGGGCCGCGTCTTGATCAGCGAAGTGCTGCCGCCCGGTATCCCGTTCGACTACGCGAACAAGGTGTTGAACAAGAAGGCGCTCAGTGCCCTCGTCGACATCTGCTACCGCAAGCACAAGAACAAAGAGACCGTGCTGCTCGCGGATCGCCTGCGCACGCTCGGCTTCTACTTCGCGACCATCGCCGGCATCTCGGTGTGCATGGATGACATGGTCATCCCGCCGAAGAAGAAGGAGCTGGTCGACGTCGCTCAGAAGGAGCTCGAGCGCGTGGTCGATCAGTACCAAGAAGGTCTGATCACCGACGGCGAGCGCTACAACAAGGTCGTCGACATCTGGGCCGGCGTCGCGGATCGCGTCGCCGAAGAGATGATGGGCGGCATCGGCAAGGAGACCATGGTCGATCCGGAGACCGGGGAAAAAGCCGAGGAATCGAGCTTCAACCCGATCTACATCATGGCCGACTCCGGCGCGCGAGGCTCGCCGCAGCAGATGCGTCAGCTCGCCGCCATGCGCGGTCTGATGGCCAAGCCCTCCGGCGAAATCATCGAGACGCCCATCACGGCGAACTTCCGTGAAGGTCTGACCGTGATGCAGTACTTCGTGTCGACGCACGGCGCTCGTAAGGGCCTCGCCGACACCGCGCTGAAGACGGCGAACTCCGGTTACCTCACGCGCCGTCTGGTCGACGTCGCGCAGGACGCCGTGGTGGCCGAGTTCGACTGCGGCACGCTGGACGGCATCCGCGTCACCAAGCTGGAAGAAGCCGGCGAGGTGATTCAGCCGCTCGGCGAGCGCATCCTGGGCCGCGTGGCTCTGGAAGACGTGGTCGATCCGCTCACCGGTGAGGTCATCGTCGAGGCCAACACCGAGCTCGACGAAGAGCGCGTGGCGGCCATCGAAGATGCCGGCATCGAAGAGGTCGTGATCCGCTCGGTGCTCACCTGCCAGACGCGGCGCGGCGTGTGCGCGCACTGCTACGGACGAGATCTCGCTCGCGGTTACCGAGTCAACATCGGTGAAGCGATCGGCATCATCGCGGCGCAGTCGATTGGCGAGCCGGGCACCCAGCTCACCATGCGCACGTTCCACATCGGTGGCGCGGCGGCTCGCGGCAAGATCGAGCAGAGCGCCCTCGAGACTCGCACGGAAGGCACGGTTCACCTGCGCAACACGCAGACCGTGAAGAAGCGCGACGGCTCGGTGGTGGTGATGAACCGCCACGGCGAACTCGTGATCATGGACGACACGGGTCGCGAGCGTGAGCACCACCGCCTGGTTTACGGCGCGGTGCTCAAGGCCGTCGACGGCGTGCGCGTGAACGCGGCTCAGGTCGTGGCCGAGTGGGATCCCTTCGCTTCGCCGATTCTGACCGAGGTGGGCGGCATCATTCAGTACGCCGACCTGGTCGAAGGCGTGACCTCGATTGAAAAGGTCGACGAGGTCACCGGCCTCTCGCGCAAGATCGTGATCGAGTCGCGCGCGGCTGATCTCCGTCCTCGAATCAGCATCATCGACCCGGAAACGTCCGAGCCGATGAAGATTCCAGGCACGGATCTCGACGCTCGCTACCTGCTCCCGGTCGGCGCGAACATCGTCGCCATCGAGGGTGAGCACATCACCCCCGGCGAGGCGATCGCGAAGATCCCGCGCGACACCACGAAGGTGCAGGACATCACCGGAGGCCTCCCCCGCGTGGCCGAGCTGTTCGAAGCCAGGAAGCCGAAAGATCACGCCATCATCAGCGAGATCGACGGTCAGGTTTCGTTTGGCAAGGACACCAAGGGCAAGCGCAAGGTGCTGATCACGCCGTTCGGTATCGACGGCGCGGCTCAGCCGGACCAGTCGCGCGAGTACTTGATCCCGAAGGGCAAGCACATCCAGGTGCAGCCGGGCGATCATGTGCGCGCCGGCGATCCGCTGCAGGACGGCCCGGCGAACCCGCACGACATCTTGCGCGTGAAGGGCGAGAAGGAGCTGGCGGCTTGGCTCGTGAACGAAATCCAGCAGGTTTATCGCCTGCAGGGCGTCGGCATCAACGACAAGCACATCGAGGTCATCGTGCGTCAGATGCTGCGCCGAGTCCGCATCAAGGAGGTCGGTGACACGAACTTCTTGGTCGACGAGCAGGTCGAGAAGTACGTTTTCGAGCGCGACAACGGCAAGGTGATGGAGCGCGGGGGTCACCCTGCAGTTGCCGAGCCGATGTTGCTCGGTATCACGAAGGCGTCGCTGTCGACCGAGTCGTTCATCAGCGCGTCGTCGTTCCAGGAGACCACGAAGGTGCTCACGGAAGCGGCGATCTGCGGGAAGACGGACGACCTGCGCGGTATCAAGGAGAACGTGATCATGGGTCGTCTGATTCCGGCGGGCACGGGCCTTCCGGCGTACAAGCGGCTCTCGATCGTGCTCGACGAGAAGGCGCCGACGTACGCGCCGCCTGCACCGGTTCGCGTGGTGCAGCCGGAGTTGGCGGCGGTGGGCGAAGAGTAGGGACGTCACTCTTCGGAGTGATGGCGCTGAGCGGCGCGGGAGCATCTGCTTCCGCGCCGTTCGTGCTTTGTCGGGGGGGCTGCAGCGGGGCAGATCGTGTGCACCAGTGTTGTGGCGGCGGTGGGCAGTGATTTGCGGCTGTGCGGCGCTGTGGCGGCTCGTCGGCGCGAAGCCCTATCCCGGCTCGTGCCGAGGGTCGCTCCCGCGGACAGGGTGCGGCTTTGGGGAGCGCTGCCTGATAGGTGCCAGTGTGAGCAAGGGGCCTGGCGGCGTCACGCTGCAGCTCGGTGAGCGCCCGCCCGGCTGCGCTCCGCGCTTCGCGCTCCGCTCCGCTTGCGGGCTCGAGTGGCGCTCGGCGAATTTGCGGAGGTGCGGGAGCGACGCTCGGCGCTCGCCGGAATAGGGCTTCGCGCCTCCTGAGGCGCCAGAGCGGCGGGGGCTTGGGGTGGGTGGGGAGAGGGTGAGACCTTGAGTGCGGCACTGGGCGAGCGGAACAGAAAACGAGCGGCTGGGCGGCGCTGTGGCGGCTCGTCGGCGCGAAGTTATCCCGGCGGGCGTCGCCCCTCCTGGAGTCGCCAAGGCGGCGTACAGCCTTGGGGAGCTGGAGGAGTCAGAGAGCCGAGGGGGTGCGACGGTGAGCGAAGGAGTTGCGGGCATTCGAGCGGGCACGGGCGTGTACGCGAACGTTCTGCCGGGATCGACGACGGGGCAGGGAATGCTGAATGACCGTGCCTCCTCCCTGGGACCCCCGCAGTCGGCGCGGTACGAGCGTACGGCCTTCGTGACCCCGCCGGACGTGTCGAACCTGCGGTGGCATCCCGCGGGAGAGAGTGGGAGACGGTCGAGGCTCGTCTTGAATGTGACCTGAGTCTCACTGCTCGAGTGGCGGGCCGTCGTGTGTGCCGCCTCGCCGAGCGTGGCCGCCGAGTCTCCGAGCAGGTGAAATCGAGGCAAGCTCGCTTGGCACGGGGTGCGCTCGAACGCGGGCGTGGCGGGTCTTGGCGAACGGCGTTCGGAATACACGCAGCATCGCCCAGCCGAGACCACGCTCTATCAGCTGGTAGCTCAGTATCTGGAGACATTCCTCGCCGAGGCTCGCGAGCGGCATGAGCGAGGTCTCCCCGCGTACGTGGAGAAGGAGTTCCGCGCGTTTCTCAAGTGCGGGATTCACGCCTTTGGATTTCTGCGTGCTGTCTGCAAGCTCTGCGGTCAGGAACTCCTCGTCGCGTTTTCTTGCAAGCGCCGAGGCGCTTGCCCCTCCTGCAACGCCCGTCGAATGCGCGGTACGGCGGCGCACCTGGTTGACCGAGTCCTTCCCGAAGTCCCCGTGCGACAGTGGGTGCTCAGCGTGCCGTTCGAACTGCGTTTGCTCTTGGCGCGCAATCCAAGCGCGCTCTCCACCGTGGGGCGCCTGTTCGTCGAGCGCGTGCTGCGCTGGCAGCGCGATTGCGCCAAGCGCCTCGGGATTCGAGGTGCGCAGGGTGGAGCAATCTCATTTCCGCAAAGGTTTGGGGGTAGCCTCAATCTAAATGTTCACTACCATGTCGCGATCCCTGATGGCGTCTTCACCTTCGCGAGCCAGGATGCGCGCGGCACGTTCCAGACTCTCCCCGCTCCCGACAACAGCGACCTCCAAGACATCGCCTCCGACGTGGCCATTCGAACCCTCACTTGGCTTCGCCGGCGCGACCTGCTGCGCGACGAGCGCGACGAAGTAGACTGCACCGATCCGCGCGACCGCTCGGCGCTAGCGGTATGCCTTGAGGGCTCCCTCGGCCTTGGAGAACTCACTGTGCTGCGCGAGCGCAATAAAGCTGAAGGCGATGACGACGACGCGCGGCCCGTCGCGTCGAAGGCCGCTCGACGCGGCGGCAGCGACCGGGGCTTCGACTTGCACGCAGGAGTCGTCGTTTCTGCGGGCGATCGTGAGGGTCGCGAAAGGCTCTTGCGCTACTGCGCGCGACCGCCGCTGAGTCTCGAGCGCCTACGCCTCCTTCCCGACGGACGCGTCGTCTACGCCTTGCGCAAGCCCTGGGGGAAGCAGACGCACCGAGTGATGACGCCACTCCAGTTTCTGGCGCGGCTTGTCGCCCTCGTGCCGCCGCCTCGCCATCCCTTGATCCGCTTTCACGGCGTATTCGCAGCTCATGCGCGTTTGAGGGCGCGAGTCATACCGATCGCCCGCGCCGCAACGCCGGCTGCCGCGCCGTGCTCCAAACCCGACAGTCCGACGAGCCAGAGTTCCAGTACGCACAGTATACCTAAAGCCGACCCATCACTCGTCGTCGGGAGGGCCTTGTCCACGGACGCCGCCGACGCTGCTCGGGCAGAAGAACTGATCAGTGCACCGGATCCTGGCGCGCGCTCGTCCCTTGCAGCTCTTCAGCTTAGTCTCGGCTCGCGGATCCCTTGGGCCGAGTTGTTGAAGCGCGTGTACGACGTCGATGCCCTGGCTTGCTCCTGCGGCGGCCGGCTACGTTTCATTGCGCTCATTCTCGAGAGCGACGTCGCGCGACGCCATCTGGACAGCCTCGGCCTCGAAAGCACACCGCCTCCGATCACCCGCGCGCGTTCGCCCGACTTCGCTGATTGCTCGCCACCGGCCGACTGGTGACGCCTCCCGGAAACGGGAAAAGGAAGGCCACAGCAGGTCAGGCTAGAACTGCTGCGATGAGAATCTCGCGGTCTCGCTGAGGCCCGCTTTGGATTCGCTCACGCTGGCGCCCAAAGGCCGATCCAGCGCAAAGCACGGCTTCTTGGTTCGCGGAACGCACGTTCTGTCCACTGCCGACGTCCTTTGGATGGCCTATCCCCAGTCCGACGTACCTGCGAACGTCAAGGCTGCAGTGGGCCGTGGACGTACAAGCCTGGCGCAGGCTCCGCAGCTTGTGGCGCGACGGAGAAGACGACCCAAGTGCCGGCCGCGTCGCGGACGACGTGTACGTTGACTTCGGG
>DASZQI010000102.1:0-24586 GCA_035549735.1 Polyangiaceae bacterium | reverse complement strand
ATCGGTGTAACTCTTCTGGGCGGTGGTCCCCTCACCCGTCACGGTTACCCGATAGCTCTGACCCTCGTCGCTCACGCTCACCCGGGAATGCGGTGGCAGCGCGCGCCTTCGTTCAGCCGAGGTGAGCTGGAAAATTGCAGCTCGCACTGCTTCGGGTGGCGGGCAGACTCCGGTGCCGCCGACCTCCAACGGTTCCGACAGTGGCTGCGAAGACGAGAGCGTGCTAACGAAAAAGGCGGCGGCGCAGCCAGCAACTCCGACTCGGACCGCACCGAGATGCACGACACCGGTGTACCTCAGGTGTGGGTAGGTAAGAACCCCTCTACTCACACGCGGCGGCTCGTCAGCACGAATCACCGGCGTTTTTTTCTCTAGCGAACTTTCCGGCAAGGTTTTCCCGACCCGTGGCCCTGAAACGATCGTTGACACAAAGTCAGCACCCGGCGGACACGCCGTCCGGGACCGGACTGAGCGCGCCGCAGCCCGCGGACGCGGTCGCAGCTCCCCCAGAGTTCGACGCGCTGTACGAGCAATGGTTTGAAGAAGTGGCTCGCTGGATTCGCGCCATGGGTGGCCCCGAGGCAGATCGAGAAGATCTAGTGCAGGACGTTTTCCTCGTCGTCTATCGCAGGCTGCCGGACTTCGACGGGAAGAACGTGGCGGGCTGGCTGTACCAAATAGCGCGCCGCCGCGTGCGCGATTTCCGCCGGCTGTTCTGGGTGAAGCATCTGTTCGGGCCCAGCGTGCCGCTCTCTGAAAGCCTGTCCAAGCCCGGCCCAAGCCCGGCAGATTCGCTCGAGACCAAGGAAAGGGGCCGGCAGCTCGAAGGCATGCTCGACGCTCTGAATCCCGATCAGCGCGCGGCGTTCGTGCTGTTCGAAATCGAGGGCTATAGCGGCGAAGAAATCGCGCGTTTGCAGGAGGTGCCCTTGAACACGGTCTGGGCACGCATCCACAAGGCGCGGAAGAAGCTGCAAACTCGCATCTCCAAACTCGAAAAACGGGAGCTTGGTAGGTCGTGATGAAACGGTTGATCGAAACCGCACACGACTCGAGCTCGCCCGAAGCACGGCTCGCGGAGCTGGTGCGCGGCAGCGAGCCGTTTCGGCCCAATCCGTTCACCAAGCGCTTGGTGTTGCAACGCTTGTCGCGCGCCGCGGTGCAGCCCGGTTGGTTCGCGGCGCACCCGGTCGCGGCCTCGGCGCTCGGAGGCGTAGGGGTGGCCGCAGCGGCAGCGGGTTGGTTCGCAGTGCGTGCGCCCGAGCAGGCCGCTCCACCACAGCCGGTCGCGCACATCGCCGGGCCCAAGGTCGTCGTTGCTCCGCCCGCCACCACGCCGGAACCCGCGCCCGAGCCGACGGTCGACGCGCCGCCCCCCGCGCCACGGACCGCCCGTGCGGAGTCGCATCCGGCTCGCGAGGTCAAAGCCCGTCCGGTGAACGAGGGAGAGGACCCGTCCCAGGTGCTCGAGGCAATCCGCGCGCTGCGTAAGCGCGGGGACGCCGCCCACGCCCAGGTGCTCCTGGACAAGTACCTGGCGGCGCACCCGGGCGGCGCGCTCACCGAAGACGCCCTCGCGCTGGCCATCGAAGCCGCCTCTGCGCGCCACGATCCACGCGCAGCCGACTACGCGCGAAGGTACCTCGCGCGCTTCCCGAACGGCCGCTTCCGCGCCATCGCCCTTCGCGCCAGCGGCCGCGACTGAGCGCTGCTCTGGTAGCGCTCTCGCGAGCTGCTCTGCCGGCTATGGGTGAATATTGATGGTCGTCCCGGGTTCGGTGCTTTCGCCGGCGTACGTCGCTTGCCAGTGCTCGGGCACGCTCGGGGTCGACCAGAGAAACACGTAGCGCGCGTCAATTGGCGCCAGGTTGACGCAGCCGTGCGAGCGCGGCCGCCCGAAATCGTCGTGCCAGTACGCCGCGTGCAGCGCATATCCACCTTTGAAGTACATCACCCAAGGCACATCGCGCAGCTCGAACTCGTGGTCGGCCACGTCCGAGTCCATGGTCGTCGTGATGTGCTTTTGAAACACGCGGAAGATTCCCTGCGGAGTACTGAGCGTCTTGCCCGGTTCACCGAGCCCATCACGCCCTGTCGACACCAGCGTGGCGTACACCGGCAAATCGCCTTCCCACAGCGTCAGTGTCTGATTGACGATCGAAATGTCGATCCACTTGGTGTTCTTCTTCACCCACGCAGGCAGGGTGCTGGGCTTGGCCACCGTGCCCAAGTCTTCACTCAACAGCCAGCGACCATCCCGGGTCTCTACCCAGCGAGTCGAGCCCACCATGCGCACGTTGCCGCTGAGCGGGACCATCTGGCGAAATGAAAGGCGCTCGGCTTCTTCGAAGCGTCCGCCTTCCAAACGATGAAAATGCGCGTCCTTCGCGCGCGCAAACCCGACCGGCAAACCGATCTTTTTCAGATCCAGGCCGTGGAACGGTGAGCCCGAGTCCGGCTTGAGCTTGTCCGCTGGAATCAGTCGCGCATCGGTGGTCACCGCGAAGCGCCGCCCCTGGGCCGACTCGGGCCCCACGAACGAGCCGAGCAGCGCGACTCCGCCGTGGCGCTTGATACGGTTCGAGATGACCGCATAACCGGGCACCTTGAACGACGACAGGTTGGGGATGCGCCGCTCGCCCTGGAGCCAGCTCGGCACCTGATCGTCGCCGCTGCCCCCGAAGCGCTCGTTTTGATCCATCGGACGCGGCTGCTCCGGAGGCGGACCCGCTGCCTGACCGTTCGCGTCGAGCGGTACGTCGTTCGCGCCCACCTCGAGCACGTCCCATTTGTCGCGAAATTTCTTCCAATTTCGCAAATGGCGTTCGAGGCGCATTTCGTAACGCTCTTGCTCTTCCTTCGTGGGCACGCGCATGTAGTTCGGCGCGATCGCCCGCAAGAACGCGTACTTGTACGGCATCGGCTTGGAACGATCCGGCTCGATCTGAATCGCGCGCGCGACCGGATGGTCCAGCTTCAGGGTCACGTCGGGCCCGACGCACACGAACCCGAACGGGCGAACGGCGTACCAACCCCCGGCACAATCCCTGGAAGTGACGGGCGTTGCCGAGCGTGCGACCCGAGCGCCCACGCGCAGCACTCCGACAATTTCGGCATCTGGCGCGGGCTTGGCCCGCACCGGCACGACCATGGCCACCGGCGCGAGCTTGGGGCCCTCTTCGGGTGGAACCGGCACGTGTGACCAGTCCTCCACGCCGAGCTTTGGCCCGCCATTTTCGGCTTTCAGCTTCAGAGCTGCGGGATCGTCGGACGAAACGTGCCGAGAACAGCCCAGGAAAAAGAGCCCGAGGGCCGAAACGGCGCGTTTGGCCCGAAGCCTCGCCGGAACCGAAAACATCACCCGACTCATGCCGAAAGCGGTGGGGTCGGGCCAAAAAAACGGGGCCGGCGCTCGCGAGGCCTTGCGGGAGGGGACCCTTCGGGAAAGTATCCCCTTCCGCAAGCCACCGCTCGGAGCCACGCAAACGATGCCCAAGGATACCCTCACCATCACCGACAACCGGACCGGCAAGACCTACGAGGTCCCGGTCGCCGACGGAACCATCCGTGCCACCGACCTGCGCAAGATCCAGGTCAATGAGCAGGACTTCGGGCTCATGACGTATGACCCCGGCTTCATGAACACGTGTTCGTGTCGGTCATCGATCACCTTCATCGACGGCGACCTCGGCATTCTGCGCTACCGCGGCTACCCGGTGGATCAGTTGGCTGAAAACGCGACGTACCTCGAAGTCGCGTACCTGCTCATCAACGGGGAACTGCCGACGGCGTCCGAGCTCAACGAGTTCACGACGAACGTGACCCACCACACGTTCGTGCACGAGAACGTTCGCACCTTCATCGATGGCTTCCGCTACGACGCGCATCCCATGGGCATGTTGTGCGCCAGCGTCAGCGCGCTGAGCACGTTCTACCCCGAAGCCAAGCACGTCATGGACCATGGCATTCGCCGTAACCAGATGACGCGCTTGATCGCCAAGATGCCGACGCTGGCGGCGTGGAGCTACCGCCACGCCATGGGCATGCCGTTCGTGTATCCGAGCAACGAGCTCAGCTACACCGAGAACTTCCTGTACATGATGAAGCGCATCGCCGAGCCGAAGTTCGAGGTGCACCCCGAGATCGTACGTGCGCTCGACGTACTCTTCATCCTGCACGCCGATCACGAGCAGAACTGTTCCACCAACGTCATGCGTGGCGTCGGCAGCTCGCGCGCCGATCCCTACGTCGCGGTGGCCGGCGCGGCAGCGGCGCTGTACGGCCCGCTGCACGGCGGCGCGAATGAAGCCGTTTTGCGCATGCTGCGCGAGATCGGCAACGTCAGCAACGTGCCCGCCTTCATCAAAGAGGTGAAGGGCGGCGTCGGTGGTCGCCTGATGGGCTTCGGCCACCGCGTGTACAAGAACTACGACCCGCGCGCGCGCGTCATCAAGCGCCTGGCGGATCAGGTGTTCGACATCGTGGGCAAGAAGAGCCCGCTGCTCTCGGTAGCGCTCGAGCTCGAACGCATCGCGCTCTCGGACGACTACTTCGTGAGCCGTAAGCTGTACCCGAACGTCGATTTCTACTCCGGGCTCATCTACGAAGCCCTGAAGATCCCGGTCGACATGTTCCCGGTGCTGTTCGCCATTCCGCGCGTGTCGGGCTGGCTCGCGCAATGGGAAGAGCTTTTGCTCGACAAGGAGCAGAAGATCGCGCGTCCGCGCCAGATTTACACCGGCTACGACGAGCGAAAGTACGTTCCCATCTCGGACCGCAAGGCTAGCCTTGCCAATCCAGAGGCGATCAAGAGCTCGCCGCGCGAGACCGACTAGGCCCCTCGGGGCGAACGCTTTCGGCGCTCACGGAAACCGTGTCCAAAGTCGATAGTTGGACCCCACCCCGGTCTGCGCCGCGCCGCGCGTCGCCCGCGGCGTTCAGCGTTCGCCCCTGCCAGCTCACCGGAGCGGTGCTCAGTGAGCGGTACAAGATCCGCGGCTATCTGAGCCGCGGGTCGGCGTCACGTGTCTACCTGGCGGAGGATCTGGACACGAGCGGCTCGGTGGTGATTCGTCTGCTTTCGCCCGAGGCCGCGAAGGACGGTGAGATCCTGAGCCGCATCGCCAGCGCCACCGCGCGGCTCGAGCCAATTCTGCACCCCAATCTGGTCGAGCTTTTGGGCGTCGGCGAGACCCCGACCGGGCTGCCCTTCCTGGTCATGGAAGCGCTAGCGGGTGAGCGCCTGGATGATGTGCTGCGGCGTGATGGCAGGCTGCCGACCGATCTAGCGCTGGTCTTCGCGCGCCAAGCAGCGGCGGGGCTCTCGGCGCTGCACAAGGCGGGCGTCGTTCACGGTGGTCTCAGCGCCAAGAGCTTGATGGTCCAAGGGGCGCCCGAGGAGCCCTACGGCGTGAAACTGCTCGACTACGGCCTCGCGCAACTCTGGGAAGATGCGCAGCCGGATGCGCTCGAAGGCTCGCGCGAAGCGGTCGCGACCCTCGCGCCCGAACAAATTTTGCACGAGGCGCTCGATGCGCGCTGCGACGTCTTTGGACTCGGCCTGGTACTGTTTCAAATGCTGCTCGGACATTTGCCCTTCGAAGCCAGCGTGGGCTACCCGGTGCGCCATCAGCTGTTCTCGCCGATTCCGCAGGCCACTTGGCTCGAAGCGGGGCTCGATCCGCGACTCGAAGCGGTGATCATGAACGCGACTCGCAAGCGTCGTGAGAATCGCTATGCCTCGATCGAAGCGCTGCTCGCCGATCTCGATGCGGTGGTCGGCCTGTCCACGCACGCTGTGGAGATTCGGCCGCTCGAACGCACGCCCGACCTCTACGAGCCCCAGACCGAAGGCGGTCAGCAACGGCTCGAGCAGTTGTCGCGGAAATTCCCTTCGCTCCCCCCGGCCTCGGCTCCCTCGGCGACCTCGTGACCTCGCGACGGCCGCGCGCCGCCCTGCTCGGTCTGGCCCTGCTCGCCTGGCTCGCGGCGTGCAGTCGGCCTATGGTTTTCTCGCAGCCGAGCCGTAAGGCCAGCCAGGCCCCCTTGCCGAAGGCCGAAATCATGCTGGAAAAGTGGCCTGCCCGCAGTCTGCCCGTGCCCACGCGTCGGGAAGAGGTGAAAGAGCTGGTGTTCGGGGAGTCGGTCTCCGATCCCTATCGCTGGCTCGAAGACGGCGCGGCGCCGGACGTCAAAGACTGGGTCGACCGCCAGAACGCGCTCACCGAGCGCACGCTCGCCGAGGTCCCCGGGCGCGAAGCGCTGCGGCACCGGATGACCGAACTGCTTTCGATTGGCTCGATTTCGTTGCCCACGCTGCGCCGCACTCGCGAAGGCAAGCTGCGCCTGTTCTACACGCGACGTGAAGCTGGCGACGAGCAACCAATCCTCTACGTGCGTGACGGCCTGGCCGGCGCCGATCGCGTGCTCTTCGACCCCAACCTCGGCGGCAAGGGCGACGGCACCACGGCGCTCGACTTTTACGAACCCTCGGAAGACGGCTCGCTGCTCGCCTACGGGGCGAGTCAGGGCGGCAGCGAAGAAAGCACGCTCGCCGTTCGCGACGTGAGGACCGCTCGGGACCTGCCCGATCGCATCGATCGCACGCGCTACGCCTCGGTCTGCTGGGTGCCGGACGGTAGCCGCTTCTACTATTCGCGCTACCCGGATCCGAGCACGGTGCCGGCCGAGGAACGTCGCTTTCACCGGCGCATCTACCTACATCGCCTGGGCCAGGATCCCGCGCACGACCCGCTGATTTTCGGCGCGGATTTACCGCTAACCGATTTTCCGAATTGCAGCCTTTCGCCGAACGGGCGCTGGCTGGTCATCACCGTGAGCCGCGGCTGGAGCGAGAGCGCGCTGTACGTGGCGGACACCAAGGTACAGCCGCTCGCCTTCAAGCGCATCACTCCCGAGGGTAACGTTCGCTACGCCGCGACCGCGCACGACCACGCGCTGTACGTGATGACCAACGAAGACGCCGCGCGGTATCAGCTTTTCTCGGTCGATCCCACGCGCCCGGAGCGCGCCGGCTGGAGCAGCCTGGTCCCCGAACACGCCGAAGACGTAATCAAGAACTTCGAGGTGGTGAATGGCGAGCCGTTGCTCGCCTACATGCACGAAGGCGCCTCGCGGCTCGAGCGCTTCGACCGACACGGGCGGTCGCTCGGCGCCGTCCCGCTGCCCACGCTCGGCACCAGCGACGGCTTCGTGGGGCTCCACGACGGCACCGAGGCCTTCTTTGCGTTCGAGTCGTTCGCGCTCGCCCCCGAGATTCGGCGGCTCGACCTCAAGAGCGGGAAAACCGAGCGTTGGCAGGCCGTTTCCGCGCCGATTCGCAGCGAGGACTACGTCACCGAAGCGTTTTGGGCGCGCTCGAAGGATGGCACTCGGGTGCCGTATCATGCGGTACGCCGCCGCGATTCAGCGCAAAAAACAGGCCCTCAGCCGACCCTTTTGTACGGCTACGGCGGCTTCAACGAAAACATCCAACCGCGCTTCTCACGCTCCGTGCAGGCGCTGCTCGAGCGCGGCGGCGTGTACGTCCAGGCGATTCTGCGCGGCGGCGGCGAGTTCGGGGAAGCTTGGCACCGCGCAGGCCAGCTCGAACACAAGCAGAACACCTTCGATGACTTCATCTCGGTCGCCGAGAGTTTGATCGAGCGCGGCGTGACCAGCCCCGACAAGCTCGCGATTCACGGCCGGTCGAACGGCGGCTTGCTCGTGGCCGCCACGCTCACTCAAAGGCCGGAGCTGTTCCGCGCGGCGGTCGCCGGCGTGCCGCTCACCGACATGGTCCGCTATCCGCGTTTTCTGATCGCCAAGTTGTGGGTCCCCGAATACGGCTCGCCGGAAGACGAAGCGCAGTTTCGCAGACTGCTTGCCTACTCGCCTTATCACCACGTGCGGGCGAATATTTCCTATCCGGCGGTGCTGGTCACCACGGCCGAGAACGATACGCGGGTCGACCCGTTGCACGCGCGCAAGTTCGTGGCCGCGCTGCAAGCCGCGAACGCGACCGAGCGACCGGTGCTGCTGCGGACGCAGCGGGTCGCCGGACACGGGGCGGGCACACCGGTCAGTAAGCTCACGGGCGAACTGACCGATATCTACGCCTTTTTATTTTCGGAGCTCGGCTTGGCCACTGAAGCCCCGAAGGCTGGGCCCCTTCCCTCGCTTCCTGGCGGCGGCTAGACTGCCCCGCATGACCACCGCCAGCGAGAAGATGCAGGAACTCCACACTCGACTGCTCGAAAAAAAGGCCCAAGCGCAGGCGGTTGGCGCCGTTTATCGCTTCATTCTGGATGGGGAGGGCGGCGGCACGTTCATCGTGAACCTGAAGGACGACGTCGGGGTGAAGGTAGGCGACGGAACCGCGCCCTGCACCATTCGCATGACCGGGCAAGACGCGATCGATTTGTTCGAGGGGCGCGCCAACGGACAGGCCTTGTTCTTCTCGCAGCGACTCAAGGTAGAGGGAGACATCGCGCTCGCACTCAAGCTGCAGGCGCTGACGGATATTTTGAAGTGAAGCGCAAGGGTTCGAAGCCTTCCCTGCCGGCAGCAGGGTCAGCCGACAACCTCCGTGGCACCTGGCCGCTCTTCAACGAGCGCGACAGCCCACCCTTCTTCGAGAGCCCGAAGCACGCAGTCACGCCGTTCCGTCCCGAACGCTCCGCGCTCGAGACGCTCGAGGTCAGCGACAACCTCCCGGAGACGACGCCCACCGCCGAGCGCCAGGCTCGGCACTTTCGCGAGAGTCAGCCGCCCGTCTCGCCCGACTGGATGCGCGCCGCCCGCGCGCTGATCGCCTGGCTCAGTGAACGGGTAGAGAGGGGCGACGTGGACGCCTTTGAAGAGGCCGCGATCGCGCGTACTTGGGCGGCGTTTTCCCTGGGCGGCACGTCCGAGCCGCAGCTCTTGAAAGTGGCTCACCTGGTCAGCCGCGCGCACACCGCGATTCGGGAGAGCGCGCGCGCATCGCATGAGCTTCAGGCCGCCGTGCTAGACTGCGCACGGGTTCTGCATTCGGGCTTGCCACGAGCGATCCGGGAGTCGATGCCGGTCGAGCGCGCCGTGCAGGTGGTTCGCAAGCTGCGCACCGAGGCGGACGCCTGGACTGCGGTCGTTGAGGGCGCGACCCAGCTGCTCGGCTGGAACGACTACGCCCGCATGCACGCGGCTTCGGTGCTACGAAGCGTGATCGAACGGAGCCGCTAGCCATGTCGATCGACGAACTGCGCGGGCGCATCGACGCCCTCGACGACCAACTGCTGGATCTGCTGGACCGCAGGGCGCACGTGGCGCGTGAAATCGCCGCTGAAAAGCGCGCCGCAGGCCTGGCCGCGCACGATCCGGAGCGCGAGCGCAGCCTGCTTGAGCGCGTCGAACGCGTCCTTGCGGCGCGCCCCGGTGCGCTGTTTCCCAAAGCCAGCGTCCGCCCGGTCTTTCGCGAAATTCTGAGCGCCTGCCTGTCGTTGGAGGAGCCGCAGACGGTCGCCTACCTGGGCCCACCCGGCACCTTCTCGCACATCGCGGCGCAGGCCGCGTTCGGTTTGGCCGCGCGCTACGTCGAGACCGCCACCATCGGCAGCGTGATCGACGCGGTCGCGCGCGGCGCGGTGACCTACGGCGTTGCGCCGTTCGAGAACTCTACCGAAGGCGGCGTCACCGCGACGCTCGACGCGCTGCTCGAAACCGACGTCTTGATCCAGCGCGAGTTCGTGATCGACGTCCCGCAATGCCTGATCGGGCGGCAGCCCGATCTGGCCAAGATCCGCCGGGTTTATTCGCACCCGCAGCCGCTGGCGCAGTGCCGCCAATGGCTCGCCCGCCACTTGCCGCACGCGGATCTGGTCAGTTCGAGCTCTACCGCCGCAGCCGCGCGCGAAGCTGCGCTCGACGAGTCCGCCGCAGCCCTCGGCAGCCGCCTGTTGGCCGAGCTCCACGAGCTGTCGATCATTCGCGAGAACATCCAGGATCGCGCCGAGAACGCGACTCGCTTCGTGGTGGTGGCCAAGAGCGACGCGCCGGCCACGGGCTGCGACAAAACCAGCCTGGCCTTCTCGACCGCGCATACCCGCGGTGCGCTGCGCCGCGTGCTCGAAATCTTCGATGCCGAGGGGCTCAACCTGACGCGCATCGAGTCGCGGCCGGCGGTGGGACGGCGCTGGGAGTACGTGTTTTTCAGCGATGTCGAAGGGCATCGCACCGATCCAGCGGTCGCGCAGGCGATCGAGCGCTTGCGGCAGGAGTGCTCGACGGTTCGCGTTTTGGGCAGCTACCCGCGCAGCGAAACGCCGTAGAGGGAGCCATCCGCGCGTAGCCGGCCGAGTCGAGCTACGCTCCCGCGCATGTGGTTGCGCCCCCTTGTTCGCTACTTCCTGCGTGGCGCCTTCGTCACTGCGCCGCTCGCGCTCACGCTGTACATCATCCTGAAGCTACTGTCGTTCATCGATCAGGTGCTGCCGATCGGGATTCCGGGCCTCGGACTACTGGTCACGTTGGCTCTGATTACGCTGATTGGCTTTCTCACCTCGAACGTGGTCGGCCGCGGAATTTTGGAAGGCACCGAACGCCTGCTGCGCCGGGTGCCGCTGGTAAAGCTCATCTACGGCTCGATCAAAGACCTGGTGGGCGCGTTCGTGGGTGATCGTAAGAGCTTCGATCGCCCGGTCGCGATTCGACCGTACGGCGGAGCCGATGTACGGATGCTCGGCTTCATCACGCGCGAAGACTTGCTCGCGCTCGGCATGCCCGGCTACGTCGCGGTGTATCTACCCCAATCGTACAACTTCGCAGGTTCGTTGCTGGTGGTCCCGCGCGAGCAGGTCGAACCACTCGACGTCCCGAGCGCCGAGCTGATGACGTTCCTGGTCTCCGGCGGCATCTCCGGGCTCGGAGTCGGCCGCTCGATGCTCCCTCCCCCGCCCGCGCCGGTGAACTCGTAGAATCGGAGTTACTGCTCGGGTTTCGGTGCGCGCTTGCTCGCGCCGCGCACCGAATCGAGAATTTCGACGCGCACGTCGTGCGAGAGGCCGAGCAGCGTGCCGAGCCGGCCGAGCAAACTGCGCTCGCTCGCGCTCTCGATGCCGTCGGCGTTGGTGAGCAGCGCCGCGTTGGCGAACAAGAGCTCGCGATCCTCCGGAGCTAGGACCGACAGCGGGATGTCGTCCTCCAGCGTGCGCGGCGTGCTCGCGTACTCGAGCAGCTCGCGCTCTTCCTCGGGGCTGGCGTCGAACCCCGAGAGCAACCCTTCAATCACGCTCACCTCGGAGCGCTCCATATGCCCGTCGGCCCAGGCTACGGCGATCAGCGATTTCACGATATTTTTTTCGGCCGGCGTCACGCTCAGCATCCTCGCTCGCGCGCGGGCGCCTGGCAAGCCCTGCGCCGGGTTCAGTAGCGGTAGAGCTCTGGCTTGAACGGACCTTCCGCGCTGATCCCCAGGTACTCGGCCTGTTTGGGGCTCAGCGAGTCGAGCTTCGCGCCGAGCTTGCCGAGGTGGAGCCGCGCCACCTTTTCGTCGAGCTTCTTCGGTAACAGGTGCACGCCGAGCGGAAGTGCCTCATTGAACAACGCAATCTGAGCCAAGACCTGGTTGGTGAAGCTCGTGCTCATCACGAAGCTGGGGTGGCCAGTGGCGCAGCCGAGGTTCACGAGCCGGCCGCGCGCCAGCAGCGTGAGCCGCTTACCGTCGGCGAACACGAACTGATCGACTTGCGGCTTCACGTTCTCTTCACGAATGCCGGGCTGGCCCTCGAGCCACGCCACGTCGATTTCGCTGTCGAAATGACCGATGTTGCACAGGATCGCCTCGTTCTTCATCGCTTGCATGTGCTCGCCGCGGATCACGTCGCAGCAGCCGGTGGCGGTCACGAAGATGTCGCCGAGCGGGGCCGCTTCGTCCATCGTCACCACCTGATAGCCCTCCATCGCTGCTTGCAACGCGCAAATCGGGTCTATCTCGGTGACCAGCACCCGCGCGCCGAGCCCGCGCATGGCTTGCGCCGAGCCCTTCCCGACCTCACCGAAGCCCGCGACCACGCAGATTTTCCCGGCGAACATCACGTCGGTCGCGCGCTTGATGCCGTCGGTCAGTGACTCTCGGCAGCCGTAGGTGTTGTCGAACTTGCTCTTGGTCACCGAATCGTTGACGTTCATGGCCGGGCATTTCAACGCTCCGCGCTTTGCCATCTCGTACAGGCGATGCACGCCCGTGGTGGTCTCTTCGCTGAGCCCGCGAATCGGGTCGCTTCCGCCGAACAGCTCGGGGTGGCGCAGGTGAATGAAGACCGTGAGGTCGCCGCCGTCGTCGAGGATCATGTTCGGTCCCCGGCCGCCCTCGAACGCGAAGATCTGGCGCTCGAGACACCACTCGTATTCCTCTTCGGTCTCGCCTTTCCAGGCGAACACCGGAATGCCCGCTGCCGCTATAGCAGCCGCCGCATGGTCTTGAGTCGAATAGATGTTGCAGCTGGTCCACGTCAGCTCGGCGCCCAGCTCGCGCAGCGTTTCAATCAGCACCGCGGTCTGAATGGTCATGTGCAAGCAGCCCGCGATACGCGCGCCGGCGAGCGGCTTTTTCTGACCGAACTCGGCGCGCAGGGCCATCAGGCCCGGCATTTCGTGTTCGGCGATCTGTATCTCTTTCCGTCCCCAGGCGGCGAGACCGAGGTCCTTGACCCGAAAGTTGTCACCCTGCTCGGTATCGATTCGCTGCGGCTGACGGCGAGCTTTGAACGCTGTCTCGATGTTCGTTACTTGTGCCATAATCCGGTTCCTTCCTCTGATTTCGAAAACGGTTAGTCGCGCCGCGGCTCCGCGCCGGCGCCGAGCGGGCGAATGCCGACCAAGGTTTGCCAAGCGATGTGTTCGTCGCTTTGGTTCTGTACGAAGCTCTGCGGGAGCGGGCGCGCCTGTACCTCCGAAAGCCCTGCAGCCCGCGCGTGCGCCTCGAGTTCGTCCGGTTCGAAGCCGTTCCATACGTCGGCTTGACGCTCGCGGAAGGCTTCGTCCGCGTGACGCTGGTAGTCCACGACCACCAAGCGGCCGCCCGGCTTGAGCAAGCGAACGAGCGCTTCCAGCGCCGCGCGTGGGCGCGGCGCATGGTGCAGCACCCGCGAAGCCATCACCAGATCCGCGCCCGCGCCGACCGCGCGTCGAATGGCCTCGTCACCGAGCTCGCCCGCGAGCAGCGTGACATTGCCGTAGCCGCGCAGAGCGACGCGCTCCGCGGCGCGCTCGAGTTGTGCGTCGCTGCGGTCGACCGCGATCACGCGCCGGAAGATCGGCGCCAGAGCGTCGAGCAGCACGCCCTCACCCGTGCCCGCATCGACCGCCAGCTCACGGGCTGGCACCAGCTCGCGCAGTGCCTGGAGATAAGCGGGAAGCTCCGCCGCCAGGGCGGTGGGCTCGTTCGGCGCGGCCGGGCGCGCGAAAAATTCGCGCGTGCGCGCGTCGCGCCGGCGGACGAGCTCGGGAATTCGCGCGAGCCGCCCCTCGTCTTCGCACAGCGCGCGGCCGAGCGAGAGCGCGTCGGCCACCACCGCATCCCGCTCCATGCCCTCCGACAGCCGCACGAAGGTGCGCGTCCCGTGCCGCCGTTCCGCGAGCAGGCCAGCCTGACGAAGCGGCCCGGCGTGCCGCGAGACGTTCGGTTGCGACTCGTCGAGCAGCTCCGCCAGTTCGCCGAGCGCCAGCTCTTCTTCGGCTGCGAGCGCCAAAAGTCGCAAACGAAAGGGCTCGCCGAGCAGGCGATACAGCTGCCAACGGGCTTCCAGGGCGGGCGGCGTTGCCACTCGGCCTATACTTGCATACTTTCGCAACCATGCAAGCTCTGGTTTATATAGGCCGTTCGCTAAGCGCACCGCCAGCGAGGCCGGGCAGCCTGACGGATCGTTCTGGCGTGTCTTCCACGCGCCGGCGTGGACGGATGGCGCCGCCGTTCGAGTAGACTGCTGGCATGGATCGGTTCCGACGCTTCGACGAAGCGTACTACCACCGCTACTACGAGGCCCCGCAGACGCGAGTGACGTCGCAGGACGAGCACGCGAACTTGGCGGACTTCGTGTTTGCGTTCGCCCGCTACAACCGTATCGAAATGAAGAGCGTGCTCGACATCGGTGCTGGAATCGGGCTGTGGAAGCACTGGATCGAGAAGAACGCGAAAGGCGTCCAGTACACGGGGACCGAGGTCAGCCAGGCCATGTGCAAAAAACATGGCTTCCAATTTCGCGACATCGCGCGCTGGCGCGATCGCAAGAAGCACGACCTGATCGTGTGCCAAGGCGTGCTTCAGTACCTGCCCGATCCGGACGTTGCGCCGGCGGTCGCAAACATCGCCGCGATGGCGCGTGGCCTCGTGTACTTCGAAGTCACGACGCGCACCGATCTGCGCGAGCGCTGCGACAAAGTGCGCACCGACAGCGATATCTACGTACGAAACGGCTCCTATTACCGCGGAATCTTCGCCAAGCACCTGGTCAGCGTCGGCTGCGGGCTGTGGTGGGCGAAGGACCGTCCACCGCCCTTCTTCGAGCTCGAGATGGCCGGTAACTGAGGGTCCATGGCAGAACGCAGCATCGTCCGCAGCCTCAGCTCCGTGCTGCTCTTGGGCGGCACCGCGCTCGGCTTGTACAACGTCTATTTCGACAATACCGAAGTCAAAGCCCAGGCCCAGCGCACTGCCTGCGGCGAGCGCCAATGCACTGCCCGCATCACGCGTGAGTCGCGCTCACCCCTGGCTCAGAATTTCACGTACCAGGTCGAGCTTCAGGAAAAGGGCAAAGCCCGGCGTGAGGCGAGCGTCGACGTCGAGTGCAAGCGCGCCTACTACCTCCTGGGTGAGTACGGCTGCGTCGGTCAGGGCGTGCTGCCCCCGTGACCCGGGCTCAGTGGAGCATTTCGACGCGCGCTTCGAGCCGTTCGATCGCCTTGCGTATTTCTGCGACGTCGCCGGCATTGGGCAGCGCATCGACGTAGTGGCGTAAATCCGCTGCGGCTGCGCGCGGAGCGCCAAGGCGGGCGCACAGATAGCCCCGGTCGCGAATCTCATCGGCCGCGTCCGGCATCAGGTCGACCAGTCGATCGAGCACCACTAGAAGGCGGCCCGCGTCTCCGCGTGCGGCGTAAATGGTGCGCAGGTTGATCAACATGCGGGTCACGATCTGCCGCACCGAGGCCGGCGCCAGCATTTCTTCCATGAAGCGCATGTTCGGCGCGCTCTGGTGAAGGCGACGTTTCAGAGCCGCCCGATCCAAGAGCTCCCCCCCGAAAAACGGGTCGAGGACCGCGACGTCGGCGCCATCGTCGATGCGCACCAGGAAATGTCCGGGAAACCCAACGCCCTCTGCGCGAATCCCGGCGCGCCGCGCGACCTCGATGTAGACGACGGACAGGCTGATCGGAATTCCGAGCTTGGTCTGCAGGACGCGGTTCACGAACGAGTTGTCCGGCTCGTGATAGTGCTCGGTGTTGCCGCGGAAGCCGCAGCCCAGGTGAAGGTGGTCAGAAAGGGCGCGCGCCTGGGCAATCGCGGGCAGATAAGCCAGATCCCGGCCGCATAGCGGCGCGGCGAGCTGGTCCAGTCGGCGTGCCTCCGCGGCGTGCTCCAGCGCGGGATACGCCAGTTGGGCAATCAGCACCGCCCCCTGGAGCAAGTCGAGGGAGGGGTCGGACTGCCGTGCGTAGGCCCAGAAATCCACTGTCGTTCAGTATAGCCGAGGACGGCCGAAGTCCCTCACCGGTCTTTGGCCCCGGGATATGGGGCGAAAACCCGCTCTCGCGCCTACACGGCTGGGTGAGTAAGCTGTGCGGCGAGCGCCCCGGCTTGGCGCCGACCCGAGACCGACCCAGCGAAAGGAGATGCTCGTGAAGATCGCAGAAATCATGACGCGCGACGTACATACCTGCACTCCCCACGACACGCTGGCCACGGCCGCGCAGATCATGTGGGAGAACGATTGTGGCGCCGTGCCCGTCGTCGATCGCGACGGCAAGTTGGTTGGGATCATCACCGACCGCGACTTGGCCATGGCCGCGCAGCTTCAAGGGGTCGCTCTGCGCGCGTCGAGCGTGGCGAGTGCGATGGCGCGCGACGTCAAGTTTTGCTCCCCGCAGGATACGCCCGCTACCGTTCAGGCGTTGATGCAGCAGTACCGTATCCGACGCGTGCCCGTCGTCGACGCAGAGAAGCGTTTGGTCGGCATGATAACGCTCGGTGACCTCGCCTATGTGATGAGCTCACAGCAGACCCTGGGCGGAGACGGCATGACCTGGACCGCCATCGCGCACACGCTGGCCGCGGTGAGCACGCCACGCATTCCCCGCTACCGGCACTGATTGCGACGCTTCGAGAGTACGAAAGAAAACGGCACTAGTTGCCGACGGAGAAGGGTCTCGCCACGACCCACCCGAATAAGGAGAGAAGCCCATGATGGCTATGCCTGAGCCCAACGAGCACCATCGGAAACTGCATCGACTGGCTGGAACGTGGTTCGGAGAAGAGACGCTGAGTCCTTCGCCGTGGGGGCCGGGGGGCATGGCCATGGGCCGTTACAAATGCCGAGTCGACATCGGCGGCTTCTTCTTGATTCAGGACTACGTCGAAGAGCGCGATGGGCGCGTCGTTTATCAGGGTCACGGCATTTTTGGTTGGGACGACACGGTCAAGAAGTACACCTGGTTCTGGGTCGACTCGCTGGGGCACGTGCCGAGCGCGCCGTCGCGCGGAACGTGGACCGGAGACACTCTGATTTTCGAGCATGAAACCGTGGGCGCCGAACGCGGGCGCTACACGTTCTCGTTCAAGGACGAGGACAGCTACGACTTTCGCGTGGAAAACTCACAAGACGGCGGCCAAACGTGGCGGCTCTTCTTGGAGGCCACCTACCAGCGGCAGTAACGCAACGCTCCGCTTTCAGCCTTGAAGCAGTGCGGCGCCGATCACGCCCGCGGAATCGCCGAGCTGGTGCTTGAGCACCGGGGTCAGCAGTTCGTCGTTGAAGACGTAGCGCGCCAGGCGCTCGCGGCCCTCATCGTAAAGCAGCGCGAGGTTCGAGACACCGCCGCCCAGCACGACCGCGCTCGGATCGACGATATCGATCACGTTGGCCAGGCCGCGCGCGAACGCTTCCAGCATTTCTTCGAGCGCGGCATTGGCGTGCACGTCCTCCGCGCGACGCGCTGCGATCTCGGGAAGCTTGCGAGCCGCTCCACTGCGCCGCAGATAGTCTTGCTCCACGGCAGGGCCGCTCGCGTAGAGCTCGAGGCAGCCGGTTTTTCCGCAGTAGCAAGCACCACGCTCGCCGAGCGCAAAGCCCGACGCGCGACCCGCGACGGCCTCGGCGCTGCGCGAAGGGCTGCGCCACGGACCGACCGCGTGGTGCCCCCATTCACCACCCAAGTGTTGCAGACCTTGCCAAACCTTGCCCTGCACGACCAGCCCGCCGCCGACGCCGGTGCCCATGATCACGCCGAACACGACGCCCTCTTGGTGCTCGCGCGCCGCGCCGAGTCGAGCCTCCGCCAGCGCGAAGCAATTGGCGTCGTTCTCGAACGCAACCGCAGTACCGAGCGCGCGGCTCACGTCCTCACGAAACGGACGGCCATTCAAGCACACGGTGTTTGAGTTCTTCACCAAGCCTTCGCGACGCGTGACCGCGCCCGGCATGCCCACGCCAATCGGCAACGCGTTCAGCGCGCAGCCCGCCTTTGCGGCCAAGCGCTGGATCAACTCGACCGTGCTTTCGAGCACGGCCGCATAGCCTTGATTGCCTGGAGTCGGAACGCGCTCGCGGAACACGACCTCGAACTCTCCCGAGTCGGCGGCTCCGGCGGAAGGACGACGCAGTACCGCCGCTTCGGTTTTCGTTCCGCCGAGATCGACTCCCAGTGACAGCACCTCGCTCATGGGCCCGCGAGCATAGCCGGCGTCGTCGGCTAGTCCGGCAGAAAGCGATAGCTGCCGACCAAAAGCGGCAACACACCCTTGCGGTCGAGCGTGCTGAACAGGCTGGCATCGAGAGCCCAGCGCTTACCCCGCCAGCGAAGCCCAGCGCCGGCCGCGATGCCGTGCGCCTCGGCGACCGCGCGCCCGGTCGGAACCAGAGTGTCGACTTCGCCGAGCAGCGCGATGGCGTCGCTCACGTGCAAAATGACGCCGGCTCCGCTGCCGACGAGCGTGGCGGGCCCGAGCAGCAATGACGAAAACGCGAGGTTGGCGCTCGAGCGACAGGCCGCGTCCAGACAGGCTTGCCCGACCAGACCAAGGCGGCCGATGAACGCGGGGCCATCGTCGAGCCCGAGCACGCCGCTGGCCGAGCCGATAGCGGCGAGTCGGTAGCCGGCGCCGCGCGCCAGAGTCGACTTGAGTGAGAGATCGAACGGGAAAAAGCCTTCGATCGGAGGGGTGGCAGTGAGCGTGAGTTGGAGTGAGTCGCTGGGAGCGTAGCCGAGCTGGTAAAGGACCAGATCGTAACTCGAGAGGGTGACGGTGCCCCGCGGTTGGGTTTCGGCGGTGGGGACGAGGAGGACGCGATCGAGGTGGGGGTCGCGGCGGCGGGGATCGGCAGGTGCGGCCGCGGGCGCGGGCGGTGCGGAAACGGGAACGGGAACGGGAGGGGAAACGGCTGCGCGAGGCGCGGGGGCCGACGCGGAAACGGGTGCGGAAGGCGCGGGAACCGAAACGGGTGCCGGAGTGGGGCTCGGAACTTCGGGGGCTGGCGGAGCGGAGGGGGCGGGGAGAGCGTGGACGGGGGTTGGCGGGGGGGTGTTAACCGGAGTTGACGGGGACGCTGTGGCAGCAGGAGGAGGAGCAGGGTTTGGGGGTGGCGGCGCGGGCGGGGACTGTGCAACCGCGGGGTGCGGCGCTGCGGCTGCGAGCACGAAGAATGCAAGCACCAAGCGGAGGCTGCCCATGGCGGTGAATCCGGACAATACTTCAGAACCGATCCAGTTTCGCTGGTCGCGCTGGGAGCGCAGGCTCCTGCGGCACGCCGTGGCACGATGACTTCCGATTCTTCGCTTCGGTTTCAAGCTCGTTCGCGCTGGGCGCTGCGAGCATCGTGCCACCTCTTGCTGCTGGCCGCGATGGGGCAAGTGGCGTTCGCTTGTGGACGGTCTGGGCTTGAGCCCGGTGAGCTGGAAGCGAACACGGGAGGCACGCTCTCGAGCGGCGGGTTCGTGCAAACCGGTGGTGCTCCGAGCGAGGGCGGCACGGCTGCGACGGGCGGTTCAATCGCAACAGGCGGCACGCTAACGACCGGTGGAATCGCTGCAACGGGTGGGAGCGCGAGCGGTGGTAGCTCGCTCGTGGACCCACCACCGATGATCGTGGGTGGCTCCGTCGGCAACAGTTGCGTTCCGAGCACGGAAGCGTGCAACGGTCGCGACGACGACTGCAACGGACGCGTCGACGACTTGGCGCCACTCCCCTGCCCGGGCGGCGGCTCGAGCTACTGCGTGGGCGGGCGCCAGAGCGCTTGTCCAAGCCGCTGCGAAGTGTGTGTACCGGGTAGCGAGCGCATCTGCTTCGTTTCGTTCTGTACGTTCTGGGGCGTGCAGACTTGCACCGCGGACGGCCGCAGCTTCGGCGCGTGCCGCGAAGAACACGTGCCCGATGAATGCGCGGGCCTCGGTAGTGCGCGGAACCTGGGCGCGCTCGAGCGCTGCTGCCTCGATCATGGCTATTGCTGCGTGGACAGCGAGGACCTCGATCGAGACGGCAATCGCACTGAAATGTTGGGTGCTTGCGGAGACGTGCAGTGCGAATGAGCGCGCTTGCGCGGCACCCACTCGCAGCACTCTTACTCTGCCTCGCGGGGCTTTGCGGCGCGCCGCGGCTCGCCTTCGCCGACCCGTGTGGTCGACCCGACCTGCGGGCGACATTTCCTGCGGATGGCGCGAGCAATGTGCCGGTGAACGCGACGTTGTCAGCGGTCTATGCCGAGACCGCGGACTACCTCGACGAGCCGGTCGAGCTCAGCTCGGCGGGCGTCGCTACCCCAGTTTCGGCCGAGTTCGATGCGAGCGAGCGACGCCTGTCGATCGCGAGCCCCGCGCTCGCGCCGAACACGAGCTACACGCTGGTCTGGCCGGCGCTCCGCGGTTTGTCCTCCGCCGGCCACGGCCTGGGCCGAACCATCACCTTCGCGACTGGGGCCGGAAGCGACGTCGAAGCGCCCGAATTCGCCGGAATTCGCAAGGTTTCTTGGGATCTCGAGCAGGTGCGCGATGATTGCACCGACGATCTGGAGTCGCGCTTCCGTTTCGATTTCGAGCTCGGTGGCGCGACTGACGATGGCGGCAGGGACTCGTTGGCGCTGCTTTTGTTCCAGACGCGCGGGCCGGGCACGCGGGAGGAAGGGCCGCGTGTGGTGGCGCAAACCGGGCTCGCGCAGAGCGAGCGTGCACGCGTCCAGCTCACGGTTGGTGAGGCGACCGGCCGTGTGTGCTTCGCAGCGGTAGTGCGGGACCTTTTGGGTCGGATCTCGACGACCGGCAGTGATGAGCATTGCGTGCGCACGACCGCGCCTCCATTCTTCTATGGATGCGCGATGCGCGCGGGAGCGCCCAATCTCGTAGGTCCCGGGAGCCTCGGCCTCGTTTTCGCCTTGGTCGCGCGGCGTCGACGCAGGTGGCGAGCCGGGTGACCGCTCCCTTCGCGTCGGGCGCCCGCGTGCAGCGCCCGTTCGAGGCACGAAACCCGTCGCTCTGGCTCGTGCTCTTGCTCGCGCTTCCGCTGCTCGGTTGCCGGCGTGGCGCGGGCGAGCAACTGACACCGCAAAGACTCGCCGACGTCGCGGCGCCCAACTCGGATCCAGATGGGCTGTGCGTGGATCTCGGAGCGCATCGGGTGTGCTGGGCGGCGGGCTGTCCGGCTGGCCTCTGCCTGCGCGATCGGCCCATGCCGGAAGCCATTCGAGCTTGGGCGGGGGACTATCGCTGCACGGGAAGCGGTAACACGCGACGCTGCTCGCCGCGCGCGGCCCGAGCGCCACGATTTCAATGCCGCGGCCGGCGCTGCAGCCAAGAGCAACCTCGACTGCCCGATGACGGCGAATGGGAGTGCGCAGATGTGGCCGGAGCCGTGCTGTGCCGCGGCGGCAGTGAGCCGGCCGGCGTAGCCCATGCGAGCGCCGATCCCGGCTGGTTGTGCGGCGCGCGGCACCATGGGAAAAATGGAGAGCGCGTGTGTGTGGACTTGGATCCCGATTTGCCGGAGCGAACCGAGCTTCGCTCCTGTCATTTCGAATTCGACGGCGCGCGGATGCGACGCGTGTGCGAGCCCAGCGATCACCCGCTTCTCGGCGACGCTTGCACCCACCCCGACCTTTGTCCGGCTGGCAGCGACTGTAGTGCAGGGGTTTGCATTCCGCCTCATCCGCGACCGAACTGCTGGGGTGACGCCGATTGCGAGTTAGGGCAATGCCGGTTCGGCAGCTGCAGCGTGACCGCGCCGTGATACGCGGTTACGCCGTTTTGGCCTTGTTTTATGCGGCGGCGAGCTGCGCTGACCCACGCGACACGCGCAGCGCTGGTCCCCCGCTCGAATTGCTCGTGACCGCGCCGGACCTACCAGTCGAGTCGCTGATGCAGGTGAGCGCAACCCCCGCCGGAGTCGTGAAGAAGACAGTGCGCAGGGGCCAAGCCCTATCCATCGTGTTGCCGGCGGACGAGCAGGTCGAGCTGAACGCGCCGAACGCCTGTCCGCTGAAGCTCGACTCGAGCGTGAATCGCGCGGAGTGGCGCTTCGAACCGCGTATCCGCTTGTTCGGCCCAGCAGGCGAGGTCGGCTACGACGCGCGCTTCGAGGTCACCGTGCGCAGTACCTGCGCGACCCGCTCGCCCGGCACCGTGGCGTGGGAAGTGAGCGGCGCACCGCTCACCTCGTACACGACTGCCGATGGCGGCTATCGCATCGTCGGCCGCACTGGCCCGCCGCCGGCGCGCCTGCTGGCTGCGCGCCCGGGGGAGCTCGTCTCCGTATCGGCCGGAGAACGCGCAGAAACGCGCATCGTAGCGCGCTGGACCGGCCCCGACGGCAGTGTGGCCGACGCTGCCATCAACGTGGCCGCCGCGGCGCGTTCGCGCGGGCTTCCGAACGTCGCGCTGGGCGATCGTGTGCTACTCGGCGGAAGCGGATACCGCGTGCGGCATCGTCCGGCGGGCTCTGCCGCGGATCCGATGCCTTGGGGTGCGCTCACCAGTCTCGTGCCCGACCTGGCCGGCACTTGGGAGCTTGCGGCTGCAAGCGGCGACACCCTGCGACTCTTCGTGAGTCGCTACGACAGCGTGCCGCTCGATTGCGGGCGCGCCGAGTGCCACGCGACCGAGACTCACGCCGCCGAGACCAGCCCGATGACCTCGGCGTTCAAGCGTTTCCTCGATGTGCCGGCCACATCCGGTTCGCTCACCTGCAGCCTCGGCTGCCACACCACCGGCGAACCCGGACGCGCCGATGGCGGCTTTTCGCACGCGCTCGCCGAACTGGCCGCGGATCCGGGCGATTTGCCGAACTGGGCCGGGCTCCCCCGCTCGCTACGACGGCTCGGCGGAGTGAGTTGCCTCGCCTGCCACGGACCGGGTCAGTTGCCCGAAGCCGGCGCGCGCTCCGCGATCCTGCGCACGGACGTGTGCGCTTACTGCCACGACGCGCCGCCGCGCTATGGCCATGTCGCGGCCTGGCGCAGCTCGGCCCTCGCGCGCAGCGACCGTTCGCCGGACACTCGCGCCCACGCCGCTTGTGCACGCTGCCACACCACGTGGGGGTTTCTCGACGCCGTGAAGGGCGAACGAAAAGGCATCCGCATGCCGCCCGCTGACTCCGCACCTACCGGCATCGCTTGCAGCGCCTGCCACGCCGTGCACGACGAACGCGCGGTGACCCCTGGGCTCTTGCGCCGAGTCGAGCTCGGTCGTGACTACGTCGATTTGCCGGAAAGCGCAGTGGAACGCAGCAGCGCGTGCATCTATTGTCACACGCCCTCCGAATCCGGCGGTCCGAGTTCTTCTGCAATTTGGGCTGGCCGTGGCGCCTTCGATCCCATCACGTCCGAGCCACTGCTCGGGCCCGCACCGCACGCCGCGATCGGCTGCGTCGGCTGCCATCGCGCCGGCCCCGAAACGCTTCAACTCGGGCAGAGCCACGGCTTCCGCGCGGATCGACGCCAGTGCGCGACGTGCCACGCCGAACGTCCCGTTCCCGAGCTGCGCGCCCGCGCAGAAAGACTTCTCGCGAAAGCTGGCCAAGCTCCAGGCTCCGGCCCCCCTGCCCACGCCGAACCGCGCGTCGCCACCACCCCGCGCGAGCGCGCTCTGGCATTGGTCCAATTCGTGCTCGAGGACCGCGGCGCAGCGGTTCACAACCCCGACTACGCCCAAGCGCTCCTCGACCGCGCCGAGCAGGTCCTTAGCCCCTAGAGGATCCAACATGCGCCTCTTTCTCTCAGCTGCTCTCACTGTGCTCCTCCTGGCCTCGCCCGCGCACGCCGCCGAGTCCGTGCCTCCGCCTCCCACTGCGGTTACACCTGCGCCGTCCACCCCGCCCTCTTCGGCTCAGCCCGCGCCCTCTCCCGTCGCGCCGTCCCGCCCTTTCGCCCTCGCCCTCTTCACCGAAGCCGCCCTCGGCTTTTCCGGCGACGGCTTTTACAACCACCTCGTCGGCCCCCGCCTCGATTACCACGCCGGGGATCATCTGACTCTCGGCGCTGCGCTCAGCTACATCAACCTCAAGGGTAAGAATGGCCGCGCCAGCAACGTGCTTCCGGCGGCCATGCTCGAATGGCGCAGCCCGCTCGGAAGTGACGTCGCCCTGCCCGTTCGCTTCTTCAGTGGCTACTTGCCGCGCAACGGCCCGTGGCTCAAAGCGGCCCTCGGACTGAGCCGTCGCCTCGGCAGCCGCACCACGATCACCTTCGAGGCAATCGCGCCCGCGCTGTGGGTCGTCCGCGACTCGACCGTAGGATCTTTCGACGCGTCGCTCGAGCTCGCGATCGATCTGTGAGCTGACCGGACCACGGATCGACGCGTCGTCGCCGCGCTCGAGACTCCGGTCGCGCAACTTGCACCGCGCGCTCTCGGCCCCCTTGGCTCCGGCTCTCGTTGCTCTCTCTGGGAGAGTGGCGTTTGCCCAACGAGTCTCCAGAAAATGGTCGGGGCGGCTGGATTCGAACCAGCGACCCCCAGACCCCCAGTCCCCTACCCGCTCCGACAGAACACGAACCGGCAGAAAACATGCCTGATCGTAGTGGCGATGGGGCTCGACCAGATCCGGAGTGTGGGCCATCAAAGCCCGTTTTGGGCGATGCGGACCCGGTCGAAGCGGCGCTCGCGCAAGCTCTAATGCGAGCCAGTGCGGCGGCGCAATGGGACGTTGTTGCGCGGCTCGCTGGCGAGCTGGAGGCGCGGCGCCGAGCGCGGGCTGGTACTGTCGATCTGGGCGTGGAGCGGGCGCGTCGAGGCGCGAAGGGCTGATGGGATCAGCCTGCGTCGCGAGCTGGCTTCTTCTTGGAAAGGACGGCGCCAGGAGCGACGAACTCGATCGACTTCTTGACGTTCCGCGCGGCCTCTTCGGCCTCGGGCG
>DASZQI010000101.1:0-114706 GCA_035549735.1 Polyangiaceae bacterium | reverse complement strand
TCTTCGTCGAAGGGGTTGGCAATTTGATGCGCGACCTGAGTGCCGGCAGGGCACGAGACGCAGTCGCCCGGCCTGAGCGCGCGCACGTCGTCGCCGTAGCGCAAGACCCCGCGTCCGGAGAGTACGAAGAAAACTTCGTCTTCACGCTGGTGATAGTGAAACGGACACATGGTGTGGCCAGGCGGAACGCGCGAGCGACTCACGCCTAATCGTCCTCCTTTGGGCCGCATCGACGGCGTCAGCACTTTGTCGAAACCGCCCCACGCGCCTTGGGTTTCTCCAACCTCTTCGACCTCATCCACGTTCACGACGTGGCTCGCAGTGTCGTTCATGGCGCGTATTCTAATCGAATCCCGGCGCCCGAGCCTGGTTCGGAGCAGAGCTCACTGATTGGGCGGCTCGGGCGGTGCGACGAGGAGCACGCGCGGCGCCTGCGTGTCAGCCGCCGCCGTCTGCTCACTCGTGTAGACCACGCAGGTTCCAAACAGCGCCTCTCGATCGTGCTCATATCCGGTGAGCGCGTTGGCCAGCGTATCGGTGCGCGACAGGGCGCTTCCGATGACCAGCGCATCGCAGCCGAGCTCGCCGGCCTTGGCGCGCAACGCGGCGACCAGCGCAGCCGTGCCCCCCTCCGTACCGGAGCTCTGCTGCTCCGCTTCGATCAAGGCGAGGTCGATGTGAGGGCGATCGGGCGGACCCGAGGTGAAGATCTCGATCGAGTCCGCTGGCCGCGGCGGGAGGGCGCGTGGGGGAGACCGCAGCATCGTCGCGGAGGTTTGCACGCCGCACCCAGCGCCCGCGATCGCACAACAAGAAACCCATAGCCACGGCCCGCGCCTGGTCATTCGACACAGTCGAGCACGCGCTGCGCCAACGTTCGGCGCGGCGTTTTCAGCGCCAAACAGTGGGGAGCGTGAACTCCGTTTCACGCAGCCCGTTGCTCGAGCGCCCAGTCTCGGGCGCGAAACCTGCGGCCGTTACAGGTCGCCGTCAGGGATTCGTCCCTGCCGAAGTTGCGCGAGCTGCGGCTCGCTGAAGGGAGGCCGGTAGAGGTCGCGGTCTTGCTGGCGTGACCGAAACAGATCCGCGATGAACGCCATGCGATTGTTCAGGTCGGTCCAATTCTTGGCGCCGCTGCCGCGCAAGGTGTCGAGGTGCGGGTCGTAGGTCTTGACCAGATCACGCAGTTCTCGGTACTCGAGCGGGGTGAGCACGTTCGGGAACGGCCGGTCGCCGACCGGTATGTCCACTCCGAGGCCGAGCGATTTTCCGTTCGGGAGCGCGAGGCGCATCAGATAGCGTGTCGCCAGATGCTCCCAGCGATCTTTGAGTTCGGTGCGGATGACCTTGAGTAGGGCGTTGAACGTCGGGCGCGCGACCCATTCGAGCCAATCCGCTTGGCGCGCGAGCAGCGCTTCGTAGGTGCGCTCCGCAAAGGGCGCGTCGAGCGCGCCGGCGATATAAGCCTGAAGGCGCGTTTGCTCGTGCAAGCCAATCAACAGGTTGCCGTACAAGGCGTACTCGGCGCGCTCTTTGGGTGTGCTGGCGCGGGCTGCAGCGAAGTACGCGGTGAACGCGGTTTTCAGGTGATCTTGTCCGTCCGCGTTGATCGGGCCCGGACGAAGGTGCCGCATGAAGTCCGCCAGATGGGCTTCGTCGCGTCGGGCGGGATCCGCGAAGGTGCGAGCGAAGATCGCAAAGAGCGGGGCCAGCTCCTGAAATACGAGCAAATTGCCGATCGCGATCTGGCGGCCGACCTCGTCGAGCACGGCGCGCGGTAGGTCCAAGGGGTCGAAATGCGGTGTCAGGGAGGCAGGAAAATGCAGGCTGCTCGCGATTCGCTGTTGCAGTCTCATCTCTTCGGCGAGCAGCTGCCGGAGCTCGACGGGGACCTCTTCCCCGCGAATGGATTGACCGGCGGTCTTGGAGGCCCAGGTCGCAAAGGTCGACCAATTGGCGTTTTCGTCGCCGATGACGCTCGCCAAAAGTCCCATCAAGGTGTGATACCGCTGGGTGATCCAGAGGTTCCGGATCGGTGGCTGGTCGAGCCCCACGATGCGCTCGATGTCCGCCAGCACCTCGTCCGGTGATTCGTGCCTATTCCCGCTCTGCCCCGCAGCTGGAATCGTCGCCATTCAAACAGCCTATCATGTCGCCGGGGTGGCACGAACAGCGGCGCTCGACTAGGCTCCGGCGCGATTGACCGTGACCGCGACGACCAAGCATTCCGAGCCCGAAAGCGACGAGCAACTCGACGACGGCTGGGACGAAGTCGAACAACCTCCGAGGCCATCGAGCGCAGCGCCGGCGTCGTTCAGCGATGTGCAGCTTGCGGCGGTCGACGATGGTTGGGAAGCCGACGACGAGCCCGTCTCCGCCGAGGCTGAGGTCGATGACGGCTGGGATGTCGGGGACGACTCGCGACGCAACGCGGACGTTCCGGACGCGGCCCGCGCGGACGCGCTTCGCAAAGGCGGCGCGCGGCGGGCTGGGCGGCGCGCCGCGCCGGTGGTGGCCGACGCGTCTCAGCGCGCGCTCAGCAAGAAAGAGCGCCGCGCGCTCGAGCGCAAGCAGCGCGTTCATGCGGCGCAGCGCACGAGCGACCGCAAGCGCCAAGAGAAGGCCGAGCGCGAGCAGCGACGTCGCGCCGAGCAGGCCGCACTCGCGGCACGAAAGGCGGCAGAGCAGAAGGCCGCACAAGAGCGAGCCGCCGAGCAAAAGGCCGCGCGCAAGCAGGCGGCGCAGGAAAGGGCGGCAGAGCAGAAAGCCGCTCAGAAGCAGGCGGCCGCCGAGAAGCGCAGAGCCCGCGCGGAACGCGATGGCAGCGAGTCGCACGCACCCGTCGAAACCCGCGAAAAGACGAGCAAGTCGGCCGCATCGCGCAAGTCGGCAGCGCGCGCAACCGCCGCCGCGCAGAAGTCGAGCGCGCTGCGCGGCCCCTGGCTGTTCGCGGTCGCAATTCTGCTGTTCGTCGTGCTCTTGATTTGGCTGCGAAGGTAAGCCGGCGCTGGCGCGCGGCTACACGAGCAAGGGTTGCGGCTTCTTCTCGACGGTGCCGAGGCGCAGTCGCTCGGCAACCTCACCCGCGAGGTTGTCGAACAGCCACGCCACTGCAGGCGGCGACTGCTCGTCGAGCTGACGGAGCGGCAGCCCGGCTTGCGTGGCGTCGAGAAACGCGCGGTGCCGCGGGATCGACGTGTCGAATAGCCAATCTCCAGGCAGGTCGCTGCAGGCATTTTGAAAGACCGAGAGTGAGGCGGCGTGCTTGGTCTGAAGCATGTTGACCACGATACCCAGCACTTCCGGGCGCAGTTCGTCCGGAACCGCGCGAATCGCCCCCAAAAAGCGCGGAAACGAGCGGTTCGCGATCGCTTCTGCCTGCAAGATGCCCACGACGTGAGTGCTGGCCTGCAGCACCGAATAGGTCACGCCGTACATTCCCGCCGGTGTATCGACCACGACCACGTCGGCGCGCCTGGCGAGCTCGAACAAGAGCGCTTGCCAGGCCGCCGAGTGGTCGGCCGCGAGCAGATCGGCGCGCGGCAACTGGCCGCCGACCGCGGGTAGGATCTTGAAGTGTGGAAGGATGGTGTCGAGCAGCGCTTCTTCGCTGCTGGCGACGCCGAGCAGCACGTCGAATACGCCGATCTCCGCGCGCTGGCGCGCATTGATGGACGAGAGCACGTCGCCGTTGATGTCCCCGTCGACCAAGATCACCGAGCGCCCCTGGCGGGCCAGACTGAGCGATAGGTTCAGCGCGATGGTGGTCTTGCCGCAGCCGCCTTTCGGGCTCGAAATGGCCAGAATGCGCCCGCTGAGCGCGGCTTTCGCCTTCTGCACGTGGCTGTAGTTCGCGGGTGGCGGAAGGGTGCGGCGCGGCGGGGGTGGGGCGCTGCCCACTGCACTCGCGGCCGCCGTGGGCGCTGGCAAACTTGGGCGGCGTGGCGGCGCGTTGGTGATAGGTCGCCCAGTCGCGGGCGCCGCCGGTCTGGTCGACGCGCGAGTCGCACCGGGGCTGGGCGTCGGTGAGGGCGTGGCTCCGAGCGGGCCGTGTGCGTTGCCGAACGCCTCGACTTCTGCCGCAGAGGTGACTGGCGGCTCTTCGCCGAGTTGCGACAAATCGGCGGGCGGTGGCGCGGGACTCGCCAGCGATGGGAAAGGCGGCGGAGCCGCTGACGCTTCCGAAGGGCCGCCGGAGCTTTGGCTTTCCGTCGCTGCGACCCCTGTCTGCGCCTGCCCTTCCCGCAACAAGTCGTCGATGGAGCCGAGCGGTTCGGGCATGGAATCCGGGGTGTCATTGCTAAACACATCGACCTCGCCATCGCTCCGCTTTCGGAGCCGAAAACACGCTTCGAGGCCTCGAGTTCCCTCGGCCTCGGCGTGCACCACGTTGCCACTCTTGACGAAAACGGTGCCGACCACCGCGCCCGCGTCGCGAACTTCGAGCCCCAAGTATTTTCGCGAGAGGCCGAGCGCCTGCAGCCATTCATCGAGAGAAAACTCGCGCAGGCTGCCGCTCAAGATCGAGACTCTCACGGGGGCCCCTGACTGAATTGAAACTGCTCGCGCGGGCTCTCGCTGGCGCCTAGCTGCGCGGTCAGCGCGCGCTCACACAGCTCCTGAGCGCGTTCGCTGCTGAGCTCGAGCGTCCGCCCGCCGACGCACGTGGAGCCGAGCTGCATGCCGAGCTCGAGCGCTGCGTGAAGCTTTCGCCATGCGCCTTGTAGCTGGGGCGCGACCGGCTCCTGCAAGCTCGACTCGAGTGCGTAAACTAGCGCCTCGCCGAACGTCTGAACCGCGTCGCGCGGCAGGCGATATAGGGGATCGCGCCCGCGGCCCATCGCCAGTGCGACGCTGAACAGGTCTTCCCCGGGCAAGCCGGGAATGCGCCACTCGGCTGCGCTGAAATTCAAAGATTTCACGGCAAACGCCAGCAGCTGCAGGAACTTCCGCTTGTGACCGCTCATGTCGAGCGGAAACAGCGTGCGGTAGTCGGGCCGGAGCTCGAATGCGCGCTTGTAGAAGGCGTCCGCAAAAGCGTCGGCGGACGGAAGAATCCGTGCCCAACTGTTCTTGACGAGTTCCTTCTCCAGATCCGAAAACACGACCAATCTCCTCGAGCCGGCTCCCTACTGCGCGGCGCCCGGGAGGGTAGGCGAGGGCTCCACGATGCGCAACTCGACCCACATGCTGAACGGAATTTGCGTGCCACAGTCGAGCGCCGCAAAGTGTCCCGTCTGTGTCGGATGTGCGCGGCCAGCCTTTCTGCGCTGCTGCGCTTGCTCTAACATGCTTGGCTGGCCTCGAGCCGATTGATGCGACCCTCCGACCCACCCCCAAAGCTTGGCTTGAATCATCCCCACTCGGGCCCGTTTGCTCCGCTCGAAGAACACCGCTGGGGTGAACTCGACGCGCCGCTCGGCGCGCACTGCCGGGGTGCCTTCACCACGTTTGCGCTGTATTCGCGGAACGCGCAGCGCGTGTTGCTCGAGATTTACGACGTCGCGCTGGGAGAGCCCGCGCGTTACGACTATTGGCTCGAGCGCGGGCGGGATCAGGTGTTTCGCGCGAAGATCGAGGGTGTGCCCGCGGGCACGCTGTACGGGTTTCGCTGTTGGGGTCAAAATTGGCCATTTTCTCCGGAATTTCGCCGAGGCAACAGCGTGCACGGCTTCATCACCGACGTCGATCGCGAGGGCAACCGCTACAATCCCAACAAGCTGCTATTCGACCCGTACGCGCGTGAGCTCTCGCACGATCGCGAGACGCCGGCGATGAAGGGGCTCGGCCACCACGCGGGCATGTACGGGTCGGGTCCCGGGTTGTATGCGGGCTTCGGCGCAGAGCCGGTGGTCAGGCGCGTGTTCGACACCGGTCCTTGGGCGCCGAAGTCCGTGGTCGTGCACGACTCGACCTCGGTCGGCGAAAAGCCGCTGATCGCTCAGAAAGACTTGGTCATCTACGAGGTGCACCCGCGTGGTTTCACGCGCCACCCGTCGTCGCAGCGGCTCGAACGGATCTTGGAAGGGATCCCCGGCTTCGAAGAAGTGTGCAACGTGCCGCGCGAGTACCGCGGTACTTACAAGGGCGCCGCCTACGCGGCCGCCTATCTCAAGGCGCTCGGCTGCAACGCGGTCGAGTTCTTGCCCGTGCACGAAGCGGCCAACGCGCTTTGCCCCGACGACGAGCCCGAGGTCGATCGTGCTCCGAGCGAGCCGCCCCACGGCACCTATTGGGGCTACATGACCTACGGCTATTTCGCGCCGGATCGGCGCTACGCGCACGACCAGTCGCCGGGCGGGCCGACGCGCGAGTTCAAGCAAATGGTGAAGACGTTTCACGACCATGGCATCGCGGTCGTGCTCGACGTCGTCTACAACCACAGCGGTGAGGGCGGTATTTGGGACGATGACCCCGCCAGCGCCGAGCTCTTGTTCCTGCGCGGCATCGACAACGCGGAGTACTACGCGCTCACCGGTGAAGGAAACCGCTACTACTGGGACAGCACCGGCTGCGGCAACAATCTCGATTGCTCGAAGCGCTGCGTCGAGCGTTTGATATTGGACTCGCTGGAATACTGGGCGCGCACCATGGGCGTCGACGGGTTCCGCTTCGACCTGGCGACCGTGCTCGGCCGCGAAGCCTCGAGTGGTTACGCCTTTCGCACCGGCGCCGAGCTTTTGCGCTCGATCGAGTCACTGGCCGAAGAAGAGCAGTTCTTCGCCATCGCGGAGGCCTGGGACACCGGGGGCGGCGGCTACCAAGTCGGTAATTTCCCCTGCGGTTGGGCGGAATGGAACGGTTCCTATCGCGATGCAGTTCGGCGCTTTTTGAAGGGCGAAGAGGGCCGGCTGCGCGACTTCATCGGTGTCATGAACGGCGACTATGCGCATTTCGCCGATCAAGGAGGTCCGCACAAGTCGATCAACTTCATCACCGCTCACGACGGCTTCACGCTGCTCGACTTGGTCAGCTACAACCAGAAGAACAATCACCAGCTCTGGCCGTTCGGACCTTCCGACGGCGGCGCGGATCAGAACGATTCTTGGGATTCGAACGGCGACACGGCTCTGCGTCGCCAGCGCATGCGCAACTTCATGACCGTGCTCGTGTTCTCCCGCGGTGTGCCGATGATCCGCGGTGGCGACGAGTTCGGACAAACGTTGAACGGCAACAACAACCCGTACAAGATCGACAGCGTCGCGACCTGGCACAACTTCGACATGATCGGGACCAACGCGCCCACGCGCGTGCCTACGGGCGGGCCGGGCGCGTACCACGACAACTACGGCGTCGATCAGAATCCGTCCGGAAAAAACGGCCTATTTCTGTTCGTTCACGAGCTGCTGGAGTTGCGCAAACGACACTCGAGCCTGCGCCAGGACAAATTCGCCGACTTCGAAATGGACGCGGGCGACGACGTCACTTACCTGTACAAAAGGGAAGACGGAGTCAGCGACCTCGAGGGTTGGGAGCGCAGCGTGTCGTTGCGCATCAATGGCAGCGAGGTGGGCGATGCCGACTTCGTGCTGATGATCAACATGAGCGCGAGCGACCTCTGGTTCTCGCTGCCCACGGCGGGCTCGGGTGCACCCTGGCAGCGCCTGATCGATACGGCGGCCTGGGCCGAGCCGAACGGCAACTGGTTCGAGCGGCGCGAATCGGTGCTGTTCACATCCGGCGCTCGCTACGGGGTGCACGCCTTATCGGTCGCCGTATTCAGGCAGCTCCGTCGCTGACGCACGCCGCGAGCGCGCGCACCGCGCGCCGAATCTCCGCGGGCTCGAGCGCCGGGAACCCGAGACGCACGAACTCGCGTTCTCGCCCATCGAACGCGAATTGACGCGCGGAGCGCAGCACCACACCGCGCCTCTCCGCCAGCGCGACCCAGCGATCGACTGGCAGCGGCAGGCGCGAGCGCGCCCAGAGCGCGAGGCCCCCGGCGGGGACTTCGAAGCGGAGCTGCTCGGCGAATTCGCGGCGCAGACTCTCGATCAAGACGTTGCGCCGCTCCAGGTAGGCGCGGGCCACGCGCTTGGCATGGCGCTCCAGTTCGCCGTCTTCGATCAGCTCGGCTACCGCGCGCTCGACGACGTGGTCGCCCTGACGATCGAGAAAGGTCCTGAGTTGCGCCACACGCTCGGCGATTTCCGGGCGAGCCACCAAGTAGCCAATGCGCAGGCCCGGAGCGAGCACCTTGGACAGAGTGCCCACGTACACCACCATTCGGCTCGGATCCGCGCTGGCCAAGGGCAGCACGGGCCGCCCCGCCCAGTGAAATTCGTGGTCGTAGTCGTCTTCGAGGATCACGAACCCGTAGCGCTCGGCCAGCGCCAACAGCGCGAGGCGTCGCGGCGCGGTCATGGTGACCGTGGTCGGGTACTGGTGATGCGGCGTGACGTAGACCGCGCGCAGGCGAGAGGTCTTGGCGAGGCGTTCCAAAGCGTCGAGCTCGACGCCGCCGCGATCGAGCGGAATCGGCGCTAGCTCCGCGCCCGCCAGACGAAACGCTTCCCACGCTGGCGGATAGCCGAACGCTTCGACTGCGATCACGTCGCCAGGGCGGCACAGTGCGCGCGCCGCCAAGTGCAGCGCCATTTGGCTGCCGCGCGTGATCACGAGCTCGCCTTCGTCGGCAACCACTCCGCGTGCCACACGCAAGAGCTCCGAGAGCGCGGCACGGCACTTGGCGTCTCCGTACGGACTTCCGTAGTCGAGCGTGTGCGCGTCGCGCCGCAGCACGCGACGGTAGGCACGAGCCAGCGCCGCGGTGGGCATCAGCCGCGGATCCGGCATGCCGCTCAGCAACGGCAGCGCCCCTTTCGGCACCGGCGTGCTGATCGGAAGGGTCAGCGGGCTAAGCTCGAGCGGGCGCACGCGCGGCGGCTCGGGCGCTTTGAAGCGCCGCGGCGCGCGCTCGGGCAGCGCCTCGGCTACGAACGTGCCGCGCGCGCGTTCGCTCCTGATCCAGCCCTCTTGCTCGAGCTCCGCGTAGGCAGAGAGCACCGTATTGCGGTGGGCGCCGAGGCGCTTACCGAGCTCGCGCGAGCCGGGCAGGCGCGCCCGGGAAGGCAGCCGTCCCCGCCGAATATCCGAGGCGATCGCGCGCGCGATGCGCACGAACAGCGGGCTCTCCTCGTCGCGTGGAAGCTCGGGCGTGTAGGCACCAAACTCGGTCATCTGGTCTAGTAAATTTATCAAAACAGGATGTTTTGAACAGACCAGAGGCGAGTCTTGCTGCATGATAAGCTGGGTTCGGGTTCGACCGTCCTTTGGCCTCTTTCGTTCATGGCGACCGTTCACCTGCTCTGCGGTAAGACTGGCTCCGGCAAGACCACCTTCGCTCGTCGCTTAGAACAGAGCGGCGCGATGCGTTTCTCGATCGACGAGTGGATGCTGCGCTTGTACGGCCCGCGCATGCCGCGCAAGGAGTTCGATGCGCGCGTTTCGATCTGCCTCGACCTGGTGCTCGAGCTCGCCGAGCGCATGGCGGAGCTCGGCGTGCCGGTGGTGATCGACGCCGGTTTCTGGCGCAAGGAAGAGCGGAGGCGCGCGCGCGCGCGCCTCGAGGAGAAGGGCCTTCGCACCTGCCTCCACTACTTCGACCTGCCGGAGAACGAGCTGTGGCAGCGGCTCGAGCGCCGCAACGGCGATTTGCCGAAGGGTACCTTCGAGATCACCCGCGAAATGTTCGAGCTGTTCGCGGGCTGGTTCGAGCCCCCCGGCCCGGACGAGGATTTTCGGCGAGCGGTCGGCTAACCCGGGCCGAACCGGGGAATTCTACGGACTTTTGCGAAATAATTGCGGGAACTTGCGGGTCGCCCGCCCAGGCGGTAGCGTTCCGGCCCTTTCAGAGAGGCCCAGAATCAGCATGGCTCGCGTCACCGTCGAAGATTGTCTGGAGAAAGAAGAGAATCGTTTTGCTCTGGTGGTGCTGGCCGCTACGCGCTGCCGCCAACTCATGAAGGGCGTGCCTTCCTTCGTGAACACCAAGAACAAGCCGGCCGTGAACGCGCTGCGCGAGATCGCCGCAGGTCGCGTGCGCTTCCACCGTTCGACCAACGACGTGGTGCTCGAGTACATCTCCGAGCTCGGCAAGGGCAGCTACTGAGCGCTCCTCTGCGGGTCGTGCCGCGGAGGTGACGCATGGGCCGCAAGAAGGCGCTTTCCGAGCGGCCCGTCCGGCGCACGGCCAAGTCGGCTGAACGCGCCGAGAAGGCGCCGAAGACGACCGATCGCGCGCCGCGCGTCGGGGGCTACGGGCGCGAGTACACGCTGTTCGACTTCGGTTACGCGGCCGATGCGGGGGCGTCCGCGCACTATCAAGACCCGAGCTACTACGCCGCCACCTACGACAATCGGCGCCACGACGTCGCGTACTACGCGCAGAAGGCGCGGCTCTCGCGCGGCCCGGTGCTCGAATACGGGATCGGCAACGGTCGCGTTGCACTGCACGTGGCGCGTGCGGGTATCGAAATCGAGGGCATCGATTTGTCCCAGCCCATGCTCGACGACTTCGCCCGTCGCCTCGAGCAGGAGCCGCAAAAGACGCGCGCTCGCGTGCGCCTGCACGCGGGCGACATGCGCACGCTGCGCCTCGGCCGGCGCTTCCCGCTGGTGATCGCCCCGTTCAACGCGATTCTGCACCTCTATGACCGACGCGACTTCGAGTCCTTCTTCGAAGGGGTGCGTTCGCACCTGAGCGAGGGCGGTACGTTCCTGTTCGACTTCTCGGTCCCCCAGCCCGACGATCTATGTCGCAACCCGGCCGCGGCGTTCGCGGCGCCCGAGCTCGTGCACCCCGAGACGGGCGAGCGTGTGACCTACGCGGAGCGCTTCGAGTACGACCCGTTGCGCCAGATCTTGCTTTCGCGGCTCGAGTTCACGCCCCAGGCTGGCAGCCCGCCGTTCAGCGTGCCCCTCACCCAGCGCCAGATCTTCCCGCGCGAGATGGAGGCGCTCCTCCATTACAACGGCTTCGAACAAATCCTGTTCACCGCCGACTTCACCGACCAAGCCGCGGATCACTACGTCGATTCGATCGTGGTGAGCTGCAAAGCGCGGCGCTAGCACTCTGCGGCTCTCCAAGTTCGAGAGGCATCACCTGGCGTCGGAAGGCGTTTTGTGGCGTGGGTTGACGACGGCTCTCGCCCGACCGAGCCTCAATAACTCATGGCAAGGGTGACGAGCGCTGAACTCGTGCAGCGGTATACAGCGGGACTTCGGGATTTTAGTGGAGCGGACCTCCGCCGTGCCGACCTCTGCGGGGCCAATCTTTGCCTCACGAACTTCCGCCGGGCCAACCTACGTCGCGCCAGGCTCGTTGGCGCGAACCTCAGTGAGGCGAGCTTGCGTGATGCGAACCTCGGCGGGGCGGACCTCGGCAGCGCGAACCTCAGCGCCGCAGATCTGAGCACGGCGAACCTCAGCGGCGCCGACCTCAGCAATGCTAATCTGAGCAGCGCAGATCTCAGTAGCGCGAACCTCAACAGTACGGATCTTCGCGGCGCAAACCTACGGGGCGCGAACCTACGAGGCGCGCTGCTCAGTCACGCGAACCTCGGTTTTGCTGAGGTTGCGGGCGCGGATTTCCGCGCTGCAAACCTGGCCAAGGCAAACCTTGGCAGCTGGAAGCCCGACGCTGCAACGACGATCGGCATGACCATACTCGCGAGCGTAGACCTCACTGCGCTCTGCGCGAGCGACGTTACCCACGCTCTCGGTTCGGTGGTCGACCATGAGTCGGTCGTCATGTCGCTCGCGGCGCCGCAACTGAAGGAGTTCTTGCGGCGGACCGGTATGCCAGACGTTTTCGTCGAGTACATGATAGATTGCGCGCGTAGCCTCGATCCCCAAGAGGTCTTCAGTTTGCTTCGGAGCACGTTCATCAGCTACGGCGGACCCGACGAAGGCTTCGCGCGCAAACTGAACGCCGCGCTCGAAATGCAGGGCGTGAATACGTTCTTCTTCAAGGACGACGCTGCGCCGGGCGAGCGACTCCACCGCGTGATGCGCAGGGGGGTAAACGAGCACGACCGCGTGATCTTGATTTGCTCGCGTGCGTCGCTGGCTCGGCCCGGTTTGCTGAACGAGCTCGAGGAGACGCTCGCGCGCGAGGCGCGCGACTCGGGTAACGCCTACCTCATCCCGGTACGGCTCGACGACTATGTCATTGATGGCTGGAGTCCCGACCGTTCCGACTTGGCGTTGGCGGTGAGAGATCGCGTGATTGCGGACTTTCGGAACCATGAGGACACCGACGCATTCAAGGCCGAAGTTGCCAAGTTGATCGTCGCACTACGGGTGCAGCCCAAGGTCGCCCCGCCGCCCAACGGAGCGTAGCTGGTGGTCACGCTCAGGCCCAGTGCGCTTCCATCTCGCAGGAGTTGTCGCCGGTGCGGCCGCCTTTGATCACGCGCAGGCGCACGTGCTTGGCGCCGGCCATTTCGAGGAGCACTTCGCAGGAGCCCGCGAGCTCGGCCCAGAGGTTTTCGTCCCAGCCGTCGCAACCGGTCCAGGCGGCGTGGACGTAGCCGTCACGCGATTGCTGGATCTGCATCAGTCCGGTGTCGAAGTAGTTCTTGAACAGGCGCTGCGAGAGGCCGAGCAGGGCTTGCGGGGAGACCATCTTCAGCAGGAGCTGTTTGTAGACCGAGCTCATGTCTCGCCGCGCGCCTCGGCGGCCGATCTCGCGTGGGAGTTCGACGCCTGCGCGCTGCGACTCGCGGTACGCGGCGAACGTGTCGCGGTACCAGCTGATCGGGTACCAGTTGGACGCGAGCAGGAGCTTGCGCTCGAAGTTGCGCCGTAGCGGTTCGGAGAGGAGCTTCAGTGCCGCTTCGCGAGCCTCGTCTCCACAGATCTCCGTGAAGCATTGCTCGATGGTTCGAAACGCATTGCCTTTGACCTGGGGCTCCATCCCTACTCGCACCAAACGGTCCGTTCGTTGGTCGGTGTAAGGCGGTCTCAAATCCTCTTTTGGATCGGGTATTTGAGAGCGTCGAAGGTCTGCCGGCGGTATACCACGCGGGCCGGCGCGGCTGCTTTCCGAGGCACCGTGTTCCGCGTTGCCCAGGGGCGGCCGCGACGGTGAGCGCGCCCGTAGACAGTGAGGCCCCCCAAACCAAGACCCGGGCAAGGCGCCTCGTAGTCTTCGGCGTGTCGAGCTCCGAGCTGGGCGCTCCGGCTTCTGCGGGGTTTTCGTGCGGTCGCTTCGAGTGCGAGTGGATGGGCGGGCTGCGGGCCTTGATCGAGGTTCTGGTGCTGCTTACGGTAGGGGTCAGTATGGCCGCCGATTTTTACAAGGATCTCGGGGTCTCGCGGGACGCGAGCTCGGACGATATCAAGAAGGCTTATCGGAAGCTGGCGAGTCAGTTGCACCCGGACAAGAACCCCGGCGACAAGAAGTCTGAAACGCGCTTCAAGGCCGTGAACCGGGCGCATCAGGTTTTGAGCGATCCGGAGAAGCGAAAGCTGTTCGACGAGTTCGGCGAAGATGGGTTGCGTGAGGGGTTCAATCCGCAGGCGGCGCGCGCGTATCAGCGCGCGGCCAGCGGCGCGGGCGGGCGCGGGCGCGTTCCGGGCGGCGCGGTGAACATCGAGGATCTGTTCGGCGGCGCGGCGCAGGGCGGCGGACTGTCGGACCTGTTCGGCGATTTGTTCGGCGGTGGCGGGGGTGCGCGGGCGCGCCGCGGACCGGCGCGCGGCGCCGATTTGCAGAGTGAGGTCGCGGTCGACTTTGCTTCCGCGCTGCGCGGCGCAGAGCTCAAGTTGCGGCTTCAAGATGGGGGCGACGAGGTTACGGTGCGGGTGCCTGCAGGGGCCGGCGACGGAGACAAGGTGCGCGTCGCTGGGCAGGGCGCGCCCGGCGCGGCGGGCGGACAGCACGGCGATTTGCTGCTGACGATTCGCGTGCAGCCACACCCATTCTTCGAGCGCTCGGGGCTCGACCTGTACTTGGATTTGCCGATCACGGCCGGCGAGGCCTATCGCGGCGCGAAGGTGCGGGCACCGACGCCCGACGGTCCGGTGACGTTGACCGTGCCGAAGCACGCGCAGAGCGGGCAAGTGCTGCGCTTGAAGGGCAAAGGGGTGAAGCGCAAGGGCGAGGTCGGCGACCTGTTCGTGCGCTTCCAGATCAAGTTGCCGAGCGCGACTTCGCCCGAGGTGGAGAAGGCGATCGAGGCGCTCGAGAATGCAATGACCGGCGACGTGCGCGCCGGTATTTCGTTCTAACGGTGCGCGGCGGCTACTCCGCGCTGGCCGGAATCTCTGCGCTGCCTCGCAGGCGCACGGGTCGGTCGGCGTTGGTCGGGTTCGGGTCGCGCAGCACGCCGCAGTCGTCGTACCGAAGCAGCTCCGCCACCACTTTGCGCAGCAGCGCTTGCTTCTCGTGAAACGGCTGGAAGCTCGATTTGAAGCCGGCCACGATCATCGACTTGATGTCGGAGAAGGGCACGCCGAGCTCGGTGTGCACGCGGTAAAGCTCCTTCGAGACGCTGGTGTCGGTGATCAGGCGATTGTCGGTGTTGATGGTGACGCGCAGGCCGAGGTCGAAGTAGAGCTTGAGCGGGTGAGTCTTGAAATCGCGCACCGCGCCGGTCTGCACGTTGCTCGAGGGGCAGCATTCGAGCGGAATGCGGTGGTCGTTCAGGTAGTGCAAGAGGTCGCCGTTCTCGCGGAGCCGGCAGGCGTGTCCGATGCGGTGCGCGCCGCACACGTGAATGGCCTGCGCGATCGATTCGGGGCCGTAGGCTTCACCCGCGTGGATGGTGCAGTTGATGTTGTTGTCGCGCACCAGCTGGAACGCGGCGCGGTGGTGCTTGGCCGGAAAATCGGCCTCGGCGCCGGCGAGGTCGAAGCCGACCACGCCGCGGCCCTTGTACGCAACCGCGAGCTCGGCCATTTCGTACGAGGATTCGGGCGAGATGTTGCGAATGCCGCAGACAATCACGGTGGCTTTGATGCCGAAGGTTTCGCGCGCGCGGCGCAGACCTTCGAGCACGGCTTCGACCACGCGGGTGAGCTTGAGGCCGCGCTGGGTGTGCAACATGGGCGCGTAGCGCACCTCCATGTAGCGCACGTTCTCTTGATGGGCGTCTTCGGCGAGCTCGAAGGCGATGCGCTCGAGCGCCTCTTCGGTTTGCATCACCTTCAGGGTGATGCCGAAGCCGCGCAGGTACTCCACCAGTGAGCCGAAGTGGCGGCCGCAGCCGATGGCTTCACGCAGCGATTCGATGGTGTCGCCGGGGAGCGCGATGCGCTCCTTTTTGGCGAGCTCGAGGATGGTCGACAGGCGCAACGAGCCGTCGAGGTGCACGTGCAAATCGGTCTTCGGGAGCGCCCGAATGACTTCGAAAGAGACAGGCGGCGTCGAAACGTGGGGGGCGACGCCAGGATCTTGGCTTTCCATAGAGGAGTCTAACACGCGCTCACGGTTTGCGCCGGAGGCGTGCTGATGACGATTGAGCGGCGCGCCTTCGCGCCTTACTCGGCGCGCCGCGCGATCGGCGCGAGGTCGCCGATCACGCGCGGTCCGGCCGATAGCCCAAGCGCAGGACGGTCAGGATCGAGGCCAAAACCACGAGCAAGTAGGCCCAGCCGGGAACTCCGGTTTCGTCCTCGGCGCGCGCAGCGCGTTCCAGCGCTGCTTTGAACGAATCATCACTCTGGGCGCCTACCAGGCGCTTTCCACCGACATAGGTGGTGGGCAGACCCTCCAGCCCGGCGTCGGCAACGGCCTTCATTTCGGCTTCCAAACGCGCCTTGGTTTCGGGCGCAGCGCGGCAGCTGTCGAACGCGGCTGGGTCGATGCCGAGCTCGGCCGCGCGGCGCTGGATGGCGGGCACCGAAAGATCGTCGGTCGTGAACAGGAAGTCGGCGAGCAGGTCGGCCTTGCCGGATGGCTCGGCGCAGAGCGCGGCGAGCGCCGCGTCGCGTGCGTGCTCGTGACTTTCGAGCGGCATGTTGAGCCGCGCGAAATGCACCCGCTCCCCGTAAGGCGCGAGCAAGGCTTTCAGTCGCGAATGCAGGTTGCGGCAGTACGGACACTGAAAGTCCGCGAACTCGACCACGTTGATCTTGTCGGGGCGATAGTAGGAGCGGATCGACGCGGGCAGCGGCGGAAGCGGGCGCACTTGAGGCCACAGTGCTGGCGCGGTGACCGCGATCGCCGCGAGCGCGGCCCACGCCCAGGGCACGAGCCCGAGCGCGGGGGCCGGTGCCGCGTCGCTGTCGGCCTTGAGTAGCTTCAGCGCAGCGACGCCCGCCACCAGCGCGGAAAGGTCCACCGTGACGCACAGCCAACAGAACCGCTGCACGATGAAGGCTTGCGTTCCGAGCAACGCGAGCGCGATCAGGCCGCCCGCGACTGCCAGGCGCGCGGCGATGTGTACGAAGCGCGTGAGCGTGAGCGCGTACAGCGCCGCGAAGCTCAGGAGGCCCAGGTCGGGCAGCGTGACGCGCACGCCGAGCTTGATGCCGACGCCCCAAAGGTAGGCCACTTCACTGCGGCGCAGCGCTGCGCAGCCGGATTCGGCGCTGCAAAAGGCGAGATCCGCGCTGCGATAGTCGACCATCAGGGCTGCGCTGGCGGCGAGCGCAATGAGCGTCGCAATTCGAAGCACGACCAGGGCCGAAGCGCGCGACACGTCTGCAGTCGTATACGTCGCCCGCGTGCTCCCGACCAGAGGCCATGGATCTTGCCGGGAAGCGCCGTGGCGGAGGTGCGGGGCAGGCCCTGAAAGGCCGCAAATTCAGTGTGCCTGTTCGGGCGAGGGTTCGGTCGGGCAGGCGCCGGTTTTCGGCCAGAAAGGGCGAGCCTTGGGCCCAGGGCCAGGTTATAGCGGCGCCCAACATGAACAAGAAAATGCCGGCGCGCGAACAGATCGTGCGCCGCTTGGAGCAGGCGGGACGGCCGCTCTCGGTGCGCGATATCGCGGCCGCATTCCAACTTCCGGCGGGGCCGGAGCTCAGCGAGCTTTTGGACGACCTCGTGAGCCGCGGTCAGGCGCGTCGCCTGGGCGGGCACCGCTATGCCGCGATCAAGGGACGTTCGCCGGTCGAATCCTGGGTCGGAAAGCTGAGCATGAATCCGCGGGGCTTCGGCTTCGTCGCGGCGCTCGGTAAGGACGACGTGTACGTGGCGCCCGACGCGATCGGCGCCGCCTTTCACGGCGACAAAGTCGAGATCGAAATCGTAGGGCGCTCGAATCGCGGCGTGGAAGGGCGCGTGGTGGGCATCGTCGCGCGACGCAGTCCGCGCATCGCCGGCCTGTTGCGTCGCCGCGGCAAGAGCGCCTGGCTCGAGCCGGATGACTCGCGCATTCGCGGGCCGATCGTGCTCTCGTCCGCTTCGAAGATCGGGCGCGACGGCGAGGCCGCGGTGGCGAGCATCACGCGCTTTCCGGAGTTCCCCGACGAGAACGCCGAGGCCGAGCTCATCAGCGTGCTCGGTGCGCCTGGCGATCCGAACGTGGAAGTGGCCAAAATTCTGCTGCGCGAAGGCGTGGAAGAGCAGCACCCGGAAGCCGCGGTGCGCGAGGCCGAGGCGCTCTCGGCTCGCACGTTGCGCTCGGTTTCGGAGACGCGGCGCGACTTGCGGTCGGTGCCCTTGCCCACCATCGATCCGGAGGACGCGCGCGATCACGACGACGCGATTTGGGTCGAGCGTCAGGACGACGGTTACCGCGCGTACATCGCGATCGCGGACGTGAGCGAATACGTCGAGGAGGGCAGCGCGCTCGACGCCGAGGCGAAGGTGCGTGGGTGCACGATTTACCTGCCCGATCGCGCGATTCCGATGTTGCCGAGCGGGCTGGCCGCCGACCTGTGTTCGCTCTTGCCCGAGCGCGACCGGCTGTGCCTGTGCGTGATCGTGGATTTGGACGCCAACGCCGGTGTGCGTTCGTACGAGATCGTCGAGGGCGTCATGCGCTCGGCGGCCATGCTCACGTACGGCGGCGTGGCGCGCGCGCTCGGCTTCACCGAAGAGCCGCCGAAGAGCGCGCAAGCCGAGGCCATGAAGAAGGACCTCAAGGTGCTCGACGAGCTGTCCAGGAAGCTTCGCCGCATGCGCATGGCGCGCGGCGCGCTGGACCTGAATTTGCCCGAGCCGAAGCTGATTTTGGACCCCAAGACGCGCGCGCCGATCGATGTGAAACGCCGCACGCAAGATCCGGGCGTGAAGCGCGCTTACTCGATGGTCGAGGAGCTGATGCTGCTCGCCAACGAGGTGGTCGCGCGCTGGCTCGGCGAGCGCAAGAGCCCGACCGTATACCGCGTGCACGCCCAGCCCGACGAAGAGAAGCTCGAGCGGCTCGGCACGGTCGCGCAGAAGCTCGGCGTCGAGTTCGATTTGGACAGCCTTCGAGCGCCGGGGGGCGCCGCGCGCTGGCTCGCGAAGGTGCAGAAGCACCCGCGCCGCCAGGTGCTCGAGATGCTGCTGCTCCGCTCGCTGATGCAAGCGACCTACGACTTGAAGAACGTCGGTCACTTCGGCCTGGCCTCCGAAGAGTACGTGCACTTCACTTCTCCGATCCGGCGCTACCCCGACATTCTGGTGCACCGCGCGGTGAAGCACTTGTTGCGTGGCGGTAAGCCGAAGACCACGCCCGCCGCGCTGGAACAGCTCACCGAGAGTGCGCAGCTTGGCAGCGAGCGAGAGCGCGCGGCCATGGAAATCGAGCGGGAAATCGTCGATCTTTACCGCGCGCTCTTGATGCGTGATCGGATCGGCGACGTGTGCGAAGGCACGGTCACCGGCGTGGTCGGCAGCGGCGTGTTCGTGGCGCTCGACGACCCGTTCGTGGAAGTTCTGGTCAAGTTCGAGAGCATGGGGCCGGATCACTACGAGCTCTCGGACGACGAGCTGAGCGTGGTGGGCTCGCGTTCCGGCGACAACATTGCGCTCGGCGATCGCATGGTGGTCGTGATCGAAGACGTCGCCGTGCTGCGGCGCAGCGTATACGGAAAGCGCGTGGTGCCCGAGGCGGTGCTCGAGAAGTTGAGCGAGCCGAGCGAAAAGGGCGAAGTGGGCTCGCGCGCCGGCGTGCCGGTGATGCGCGCGCGGCGCTTCGGCGGTCGTCCCGAGCGGACGCAATCGGGCGGCGCGCCGGGGCGCCGACCGGATGGCGGCGCAGGGCGCAAGGGTGAACGAGGAGGGCGGAGCGCAGGTCCCAATCGCGGTGGCGGCGGCAGCGCTCGTGGCGCTGGGGGCGGCGCTCGTGGCGGCGGCGGCCATCCTGGCGGCGGCGGGGGTGCTGCGAGTCGCGGGCGCGCGGGTGGCGGTAAGCGCGGACGGCGGAAATAGCGGGTCGCGGCGGCCGATATTTCTGTGCCGGGGAGGCGCGGCTGCCTGGACGCGGCGCGGGGAGGCGCGTTGCCCAGCGGCGTGTGCGCCGGGTAGCGCGCCCGTTTCCGCGTGCCCCACAAAACCCGGACGACCGCGAAGTCGTCTAACTCCGAGGAGTGATGCGGTCGCTGCCGACGAAGGCGCGCAGCGGTTCGGGGACGATCACGCTGCCGTCGGCTTGCTGGTACTGCTCGAGGATCGCGAGCCAGGTGCGGCCGACAGCGAGGGCGGAGCCGTTCAGTGTGTGGACCAGGCGGGGCTTGGCCTTCGGCTCGGGGCGATAACGGATTTTGGCGCGGCGCGCCTGATAGTCGCCGAAGCTCGAGCAGCTGGAGATTTCGCGATAGGCGTTTTGCGACGGGAGCCACACTTCGAGGTCGTAGCCCTTGGTCGCGGATCCGCCGAGATCCGGCGCGACGTGTTCCACGACGCGATAGTGGAGCCCGAGCCGTTTCAGCACTTCTTCGGCGTGCAGCGTGAGCCGTTCGAGCTCGGCCAGGGAATCTTCGGGGCGCGTGAAACGCACCAGCTCTACCTTGTCGAATTGATGCTGGCGGATGATGCCGCGCGTGTCCTTGCCGTATGAGCCGGCTTCGCTGCGGAAGCAGGGCGTGTACGCGCAATAGGCGAGCGGGAGCGAGGCGCCGTCCAGGATTTCTTCGGCGTGCAGATTGGTGACCGGTACTTCGGCGGTGGGGATCAAGTAGAGCGCCGCTTCGTCGTTCGGATCGGCGCGGCGGGTCTTGAACAAGTCCTGCTCGAACTTGGGCAGCTGTCCGGTTCCGCGCAGGGCCTCGGCGCGCACCAGAAACGGCGGGTAGACTTCGAGGTAGCCGTGCTCGCGGCTGTGCAGATCGAGCATGAACGCGATCAGCGCGCGCTCGAGCCGCGCGCCTTGGCCCCACAGCACCGCGAAGCGCGCGCCCGACAGCTTGGCGGCGCGTTCGAAGTCGAGAATGCCGAGCTTTTCCCCGAGCTCCCAGTGCGCCTTGGGCTCGAAGGCGAAGGTCGGTTTTTCACCCCAGGTGCGGATCACCGGGTTGTCTTCTTCGCGGGTGCCGACCGGAACGCTTTCGTGCGGCACGTTCGGGATCGCGAGCAGTCGCTCTTCGAGCTCGGTTTCGAGCTGGGCGAGCTCGGTTTCGAGTGACTTCACCTGGTCGGAGAGCGCTTTCAAGGCTTCGCGTCGCGCGGCCATCGCGGCCTGGTCGCCGCTCTTGGCAAGCTTCGCCATTTCCTCGCTCTTGCTGTTGCGCTCTTGCTGCAGGCTCTCGGTCTTGCCGATCAGCTCTCGACGGCGCGCGAGCAGCGGCGTGGCCGCGTCGAGTTGAGCGGCGGCGTCGGCCGAGCGACGCGCGAGCGCTGCGCGCACGGCATCGGTGTGTTCGGCAACATGGCGAAGATCCAACATGCAATTCTCCTCAGAGGGCTCGTTCTTACGGCAACCGGCGGGCGCTTGACCAGCGGTGGACGGCGGAACGCTAGAGGCCGATTCCGACGCCCACCCCGATACTCACCCCACTCGAGGGCTGGGCGCGGTAGTGGCGGAGCGCGATCATGTGGGTCACCAAGGTGCAGGTGCGCAGCGCGGGGCCGTTGCAGCCTTGCCAGCGCCCGAGCGAGGAACGATCGCCTTCGGGGCTGAACTGAGTCACGGCGCCGTCGGGCGTCACCGAAAGCCAGGCCTGCGCCGCCCAGGGTGGAGCGGCGTTGGTCACGCCGACCTGTCCGAGCAGTCGCTCGTCGGTGCCGAACACGCGACCGTCTGGGAGCAGGATGGCGACCGGGTCGTAGTCCTTGTCCACGATGCGGCCGACGCGATCGACCACGAACAGCAAATCACCTTCCTCGAGCACCTGGCCGTCCGAGCGGATTTCCACGGCGTCGTCGCTGCCGCGGTCCCAACGGGCCGGAGCGATCGAGAGCGCGGCTCCGCCCCGCGGCCAGTTCGGCGGCTCTTGCGGTTTACAACCGAAGAGTGAAAGCAGGGTGAGCAGAAAAACGCCGCGCACGCCGGCAGAATAGCACCTCCCTGCCGGAGAGTAGCGCGAGGGCGTGCGCCTGGCCCCGTGGCCGATTAACGCCGCTCGGTCGGGTCTCGCGTCGGCAACGTGAGGAATGAGACCGATTCGGTGATTGACGGCAGCGGCTCGAGGCGCACAAAAAGGCGCACGAGGAGCGTCCGCGCAGTGTCGCTCCGCTTGAATTCGCAGGAAAGGGATCCAATTCGATGTCGCTCCGCAGCTACGTATCTGGGGGTCTGACGGTGCTCTCCGCGGCCGTTATCGCCGCGTGCAGCGCGACGCCGCTCGGCGCGACCGAAACAGGAATCCAAACTGCTCGTCAGAAATCGCCTGATGGCGGCGCGGTGTACGAGCGCGAGTGCGCGGGGTGCCACGGCAAGCGCGGCGAAGGTCTGAGCGCGGCGCCGAGCATCATGGGCGCGGGCGCACTGCCCACTTACGCGCGCGATCCGAGCACCACCGGAAACGTGGCGGTCCAAGCGGAGAATCAGCAGCAAGACAACCTGCGTCCGCCTGGCCAGCAAACGCGGCAGCCCTTTCGCAACGCGCAGGATCTGTTCGACTTCGTGAGTCATTGGATGCCGAAGCCGCAGGCTCGCATCGGCTCGCTGAAGCCCGAGGAATACTGGGCGGTCGTGAACTTCATCCTGACCGCGCACGGCGTTCAGCTGCCCCAAGAGGGGGTCACGCCGGCTAACGCGAAGAGCGTCGTCATCAATCCCTAGCCCCTCCCGGGGCCGCAACAACGTCCAAGACCGTTCGGCACGGGCGCCGTTAGGGTGGGCGTCGATGTCGAACTCCGGCGCGACGTTCAAGCTGTGCGCGGCTGCGGTCCGGCCGCTTTCGGCCACCTCGGTCGCGCTCGGGCCGAGGCACGGACGCTTGGCGCACAAGCCGCGCTCGGCGCGGTCGGCCATGCAGGAGCTCGAGCAATGGATCGGTCGCGCGGCGGAGGCCAAGAGCCCGGTGCTGGTCCTGGGCGAGACGGGCACCGGAAAGGAACGTGTGGCGCGCGCGCTGCACGAGCGCGGCCCGCGCGCGAGACAACCCTTGCGGATCATCAATTGCGCGGCGATTCCGGACACGCTCGCCGAAGGACTTTTGTTCGGACACGAGCGTGGCGCGTTTACGGGTGCCAACTCGACGCAAAGCGGGCTGTTCGAACAAGCGCACCAGGGAACCTTGTTTCTCGACGAGATCGGCGAGTTGCCGGCGCGCATACAAGCCATGCTGCTGCGGGTTCTCGAGACCAAGCGAATTTGCCGCATCGGTTCCAATCGCGAGCTCGAGGTAGACGTGCGCGTGGTCGCGGCTACGCACCGCGCGCTCGGCGACATGGTGCAGGCCGGCGAGTTTCGCGAAGATTTGCTGTATCGTCTGAACGCGCTGACTCTACGTGTGCCGCCGTTGCGTGAGCGGCGCGACGAGATCGTGCTGCTCGCCAACGAGCTCTTGGGCGAGGTCGGCAGCGAATGGTGCCGAGCTGCGACGCGGTTCTCGCCGGAGGCGTGCGCCGCGCTCGAGGCGTACGATTGGCCGGGGAACGTGCGCGAGCTGCGTAACGTGATCGAACGCGCGCTGCTGACTTGCCAGGGCGCCAGCATCGAGCTCGGCGATCTGCCCTTTGCGCTGCCGGCTTCCGGGCAGTGCTCGCGGGCGCAAGCCGAGGCGGGCAAAGCGACTGCGCCGGTGCAGGCTCCGCAGCCGCCACGCGCGTTTCGCGAACGTGTGAGAGAGTTCGAGATCGACTTGATCGAGCAGGCGCTGGCCCGCAATGACGGTAACCAGCGCGCCGCGTCGCGGGATCTACGCATTCCGCTGCGAACTCTGGCACACAAGATCAAGGCCTATGGTCTGCGCGCCGCGACGAGCGAGCCTTCCTCGCGCGAACGGCTGTCACCGGTGATCGTGAGCCGCGGCGCGGTTTCTGCGGAGTCCGATGGTTCGATCTGGGCTCGCAGTCCCAGCCTTTCGGCGCGGCGCTGAACGAGCGGGGCGTTGTTGCTGCCCTCAGGTGACCAGACCAGCTGCCAGGTGAAGTGGCCGTCCGCGCGGACGCACAGGCGGTCCGAGCGCAGTCGTTGGGCGACGGCAGAGGCCTCGGCGCGGTCTGCTTCTGGTAGGACGAACGCGAGCAGCGAAAGTGCCCCGAGCTCTTCGCTTTCGCCGGCGCACGACGCGCGCGTGAGCTGGGGCGGAGGTGGAGCGTCGTCCCCGGCGGCCGGATCGTCGAGCAGCGTCGCGAAATGCTCAGGCCAGCCAAAACCTGCGGAATTCGAGCGTGATTCGTACCACCACGCGCCGCGCGCATAAGGGAGCGTGGCGACCGCGAGCGCGAGGGGCGCGCGTGCTCGCTGGATGCTGGCGAGCGAGGCTTGCGACCATTGTTCGAACATCGATTTCCATTCGATGGCGTCGGGATCGAGCCCTTCGAGTCGAGATTTCACGCGGTAGCTTCGCGCGACCGCTTCACCTTCGAGCCGTGCTCGCCAGGCCAGGCTTTGGTCGAAGCTTCGGCGGGGTCGGTCGAATAGACCCCGCTGCGCTTGGACTGCGTGGACCAGCTCATGAGCGAGCGCGACGTTGGCGCGCAGAGAGGAATGTTCGCTCGCGGGGAACGCAATCAAGACATCGTGGGTGCGGCTGCGATACACGGCTTGCTCGGAAGGCACGAGGCTCGAGAGCGCTTCGCCTTCGCTAGCGAGCAGGCGGAGTGCAATCATTGCATTGCGGACTTGCCTCGAAACCAGCTGAGCCTCGACGTCGCTTCGGTTGAGGCGGGCGAGCTCGGTCGCGGAAATGAAGCGGATTTCAGGCTTTCGCAGGCTAGCGGCCGTGACGAACTGGGACGCCACCGCGCGCATCAGAGCGGCTTGGCAGCTCGGGTGCGAGACATTGCAGGCGCTGAACGCCAGAGCGCTGCCGCTGGGTGTGTCGCGCCCCATGCTGACTGAATGCTGCGTTTGCCTCGTGTTCGCGATGAGCAACGCAACGACTAGCGCCACCGATGAGAGTGCCAGCGCTCCGTACGGCAAGACTTGCATCCATCTTCGCATGGTGGCGAGTACAGCAAGCGCTGTGCCCCGGCTTCGAAAACACGTTTGCCGTGGTGCGAGCCGCGTCTTTAGAGCGTGCGCGTGCTCATGGCACACGAGTTGCTGATGGGCGGTCGCACCGTGGGGAGGTCCTGCGGAAGATCAAAAAGGGAACGTGTGATGGACACCATCAAGTATTCACGATTTGGAATTTCGTCGTTCGCCGCGGCAGCGCTCATCGTCGCTGCCTGCTCGGGAGGGGGAGAGCAGCCATCGTCGGGCGGATCCGCTGGGCCCGAGGCTGTGGTCGGTCAGGAGCAGGACTTCATTGCCGGCAAGAAGCTGTACGCCGAGCAGCTCAGTCAGACCGCGAGCGTGGAGTTTTGGGACCAGGGCAAAGACGGCATCATGGTGTCCATGAAGGGGCACAACGAGTACGACGCGGACAAGCAGCACCTGCTCGAAAAGGCTGTCGAGGCGGAAGGCTCTGCCAGCGCGGCGCGTCTTTATCGGCACCTCAACCCCAAGCGCGCGGACGTGCCGGGCGCGGTGCTCGAAATCGATCATCTGATCGAGCAACGCTTGGCGGGTCGCGCCACCGAGATGCCCGAGCTGCCCAATAGGCCGATGGAGGCTGCCATTGCCGGCGACCCGGACACGCTCGGCGAAGTCGTACCAGGCGGAGAGCCCACCGCACTACCGCTCGAAGGCCAGGGCAACCTGACCTGGATGGCGGTTTGGTTCCGCGACACGTTTTGTTCGTACACTGGGCATGACCACTCGGTGTGCTTGCTCGATCGGACTCCGAACCCCTACGTTCAGCAATCGTCGACCGGCCGTAACCACATCATTACCGCCAACACCGACTATCAGGATATTCGCTTCCGTGGCTATTCGAGCGATTGTCAATTTTGGTGCAGCTACGAACAGCGCTGGAACGAGCGCGTGACCGCCGGGCACTGGGCGCAGCATCACTGGCTCAACACCAACCTGACCACCGATCGACGCGGTCGCATCGACGCCTGGGACGCCAACAACAAGACCGGTCCCCTGGTTCAATACGCGATGACCTGGAAGACCGCGCCGAGCGGCTCGAGCAGCTGCAAGGCGACTGGCCAAGCATGTGGCAGCAGCTTCGACTGCTGCTTGGTGCCCGGTGGAGCGCAGTGCATTCAGGGGGTGTGCAAGAACGACCCGACACCCAACGCCAATTGCGACTGGGCCGGCGAATTTTGCTGCGCGGGCAAGGTGACCAGCGAAATTTATTGCAACAGGACGGCCGACCCCAACCTCAAGTGCGTGAGCGGAACCTGCATGCGCTGAGCATCGCAGCGCTGATGAAGCGGCCCCGGCGCGTGCCAGGGCCGCTTTGTTGGCCGCCGGGCGCTAGTGGCGCCATCGTTCGTTTCGCGTGTTTCCCAGAACCTTTGCCAGTGAATTTCCGCACGACAATCCGGCCCTTTCCGAGGGCGTGACCTGGCTTTCTCCGTCGGTGTGCGCGCCGCCGCTGCCCTGCGCGGTCGGAGTGCTGATACGCGCCGCGAAGCCGCCGGGCCGAGCCAGCTCGGTCCCCACGGTTGCGGAGCGGAGCGAGCCGGCTGAGCGCGAGCCGGTGGCAACGCGCGGGCCGGGCCTGCGCCGGGCTCGCGCTGCGGCGCCGAGCGTCGTTGCCGCGCCGAGCGTCATTGCCGCGCCGAGCGTCATTGCCGCGCCGAGCGTCATTGCCGCGCCGAGCGCTGCGCGCGTAGCGAAGGAGCCGGAGACCGCTTTCGGCCGTTTTGTCGCCGCCATGGTGAGGGCGGCGCTAGAGCAAGGTGCGACGCACGTCGCGGCGGAATTGCCCGGGATCCTCGGTGAAGGCCGGCTGCGCCCGTGGATATTCGAACCGAGCGCGCAGCGCGCGCTGCAAACGCGCGGTTACCTCGCCGCGGATAACGGCTCGGCGTCCGCCACTTTTTCTCGGGCGGCCGAGGCGTGGCGCCAGGTGCTGGAAGGTGGCTCGGGCGATCTGTCGGCGTGCGGTGACAAGACGCTCGACGAGTGGGCGAGCGCGCTCCTGGCCAGCTTGCTTGGCCGGGCTCCGCAAGGGGCCGAGGAGCTGCGGCGAGCGCTGCGCGGATCCGGCGTGGCCGCGTTCGGCATGCGCGACGCGGCATGAGCGCAGAGCGGGCTCCGCTCGCAATCGTCGTTCGACGAGCAACGGCGGAAGACTGCGACGCGCTGGTCGAGCTGGCGCGCCGCGCCTGGCTCAGCGCTTTCTGCGCGGAGGCGCCGCTCGCGCTGATTGACGAGTGGCAGCGCGAAGGGCGCGAGGCCGAGTGGTATCCCGCCTATTTTCATGAAATCTGGCTGGCAGAGTCGAACGCGACGCTGCTCGGCCTGGTGCAGCCGCGACGCGAAGAGATCAACGGGTTGTGGGTGCATCCGAACGCGCAGGGGCAAGGGGTGGGCACGCACTTGCTCGGCTTTGCGGAGCGCCAGATCGCGGCCGCGGGTTACGAGAAGGCCTGGCTCACCTGCTCGCGGTTCAACCCGCGCGCGGCGGCGTTCTACGCGGCGCGCGGCTACGTCGAGGTGCGCCGCTACTGCGAGCGCTCAGTGTGCGGCGTCGACCAAGAGTTCCTGGTGCTGGAACGCGCGCTCTGAGGCTAACGCGCGTCGTAGGCGCAACGAAAGCCGACGTGCGCCGCGTGCGCGTCCGCGACTTCGACCGCCGCGGTCACGAGCTCGGCCGCAACGCGTGAGCGGTACGAACCTCCGCGCGCTCGCGCCCGCCCGTCCGGATCGAGCGTCCATTCCGCCAGGTTGCCGGAGAGATCGACGATACCCTCCGGGGTTGCGCCATCCGGACGTGCGCCGACCAAATCAGGCCCGGAGGCGTCGCTTCCGCACGGCCCGCTGAGCAGACCAAAGCTCGCGCGGCGACAGACCAAACCAGTAAATCCCCAAGGAAATCGCCGGCCTTCGCTGCCGCTGGCGGCGAAGCGCCACTCCGCCGAGCTCGGCAGACGACCCCCTGCGAAGGCGCAGAACTGCGCGGCCTCTTCCGGGCTCAAACCGCTCACGGGCAGCCCGGGTTCGCGCTCGCCAACGACCTTGGTGCAGTTGCCGGCGCGCACGCATTCGGCGTAGCGCGCCGCGGTCACCTCGCCGCGATCGAGCGCGAAGGGCGCCACTTCGAGCGCGGCCGCGGCGCGGCTGACTTGCCAATCCGCAGCGCCCGCCGGCAAGCGGCCACCGGGTAGCTCGACGCGATCATTGTCGAACACGCATCCGGCAGGTTCGCCCTCGCTCTCGACGAAGCGTTGATTCACTCCGCAGCTCGTTGCGCGCCCTTCGCAACGGCCGCCGATGAGCGTTTGCCCCACACCGCAGCAGCGCGCCGGAAACAGCACCAAGCCTGCCGGGCAGCGCACCGGTGGCGTGCGCTCGAGCAGCGCGAGCTGCACCACAATCGCGATCGCGGCCGCGGCTGCGAATGCCGAAGCGACGCGAACGGTGAGCCAGGACGGGCGCGCGGGGCTTTTCAAGGATGCTGCCTGCTCGCCTTCAGCTGCCCGAGGCTGTCGTTTCGTTCGTGCCTGGCGACTCTTCGCCGCTCAACAGTCGTTCCAGAGTCGGCTCGTCAATCACGCGCGCGCCGGTCTTTTTGGCCGCGGTGAGCTTGGTGGCGCCGACCTTGTCGCCCGCGACCAGGAAGCTCGTGCCCACCTTGATCTTGTCGTGCACGGTGCCGCCAGCAGCGCGGATCGCGGCGTGCACGTCCTCGCGCTTGCGCGAGAGCACACCGGTGACACAGAACGCAAAGCCGGAGAGTGGGCCGCTGCTCGCCTGCTCGTGCTGCGGCTGCGCACGCGACACGCCCTGATCGCGCAGTCGCTCCAAGAGCGCGCGCGCGTCCGGGTCGAGCAAGAAGCGCTGCACGCTGTCCACCATCTTGGGTCCGAACCCTGCGATGTTGCGCACGTGCTCGGCGACCTCGTCGTTCGACCACGAAAGCAAGTTGGCGAGGGTTCCGCTGGCTTGCGCGAGCTGCTTGGCCGCGACCTGGCCGACGTGCTCGATGCCCAAGCCGGTGAGCAAGCGGTCGAGCGTCCGCTCTTTGCTGGCCGTGATCGACGCGATCACGTTCTCGGCGCTCTTTTTGCCCATGCGCTCGAGCCGGATCAGTTGCTGGCTGGTGAGCCGATACAGGTCCGCAACGTCTTTCACCAGGCCATCGCGCACCAGTTGTTCGATCAACGCTTCGCCCAGGTGATCGATATCCATCGCGAAGCGACGCGAGAAGTAAAAGATCGCGGCCTTGACCTGATCTGGACAGCGCCGGTTCGGGCAGCGCACCGCGACCTCGCCCTCGCTGCGCACCACCGGGGTGTCGCAGGTCGGGCAGCGCTCGGGCATGCGGAAGGCGCTCTCGCCGCGCGGCTTCTCAGTGTCGACCGCGATCACCTGCGGGATGATCTCGCCCGCCTTTTCGATGCTGACGGTGTCGCCCACGCGCACGTCGAGCGCGCCCACGATCTGCTCGTTGTGGAGCGATGCGCGGGACACCACCGTGCCCGCGAGCTGCACCGGCTCGAGCAGCGCGACCGGGGTGAGCTGGCCCGTGCGGCCCACGAAGACCTTGATGTCGAGCACGCGCGTCGTGGCACGCTCGGCGCTGAATTTGTAGGCGATCGCCCAGCGCGGAAACTTGGCGGTGCTGCCCAGAATCGCTTGTTGCGAGAAGGAGTCGACCTTGACCACCGCGCCGTCGGTTTCGTACGGATAGTCCTTGCGAGCCGCGTCGATGGCAGCAATGGCCGCCAGCACTTCCTCCACGCTCGCGCACTCTTTGTGCAGCTTGTGCGTCGGAATGCCGAACTCCGCCAAGCGATCGAGCGCCGCCGAATGAAACGGCGCAAGCTCCGGCCCTTCCACAACCTGCCAGACCATCGCGCGCAGCGGCCGCTTGGCGACCACGCTCGGATCGAGCATGCGCAGGCTGCCCGCGGCCGCGTTGCGCGGGTTCGCGAACGGCGCTTCACCGAGCTTTTCGCGCTCGGCGTTGATGCGTAACAGGTCGCGCCGAAAGATCACCACCTCGGCGCGCAGCGTGAGCGGCTTCGTGTACGGAATCTCGAGCGGCAAGCCGCGAATGGTGCGAAGGTTCTCGGTGATTTCCTCGCCGCTGATGCCGTCGCCGCGCGTGGAGCCGGAAACCAGACGGCCCCCTCGGTACACGATCTCGATGCTGCCGCCGTCGAGCTTCGGCTCGACGCAAAAGCGCGTCTCGGCCGAGGTTGGCAGCCCGTCCACCACTCGCCGCACGAAATCGCGCAGTTCGGTCTCGTCGTACGTGTTGTCGAGCGACATCATCGGCACCACGTGCTCGACGTTGCGCAGCTCCGAGCGCAGGGAGCCCGACACCCGCTGCGTCGGTGACTCGGGGGTGACGAACTCGGGGTGACGCGCCTCGAGCTCACGCAGCTCGGCGTACAGCCGATCGAACTCGAGATCCGAAATGCTCGGATCATCGAGCACATAGTAGCGATAGTCGTGGGCCCGAATTTCGGACACCAGCTGGGCGTGGCGGGCTTTCGGGCTCACCGCGCGCCTCGCGAACGGTGTTCTGAACAGTCCACAAGCGTCGTCATGGGCGCGGCAGAGCATAGCCTCGGCGCCTGCCTTTGCGCCTGCCTTTCCAAGCGCTCGAACTTGCCTTTCCAGACGCCCGAGATAGGGTGCCCCCTTCGAATGGCCGCAGAGCCCCGAGCGACCGAAAACACGTCGGAGCCACCGCCGAGCTCCGGCCTGGACGAGCTCGTGGCCAGGGCTGGTCGCGAGTCGATGTCCGCGGCTTCGGGCTCGCCGCTCGACCGGCTGCGCGGCGTGGTGCGCACGCTCAGGCCTCATCAGTGGGTGAAGAACGTCTTCGTGCTCGCCCCGGTGGTGTTCGCGAAGGAGGTGTTCGAGCCGCGGCTCTTGCTGCAGGCTGCCTCCGCGTTCGCGGTCTTCTGCCTCCTGGCGGGCGCGGTCTACGCCATGAACGACGTCGCGGACGTCGAGGCCGACCGCCTGCACCCGGTCAAACGCTTCCGTCCGATCGCCTCCGGGCGCGTCCCGCTGGTATGGGCGCGCGCGCTGAGCGTGGGCCTGGTGTTGATCGCGCTCGGTTGGGCGTCGTCGTTGGGCCTCTGGTTCTTGGGCGCGGCGATGGCCTACTTTGCTTTGAACCTCGGCTACTCGCTGCGCCTCAAACACGTAGCCTACGTCGACGTGTGCTGCATTGCCGCAGGCTTCGTGCTGCGCGTGATGGCCGGCGGCTTTGCCACGCACATCACGGTCTCCAAGTATCTGCTCCTGTGTACGGCCTTGCTCGCGCTGTTTCTCGGCTTCGGCAAGCGCCGGCACGAGCTCACCATCGCCGAGCGCAAGGGCGGTCAAACCCGCGCCGCGCTCGAGTCGTACACGCGCGGCGGCATCGATCTCGCGCTGGCGACCACCGGCGTGGCCACCGTCGCGAGCTACCTGAGCTACACGCTCGACTCGCACACGCGCGCCTTCTTTCGCCGCGACGATCTGTGGCTCAGCACCATTTTCGTGCTGCTCGGCGTGTTCCGCTTCCTGTACATCGTGCGCAGCCGGCCGCGCGCCGAGAGCCCCACGCAAGAGATGCTGCGCGACAGCGCGTTCGTCGCGATCGTGCTCGGCTGGGTCGCGCTCGTGATGTGGATGGTCTATCGCCTCAGGCCGAGTTAGGCCGCGAACGCGCGTGGCAAACGATCGCACGAACCAGCCCGAGAGCGAAGCCGAGCGCTTCTTACGAGACGGCAGCGGTCCTCTCGACGACCTCGCCCTGACCCTGCCGGTGTTCGTCGGCTACCACCTGGGCGTCGCCTTCCTCTCCGTGCGCAACGCCGCCGACCTCGTCACTCACGAGCTAGTGACCCTCGCGCACAACGATTTACTGGCCTATTCCGGGCTGACGTTGGCCATCGGCATCGCCTTTGCCAGCGTGCTGCTGGTGCTCGGCCGCGGCCATAGCCTGCGCTGGCAGCGCTTCCTCTTGGTTTTCCTCGAGGGCGTCTTGTACGCGGTCACCATGCGCGTGCTCGCGGGCTACGTCGTGGGCCGCCTTCACCTCGACGCGGGCGCGCCGCTCGCGCCCTCGGCCTTCGCGGGTGCGGTCATGTCATTCGGCGCCGGCTTCTACGAAGAGCTCGTGTTCCGCGTCGGCCTGTTCGGCCTCGGGCTGCGCGTCGTACGCGTGATGTTCGACGCGGTGAGCGGCGTCCGCCGCGTGGTCTCCTGGCTCGCGTTCGCCTTGCTCACTTCTGCGCTCTTCAGCGGCTGGCACTACGTGGGCGAATTCGGCGAGCCGTTCGAGCTCAAGTCCTTCGTGTTCCGCTGCGTGTGTGGCCTGGTATTCACGGCCATTTACGCGTTTCGTGGCTTCGCGCCCGCGGTCTGGACCCACGCCCTCTATGACCTGTGGGTGATGGTGTTTTGAAGTTCAACGCGAGAAGTTCTGGGCCGCCCAGACCTCGCCCGACGCGGTCGTAAAGAAGCCACACGCGACCTTCGTCACCGCGGGAAAATACCGCCGCACCGCGACTCCGCCGTGGCCATCCTCAGCGAGCCGCCTCGCTTGAATGCTGGATTTGGGGTGGCCTCCTAGAGACGGGCGCGCTTTCCGCCGGACGGCGCCGCTGGGCCACGGAGTCCGCCGAGGCCCAGCGCAGCAGCCGCGCCAGCCCGTCCCAGGGACGAAACGCGCGTCTCGCCCGCGTCCAGGCTCGAAACAGTTCAGGCGCGCCGCCGCGCGTGCACGAAATACTCGACATTGCCCTTCGGTCCGGCAAGCGTCGAGTCGCAGCCGGCGAGCACGTCGAAGCCGTGCTCACGCACGCTCACGCACGCGCGTTCGATCAGCTGCGCGCGCAATTCGGGGTCACGAATCACGCCTTTACTCCGCGCTGCATCGCGCTTGCCCGCCTCGAACTGCGGCTTGATCAAAGCCACAAGCTGCGCACCTGCCGGCAGAATGCGCGCGAGCGCTGGCAGCAGCTTCTCGATGCCGATGAACGACGCATCCACCACGGCCAGCGCGAGCGGTTCGCTGAAAGCGCTGGCTTCGAGGTGGCGCGCATTGGTGCGATCCATGACCACGACGCGCGCATCGGCCAGCAAGCGCGGCGCGAGTTGGTGCTCACCGACGTCGACCGCGTAAACCTTTTCGGCGCCTCGCTGCAGCAAACAATCGCTGAAGCCACCGGTCGAAGCGCCGATGTCGGCGGCAACGAGCCCCTGTACGTCGAGGGCCAGCGCGCTGAGCGCGCCCTCGAGCTTGTGTCCCCCGCGCGAGACGAAGCGCTCACCTTCTTGAACTCGCAGCGGCGCATCGAGCGCGATCAGCTGACCGGCCTTTTCCAGCCGCTGTTCGCCGCTGAAGACCTGCCCTGCGAGCAGCAACGCTTGCGCTTTGGCGCGCGTCGGCGCGAGGCCTCGCTCGACCAGCAGCACGTCGATGCGTCGCTTTTTTGCGGTCATGGTCGGCTAACGCGTCGCGTTATCAGAAGTTTGACGGGTCTAGGGTCATTGGAGGAGCATTGCGACGCTTTGCCCTCGGGGGGTCGACACCGTGCGGCAGCTCGCCCGCGGTTCGTCCCGCGTGTGCACTGCCACTTCGGAGGATTGAATGAAGAACGCCAAGCTCAGGACGGTCGGACTTTCACTAGGGCTGCTGACACTGCTCGCCGCGCCTTCGGCCTTTGCCCAGGATCCGCCCCCAGATCAAGCCCCGCCTCCTCCCCAGCCGCCGCCCACCGTGCAGGCGCAGACTCAGGTCGGTATGGGCCTGCCCGGTGCTGCTCCGCAGACCGCGACCGCCGCGCCCGTAGCGGGGGGGACCGATCACTCGTTGGTCGTGGGTCACCTCGGCTTCGGTTACCTCGGCCGTCCCGGCGTTACGGTGGGCACCACGGGCCCCGGTAACGCTCCGGTGGCCGCGCCCGTGGTCGGTATTCGTTACTGGTTCGACCCGGGTATGGGCCTGGACGTCGGCCTCGGCTTCGGGGTGAACGGCGGTTCTTCCGACGGCGGTGACCCGCCGAGCCTGTGGGCCTTCGTGCTTCACGGCGGCCTCCCGCTCGCGATGGCGAGCGGCCGTCACTACACGTTCGAGATCATTCCCGAGGCCAACATCGGTCTTGGTGGCGGCAAGGCTCAAATGGGCATGACTGACGTGAGCAACAAGGGCTTCCTGCTCGACTTGGGCGCTCGCGTCGGTGCGGAGATCCAGTTCGGCTTCATCGGTCTGCCCGAATTGGCGCTGCAAGGCTCGATCGGGGCCATGTTCTCGCTCACCAGCCAGAGCACGACCCCCGACGGTGGCACCAAGGTCAGCGCCAGTCAGACGGCGTTCAACACCACGGTCTACAACAGCCCGTGGGGCATCTTCACGAACAGCGTGTCGGCGCTCTACTACTTCTGAGCGTGCGCTGAGCCGGTTCGAGCGCGCGGGATCCCCCAAGCACCCGCGCGCTCGTTCTTGCTTTCCCGAGCGCTCTTCGCTCGATTACCTTTTCCTACAGGCTGCGACGAAATCGCCTCGTCGACGCCGTTTCGCGCTCAGCGGCGACGCCGCACGCGCGAAAACAACGCTACCCTTTCAGGGAACCGCGCGGCTCGCGTGCAGGTTCCCGCGCGCGGAGGTTTTTCGTGACCCAACAGCGCCTTTCTCTGTTCGTAATGCCTTTGCTGCTGGCAGCGGTGAGCTGCGGCGGCGGTTCGGGAAGGACCGTCGATGTCACCGATCCAGACGCACCGCCACCGGTTTCCGATCGTCAGCCGCCGGTCCCCAGTCAGAACCCGGTGAGCGGGACGCGGCCGCCTGACAACAGTCAGCCGCCCAACGGCTCGACCGGCACGCCGACGACACCACCCCAGGGCGGCGGTAGCTGCGTGTCGCTCTGCAGCAGCTTGCCCGAGCATGGCTGCCAAACGCCCGCGGCGGGCTGCGCCGAGGGCTGCGCCGAGCTCATGGGCGAGCCCTGTGGCCCGCAAATTTTCGCGCTGGAGGCCTGCGCGCTCGGCGTGGCCTGCCCGGAACAACTGGAAGATCCGACGCCGGCGGTGCAACAGCAGATTATCGGCATGTGTCCGAACCAGTACCAGGCGCTCCTCACTTGCTTCGCTCTGAACGAATGAACTGAGCGATCGGAGGCGCGGGTGACGCCCAGTGCCACACCAAGCAGATGAAGCCGCCAGCGCGTCGCCGCTGGCGGCCGGGCGCTTTCGTTGCGGCGTGACCGAGTCACGCTCGCGGCGTGGGTCGTGCATTGAACCCCGCCGTGTGGCTGGATCCGCTGCTGATTTGTGCGCTGTCGCTCTGCGCCGGGGCAACGCTCGTGGTTGCTCCGTGCGCGGCGCTTTTGGCGCTCGGCTTCGTGCTTTCGCTGCTCTGGTCGCGCACCTCGTGGCGCGTGCGGGTGGGCCTCCTGCTATGCCTCGGGCTCGGCGGGCTGCGCGCTCACTTCGCGCGCGACGGATTCGACCGCGAGCGGGCCGCAGCACGCGATGCGTTCGGGCCGCCGCAGCGCTGCGCGCTCACGGGTAGCGTCGATAGTTCGCCGACCTGGGCCGGTTCGCGCGCCATTTACGTGCTGCGCGTAAGCGAGGCGGAGTGCGAGCTCGGCACCATCGAAAAAGGCGCGCGGGTGCGCCTCAACGGCGGCCCGGACGATTTCGCGCGGGGCGACCGCGTCGCGGTGGTCGCGCAACTGGCGCCGATCGAGCTCTTGTTCAACCTCGACCTGGCCGATCCGCTCGCGTCGGCGGCGCGCCGGCGGGTCACGCTGAGCGGTACCGCGCTCCACGCCGAGCGCGAAGCGCGTGGTATTGGTTTGACCACGCTGATCGATCGCGCGCGGGCCAGCGTGCGCCGGCGCATCATGGCCTCGTTCGCGCCCGCGGTGGAGGCCATGGCGCGCGCTCTCGTGTTGGGCGAAAACGACCTCGACCCGGACGACGACGCGGCATTTCGCAAGAGCGGCCTCTCGCATATGTTGGCCGTGAGCGGCACGCACCTGGTGTTTGCGGTGGTCACGCTGGTGCAGGCGCTCGGCGCGCTCTTGGTGCGGGTCGAGCGGCTCTCCGCGCGCTGCGACGCGGGCCGCCTGGCGGCGCTGTGCGGCGTCGGTCTGTCGCTTGCCTATGCCGATTTTGCGGGCGGCAGCGGTTCGGCATTTCGCGCAGCCTACATGCTGTCCGCAGCCCTGTTGGCGCGCGCATTCGGTCGTTTGCCGTGCGCGAGCCGCGCGCTCGGCGCGTCACTCGGCCTTGGCTGGCTGTTCGACGGTCTGGTCGTGTTCGATATTTCATTCCTGCTCTCGGCGGCGGCCACCACCGGGCTCTTGCTCTTGGGCGAACCTTTGCGGCGGCCGTGCGAGCAACTAAACTCGCGGGTCGGGCGTTGGCTCGGCGGCGCCATCGCCACCACCCTGGCCGCGATGATCCCGTGCGCGCCCCTGCTGGCGCTGTTGGGCTCCGATATCACCCTCGCGGGTATTCTCGCGAACGTGCTGGCGGCGCCGCTCGGCGAGGCCGTGGCGCTGCCGTTGTGCTTGGCGCACATGCTGACCGCGCCGCTGCGCGAGCTGGAGTCCGGCATCGCCCTGGTCGCCTCGGGCGCTCTGTTGGTGGTGCGCGCGATCGCCCGCGAGAGCGCCGCGCAGCGCTGGCTCGCGGTGCCGGTTCCGGACCCTACCGCTTACCATTTGGCGCTGTTTGCAGCGGTGGTCGCCAAGCTCGTGCTCGCCCGCGGCGGCGAGCGCACGACTTCCTGGCTGCGCTGGTGGCTGATCAGCGGCGGGCTCGGGCTCTTGGTGGTGGAGCTTGCGGCGCGTCGGGCCGGCGCTCCGCACGGCGTGCTCCGCATGACCGCTCTTTCGGTCGGGCAGGGCGATTCGACCTTGCTCGACCTGCCCGACGGCAAATTGATGCTGATCGACGGCGGGGGAGCCCCCGACGGCGGCGCTGATCCCGGAGCGCGCGTGGTGCTCCCGACCCTGCGCGCTCGGCGTCGCACGCGGCTCGACGTGGTCGTGCTGACGCACCCTCACCCCGACCACTTCGGCGGGCTCATCAGCGTGCTGCGCAACGTGGAGGTCGGGGAGCTCTGGGACAGCGGTCAGGGTGCGCTCGAGGGAGCCGGGCCGGTATACGCAGAGCTTCTCAAGATCGCCGCGGCGCGCGGCGTGCGCGTGTTCGGCCCCAAGGAGCTGTGCGGCGCCCCGCGACGCTTCGGGGACGGCGTGGTTTCGGTGCTCGGGCCATGCCCCGGCATCGTGCCGGGGCGCAACGCGAACGACAACTCCCTGGTGTTGAAGGTTCGACTCGGGCAGCGCGCGTTCTTGTTCATGGGTGACGCCGAGATGGAGGAAGAGCACGAGCTCATCAGCGCTCACGGCGCTGAGCTGCGCGCGAACGTGCTCAAGGTTGGCCACCATGGCAGCCGCACCTCGAGCAGCGAACCGTTGCTGGCCGCGGTCGCGCCGGAGCTCGCGACCGTCTCGTGTGGCGTGCGCAACCGCTTTGGTCACCCGGTGCCGCAGGTGATGCAACGGATCGCCACGCACGGTACGCGAGCGCTGCGCACGGATCGCGACGGAGCGATCCAAATAAGCAGCGAAGGCAGCACGCTGAGCTGGGCGGTCGCCTATCCGCGTTGACGCCGCGCGCCCGGCGCGGTCTCTTGGAGAGCCGATGACGACCCTGCACACCGGCGTGACGCCACTGTTTCCCGCAGACCGCTTGGCCGAGCGAGTTGCCGAGCTCGGTAAAACCATCACCCGCGACTACGCGGGCGCTTCCGGCGAGCTGGTGGTGGTGTGCGTGCTCAAGGGCAGCTTCGTGTTCGCCGCCGATCTGGCGCGCGCCATCGACTTGCCGATTCGCGTCGAGTTTTTCGGCGTGCAGAGCTACGGCGCGCAGACCCGGTCCAGCGGTGTGGTGCAAATCACGCTCGACCTGGCGCACCCGATCCAGGGCCGCCACGTGCTGATCGTGGAAGACATCGTCGATTCAGGGCTCACGCTCTCGTATCTCGGCGAGCAGCTCAAAGCGCGGAACCCTGCGAGCCTGCGCATCTGCGCGCTGCTCCACAAGCCGTCGCGCATGCAGCGGCCGGTCGAGATTGACTATCTCGGTTTCACGATCGATGACGTGTTCGTGGTGGGCTACGGGCTCGACCATGCCGAGCGCTATCGAAACCTGCCCTACATCGGCGTGATCGAGCCGCCCGCGTGACCTCCGCAGCGCGAAGTTGGGACGCGCCGCAGACGCTTCAACGGGTTCGCAGTCGCGCCCAAGCGCTGCCTACCCAAGTGGCGTTCGAGCGGGGGATCGCCAACTCGGGTGGCATCAACGCGGACACACCCAGGGCATTCGTACTCGAATCCGCTGGCGCGCACTTTGCTCATCGTTTCGACCGCAGGCAATTTGGGCGAGGACAGAAATGAACAGGCACGACGGCAGCGCCATTGCAGCAAGCGAGTTGAGCGGCGTAATGAGCGTCCTGCCAGGACCCAGCGGTTGGCTCGTCGCGGCGGCTCTTGCGACGTTCGCCTTCGGCTGTGGTGGCAGGGTGGATCCGGGCGACGGGGAAGGCGAAACGAGTGGTGGCAGCACGAGCAACGGGGGCGAATCGAAGCCCGGGAACTCGACCGGCGGCACTTCGAAACCCGGATCGCCTTTCGACTCTACCGAGCTCGGGCCGTGTCATCCCGGCTTCGACCCCGACCAAGAGCCCACCCGTCGCTGCGTGTGGCTCGCGAAGGGTTTGTGTTACGACACCAAACTCGCGGCGTGCGCCTGCGTCTGCCCGCGGAATCGGCAAGACAGCGTGTGTAGCAGCGGCTTCGAGGACGACACGACCGATAAGAACCTCGTCATCTGTTATTGAGCGCGAGCAGGTAGGAAAACGAGCGTCGAGCACCTACCAGGTGGTTCGAGCTCACGAACGCTGACGCGCCGCGCGCTAGCGCGCTCGCTGCGGCGACGATATAAGTCGACCGTGGTGTTCGTTCAGCCTCGAGAGTTGGGTCGTCGGGATCGGGGAGTGACCAGCGTGTTTTGGCTGCTGGGCGCGGTCGTTGGCATGAACTCCGGGTGCGGTCACACGGACGACGATTTGTTCTCGAACGCGGGCTCGCACAGCGGTGGCAGCGGTACCGGTGGCAGCGCTTCCGGAGGGCTTTCTAGCGGCGGTTCGCCGCTCGCCACGGGCGGCGTTCCTATCAACACGGGTGGCGCGTCGGTCGCGAGCGGAGGTGCGACCGGAGGCATAACGGGTGGAGCGGCGGGAGCCGGCGCCAAACCCGGCGCGGGCTCCGATTCGGGCGGCAGCGCGGTGGGCGGCGACGGCAGCGCGGGCGATGGCGATACAGGCGGCGGCGGCTCGACCTCCAGCGGTGGTTCGGTCACGAGCGGCGGCGCTACGAGCACTGGTGGTGTCGTGAACACCGGTGGCGTCGCGAACACCGGCGGCGCTGCGAACACCGGTGGTGTCGTGAACACTGGTGGTGTCGTGAACACCGGTGGTGCCGCGAACACCGGTGGTGCCGCGAACACCGGTGGTGCCGCGAACACCGGTGGTGCCGTGAGCACGGGTGGCGCGGAGAACACGGGCGGCACTGCGACGGGCGGCACTGCGACGGGCGGCACTGCGAACACAGGCGGCACTACGGGTGGAACTGGGCCCACGCTGCAAAGCGGCTCGAGCACGGTGGCGGCATTCAAGGGTTTGCATTGCGAACCCATCACTTTCAAGACTGCGTTTATGGCGCCTGCAGCGAACATTCTGATCGAAGCGACCGTTGTTCATCCGGGTGCCACGCTGACGCACGGTGCGCTCGCGGTTTGGGTCCAATCGATCAGCGCGACCGGCTTCGACGTGTGCATGACGGAGGACGCTGGTCTGAACGCTTCGCATCGTGAATCTCGGCTGGATTGGCTGGCCACCGTGGCGCAGTCGGCGCCCAATCTCGGCGGTGCCGCGGGTCGACTCGCGCTCGGAGCGGTGAGCGGTCGCAGCTGTCACGTGGTGACCTTCCCGACCGCGCTCACGGACGCGCCGCAGCTACAGGTGACGGCGAATCGTCAGGGCTCGGCCAACGCGGCCAACGATCCGATCAGCGTTTGGGTCGAAGACGTGACCGCGTCGAACTTCCGCGTGTGCGCCGAAGAGCTCGAGGGGAGCGACGGCGAACTCGACGGCACGAACGTGGATTGGCTCGCTTACCCGGCCACGATCGCGAGCTCGGGCTTCAGCGCCGGTGAGCGCAACCTGGCGGCTTTCAGCGGCGTCGAGTGCGTCGACATCGCGACCGGTTGCATGGATTGTCAAAACGCGCAGCTGTCGGTAAACCACCGGCGCCGCACCGAAGGCGCGGCCGCGGCGCATCCCGCGACGCTCGTGTGGGGCGAAGATTTGACCGCGCGCGGCGTGCTCACGGTGTGCGTTCGCAACACGTCGGCCTACGCCAGCGCGCACGACGCGCACCTCAGCATCGATTGGCTGATGCGCGACAGCAACGACTGAGCGCTCGGCGTCGCAGGCTAGCCGCGCCGCAGCCGCTCGAGCCGGTCCCGAATCGACTGCTCCAAGCCTTCGCTGCTCGGTTCGTAAAAACGCCGGCCAGCCAGGGCGTCCGGCAGATAGGTTTCGCCGGGTACGTGGCTCGCGTCGTAGTCGTGCGGGTAGCGATACTCTTTACCGTAGCCTTCGTTCTTCATCAGGCTGGTGACCGCGTTTCTCAGCTTGAGCGGCACGGGCAGCGCGCCTTGCTCCGCAATCACCTGGCGCGTCGCCTCGATCGCGCGCTTTACCGCGTTCGACTTGGGGCAGCTAGCCAGATACAAGCACGCGTGCGCGAGCGGGTACACGCCCTCGGGTAGGCCGACGCGGCGAAGTGCTTCGTCCGCCTGCACCGCCACCGCGAGCGCGCGCGGATCGGCGTTGCCCACGTCTTCGGACGCAAAAATCAGCAGTCGCCGCGAGAGAAACAGCGGGTCGTCGCCCGCGTCGAGCATGCGCAAGAGCCAGTAAATGGCGGCGTCCGGATCGCTGCCGCGCATGGATTTGATCAACGCGCTCGCCACGTTGTAGTGCTCTTCACCGCTCTTGTCGTAGAGCAGCGTGCGCTCTTCGGCTGCGCGCTTCACGACCTCGAGATCGACGTGGCCGCCCTCGCCCACCAGCCCCGCGGCGACCTCGAGCAGGCCGAGCGCGCGGCGCGCGTCGCCGCGCGAGGCGTCGGCGATCGCGCTCAGCGCGTCGGCTTCGACCTTCAGCCCGAGCCCGCCCAGACCGCGGGATTCGTCGGCCAGCGCGCGCTCGAGCAAGCGCACGAGCTCCGGCAGACCGAGCCGCTCTAGCCGGAAAACACGGCAGCGCGAGAGCAGTGCGGCATTGACGGCGAAGGATGGATTTTCGGTGGTCGCACCGACCACCGTGATCGTGCCGTCCTCGATGTGCGGCAAGAAAGCGTCTTGTTGGCTCTTGTTGAAGCGATGGATTTCGTCGACGAACAGCGTGGTGCCCCGGCCCTGAAAGCGCCGCCGCTCACGCGCCGCCTCGATCTGTGTTCGGAGCTCGGGCAGCCCACCGAGCACCGCGCTGAAGGCGACGAACTCGGTGCGGGTCACGTGAGCGATCACGTGCGCGAGCGTCGTCTTCCCCGACCCCGGCGGGCCCCACAGGATCAAGGAAGGCACTCGATCCTTCCGGATCGCTTCACCGAGCAGCTTGCCGGCGCCGAGCAGGTGAACCTGGCCCACCACTTCGTCGAGCGAGCGTGGCCGCAGCCGATCGGCGAGCGGTTTCTGCCCGCCGCCGAGCTCGCCTCGTTCGACGGCGCGTTCGAGCAAGGTCGGCTGCTGGGGCGGCGGCGCGCGTTTTTTCATATTATTGCGTGCGCGGCCCGAAAATGGCCGTGCCGACGCGCACCCACGTGGCGCCTTTCGCGATGGCTTGTTCGAGATCGGCGGTCATACCCATGCTGAGCTCGGGCAGGCGCGCGCTGCCGCCATGTTCGTCGCGCAGCGCTGCCAGCCGTTCGAAATACGGCAGCGCTTGCTCCGGCAGCTCGGTCAGTGGCGGCACGCACATGAGCCCGCGCAGCACCAGCGCTGGCTCGTGCTCGACCGCCGAGAGCACCTGCGCGAGCTCGGCCGGATCGACCCCGCTCTTTTGTGCTTCGCCTGCGATGCTGACCTCGATCAAGATCTCGAGCCGCGCGCGCTCAGCGCCGAAGCGACGCGCGCGTTCGTCCATCGCCTGGCCCACGCGCTTGCCTAGCTCCGCGGCCAGCTCGCTCGAGTCCACGCTGTGCACCGCGCTCGTGAGCGCCGCCAGCTTGCGCGCCTTGTTGCGTTGCAAATGCCCGATCAGGTGCCAGCGCAGGTCCGTAAGGTCCGCGAGGGCCTCGGCTTTCTCGGTCAGTTCTTGCACGTAATTTTCGCCGAAATCGCGCTGCCCGAGCTGATACGCCTCGCGGATGGCGGCCGGCGGGTGGCGCTTCGACACCGCGAGCAAGCGCACGCTGCCCGAGCTTCGGCCGGCTGCGGCCGTCGCGCGCTCGATGCGCTCGCGGACCTCGGCGAGACCTTGCGCGATGCTCATCGACAAGCCGCGACGCCTGTGCGCGTCAAGCTCGGTCCTTCGTCACTAGCTCCAGCACACGCACCGCGAGCTCACCCTCCAGGTTGACGAGCTCACCGCGCGCCAACACTTGCCCTCCCGCGCGCAGCAGCACCGGCTCGGCTAGCCGGCGCCCGGTTCCGATCACGTCGCCCGGCTTCAGCGCGCCCCACTCGCGTGCCGGCATACTCACTGCGCCGAGCTCCACCCGGACGACGAGCGGAGCGTCGAGCACGGCGTCGGCCAGGGTCTCATCGGGCGCGTCATTGCTCACCATTTTCGTCGCCTCCGGGGCCGCGAGCGCGACCGCTGTCGCTTCCCGTAGCACGATTTCTCCCGAGGCTTGCAGCTCCACCGCGACTCCGCGCTCGCTGGTTCCGGCGACCAACACCGCCCTTCCGCGCAAACTCGCGTCTACCCAGAATTCACCGGGACAGAATGCCGCCCCAACCGTCAGCTCGGCGAGCGCTCGCGGTGTCGTCAGGCAACTCGCCACCACCAGCGGCAGCTTGAGCTCGCTGTCCCCGAGCGTTGCGAACAGGTCGTGCGTCGAGAGCTCGGGCGCCAGCGCGAGGACCGAAGGTAACCATGCTGCAGCCGCGTACGGCTTGTCCTTCACGATCACCGTCACGTGCAGCACGGTCGCGCCGACCAAGGCGCCGGCATTCACCCGTGCGGGACGAAGCGCCTCGAGGGTTCCCGTGGCGCGCGCGCCTTCCACGAGCAATGCGCCGAGCGCGCCGAACAAGGTGGAGTCGAGCTCTGCGTTCGTGGCCACGAGCGGCACTGGACGGCGCAGCAACAGCGCGAGCAGCGCGCTGGCCAGCGCAGGCTCGACGCCCACCACCCAGGTGCCCGGCGCCGCCGCGCGCTCCAAACCGATCCGGACGAAATCCGCCGCTGGGGCGCGATTGTCCACAGCGCGCAGCACAATCTCCACCGGCGTTTCGAGCACGCGAGCGAGCCCGGCTGCTAGCCGAACCGGATCGAAAGCCTGCGCGAGCAAACGACGCGACGCGCGCAGCGCAGCGATCGGAGCGCGCGCAACCGGCTCCAACGTTTGCCAGGGAAAGGCCGAAATCGCGCCCGTTCGCGCCATCGCGCGGATCCTACAACGCGCCTGCCGCCCCGTGCGCGCCCTCGGCCTGCGCGCCGTAGCGCGGTGCGATCGAGCCGCGCCAGAGCGAGCCGGCGGCCCTCCTCGGTCGGCCGCGCTATCCACAGGCCGCCCACAGATCTGTGGACAATACTTGTGGATGTCCTGGCGATTTCCGTCAGGTCAGCTGCCGCGGGCGGGCGGCCGACCCGCGCCGATCGACAGCGCTTCGATTGCCCGTGCCGAGCGACCGCGTCCGATCGACGGCGCTTCGATTGGCCGTGCCGAGCGCTCGACTTCGGTGGTCACGCGTCGACTTCGAGCGCGTGGACTTCGAGGGACCGCGTCGACTTCGAGGGACCGCGTGGACTTCGAGGGACCGCGTGGACTTCGAGGGACCGCATCGACTTCGAGGGACCGCATCGACTTCGAGGGGACACGCCTGGACTCTCGAGCGCCTGGACTCTCGAGCGCCTGGACTTCGAGGGACGCGCAGCGAGCAGGGTGCCCGCGTTACTTGCCGCCCGCGGCGTTCTTGCGCGTGGTGGCTTCGACTTCTTGCATGCGCTTTTCGATGCGTTGTTTGACGGCGGCGGCGTCGGTGGAGATTTGCTTCCACTCTTGGATGCGCTTTTTGCGTTCAGCGGCGGACGCCGGATAGGTCTTGGCTTTCTCGGCGCTCTTCACGAACGCTTCGTAGGCGGTCCAGCGCTGCAGGGCTTGGTCCAGGTCCTTCTGTCGTTCGCTGAGGTCCGCGAGGCAAAATAGGATCTTGGCCTTCATCGTGGCGTCGGTGCCGACGACGCGTAGCGCGGAGTTATAGGCGGTCTCGGCTTCCTTCAGGTCGCCTTTCAGTTTCTGGGCTTCGGCAACGCGGTAGAAGCCGAGTGGGTTCTGGGGGCTCTTGCTGATCGCGTCACGGTAGGCAGCGATGGCAGCGTCGTAGTCCCGCGCGAGGACTGCACCGTCGCCTTTGCCGATGGCTTCCCAGGTCGGGCTCACGCCCTGTACGCCCTTCGGGTCGCGGCGAATGCCGTTGGCTGTGATGCCAGTGCTCGCGGTAGTCGCCGCGGGCTTGTCAGGTCCCTCCGCAACGGCGCTGCTTGCGAGCGCGCTGAGGAACACGAAGGTGAGCGTCGAGGCGGCGCACTGGAGCAACGGACGTCGCATGCGGTCGACGATATCACAGTCCTTTTGCAGGGCGGGATCCGCGCCCAACGGGCGATGAATGCGGAGGACACGACGCTTTGAGCCGTTTTTTCTGGGGCGGGCAGGCGCGGCTGCTCGGGGGGCAAGCGGCGGGCTCGGTTGCCCGTTGTCGGGCTTCGACGCGAAGCGCGCCCGTTTCAACGGTGCCCCCAAAACAACCAACCCCGCCGCCGACCGGCGTGTCGCCGCCAGCCGCACCACCGCCGCGACCGAACCGCGCCGCGCCGTTTGCTGAAAGGAGTTTCAGGGCCTGGGGTGCAGAGCGACTAGTTGGCGCGTTCGAGAGTGCCGTCGCCGCGCCACGGGGAGTCGTAGGAGTGGAAGCGGAACAGGGGGCCGTCGAACCGACCCGAGACGCGATAGGCGACGCCGGTGGAGTCGATGAACGACGCAGACACCAGGTCGTTGGCCGCGGTTTGCAGTTCGTAGCGGCCGCTGATGTTGATGCCGGGGCCCACGGCCGTGTAGTCCGAACCCGTGAAGGTGACGGTCAGCTGGCCGAGCTCGGCGTTCAACAGGCCCTGAAGTGGGGCCTCGAGCTGGGCTTCGGGCACGAAGGTCGTGACCCGCCACTTGCCCTGCAAGCGCCGAGCGGCGGCCAGCACGCCGTCGTTGCCCGAGCTCTGTTTGGGCCCGCATGCCGGCAGCCCGCTGCAGAAAAACAGCGAAGATATCAGGAGCAAACGAGGCGCGAGGTTCGGCAAGGCGAGAAACGATAGGAGGTCCCGGCGGGGAGCGCAACCGGCCAGGCGAGACCCGACCGAAGGTGTGGCAAAGATGAGTGAGGCAGAATTGACGCGCCGCTCGACCCCGAATATGAGCGCAGGTCGGGTCTAAACCCAGGAGGAGTCGAGATGGGTAAGCTGATATCAGTGCTGGGCGTTGGGTTGCTACTCGTGTCGGTGAATGCGAGGGCGGAGGACGAGGCGGCCAAGCCCGAAGAGAAGGCTGCCGAGCCCGCGGCGGCAGCAGAAGCTGCGCCGGCCCCGGCGAAGTCCAGCGGTGGGGGGAAGTATGGTCCGGCCGGTTGCGGGCTCGGATCCATCATCTTCAGCCCGGACTCGGGCTTTACGCAGATCTTCGCCGCGACGACCAACGGCTCGTCCGGTAATCAGACGTTCGGTATCACCTCGGGTACCAGCAACTGCGACGGCGGCGGTGGCGGTTCGCAGAGCGCGAAGGCGTTCGTCCAGACCAATCGCGCGGCGCTGGCCAAGGACATCGCGCGCGGTCGCGGTGAGACGATCAGCGCGCTCAGCACGCTGGCCGCTTGCCAGAACTCGAGCGTCGTCGGATCGCGCTTGCAGAAGAAGTTTCGCACCATCTTCTCGAGCGCCAAGGCGACCGACGAGCAGGTGAGCGATTCGGTGGTCGAGGTGCTGCGCAGCGATGCGTCGCTCGGCTGCAGCAACCTGGGCTGAGCGCTGTAAGTCGAGGGTGAGAGCCGCGTGGCGCTTGGGCGCTGCGCGGCTCTTTCTCATTTGAGATCGTTGGCGCGCGCCAGACTAGCTTTGGGTTTTGCGTCGTCGCGTGACGAAAGCCAACGTGCCGAGCACGCCGAGCAGCGTGAGCGGCTTCGACGGAGAGCGGTCGCCAGCGCCCGCGGCGCGGCAGCTGCAGCCGGAGTCGTCTGCCGGCACTTCGCTGCTGTTTCCACCACGTGCGTTCACCGCTCCCGACGTGCCACCGGAGAGCGACGCGCCGCCCGTGCCGATGGTGCCGCCAGTTGAAAGCGTGCCGCCGGTGGAGAGCGTGCCGCCGGATTGTGCGTTGCCGCCGGTTGAGAAGGTGCCGCCGGTTGGCGTGAGGCCACCGCTGCCTTGCGACGAGCCACCCGTGGCCCCACCGCTGCCGGGCGAGCCGGCGCCGCCTTGGCCGCCCGCGAGCGAACCGCCGGTGTTCATCGAGTTGGTGCCGCCGCTGGTTGCGACGCCACCGCTGGCGGTCGATCCCCCCGCGCTCGCGCCAGCCACGCCGCCGCTGGCTTTGCTGCCGCCACTGTTCGTGCCGCCACCCATGCCAGAGGCTCCCCCGCTCGCCTTGCCGCCGCTACTCGTTGCGCCGCCCAGGCCCCCAGCGCTGCCGCCGGTGCTCGAGGTGCCCCCGGTGCTCGACGTACCGCCGGTCCCCGAGTTGCCGCCCGGGCCGGTGCTGCCAGAGCCGACGAAGGAGGTGACGCTGGAAGCGTCGAGTGAAACCGAGAGCGAGCCGTTCGCCGCACTCACCGCGCCGTCGTTGGTCAGACCTTTGCTGGAGGAGGTGGTGTACTTGGTAAAGGAGGAGATCGTCGTGCCGGGGATGGAAACGGTGAGCGTCTTTGCGGACGTGTTGGTGTTGACGACGACGATGACCACGGAGGAGTCGCCCTTGTACGCCGAGAGCGCGAGGCCCGAGGCGGGGCTGGCCGTGGCGTCGACGCGGTAGAATCCGGGGCGCACGAACTTGGACCATTGCCCGATGCAGTACCCGCGCTTGGTGACGGCGCCGTTATTGATGAAGCCGTAGCTGCGCTTGATATACCACCAGGTATAGGCGTTGAACTGCCCGGTCACCATCGCGTTGTGGAGCTCGGAGGCGACGCCGAGCGCGTTCGGCCACGAATTGGCGTCGCTGGTGCTGTCCGTGTAGTGCTCGGTCATCCAGCGCTCTTTGCCCGCGCCTTTCGAATCGAACAGCGGGTAGGCGAAGGCGCTCACGGCGGTGCCGTATAGGTGCGTGCCCAGAATGTCCATGTTCGCGAGCGCGGCGGAGTCGTTCAGGATCGGATCGTAATAGCTCTTCGCGTAGTTGAACGACTCGCAGCTGATGAGCCGAGTGGTGATGGTCGCGCCATAGTTCAGGACGAAGTCATGGCAGGCCTGGGCGGTCCACTGCCCCCACCCGCCCTCTGCGCCGTAATCGGGCTCGTTTTGCACGCTGATCGCGTACAGGTCCACGCCCTGGTTCTTCATGTACGAAACGAAATTGTTCAGGTGAGTCGCGTAGGATGCGAACTGAGCCGACGTGTAGCTCGAGCCCGAAGCGTTCCACGGTGAAGCAAAGACGATCGCGCCGGCCGCAATTGCCGCCTTGGCGGTAGCGACGTTGACCGAGTCCGGGTTGCCGTCGGTCACCGGAATTCGCAACACGGACAAGCCGAGCTGGCCCGTGGCGTTGCCGAACGCGAGAGTTCGCTCGGCCGCGGTCATATCGCCGGCCCAAGCCGCGTGGTTGATGCCGCCGAAGCCGCGGATGTACTGCTTCTGACTGCTGAGGGTGACAGTCGCGCTTTGCGCGAACGCCTGGCTGCTGGCGCACAGCGCAAATAAAAAACTGCAGGAACCAAGGACGTTTCTAAAGAAGCTTTCCATAGGATCTATCCGGCCCCCTTCTAAGCGCGCTCGAGCTCGCGGCGCCCAGTGGCGCCGCAGCTCTGCAGTGCCGTTCCGGCCCGTGATCCGTTGCGAAAAAGGTTCAGGCGCGCGCGGGCTTTGCCGAGCGCGAGAGCCAGGCCAGGAGCCCCTGAACGTTGAGCTCCAGATCGGGGCCGAGCACGCTGTCCACCTGCGCGGCAGCGTCAGGGATGCCATGCGCGGAAGCCCGCTCCACGAAATAAGCGTGCATGGTGGCCCGCAGGCGCGCGTAGCGATTTTCGGTCGCCGCGTGCTCGCGGGCGAGGCTGACGAAGCGCTCGATCTGTTCGCTGAGATCGGCAGCCAGGCGAGCCACCTCGGTCACGCGGCCATAGTGAGTGAGGTAGACCGACTCGGGCGCGAGCTCGGAAATACGTTTTATCGAGGTGAGCAACTGCTCGGGATCGAACTGCGTGGGCGTGGTGGTGGGGACTACGAATGCACCGCGCTCGCTGTCGAGCTCCCGGTACGAAACCCCGAAAGTGTCGCCGCTGAAAACGGCGCGGGCTTCGGGGTCGAACAGCACGTGGTGGTGTAGCGCGTGCCCGGGCGTGTGGAGGATCGTGAGGTCGCTGTCGGCGAGGCGCACGCGCTCGCCGTCTTCGGTTACCTGTATGCGGTCTGCGGGAATGGCCACGAGCTTGCCGTAGAGGTGCTCGAACGCCGTCGCGCCGTAGACCGCGCTGGTGGCGCTCGCGAGTTTCGTGGGGTCGACCATGTGCGGCGCGCCGCGCGGATGCACGATGGCGCGCGCGCGCGGCAAGGCTTGCATCAGCAGACCCGCGCCGCCCGCGTGGTCGAGGTGCACGTGGGTCAAAAACAGCCACTCCACGGCCTCCTGCGCGAGCCCGAGCTCGGCGAGCGCCCGCAGAACGAGCGGCACCGAGGAATTCGCGCCCGCGTCGATGATGCCGACGCGACCCGCGCGTTCGACGAGGTGCACCGACGCGAACCCTGGGCGGAAGTAGTCCGCGTCGACCGTGGTAATGCCGTGAGGATGTCGAACCCAGGGCATTGGCGCTTTACAGCTGCTTCGCGAGGCGGATGCGCACGCTCGACGACAGCGAATCGTCCGCGACGCGCGCGAAGCGCAAGAAGTCGGGATACGCCGCGACCTGGATGCGCCCGGCAGGGAGCACGATGCGGCGATCGAGGACCACCACGTCGCCTTCCTGACGATCTTTGATGACTACTTTGTAGTCACCGTTCGAGACCTCGCGGGCGGTAACGGGCGCCGCCAAGGTGGCCCCCTTGGGCGGATGAAGCTTGATCACGATCTGTTGGTCGGTGGAGTCCACGACCAAGAGCGGGGTCTGGCGCGCTGGCAGCGCCGCGAGCTGGCCAATCCGCGGCGTAAAGGGCGGCGAGATGAGCAGGACGCTGCCGGCGACCTGCGCGAAGGACGGCACGCGCGAGCGCGTGCGAATCACGAGCGCCTTGTCCGGATCGTCGATGTTGAGAATGTCGTACTTTTCGAGGCGTGCGCCGCGCAGGGCGTGGCCGACCAAGCGCGTTTCGACGACGTCGCGCAGTTGATGCGCCGGGAGCTCGGCCAGCGCGCCGCGCAGGCCGGTGCCGTATTTGCCGCTCAGCGTTTGTTCGAGGTTCACCAGCGCGGAGCCGTCGGGGGCGAGCTCGGCGTCACCGGTGTAGGCGATGCTGTCGACCAGGCCCTCGGCGGGAACCTGAGTCTTTTGCGGGCCAGCGTCGGTGAGCGCGAAGGCGCGCATGCCGCGGGCCTCGGCCGGGACGTAGCCGAAGGGCGCGTATTTGCTGCCGAGCGAAAGCCAGGTGTTGCCCTTCTCCGTCGTCACCCTGAGGAGTGGGAGCGAGAGGATCGACGCCGACGAAAACGGGCCGGTTGGCGGCAAGGTGAGCCGGCTCTGCGCGACCGAGTACTGGGTGGCAATGCCCACCGAGCGGCACAGGGTGATGAAGCCGCGCCACAGGTTGCCGTTCTTACCGATGATGACGCGCCGGCCGTCGCCCTCTTCGCCTTCCTGAACGTTGGTGACGAGCCAGCGGTAAAGGAGCTTCGCGCGCTCTTCGAGCTTGTCTTTGGGGACCTTCTCGACGATGCGCTCCGCGATGCGGGTGATGCGCGGGTCGACCGGGGTCAGGTCGATCGAGGCGTCGGTCATCGCCTCCAACGTGCGGTCGAGCGAGATGCCCCAGCCCACCTGAACGCTGGGCAAGAACTCGACGATCGGTGCGCCAAACGGCTCTACCGGGGCCGCGGGGCTGCGATCGACGCGCCAGCGGCGGGCGATGATCGCGCCGTCTTCGTGGACCTCGGGGGCCGGCACGCCGTTGCGCGTCTCGATGTCGAGCGGCTTGCTCTTGGGCGAGATGATCACGAACTCGCTGCGTGCGTAGGCGATGTTCTCTTCACGGAAGAACCAGCGCGGGCCGAGGTAACGCGCGCCGAGCTGGCCGTCGCCGGGCTGGCTCTCGATGCGTTCGGTTTCGATGTAATCACCCGCCTCGAGGTGCGGCATGGTGAGCGTTTGCTTGCCCTCGACGAACTCGGGCTCGAGCACGCTGCCGTCCTGTTTGATCACGCGCATGTGCAAGATCACGCCCGCTTGCACCGGCTGCTCGGCGAGGTCGCTGATCGCCTCCGCGCTCTGCACCTTGATGATCTCGTGCTCGAGCATGCGGCTCGAGCCGTCGGCGTGGACCCAGACCGCGGCGTAGTCGAGCACGCGCGCGGCGGTGCCAGCGAGTTGCTCGCCAGAGCGCTCGTACTCCTTGATCACGCGGCGCGCGTCGTGCCGGTAGGGCTCGAGCTCGCTCACGCCTTCGACCAAGTCGATGGCCTCTTCCAGCTTGCCCGAGGGCGAGCCGTTGGTGATGGCGTCGAGCAGCGCGCGCACCAGCGCGTCGTGTTTGCCGCTCGCGTAGCCCGCGTCACCCAGGTCGAGCCGCGCCTTCTCGCTCTTCGGATCTTTCTTGATGGCGGCTTCGAGCTGGGTCCAGCTTTCGCTGCGGTTACCGGCGCGCACCATCACGTCGGCGAGCCGCTCGGTGATGTCTTTGCGCTGTGGCCGGCGCTCGGCGATGCTCTTCAGCTCTTTCACCGCGAGGTCGTAGTCTTGGCGGTTGAGCGCGCGAGCGAGGCGAATTTCGCGGTCCGGGTCGAGCTTTTGAATGCGCTCGACCAGAGCGTCCGCCTCTGCGCTCTTGCCTTGCGCATCGAGCACGTCCACCGCGGGTTCGAGCGCGCCTGGATCCTCGGGAAAACGTTGGCTCAGCTCGAGCGCGGCGCGTGCGTACTCGACCTTCCAGCCGAGCTCGGAGTAGAGGCGCGTGAGCTCGCTCAAGACCGCCGGAACATCGGGGAACTCGTCGACCAGCTTCTTTACGGCGCGCGCAGCGCCTGCGTTGCCTTCGCGTTCGGCCTCGCCGAGCGCGAGCAAGAGCCGCGGGTGCCAGAGCTGCTTGTCGCGCGCCACTGCGCGCTCTTCCAGCTCGCGGCTCAAGTCCTTGTGTTGGCTGTCGGAGAAGATCGGGTCGGCTTCCGCGAACAGCGCGGAGATGGCCAGCACCGGTCCCGTGGTCTGCTCGGGCTTGGCGACGAGCGGCTCCATCAGCACGTTGGCCACGTCGGGCTGCGTTTCCACGTTGGCCATGACCGCCGCCAGAAAGCGCACCAGATCGTCGCCCGGATCCTGCGGTTTGCCGGCCTTCAGGTAGCGATCGAGCACGTTGGCTTCGGGCAGCATTTTGGGCGCCGCGATTTGATACGGCTGGCTCGGATCGTCACTGGCCTTCACGTCGAGCGGGCGGCCGTCCGCGTACAGCAAGCGAATCGAGGTGCCCGGCTCACCGATGCGACCGAGTAGGCGGTGCCGCCCCGGCGCGAGCGAGAGGGCCACGCCGAAGCGCGGCCAAGAGCCCCACTCGCGCAGCTCGCGCGACAGCACCTGATGATCGTCGACCCACAGCGTGTACGCGCCCTGGACGGCGAGCAATACGTCGGTTTGACGTGGCAAGTCGAAGAAGGTTTCGACGTAGTAGATGCCGGCGCCGCTCGGCTCCTTCACGCTGATGTAGCAGCCGTCGCGGTCGGTCTCTTCGATGCGCGGTGGCTCGCCCACGCCGGGGTCGGGCGTGAAATGGGCGGGCCAAGGGCCCGGCTTCTCGGGCGGGAAGCTGCGGAGCGTGTCGCGGCCGGTGTTGCGCCCGAACGGGCCCACCAAGCGCGCCTTTTCGGCGCAGCCGTGGAGCCGCGCGCCCTTTTCGACCACGTCTTTTTCAGCTTGCGACCAGGCTTCTTCTTGCCAGAAATCGGCGAGCTCGGCGCGTGCACGCCAGCCGATGTGGCGCGGATCGTCGAGCGCGCTCTTGATGAATGGGCGCCAGCGCTCGAAGAGCTTCGGATCGCTGTGCCGGAACAGCGACGCCTGTTGACTGGCAAACCAGGCCACCAGCGCCGAGTTCGGGTCGTTTTCGTCGCGCGCGGCTTGAACGGCGCGCAGGTAGTGGTCGGCGACGGTCTTGAGCCGGCCGTGCACCGCGTCGTCGAAGCCGCGACCGAGCTCGGCCAGCATACCGCCACCCTGCTCACCGAGCGCTTTGCGCGCTCGCATGACCTCGGCCGGGCTGCCCTGTGGGGAAACCAATTCGGACAGCAGCCAGCGCGCGATCAGCTTCTGGTCGCCCGACTTGGGGGCCTGTTTTCGCAGCTCGACGACCTGGGATTCACTCGCGGCTGGGCGATGGCCGGCGCACGACACGCACAGCGCGACCGACAGCGCCGCGAGCGCGCGCAGCTTTCTTAGACTCATGGGTGAACCACCAAGCGCGGGGCGAGCGCGCGATCGGCGTCTTCGCAGAAGCGCCGCCAGGCCGGGTAATCTTGAGGTTTGATGCGACTCACTTTGACAGCGACTTTGCTCTTTACGACGATCTTGTCTTTGTCGCGCGTGACTTCGACGAAGTAGCTGCCGAAACGATTGTCGCCCTTGGCCGGTTCCGGCGCCGAGACGATCTGCGCGCCGGGCGGCAGCTCGACCGTGACCGAGTCTTCTGTGGTCGAAAAACCGAGCGTCATCACGTCCTGCGTGCGGGTCGACAGCGAAGCGAAACTCGGGGTGAGACGGGTGCTGCTGGTGACTGCGATCGAGAGATCCGAGCCTTCGTGGCGCGCGAAGGTGGCCGCGCTGCCCTTGACTTGAATCTTCACCGGCGTGGTCGCGTCCTCCAGGTTCGAGGTGGTGACGCCCTGCGCGCCCGGCGCGATCTCGAAGCCGGTGTACTCGCTGCCGATGTCGCTGTTCACGCGGTCGCGGCGCGTCGACTCGGCGTGGTAGCGCCGGCGCCACTCCGCGGAGACGAAGCCGCCGGTCTCGTAGTCGAGGTCGAGCTTGGCCTCGCCGGTCGGCGCGAGCCGCGCGCGCACCTGGCGGCGCACGAAGTTCTTCTGCGGGTCGGCTTCGGGCAGGCGCACCAGCTTGGCGTCGCCCTCGTTCACGAGCAGACCGAGCGCGCCGAGATCCATGCGCGGGAGCTCGCTCACGCCGGTATGCTCTGCGGTGCCGTCGAGGTACAGGTCGAGCGACGGCACGTAGGCGATGGCGTGATCGAACGGCGCGAAGCTAGGCAATTTCGAGCGGAAATCGCCGCGCATCTGCGTGCGAACGACCACGATCGTCGAGGGCACCCCGGCTTCGCGGAGCAGCGTTGCCAGCACGGTCGCCTTGTCTTTGCAGTCGCCCCAGCCGCGCGCGATGGTCTGCACGCAGCGGCGCGGCTTGTAGCCGTAGATGCCGAACTCGAGCGCGACGTAGCGCGTGTTCTTGGTGACCCAGTCGTAGATCGCTTCGACCTTGGCGAGCTCCGTGGTCTTGCCCTTGATCACCTTCTGAACGAGCTGACGTGTCTCGTCGTCCAGGTCGAACTGATCTTTGACCAGACCCCAGTACCAGCGCCCGAGGCTCTTCCAGTTCTCGTAGGTGGAGACGTGCACGAAGGGCAGCACCTCCGGAAAGGGCGGCATGGACGGCTCTTGCTGAATGCGCGGCACTTCCTTGGCGAAGAAGCGGTGAACCGTGCTGGAGCCGCTGGTCTTGGTGGTCTGCTCGAGACCCGGCACCTGCGAATCGACCAGGATTTTGCGTGTATTCGGCGTGATCAGCACGTACTCGGCGTTCGAGGTCGGGTCGATGCCGCCCATGAACGTGAGATCGCCGAAGTAGTCCGCGAACTGGTTACGCGGAGTGACGTCGTCGATCCGGTAGCGCAGCTCGACCACGTCGCCCGATTCGAGGCGCGGCAGCTGCACGTAGAAGGTGCGGGCCGAGGTGTACATGGCGATGGTCGGGTCGTCCGCCGGGCCTTCGCCCCACTCCACCGCCTCGTCGACCTTGCCGTTCTTGCGATACACCTTGGCGCCACGTAGCTGCACGACCTGTCGGTCCGCTTCGTAGCCGAAGGCGTACTGGCGATCTTGCGCCGCCATCGCGTCGGTCAGCGGTTGAAACACCACCTGTCGGAATTGGCTGGAAAGGCCGTTCTCGAACACGGTGTTCACGGTCAGGTCGCGTAGCGTGCGCCGGTTCTGCCCGTTCGGCGGGGCGTGGCGCATGTACAAAAAGCGCTCGGGAGTCCAGGCGTAGGCTTCGTCGGGGCGCGGCTTTTCCGGCTCGAGGTTCTCGACGTATTCGCGCACGTCTTTGGCCTGCGGTCGAATGCGCAACAGCTCGCGCAGCAGGGTCAGCTGCTCCCCCGAGCGACCGAGGTCGCCTTGCACGTCGGCCAGCGCGCGCAGGCTGCCCACGTCTTCGGGCGCGAGGGCGAGCGCGGCGCGCTGAGTCTCGACCGCGCGATCCGACTCACCGAGCCGGCGATACGCGCGGGCCGCGACCTGCAGCGCCCAGGTGTCGTGCGGTTGGCTTTGCACGAGGCGCTCGGCCCAGTGCTCGGCGCCGCTTCGATCGCGACGCGCGAGGGCGAGCTCGATCTCCGAGTTGACGTAGCTGCTGTCGTCGAAGCGCAGCCCGTGATAGCGCGCCTCGACCTCGGCGGCTTCCGTGGCGCGGCCGAGCGCGCGGAGCTGCGCGGCGTACAGCGCAAGCAACCCGACCGAATTCGGGCTCTCCTCGACTGCGCGCTCGATGCGAGCCAGCGCGGTGCGCGGCAAGCCCGCCAGATCGTGCAGCTCGAGCCAGCCGCGGAGCGCGTCGAGGTTCGTCGGATCGAGCTTCAACACCTTCTCGAAGTAGGGCAGCGCTTCGCGGAAGTTCGGCCCGTGGCGGCGATGCCAAGCCCGCGCGAGTAGCACCTCGCGGTTCGGCTTGTGCTGCTTTTCGACCAGATTTTCGGCCTTCTCGATCCAGTCGCCGGCCTGATTGCGATCTTCGGCGAGCCGCCCTGCGAGCAAGAAGCGCTCGATCGACGGTTCCCGTTCGGCCGCGCGCCGGGCGAGGTCGCGTGCGCGGTGGAGCGCTGGGTCGTCGCCGTCGGTTTCGTCCAGGTAGCGCGCGTAGGCTTCCAGGTCCGAGGTCTTGGGATTCGTCCCGGCGGTCAGGCGCTCGAACGCCTGCACCGGCCCGAGCTTGCCCCCCTGAACGAGCGGCGGCTTCTTGTCAGCGGCGACGCTCGCGCTCGCGGGCTTGCCCTTGGGCGCTTTGGCAGCGTCGGCTTTTGCGAGGCGCGCGGCCGTAGCCGCCGCGGCCTCCGCGTTCGCGACGTCGGCAGAGAACGTGAGTTTGTCGGCGGGGCTGCCGTCCGGTGTAGCGAAACGCACCGAGATGGTGGGTGCTTGCTCGTCGCCACAGGCTTTGACGACCAGCAGATTCGGGCCCGGCTCGAGCGTGAGCGGGACCGAGACACGGTCGAAGTCATGGCGCGAGTAGGTGTCGAGTGAGTGCGCTTCGCGACCGTTCCAGAACAGTCGATACGCGCCGCCACTGCCGAGCCAGGCGCTCAATTTTCGCGGCCCGCGTTGGCCGGCTTCGCCGGACACGAAGGTGGCCGCGAGGGCGCACACCTTGTTTTCGGGTCGAACCAGCGCGCCGAAGTCGAGAAACGCGTACGGGAAAGCGTCGGGCACCGCGCGCCAGCGCACCGGTCGCTCTTTGCCCGTGTACGCCTTGAGGGTCGAAAGAGTGCTGGTGAGATCCAGCTCGGGCCCGTGATTGGTCGATAGCCCCGCTTTGCCCTCGTTGTCGAACGGGCCGACGACCAGCCAGTGATCGACGTAGCCGAGCTTGCGCAAGCCGTCGCGCGCGGACTTCAGATCGCCGCGACGCAGACGCGCATAGGCACCAAGCGTCGCTGCGTAGGCGCGAGCGCTTGGCTCGAGTCGCGCCGACTTCGACGCGAGTACGAGCGCTTCCTCGACCTGCTGGGGATCCGCGCGGTCCCAGGTATCCCACACTCGGCGCAGCGCCGCGTAGGCTTCGGGGCCGCGGGCGCGGTCGACTTCCGCGACCGCCTTCTGCAGATCCGGATGAAAGCGAGCTGCCGCGCTGCTCGCACGATGTGCGGCGAGGAGCGCCACCAAGGTCAGCAGCAGCGCCATGCGCGAGGCCACGCGCGTGCGTCGCCCCGACGGCCGGCGCCCCCTTGTTTCCGGCCGTCGCTGTGGCCGCTCGCGCAGGCAAGAGCGGCTAATTCGGCCCGATTCGTCCGCACACCGGAAGGTGTTCACCGCCTTCGGGTAGCTTCTGGCGGCGTGCGACGCAAGTGAGCGACCGCGACCGTGGTCGCTGTCGGCCCGGCGTAAGCCAGCGGGCCGAAGCAAATGTCGGGCTATCGCGGGCAGGCTAGCTGAAGCGGCGCTCGGCGAAGCGGCGCGGGATGGGGCTTGCTGGCCCGGGGGCGGTCATATAGAAGTCTTGAACGCTACGAAGGTTTTTGACGGACTGACCGCGCGCGCCGCGTATGCTTGGAGGCCCCCACTTACTCGGGGGCACGGAGAGCTCGTGTGTGGGCTCTCGGAGGCTCGAGATGGTTAACCCCCAGATGGTGATGTACGAAGAGGAGTTCAACCAGATCCAGGCGGTCGTAGACCGTTTGGTGCGGGAAGCGAACGCCAAGGTCGTCTTCATCGTCGACAAGAATGGCCAGCTGATCGCCGCTAGCGGTGAAGTCGAAAACATCGACACCACCTCGCTCGCGTCGCTCACCGCCGGCAACATCGCTGCTACCGGCGGCATCGCCAAGCTGCTGCGCGAGAACGAGTTCGCGACGCAGTTTCACGAAGGCGAGCGCGCCAACATTCACATTCAGCTGGTCGGCAACCGGGTAATCCTGGTCGTGATCTTCGATTCCAAGTCCAGCCTCGGGCTCGTGCGGTTGCGCGTGCGCAAGGCCAGCGACGAACTAAACCGAATTTTCGAGGCCTTGCTGAGCAAGGTTCAAGAACCTGGCAGTGACTCGCCGTTCGCCGAGATCACGGACGAAGACATCGACAACCTGTTCAACGACTGAGGCCCGGGCAGATGAGCTTCATCAACTACATGGCCCGGGAGATCAACTGCAAGATCGTCTATTACGGTCCCGGTCTGTGCGGCAAAACCACGAACCTGCAGTACATCTACGAGCGCACCAATCCGGACGCGAAGGGCAAGATGATAAGCCTTGCCACCGAGACCGAGCGCACGTTGTTCTTCGACTTCTTGCCGCTCTCGCTCGGTGAGATTCGCGGGTTCAAGACGCGCTTCCACCTGTACACGGTGCCGGGCCAGGTCTTCTACGACGCCAGCCGCAAGTTGATTTTGAAGGGTGTCGACGGTGTGATCTTCGTCGCCGACTCGCAAATGGAGCGGCTCGAGGCCAATCAAGAGAGCGTCGAGAACCTGCGCACCAACCTGGCCGAGCAGGGCTATTCGCTCGAGAAGGTCCCGTACGTCATTCAGTACAACAAGCGCGACCTACCGAACGTAGTGCCGGTGGAGGAGCTGCGCGCCTTGATCAACCCCATGAACGTGCCGGATTTCGAGGCCAACGCGCGCGTCGGCACCGGCGTGTTCGATACGCTCAAGGCCGTCAGCAAGGCGGTTTTGAACGAGCTCAAGCGCGGCGGCTAGTCCGCGGGGTTCGGCTCATGCCGCGCCGTAGCGAGCCCTCGCCTCCATCCAGCGACGGCGAAGGTCGCCGCAAACGGCCGAAAGAGCGCGCGCGCATCGCGGTGTCCGCGGCGTCGCTGCGCGAGGTGGCGCTCTCGTATTTGAACCGCCGCGACGCCAGCCGCGAGAAGCTCGTGCAGCATCTCGAGCAATGGGTCCGTCGGCGCGGCGCGCCGGCCGATCCCGCCGAAGCGCGCCCGCTGATTCAAGACTTGGCCACGCGCTATCAGGCTTCGGGGCTGATCAACGATGACCGCCTGGCGCAAAACGCTCTCGGCAGCCTGCGCGCGCGCGGCGCTTCCGCGCGCGCGATCGCCCACAAACTGCGCGCGCGCGGCGTCGACTCGAGCGTGATCGACGCGACCCTGGCCGCGGAGAAGCGCGAGAGCCGGAGCGCCGAGCTCGACGCGGCCTGCGCGCTGGTCAAGAAGCGTCGTTTGGGCTCGCTGCGTCCCCCGGCGGAGCGCGACGCCAATCGCCGCCGCGATTTGGCCACGCTAGCGCGCGCCGGGTTCGATTTCGATACCGCGCGGCGCGCGCTCGGCGTGGGCGCCGACGAAGACGAGTTTTGAGCGAGCGGCTCCGCGCTTACTGCGGCGCGCCCGCCGTCACCCAATCGTCGACCAGCTTGATTTCCGCTGCGGTGAGGCACGCGCGCGGATTCGAGGAGCTGGTGGAGCAGTCGTCGGGCATGCGCGGAATCATCTCGGTGCCACCGCCTTTCATGCAGGTCGCCTGACCCTTGATCACGTTGGCGAGGAAACTGCTCGCGAGGTTGCCGCCCACGATCAGCGTCGTTCCGCCGCAATGCGAGTTGGTGCTCGGGAGCGGAGTGGTGAGGCGCATGTAGAGTCCGGTCATGTTGACCAGGTTGATGTGATTGCTGCCGCCGTGGCACATCGAGCCCGCGCACTTGGAGCTCAGCAGGGAAGCCACTTGCGCGAACGTCACCGCCCCGCCGCCCCCGGAGCCGCCGGTGCTCTTGCTGCCCCCGCCGCCACCCGTTGCGCCGCCGCCGCCGCCGGTTGCGCCGCCTCCGCCGCCGGTTGCGCCGCCCTTGCCGCCGTCCCCGCCGGTGGCGGAGAAGCCGCCAGTAGACGCCCCGCCCAGGCTGCCTCCGCCTGCTCCGCCGCCGCTGATGCCACCAGCGCCGCCGCCACCAGCACCGCCGCCGCTCGTGCCCGCACCGCCTGCGGTTCCGCCGGTCGTGGTTCCGCCGGTGACTCCTCCGGTGGTTCCGCCCGTGGTTCCGCCGGTCGTGCCCCCGGTCGTGCCTCCGGTGGTTCCGCCCGTCGTGCCTCCGGTGCTGGGCACGCCTCCGGTGCTGGGCACGCCGCCAGTGCTGGGAGTGGGCGTGGGCCCTGGCTCGGAGCTGCAGTGCAGCAGCAGCATGGACAAAGTCGCGGTGGCAGTCGTAAGGCTAGTAGCGAGCTTTCTCACGTTTGATCTCCTGGCGTCGGTCGAAGAAACCGCTTCGGACCCTGAACGCTTCTGGTGCTTCAATCACAAGTTGTCGGCTCGCGTCTCAACGACTCACTTTTTAACGCACGGGCGCAATACTTTTTCCTTTGGGCAATGCGGGGCACCGTGACGAGTGATGCGATGAACGATGACAATTTCAAGATTCGAATAAATTTCCAAACGACGGCGCTTGGATGAGCTCCGCGTGAAGGTGATCGCAGCTCCGAACGCGCTCAAAGGCACGCTCAGCGCGCTGCACGCGGCGTCCGCCATTAATCGCGGCGCAAAGCGCGCGAGCGCCGTTCTCGACGTGCTCGAAATGCCAATCGCTGATGGCGGAGATGGTACTCGGGACGTGTTGCTCGCGGCGCTCGGCGGCGAGCTTCGCGAGGTCTTGGTGCACGATCCGCTAGGCCGAACCCTGCGCGCGCATTTCGCGCTCATCGACGGTGGCCGCACCGCCTTGCTCGACGTGGCCACCGCGAGCGGTCTCTCGCTGCTCGGTGACAGAGAGCGCGACCCTCTGCGAAGCTCCAGTTTTGGCACGGGCGAGCTCATGCGCGCCGCGCTCACCAGCGGTTGTGAGCGCCTCGTGCTGGGCTTGGGAGGCAGCGCGACGGTGGACGGGGGCCTCGGTCTCTTGGCGGCATTGGGCTCACCGGGTCTCGATGCCGCGGGCCGTCCAATTCCGCTCGGCGGCAGCGCCCTGTCCGAGCTTGCCCGCTTCGACACCACAGCAACGCGAGCGCTGCTGGCGGGGCGGGAGCTCGTGTGCCTGTGCGACGTGGAGACCCGGCTGACTGGCCCCGATGGCGCGCGGCTGTTCGCGCCGCAGAAGGGCGCGGACGAAAACGCGCTGCAACTCCTCGACGCTGGGCTCGAGCAACTCGCGCTCTGTCTCGACGCCCACGGCGGGAAGAACGTGCGCGAGCTCACTTCAGGCGGCGCAGCGGGCGGCATTGCCGCAACGCTCTCCACGCTGCTCGGCGCGCAGCTCGTGCCGGGCAGCGACTTCGTGCTCGATCGACTCGGCTTCGACGCGCAGGTCGCCGGGTGCGAGCTCGTGATCACCGCCGAAGGTCAGCTCGATCGACAAAGCTCGTTCAACAAGGGGCCGTTCGGCGTGGCGCGCCGCGCGCAAGCCGCCCACGTGCCGACCCTGGTGCTCGCTGGCGGTATCGCGGAGGATCTCGACCTCGCGCAAACGCCGTTCACGTCGGCGCTCACCATCACACGCGAAGTGCTTCCGTTCACTGCCGCGCGCGGCAACGCCGCCGCGTGGCTCGAGGCAACCACCGAACAGGCGCTTCGGCTCTACCTGTCGGCGAGCGCGAAGCGCTGAGCGCTCAGCGAATGCCGAGGCGCTTGTGACGGCCCTTGTTCTTGGCCTTGGCGGCGGCGCGGTTGCGCACGGAGCGCTTGCGGTCGGTCTTGCGAGGGGACTTGGTCCGAGCGAGGTACATGACGCGCCGTGTGTAGTGCGCCCTGGGCCGCAACGCAACTCGACGCCCTGCGCGGCCGCCGCGGGCGACCCTGTAAGGGCGTTCAGGGCTCCGAGTTTTGCGTCAAAAGCTTCTCGATCAGCTGCTGCGAGTAGCTGTTCAGCTTCTTGAACACCACGCCCATGCCGGGCGGGTTGGTCTCGATGCGCACCACTTCACCGACACCCTCGATGGTTTCGACGCCTTCGAGCACGACCGTGAAGCGCAGATCGACCTCCGTTCCCACGGGCAGCGGGGTGCTGGTGCGGATGAACGCTCCCGAACGCGAGAGGTTGGTCACGTACTCGCTCATGAACTGATCGAACGATTCGAATTCCTTGTTGATCGTGACTCGTTCGTTCTTCCGACCGCTTTCCATGGCGCCTCCCTTCACCGTGCAGCGCGCCGCGGCTACTTGCCCTGTAAGTCGAACTGTTCGATGTGATACTCGCGCCGCGGATTGAACTCGATCCGGCGCATGTAGCGTCGCTCGGCCTCGGTAACCGATTCGCGCTCGTCGCCGGTCATCAGATCGACCACGGCCGGATGCGCGTTCACCACCACCGAGTACCCGGGCAGGTTGTGTCGCTCGCGCCGAATCTGGCGCAAGATTTCGTAGGCAATCGTCGTGCGTGACTGAATCTGACCCGTGCCGTCACAGTAGAAGCAGGTCTCGTGCATCGTGCGAGTCAGGCTCTCGCGCGTGCGCTTGCGGGTCATTTCGATCAGGCCGAGCTCGCTGATGCGATTGATCGTGGTCTTGGCCTTGTCTTTGGCCAACCGCTGCTCGAGCGCGCGCCAGACCTTCTCGCGGTTGCTCGGCGTGTCCATGTCGATCAAGTCGAGGATCACGAGCCCGCCGATGTTGCGAAAGCGTAGTTGGTAAGCGATTTCTTCGACCGCTTCGAGGTTGGTCTTGAGCGCGGTCTCTTCCAGATCCTTGCTGCCCTTACCCACGAAGCGCCCGGTGTTCACGTCGATCGCCGTGAGCGCTTCGGCCTGGTCGATGATCAGGTAGCCGCCGCTGGTCAGCGGCACTTTGCGGCTGAGCGCGCGCGAGATTTCGTCCTCGATGCCGTAGGCGTCGAAGATCGGCTCGTCGCCGGCGTAGTAGTGGATGTCCTTGACCCGATTGGGCATGAACATTTCCACGAAGCGCACCAAGCGCGCGTACTCCGCCTTGTCGTCGATGACGATGCTCTCGATCTCGTCGGTGAACAGGTCCCGCGCGGTTTTCAGCACCGAATCGAGCTCGGTGTAGAGCACCGCCGGGGCTTTGGCGCCGTCGCGCTTCTTCAGCACGTCGTCCCAGAGGCGCACCAGATAGCCGATGTCCGACTTCAGGTTCTTCTTGGTCAGGCCTTCGGCCACGGTGCGCACGATGATGCCGCCGCTCGGGGGCTTCAGCGTGTCGACGACCGCGCGCAGACGCGTGCGCTCTCGCGAGGAGCCGATGCGCTTCGAGACACCCACGTGGTCGACGGTGGGCAGGTACACGACGTAGCGACCCGGTAGCGACACGTGGCTCGTGACGCGCGCGCCCTTGGTGCCAATCGGCTCCTTGGACACCTGCACGATCACTTCGTCGCCTTCCTTGACCACTTCGGTGATCGGCACCGAGCGTGAAACACGCGGAATGCCCTTGAGGCGGCGCGCGTCCCGATCACCCTTGCCGTCCTTACCTTCCTTGCCACCTTGGCCCGGACGTCGGTCGCGATCCCCGCGGCCGTTTCGCCCCTCACGACGCGCTTCTGCGGTGACTCGACGCACCTCGGGTACACGGCGGACTTCGGCCGTTGGTTCGCGGCGCGCCTCGACGGGCGCTGCGGAAGCAGTCGGGTTCGAAGCTTGCGCATCGCCGTCACGACCACGACGGCGGCGCCGGCGACGACGTCGGCGGCCGCCCGCTTCGCTCGCATCGGCCTGTGCCAGCGGGCTGCCGGAAGCATCCGCCGAGCTCGGCTCGAGCTGGCCGTCTTCGGCCTTTTCTACGAGGATTTCATCGCTTTCGTCGTCTTCGCCTTCCTCGGCTTCGACGACGTCTTCCTCGCCGTTCTCGGCGTCCGCCGGGGCGACTTCGGCGACGTCTTCTTCGGAGGGATCGATCTCTTGCTCTTCGACTTCCTCCTCCTCCTCTTCTTCTTCTTCGGGAGGGAGGTCGGCGTCGTCTTCCTCGTCGAGATCTTCGGCGGCTTCGGCGGGCGCGGCGTTGGGATCCGACGCCTCTTCCGCGTCGTCGTCTTCCTCATCGTCGTCGTCCTCTTCCGCGTCGCCAGCGTCCGCTGCCGCGACTGGCGCGGTGCCGCGACGCTGACCGCCTTGGCCTTTGTTCCAGCGCTCGGTCTCTTCGTGGCGCCGGTTACCGGAAAGGTAGGCTTCGAAGTCGTCCGGACGGATCAAGTCCTCGACGTGAAGGAACGCGGCGCGCTCCATACCCACGTCGATGAAGGCCGCTTGCATACCCGGCAACACGCGCGTGACGCGGCCGAGCACGATGTTTCCAACAGTTCCCCGCGACCCCGCCCGTTCGATCTGCAGTTCGGCGATCACGCCGCCTTCGATCAAGGCAACTCGGGTTTCACGGATGTCGCAATTAATGACGAGAGTATTTCGAGGCATGTCTCGCCCGCTCGGGCGCCGCCCCCGTGCCGCTTGCGGCGGCTCGAGGAGTAATCAAGTCCGCTTACCACGGGGGCGACCGCCTGGCGCAGCCAGCCCCACTCGGTCCGGCCACAGGACCATGGCAGGTCGCGCGTGTCAATGCCCCGGAAATAATTCGGGTTTTGGTCCGCGCTCGGCCGCAGATCAAGGCCTGCTGGAAAAGCTGGGGGAATGGACTCGACGCGCGACTGGCTCACTGGCCGGCCATTCGTTGTAAGCCCAGTTTGGCCGCGGGTACGCTCGGCATGAGCGGTTGACCGGTCGTGGTCGCGCCCTGATGCTCGGCCCCGCGTGGCGACCTCGTTCTTGGTGCTCGATATCGAAACGGTGCTCGACCCCGAGCTTCCCATCGTGACTTCGAGCGACGTCGAGCGGTTGCCGGCTCCGCCGCATCACAAGATCGTGGTGCTCGGAGCGCTGCTCTTCGACGTGGGCTACGAGCCGAAGCGCATCGGTGTCATGAGCGAGAGCAAGGACGAGGCGGGCATCCTGGGCGACTTCGCCAAGCTGCTCGAGGATCGCCGTCCGTGTCTGGTCACGTTCAACGGGCGCGGCTTCGACCTGCCCGTGATCGCGACGCGCTGCTTACGCTACGGCATTCCGCTGCGGCATTACTATCGCTCGCGCGACGTGCGCTATCGCTTCTCCGCCGATGGTCACCTCGACTTGATGGACTACGTCGCCGACTTTGGCGCGGCCAAACCTTCGCGCCTCGATGTGATCGCCAAGCTGTGCGGCATGCCGGGCAAGGTGGGCGTGGATGGCAAAGACGTGGGCCCGCTCGTGCACGCTGGGCGGCTCGCGGAGGTTCGCAACTATTGCCTGTGCGACGTGGCGCAGACGGCGGGCGTGTTCCTGCGCGTCCAGCTGCTGCGCGGTGAGCTCGAGCGCGAGAACTACTTGGTCGCAGCTCGGCAACTGATCGAGCTCATCAAGAACGACGAACGCCTAGCGCCGGTGGCTGCGGCGATGAACGAGAAGCGCCTGCTGCTCGAGGAGTGAATCGGCGCGCCTTCGCTTTGGCGTACCGCGCCGCGCGTTCGGCTTGGCGTACCGCGCCGCCTTCGGCTCGGCGGGGTTACTCCGCCGACTCGCGCTCGGACTCGGAGAAGCCTGGCGCGCGGCGACCGACGATGTACTCGCGCGGAGTGGTACCCACCACTTTGCGGAACACGCGATGAAACTGGGCGTAGCTGCCGAAGCCCGCCGACAGCGCGGCCGCGAGCAGGTTGTCGCCGCCGCGCTCGACCAGCCCGAAGAAACGCTCGATGCGCAGCCGGTTTCGGTACTCGACCAGCGAGACGCCCATTTCGGTGCGAAACACGCGCGTGAGGTGGCCGGGGCTGATCGACATTTCGTTGGCTAGGCTGCGCGCGCCAACCAGCACATTTTGGTTCAGCGCTTCGAGCACGCGGCGCACGACCGGACCCCGCTCCGACTCACCTTGAGACAGTTGCCACCCCGGGCGACCCCGTCGCGCGTGGATCAAATGCGACAGCAAGCTGCAGAACACGGCGAGGCGCACCTGCTTGCCTTCATCCATGCTCGAGTGCGTGAGCGCGGCGTCGTTGTACATGACCCCGAGCAGCTCGCCTTCCGAGACCAGTGGTGTGACCACCAACCAACCGTGGCCGATGATCGTGCTGGTGCCCGGCTCTTGTAGGATATGCGGCGCTCGGTCGTAGTAGAGCCAGCGCGCGCGCAGCGTGTGAACCTGGCGTAACGCGTCCCAGTGGGCCTTGCTGCACTCGTGAGAAAGGCCACGTTCGTCCGTGGTTTCACCAGCGGCACCGGTTCCATACGTGCCGCGCAGGACGTGTGGATGAATGGGATCCTGAACGTACAGCGCGACGCGCTCGAGGCCCATGGATTCACGAGCCAACTCGACCGCTCGGCGCGCCATGACGTCCAGCTCATGGCAGGTTGCAAGCTCATCAGCGGCTGCCAGAACTGACACCACGCCGCGCCATTCGGAGGCGCGCTCGGGCCCACGTGGTTCCGCGGCCGTGCCCGAAACAGGCGGCCAACTCAAGAGACGAGGGGTGACACTCTCGAGCATCGATAGGATGATTTACTTATAACCCAACGAGAGTAGTTCTGCGATCACTCTTGTTCGATTTCTGATCAAAAAAAATGCCGATGCGACACCGCCCACGTTGTGGCGCGTTGCCCCCACTTCGACACTCATGTCGTCGGAGCGCGCTCGAGACTCGTGCGCAAGCACGGCGATCACTGTGCGCGATCGCGCTGGCTGTGAGCGTTTTTTCCGCGGGTTGCGGTGAGCACGCCGACGGTGGAAACGGAACCGGAGGCGCGCGCGGCGGAGACGGCGGCGCCAGCACGAGCGGGGCGGACACGCGCGGTGGTAGTAGCAATAGTGGAAGTGTTGGGGATGGCGGGAATCCCAGTGGCGGGAAGGTCGGCAGTGGCGAGGGTGGCGGGGGCTCCGGTGGCGGAATCGTGAACGGAAGCGGGGGCGGCAGCGCAGGCGGGGGCGGTGAAAACGCGCGCAGTGGCGGAAGCGGAGGTGCAGGCGGTGAAAACGCGCGCAGTGGCGGAGCGAGTGGGAGCGCGGGAGCCGGAGCGGCGAGCGGTGGCGCGAGCGGGAGTGGCAGCGGAAACGGGGGCGGTGCGGGCGCGAACGGAGCGGGCGGAAAGGGCGGCGGCAGCGGCGCCGGAAATGCCGGCGGGAATGGCGGAATCGCGGGCGCGGCGGGCAAGAATGCGGGCGGAAACTCAGGAAGTGCGGGTGCGGCGGCGGGCGTGAAGGTGGACGGGCCGCGAGTCACGGTGAACGGGCGCGCCTTTCACATTCGCGGCGTGTGTTGGAACCCGGTGCCGAAGGGCAAATCACACCCTACTGGGTTAGATTTTGCCGGCGCTGCGGATCGCGACATTGCGCTCATGCGACAGGCGGGCGTGAACGTCGTGCGCACTTACGAGCCGCTCAGCGACGTGACGGTGCTGGACAAGCTCGCAGCCGCCGGCATCTACGTGCTCGACAGCGTCTATCCCTATGGTGGCGACGCGGCGAGTGTGGTCACGGCGCGCGTGACGCCGATCCGCAATCACCCCGCGATCCTGATGTGGTTGATCGGTAACGAGTGGAACTACAACGGGCTCTACGTCGACCTGCCCCAAGATCAGGTGGTGAGCCGCTTGAACGAGGTCGCCACGTTGATCCGCGCAGCCGACGGGAGCCATCCGATCGCGACCGTTTACGGGGAGCTGCCGACTCCGCAAACGATCGCGGCGCTGCCCAACGTCGATGTCTGGGGTATCAACGCGTACCGCGGCATCAGCTTCGGCGACTTGTTCTCGGTTTGGCTATCGCGCAGTTCTAAGCCGATGTTTCTGGCCGAGTACGGCGCGGACGCCTACAACGCGACCAGCAAGAAATACGATCCTGACAGTCAGGCCATGGCGGTGCGCGCGCTGACCCAGGAGCTTGCCGACCACGGCGTTGCTTTCCAGGCAAACGGCGCGACGCTCGGCGGCGCGGTGTTCGAGTGGGCCGACGAATGGTGGAAAGACAGCGCAGGCAGCGTCGACCAGCACGAGGTGGGCGGCATCGCTCCCGGCGGTGGCCCCTACCCGGACCAGACCTTCAACGAAGAGTGGTTCGGGCTGGTCGATATCGATCGTCAGCCGCGCGCGGCGTACGACGCGCTGAAAGCGGTGTTCGATTCGCTGCCGAAATGACCGCTCGCACGGAGCGAGCTCACGGTTCGCGGTAGAAACGCGGCACGCGACGGGAAACGCTGGTCAGCACTTCCCAAGGAATGGTGCCGAGGGTTCTCGCCAGCTCCTCGGCGGTAATCGAGGCTTCGCCGGCAGTGCCCTTTTGGGAGCCGAGCACCACGCATTCGTCGCCGACCCGCACCTGCGGTACGTCGGTGACGTCGACCATGGTCATGTCCATGCTGACGCTGCCGACGATTGGTGCGCGTGCGCCGCGCACGAGCACGTGACCTTGGTTCGAAAGGCCGCGGCTCAAGCCGTCCGCATAACCCATGGGGATGGTGGCGATGCGGCTCGGACGCGAGGTGTGGAAGGTCGCGCCGTAGCCGACCGGGGCGCCCGCTGCGAGCTCGCGCAGCGCGATGACCTCGGTGCGAACGCGCATGACGGGGCGCAAATCCGGGCAAGAACCGGCGCGCGGCTCGACGCCGAACAGCGCGATGCCGGGGCGCACCACGTCCAGCCGCGAGCGCGGGCTGCTGATGATCGCGGCCGAGTTGGCCGCGTGGATCAAGCGCGGGGAGAGCCCAGCCGCGCGCAGCGTGCGCGTAGCTTCGTCCAGCAAATCGAGTTGGTGATCGAGCGAGTCCTGGTCCGCCGAGTCCGCGCTGGCAAAGTGCGTCATCAGCCCGTCGAGCACGACCTCGGGCCGCTGTCGCAACGCTTCTGCCAAGCTCGCGACTTCACGGGGGGCGAAGCCGAGGCGCGCCATGCCGGTGTCCACTTTGACGTGAACCTTGATGGGCTCGGAGGCGCTGAAGCGCACTTCCTCCGCGAGTGCCTCAATCTGCGACAGCTCGTGGACGACCGGAGTCAGTTCGTGGCGCAGGAGCTCGCCCCAGGCGCGACCGTAGTAGCCGCCCATCACCAAGATCGGCAGCCGAATTCCGGCCTCGCGCAGCTCGATCGCTTCCTCGAGCAAGGCAACGCACACGCCGCTTGCCCCGGCACGCTCGAGCGTGCGCGCCACGGCTTTGGAGCCGTGACCGTAGCCGTCCGCCTTGAGCACCGCCCAAACTTGCGCGCCGCCGGCCACGCGCTGCATCACCCGCAAGTTATGGCGGAGATGGGCGAGGTTCACTTCCGCGCGCGTAGGCCGCACGGCGTCGGCCGGCACGGCGCGCTGCGGGCGCAAAACACGCGGCAACGGGGTGGCGAGAGCGGAAGTACCTGCGAGTGCCGCGGGCACTTTGAGAGCCGGGCGCTGAACCGTCATCGTGCTTCTCCGAGGTAGCTCCGAAGCCACGGCGACGTCAACTTTGTCGCCCTGCTGTTGCTCCCGCAGGAGCGGCGGATTCGAGTCGCGCGGTAACGGCCTCGTTGCATTTAGTCGAAGCAACGCTTCATGCAGCGCTTGTAATCCGGCTCGCAGCTTTTGCAGGCGGCCTCTGACGGTCCGCCGCCTGGGCCGCAGGCCGCACCGCAGCTCTGCCAGGACGACGTGCAATCGGCGGCGCAGCTCGCGCCCGGCGCGCGTGCGGACGGTGCAGGGGGCGGGCCCGCATCGGAGTACACCGGCGTTGCGGTGGGCGGTGGTGGCGCGTGAGCGCTGGTTGGTTCCGGCACTACCAAATAGAACTCGCGGCGCTGCGGGCGATCTTCGGAGCCGGTCGCCAGTGTGGGCCGCGTGAAGTCGCCGCCGGCGAACGCGCGCGTGCGGCGGCGCGCGTATTCGATGCGATCGCGTGGCTGCCCGTAGGTGTACGAGGTGAGCCATTGCTTCCAGCACATCTCGCGGTGCGAGGGCGCTATGTTCAAATCCAAATCGAGGCGATAGCAGTGCTCGAAGCGCACGTCGCCTTCGTAGATCGATTGCACGCTGGGCCCGCAAGCGAGCGGTGCGAGCGCGGTGGCGACCGCGACAGCCACGGCGAGGGCCGAGACCGCGCGTGCGCAGCGCCGCCGGCTCAGCTCGAGCGGCGCTCGCAAGGAAGGTCTTGGCTCGCGAAGCACTGCCCGCATGATGCAGGCGCAGTCTCGCAGCCGCAAGCGCGCTCGCGTGCTATGAGTCGGCCGATGTTTACCGGCCTGGTCCAGACCATGGGCACGCTACGTACCCGCGCGGCGCGCGGGCCCGGCCAGCGTATCCAGTTTTCGGCCGAGCTCGGGCCGCTCGAAATGGGCGAGTCGATCGCGGTGAACGGCGCCTGCCTGACGGTATCCGGCCTGGCCTCGGGCAGCTTCGAGGCGGATTTGTCGGCCGAAACTCTGGACAAGACCACGCTCGGCCGCTTGCCGCTCGGGGCTTCGGTGAACCTCGAGCGATCGCTCGCGCTTGGCGAGCGTTTGGGGGGCCACCTGGTGCTCGGCCACGTAGACGGTATCGCGCGCGTCGAGCGCGTCGAACGCGTGGGTGAGGCGCGCCGGGTCCTGGTGCGCCCACCGAGTGAGCTGCTCGGGTTCATCGCCAGCAAAGGCTCCGTGTGCTTGGACGGCGTTTCGTTGACGGTGAACGCCACGCAGGCGGGGGCCTTCGAGGTCATGCTGATTCCGCAAACCCTCGCGCTGACTACACTGTCGGAGTGGGCCGCTGGCAGTGAGCTCAACCTCGAGGTCGATCTGCTCGCTCGCTACGTCGTCAATTGGCTCGAGGTGGCTGGGAAGGGTAAGCCCGTCAACGGCCTCGAGCAGGCGCTCGAGCGCGCCGGATTCATCAAGTGAAACGCCCATCATGACCAGACCGTCCGCTCCCGAATCCGTGCGACCGCTCGACATCGGCCCCGAGTCTTTGCGCCGCGTTCAAGCCGCGATCGATGACATTCGCGCCGGCAAGATGATCATCCTGGTCGACGACGAGGATCGCGAAAACGAAGGCGACTTGTGTATGGCCGCAGACGCGGTCACGCCCGAAGCGATCAACTTCATGTGCATCTATGGGCGCGGGCTGATTTGCCTGACGCTCACGGAAGAGCAGGTGGAGCGCCTCGACTTGCCAATGATGAGCGCACCGGGGCGCGGCGGTCCGCGGCTCGGCACAGCGTTTACCGTGAGCATCGAGGCCAGCAGCGGCGTCACGACCGGCATCAGCGCGGCGGATCGTTCTCACACTATCCGCGTCGCCATCGATCCCGAAGTCAAACCCAACGACGTGGTCGTGCCCGGGCACACCTTCCCGCTCGTCGCGCGCAAAGGCGGCGTGCTGGTGCGCGCGGGGCAAACCGAGGGCTCGGTGGACTTGTCGCGGCTGGCCGGGCTCAAGCCGGCCGGGGTGGTGTGCGAAATCATCAACGACGACGGCACCATGGCCCGCATGCCCGATCTCGAGCGCTTTGCGGCTCAGCACGGGCTCAAGATCCTGACCATCGCCGATCTGATCGCCTACCGCCTGCAGACCGAGCGCCAAGTGGAGCACGTCTTGGAAGGCGAGCTCACGCTCGATCGCACGGGCACGCCGTGGCGCGCGATTGTATACGAGGCGTTGCTCGATCGTCGTCAGATCCTGGCTTGCGTGAAGGGGGACGTCAGCGGCGAAGAGCCGGTGCTCTGTCGCATGCACTCCGGGTCGAGCCTGGGTGACATCTTCAGCTCCCCGCTGGCCGAAGGTGGGCGAAACCTGGACGAGGCAATCGATCGCATCGAGCAGGCAGGGCGCGGCGTGATCGTGTACTTGCCGCCACGCGGCAACCTTTCGAGCGAGCTCACCTCGTTGCTCGCGCGTGACGCGAAGAGCTCACCGAGTCATTACCCGCCCCCGACGGGCCCGTCGCGTCCGCACAGCGGCACACTGCGGGAGTATGGTCTCGGCGCGCAAGTGCTGCGCGCGCTCGGCGTGCGACGCCTGCGCTTGCTCACCAACAACCCCAAGAAGATCGCGGGAATTCAGGGCTACGGTTTGGATCTGGTCGAATCGCTGGCCCTGCGCGACGCGCACTCGAGCTAGGCGGCGGGCCGCGCCGGTTTCGTCCGTTCGCGCGGGTCGGTGCTAGTCTTGCGCCGGTGAATTTCCGATACGCCGTCGCGCTCTTGGCGCTCACGAGCTGTGGCTCCGACGCCCGGAAAACACAGCCAATGACTCGCGAAGAGTTGATGGACCCCGCCACCTGCGGGAACTGCCACGAAGACCACTATCGAGAGTGGTCGGGCAGCATGCACGCCTACGCGGCTGAGGATCCGCTGTTCCTGGCCATGAATCGCCGTGCTCAGCGCGAAGCGGCGCTCGGGACCTTCTGCGTCAATTGCCATGCGCCCATGGCCGTTCGCACGGGCGCCACCGAAGATGGCTTGAACCTCGACTCGCTGTCGGCGAGCGAGAAGGGGGTCACCTGCTACTTCTGTCACAACGTCGACCGAGTCGAGGGCACACACAACAATCCGCTTCACTTGGCGGAGGACACGGCCATGCGCGGTCGCTTTCCGAATCCAGTTTCGAACGCGGCGCACCCGTCGCTCTATTCGGAGCTTCACGATCGTGACCAGCTCGCCTCTTCCAGCCTGTGTGGCGCTTGCCACGACATCGTGAACGGGCACGGCGTGAACCTCGAGCGCACCTTTGGCGAGTGGCAGAACACCGTGTTTTCGCAGCCGCAAATCGGCACTACGTGCAGTCAATGCCACATGGACCAGAGCGCCACGCTGATGCCCGCAGCGCTCGGCGTCGCCGGTTTGCCCGAGCGACGCCTGCATAGCCACGCTTTCCCCGGTGTCGATCTGGCGCTGAGCGAGTTTCCGGAAGCGGAGACGCAGCGCGCCGCGGTGCAACGCTTTCTCGACACTACGCTGCAGAGCGCGTTGTGCGTGCGCGGCATTGGTGCGGGCGCCAAGGTGCAGGTCATTCTGGACAACGTTGCCGCGGGTCACGGCTTTCCGAGCGGCGCTGCTCAAGACCGGCGGGCCTGGGTAGAACTCGACATCCAAACCGCAGACGGAACCTCGCTCTACCAGAGCGGCTCCGTACCCGATGGGCTGCCGGTCACCGCGCTGAACGATCCCGATCTCTGGCTCATGCGCGATTGTCTGCGCGACGAAAGCGGCGCGGAAACGCACTCGTTCGGGGCCGCGGTCAGCAACGGCTCGAACTCACTGCCGGGGCAGCTCACCTTCGACGCTAGCGATCCGCGCTTTTACCAAACCCACGTTTTCGCGAGCTATCCGGACCGCGGCGCGCCGCTCAGCGAGTATCCCGGTCGGGTCGTTTTGCGCGTGCGGCTCGAGGCGGTTGGGCTCGACGTGATCGATGACCTGTTCGCGAGCGGCGACCTGAGCGAGCAGCAAGCGGCCGAATTGAAGGCGAAGATGCCGCGCTTCACGCTCGGGAAGGAGCTGGTCTGGACTCCCGAGGCCGCCAATCAGCAATTCTTGGACGGGGCGCTTCCGGTGTCCTGCATCAGCGAGACGAACTTGAACGCGCGCGCCGACAAGGTACCCGCCGCACGCCAAGCACGCTGTGATCCGTAGCGCGCGAAGCCTAACCCTGAATGCAGAAGTAGAAGCTCGCCGAGTCGAGCGGCGCGGCGCTCGCAGCGGCCTCGTCGGAAGCGGAGAGCGTCACTTGCCACACACCGGCCATGAATAGGTTGAGCGAACGGATCGTGTAGACCGCGCTGTCCGCGTCGAAGCTCACGCTCGGAACACTCGGGCTCTCATGACCGTGGTCCGGCATTTTAGCCTTGGCGCTGAGCTCGCCGGTGAACGCCGTTTCCGCTTGGTCACGCACCGAGACCGTAAACGTATTGTCGCCCTTGCTCGGCGGCGCCGGCTCGGTCTTTTCGAGCCGGAACCATAAGGCCGATTTGAGCCCCGCCTTCTCCACGCTGGGCTCGGCGGAGTCGAGCCGTTCGTCATTCACGCAGGACACGGTGCCCGAGGCGCCGCCCTCGCCCGCTGGCTCTGTGGAGTGGCTATCGTGGCCGTCGCACGCGACGCACAGTAAAGCCGCAGAGAGCGCCCGCGTCACCCGGCGACGGAGCGGGGAAACCAAGGCGAAGAGGTGGTTCACGCCTCGACAGTGATACGACCGCTGTCACTCCGGAGCCAGCTGCTTTCGCGTCTCTGGGCGTCATCGGTTCAGGGAAAACGCCCGCATCCGGGACCTCGGGTGCCGAGTGAACCAGGTATGATAGAACCCGGCGCCCAGGCCTCCCGGCCTCAAAGGAAACGTCGAGACTCATGGCAGACCCTACCGTGTCGGAAGTGATCGAAGGCAACCTGATTGTTCCCGCCGGTGCGCGCTTCGCGATCGTCGCTTCGCGCTTCAACGCCTTCATCGTCGAGCGGTTGGTCGAGGGTGCGGTCGACGCGCTTCGTCGCCACGGGGTGGGTCCCGAGCGTATTACCCTGGTGCGCGTGCCCGGTTCTTGGGAGACGCCGCTCGTCTGCGCGCGCCTGGCCAAGAGCAAAAAATTTCAAGCGGTGATCGCGCTCGGCGCGGTCATCCGCGGCGCCACCGCTCACTTCGACTACGTCGCGGGCGAGGCAGCCAAAGGCCTGGCGAGCGCCGGGCTCGGCACCGCCGTGCCCGTGTTGTTCGGCGTGCTCACCACCGACACCATCGAGCAAGCGGTGGAGCGTGCGGGCACCAAGGCCGGCAACAAAGGCTTCGACGCCGCGATGTCGGCGATTGAAATGGTTTCGCTCGATCGCGCCCTCGGCGACGCCGGCTACTGAGTCATGGGCGCGCGGTCGACAGCCCGAGAAGCGGCGCTGCAAATGCTGTTCGCGCTCGATCTCGCGAACGCCGATGCGGAGCGCGTGATCGCCGACTTCTGGCGTGAAACTCCGGGTGAACCCGAAGGGCGCGCCTACGCCGACGAGCTCGTGCGCGGGATCGCGCGAGACCTTTCGGCTACCGACGCCCTGATTCGCAACGCCAGCAAGAATTGGCGGCTCGAGCGCATGACGCGCGTGGACCGAAACGTGTTGCGCCTCGGCGCCTGGGAGCTCGCCCATCAACGCGAGGTGCCGCGTGCGGTGATTTTGGACGAGGCCGTAGAGATCGCCAAGCGCTTCGGCAACGAAGAGAGCGGAGCGTTCGTGAACGGAGTGCTCGATCGCATTGCCGACGACTGCGGTCGACATGACCCGGATCGTCCGGCATCGGGCGGTGGCACGGAGCCCTCTCAGGAAGGCTGACGCGCGTGGATTTGCGGTTCACGCTGCCGTCGCTGCGCAAACTCGACCTCTCGGGGACCGAAGTGCTGGTGGCCGGCCTCGCCTCCGACGAGCGTCCGCCGCAAGGGGTCGCGGGCCTGGTCGACTGGCGTTTGGGCGGGCGCATTTCCCGCATCATTCAGGGCGGCTTTGCGCGCGGCACGCTCGGCGAGGTGCTGCTCGTGCCGGGCAAGCCGAAGTTGCCGTTCGACAAGGTGCTGCTGTTCGGCATGGGCCCGGTCTCCGAGTTCACCGAGCTGGCTTTTCGCGCGGTGCTCGAGCGCATTTTGAAGACCCTCGAGGGGCTTCGCGCGCGCACCGCGGTGGTTGAGCTCCCGGGACGTCACCGCGAAGTGGTGCCCGCCGAACGCGCTGCCGATATCTTGCTCGAGGTCGCCGGCGCTCGCACGGAGCACGACGTTTGGACCTTGGTGGAACCTGCGGAAGCTCAGCGCGTGATCACGCAGCACATGATCCAAGAGCGCCGGCGCGTCCGGCAGGGCTAAAGGTTCGCTACTTCGGTCCGCTGCCACGCCCGGCGCTTGGCGCAGCGCTCGGGGCGGCTGCGTCCGCGGGCGCGGGTTTGAAGACGACGATCTCGGCCATCACAAGATTGCCGTTTTCGAGCCGGTCGTAAAAAATCGTAAGGCCCGGGTAGTGGTGCGTTTCCACGCGCTCGCCCGGCCCCGTGACGTCGCTACGCTCGATGCTTTGAGGTTGGCCCGTGTGCTCTTGTACCGCCGCTGGGACCATGCCGAGCTGCACGTCGGGCGGAATCGCGCCGCGAAAGAAGCCGAACTCGGTGGGGTTGCCCGCCTGATCTCGAGTGGGCCGACCCGCACGATAGATGTGCACCGTCTGGGTCACGCCCTTCTCGAGCACGAACTCCACCCCGCGGCCCGGATAGCGACAGACATCGGCGGTTTTCACTTCGCACGGCGCTGCCATCAAGCGTTCGATCGTGGCCGTGGTCGCGCCGATGCGAATCGGTCCAACTCCCTGGCCCGCGAGCACTGCGAGCACCGGCCCGGAGGGCGCGGGCCAGTTGTGGCGCTTTGGGGGCGGCAAAAGCACTGCGGCGCTACTCGACGCGGCGGGCGGCGGCGCTGGCTTCTCGCTCTTGCTCTTACAGCCGAACGTCACCATCAAAGAGAAGCCGAGCGCGCCGATCGTCCAACCCGTGTTCCGCTGCATTTGACCTCCGAGGCCGGGCGGGACATGTACCACGCGGCTCGGCGCCGAGTCACCCCGCGCGCACGCGCCTCTCACCCCCATGGTTTCCCTCGACCAGCGTCGATTTCTGTTCGTGACCGGCAAGGGCGGGGCAGGCAAAACCACCGTATCGGCGGCGCTCGCGCTGGCGCTCTCGGCGCGGGGGCGCCGCGTGCTACTCGCCACCAGCGGCGCCAAGGAGCGCATCTCGCCGCTGTTCGCGGGCGCCGAGCTCGGCACATCCATAGAGCCGCTCGCCGATGGCGTGTGGGGTGTGCTGCTCACGCCGGAAGTCGCGCTGCGCGAGTACGGCACATTGGTGCTGAAGAGCCCGAAGCTCGTGGACGCGCTGTTCGACAATAAGTACGTGGAAGGCTTTTTCAACGGCGCGCCCGGCCTGCGCGAGTGGGCGCTGCTCGGCAAAGCCTGGTACCACGCGACCGAGCTATTGCCGAACGGCTCGCCACGCTTCGATACCGTGGTGTTCGACGCGCCCGCGACCGGCCACGGCATCGACATGTTGCGCGTGCCCCAGGTGATTCTCGCGGCCGCCCCACCTGGACGGCTTCGCACCGACGCCGAACGCGCGCTCGGCTTCTTACGCGACCCGAGCGCTAGCGGCGTGGTCGTGGTGAGCTTGCCCGAAGAGATGCCCACCAACGAGACGCTCGAACTCGTGCACTCGCTGCGCGCCGAGCTCGGCCTGCCGGTGGCAGAAATCGTGCTGAACTCGGTGCTTTCACCGCTGTTCGAAGAGCGCGAGGTACAGCTTTTGGAGCCGCTCGCCGAGCTTTCCGTGAGCTCCCCCGCAGAAGCGGCGCTGGTGTCCGCTGCGCGTCGTGCGCTGTCCGAACGCACGCAGACTGAGAGCCTCGCGCGACTTTCGCTGACCGGTCTCCCGCTGCGCAAGCTGCCCCGCTTGGAGGGCGGCGCGGGGGACTACGCCGCCGTGCTCGCGCTGAGCACGCACCTCGGCTGAAGCTCAGAACTCCGCGGAGCCCGGCGTGCGCGCGAACGGGATCACGTCGCGGATGTTCTTCATGCCGGTGACGTACATCAGCATGCGCTCGAGCCCGAGCCCAAACCCCGCGTGCGGCGCGGAGCCGTACTTTCGGAGCTCGAGGTAGAAGGAATAAGCTTCCTCGCTCAGGTTCTGAGCGCGCAGTCGCTCACGCAGCACGTCGAGCCGCTCTTCACGCTGGCTACCGCCGATGATCTCGCCGATGCGCGGCGCGAGCACATCCATGGCGCGCACCGTCTTCCCGTCCTCGTTTTCACGCATGTAGAAGGCTTTGATCTGCTTCGGATAGTCGGTGACGATCACCGGACGCTTGAACTTTTCTTCGGTCAAATAGCGCTCGTGCTCGCTTTGCAGATCGGCGCCCCAGTGCACCGGAAATTCCCAGCTCTTGTTGGCCTGCTCCAGGATGCGGATGGCCTCCGTGTAGGTCACGTGTTCGAACTTGGAGGTGGCCACGTGCTCGAGCGTGGAGAGCACGCTGTCATCGATGCGCTGATTGAAGAACTCGAGGTCGTCGCCACATTTGTCGAGCACCTCCTGGATGATGTACTTCAGGAACTCTTCGGCGAGCTCCATGTCGTTTTGCAGATCGCAGAAGGCCATCTCCGGTTCGATCATCCAAAACTCGGCCAGGTGCCGGGGCGTGTTGGAGTTCTCCGCGCGAAAGGTGGGCCCGAACGTATAAATGTTGCTGAAGGCCAGCGCGAAAGCCTCGCCCTCGAGCTGTCCGCTCACCGTAAGGTGCGCCGGCTTCGCGAAGAAATCGCGTCCGTAGTCGACCGCGCCCTGCTGGGTGCGCGGCAAGTTCATCAAATCCAGCGTGGTGACACCGAACATCGCGCCGGCCCCTTCGCAGTCGAGCGTGGTGATGATGGGCGTATGGACGTACAGGAAACCGCGCTCTTGAAAGAAGCGATGAATGGCGAAGCTCAGCGCATTTCGGACGCGGAACACCGCACCGAACGTGTTCGAGCGCGGCCGCAGGTGGCCAATCTCGCGCAAGAACTCGAAGCTGTGCCCCTTTTTCTGCAGCGGGTAGTGCGCGGGGTCGGCCGGGCCCAGCACGCGCACGGCGCGCGCGGAAAGCTCGACGCGCTGCGCGGCGTGCGGCGACGCCGAGAGCTCGCCTTCGACCTCGACGCACGAGCCAGTGGTGACCGCGCTCAGATCGGCTTCGCTGAAGCCGTCGCTGCCGAACACCACCTGTAGGTCGCGGAACGAGCTGCCGTCGTTCAGCTGAATGAAGCGCACGCCCTTGCTGTCGCGCCGCGTCTTGACCCAGCCCCGCGCGGTCACCGCGCGTCCTGGTTCGGCCCCGAGAATGTCCCTCACGTACTCACCGGGCTTCAACATGGCGGGGCAGCATAGCAAAGCCGGGCGTGGCTTGCTCGGCTGCGAACGCTTGCCGCGCTCCGGGCACTCGGACATGCTGGGCGCGGTTTCGGCGCTGCTCATGGCGCCCGCTCGAAAGGTCTTCCGTGTCTTACCAAGCCGCCGCCACCCGTTACGATCGCCCGAGCTTCTACCGCCGCAGCGGCAGAAGTGGCCTGAAGCTGCCGCTCGTGTCGCTCGGGCTCTGGCACAACTTCGGAGACAACGACGGCGCGGGCAACGGTCGCGAGCTGGTGCTGCGCGCGTTCGATCTGGGCATTACGCACTTCGACCTGGCCAACAACTACGGCGTTCCGCCAGGCTCCGCGGAGCGCAATTTCGGCCAAGTGTTGAAGCGGGATCTTGCCGGCTATCGCGACGAGCTCGTCATCTCCACCAAGGCCGGTTACGACATGTGGGCGGGCCCTTACGGCGAATGGGGCTCGCGCAAATACTTGCTGGCGAGCCTCGACCAGAGCCTGGCTCGACTCGGTCTCGAGTACGTCGACATCTTTTATAGTCATCGTCCGGATCCCGAGACACCGCTGGAAGAGACATGTGGTGCGCTCGCCCACGCCGTGCGTTCGGGCAAAGCGCTGTACGTCGGCATCTCGAACTACAGCCCCGAGGGAACGGCGCGCGCCGCCGCGCTGCTGCGCGAGCTCGGTACGCCGTGCTTGATCCATCAGCCGCGCTACAGCTTGTTCGAGCGCACGCCCGAAGCCGGCTTGTTCGATGTTCTCGATCGCGAGGGCATCGGCTGCATCGCCTTTTCGCCGCTCGCGCAAGGCATGCTCAGCGGTCGCTACCTGCAGGGCATTCCGGCGGACGCGCGCGCGGCTCGCGATCCACGCTTCTTGACGCCCGCCCACCTCACCGAAGAAAAGCTCGCCAAAATTCGGGGGCTCGACGCGCTCGCGCGCGGCCGCGGCCAATCGCTGGCACAGATGGCGCTGGCCTGGGTGTTGCGACGGCCCACCGTGACCTCCGCACTGATCGGCGCGAGCAGCGTGAAGCAGCTCGAGGAAAACGTCGCTTTGCTCGAGAATCCGTCGTTCAGCGAAAGCGAACTCACCGCGATCGAGCGGCTGCTCGCAACCTAATAAACTCAGTAAATACCACTAGTTGCGGCGCTGGGGCCGATAGCAGTGTGATTCTGCGCGTTCGACTGACCCGTTTCACGCTTTTTCTACACTGGGCTGTGAGGACGAACGTGCCGCATTTGGTCCCAGGACCCAATCGGGTGGAGCCCCTCTTCTCACCGCCGGCGCGGCACGATGAGCTTTCGGTGCTCGCGGGCGCGGTGGTGCGTGGCGAAGATCCGGGGGCGCTGCGCACGTTCTTGGCCACGATCGTGCCGCAGCTCCTGCGCGTGGTGCGGCGCGTGCTCGGCCCGGCTCACCCCGACCTCGAGGACGTGACCTACGAAGCCGCCTACGCCGTGCTCGACGGCCTGCCGCGCTTTCGCGGCGAGGCCACCGTTTTGCACTTCGCCTGCCGCGTCGCGGTGCTCACCGCCATGAACGTGCGGCGGCGTGAGGGCGCGAACAAGCGCGCAGCGGAAGCCAGCGGCCGCAGCGTCGAGCAGATGACGAGTGAACAGCCAGGCCCGGAGCAGGGCGCGGCCGATGCGGCGCTCGCGCCGTTGGTTCGCGAATTGGTTGCGACCCTGTCCGAGCCCTTGGCCGAAGCACTCACGCTGCACGTGATCTTGGGCTACACGGTGGGCGAAATTTCGGAGACCTGCGGGGTCAGCAGCGAGACCGTGCGGAGTCGGCTGCGGCTCGCCAAGCAGGCGTTGCGCAAGCGGGTGCTTGGAAACCCAAAGCTTCGTGAAGCGCTGGAGGTCGAGCCGTGAGAGACACTGGTGACGATCTGAGCATTCGCGCGCGGCGCGGCGAGCTCGACGAGGACCTGACCAAACAGCTCGGTTTGCTGCTGAATGGCTCGCTCGAAGCGCGGCTCGCGCATCGGGCTGGTTCCGAGTTCGACGCGGAGGCTTCGGTGCTTCCCGGCGATCATGCTCTGGCCGAGCGTATCAGCGAGCGGCTCCTGCGCGCGCGTCCGTTCGCTCCCCCCCTCAAACCGAGCTTCCCGCGGTGGATAAAAGCGTTGCTCGGCGCGACCGCGCTTGCGGCGGTCGCCGCGGCTTTGCTCTTCGCGAATCGCGCTCCGCGCGTACGGCCCGCGCGCGTCGGGGTTGCGGTCGCTCCACCTTCCGCGGTCGCAGCGCCTTCTGCGAGTGCGCTGCCAATGCTCGCACTTCAGGCGTCGGCGCCATCTGTCGAGCCGGTCGTGTTGCCGCAGCCGGCCGGGCCTGGCCGCGAGCGCGCCCGCGCGGCGAGCGCAGCGCCGCACGTAGCTCCGCCGCTTGCCGAAAACGGTTTGGAATCCGCCGCCGCGCTGTTCGCTCGTGCGAACCGCGCGCGGCGTGAGAGCGACACTCCGCGAGCGGTTGCCCTGTACGAGCGCTTGCAACGCCGCTTCCCAAGCTCGCCGGAAGCGCTCGCGTCTGAAATTCCCATGGGTCTCTTGAAGCTATCGCTCGGGCAAGCAAGCGGTGCGTTGCCGCACTTTGCGGCCTATCTCGAGCGCGCCCCGAAAGGCGAGCTCGGACCCGAGGCGCTGTGGGGACAGGCCCAGGCTCTGTTCGCGCTCGGCAGGTCCGAATCGGCGCGGCGGGCTCTCCGTTTGCTCTTGAGCAAGCACCCGGAATCAGCCTACGCAGGGGCGGCGCGTGCCAAGCTGCAAGCCGAGCAATAGCTTAGTCATCGCGGTTCTGTGTGGGGTATGGCTCGCGCTTTCGAGCGCGCCTTCGGCTCGGGCCGAATCGGCTTCCGCGCTGCGATCGCTCGAGGTGCTGTTGGTTGGAGAGGTCGGAAGAGATCCGACCTTTGCCGCGCGGGTTTCCAGTTGGTTCGATCCGGCAAAGTTCGAGGTCGTCGTTCGTGCTGCGCCGGTGCTCGATGCTTCACGCGTGCTCGAGCCGAGTCGCAATCGAGCGCTGTCGGCGTGGGTCGTGGTCGAGCACGGCGCGGCCCATCTCTACTTTGCGTCGCCAGCCAGTGGCGGCACCGAGGCGCGCTTTCTCTTACGCACTTTGTCGCTTTCGAACGGCCTCGACGAAATCGGCGCAGAACGAGTGGCAGAGGTTCTGCACCTGTCGGCGCTCGCGCTGCTCGAAGGCGAGCTGCACAGCGAGCGGGCGGAGCTCGAGCGCTCGCTTGGCGCCGACGGCGCGGTTTCACCCTCGAAGGACGGGCAAGCCATGAAAGCATCGGCGAGCGAGCTTCCACCTCGAGCGGCGCCGCAGCGGGAAATCAAGCAAGAGGCGGGCGCTGCTTTCGAGCTGGGGCTCGGCTACGGCTTGAGCGTTCACCCGGGCGAGGGGGTCTGGCACGGGCCGCGCGCGCGGGTGGCGCTGTCGCTCGCACACGAGTTGAGCGCGCTGCTCCTGGCGCGCAGCGCGCTGCCGGCGAATCACGACCTGGGTGAGATGGAGCTACGCGTGGTGGCCGCCCAGCTCACACTGGCTGTCGGAGCGCGCCATTCATTGACCTCGTCACTCGCGATTGAAGCTTTGTTGGGGCCGGGTGTCGACGTGGTCGACTATCGGCCCGTCAGCAGCGCCGTTCCCCAAGTCGAGTTGGGCGACGGCGCTACGGAGGCGCGCCCGAACCTCAGCGCGGGGCTCGGTGTGGTACTCGGGCAGACGTCGTTTCGGCTGGCGCTCCTGGCGGAGCTCGAGCTCAGCTTCAGCAAGACGCACTACGATCTGGTGCTGCCCGCGGGGCGACGGGTACTCGCCGAACCTTCCCCGTTCATCTCACACGTAGGGGCAGAGCTGCGATTTTGAGGGAATGGCATTTGGCATCTGACCCGTTTCGCCGCGGATCGCTACAGGTACGAAATAGGATGATTCGTCGGCTTTCGGCTGGCCCGGCCGCGCTGCTGCTCGCTCTGTCGGGCTGCGTCGACAACGCGAATGTCGTGGGCTCGCAGGGTGTCGGCGGCGAAAATCCGATTCACGTGGGCGGGTCGAACAGCGCAGGCGGAACTGCGGGCGACGCATCGGGCGGCAGCGGCAACGCACCCGGCAAAGGAGCCTCGGGCGGCTCGAGCGGCGCCGGCGGCTCCAGCGGCTCGACCGCTCCGACCGTGATCGCCGTCTGTCGCTCGAACGGCGAGCAGATCACCCTGGCCAAGAATTGCGAAACCGCCGACGACTGTGTGTCGATCCGCGACTCGAACGTGGTTTCATTTCCGAGCGCTGCAGCGGGCTCGTGCAATAGCCTCGTGATCGGCATCAACCAAGCCGACGCGGCACGCTTTACTGAATTCAGCAGTCGCGCCAACTGCCCTCCGCCCGTGGGTTGTGGCCTCGGTCAGCCCATGCAGCAGACCGAAGACGGCATCGTGCAACCGCTGGGCGCCGCCGTGGGCATCGGTTGCGTCGAAAAAACGTGCACCTCTTACGCGCCGTGAGCCGAAGCCACGACGCTCTGCGAACCATCGGAACCTTGGGGAAAATGGGTGAAAATATGAAATCACTTCGCTATGTGTGGGCAGGTTTGCTGGCAATGTCGACTTTGGGAATGCCCGCGCTCGCGCGTGCCGATATTCCCCCGCCCGACTCGTGCACCACGGCCGACGCCGCGTGCAGTAACGCTGGGCCGGAGCACAACCAGCCCGGTCAGTGCGCGCCCGCGAAATGCATGCGAGCCAGGCCCGACGGGACCATCACCTACGACTGCTTGCGCTGCGTTAGCTCTGCCGGCAACGGCGGAAGCGGCAATGGCGGTGGCGCAACCATTACCGGCGGCAGCGGTTCGACGACCGGCGGCACGGCCAGCTCGACCGGCGGCAGCGGTTCGACGACCGGCGGCACAAGCAGCTCGACCGGCGGCAGCGGATCGACCACGGGTGGCACGAGCAGCTCGACCGGTGGCGGTGCGCAGGCGGGCGCGAGCGGAGCCTCTTCCGATGGCGACGACGACGGCGGTTGCAGCATGAGCCCGGTAACCGCCCAGCGCGGCATGGCCGCGCTGATGGTGGCGCTTGGGCTTTCGGTAGCATTTACGGTGCGTCGGCGGAGATAACGAGTGTCTTTGCTCACCGTTTTGGAACGCGGCGTGCTGCCGCTCGACCACGCGCGCAGCGCTGGCTTTCGTCTCCTGAGGCAGAGCCCGTTGCTGAGCGTGCTCGCCCGAAAGCGCGAGGCGCGGCTCGCTGTCGTGGTGACGAGCCACGCGTTGCTGGCGGGCGGCCTGGCGCTGCTCTTCCCGGTGCACGTGTTCGTGCTCGGCCCCATTCTGCTCGGCGTGGCGCACGTAGCCGCGGACGTGCGCTACCTGGTCCTGCGTCAGCAACTCTCGCGCTGGTGGCGGCATGCGATCGTGTTCGCTTGCGGCGCGTTGGTCGCGCTTCGGGTTGCCGAAGAGGCAAAGTGGTTACGATCTCCCGCGCGCCTCGAGTTCGCGCTGGGCACCTCGTTCGTGCTGTGCGGGGTGGTCGCGGCGCTCGCCGCGCACGGTCGCCCGCGGCGCGCGATGCTTTCGGCGAGCGTGGCCTTGGGCCTTTTTCTGGCCGCGGCCAGTTCGCCGCTCGCGGCGCGACTGGTTCTGCTTCACGCGCACAACCTAGTGGCGATCGCGCTCTTGTTTTTGCTATTTCCGGCTCGCGTAGCGCGACTGATCGGGCCCCTTGCCTTGGTCGCCCTCCTTTCGGTCGCGCTGGCCGCGGGCACCGGCTATCGCATCACCCTGAACTTCGGCGGCGCGCAGGGGTTTCATCGACACGTGCTCGAGATCGCGGACTGGGTCGCGCCCAGTTTGCGCGCCGACTACGCCATTGGCATCACTTCGGCCTACGTCTTCTTGCAGTCCGTGCACTATCTCGTCTGGCTCTTTCTGATCCCGCAGCGCGCGCAGCGCGGCGAAGGCACCCTGACCTTCGCGATGAGCGCGCGTTCGCTGCTGAAAGACTTTGGGCCGATCGGCCTCACGGTGGTCGTCGTGCTCGGGCTGGGCGTGTTGTGCGCGGCAGTGTTCGACGCCCCGCGCGCGCAACGAACCTACCTTTCGCTCGGCATGTTCCACGCCTACCTCGAGCTCGCACTGCTCTCGTACTTCTGGATCCTCGACAAGGCGCGCGCTTGAGCGCACGCATTCGCGCGGTCCCCCGTCCGGGCTCCTCTGCGAGGGCGGGCTCGCTGCCCACGCCTCACTCCTAAGGCGAACGAACCTCGACGTTTTGCAGTCCGAGTCGCCGCTGCACGCTCGCGGCGACGGCCGCCATCACGGCCTGTTCGCTGAAACCCGGTGTGAGCAACTTGCCGTCGATCTCGAGTGTCGGGATGCTCGATTTTCCGGTGCGACGCTTCAGCTCTTCGCGCGCGCGCTCGTCGTGATCGATGTCGCGTTCCGTATAGCTCATCCCGTTGGCACTCAAGAAGGCGCGCGCGCGCGAACAAACCGGGCACCAATCGGTCGAGAACATTACGATCGGAGTTGCTCGTACCGCGTTGGTCAACGCCGCTTGCGTGGGTCGAGTCGGCGAGTTCGGGCTTTCTGGGAGTCGCGGGGATTCTGCCGACGCAGACGGGGCGCCTGCGAGCGCCAGCGCCGAGCTCGTCGCCGCGGTTGCCGCTGAGTCGGCGGACGCATCCGCGAGGTCAGCTGGTTCGTCGGGCTTCGGCTCTTCGGGCGGCGGCGCTGCCAACCCCTCGCCTTCCGGTTCCGGTTCCGAGCTCGCAACGGGGACGGCGGTGGCACTCGTGACCTCGGCGGCGACCTGCACTCCGGAGGTCGACGGCGCACTGAGCGAGCGCGCCAGCAGAACTGCCACAGTCAGCAGGCCCAGGCCGAGCCCGGCAAGCCAGAGTCCGAGCTTCGGTTGCGGGGGGACACTGGCGAGCCGGTCCGGCGATGCCCGCCGGCACAGGGCGCATTGCCCATCCGGCCCCGCGGCGATTCCGTGCCTCTCGCACTGCATTCGACGCTCGAATGTAGCGCGAATCGCCGCTGTACGAGAGTGAGCTATCGTAGTCCGCGATGACCTACCAAGCTCTCGAGGACCACCACCGGCGGCTTTCGCACCTCAGGCACGTCGAGGCGATCGTGGGCTGGGACGAGGCGGCAATGATGCCAGCGGGCGGGGGCGATGCGCGTGCCGATGCTTTGGCGACGCTACGCGGCATCATTCATGAACGCGCGACCGAGCCTCGCTTGGGCGATCTGTTTGCTGCGGCGGAAGCCAGCGCGAGCAGTCTCGATGGCTGGCAGGCCGCGAACCTCCGGGAGATGCGCCGGGAGTGGGTCCGCGCAACCGCACTGCCTCACGACTTGGTCGAAGCATCTTCGCGGGCCGAGACCCGAAGTGAGCAGGCCTGGCGCGAGCTCCGAGCCAAGAACGATTGGACCGGCTTTCTGCCGTTCTTGCGGGAGGTGGTGACGCTCAAACGGCAGGTCGCCCAGGCGCTCGCCGACCGACTCGGACTCAGCAACTACGATGCTCTGCTAGATGGCTATGAGCCGGGGGCGCGCAGTGATGCGATTTCGCCGCTTTTTGCCCGTCTGCGCAGCTTTTTGCCCGAGTTCATTAGTCGAGTGTCCGAAGACCAGCAAAAGCAGGCAGTGATTGTTCCGCGCGGTCCATTTCCGGTCGAGCGCCAGCAGTGGCTCGGGCTCGAGCTGATGCGGCGCGTGGGCTTCGATTTCTCCCACGGACGGCTGGATCGCAGTCACCATCCGTTTTGCGGCGGTGTTCCGCAGGACGTACGCATCACGACTCGCTATGACGCGGGCGACTTTGCCAAGTCACTCATGGGGGTACTCCATGAGACCGGTCACGCGAAATACGAGCAGAACCTGCCGCCAAACTGGTTGAGCCAGCCGGTTGGCGCGGCTCGCGGCATGAGCGTGCACGAGAGCCAGAGCTTGCTGCTCGAAATGCAGGTCTGCCGGAGTCGTGCATTTCTGGAATTCGCAACACCGCTCATTGCCGAAGCGTTTCCCGACGCCGTGCGTGCGCAGCCCGAGGCGTTCACCGTCGACAATCTGGCGCGGCTAGCCACCCGTGTGGAGCGCAGTTTCATTCGCGTCGACGCGGACGAAGCGACCTACCCGTGTCACGTGGTTTTGCGCTTCGAAATCGAGAAATCGCTAATCGAAGGGCGGGTTACGGTGGATCAAATTCCGGAGCTCTGGGACGCCGCCATGCGCGACCTGTTGGGGCTCTCGACCGCCGGCAACTATCGCGATGGCTGCCTGCAGGACGTGCATTGGCCCGCGGGGCTCATTGGTTACTTCCCGACCTATACCCTCGGCGCGCTGACCGCTGCCCAGTTGTTCCGTGCGGCTCGGACACACGTACCCGACTTGCTAACGACCATCGCACGTGGGGACTTCGAGCCGCTCGACGGCTGGCTGCGCGAGCAGGTGTGGGGGCAGGGTTCGCTGCTCGAGACCGACGCGCTCGTTCGAAAAGCGACGGGGAGCGCGCTCTCCACGACCGCCTTCGAGCAGCATTTGCAAGAGCGTTACCTTCCTCGCGGGTGAAGCAATCTGGGGGGACAAGACAACGCAAGGGAGCGGCTTCCGCAGTCGAGTCATGTGCCAGCGACGGAAAGTCCTGACTCGATTGGAAGGATCGACCGCGCGCCGCAACTTTGAATTTCGCGCACGAACTCGATTGCGCGTGCGTGGGGTGCTAACGTAAGATTACAGCGCTTCGCAGATGTGTCGTCCACACGACTGCTGGGGCGTGCCAGTGAGCACGAGCCCCCACGGCAAAATTTTCTTATGCGTTCTATCCACGCGGAGGTTCTCGCTATGCAGACACTACGGGCACTGACGATTCCGACCTTGATTGCGGCCGCGTGCGCAGGGTTCGCTTGCTCAAGTAGTGACCAAGGCGACACCTTCTTCCCACCGGCATCCACTGGCGGCTCGATCGGGGCTGGAAGTGGCACGGGTACGGGCGGCACGACGGGCAGCATGTCCGGCGGCCAAGGGCCCGGCATCATGTTTGGCGGCTCGGGCAACGGCACTGCGGGCGGTGCCGGTGGTCCCAGTGTCGAGAAGTGTACCGGCACGAGCGCGGGCACCACGCCGCTGCCGCCGATTCTCGAGTTCTTGATCGACTACAGCGGGTCGATGAACGAGACCCCGATGGGTCAAACGCAGCGTAAGTACCAAGCCACGGCGAGCGCGTTGATCCAAGCCTTCACCGACATGGCGGACGGTACCGGCACCGGCCTCATCTTCTATCCCAACACGGGTGGCGGCGGTAAAGGCGGGGGAACGTGTATCAACCGCCAACAAGCAGTGCAGGTTCAGTCGCTCAACGCGACCGTGCGTCAGTCGTTGATTTCGGCGCTCATGGCCAAGACGACGTCTGGGGCCACGCCCACGCACGACGCGTTCAACTACGCGGTGGACACGGTCGCAGCGTCCACGCTGATGGGCAACAAGTACGTCGTGCTCGTCACCGACGGCGCTCCCACCTACTCGCTCAACTGCATGGGTGACGGCATGACGCCCGCCGACAACGCGCCTCTGATTCAGGCCGTAGCCGACGCAAATACGATGCGGGGCATCAAGACCTTCGTGATCGGTTCGCCGGGCAGCGAGCCCGCGCGCGGGGCGCTCTCACAAATGGCCACGCAGGGCGGCACTGCTCCGCCCGGCTGCTCCGACATGGGGCCGAACTACTGCCACTTCGACATGACCACCGCGCCGGATCTGTCGGCGGCTCTCAACGAAGCGTTCAAAGCCATCACTGGCTCGGTCATCACCTGCAACTACACGATTCCCCCGCCCTCGAACGGCATGGTGGTCGACCCCAAGCTCGTGAACGTCACCTTCACCAGCAGCAGTGGCAGCAACACCATCGCCAAGGATCCGGATCCACCCGGCGGCGCGTGCAACCAGGGTTGGCAGTACAACGCCAACAGCACTCAGATTCAGCTTTGCCCAGACACTTGCAACCTGGTGAAGGCCGATCCGAACGCCAAGATCGAGGTCGTCCTCGGTTGCTCGACGATGGTGCGCTGAACCGACTTTGCGACGGGCTGTACCGGGCGGGCGCGACGCGCGCGCCCGGTAACCTCAAACGCCTACGCCTACGCCGCTGGCGGTAAAACGGACGTTACCGCGACCGCTGGGGCCACGGCTCTCTCGGTCGCGCTGGCCGGCTTTTGCTTCGGCAGCATGTTTGCTGGGTCGTACACGCGCGCCGGCGGCGCTTTCACGTCCCAGACCAAGCGCAGCCACGACAGTACCTTGATCACGTAATAGCTGATGTCGATCTCCCACCAGTAGAAACCCTGGCGGGTCGAGCCCATGAAGTAGTGGTGGTTGTTGTGCCAGCCCTCGCCGAGCGTGATCAGCGCCAAGATAAAGCTGTTCTTGCTCTCGTCGTTGGCGTCGTAGCGCGGCTTGCCGATCATGTGAGCGAGTGAATTGATCGTGAACGTGCCGTGCCAGAGCAGCACCGTGCTCAGCCCGAAGCCGATGAACAGGCCCGACCAGCCCATCAACCACCAGACGCCGAAGCCTAGCGCGAGGGTGGGCAGGTTCGGGTACACGTTCAGGAACACCAGCTCGGGGTACTTCGCCAGGTCCTTCACCTTGGCGTAGTCCGTGCCGTCGCTGTGGTCGAGAATCCAGCCGATGTGCGAGTACCAGAAGCCGCGGCGTGAGTTGTGCGGGTCGCCCGGCTTGTCCGAAAGCTTGTGGTGCGTACGATGGTGAGCGGCCCACCACAGCGCGCCCTTCTGCGCGCTCGATTGGGCGAGCAGCGCGAGCAGGAACTGAAACACGCGGCTCGTCTTGTAAGTACGGTGCGCGAAGTAGCGGTGGTAACCGCCCGTTACGCCGAACATGCGCGCCGCGTAGAGCGCCGCGCACACCGCGAAATCCTGCCAGCGGGCGCCGGTGAACAAGGCGCCGAGCGGCAAGAGGTGCATCAGGAAAAACGGAACCGACTTTCCCCACTGATATTCGCGGAGCGACGTGGCAAGTGGTTCGTTTGAGACGGGGGCGGCCAGAACGCGTTCGTGGAAGTTCACTCTGTAGAGTGTCGCACTCGAGCCCCCACCCTCGCCGTCATCTTTCGGTCATGCGCAGGCTTCCAGCCTGGCGGCATTCGTCGCCGGCTAGGGCCAGTTTCCGCTCAACTCAGCAGCGGCCGCGTGGTCGGTGAGCCAGACAGCATCGCGCACGAGCTGCGCCGGACATGCCCGTACATCCAGCTCGCCCTCGAGAGCGCGTGCTACCGCGGCCGCCTTTCCAGCGCCGGCCGCGAGGACGAGGACGAAGCGCGCGGCTGCCAGCACCGGCGCGGTCAGCGAGAGCCGCTCGGGTGGCGGCTTCGGCCCAATCACCGGGAGCACACGCCGTTCGCGCTCTTCGAGTGCGGGTGAATTGGGAAAGAGCGATGCGGTATGCCCGTCCTCGCCGATCCCCAGCACCAACACGTCGAGCGCAGCGGGCAAGAGCGAGTCGTACTCGCGCGCCGCCTGCTCGCGATCTGGGTTTTCAGCGCGCATGCGGTGAATATGCTCGGGCGCGAGGGGCACACGCTCGAAAAGTGCCTCGCGGGCCATACGGTAGTTACTGTCCATATGGTCGGGTGCGACGCAGCGTTCGTCCCCGAAGTAAGCGGAAATTGCGGCCCAAGGCAGGTCGGCCTCTTTCGCCAGCGCTTCGTACACCGCGCGTGGCGTGGTACCTCCGGCGAGGCAAAGCGATGCTTTTCCGCGCTCGCGCACGGCCGCTGCGAGGCTTTGGCTGATTTCTCGCGCAGCGAGCTCCGGCAGCTTCGCGGCCGAGATTCGAATGCGTTCGACTCTCCGACTCATCTGAGTGAGAAGTAATGCACGGCGCCCGGGTCGGCGCTATGGTCGGTACCCGGCATGGGACGCCCTGCTTTCGAGCCTCAGCGCGTGCTTGCCGGTCGCTATCGGCTGGAGCGGCGCCTCGGTGGGGGCGGAATGGGCGCCATCTGGCGGGCCGAACACCTTTCGCTCGAAGCGCCGGTGGCGGTCAAGCTGATCGACCGCGACGCGGTGCACGACGAGCAGACGGTCGCGCGCTTCCTGCGCGAGGCCAAGGCCGCGGCCAGCCTGCGCAGCCCGCACGTCGTGCAGATCATCGACTACGGCGTGGACGACGGCGTGCCTTTCATCGTGATGGAGTTGCTGGAGGGCGAAACGCTCGCGCAGCGCCTGAAGCGCGTGAAGCGGCTGAGCCCGAGCGACACCGCGCGCTTTCTGACTCACACCGCCCGCGCGGTCGGGCGCGCGCACGAGGCGGGCATCGTGCATCGTGATCTCAAGCCAGAGAACGTGTTCATCGTTCACAACGAAGATGAGGAGATTGCCAAGGTGCTCGACTTCGGCGTGGCCAAGTTCGAGCGCGGCGCGCTGGCCATCGAGGGCGAGAAGACGCGCACCGGGTCCATTCTCGGCACGCCTTACTACATGAGCCCCGAGCAAGCGCAGGGCAACAAGACCGTCGACTACCGCTCGGATTTGTGGTCGCTGGCGGTGATTGCGTTCGAGTGCTTGTGCGGGAAGCGCCCGTTTTACAGCGATGGTCTCGGGGATTTGGTGCTGCAAATTTGCGTGCGCGACCTGCCCATACCGAGCGAAGTGGCGAGCGTGCCGATTGGCTTCGACGCTTGGTTCGCGCGCGCCACGCAGCGCGATCCGGCCAACCGCTTTCAGTCGTCGCGCGAGATGAGCGACACCCTGCGCGAGGCGCTCGGCCTGGAAGCGCGCGAGCCCGGCCCAACCGCGCCCGACATTTCGATCTCCAACTTGCCGGAGCTGCCCGAAGGCTCGGCCAATGACCGCGAGGAGGAAGACTCGCTTCGTCGAGGCTCCCCGCTTTCGCGTTCGGCCATCAGCGAGCGCGCCGAGATGGACACCGTCTCGGCGGAGGTCGCGCCCCGCTCCAGCGGCGCCGCCGACCCGACCGCAGCGACCATGGCCTACTCACCCGAGAGGGTGCAGAAGGAGCAGGAGACCACGCCGGTTTTCGATCCGGCGCCTTCTTCCGGGTCGGGGCTCGGCAGCGTAGTGGCCGTTGCCGCGGTGGCGCTCGGGCTTGGGCTCGGCGGAGGCTTGTACGCACTTCAGCGCTACGATTTGACGCCCAAGCGGCCAACCGAGATTCCGTCGCGCACCGATCATGTGTCGAGCGACGTTTCGGGTCCGCGAAAGAAAACCCACCCTGAAGAGGCGCGCGAGCCGAGCTCGACCAAGCCCCAGCCGGTCGTGGCTGGCAGCGCATCGAGCAGTCCAGCGTCGTCCGCTTCTGCCACCCCGCGCCCCTCCGCGGAGCCTGGGGTCGCGAAGGAACCGCGGGAGAGTGACGAAGTGCTCGACGCGGGCGTGCGCCGCAACACGGGGCCGGACGGCGGCTGGGTCAAACCCGCGTGGGCCATCCCCGACCCCGAGCCGAAACGCGTGGACGACCTCGACGAACCGCGGGAACACTAGCTAGCGCATGCGTCGTTCGCTTCGTCTCGGGGCCTCTGCGAGCCTCTGCGCGGCGCTCGCCGCCGCATCGGGCTGCCACCAGCCGAGAAGCGCGGCCGTACCTCAAAAAGCGGCGAGCAAGCCGCCGGCCCACGCGGTCGACGCGGTTTCCACGTTGCCTACCTATTGGTTCAACGATCGCGCGGGTCCCGGTGATGCGGAGGAGCCGGACGGTTCGCAGCGACTCCTGCGTGGCGCCGACCGAGTGCTGGTGTCACCCGCGGGCAGCGTTCAAGTCTCGTCGATGCGCGCGCCGCGTGACTTGGCCGGCGGCGTGCCGGTTCCTGCGCGCTTCGGTGGCGGCTTCGTGTTCTGGACTGGCGACGTGCTCTATCGCTCGCGGACTTACCTCGGTCCGCTCGAAGCGGTCGCGCCGATCCCGACGAATGTGCTGGGCGTGGCGTTCGGTGGCGATTCGATGCTGGTCTTGTCCGAAGGCGGCTATCGTCGCCAGCATCGACTCGAGCAGCCGGCGCGCATCTCGCTCACGCCGCGCGGCGTTCTGGACACTGCCGCGTCCGACGACGGCCGCGTCATTGCCCTCGACGCTGCCGGTCGTGCGCTGGTTTCGATCGACCGCGGACAAACCTTCCGTGACGTGAGCTCCGAGCTTTCGGATATCGTCGAACTGCACGGTGAAGCCAGCGCTGCGTGGTTCGAGCTCGCGGGCGCGCGCGCGGCCTTTCTGATGCCCAGTGGCACCCTGGAGCAACGCGCGCTTTCGACCCCAACCGCGCCAAAGCACGCTGACCCGAGCGCGAGCGAAATCGCGAGTTAGTGGCCCGCGCCACCAGCGAAGGCGTTTGGGTTTCGCCTCCACGCGCGGCGGTGGCGCGCGGCAACGAAATTTGGATCGTCGATTTGCAGCGACGAGTGCCCGTTGGGGAAGCGCGTACGGTGGCGCCGGTCGGTTTCGAATGTGAGACGCTTTCTTCCGCCGACGACGTGTTGGCGGCCTGCTTTCAGCCCAAAGCAGGAATCGCGATCGTCTCGCGCGCCACGAGCGCCGCGCCGGTGACCGAGAAGCGCTTCGACGCAGAGCCGCAGGTGGCCTACGCGAAAGGGGTCCTGCTCGTCGCCGCGAGCTGCAGCGGAAAGCCGAAAGACGGCGTTGTCTGCGTTCGAAATGAGAGCGGAGCCTGGGTCGAACAGGACTTGAGCGCGCAAATCGCGGCCTTCGCTCCGCCTGAGCAACGGTTTCAGCTATTCGTTCCGAAGCAAGGTGGCGGCGCGGCCGCACTGGTCGCGCACGAAACGCGGCCCGGCGAAGCCGACCGCTGGGCACTGATCGGCGCGCGATCCGAGCCCACACCGCTCGCCCAAAATTTACCGGCAATCCTGCGCAGTCCCCGCCTGAGTAGCTTCTCGACCGCCGGCTTTGAGCATACTTACAGAAAGCGCGTGGACACGAGCTGGGTCGTGCTGCGCGACGGCACGCTCCGCGGATTTGCGGCCGCGCACTCGCTTGCTATCACGCCCCAGGGGAACGTGCGCATCGATCCGCACGCGTTCGATGACCTGGCTCGGCGCTCGGGGCGCGCGCTCGGTCGCGACCATGAACGCCGGCTCTACCAAACCCAAGATTTCGGTGAGACCTGGCGTGAAGTCGCGGCCCCCCCTTACGACGAGCGCGGTGGATTTGGCTGGAACGCGGATTGCTCCGAGGTCGGGTGCTACCTGGGCAATTGGATGCGCACTGGGTGGCCGAGCGAGCCGCCCAGTGCCGAGCCTGTCTTCGAAAGTGCAACGGTTCTGCCCGACGAAGCAAAGCCGAGTAAACCACGCCTCGAATGCACGCCGCAGCCCGCGAAACAGCGTGTGGTTTCGCAGCCGGCATTTGGTGCCTCGGACCAACGGTTTCAGGAAACGTCGACCGGAAGTGGCGGGTCCAAAGGGCTGTTTGGTCCCGTGCGCGTGGTGGCGGAGCCGCAGACGCTTCGCCTCGCGTGGCTCGAGCCGTTCGGGCCTTTGGTGGCGTGGAAGCCGACACGGGTCGACTCACACGAGTGGGCTCGCACCCACGCGAAGCAAAAGGTCGAATTGCCGCGGCACGGCGGCGCCCGTCCGTTGCTCTCGGCAGAGTTGGGCCACGCCGCGGGGGTCCTGCTCCAGGATGGCCGAGATGCGACACCCTTCTGGGTAGGCGCGAACGGCATCAGTCACCCGCTCGCCAACTGGAAGAATAGTGAACCGCTTGGCGGTTACGTCGACCGGAACGGTAAGACCTGGTTCTTGTTCTCGAACTGTGAAGGCGCGGTGCGGGTCGCGAGCGCTGACCCGGGCGCACTCAGCATCAGACTCGGTCGCGCCTACCCGGCCCATCAATTCAACCGCCAGCGTGGCGTCGCCAGGATGTTCCTGCCCCCTTGCTTGGGCTTCCAGAATCCCGAAGCGATCGCGGTAGGACCTCGTGGAGAGCTCGCCGTGCTGCGCATGCCTTCCGGCGCCACGCCGGCCACCGCCGACGATCCGGCGCTGCTACTCACGCCGTCGAGCGAGCCGATCGCGCTCGCTTCCTGGTCGACGTTGGAGCTAGCGTCGAGCCCAGCTTGTTTGGCGAGCCACGACGGCTACCGAGCCCTGATTCAAACGCCAGAGTCCTGGCTCGACGCCGAGCCCGGTGGCGCTGATTCGGCCATGTCCGCGATCGTGCGCTGGAGCAGCTCACGGGTGTGCCTCGAAGCCGTCGAAGCTCCCAGCGGCTCCGGACCCAATCGAGCGCACTTGGTCGCGCGCTTTGCCGGAAAGAACCAGGGTGCGGCTTTAGTCACTCAAGAGGGTGACAAAGCTCATCGGCAGGGCGTCACTTGCCAGGTCGTGCGCGCGACCGACGCCCCTGTTCCGAACCCCTAACGCACCAGGCCGTCGATCGCGAGTGGCTCGAGTCGGGCCGTATCGGGTACGTCGATTTGAGCCTTCTGCAAGCGCCCCGACAGATCGACGTTTACGGCTTGCCAGCGCGTGTACGAGTCGAGCACCCAAATGCCGCTCTCGCGCGTGCCGTTGCCGGACCAACCGTTGCCGCCGAAGGGCAAATGCGCTTCCGCACCGGTGGTCGAGTTGTTGATGCTGGTCATGCCCGCGCGCAGGCCTTCCTTGAAGCGCAGCATGAGCCGCGCGTCGCGGGTGTAGACCGCGCTCGATAAGCCATAAGGCGTGCCGTTGGCCGCGTTCAGCGCTTCCTCCGGCCCGTCGACTTCGACCAGGTTCACAGTGGGGCCGAAGCACTCTTCCTGCGCGATGCGCATGTTCATCTTCACCTTGTCGAAGATGCGCGGTGTCACGTAAATGCCCCGCGTCGCGTCGCCCAGAAAGCCCGCGGGCTCCTCGCCCGGAACCACGCGCCTGCCGTCGAGCAAAAGCTCCGCGCCGTCGTCGATGCCGGTCGCGCGTTGCAGGATCCAACGCTCGAGAAAACGCTCGTTGATCAGCGGCCCGTAATCGACTCGCTCATCGAGCGCATCGCCCAGCACCAGCGCGCTGGCGCGTCGTGCGAGCTCCGTGCGCACGACTGGCATCACGCTCTTGTCCGCGATGATGTTGCCCGCGCTGGTGCAGCGCTGCCCGGCAGTGCCGAACGAGGCCCAAACCGCGCCCTCGATGGCCAGATCGAGATCGGCGTCGGCCAGGATCACCAGCGGGTTTTTGCCGCCGAGCTCGAGCGACGGCACTTGCAGCGCACGCCCGCAGACCTCGCCAATCTTTCGTCCGACCGTAGTCGAGCCGGTGAACGAGATCTTGTCGATCAGGCCCTTATCCACCCCTTCGATCAAGAATTCGCCGGCTGCGCCGGCCCCGCCTCCGTGCACCACGTTGAGCACGCCGTTCGGCAGGCCAGCGCGGCGAAACAGCTCGAGCAGTAGCGTCGCGACGCCGGGGGCGTCGTCGCTCGGCTTCCAGACCACGGTGTTGCCGCACAGCAGGGCGGGCACGAGCTTCCACGAGGGCACCGCGATCGGAAAATTGCCCGCGGTGATCACGCCCACCACGCCGAGGGGTCGGCGATAAGTGAAAAGCTCCTTGTTCGCGAGCTCGCTCGGCACGGTTTGGCCGTACAGGCGCCGACCTTCGCTCTGAAAAAACTCTGCGGTGTCGATCGCCTCCTGCACGCTTCCGCGCGCCTCGCGCAGCGGTTTGCCAATCTCGCGCGCGACGAAGCGCGCGAGCGGCTCCTTGGCATCGGCGAGCAGGCGCGCCAGGCGACCCAACACCAGTGCCCGTTGCGGCGCTGGCGTCTGAGCCCAGCGCTCCGCAGCGCCCCGCGCGGCTTCACACGCGGCGCGGACGTCGTCGCGCGTGCTTTCGGGCGCGAGCGTGACCACGTCCTCGCGGTTCGCGGGATTCCTGCGCGCGAACGCGCTGGCGCCGGCCGGAAACTCCCGACCAGCGATGAAGTTGTAAGCCACGAGCGTTTGCGCGAGGCCCGCAGTTTGAAGGCGAGTCTGCATACTAGGTCACACCACGAAAGCGTCAGCCTGAAACATACCCGACTTCCTCGAAAACACGATTCGCTTCGCAAGGCTAGCAAGCGGCCGCACCGTGTGGGTGTCAGTCGGCTCAGCATGCCGCATCAACGGAAATTCCCCTTGCGAGTGTTTCTGGCGCGCTGCTGGCGAGCGGATTCCGCGTGGCAGTGGTTGTCGCGCGCGCAGAGCTGTGCTCGTTTTTGTGCCGATTTCGCATGGCCGCCCGACGCGCATTCCTGCCCGCTCTGTTTGCCATCGCTTGCTACAGCGTGGGCGCGCGCGCGCCGGAGCAGGCGACCGGCCAGCGCGTGTCAGGCAAATTCACGCTCATCGCCAGCGTGCACGCGGCCTCGCCCGCGCCCACCGGCACCGAAAACGCCACGTGCCCCACCGAGATGGCGCGTGTCCAACGGCCGCAAGGGGCATTCTGCATCGATCGTTGGGAAGCATCGCTCGAGCAGCGCCCTGCTTCGGGCGCACCCCGGCCGTGGCCAGGTAATCAACCGGTGACCGGACACGAGCGTGAGCTTTTTGCGGTCAGCGTCGCGGGGCGCAAACCGCAAGCCTACATCAGCGGCGCGCAGGCCGCGCGCGCGTGTGCGAACGCGGGCAAGCGCCTGTGCGAAATCGACGAGTGGGTGCGCACGTGTCGTGGCCCGCATGGCACCACCTACCCGTATGGGAACCAAAGAGCGGCTGACGTGTGTAACGATCGTTATCGCTCACAAGCGCCGCACCCCGTGCAAACCTTGTTCGAGCGCTTCGCCAAGCCGGGCACCGATCGCCAGACCATGTGGGGACCAGAGTGGATGAACGATCCACGGCTCTATGATCTCCCGCAAAGCGTGGAACCCGCTGGTGCGCGCAGCGGCTGCCACAACGAGTACGGCGTGTACGATCAAGTCGGCAACCTACACGAATGGGTGGCCGATCCCGAAGGCACGTTCGTCGGCGGTTTCTTCATGGATACGCTGCAAAATGGCGAGGGCTGCGGCTACCGCACGCGCGCCCACGACTTCGAGTACCACGACTACTCGACCGGTTTTCGCTGCTGCCGCGACGACTGAGCGCGTCGCCAGGTTCGCCGAACTCACGCTGATCGCGTGCGCACCGACCGGCTCAGTGCCGTCCGCCGAAGGTCGACGGATCCCAGGGGTTTACCGGCGGCTGAGCTTGCGCGGGCGCGGCTGCGCTCGCGGGCGACGCGCTTTCCTGCTTCGCCGCGGCCCTCGGCGGCGCCGCGCTGCGCGGCGCATAGTTTCGGACCTGTGCGGCGCGTGGCGCGAGCGGCAGCGAGGCAATCGACGTGATCGGTAATGGCGGCGCAGCCGGCACCACCCGTGGAGCCGATTCGACCTTCAGCCCGCTCTCTGCGGGTTGCAGCACGTGCTTATCCACCGGTGCGGACCGAGCCGAGACCGGCAGCGAGCGAACGCCGAGCTCGGGAAGTGAGGCGACCTCGCTCGCAGGGGCCGCGGGGCGCGCCTCGTGCTCCTTTTCGGCCCCACCGAAGGCGTGAAGTAGCCCGACGCTCAGTAGAAAGGCGCCCGCCATCGCGGCCGCGGGCGCGGCGAAGCGTCGCAACTTCGCTTGGTAGAAAGCGCGTGCCCCGAACGCCTTTGCATAGATGCTGTCGCTGACGCGCTCGAGCGGCGCAGTCTCGTTGGGATCGATAGACACCGCGCGCAGCGAAGCATGCATGCTCGGGCGTCCCACCGGCATGCTGGTACGAATGCGGTTGAAGCGCACCTCGGCGGCGTGAATTCGTGCGTGCAGGTCGAGCCGGCGCGCCGAGCACAGCTCATCGACGTACGTCGCCAGCGCTTGGTCGCAGCTCGAATGAAAACACGTGGGCATGGCGTGCTCGAGCGCGGTCACGAGCTCCATCGCGCTCTGAAAGCGCGCGTCCGGCGCCTTCTCCAGCGCCCTCGCGACGATGCTCGAGAGGTTCGCCGGGTAGTCGCTCAGCACCGTTTCAGGCCTCGGTGCCGCCTGACCCGAGCAGATGTTGTGCAGCGTGGCGCGCACGTCGCCGCCCTGAAACGGGTGACTCGAGGTGGTCAGCAGATACAGTAGCACCCCGACACCAAACACGTCCGAGCGCCGATCGACCACGCCGCCGCTCAGCTGCTCTGGGGCCGCGAAGGTCAGCTTGTGATTGTGCTCGTTCGGGCCGCTCAAGAACGAAAGCCGGTCCAAGACGCGCGCGATGCCGAAGTCCGAAAGCTTGACCGTGCCGTTGTACGAGATCAGAACATTTTGCGGCGATACGTGCCCGTGCACCGCATTTGCTGGCGCGCCGTCCGCGTTTTTGAGCTCGTGAATTTCGTGGAGACCACGGCACAGCTGCCCCACCAAATTGACCGCGATCGAGAGCGGCATCGGCCCGCGTGAAGCGCCGAGCGTCAGCAATGCGCGCAGCGACTCACCATCTACCCACTCCGTAGCGACGTACAGCGCATCGTCTTGCTCGCCGAGATCGAGCACCTGGGCCAGGTTCGGGTGGTGCACCTGAGCCGCGAGCGCCGCTTGCTCCAAGAGCAAGTGTTCCGTCGGCATATCGTCGAAGCACGCTCGCGGAATCGCCTTGAGCGCGACGTGCGCGCGGAACCCGCCACTGCCCACCAAGCGCGCGACCCAGGCCTGCGTCGGGCCACTTTCCGAGAGCGGAAGGAGCAGTTCATACGGACCGAGTTGCGCGCCGGGCGAGTAGGGTGAATTCATGAACTCTCGAATGGGTTTCGAGCGCGCGCCCCTGCGCGAGCCGTTCTCACTGGCACCGCCAGCCACGTCCCGCGTGCTGGCAGCCCTCTCGATTCTTCAGGATACCCGAGCCATGTATTCGCGAAAGGCAGAGTTCCGCAAATTCTCGCTTTCGCACCTCACCTTTCACCCAACTACAAGCTCGCGCAGACTCGAGTTGCGACGTAACGCGCGAACCCGCCAGACAGCACTGTCTCGCTCCGAGACGCGATTTCGATGAATGACGAAAAGCGCCGCGAACGGAGCTCCTCAGCTATGTCGGGTTTCGCCGTGGGCTCGAGAAACGCGCTCGCTATTCGATCGGCCGCGAAAGCCCGGCCACGTGCTGCGCTCGCATGTGCTGAGAGAAAGCTCGCAGCAACAGGGGCTGTAGCTCTTCCGGCAGCGCCTCGTACTGCTCGAGCGTCATACCGAGCGGCGAACGTTTGACGTGGTTGATCTCGTCGAAAAACCAGGTTTTCGTGTAGACCAGGTACGCGATCGGCCGCACCACGTTGGTTCGGTTCGGCAGGCCCGCGTGCAGCGTGCGATAGTCGAGCAGCACGCAATCACCGCGCAAGAACGGCTCCACGGTCATCTCCGATTGATCCGGATCGCCCTCGCCGAAGCGCCGGTGCGAGCCCAGCCACACACCGGTCGGCCCCATCGCGGCATCGACGTCGATCAACGGAACGGTCACGTTGATCGCGTAGGTCGGCAAATTGCAGCTCTCCTCACAATCCCCGAACAGAAGCGGGTGATCACGATGAATGTGCTGCAGCTCGGAGCCGGGATAGGACACCACCACGGTCATGCCGCTGAGACGCATCGTCTCGCCCAGCAGCGGCGCGAGAAAGCCACGCAGCAGCGGGTTTGCGAACACGTTCGGATCCCCGAACACGCCGTTCATGCGCGTCGTGATCTCGTAGCGCGACTCGCCCACCCAATAAACCGGGTTCGGCGCGGGCTGCTCGGCTCGAACCGCCATTTCGATAGAACCGACGCCGCCGTACTGCCCGTAATATTCGCGATACATCGCGTCGACCGTCGTTTGGGCGAACACCCCGCGCAGCACCGCGCAGCCGTGTTCGAGCAGCGCCGTATAGCCGGCCCCCGCCGTTTCGACCGACAACCGCCCGCTCGCGCGCTCACTCTCCGAAACCGGTACGACCCAACCCATTGCTCGAATCTATAGGTCGGAGCCGCACCCTCCGCTATCGGAAATCTTCCGGCGTGGCTTTCCTGTCGGTCTAGGCTGTGGATGGCCCTGCTGCTAAGTTAAGCCGTAGCTTTGCCGCGAGCTGCACACTTCATGATTGACTACACGTACAGCCGCTACCTGTCGGCCAAAATGACCGTGGACGACCGCGCTATTAACAAAGACGTCGTCGAACGTTTGCGCCTCGAGCTTGCCGAACAAGAAACACCGGAAAAGCGCGTCCTAGAGATAGGGGCGGGTCTCGGCACGATGGTAGCGAGGCTAGTCGACTGGAGCTTGATTCAACACGCAGACTACACCTTGCTCGATGTAGACGCCGAGTTGCTCGCTGGCGCGAGACACTGGCTCGTTGATTGGGCTCACCGTCGCGGACACGAGATTCAAGAGCAAGACCACACGCTGCGAATCAAGGGCGCGCACGGTTTGGATTGGGCCGTTCACTTCATTCAAGGCGAGCTTCGGTCCTTTCTGAATCGAACCTCGCGAGTCGCGAGCGCCGACTTACTCATTGCCAACGCCTTCCTCGACATCGTGGACGTGTCGTCCGTGCTGCCCGAGTTGCTCGCTGCGCTGGTCCCGACCGGCCTTTACTGGTTCACGATCAATTTCGATGGTGACACCATCTTCGAGCCCTCGCACCCATGCGACCTGAAACTCATGGAGGTTTATCACCGCAGCATGGACGAGCGCGTTCGCTTTGGCGCTCCCGCTGGCGACAGCAAGACCGGCCGTCATCTATTCGAGCAGCTCCGGCGAGCTGGTGCCTCCGTGCTCAGCGCCGGCTCTTCAGACTGGGTGGTTTTTGCGGAGAACGGGCGCTACAAGGCTGACGAGGCGCATTTCGTTCACCATATCATTTACACGATCGACCAGGAGCTGAAGCAACATCCACAAATTGCCAGCGACGAACTCGAAGAGTGGGTCTCCAAGAGACACGCACAAGTGGACCGAGGCGAGCTCGTGTACATCGCTCATCAACTCGACTTTTGCGGGCGGCCCGGAAGCTAGCGACGTTCAGTCTCTCTGGTTGATAACCCTACTGAGCGCACTATCCGCTTCCATCCCAATTCTTACGAAGAACACAACGGTGCGGGGTTTGCCGCCGGTCTGTTCGGAATCCAAGTGCTGCATGTAGTAGCTGCCCGGAATTTCTCGCAAGATTTTCTCGAAGAACAAGCTGCTTGCCTCGTCTTCGTGTTCGATATCCATCTGGCAGGTGGTCGTTCGACAGGAAGTTCGGCGGAGATAGGAGCCCGTCATCCGAGCGACAGCTTCGGCGCGTTCTGAGGGTACGTCAGAGTCACGAGAGCTCTTTGCACCGACCGTAGCGGATACTCTCTGTGCATCGGTTGGACCGACCGGCGAAGCTTCCTCCAGCTTTTGTCGTTCCAACCTTTCGACGCGCCCCGTGAGTGCAACTACCAGATTGGACAGACGGTCGATCTTGCGAAAGAGGGACTTATTTAGCGCTGTTGCGTGGGGACTTTGGCGCAAGCGCTCCAGGCGAACCCCCCGTCACGGCGTGCGGCGATTGCATGAAGCATGTCCGCTCGTCATCCCCAGCGCGCACTTCACCCGTGTCGCAAAGCATTCCAATCGGGGAAGTGCAAGACGACAAACGCCGCGCCGCCAAGCCGACACCGACCAATAATCCATATCCGAACAACTCACGACTCACATCGAATCCGCGACGAGTTGTAAATCGCGCTGTGACTTCCTCTTCTTGTTTGGGGCGACCACAGTAACGGGCGCGCTGTCCGTCCGTGCGCGTCGCAAGGCAACTTTGCCCCCCGCGCCGAGTCCCAGCAGCCACGCCTCGCCGTCCCAATAACGCCTGCGCCGCTCGACGCGGCCATTTCAGCGCTGCCTGCCCTGAAAAAGCGACGACTTCCTGGCGCCGAAATCGCTGATACAATCCTCTGGCTGCGCACCAACGGGTGCTCTGCGCAGCTCGCATCTACGTGCGTCGTGCTTTCATGCTCGCTCTGCGCTCTCTTTATTTCTGGCCGCTGCTCCCCGCGTTCTGGTTCGTGGTCAGCGCTTCGGCTTGCGGTGGAAAGAGCGAGCGAAACGCTGCGTCGAGCTGCTCCTCGTGCACCGGCGGCACGCCCGCACAGCCCGATCCACGTGCGGGTGCTGGCGCGGGCGGGGCGGCCACGACCGGGGGAGCGAGCACGACCGTGTGGCCCGATGGCTTCGGCTGCCCAGGCGTTCCAAGCGAAAGCTTTCCGGAGGCGCGCACGGCCTGCGCGGGGTCCATCACTTCCTGCGAAGCGCTGCCGATCTTCACTCACTTTTTAATTGAGCGCTCTTCGCTGATGGCGGCGCCGTGGGGGAACACCACCCGCTGGCAATTCGTGCGTGAAGCCATGCTCTCCGAGGCGCTCGGCGGCAACCTTGCAGTCTACTTTTTCGGTCCCAACGACCCCTCCCTGTCCGCCTGTGATCCAACAAGCTATGCGTCGCCGCTCGTGGACGTCGAGTTCGGGCAGTCGAGCAACCAGCAGCTGAGTGACGCCTTCGCTTTCACGAGCCCCTCCGGAGGCAATCCGCTGCGCGCTGCGCTCGAAGGCGCGCTTCCCGACCTGACGCGCAGAGTCGGAGCGAACGCTCCGCAACAAGATTTGGTGATCGTGACCGCATCAGCTCCGGATCAATGTCCGTCGGACGTGACCACGTCGGATGTCGCGGGGCTGCTCACGTCGGCGCGCGAGCAGGGGCTTCGCACGGTCGTGATCTCGCTCGACGCGGAGTACGACATCCAGCCGCTCGTCGACGCGAGTGGATACTTGCCATTTGCGTTTCACGCCGGAGATTCGCCGCAACGTTTACAGCTCGCCCTGAGCCAGCTGCGCGATGCTTGCCGCGGGCCCATTGAGCGCGGTAGCTGTCCGGTGCTCTCTCTTCCGGAGACCGCGCCAGACGCCGTTCCGGACCCGAACCAAGTTTGGGTCATCGCCGACGGCTTCAGCGGCGGCGAAGCCATCCCGCGCGTCGCAGGACCCGCTGAATGTGATGGCACGCCGAATGGCGGCTTCTACGTCGAGGGCTCGTTGATTCACTTCTGCCCATGCTCGTGCATTCGGGCGCAGTGGATTACACCGGCGGTGGTGCAAGGCTGCCGGCTGCCCGCGAAGAACGGCGCCCCCTGCACCGAGAACGCGCAATGCGAATCCAAGTTTTGTTACGGCAAGGCTCCGTTTGCTGGGTCGCTTCCGGAAAGGACCTGCAACACGTGTCTAGAAGCCTCGCGCTACGAGCAGTGGTGCGATGAGGACGCTGATTGTTGCGCCGGGCTGCGCTGCGGAGGCGGAGAGCGAGCGGGCCTCTGCGTGCAATGAAAGAAAATCGACCAGCTCCGCACCGCGGCGCGCGTGCTATTCGGTGACGAAAGCGGGATCACGAACCACCCCCGAAACCTGCCCGTAGCGATCACCCTTTAGGTGTATGTGAGTGCACCTTCCAGCGCTCTGGCGCGCAGCAAAGACCGCCGGGCCGGTCGCGCGCTTTCGCGGCGTTTCGCAGCAACTTGACGCTGTGCGAGCGTGCGACGATGCTTCCCGGTCCGTGACTGAATCTGCGGCTTTTGGCCCCTCGATGCCGGACCTCAATCAGGATTTTCCTCGGGTAGTGATCGAACAGGTTACGCCTCTGCTCGATGGTGGCCGCTACGCCATCAAACGTCCCGTCGGTGCCACCGTGGAGGTCGGCGCTGCCATCTTCAAAGATGGGCACGACCTGATCGCCGCCGACCTGGTGTTCCAGGGGCCCGGCGATCGCGAGCCACACCGCGTGCCTCTCGGCTATCGGTTCGATCCCGACCGTTGGCACGGGTCGTTCCGCGTCGACACGGTCGGTACCTGGCGTTACTGGATCGAGGCCTGGGCGGACGACTACGGCACTTGGCGCGCCGATCTCGCCAAACGCGTGGACGCCGGACAAGACGTGCGCCCCGAATTGCTCGAGGGCGCGGTCCTGCTCGATCGGCACGCAGCCTCGCTGAAGGGGGAAGCCGCGCGGCGCGTGCGCGACTCGGCTCAGCGCATTCGCGACGCGGCGCTGCCGCTCGATGAGCGTCTGCGTACCGCGTTCGCTGGGGACCTGCTCGAGCTGGTCCGCCCGGCCGCCGATCCGAGTGAGGTCGCGCGCTTGCCGAAGCCGCTCGAAGTGCTGGTCGATCCGCAGGAGGCCTCATTTTCGGCCTGGTACGAGCTGTTTCCGCGCTCGCAAGCTGGCGCGCAGGGCCGTCACGGCACCTTCGCCGACACCACCGCGCGCTTGCCGGATCTGGCTGCGCTCGGCTTCGACGTCTTGTACCTGCCGCCGATTCATCCCATCGGTGAAACGCACCGGAAGGGGCGCAACAACGCGCGGGTGGCAGAGCCTGGAGACGTCGGCAGCCCCTGGGCGATCGGCTCGCGCTTCGGTGGTCACACTGCCGTGCACCCTGAGCTCGGCAACCTGGCCGAGTTCGAGAAGCTGGTGCGCACCGCGCGCGAGTTCGGCATCGAGGTCGCGCTCGACTACGCGCTGCAGTGCTCCCCCGATCACCCGTGGTGCAAGACGCACCCGGAGTGGTTCTTCGTGCGCCCGGACGGCAGCATTCGCTACGCCGAAAACCCGCCCAAGAAGTACGAGGACATCTACCCGCTGAACTTCTGGTGCAAGGATCGCGAAGGGCTGTGGAACGCCTGTCGCGACGTGCTTCTATTTTGGATCGAGCGCGGTGTGCGCATCTTCCGCGTCGACAATCCACACACCAAGCCGCTCGCGTTTTGGGAGTGGGTGCTCGCCGACGTGCGCAAGCGCCACCCCGAGGTAGTGTTCCTGTCGGAGTCGTTCACTCGACCGAATCGCATGAAGGCCTTGGCCAAGCTGGGCTTCAACCAGAGCTACACCTACTTCACCTGGAAGAACTCTTCCTGGGAACTCAAGGACTATCTGAACGAGCTCACCAAGACCGAGCTGGTCGACTACTTCCGCCCGAACTTTTTCGCCAATACCCCGGATATTCTGCACGAATACTTGCAGACCGGCGGGCGCCCGGCCTTTCGCATTCGCCTGATCCTGGCGGCCACGCTCTCGCCCACCTACGGCATCTACAGCGGCTACGAGTTGTGTGAAAACGTGCCCGTGCGCCAGGGCAGCGAGGAGTACCTCGACTCGGAGAAGTATCAGATTCGGCAGCGCGACTTCAACGCGCCCAACAACATCAAGCAGGACATCGCGCGCATCAACCGCATCCGTCGCGAAAACACGGCGCTGCACTTGCTCGGCAACCTGGAGTTTTGCGCTTCGGATTACGAAGGCATTCTCGCGTATCGCAAGTATGCGCCCGGTAACGAGTTGCTCGTGTGCGTGAACCTCGATCCGTTCCAAACCCACGAGACCGTGATCGAGGTGCCCATCGGCGAGCTCGGTATTTCGGAGACCGAGCCGTACGAGGTGATCGATCTGCTTACCTCCGCGCGCTACGTCTGGCGCGGCAGTCGCAACTATGTGCGCCTCGACCCGAACGAGCGGGTCGCGCACGTGTTCCGCATCCAGTCGCGCGTCGGCTGAGCTCGGCAACCTTTCCCATGCGCACCCTTCCCGGTAAGTCTCACCCGCTCGGCGCCAGCTGGGACGGTGAGGGCGTCAATTTCGCGCTCTTTTCGCAGCATGCCACCGCGGTCGAGCTGTGCTTGTTCGACAGCCACGAGGCGAAAAAAGAGTCGTTTCGCGTTCAGTTGAAGGAGCGCACCAACCGCGTCTGGCACGTGTACCTGCCTGATTTGCGGCCGGGGCAGCTGTACGGCTTTCGCGTGTACGGTCCGTATGCCCCCGGCCAGGGGCACCGCTACAACCCGCAGAAGCTCTTGCTCGACCCCTACGCGAAGGCCATCTCGGGCTCGCTTCGCTGCGTCGACGAGGTGTTCGGTTACAAGCTGAACGATCCGGATTTGGATCTGTCGTACAGCGACACCGACAGCGCTGCGTTCGTGCCGAAGAGCGTGGTGGTGGAGACCGCCTTCAGCTGGGGCGACGATCGCCCGCCGCAAATTCCGTGGAGCCGAACGCTGCTCTACGAGTGCCACGTCAAGGGCATGACCATGCGTCACCCGGACGTGCCCGGCCATCTGCGCGGCACCTATTTGGGGCTGGCTTCGGACCCGATCATCGACCATTTGAAGTCGCTCTCGGTGACCGCGGTGGAGCTCTTGCCGGTGCAGCACGCGGTGCCCGAGCGGCGCCTGACCGAGCTCGGCCTCACCAACTACTGGGGTTACAATACAATCGGCTTTTTTGCGCCGGATCCGCGCTTTGCGACGCGCAGCCTGGGTCAGCAGGTGAACGAGTTCAAGACCATGGTCAAGGTGCTGCACCGCGCCGGGATCGAGGTCATTCTGGACGTCGTCTACAATCACTCGGGCGAGGGCAGCGAGCTCGGCCCGACCTTGTGTTTTCGCGGCATCGACAACGCGGCCTACTACAAGCTCAACATGCACAACCCCCGCCACATGGTGGACTACACGGGTTGCGGCAACAGCTTGAACGTGTCTCACCCGCGCGTGCTGCAGCTGATTCTCGATAGCCTGCGCTACTGGGTGCAGGAGATGCACGTGGACGGCTTCCGCTTCGACCTGGCGGTGACGCTGGCGCGCGATCCCTACGAGTTCGACCTGTTCTCCCACTTCTTCGCGACGCTGCATCAAGATCCGGTGCTCGCGAAAGTAAAGCTCATCGCCGAGCCCTGGGATTTGGGGCCCGGTGGCTATCGCGTCGGCGGCTTCCCACCCGGTTGGAACGAGTGGAACGGACGCTACCGCGACAGCGTGCGCCGCTTCTGGCGCGGTGATGACGGCCAGGTGCCGGAGCTGGCGTCGCGCCTCTCGGGTTCGAGTGATTTGTTTCAGGGCGGCGATCGCGGGCCGTTCGCGAGCATCAACTTCGTCACCTGTCACGACGGCTTCTCACTGCAAGATTTGGTGAGTTACGAGCACAAGCGCAACGACGCCAACGGCGAGGACAACCGCGACGGAACCAACGACAACAGCGCGCGCAACTGGGGCGTGGAGGGCGAGACGCGCGCGCAGCAGGTCTTGCGTCTGCGCGAACGCATGCAAAAGAACTTCCTGGCCACGCTGGCGTTTTCCCAGGGCGTGCCGATGATTTCACACGGCGACGAAATCGGACGCACCCAGAAGGGCAACAACAACGCGTACTGCCAAGACAACGATCTGTCTTGGATGCAGTGGGATCTGGACTCGCGCGCGACCGAGTTGCTCAGCTTTGCGCGCGAAGTATTCCGGATCACCAAGAGCAACCCGGTGTTTCGCAGGCGTCGCTTTTTCGACGGCGACCCGGTCACCACGCACGGCGTCAAGGACGTGTCGTGGGTGCGTCCCGAGGGCGGGGAAATGACCAACGAGGATTGGGGTGACCCCAAGAATCACACGTTGGGCATGCTCATCCATGGTGAGGCATCCGACGACGTCGACGAGCGCGGGCGCCCGAACCGCGGGCAGACTTTGCTTTTGCTGCTCAACGCGAGCAACCGCGCCCGCAGTTTCACGCTGCCCACGCTGCCCGAGGCCGGGCACTGGCAGGAAGTGATCAACACCGCGCAGCCGACGCACCGGATCCCCAAAGGGACCGGAATCAGCGTGGCGCCGCACTCCTTGGTGTTGCTCTGCTACTCCTCGACCTGAGGCATTCAGGCGCGGGCGCGTCGAATCGCGCCTGGTTGCCGGGATGTGCCGCGAGCCTCGAGCGGCGCTAACTTTGCGCCGTGGCAGCCGAACAATTGGGCCTCTTCGGCGGTGAGCCGATCGGTTTCGATCGCACGTTCGCGTCGCTGCGAAGGATCGAGCTGCCGGAGGGCGCGTGGCTCGACCATGGGCCCGGGTTTCTCCGCGGGCATCGCGAGCTCTACGAGCTGTTGAAAGGCACGACCCGGTTTCACTCGGAAGAACGAACGCTGTACGACAATCACGTGGCCGTGCCGCGGCTCTACGCTCAGCTGCCCAGCGACGGGCGCGGGCATCCGATCGTCTTCGAGCTTCAGCGCGCGCTCTCCTTCCGCTACGGCGAGTCCTTCGAACGCGTCTCGTTGGCGCTCTACCGCGACGGTCGCGATAGCGTGGCCTGGCACGGGGATTACGTGGCTCGGCGCATGGAGCGGGCGCTGGTCGCTAGCCTTTCGTTGGGCGCGCCGCGGAAGTTCCTGCTGCGTCGGACCGGGGGCGGGCCGTCGCGTTCGCTGACGCTAGGGTGGGGCGATCTGTTGATCATGGGTGGCACGTGTCAGCGCACGCACCAGCATGCGGTGCCCAAGGTGGCGAACGCCGCGCCACGCTTGGTCGTGATGTTCCGTCCGGTCTGGGACGAATCGCTCGCTGTGTACTGAAGCGTGTCAAGGTGGTGTCGCGGAGGCGTCTCGACCTTGCGGAAGTGCGGCAAGGACAGGGGCAACCCCAGATCACCCTTGGGCATGCTCAGTTCATGCTGAGGCATTCGACGACGCGGGCGCGCGATCGCCCCGGCCGTGGTTAGGCCCGGCCGTCAATCCTCGCCCAGCCGAGCAGCGGATCCGGAAAGGAACCGGAATAGACGTTGCACCGGCCTCCCGGGTGCTGCTTTGCTACGCCTCGGCCTGAGGCCCCCCCAAGGGGGCCGGTTCTAGGGCCGCCCCGGGCACAGACCCGCGCGTTTCGAAAGGTCCGACCTAACCCACCATGGCTTTGCCGAACGTCGATCCGGTTCTTACGGGGGATAGCGAACAGCTCGAGGCGCTGAAGGGCGACCGCTTGCACGACCCGCACTCGGTGTTGGGTGCACACCCGGCCAAGCTCGGCCCCACCGAGGGTGTGGTCGTGCGTGCTTATCACCCTGATGCGGTCGGTTGCACCTTACTCGTGCGCGGCGAAGGTCGCCCGATGACCGCGCTCGGCGACGGCGCGTTCGCGGCATTCCTTCCGGGTCTGCGGCTCCCGCTGGAATACCGACTGCGCTTCCAATTCGCTGACGGCGCAGATTGGGAGCGCGACGATCCCTACCGTTTTTTGCCTACGGTTGGCGAAGTCGACCAACATCTATTCGGCGAGGGCACGCACCGAAAGCTATGGGAGGTGCTGGGCTCGCACGCGCGCACCTCGGAGGGCACCGCCGGCACCGCGTTCGCAGTGTGGGCGCCGAGCGCCAGCCGCGTGAGCGTGGTCGGTGCCTTCAACCGCTGGGACGGCCGCCTGTTCCCGATGCGCGCGCTCGGAAGCTCCGGCATTTGGGAGCTGTTCGTGCCCGGCATTGGGCCCGGTGAGCTGTACAAGTTCGAGATCAAAACGCAGGAAGGCACCCTACGCGTCAAGACCGACCCCATGGCGCGCGAGATGGAACTTCCGCCCGCGACCGCCTCGCGCGTCAACGAATCGCACTACGGTTGGGGCGACGAAGCGTGGATGCAAGCTCGCGCCACGCGCGACATCCGGCGTGAGCCCGTGGCCATTTACGAGCTGCACCTGGGCTCCTGGGCGCGCGTACCCGAGGACGAGAACCGCTGGCTCAGTTATCGAGAGCTCGCGCCGCGTTTGGTCGCGCACGTGCAGCGCCTCGGCTTCACGCACGTGGAGCTGATGCCGGTGGCCGAGCACGCGTTCTATCCGTCCTGGGGCTACCAGGTTACGGGTTACTTCGCGCCCACCGGACGCTACGGCTCGCCCGACGATTTCCGCTTCTTCGTCGACTACTGTCACCAGCACGGCATCGGCGTGATCATCGACTGGGTGCCCGCGCATTTTCCGCGCGATGATTTCTCCCTGCGTCGCTTCGACGGCACCGCCCTGTACGAGCACGAAGACTCCCGGCGCGGTGAGCACCCCGACTGGGGCACGCTCATCTTCAACTACGGCCGCCGCGAAGTAAGGAATTTCTTGGTCGCCAATGCGCTCTATTGGCTGAAGGAGTTTCACATCGACGGTCTGCGCGTCGACGCCGTGGCGTCCATGCTCTACCTCGACTACAGCCGCAAGGACGGCGAGTGGGTGCCGAACCCCTACGGCGGTCGCGAAAACCTGGAAGCCATCGAATTTTTGCGCGAAGTAAACCAGGTGATTCGCGCCGAGGTAGCCGGCGCCTTCACGGTCGCCGAGGAATCGACCGCGTGGGGTGGCATCACCCGCCCTGCCGAAGAAGGCGGGCTCGGCTTCACCTTCAAGTGGAACATGGGCTGGATGCACGACACGCTCGCCTTCTTCTCGAAGGAGCCCGTGCACCGCAAGTTCCACGTCGACCAGCTCACGTTCGCGATGCTGTACGAGTACACCGAGTGCTTCATCAACTCGATTTCACACGATGAAGTGGTGCACGGCAAAGGCGCCCTGGTCGAGAAAATGCCCGGGGATTTCTGGCAAAAGCTGGCCAACCTGCGCTTGCTCTTGATCTACCAGTACACCCGCCCGGGTAAGCAACTGGTGTTCATGGGCACCGAGTTCGCCCAGCACCACGAGTGGAACCACGACAACTCCATCGACTGGCACATCGCCGATCACCCGCCGCGCCGCGCCCAGCAAGACTTCTTGTCCGAGCTTGGGCGCCTCTACCGCGCGAGCCCTGCGCTGTGGCGCTCCGATCCCGACGCGAGCAGCTTCGAATGGATCGACTGCACCGACAAGGACAACACCGTCATCAGCTACCTACGCCGTGACGGCAGCGACATCGTCATCGTCGTCCTCAACTTCACTCCCGTACCGCGCGAGGACTACCGAATCGGCGTACCGCTATCGGGCCGCTACGTCGAAAAGCTCTCGAGCGACGACCTCCGCTTCGGCGGCAGCGAATTCGAAACCCAAACCGTCCTCGAAGCCGACCCCGTCCCCACCCACAACCGCGCCTATTCCCTAAAACTCCGCATCCCCCCCCTCGGCGGCCTGATTCTGACGCCACTACGCTAAACCGACGCGCGCCGCGCGTTCGCAGGCGTCGACGCCGCGGCATCCGAGCGAAGCAATCCGCGCGGGGTGTTGGAGGTGGTGGTGTCGGCGCTCGGGGCCGGAGGCGCGGCGGGCCCGTCCGGCGCAGCGAGTGAAGTGGTCCGGCGGAGTTTAAGGGCGCGCGGCGAATGGAGGGTGCGGCGAATGGAGGGTGCGGCGAATGGAGGGTGCGGCGGGCCGGCGGCGCGCGGCGAATGGAGGGTGCGGCGGGCCGGCGGCGCGCGGCGAATGGAGGGCGCGGCGAATGGAGGGCGCGGCGGAGTCTGAGGGCGTCGCGGAGTCTGAGGGCGTCGCGGAGTCTGAGGGCATCGCGGAGTCTGAGGGCGTCGCGGAGTCTGAGGGTGCGGCGGAGTCTGAGGGTGCGGCGGAGTCTGAGCGTGCGGCGGAGTCTGAGGGCGTCGCGGATGGCGCGGGGCGAATGGATGGATGAGCGGTGGTCAGGGCGAAGCGCTGCGCGTGGGTGTCGGGGCGTGACGTCGGCGCCGGAGTGTCAAGGGGGGCGCGGTGTACGGGCGCGCCGTGTATAAGGACGCGCGGTGTGACCGGTGGATGCGCATGCGGGAGCGAGCGGAGGGCGAACCTCGCTCGCTCTAACCCTTGCCGCCCGTATTCGTCGCGCCGCCGCCGCCTTTACCACCGCTCGTTGAAGCTCCGCCCGTCGCGCCGCTCTTGCCACCCGTACTCGTCGCGCCGCCACCGCCCTTACCGCCTGTGCCCGTGTTGGGTGGACTCACGCCGCACGCACACTTGAAGTAGTTGATGGCCGCTTGCGCGGGCGCGCCGGGCGGCGACGCGGAGCCGCTCCCGCTTTCCCACTGCGCCGTGCAGACGTTTGCCGCGCCCGTGCCAGCCTTTCGATTGACGCACATCGGATCGGCCGCAGTGCCGCAGCCGGGGTTGGCCCTGATGCACGTGATAATTGCCCCGCACGCCGTAGCGCAATAGTCGCCCATATTGGTCGGACACGCGCTCGAGCATTGCTCTTGCGTGCACATGGCCCAATTGCAGCTGTCCGCGCCACCGCCACCGCCACCGCCACCGCCGCTCTTGCCACCGGCGCCGCCCGCAGAGCCACCCACGCCGCCCGCCGCACCGCCGGCGTTTTTCCCAGCACTACCGCCGGTGTTGCCGGTGGCACCGCCCGTATTCCCGAAGGGCTTGCCTCCGGTCGTCGAGGTCGCGATGCCACCGGTACTTGAAAGAGTGCCGCCCGTAGCCTTCGCGCCGCCCGTGCTCGCGCCGCCCGTGCTCGCGCCGCCCGTGCTGGGTGAGACACCACCCGTTGAGGTGACCGTACCACCCGTCGCAGTGAAGGTGCCGCCCGTGCCGCTGATACCCCCGGTGGTTGCAGAGCCTCCGACATCATAGCTCCAGGGCGCTACCTCTTCACTCGTGGCGCAGCCACCAGAATAGGCGAGCAACAATGCCACCGCCGCAACGAGCCCAGTCGCTCGAAACGTTCGCGCACGCACAATCATCCGAGCACAGCGCTATCTCACCGGCAGACTTCCCGCAAGACGCTTTCCGAATTTCGCGCGCAGCACTCGAGTCCAATTCTCACCAACTCGAACCAAAGAGAAAATTCCATCTCGACGGTGCAAATAACGCCGACTTCTTTGCGAAAAAGTGGCCCTAAAACAAGCCCACACGCATCCGTCACCCTTTGACGCACCGCGCGCAAACTAAGCGCGATCGTTAACGTCGCGCACTAACAACCGCACTCACCAACCGTCCGAGCCACACGCTGCCAGATCGCTGTGGTCGCGCAGTCGAGTTGTCGACCGAGTGTGAGTGCGAGGGGCGAGCATCACGGCGAGGGGCGAGCAGACGGCGAGGGGCGAGCAGACCGCGAGGGGCAAGCAGACGGCGAGGGGCGAGCAGACGGCGAGGGGCGAGCATGACGGCGGGGGGCAGCATGACGGCGGGGGGTGAGCATGACGGGTGAGCATGACGGCGAGGGGCGAGCAGACAGCGAGGGGCGAGCAGACGGCGAGGGGCGAGCAGACGGCGAGGGGCGAGCAGACGGCGAGGGGCGAGCATGACGGCGAGGGGCGAGCATGACGGCGAGGGGCGAGCATGACGGCGAGGGGCGAGCATGACGGCGAGGGGCGTTGACTGCGGACGGGAGGGGGTGGCGATCAAACAGAGCGCGAAGTCGCGGGGCGCTAGTCAACTGAGCGCGACGGGTGCGCGTGACGGGCGCGCGGCGGGGCCGCCGACGGAGGGCCAAAATGCCGATGGCTCGTCAACCGAACGCGACGGCGCGGCAAAAGGCCGACAGTAGCCGAGCGCCCACGGCAGCGCGGCGCGCTAATGAGACCGAGTGCCAACGCACGCGGCGCTAGTCGGTCCCAGTGCCGGCATTGCAGTATGGCCGCGTCCAGAGAGAGCCGCGAGCTCAGGAAGAGCTGACCTTACCCCTGCGGCGGGTTGTCGCAGTCTGCATGGAAAACGGCATGCAGCGGGGTGCGACGTCTGCACCGGACCGCCATGGCGTCATCAAAGACGCGAATTCCTGTCCAAACGCGATCGCGGTGAAGGTGCTGGTTGTTCCCGAATCGAGATCTTTCCCCAGCGCTTCCACCCCGTTGAGAGCAGCCAACTCTTGGCCAAGGCGGTTGGGTTTGCGGGAGGCGCGTGTGCTCGAGGGAGTAGCGGCGGCTCCCGATTGATCGGAGTGCAACCAGAAAGCTCGACGAAATCCGCAAAGTAGAGCGCGGAGGAATACAAGTCGACCGGAGCTCCGTGATCCTGCCCGTGTTTTCGAAAGTTGGCGAGTACGTAGACCAACGCATTTCGAACCGCGCGCGGACTTTCCAGCGCCCGCCCGTGCCACCGATCGGCAAAAAACCTACCACGACGACCGAGCAATTGATTCACCCGCCTCGCAAGTCGAATGGACAAGCCGCGCACTCCTTCGACCAGAGATGCCCGGTCGCGAGCTTCGACGATGAGGTGAGCGTGGTCCGCTTGGATCGAAAAGTGAACAACGCGAAACCTGGACGGGACAGCACGATTTGAAGCATGAATTACCCCGCGAACCGTTGGAAACACGAATTGCGTGCGAAGTGAGCGGCAAGCGCAACGCAACGTCACATGTACCGGTTGCTCAGCGCGGTGCGCGGGACGACTGCGGTGGGCCACCCGCCCACGCCCTGGCGACGCCGGTCGCCCAGCCCCGCGCCGCTTTCCGCCCCACCCAGCAGCGAGTGGCAAGCTCAACTGCGTCGAGTGTTTCATCTGGCCTCCATGCGCTGGCCGTACATGATGAACCTTTCATCATGCGAAATGCCCGGCGCTTTGAATAGGCTAATATATCTCTCTCTCGTTACTCTCGCACAACCGTTTTCAGCACTGAGCGTTGGATTCGTTGGGCTCACGTGTGGCACGCGTTGATCGGAGCGACGCGGTCCGTCGCTCCGCCGCTTCCCGACGGCGAGTTCCGGACAACGTCAACCGATACGCGTAGCGCTCTCGCGACTTCGTATCGTGCGAACGCCTGCCTGACACCGAACTTCATGCGCCTGACTGTCATTGTCTCGTGCGCCTCGCATGGCCGTCGTAGCGCCGCGCGCCTCGCCGTCGTCGAGCGCGCCTCGCCGTCGTCGAGCGCGCCTCGCCGTCATCATCGCGCGCCTCGGGCCGCGCCTGGCTGTCATCGCTTCGCTCTCAGTTGATCTCCCGCGACTGTGGCGCCCGCGTTCGCGGTCCGTTGATATCGTGCCGTGCACTCCGAGCTCGGTCGGCACACCGCATCTCGCGCCGCCTCGCATCCCGCCGTCGCGTCTCGCGCCGCCCCGCGCCGCCCCGCGCCGCCACGCGCCGCCCCGCGCCGCCCCGCGCCGCCTCGCATCCCGCGTCGTCCC
>DASZQI010000100.1:0-229526 GCA_035549735.1 Polyangiaceae bacterium | reverse complement strand
TGCTCCGCCCGGCGTAGCTCGCCGAGCCCTGCCTTCAGCCATTCCTCCGGACCGAGGCGCGAGAGCCAGGGTCCGGGAGCTTCAGGGGGCGTCATGCCGCACGCTGTGCTCCTTGCCGTCGTAGCGCAAGAGAGCCTTCTTGCCGTCGATCACGGTGGCGAGGCACACCGGCCGCTTCCACACGCGCACCATCGAGGCCATCGTCTCACGCGCGTAGTCGGAGCGCAGATCGACGCCGCGGTGCTCGTGCATCATGAGCAGCTCGCCGCGGTTCTCCCAGTTGGCGTCCTCGACGTAGATGAAGGGGCTGCCGAAGTTGGTCAGCTGCGCGAGCAGCTTCTCCTTGATGTTCCTGAACTCGCGCGACTCGATCTCGAAGCGCTCGTTGCGGTTCGACCAGGCGTAGGTGAAGAGCTTGTGCTCGAGCGCGAAGTCTTCGGTCAAGAACTCGTCGATGAAGGTGACGTCGTTGTACAGCGCGCGCACCTCGAAGATCTTGTCGCGCCCGAGGCCGAGCCGTAGGTCCCAGTGCCGCTTCTCGTCGAGGTCGTCGCACTCCTGCCACTCGGGCCCGAACTGCCCCTTGTTCCAGCGCTCCTCGATGCTGCGGAACAGCTCCACGCCGAGCTTGTACGGGTTCAGCCGCCCGCCGCTCGTGGCCATCACGCCGGCGTTGTTGTCGGCGTAGTCGATGATCTCCGAAAAATCGCAGACGTGCCCGCCCGTCATCATCTTGGAGTGCCAGTAGCTGGCCCAGCCCTCGTTCATGATCTTGGTCTGCATCTGCGGCACGAAGTAGTAACCCTCTTCGCGCGTGATGCTGAGGATGGCGCGCTCCCAGCGTTCGAGCGGCGCGTTATCGATCAAGAACTGCAGGATGTCCTGCTCGCGGTGGCTGGGGAACTTGCCCTTCTTCTTGTCGCGCTCGTCCTCGAGCTTCTTCTTCTGCTCGTCGATATACTCTTGCGGGTTGATGAAGTCGTCCAGGTACTCCTTGGCGCGCAGGCGCGGCACCACGACCTCTGTCGGATGATCCTCTTCGCCCGCTTCCGGGCGGCGGCGGACCACGAAGCGTGACCACGGGTCGATCAGGTTCTCCAGCGACAGGCAGACGTCGACGAACTCCTCTACCTTGTGGATGCCGTAGCGGTCGACGATGCGGCGGATGGCGGCGCCGTGGTTGGCCATCTTGTCGACCCACTTGCGGTTGGGGTCGTAGCCGTCGCCGCGCTGGCGCACGGGGTCGGTCACCGGATCGACGGCGTCGAGGTCCGTGGCGCGGAAGGTGAAATTGTTCTTGAAGAAGTCGACGTGCCCGAAGACGTGGCACATCACGAGCTTCTGATCCGTCAGGCTGTTGCCCTCGAGCAGGTAGGCGAAGGACGGATTGTTGTTGATGACCATCTCGTAGATCTTCGAGAGGCCGTACTCGTAGCTCTTGCTCAGGCGCTCGTACTCCATGCCGAAGCGCCAGTGCGGGTAGCGGTTGGGGAAGCCGCCGTAGGCCGCGATCTCGTTCATTTGGTCGTAGCTCAGCATTTCGAACACGACCGGGAAGAAATCCAACCCCGCCTTCCGCGCGATTTTCTCGATGCGCTCGTGCTCCACGCGCAGGTAGCGTGGCAGCGAGGTGTGGGTCGCGAATTGCGTCATGTCATTTCCCCTTGCCCAAGAACTCTTTGATGCTGCCCACGATCGCGTCGCGGTCGCGAATCTCGCTGGTGACCACGCGCTCGTCGCTCGAAAACTGCTCGCGCATGTCCTTGATGAACTGGCCGGACCCATATGGGCTCTCGACCTGGCCGTAAGCGAACATGTTCACGCGAGGCAGCACGTCCTTCTTCAAGAGTTCGACACACGTCAGGGTATCCTCCATGGACCAGTTGTCACCGTCGGAGAAGTGGAACGGATAAATGTTCCACTCGGAGCTCGGGTAATGTTGATCGATGAGCTGCGCCGCGAGCCGATAAGCGCTCGAAATCATGGTGCCGCCGGACTCGCGGGTCTTGAAGAAGGTGTCGCGATCGACCTCCCGCGCCACCGCGTCGTGGATGATGTAGCGGCTTTCCAGGCCTTTGTACTGCCGGCGCAGCCAGGTATCGATCCAGAAGCTCTCGATGCGCACGATCTCTTTCTGCTCGTCGCCCATCGAGCCCGACACGTCCATCATGTAGATGATGACCGCGTTGGCGACCGGCTCGAGATCTTCCTTCCACGAGCGAAAGCGCTTGTCCTCGTGCTGTGGCACGACGATCGGCATGGCCGGGTCGTACACGCCGCTGGCGATCGCGCGCTTCAACGCTTCGCGATAGGTGCGCTTGAAGTGCCGCAGTGACTCGGGCCCCACGCGCCGAATACCGGTGTAGCGATCCTTGGCGGCGATGATCCGACTCTTGCCCTTGTTCTCGATGTCGGGGAGCTCCAGCTCTTCACCCAAGATGTCGGCCAGCTCGTCGAGCGTGATGTCGACCTCCAGCACGTGGTCACCGGCGTCCTTGCCGGCCTGACCCGCGCCGTCCTTGCCCTCGCCCTCCTCACCCCCGACGGGGTCGCCGACGTTTCCGTCGCCTTGCCCCACGCCGCCGTTCTGCTTGTCCCCGAACACGAAGCGCGGGATGTCGATGTGCGGGATGGGGATGCTGACCAGGTCCTTGCCCTTGCGACCGAGCATCTCACCCTGAGAGATGTAGCGCCGGAGGTTCTGCCGAATCTTGCCCCGGACGATGTTGCGGAAGCGCGAGTGGTCCTGGTCGATCTTCAGCGACATTGCTGTTTAGTCTCGCACATTTTCCGCTTGCTCGGACCAGCGCCAAGCGAGGCGCGGTCCGCGCCTCCGGGAGGAGCGCGAGCTGCGCCGCGCGGGCGGCGGGTGTAAGTCTTTGGGGGCGGCCCGAAATCCCCCCGCAACGTGCGGTGAGAGCTCGGCCGCTCGGCCCGCGTTCGCCTCTTGCCGCCCGCACAGAAGCTCGGGAACATCCGCCCGTGGCCGCCTCCGACCTCCTCAAGTTCCGCTGCACGGGCTGTGGCAATTGCTGCAAGGAACCCCTGCTGCCGCTGACCGCCGCTGACGTGAAGCGCATCAGTGAGCGCACGGGTGACGCTCCGACCGACATCGTGCGCTTCATCGATCGCAACGCGATCGACATGGATGATGAGCCCGAGTCGTTCGCCATGCTCCGCCAGGGGCGCCGCGTCATGATCCTGCGCCATCAAGGAGGCGGCTGCCGCTACCTCGGAAAAGACGAACGCTGCACCATCTACGGCGCTCGCCCGCTCGGCTGCCGCATCTTCCCGTTCGACCCGACCTTCGACAAGAAGGGCAAGCTGCGCCGCCTCAAGCTGATCCAGGCCGCGGACTGCAAATACGAGCTCGACGGGGCCAACGATCCCGACGCCATCCAGCAGCTGCACTCGCGTTACGAGGCGGCGACGCACGACTATCAGGATCGCGTAGCGGAGTGGAACAAGCTGCAGCGCGCGCGGCGGCGAGCCGGCCGACGCTCGCAAACTTCCAAGGAATTCTTGGCGTTTTTGGGCCTCGGCGCCGAGTGAGACGAGCCGTTGCTGGCTCGCTCACTCGCTTGACCCGAGCGTGCGCGGCAGTCAGCGCACGTAGTCGTAGTACTCGACGCCCAGATCCTGAAAGCTCGACTCGTAAGCCGTGCCGACCCGGCTGATCACGAACTCCGACTGCGGTCGATACTGCACGTCGGGGAGCGTTCGGTGATCGTGCAGGCTCTCGTATTGGGCCTTGGTGAGGTCGATCGCGCCCTCCAACGAACGTCGAATGTGCATTCGCTGCGCCGCTGCTTCCCAGCCGGCCACCGGGGAAATCGGAATGGATTCGGCGGCGTCGCCGCTGCCGTAGCCGACCGCGACCATGTTGGCCTGCGCGAGCTTCTGGCCCTTCTCGGCGCCTTCCTCGAGCCCTGCGGCGATCCAACCCGGTAGCGCCGCGCTGTACAGGTTGCCGAGCGACTTCACCACCTCGCTGCCGAGGCTCATCTTTTCGCCCAGAAGCTCGCGGAAACCCTGCCGTTTGCGCAGGATGCCCGCGACCGCGCTGGTGGTGGCGTAGGGATCGATTTGAACGTCGCCGCGCAGCATGTGCGCGAACAGATCGGGCGAAGACGTAGCCTCGCGCACCACGTCCTCCACCCTGACCTTGGCTTCGGCGCACAGCTCCGCGAGCTCGTCGCGGTGGTGATCGCCGCGCGCGAGCCCGCGCACGTACAGGAACGACATCGCGCGCACCGGCATCAGGTGATACGGCCGGTGGAAGAACAGGCTCTTCACGCTGCGGTAGTAGCTGCCGGCCGACACGTCGAGGCGCGCGAGCATTGCTTCCACCGCCTGCACCGTCTCGTCGATGTACGCGAAGGTCGAATAATCCCCGCTGAATACGGGGAAATCGCTGGGCCTCGTGGTCTTCGACGCGTAGCCCTCGCTGAAGTGTCGTGCGAAGGGCTTGCGGAAATCCGGGCCGCGATAGTCGGAGGCGCTGCCCGAGTGAAAGAGATCGACCGCGAACAGCTTGGGCTCGCGCTCGACCAACATCGCCACCGCGCCGGCGCCTTGCGTTTGCTCGCCGCTCGTGCCGCGCTCGTATTCTGCGACGTCCGCGCTCACCACCAGCGCGAGCTTGTCTCGGCCGTCGAAGGCCACGTAACGCAGCGCGCTCTTCAGCGCGTAGATGCCGCCCAGGCAGGCGTGCTTGAACTCCGGCACCTCCAGGCTGCGTGAAAGCCGCGGTAACCCCAGCGCCTCCAGCGCGCGGTCCAGCATGCCGCGCACGATCACCGCGCCGGCCGCGTTGTCGGTGCTCGACTCGGTGCCCAGACCGAGGAAGCCAATCCGCCGCGGGTCGACCTCGTTGTTCAGAATCAGCCGCAGCGCCGCGTTCGCGGCCATGGTGTACACGTTCTCGTGCTGCCCGCAGACGCGGAAACTATGGCCCACGACCGCGCGGACCTTGTCCCAGTTGTTACCCGTCCACTCGCACCAATCGCTGAGCGGCACGCGAAAGGGCGGCACGTAGAGGCTCATCGCGCTGACGCCGGGGAGAGACTGTTCGTTCATGAGGGTGCGAGAGGCGTAGTGCCGGAGGCAAAGCGAGGCAAGGCGGGTACGGCAAACTGCCGAAGCCAAACCCGACGGCCAGGCGCGGCTGCAGCCCCGTTTTTAGCCGGATTATGGCACCTCGTGTCGCTTTCCGACTCGCAGCGCGCACGGTTCCGCGAGGGCCCCCCTGGACCCCGTCCCTATTCGGACAGCGGCGCGAACAGGTCTTCCAGATCGTCCTCGCTGAGCGCTTGCCCGAGGCCGGCGCCGCTCAGCAACGTCCGCGACAACTCCGCCTTCTTCGCTTGCAAGCGCAGCATCCGCTCTTCGACACTGCCGGAAACGATCAGGTCGTACACGAACACCGGTTGGGTCTGGCCGATGCGATAGGCGCGATCGGTCGCTTGCGATTGCGCTGCCGAGTTCCACCACGGGTCGTAGTGAACGACCGTGTCGGCGCGGGTCAGATTGAGCCCGGTCCCGCCCGCCTTCAGGCTGATCAAGAAGACGTCGACTTCGCCGTTCTGGAAGCGATCGACGCTCTTCTGGCGATCCGCGGTTTGACCGGTCAGCTCCACGAAGGCGATACCGCGCTCGCGCAGGCCCGCGCCGAGCAGGGCCAGCATGCGGGTGAACTGCGAGAAGACCAGAATTCTGCGCCCTTGCGAGAGCTGCAGCGCGAGCAGCTCGAAGAACAGATCGTATTTGGCCGACGCGCGCACGCTCTGCGCGGCTTCACTGCTGACCAAGCGCGGGTCGCAACAGACCTGGCGCAGCTTCATCAATGCGTCCAGGATCAGGATGGCCGAGCCCGCGATGCCCTTCTTCTTGATCAGGCTGCGCACCTCGCCGTGCGCGGCGACGCGAATGCTTTCGTACAGGTCGCGCTGATCGCCGTCGAGGTCGACCGGGCGCACGATCTGGGTCTTGGGCGGAAGCTCGCGCGCGACGTGCTCCTTCATGCGCCGCAAGATGAAGGGTGAGACCACGTGGCGCAGCGACTCGAGCACGCCTTGATTGGCCGCGCGCTCGATGGGGTTTCGATATTTGATCCGGAAGCGCTCGGCGTCGCCCAAAAACCCCGGCATCAGGAAGTCGAACAACGACCACAGCTCACCGAGGTGATTCTCGACCGGTGTTCCGCTGAGGCAGATGCGGTGCTCTGCTTGGAGCGCTTTGGCCGCGCCCGAGGCCAGGCTTTTCGGGTTCTTGATGGCCTGCGCCTCGTCCAGCACCACGTAGTAGAACTCGCGCTGGGTGAGCTGCGCGTGGTCGCGCACCAGCACCGGGTAGCTTGTCAGCACCACGTCGGCGCTGTCGAGCTCTTTCATGCGCTCGGCGCGGCGCGCGCCGGCCAGCGTGCAGACCCTGAGCCCGGGTGCGAACTTGGCGAGCTCTCGCTGCCAGTTGCCGAGCAGGCTCTTCGGCATGATGACCAGCGTGGGCGCGCGCATGCGCCCCGCTTCTTTTTCGATCACCAGGTGCGCGATGGTTTGCAGGGTCTTACCGAGACCCATGTCGTCGGCCAGGATGCCGCCGACGTCGTGCTCGCGCAGGTGCTGCAGCCAGGCCACACCTTCCGCTTGGTAGGGCCGGAGCCCGGCGCCGAGCCCCACCGCCACTGGCGGCGTCGCGTGCGACGGCGCCGCGAGAGATCGGCCACGCTCGTAGGCGGCCTGGTCACCGTGCCAGAGCAAACGCGAGCCGGTGGAAGCGAAGGCTGCGTCGAGATCCGCGACCACCGCCGTGCGGTTTTTGGACAGGCAGAGCGCGCCCGATTCGAGCCGCTCGCCGCGATAGAGCTCGACCACCACGCGCAGCAACGAGCGCAGCCGCTCGGGCGGTACCGGTAGATACTTGCCGTCGCCGGTGTCGAGCACGCGGAAGCGCGTGGGCATTCGAAGCAGCGATTCCAGGCTGTCCTCGTCGGCGCACTCGTCGAGTAGCTCGACCAGGGCCGGCAGCAGGTTGACCCGGCGCCCGTCGATTTCGATCCCCAACTCGAGGCTGAACCAATCGCTCTGCTCTTCTTCTTCCTCGAGGCTGCCCGCCTCGAGCCCGGCGTACCAGGGCGCGTCGTCCGAGACCACGCGGTAGGGATAGCCAGGCGCGATCTCGACGGCCCAGCCGAGCGCCCCGAGCTGCGGTACCGCGTAGGCAGTGAAGGAACACCAGGCGTGCAAATTGCCGTCGGGGTGCACCAGGTAGTCTGCCTGCGAATCCAGCGGTGGACAGTAGCCGTCGGCGCACGCCACCTCGACCGCCCCGAAGCTCTCGAGCAAGCACTGCGCGCGCGCCTCGCCCGCGCGGTCGCGCTCGACCATGGCCACGCCGCCCTCGCGAGCCACGAAAAAGCGCTCGCGCCGATCGCTGGCGCGGATTTCGGTACCCGCATAGTCGAAGGTCAGCATGAGCACGGGCACGCACACCTCGCGCTCTTCGCCCTGCTCGTCCGCCACCCACATCTGCTCGGTGTCGAGCCGGAGCCGGGCCAAAAAGCCGCTGGAGGGCGCGGGTTTGGCCTCGCTCGCCGGGCCCTTTGAGGGCTCACTGGGGGAGCTCTTCTCGCCTTCGTTGAGTTCGGACTGGACGCTCAAAATGACCCGACTCGACCTTCAATCAGAAAACAACCGATTCGTCGAGAGGCTCGGTCGATAAGGTGCGATCTCGGACTACACCGGCGCCAGGCGGCTATTCCATCTCGCCCAGCTTGCGATAGATGGTGCGCGTCGAGATGCCGAGCAGCTGCGCCGCGAGCGATTTATCGCCACCGGTGTGCTTCATGGTCTCCCGGATCAAGCGCTGCTCGACCTCGGAGAGCGGAGTGCCGAGCGGAAAGCTCAGACTCTCGGGCGCTGGCGAGGTGGCGTGCGCGATCACCTCGGGCAGATCGTCGATCCCGATCACGTCCGAGCGGCACAGCACCGCGGCCCGTTCGACCACGTTCTCGAGCTCGCGCACGTTGCCGGGCCAGGAGTAGTCGCCGAGCTTCTGCAGCACCTCGGGTGTGACAGAAAGCCGCGCGCGCCCGTTCTTCTTGCAATAGACGCCGAGGAAGTGGTCGACGAGCAGCGGAATGTCTTCTCGGCGAGCGCGCAGGGGAGGGGCGGTGACCGAGATCACGTTGAGGCGATAGTAGAGGTCTTCCCGGAAGCGGCCGGCTTCCACCTCTGCCAAAAGGTCACGGTTGGTGGCCGCGACGATGCGCGCGTCCGACTTTTCGGTTCGGCCGCCGATGGGCTCGTACTCGCCCTCCTGCAGCACGCGCAGGATCTTCACCTGCACCGCGGGAGCCAGCTCACCGATCTCGTCCAGGAACAGCGTGCCGCCGCGCGCGCGCGCGAAGCGCCCTTCGCGCCGCGAGCTGGCGCCGGTGAAGGCGCCGCGTTCGTGCCCGAACAGCTCGGCCTCCAAAATACTCTCGGGAATCGCGGCGCAGTTGACGGCCACGAACGGCCCGTTCGGCCGCGAGCTCTTGCCGTGAATGAAGCGCGCGATGAGCTCCTTGCCCGTGCCGCTTTCGCCCAAAATCATCACGGTCGCGGTGGACGGCGCGGCCTGCGTGGCCACGTCCAAGACGCGCCGCAGCGCCGGGCTCTGCCCGACGATCTCGCGGTGCTTGAGCAAGCGAATCTCTTGGCGCAGCGAGCGGTTCTCCGCGACGAGCGAGTGACGCTCCGCGGCTTTGCGCACGCTCTTTACGATCGTCATGCGCTTCAGCGGCTTTTCGACGAAGTCGTACGCGCCTTCGCGCATGGCTTGGACCGCGGTCTCGACCGTGCCGTAGGCGGTCATCAGCACCACTTCGGTGTCGGGCGAGATCTCTTTCAGCGCTCGCAGCAGCTCGAGCCCGGTCGTGCCCGGCATCATCAGATCGCTCAGCACCACTTGCACGCGATGACGGCGCACGATGTCGAGCGCCGCGCGCGCGTTCTCGGCCGTGAACGTGCGCATGTTTTCGCGCTGAAAAATCTTCTCCAGCGAGGTGACGTTGCCCGATTCGTCATCCACCACCAGCACGGTGATCTCGGCGCCATTAGCCGGCGGTGCCGCCTCGTTGTCTTCGACCCCAGCCCCATTTGTCGTTTCGTCTAGCACCAAGACAAGATGACATAGCGCCAGTCATGGTGGCAATAGCCATGACGATTCGTCTAGCCGTTGCCGGTCGCGCGGCCAACACGACTCGAGTAGCCCTTCCGGATGGGTGGCCAAATTCGCTCGATTTTGACAACTTGTCAGGGATTCATCCCTGAACGGGTCTTCCGTGCCAGGTTGGCGGACGAAAGTGCGGAGACACCCCGAAATTCCCACGATTTTTCGTGGGTTATAGGGTCTTGACCCCTGGCACGGCTCTGGCTTTAAAGCCCACCGGACCCGTGGCATTCGACGCGCTCCTCAAAAAGTACTTCTTGGTGGTTCTGCTTGGCCTCATTGCGCTCTCCGCGTACTTCGAGGCCAAGGGCGCGACCCAGTTGTTCGGCGCGGCATTGCTCGTGCCCGCCTCGTCTGCCGCACCGTCGCCCGGCGCGGCGCTCGCGCCGCCGCTGCAAATACCGCAGCGTGAGCCGCGGACTGCTGAACCACTTATTGAACGCAACCCGTTCGATTCAGTGACCGGTTCGCTGCACCCCAAGCCCGAAGCCGAGTTGATCCCGAAGCCAGTCGAGCCGGACATGACCGATCCGCTGTCGGCCACGGCCTGCGACGGCATCACCGCCTTCATCATCACCGAGTCGACCGATCGCAATTGGTCGGTGGCGGCGCTGCAGGGCTCGGGCGAGCCGCACCCGCGCATGCGCCGCGTAGGCGACGACGTGGGCGGCAAACAGGTCGCCTTCATTGGCTTCAATCCGAAGGAAAACTCGCCCTCGGTCTGGCTGACCAGCGCGGACAAGCTGTGCCAGGTGCTGCTGTTCCGCACTGCGCCGCCCCCGGTTGCCGCTGCGCCTGCGCCCGCCCCGACGCCCGAGGCTCCAGCCGCGCCCCCGCGCGCGGGTCCCAGCCCGGTTCCGCCCGATATCGCCTCCAAGATTCAGAAGGTCAGCGAGACCGAGTTCAACGTGGATCGCTCGGTGGTCGACAAGATTCTGGAGAACCAGGCGGAGCTGATGCGCTCGGCGCGTATCGTACCCGAGCAGAAGGACGGCAAGGTGGTGGGCATTCGCCTGTTCGGCGTTCGCCCCGACACGCTGCTCGGCACGCTCGGTCTTCAAAACGGCGACCGCTTGGAAGCCATCAACAACTTCAACATGGGAAGCCCGGAGAAGGCACTCGAGGCCTACGCGACGCTCCGCACCGCTTCGCGCTTGGACGTCAAGGTCAACCGCCGTGGGTCCCCGATCAATATCGGCTTCAGCATCAAGTGAGATTTTCCGCGTGAGACGATTCCGCTCCTTAGTTTCATCCTGTTTCCTGCTCGGGCTCAGCGGAACTGCGCTCGCGCAAGATCCGGCTCCGGCGGGGGATGCCGCGCCGGCGGCTCCGGCAGCGCGCCCCGGTTTTCTGCGCGCGCCGGGCGCCAGAGCCAAGATCGCGGCTCGCAGGGCGGCCGCGGCCGCGAAAGCGAAAGAGGCTGCTGCAAACGCGGCTGCTCCCGCGGCGGCGGTCGCCGCGGCGCCGGCCGCACCGGTCGCGGCTGCACCGACTGATCGCGATCCTCCGGGTGCGGCCGGTCCGCTGCCCAGCAACATGGACAAGATCGCGCAGGCGACCGACGTGCCGTTCAAGCCCAAGCCGGGCGGGCACCTGGTCAAGTTCAACCTGCAGGACGCCGATCTGGCCGAGTTGGTCAATCACATCAGCGGGCTCACCGGTCGTCGCTTCATCTATGGCGCCAAGGTGCGTCAGGTGAAGGCGACCGTGGTTTCGCCCGAGCCGGTCACGCTCGAAGAGGCGTACCAAGCGTTCCTGTCGATCTTGGAAGCCAACGGCATGACGGTGGTGCCGCATGGGCGCTTTCTCAAGATCGTCGACAGCGGCGGGGTGGTCGGCGCGGCCACGCCGCTCTACGCGCGCGGCGAGCCCGTACCGGACTCCGATCGCTACGTGACCCGACTGTACCGCCTGGAGAACGTGTCACCCGACGAGGTGATGCCGATCCTGACCAAGTTCAAGAGCAAGGAGGCCGACGTCTCCGCGTACAACCCGGGCAAGCTCCTGATCATCACCGACACCGCGACCCAGGTGCAGCGCCTGATCCGGATCGTCGAGGAAATCGACGTCGGCGGCGTCGGTCAGCACATGTGGATCGAGCCGGTGCGCAACGGCACCGCGACCGACATGGCCAAGCGCATGAACGAGCTGTTCGAGCTCGGCGCGCCGGCCCAGCCCGGGCAGCCTTCGAAATCCGGCGGCCTCAGCCGCGTGCTCGCGGACGAGCCGAGCAACAACTTGATCGTGGTGGGCACCGAAGACTCGTACATGCGCTTGCTCGAGCTGATGAAGCGGCTCGACGCCAAGAACAACGACGGCGGGCGGGTGCACGTGCTGCCCTTGCAGCACGCGATCGCCGAGGAAATGTCGAACACGCTCTCGCAGATGTTGAGCGGTGGCGCGAAGAACCCGCAGCAGGGCGGCAGCGCGAACGGCATGTTCGAGGGCGACGTCAAGGTGACCGCCGACAAGAGCACCAACTCGCTGCTCGTCAATTCCTCCAATCGCGACTACGCCACGCTGCGGCTGGTGATCGACAAGCTCGATCGCGCGCGGCGACAGGTGTTCATCGAGGCCGTGATCATGGATCTGGCGGTCAGCGATCAGTCGACGATCGGCATGGCCTTTCACGGCGGGGACACGCTCGATACGGGCGGTCGCAATTCGCTCTTGCTCGGCGGGTTTCGGGCCGGCTCGTCGATCGCGTTTCCGACCGATCCGAGTCTGCTGCAGGGGTTCGCGGCCGGTATTCGCGGTGCGGATCTGCCCAACACCGGGGACATTCTGGGCACCGGCTTCAGCATTCCGTCCTTCGGCGTGGTGTTGAATGCGCTGGCCTCGAGCGGCAAATCGAACGTGCTGGCGACGCCGCACATCATCGCGACCGACAACGTCGCGGCCGAGATCAGCATCGGCGACAACATCCCGCTGCAGACCAACGTCGGCGGCTTGCCGGCGTCCGGTCTAGCGGGGCTCGCTGGGAACACGGGCGCCGCCGCCAACCCGCTCGCGCTGCTCGGCGGCCTGGGCGGACTCGGCGGCTTCAGCGCGCCGCGCCAGGACGTCGGCAACAAGATCAAGGTCACGCCGCACGTGAACGAGTCGAACCAGGTGCGCTTGGAGATCGACCAGGAGAGCAGCTCGCCCGGCGCTGCGGTCGGCGCGCTCGGCGCGATTCCGATCCAGAAGCGAACCGCGAACACCACGGTGGTGGTGCAAGACCAGCAGACGGTCGTGATCGGCGGCCTGATGAAGGACGAGTACGTGACCTCGCGCGAGAAGGTGCCGCTGCTCGGTGACATTCCGCTTTTGGGCGCGCTGTTTCGCCAGACCACGACCACCAAGCGCAAGGCGAACCTGCTGCTCATTCTGACGCCGCACGTTATCCGGGATCAGAGTGATTTGCGCCGTATCTTCGAGCGCAAGATGCAAGAGCGGCAGGAGTTCTTGGATCGCTACTTCGTGTTCAGCGGGCAGGATTGGACTCCGCCGCGCGACTGGACTCGCACCAATGGCCTGGTCGAGGAGATCAGGAAGGCGTACCGCGAGCTGGAAGAGAAGGCGCGGATCGAGGACGAGAGCCAGGCCGAGGAGCTCGGGGAGCGCACGCCGAGCGCGCCGATCGAGCTGCCCGGAGACGTGCGCGCGGGCGCCACGGGTGGCGGACCGGCAGCCGGAGCGGCCGCGGCCGGCAACGCCGCCGGCGCCGCGGGCGCTGCCGCCGCAGAGCGACGCAACCGGCGCTTGCCCCCTGCGCGCACGCGCCAGGCTCCAGCTGCTGCCCCCGCGCCCGCTGCGCCCGCACCGGCCCCCGCGCCTGCTGCGCCTGCACCCCCGCCTCCGCAAGGCAGCAACGACGTGCCGTTTCGCATCAACCCCTTGGCGCGTAACGTCGAGAACGAGCGAGTGGAGTGAGCGCGATGCAGGGTGAGCGGGTGCTCGGAGCGATTCTCACTCGGCACGGCGTGCTGACCGAGGAGACGCTGGCTGCGCTCGCCAGCGGGCAGCGCGAGCGCGGCAAGTCGCTACTCGATTTGGTGCTGGAGTCGAACGCGGCCACCGAGCGCGACGTGGCGCGCGCACTGGCCGCAGAGTGCGGCTTGCCGTTCCTGGAGCAGGTGCGCGCGGACGACATTGCGACGGACGTCGCGACCCGCCTGCCCATCACCTATGCCAAGTCGCACCGCTTGATCGTGGTCGCCGATCATCCGGATCGAGTCGACGTGATTTGCGCCGATCCGCTGGATACGCAGGGGCTCGACGACGTGCGCGCGGCGTTCCAGAAGCCGCTCGGCCTGAGCGTGGCGACCGGGGACGACGTGGTCGACGCGATCAATCGCGTCTACGAGCGTCAGGCCGCGATGAGCGATCTGCAGGCAAACGAGCAGATCCAAGACGACGACCAGATCGACATTCTCGACTCGGACGACGACGCCCCCATCATCCGCTGGGTGAACGGCCTCTTTTCGCAGGCGGTCAAGGAGCGAGCCAGCGATATTCACATCGAGCCCGAAGACCGCGAAGTGATCGTGCGCTACCGGGTCGACGGTCAGCTGTACGTGGCTCGCCACGCCAGCCGGCAGTTCATGAGCTCGGTGATCGCGCGTATCAAGATCATGGCCGGGCTGAACATCGCCGAGAAGCGTTTGCCGCAAGACGGCCGCATTTCGCTGAAGATCGCCGGGCGCAGCATCGACGTGCGCGTCTCGACCATCCCGACCAGTCGCGAGCACGAGCGCATCGTGATGCGCCTTCTACACAAGACCAACGTGCTGCTCGACCTGAAGGAGCTCGGCTTCGCCGAGCGCGACTACAACCTGATGCACCAGTTGATTGGCCGCCCCGACGGCATCATCCTGGTCACCGGGCCCACGGGTAGCGGCAAGACGACCACGCTGTACGCGTGTTTGAATCGCATCAATCGCCCGGACATCAACATTCTGACCGCGGAGGATCCGGTCGAGTACGAAATCGGCGGTATCCATCAAGTCGCGGTGCAATCCAAGATCGGGCTCACCTTCGCCAGCGCGATGCGCGCGTTCTTGCGCCAAGATCCGGACGTGATCATGGTCGGCGAAATTCGCGATCGAGAGACCGCGGAGATCGCCATTCACGCCTCGATGACCGGTCATTTGGTGCTCAGCACGCTGCACACCAACGACGCGGCTTCGGCCTTCACCCGCCTGGTGGAGATGGAGGTCGAGGCGTTCTTGGTACGTTCGACCGTGATCGGCATCCTGGCGCAGCGCCTGGTGCGCGTCCTGTGCGACTATTGCAAGGAGCCGTACGAGGCCACGCCCTACGAGCTGGTGCAGCTGGGGCTCGATCCGGAGCGCACGCGCCGGCGGGATCAGCGAGTGCTTGCGCCCCGCTACCAAACGCCCGAAGGCAACTACGAGCCGATTGGTTGGCGTGGGCCCGGAATGCCGGTTTTCCATCGCGCCAAGGGCTGCGACCGCTGCGACGGCAAGGGCTTCACGGGCCGGCGTGGCATTTACGAGCTGCTCATGGCAGAAGACGCGGTCGGGCGTCTGGTGCTGGGCAACGCCGACGCGCAGAGCATCAAGCGCACCGCCCAGCAACAAGGCATGGATAGCTTGCGTGACGACGGCGCGCGCAAGGTGCTCGAAGGAAAAACCACCGTCGAAGAAGTAGTGGCTGCGACCCAAGACGACGTGCTCGTCGACGAGTGAGGAATCAGCGTGGCGGTCTTCGAGTATCGTGGGATTCAGGTTGCGTCCGGTAAGCCGGTCAAAGGCTATCGCGACGCAGACAACCCGAAGGCGCTCCGCGCTGCGCTGCGCAAAGACGGCGTGCTGCTGACCGCGGCCAGCGAAGAGAACGAGAAAAAGCAGCAGAAGACCAAGCGCGACATCGATCTGCTCGCCTTCATGCGGCGGCCCAGCACCTCGGCCGTCGCGGTGATGACCCGGCAGCTTGCCACGTTGGTGCGTGCCGGCGTGCCGCTGCTCGAGTCGATCGCCGCGCTGACCGAGCAGGTAGAAAACGAGCAGCTCGTGCGCGTGCTCACCACGGTGCGAGAAAACCTGAACGAAGGCACCAGCTTCGCCAAGAGCCTAGAGCAGCACCCCAAGGTGTTCCCCGCTCTGTACGTGAACATGATCGCGGCGGGTGAGGCCTCTGGCACGCTCGAAGCGGTGCTCGAGCGCCTGGCCGACTTCATGGAGGGGCAGGCGCGGCTCAAGGGCAAGGTCGCCGGTGCGCTCGCGTACCCGGTGTTGATGGCCGTGGTCGGCTCGCTGTTGGTCGGCGTGTTGATGGTCGGCGTGGTGCCCAAGGTCACCAGCGTGTTCGACAACTTGGGCCAGACGCTGCCCTGGTACACGCGTCTTTTGATCTTCATCTCGGACACGGTCGCCGCGTACTGGTGGTTGATGCTGGGCAGCACTGCGCTCGGCTTCTACCTGTTTCAGCGCTGGAAGAAGAAGCCCGAAGGGCGGCTTCGCTGGGACAGCATTCGCCTCAAAATGCCGATCTTCGGGCGCTTGGTGCTGCTGGTTGCGGTAGCGCGCTTCTCGCGCACGCTCTCGACTTTGCTGGCGAGCGGCGTGCAGCTCTTGCAGGCGATGGAGATCGGGCGCCACGTGCTCGAAAACGCGCGTTTGCAGGCGGTCATCACCGAGGCGATCGGCTCGATCCGCGGTGGTGAGAGCATCGCCGAGCCGCTCAAGCGCAGCGGCGCCTTCCCGCCCATGGTGACGCACATGATCGCCATCGGGGAGCGCAGCGGACAGCTCGAGACCATGCTCGAGAACGTCAGCCGCGCGTACGAGGCGGACGTGGAAATCCGGGTGCAGGCGCTGACCAGCCTGCTCGAGCCGATGATGATCGTGCTGCTCGGCGGCGTGGTCGGCTTCATCGCGCTCGCCATCTTGATGCCGCTGATTCAGATGAATCAGCTCGTGGACTAGGCGGAGCGATGAGCCGCGAGCCCAGCGCCTCGAGCGAAAGCATCTTCTTCCCCTGGGAGCGGCGCGGGGGTTTTCGACGCTTGCTCGGCACCGGGCGGGTGCGGCCGGTGCTCTCGGTGCTGGCGCTGCTCTCGTTCGTGGCCGTGGTCGGTTCGCGCGAACGCCGCCAGTCGGGCGTACGCCAGACACGCGCCACCTTGGTTTCGATGCGGCACGCGGTAGACGCCTACATGGCCGAGAACGACGGCGCTTGCCCGCCGGGGCTCGATCGCGTCCTGGATTTCGGCAACTTCAAGAAGCTGCCGGCCGACGCCTGGGGCAACCCGCTGCGACTGGTGTGCCCCGCGCGTCGCGCGGACGAACGTTACGAACTTTTGAGCGACGGCCCCGACGGCAAGCCCGGGGGTCTGGATCGCATCGAATGAAAGAGGAGACCATCATGAAAGCCGATCTTTTGAAGGCAATGCGCGAGCGGTACGCAAGCTCCGCTCGCAAGCGACGGGCGCTTGGCCGAGGCGTGACCTTGTTCGAGGTGCTGATCGTCGTCGCGATCTTGGCCATGATCGCCGGCGGCGTCGCCGCCTTCGCGCTGCCCAAGTTTCGAGAGGCGCAGAAGACCCAGGCCGAAACCGGAGCGCGCATCGTGCGCACCGCGATTCAGCAGTGGCAGGCCGCGAACAACGAAACGACCTGCCCGACCATCAGCCAGCTGGTTCAGGAAAAGCACCTCGATCCAGGCCAGAACACCAACGATCCCTGGGGCCAGGCCTACGCGCTGGTGTGCTCGGACGACGAGGTCACCGTGATTTCGTCGGGCCCGGACAAGAAGAAGGGCACCAAGGACGACATCGCCATCCCCAAGGGCGCGACCGCCGCGGCCGAGGACGACGGCAAGTAACCGAGTCACCACCGTGCGCTCCCGCCGATACGCCCGCGGCCTCACCCTGGTCGAGGTCCTGATCGTGGTGGTGCTGATCGCGCTGCTGTCGGGGGGAGCCCTGCTCGGCCCAGGTCTCTTGCGCTCGAGTCGGGTTCGCGCGGCGGCCACGCTGATGGTGAGCGCGGTGCGTTTGGCCCAAAATCGCACCAACGCCAATGGGCGCCCGGTGCGCATGGTGATTGATCTCGACCAGCGCCGTGTGTCGCTCGAGCAAGCGTCGGGTTCGCTGTTCTCGCGCGAAAAAGGCGCGGTAGCCGGGGGCGCGGACGCCCAGGACGAAGCCGAGAAGAAGGCCAAAGCCGAGACCGAGCGCATTTTGGAGGGCGCGCGACCGGCGCGGCCGAAGTTCACGCCCTTGAACGACCTCTCCGATCCCGAAGGCGGAAAGCAGGGGCGCGAGCTCGGTTCGGGCGTGCAGGTGCTCTCGGTTCAGACCGAGCACGACGAAGAGCCGGTCACCGAGGGGCGCGCTTACATCTACTTTTGGCCGGGCGGTATCACCGAGCGCGCCATCATTCGCCTCAAGCGAAGCGACCTCACCGGTAGTGACGACGTCCTCTCGGTCTTGGTCAGTCCGCTGACGGGTAAGGCCTCGATTCAGCGGGGAAACGTGGATTTCCCGCCGCCGCGGGAAGATCCGGACGGCTCGGGCTTCGGCCCGAAGGAGGAAGAGTAGCCGTGGCCCCGGTCGCGCGCGGCACGTCACGGGGTTTCACCCTGCTCGAGGTGTTGGTCGCGATCGCGATTCTCGGCCTGGGGCTGACGATGATCCTGAGCTCGCAGGTTGGCTTGTTCTCGGGAGCTTCGCGCGGCCAGCACTTCACCATCGCGACCAACCTCGCGCGCTGCAAGATGTCCGAGGTCGAGCTCGATTTGCTGAAAAAGGGCTACCCGCTCACCGACGAAAAGGACGAGGGCAGCTGCTGCGGGGAAGACGGCGAGCCCGGCTACACCTGCGCGTGGAAGGTCGAGCGGATCGAGCTGCCCGAAGCGACCGAGATGAACCTCGACGGCGGCACCGATCCTTCGGATCCGACTCAGGGGCCCTTCGCAGCGCTCGAAAAGCTCGGGGTGATGCCGGGTGCTGACGGCAAGCAGGCCCCCACGCCCGCGGGCCCCGGCGCACTGCAGGACATTGCCCAATCGGTAGGCGCGAGCAGCATGGGGTCCGGTATCGGGCCAATGGTGATGGGGATGGTCTATCCCTCGCTGAAGCCGATGCTCGAAGCCAGCATTCGCAAGCTGACCGTGCAAGTGGAGTGGAAAGAGGGCAGCAAGAAGAAGGAGTTCGTGGTCACGCAGTACGTTACTGACCCGCAGCAGGGCCAGCTGGACGGTGACGCTGGCGTCATGGCGGGCGACACGAGCACGATGACCGGTGTCAACACGGGCATCAGCACCGGCGTCAACACCGGAACCAACGTCAACTCGACCACCACGAAGCGCGGTTTGTTCGGAGGCGGCAGATGAGGCGCGCCGCGCGCGGCTTCACGCTGCTCGAGTTGCTCGTGGCCATCAGCATTCTGGCCATGGTCTCGGTGCTCATTTACGGCGCGTTCGCCGCGATGCGAAAGAGCAAGGAAGGGCTCGAGCGCGTGCAGGAGCGCTACCGCGAAGGGCGCATGGCCATGCAGCGCCTCAGTCGCGACATCGAGAGCAGCTACCTGTCCTTGCACGTGCCGCTCGACACCCGACTGGTCGTGCAGAAGACCGCGTTCATCGGCAAACGGGGGACCCCGACCGATCGTCTGGACTTCAATGCCTTTTCGAACACGCGCCGAGATCGCGATGCGCACGAATCGGACCAAGCCGAAATTTCCTACTTCGGCTCGGACAGTCCGGACAAGTCGAGCACGCTCGATTTGGTGCGGCGCACCAGCACGCACCCGGATTTGGACCCGCAGCACGGGGGTCGCATCGAGGTGCTGGCGACGGACATCGACCTGTTCCAGCTCGAGTATCTCGATTCTCAATCCGGCATGTGGAACGAGAACTGGGACAGCACGCAAGCGACCGGGCAGCCCAATCGGTTGCCTTTGCAAGTGCGCATCACTCTGATCCTGAACTCGGGCGAGCGCTCGCGCGCCGACGCGGGCCGAGGGCGCATTCGCTTCATGACCGTGGTCTCGGTGCCCATTCAGCAGCCGCTCAACTTCGCCAACCTATGAACTTTCCCCGCTGGCTCACGCATTTCGTGCCCAACCGCCGTGTCCGGCGGGCGGCGCGGCGTCGTGCGCGCGGCCGGCGGCGGGGCATGGCGTTCGTGCTGGTGCTGGGCGCGCTCACGATATTGACCGTGATGTTGACCGAGCTGCAGGACCAGAGCTCGGCCGAGCTTTCCAGCGCGCTGGCCGCGCGCGACGCGTTGGTGGCGGAGTATGCCGCCAAGAGCGCGATCAATCTCTCGCGCTTGCTGATCGCGTCCGAGCCCACGGTGCGCAAGTCGATCAGCTTCTTGATGAGCGCGATTTACGGTAGCCCCGTGCAAATTCCGATCTGGGAGTTTTCCGATCGCATGCTGGGCGCTTTCAACGATGCCTCCGGCACCGAAGCGTTTGCGTCGTTTTCCGGGCTCGACCTGAAGAACAGCAAGAATCTCGGCCTGCCGGGCGCCTCGTTCGAAATCACCATCGTCGACGAGGACTCGAAGGTGAACGTCAACGCGGCCGCCGCGAACCGCTTCACGCAGCAACGCCTGGTCGGCCAATTGATGGCGCTGATCGGCGGCGCGCAGTACGGCCCGATGTTCGAAAAGCGCGATCCCGACGGCAATTTTTCGGATCGCCAGGCGATTTGCGCGGCCCTTTTGGATTGGGCCGATCGCGACCAAGACACTGCCTTGTGCGACCCCACCAACCACACCGCGCAGGAAATGCCGGCCGAGGACTCGTACTACGAGCTGCTCTCGAAGCCGTACCACCGCAAGAACGCGGCCTTCGACAGCCTGGAAGAGCTCCGCCGCGTGCGCGGCATCGGCGATGATTTTTGGTCCACGTTCGTGGATCCGGATCCGGAGCGCCCGGACAAGCGCTTGATGACGGTCTGGGGTCAGTCGAACGCCATCAACATCAACACGGCCGCGCCTCAGACCCTGATCATGCTGGTGTGCAGCAACGCTGCCGAGCCGCTGCCCAAGCTCTGCACCGACCCCGCCGAAATGCAGAAGTTTTTGACCATTCTCACCTTGGCCCGCGGCTTCACCGCTGGGGCTCCCGCGTTCGGCTCGCCCGAGGCTTTCGTCGCGCTGCTCGAGGGGCGAGGGAAGGGGCCGCTGAAGATGGTGCTCGAGTCGCTCGGTGTGGAGCCGATCAAGTTCCAGTCCGCGGCCAACGCCAAGGCGCAAATGAGCACGGAGAGCAAGGTGTTCTCCATCTACGCCACCGGCATCGTCAAATCGGGCAAGCGCGAAACGCGCACGCGCGTGCACGCCATCATCGACTATCGCGGCGCGCCGCCGCCCGGGCAGCCCATTGCTCCGACCGGCACGGGCGGGACGTCGGGCCTCGGTCCGACGCCCGCCGCGAATGGCATTCAAACCCCGCCCACCGGCACGGGCGGTACCGACCCCAACGCTCTGCAAAACGCCATTCCTGGCGCCACTCGGCCCAACCCGGCCGGCAACGTGGTCTACTTCAGATTGGACTGACTCATGGCTCGATTCATTGGACTCGACATCGGCGCGCGCTACGTCCGTGCCGCGCTGCTCGCGACGGGCTACCGCCGCCTCACCGTCGAACGCCTGGAGGAGGTGCCGCTCAGCGATCCCGAGAATTTGAGCGCTGCCATCACTACTGCCGCGAGCCACCTATTGACTCACGCGGAAGGGGTTTGCGTCGCGATGGACGGCGAGCTCACCTTCGTGCACCGGATTACTTTGCCACCGACCGCCCTCAAGCAGCTCGCGGAGGTGTTGCCGTTCGAGATCGAGTCCCAGGTGCCCGTCGACGTGGACGAACTGGTGTTCGACTACCGCACGCTGGCGCGCCCAAATAACCAGGCGCCCGTGACGGTGCTGATGGCTGCTGCGCGTACGGATCAAGTGCGCGCGCGGATCGAGCTCGTCGAGAAAGCGTTGGGTCGCGAGCCCGAGCGGGTCACCTGTGGTCCGATGGTGCTCGCGAACCTGGCCGCGGTGAGCCCCGCGCTACGCTCGGCGGAGCCCATCGCCATTCTCGACCTCGGTGGAAAACGCACGGAAGTCACCATTTTGCAGCGCGGCCAACCGGTGTTCGCGCGCACCCTGTCACGCGGTGTGGAGGGGCTACCCGCGACCGCGCCTCAGCTGGTGGCCGAGCTCCGGCAAACATTTTTGGCTTGGGCTGCGCAGGACGGCGGGGAAATCAGCGCGGTTTACCTGGCTGGTGGCGGCGCGTTCGCCGATGGCGCCGATCGCTTTCTTGCGCACGAACTCGGTATGCCCATCCAAGCGCTGCCTGCGATCGAGGTCGAGGGGGCGACGCCGGAGCTCGTGGCTGCCTTGCCGCGCTTTGCCAAAGCGGTGGCCCTCGCGCTCGGCGCAGCTGGCCGTGGTCACGATATAGACCTCCGCCGCGGCCCGCTCTCCTATCAGCGTGGCTATGGCTTCTTGAAAGACAAGGCGCCGGTGCTGGTCGGTCTATGCACCGCGACGCTGGTCAGCTTCTTGTTTGCGACCTGGGCGGAGGTGCGCGCGCTCGCGCGGGAGAATACGGTGCTCACCGAGCAGCTCGCGGTGGTCGGCAAAGACGTGTTCGGCACGGAGGTCGACAGCGCCGAGACCGCGCTCGATCTCTTGGAAAAAGCGCGCTCTGGCGAAGAGGCCGACCCGATGCCGCAAATGGACGCCTTCGACGTGGTGATCGCGATCTCGAAGACCATCCCCGGCACCATCACTCACGACATCGAAGAGTTCGATATGCAGCGCGGGCACGCGAAAATTCAGGGAATTTTGGGCACAGCGAGCGAGGCGCAGAGCGTCGCCACCGACATCGCCAAGGTGCGCTGCCTGCAAGACGCGAAGCTCGGCAAGGTCACCCAGGCCATCAACAGCGACCGTCAGAAGTACGTGCTCGATATCGACGTGAAATGCCCGGATGAAAAGAAGAAACCGAAGAAGAAGGCCGACGAAACGGGCGACAAAGCGCCGGGGAGCCAGCCGTGAGTCTGCGTGAACGGCTCGATCGCCTCGAAGAGCGCGAGCGGCGCTTGCTCGGGATTTTTGCGCTCGTGGTCGGCGCCATCGTCTTGCTGCTGTTGCCGCTCGCGGTCACGGCCGCGTTGCATGGCACGCGCAGCGACAATGAGGCGCTACGCGAGGCCATCGCCCAGATCACCTCCGAGCGGCCGATGGTCGAGCGCAGCCGAGCCCTGCACAAGGCCATCGAGGAGCGCTACTCCCGGCCCGCACCGCCACTGACCTCGTTTCTGGCCAAGCTCGCGCAGGAAGTGGAGGTCGAGATTCCGGAAACTCAAGACCGCCAGCTCGTGCCGCACGGCAAGCGCTACGAAGAGAAATCCACCAAAATTACGCTGCGCAAGGTGGGCATGCTGAAGGTCGCCCGGCTCATGGAGCGCATCGAGCAATCCGGACACCCGTTGAGCATCGGTCAGCTAACCATTCGCAAGCGCGGGCTCGAACCCGACTCTTATGACGTGGACATGGTAGTGAGTGCGTTCGAGCGCAAGCCGGACAAACCCGCGGCCAGCAAGGCCAAGCTCAAAGACGGCGGCGTCGACGACGAGAACGCGAAGGAGCCGTGATGCGTCTGCCCAAACTTTCCTCCCGCGCACAACGGATCCTGAAAGCGGTCGGCTACGGCGCTTTCTATTGGTTCGCGCTGATCGTCTTCGCGTACCTGACCTTCCCTTACGAGCGTCTGAAGGATCGCGTCATTCAGGAGTTCAACGCGCGCCAGACCGGCCCAGACGCGCTAAGGTTGGAGCTCGACGAGATCAGCTCCTACTGGTTCACGGGCATCGAAGCCGATGGCATTCGGCTCATTTCGCCGCCAAAACCGCCCTCGCCGAGCGCCGAGCCCTCGGCGGCTCCGCCCAAGCCAGGCGTGCTCAGCATCGATACGGCGCACGCGCGGGTCAGTGTTTTGCCGCTGTTGATCGGCAGCGTTCGCATCGGGTTCGGCGCGTCCGCTTTCGACGGCTCGATTTCCGGGCAAACCTACGAGAGCGACGGCGCGCGCCGCCTGGAGCTCGAGCTCGAGGATCTGGGTTTGAACAAGGCCACCTTGCTGGCCGACATCGTCGGGCTACCCTTGGCGGGGACCTTGGGGGGGCAGGTCGAGTTCGCACTACCAGAGGGCAAGCTCGCCAAAGCCGACGGCACCATCAAGCTGAAGATCAAGGGGCTCTCGGCGGGCGACGGCAAGGCCAAGATCCGGGACACCATCGCGCTGCCCAAAGTCGAAGCCGGGGACCTCACCCTCGAGGGTGAGTCGACCACGGGGCAGCTCAAAATCGTGGATTTCTCGGCCTCGGGCCCGGACTTGGAGCTGAGCTCGGAAGGCAGCGTGCGCCTGCGAGACCCCATTCAGAGCAGCTTGCTCACGCTCACCGCGCGTTTTCGCTTCACCGATCGCTTCATGGGCAAGAACGAAATGACGCGCGGGCTGTTCGGAGCGCCAGGCTCGAGCGTACCTGGCCTGTTCGATCTGGACCCCAAAAACAAGCGAGCCAAGTCACCCGACGGCTTCTACGGTTGGCGCGTGGCTGGCCCGCTCAGCCAACCGCAATTCACGCCTCACCCGAGCGCGGGCGGCGCGCCGACGAAGCCGAAGCGTTGATATGCCGGGCAAGGCAGCCGCGAGGAAGCGGCAGCCTTGCCCTCGCACGGCCGGGCTCAGCTGCTGGCCTTGCCCTGAACGCTCGCGCTCGCTTGCACGGATACGTTGATACTGACGCTGGCCTCGGCCGCGATCTCCACGGACGCCGCCGCGCAGGCCGCGCCCGAAACGCCGAGGTCGCCGAGCGCGCTGAACGTGTCGGTCGTCCGGCTGGCGAGATCGATGATCGGATCTCTCAGCGCCAAGGTCAGCGCGAAGGCGTCCTTGACGTCGGAGAGGTGCGCGTTGATCGCCGCATACAGGTCCGCGTCACCATCGACGGTGAGCGCCGCCGTCGCGGTGCAGCTCACGTCGGCCTTCGCCGATGCTTGGCAAGAGGCGTGGCAATCCGCGCTGCCGCTGCAGTTGAGTCTGCCCGTGCAGGTGGGCGGGCTGGTCTCCACCGAGCAATTGCCGTGGCACTCGCCGGTGCAGTCGGCCTTGCCCGGTGCGTACGCGCAAGTGCCCTGGCACTTGCCGTTGCACTGAACCGCCGCGCTCGCTGCGCAGGAGCCCTGGCACTGGGCCTTGCACCCGCCGTGAAACATGCCGGTGCACTTCGCGCCGCAGGTTCCGCTAGCGTTCGCGGAACAGGTGCCCTCGCACTTACCTTTGCAGGTACCGCTCGAGCTCGCTCCGTCGCACTTTCCGGTGCAAGTTCCGCCGCAGGTGCCGCTGAAGCTCGCGCTGCAACCCGCGTCGCAGCTGCCTTCCCAAGTCAAATCGCTGCAGCTTCCCGAGCATTGGCCCTCGCACACCACGGCCGCATCGGCGGTGCAGGTGCCTTCGCAGGTGCCGGTGCAATCGACGCTCGGCGCAGTGATATCGCACTGGGCGTCGCAGCTGCCGTTGCAGGCAACGACCAGCGTGCCCGGCTCGCACTGCGCTTTCACGTCACAGCTGGCGTCCACCTGACATGAAGCCTCACAATCGGCCTGCGCTCTCACGTCTGCGTGGCAATCCGATTGCACGTCGAGGCTGACCGTCACGCCGTCCGCCAGGGCGGCCTTGACGCGTTGATTCAGCACTGCGCAGGCTTTGGCCGCCTCGGTCTGCGTGGAATCTTCGCCGAGGTCCGCGTTGATGGCGTTACAGGTTGCGAGCCACTTGGCCTCGACGGCCATTGCTCGGGTTCTGAGCTTGCCCGCGGCGACCCCGAACGCTTTGAGGGTCGCTTGCGCGTGCGAGCTCGCGTCCAAGCCACTGCACGCGAGGGGTGTTCCATCGCTATCCGTCGAGCTACAGCCCGAACCAAACAACGCTATCAATAGACCGCTCGCGCCCAAGGCTGTGAGCGAGCGACCAAGAATCGGTGTGACGTTCATGCTCGGCGCAAAGCGAAACGCGTGCCAGAGGCACAGCGCGTCAACACCGCCGCGCGCGACCCTTTGGCCGTCCTGTCGGTGGAGGTGCCGCTTCGGCGCCCCGCTACGCGGCGCCAGAATGCCGCAACGAGGCAGAAATGTGGCTCGCCCGAGCGAGCGAGCCTCGGATCTTAGGAGTCGACTGACACGCCGAGGCGCTTCCTGACCTCGAAGTAGGCCGGGCTGACCGAGTACAGCACGAGCTCCTTCACGCGCTCTTCGATGGGCACCGTACTTTGCGCGTCGTCTCCGGCGCGAATCACGCGGACGGCCATGTCGAGATCGTGCGCCGCGATGAAGCCGGCGCGGTCCGCCGTCAGATCGACCGCCGCGACCCAGCGCTTCAGATCCAATGCCGTGCCCGAAGTGAGCAGCTTGCTCACTACCCGCGTCAGATGGTCGCGGACCTGGCCCTGGAGCCCGGCCTCGAGCGCGTTGAAGGCTTCGGTGACCGGACCCTCGATTTCGGGCGCCACCGGGAACTGCGGTGCGGTCAGCTTGATCGCGGCGAACAACCAGGCTTTCAGCGCCGTTCCCGAAGCCAGCAAGTGCCGGAGATACATGCCGGGCCTGAGGTAGGTGAGGCTCTGCGCGGCGATGAACGCGGCGGGCTGCAGGGGCACGTCGCGAGCCAGGGCCGCGACACCCAGAACCAGCGAAGGATCATCGGCGAACAGGAAGGAGATGCCGCCTGGGTCGTTGGGGTTCTCGAACGTTGGTGGTAGCGGAATTCCGAGCACGCCGGCGCTGTAGAACAGGCTCTGGCAGATCGGAGCCGGGTGCTCGCCGAGGGACAGCTGGTAGGCCGCGTCATAGCCCAGCTCCGCCAGGCTTTGGCCGCGGCGCGCGATCACCGCGCTCTCGATCAGCGCGAACACGCTAGTGAGCAGCGAGTCGGCATCGGGGTGCATGACGTGCAGGAGCCAATCGTCGTCGCTCAGCGGGTTCAACGCGGGGGCGGCGGTCTCGGAGCGCATGCGCTTGTAGAAGCGCTCCTCGTCCGGCTCCGCCAGGCTCAGCACGGTCAGCGCCTGACACAGACACCAGGCCGAGTCCGCTCGCTTGGTCTCGGTGTAGAGCCGTCGCAGCGCTCGGTACGACTCCGCTCGCAGCGGGTCCTGGTGCAGCGCTTCGAGCTCGGAATTTACGGCCTTTTCGAGATATTTTTCGGGATCGGTCGCGTACAACCGGCCGAGCTGCTCGGAGCGCTTCGCGTTCAGCGGATCCAGCGTTTGCGCGGCTTCGTAGGCGTCCACCGCTTCGTCGATCCAGCCGAGCTTCTTTTCGTAGAGCTCGCCGAGCTCCTCGAACGTGCGAACCATCGACTCCTGATCGTTGCTCGCGCTGGCAAGCTCGAGCTTGCGCCTGAGTAGCCGCTCGACCTCGACGTGATTCTCTTGCCCTTGTTGGAGCTCAATCGATTCCTGAATGGCTCGGTCGAAGGTCGGTTCGAGCTCCAGCACCTGCGCGTAGAACTCGAGTGCGCGCTCGCTATCGCCGATTTGACGGGCAGTGACGATAGCCGCGGTGTGCAGGTACTTCACGCGTTGCTTCGGATCGTCCACGAACTCCGCCAAGCGCAGCACCACCGCGACCAGCTTGTTCCAGTCCTTGTCCTCGCCGTACAGCTGCATCAACTTGGTGAGCACGCGACGGTCGTCGGGCTTCTCGTCCAGTGCGGCGACCAGGCTCTTGGCCGCGGCCGTACGGTCCTGCAGCTTGCTCGAGGCGATTTCGCCGATTTCGAACAGAATTTGCACGCGATCTTCGCCGACCGCGCTCTCGAGCTTGCGATGTTTTACCTTGATCACCTCGGGCCAAGCCTCGCGTGCTTCGTGCAGCTTGGCGAGCGAGGCCAAGGGCTCGCTCAGGCTGGGATCGACGTCGGCCGCCTCTTCCAGCGGCGCGATCGCGGCTTCGAGCTGGCCGCAGCGGCGGAGCGCTTCTCCGCGCCGGAACAAGGCGCGCGCGCGCCCGTGGTGGTCGAAATGACCGCCGAAGCGCGCGAGGAGCTGCGCGTACAGCTCCGCGGCCCGCTCGGGCTTGCCGTGCTCGAAGGTGACCTGGGCGGCGCGTTCGAGCGCTTCGCGATCGTCGGGAGCGGTTCGCAGCAGCGTGTCCATCACGGTCAACGCCTTCTCGGTCGATCCGGTCTGCTCCAGTGAATCGACGTAACGAATCAGGAGCTGCGCTGCGTCGGGCAAGCGGTCTACTCGCTCCGCGATGGTCTCGTAGTGCCGGCTGGCCTCGAGGAAACGGCCATTTTCGAACGCGATATCCGCAAGAATTCTGAGCGATTCGAGGTTCGTCGGATCCCAGTCTACGGCCCGCCGCGCGCTCTCCTCCGCGCGCTTTTCGTCGCGGACTTTATCGCGGTAGAGCACGGCCATGCGTGACGCCAACGCCGCCTTGGCCAGGTCGCCTTCGGTCGACTCCAGCTCTCGTTCCAGCAACTGCAGCGCGGCGTGCACGTCGCCACGCGCGGCAAACGCCTCGCGCAGCGCGCTAGCTGCGGCGCTGTTCTTCGGGTTGGCGTCCAGCGCGCGCTTGAAGCGCTCGATCGCGCCGTCGCGGTCGCCCCGCTCTTCGAGCAGCCTGGCCGCGCGCACCCATTGTTCGGCTTTGGCCTCGGGCGTCGTGGCTTGCGCGGCCAGCGCTTCCACCGCGCTGACGGCTGCGCTGGCGTCTCCTTTGGATTGTCGCAACTGGACCAGCGCCTCGAGCGCCTCCGGCTGCGCCGGGGAGAGTTCGAGCACCGCTTCGTAGGCGGTCAGCGCTCGCTCGACCGAGCCGATGGGTCCTGAAAATAGCCGCGCCTGCTCGAGCAGGAGCTCCACGCGCGCGGGAGCCTCGCTGGTACGCTCGAGCTTTCGCTGGTAGCTCTTGACCAGCTCTTCCCAGCGCGAGCTCTTGCGGTAGTGGCGGTTCAGATCGGAGAACGCGCTCTCGTTGGTCGCGTCGAACTCGAGCACGCGCTCGAGCGCTTCGGCCGCCTTGACCGGGTCCAAGAACTCGCGCTCGTGCAGGCTCGCGATGCGTTCGAGCAGCGCGACCTTCTGGCGCGGGGTGGCGCTGAGCTCAATCTGCCGATTGAGGTTTTCGAGTAGCTCTTTGAAACGACCCGCCTTCTCGTGCAGGCGTTCGAGCCCCCGCAGCGCTTCCAGCGACCCCCCGAGCTCCAGGGCGAGCTCGTAGTTTCTGCCGGCTTCGAGCGCGTCGTCGAGCTCGATCTCGTGCAATTCACCCAGACGGATGAGGGTCCTCTGGCGTTCCTCGGGCCGCTCGGTGCCGAGGTTCTTGCTCAGAAGTTCGGCCAGTGCCTTGAAGTCACCACTTTTCTCGTAGAGCTTTTCGAGCAGCGGCAGCGCACGCGGATGCGCGGGGTCCTCGGCCAGGACCTGCTCGTACAGGGCGCGCGCGTTCTTGCTGTCGCCCAGGCGAGTGTCCAGAATCTCGGCCGCTTCGGCGCGAAAATCGCGAGCCTGCGCGGGGGTCGCGGCGGCTTCGGCGCGGATGGTGAGCACGTTGCCGAGCTCGGGCCACTGCTCGGCCTTGCGGTAAATTTGAGAGAGCCCGGCGAGCGCTCCGTCGTTGCCAGGCTCGAGCGCGAGCAGCGCTTGAAAGCAAGAGAGCGCCATGTCCGGGCGTTGCAGACGTTCGAGCGACCAGCGGCCGGCGCGGCCAAAAATCAGCGCGCGCTCTTCGGTCGGCGTGGCTTCGTCGTTGGCGGCGGCCGAGCAGTTGCCGAGCACTTCCAACCAAGCCTCGGCATTGTTGCCGGCAAAACGCTCGATCTCGGAAGCCACGCTGGCTTCGTGTGGGTTCTCGCAGAACGCCTGCGTGAAGGCGACCAGCGCCTGCTCGCGGTCGACCCGCTCGTTGGCGTAGACACGGCCGATTTCGGCGAACACCCTGGCCTTTTCCGCGCGGCTCTTGGCGCGCTCGGCGCGGGCGAGCAGCATTTCGACCACTTCGTCGAGCTTGCCGAGGCGGCGGCGCAGCTCGAGCAAGGCCGCTTCGGCCAGGTCGTCTTCGGGCGCGAGCTCGTGCACGCGCACGTACAGCTCCTCCGCCCGCGAGCGCGTCTCCGCCTGGTGCGACAGCAGGCGCGCGGCGCGGGACAACAAGCGCTTCTTGGTCTCGAGCGCGCTCTCATCGGTGAGCCCGTCGCTCAGCTCGATCAGCGTTTCGATCACGCGCGGAGCGTGCGCGGGATCGGCTGCTGCCGCTTCGAGGGCCAGCGCCAGGTCCTCGTCTTCGGGCTTTTCCTTCAAGGCGGTCAGCTGCCGCTCGAGCGCTTCGGTCGAAATCGGTTCTCGGCGCGCCGCCGAGCGACGGCCCAGCTGTTCGAACGATTCGAGCACCGCCCGCGCGTCGGCTGGGCGAGCCTTCGGATCTTTCGCCAGCAAGCTGAGCAAAAACTCGTCTAGCTCCGGCAAAATGAAGCCCCGCGGCGCCAGGCTGCTCGGCGTAGCCGGCGCTTCGGAGAGGTGGCTGAAGGCGGTTTCCAGCGCGCTCTTCCCGGCAAACGGTGGACGACCGGTGAGTACCTCGTACAAGAGCGCGCCGAACGAGTACACGTCGCTGCGCGCGTCTGCGCTGTAGCCTTGGATCTGTTCGGGCGCGACGCTCTTCGGCGAGCCCGTGGTTGCGAACAGCTCGGTGCGGCCATTGTCGAGCCGTGGGCGCATGCGCAGCCGGTCGCTGCCGATGTCGACCAAGGTGGCGCGTCCGGTGTTGCTGCCTTCGCCCACGATCACGTTTTCGAGTCGCAGATCGCCGTGCGCGAGCCGCTTGTCGTGCAACACGGCGAGCGCTTCGAGTATGGACAGCAAAAGCTCGCGCACCTCGTTCAGATGCAGCGCGCCCACCCGCGCGATCCGTTGCGAGAGCGGGACGCCTCGGGTCAGTTCGTGTGCCACGTAGGTGCGACCGTCGACGCTGCCGGCCTCGAGTTTTTGCGGCAGTCCGGGGTGTTCGATGCGAGCCAGCAGGCGCGTGACCGTGAGAAAGCGGTGCAGCCCGCGTCGATCGCGCGTCGCTTCCCGACGCAGCACCTTGATTCGGTATTCGGTTTGGTCGCGCAGGCCGACGTAAGACAACGCCAGGCGCCCCTCGCCGAACCGACGCAACTCGCTGAAGCCGGCGAACTCGCTGCCGCTGGGCAGCGCTTCGTCGGAAGGCAGCCCGCTCGCGCGAATCTCCAGCACCTGAGTCGAAACCTCAGGCCGGGTGGCCAAGAGCGCGTCGCAGAGCGCCTCGACCGCGTCCTGCTCCCGGCAGTAGGCGGTCAGCGCGCCAGCGAAGGAGGCTTTGGCAGTAGTGCCCCCGATAGCTTCGGGTTCGAAGCCAAGCAGGCTGCGACTCAGGGAGAGTAGCTCCTCGAGTTCGAATAAGCGTTCGAGCTCGGCTCTCAGAATGTCGGTCGTCATGAGACGGTGGCGTTTCCTTCGCGTGGGGGAGTTGCCGGGAACCATAGTCCCGATTCCGCGAGCGGCAGCAGCAAACTGGCCCCGCTATGAGCTCCTTAGTATCCGCAGGGCGAAAGCCCGGTTCAGCACTCCGCGCGCATTTCTGGGCCGCGGGGGCCGGCCTGGAGCAAGCTGCCCCGAGATGACCCCTGGCCTCCTCATTCTGCAACGCGTCTTGCCCATTTCGGTGCTGGTCATCGCGGGCGTCTCGGTGCCGATGATGGTGTTCTCCCCTGACGGGCTGGCCCGTCTTACGCACTTGAACCAGGAGAAGCAGCGCGCGGACGAGGAGGTCTCCCGACTCTCGCAGCAGATTCAGGAGCTTCGGGCGCAAGTGCAGCGGATAAAAGAGGATCCCGCCTTGGTCGAACGGGCGGCTCGGGACGAGCTCGGCTTGGTACGAAAGACTGAAGTGGTCTTTCAGTTCAAGGATTGAAGACCGCTTTTCGGCCCGCGCGCCGGCCTTTCGCAGTGCGTCGAGCATCCGTGACACCCGGCGCACGGCCCGGCTAACATGAGCGAGTGACGATTGAGCTCGCGCGGCGCCTGATTGGAGCTGGGGCGCCCGTCGCCGCGGTCGAGGCGGCCCTCAGCAGCGAAGTCGCCGATGGGACGCCGTTCGTTACGGCGATTTCCGAGCGATTTCCGGAGCTCGTGCCCCTGGTCGAGCGCGAGTTGCTGCGCGCGGAAGCGCCTGAAATCAACTGGGTGCGTCCCGCGCTCGGCTTGGTGGCGCGTCTGCCCCCGGGCATGTGCGAGCGGCTGCTCGCGATCCCCGTGCATCAGGAAGCGCAGGGTGGGCGGGTCGACGTAGCAGCGGTGGACACCCTCGGGCCGCACGTTGCCGCAGAGTTTGCGTTTCACCTGCAGGCAGCGGTGCGCGTACTGCGTGCGCCCGCTGCCCAGCTCCGCGCCGCTCTCGCGAGCCTCAACACCGTGAGCGCACTCACTACCAGCAGTAGTGGCGAGCGGCGTCCCTCGACGCGGCCGCCGCCCCCCCTGGAGCGGGCGGCCCCCGCGCGCGGCTCGCGGCCGCCGCCCGCTATTCCGAGCGAGCCGCCAATCCCTTTGGTGCGCCGCCCCCCGGTTTCCAATCGCGCGGCGACTCCCGAAGAGGAGCCGGTTCTCAACCTGTCCAGGTCCAAGTTTTTTGCGCCGGAGGCGCCGTTCGTGTTCGAGCGCTCGCTCGAAGAAGCGGTGCTCGAGTTCGGTCGCGCGGACTCGGCCGAGCAGGTCGCTCGCCTGTTGTGCCGCGCCCTGGAGCCTGCGGTCAGTTTGGTGGTTGCGGTGCGCGGAGGCAGCATGGAGCTGCGCGCGGCGAGTCGCGCGGTGAGCGAAGCCGCGCAGTCGTCCTTCAGCCTACCTACCGGCAAGAACTCGGTGTTCGACGTGGCCGTCCGCGCGGGGTTCTACCTGGGGCCGCTGCCATCCGGGATCGTGCACGCGGAGTTGCGCTCATTTCTGCCCAGCGCCGCGCTCGACGAGGTGTATTCGGCGCCGGTCCTGGTCGCCAATCGCCCGGTCTTGGCGCTGCTCATGGCTCGCTTCGGTCCGTCGCTGGACGCCACTCGTCGCGCTGACCGCTTGATTTTGGCTGCCTCTGCGGCCATCGAGCGCATCCTGATCAGCAAGAAACGCGGCGCCGGAGGCTAGCTTGCTGGACGGCGCGGCCGTTCGCCGGCCAAAATGACGGAAGCCCCGTGACTTCGAGCTCCGACGATGAGCGCCGCGCCCGCTGGCGCGCCCTGGCCAGCGCCGAAATCGGTGGTGCCGACCCTGCGAGTCTCGAGCGGCGCTCGGCGGCCGGCTTGCAGATCCGCCCCCTGTACGACGCAGCCGATCTGGCAGGCCTCGACTCACTCGGGTCGCTGCCCGGTGAATACCCGTTCGTGCGCGGGGCGCGCGCGACCATGTACGCCGGACGGCCCTGGACATTGCGCCAGTACGCGGGCTTCTCGACGCCGGAAGCGACCAACGCGTTCTTCCGCCGCGCGCTGGCCGCCGGACAGCGCGGGCTGAGCGTCGCGTTCGACTTGCCCACGCACCGCGGCTACGACAGTGACGAGCCGCACGTGGCGGGCGACGTCGGCAAGGCGGGTGTCGCGGTCGACACCGTCGAAGATCTGAAGCTGATTTTTGCCGAAATACCGCTCGCTCAAATCAGCGTGTCGATGACGATGAATGGTGCCGTGTTGCCGGTGCTAGCGGGCTTCATCGTGGCCGCGGAGGAGCAAGGCGTTTCGCTCGAGCAACTCTCGGGCACCATTCAGAACGACATTTTGAAAGAGTTCATGGTGCGCAACACGTACATCTACCCGCCCGCGCCTTCGCTCCGCATCGTCGCGGACGTGATGCAGTACGTGAGCGAGCGCATGCCGCGCTTCAACTCGATCTCGATATCCGGCTACCACCTACAAGAAGCGGGGGCCTCGGCGGAGCTCGAGCTCGCGTACACGCTGGCCGATGGGCTCGAGTATCTGCAGGTCGCCCGCGAGCGCGGGCTCGACCTCGACTCGGTTGGACGCGGCCTCTCGTTCTTCTTCGGAATCGGCCCCGAGTTCTTCACCGAGATCTGCAAACTGCGTGCGGCGCGCGGGCTGTGGGCGATGCTGGTGCGCGAGCGCTTCGCGCCCAAGGATCCGCGCACCCTGATGCTTCGCATGCACTGCCAGACCTCAGGCGTCAGCTTGACCGCGCAGGATCCGTTGAACAACGTGGTGCGCACCACGATTGAAGCGCTGGCGGCGGTGCTCGGGGGCACGCAAAGCTTACACACGAACGCCTACGACGAGGCGCTGGCTCTGCCGAGCGAGCGTTCGGCGCGCATCGCTCGCAATACGCAGCTCATTTTGCAGCACGAAACCGACGTGACGCGCGTCGCCGATCCGCTCGGCGGCTCGTACTTCGTCGAGCGCACGACCTCCGAGCTCATGGCCAGCGCGCGCGCGGTGATCGAGGAAATCGACCAAATCGGGGGCATGGCGCGCGCGATCGAGCTCGGCATTCCTCAGCGACGCATCGAGCGTGCCGCGGCCGAGCGCCAGGTTCGGGTCGATCGCGGCAGCGACGTGATCGTGGGCGTGAACAAGTTTCGCGCGCCCGATGAACCCGAGCTCGAGCTGTTTGCGGTCGAAACCAGCGCGGTGCTCGGGGCGCAGATTGCGCGTCTCGAGCGGGTTCGCAGCGCGCGCGACCAGGCGCGGGTGGCGCAGGCGCTCGCCGCGCTCGAGCAAGGCGCGCGCCGGGACCAAAATTTGCTCGAGCTCGCGATTGAGGCGATGCGCGCGCGGGCTACCGTGGGCGAGGTCAGTCACACCCTGGCGCGGGTCTTCGGGCGCTACGAGGCGAGCAATATGGCGGCTACCGGCGTATTTACCGAGGCCTACGGCGACGAACAGGAGTGGCTGAAATTGGTCGACTCCGTGCAGCGCTTCGCGCGTGATCACGGGCGGCGGCCCCGGCTGCTGCTCGCGAAGCTCGGTCAGGACGGGCACGATCGCGGCGTCAAGGTGGTGGCGGCTGGTCTCTCCGATCTGGGCTTCGACGTCGATCTCGGTCCGCTCTTTCAGACGCCAGACGACGTGGCCCGCCAAGCGCTGGAAAGCGACGTGCACTTCGTCGGGGTGTCGACGCAGGCTGGCGCGCATCTCACCCTGGTGCCCGAGCTCGTGCAGGCGCTCGCTCGCCTCGGCGCATCGGGGGTTCAGGTCGTGGTGGGCGGCATCGTGCCGGCTCGCGATCACGACGCATTGTTCGCAGCCGGCGTTCGCGCGGTGTTCGGCCCCGGCACCAAGGTGACCGATATTGCGCGCGACCTGCTCGGCCTGGCGAGCGCTGCCGCGAGCGGGGGGACGCAGGTCCCGTGAACGCGAGCGTGAGCGAGCTCGTCGAGGGCGTGTCGAGAGGCGATCGCCGCGCCACCGCGCAGGCCATCACGCTGGTGGAGAGCACACGACCGGAAGACGTGCTCGCGGCCGAGCAATTGCTGGTCGAGCTCTATCCGCGCACCGGCCGCGCCCAGCGCGTCGGGATCAGCGGGCTGCCGGGCGCCGGAAAAAGCACGCTGATCGACGCGCTCGGCCGTCACGTGATCGACGGCGGCCACAAACTCGGCGTACTCGCCATCGATCCGAGCAGTCAGCGCAGCGGCGGCAGTGTGCTCGGCGATCGAACGCGGATGACGCAGCTGTCTCGCGCTCCAGAAGCTTTCGTACGACCGAGCCCGTCAGCCGGCGCCAGCGGCGGTGTCGCGATGCGCTCGCGCGAGGCGTTGCTGGTGCTCGAAGCGGCGGGCTACGATGTACTCGTGGTGGAGACGGTCGGCACCGGTCAGGCCGAAATCATGGTCACCGAGCTCGTGGACGTGCTGGTGGTGGTGCTGATCGCCGGGGCAGGGGACGACATTCAAGGTATCAAGCGTGGCCTGTTGGAACACGCGGACGTGGTGGTCTTCAACAAGGCCGACGGCGAGAATCAGGCCCTCGCGAACGCTGCGCGTGACCAGCTAAGCTCGCTCTACTCGTTCTTGCGCCGCGAAGTACCAGAGGTCGTGGCGGTGAGTGCGCGCGACGGCTCCGGCGTGCTCGAGCTCTGGCAGCTCATCGAGCGACGTTTTCAAGCGCTCGTCGCCTCGGGCACGCTCGAAGTGCGGCGGCGTGAGCAAAGAAGAGCTTGGCTCGAGCGCTCGCTCGAGGAGGCGCTGCTCGCGCGCTTCGCGGGGCGCGACGAGTCGCGGGAGGCGCTCGCTCGGGCTCGCGTGGCCGTCGAAAATGGCGAAATTTTACCGCGTTTGGCCGCGCGCCGGCTGCTTTCCGGCTCGGACGACTGACGCGCGTCAAGTTGCAGATCGCGGGCGTTCGAGCGCGGCTCGAACCTCGACCGGGGCTTCCACCAGTTCGATCAACACCCCTTCGCCGCTGCGAGGGAGGTCCGAGCTCGGCTTCGGGTGAATGAACAGAACGCGATGGCCGCCTGCTCCGACGCGAATTCCGCCTGCGAAGCGCATGCCGCGCGCGCTCAGCCAGGTCTGCGCGGCGTCGAGATCGTCCACCCACAGCCCAACGTGATTGAGCGCCGGCTCGTGTACGCGCGGCGAGCGATTGGGGTCGATGGGTTGCATCAGATCGATCTCGACCGCGTGCGGCCCGGTCCCGAGCAGCGCGATGTCCTCGTCGACGTTCTCTGTTTCACTGCGGTAGCTGCCGCCGAGGTTGAGGCCCAAGAGCTCGACCCAGAGCTCGAGCAATCGTTGCTTGTCCGCGTGCCCGACCGCGATCTGCTGCACGCCCAGCACGCGAAAGGGCCGCTCGCTCACGGCACGCGGCCTTGAATGCCAGCGGTGAGCTCGAGCGTGCTGTGCAAGTAGCGCAAGATTCCGAGCGTGAGGCCCGCGTCCAGGTACAGGCCGAAGTTTTTGGAGAGGTCGAATTGCGGGCCCGCAGCCAGGTGAAACTGCAAATCGGTGCGGTAATACTTGTCTTCGACCGCCGCGCGGAAGGGATCCTTGCTGTCGCCTTTGCCGTCGAGCTCGAGCCCGAGCGCAGGTTCCACGAAGATCTTCACTTTCGAGTCGCTCGTCGTATAGATGCGCGCGCCGACGCCCAAGAGCAGCTGAGGGCTCGTGTTGCTGTCCTCTTCGCCTTTGAGCCCGAGTCGAGCCCACAGGAACGGCTCGAATGAGTCGATCAGCGCGCCGCTCAGGGCCAGGTCGAGCGCGAACGGCGCTGCGTAGCCGCAAAACTTCTGCTGGTCGTTGCCCTTGCTGATGTCGATCTCGTGGCAAGGCGGGGATTTGTCGTAGCGGAGCACCATGCGGTACGCGCCGACCAAACCGACGCGCAGCCCGAATTGCTTGCCGTGACCGAAGTTCGGGTTCTCGTCCTTGCCGGCGGCCGAGTCGGTCTTCTTGTCGTGTTCGGCGTCTTCACCTTTTGCAGGCTCGCTTTTCTTCTCGTCAGCGGGCTTTTCGTCCTCGACGGCAGCGGCCTTTTCATCCTCGTCATCTGCCGCGAGGGCGCTGCCAGAAAAGGACAAACCAAGAGCGAGGGCGAGCGTGGCGCGCGCAAAGAAAGCTTTCACGCGGGAGACCATATACTCATCCCGCCGAGCCGAAAACCACTCCCGGGCCAGGCGCATTTCCCGGCTGATCGCAGGGGAAATTGGGCTCAGCGCTTCGGCAGGGCCGCGGGGCGCGCGCTGCCGGTCGCGGTCCATTCGCGCTCCGCGCCGACTGCGAGCCATACCAGGTCCACGCTCGTCGACCCGGTGGAAGTCTTGATCGCGCTGTCGCCGTTCCACTCACGCGGATCCGGAAAGCGGACGGTGGTTTCGGTCTTCAGCTTGGCCAGGGTATCTGGCGTCGCGGACAGCGCCAGGATGCCGAGGCCGGCCAAGATCGGTACCGCACCGCTCGGAATGTGGGTGGCTATCACCGCCCGCACCATGGCCGAGAGCTCGGGCGCGCGGCGCACGAACCAGCGCACGTCGTCGAGAGAGTCGAGCACGAGCGCGCTCGGCTCGCGCGGCGTGCCGCGCTGCTTTACCAGCGCGAGCTGGGTGCCCGTCTTCCAACCGTGGGTTTGCGGCGCTTCGAGAGCCGGGCTCTTGCCGGCTTCGCCTTCTTTGCCTTTGCCCTTGCCCTTGCGCACGATCAAGACGTCGTCGGTCGGCAAGGTGCGCGGCACCGTAATGCGAACCGGCCGCTTGAACGAGCGCGGATCGCCGACCGCGCCGGTCGCGACCGCGTAGGCCAGCGTTTCGGCCGAGGCGACCACGAACTTGGGAGTGGTGGTGACGCCCGGCTCGGGATCGAACGTGCGCAGCGAAACGCCACCAGCCTGCGGGGGGTAGAGCTCCCCGGTGATCAAGCGCGGATCCGGCTCGAGCAAGCGAGCTCCGGTCGCGATCAAATCCACGAGCGCGCCCGATTGAGCCAGCACCTCGAGCGCCTGGCGCGAGGGCGGGGCAAGCAGAAGGTCGAGCTTGGGCGGCACGCGTTTGCTCTTCAAGAGCGCGGCAGCCGCCAGCAGGTCGCGCAATGAAGCCCCCGAGTCACCGCCGAGCACGACTTGCGTGACCGGCTTGCCCGCGAGCTCTCGCACCTGGCGGACCACGCCGTCTTCGTCCATGACCAGCGGGTCGACCGCGGACAGATCCACGCTGATCACGTCGTCGCAGGGCGCGCCCGGATCCGGAAGCAAACTGCGGTGCGCCTTGGAGCGCCGCTGGTCGCGCAAGTAAACTTCGGTCTTCTCGTCGCTCACGAACACGGCCGCGCTGGCGCCCAAGATTGGAGCCAGGGCCGCGAGCACGGCGCGCTCGGCGACCGACAGCAGCCGTGCGCTCGGCCCTGCGAATTCGACGACGACCGGAGCGCGGTGCTCTTCATCGACTTTTCGCACGGTTTCGCCCAGGCCGCGCCGAATCAGCTCCAGCCCGACGTCGCGCACGCACACGAATGGTCGAATGCGACCGGAGAGCAGCACCTGCACGCTGCGAGGCGGGCGCACCCAGATCGAACCGGTGACCAGCGCCTCCGCCAGCTGCGCCGGAGGAACGACCAGCGAAAGCATGCCTGCCCCACCCACTGCCGAGAGCCGCGGCTCATCGGTAACGGTCAGCCGCGCAGGGCTACCGAACCGCTCGAGGTGCACGGCTGCAGGAAAGCCGATGCCGGGCCGGGCCACCAGGAGGCCGAGATTGAGCGCTTCGCGCAGCGCGCGTTGCGTGGCCGAGGTCGGTGAATCCGCAGGCGTCGTAACGCACACGGTGTCGTATGCGACCGCGACCTCCACCGCGCATTTCTTCGCGTTGAGGTCGAGCACGTCGGCCATCGCGGAGGCCGGGTCGCGCGCTAGCACGACCTGATCGACCTTGACCCGAACCAGCTCGCCGGCAAGGTTCGGGTCATCCGCGCGCCCGGCGAGGATCTTCTGTGTCATTGTGCGGGGCGGATCCCCCGCTCGCGCGCGCATCCGACAGGTTCCGTTCGTGATGCCCGGCGCGACTCCTGGCCGGGCGCAGCGCAAGGTAGCCGCTTGCCCTCCAGGGGGTCAAGGACGCTCAATCGGCCCCCTGCCAACCGGCCATCGCAGAGTCGCGCCGCGGCGGCAAGCCCCGCAGCACAATCGCACGACGGCCTGATGGCCGGTGCAGATTTTACATCGAATCAGTAAATCCGGCGCCCAAAATTCACCCGGCACCGGAAACCGGCTAGTCTAGCGGTTATGTTCAAAGAAGCCCTCCAGAGCGTCGTCGACGGGACCGACGGCAGCCTTGCTGGCCTGCTGATGGATTTCGAGGGTATTCCGGTAGAGACGTACGCCAGGCGCGACTCCGGATTCGACATCGAGTCGGTCGGGGCCGAGGTCAGCGTGGTGGTGAAAGCCATCCAGCGCGCGAGCGAAATGCTCGATGCCGGTTCGACGCGCGAGGTCGCGTTCCGCTCCGACAAACTGGTCACGCTGATTCGGGTCATCAATGAGAGCTACTTCGTGATGATGGCGCTCGCCCCGGAAGGCAATCTGGGCAAAGGGCGCTACCTGTTGCGCGTGGTCGCGCCCCGGCTCGCCGAAGAGCTGGCGAGCTAGTCATCGTGCCTCGCAGGGCAGCTCCGGGCACGCGCGCGCGCGTCAAGCGCGCGGCGCGAAAGGCTGGAAATGGCGGAAACGTCAGCGCTCCGCCGGAGCGGGTGCCGCGCGTCTTGGTGCTGAGTGGTCCGAACTTGGACCGACTCGGCCGACGCGAGCCGGACATTTACGGCCGCACCACGCTGGCCGAGATCCATCGCGATCTCGAGGAGCTGGCCGCGAGCCGCGGCGCGACGGTCGAGTGTCGGCAATCGAATCACGAGGGGACGCTGATCGACTGGATCGGCGAGGCCTCGGATCAAGGCTTCCACGCGATCCTGATCAACCCCGGCGCGTTCACGCACACCTCGTACGCGCTGCACGATGCGATCAAGGGTTCGAGCCTGCCGACGGTAGAGCTCCACTTGTCGAACCCGGATGCGCGTGAAGCGTTTCGCCGGCACTCGTGCGTCGCGCCCGCGTGCCTGGGACGCATCGCCGGTTTCGGACCGCGTTCGTATCGACTCGCCCTGGACGGTGTGCTCGAGCACCTGCGAACGCGCGGCTGATTTTCGAGCGGGGCGCAGCGTCGTCCGCTATTGGCGAAACGCCGGCCCCGGCGGCCGGGCGGAATTTGACGAGGTCGGCGGGCGCGGATTGCCGCAGAGCGTCGAAGTGACTTCGCTGAGCGTCGTTTTCGCTCGGGGCGGGTTGTGCAGCGAGCTACGGCCAAGCTAACGTCCGGCCTCCCTCCGGACGAGCGCCGCGCAAGCGCGACCACCCCCGAGGTCTAGCTCTCATGCAAATTGCCCTGGAACAGCTCGAAGCCCTGCTGAAAACCCTCGAAGACAAGAAAGTCGCCGAGTTCGAATACGAGGACGAAAAGGTTCGCCTCCGCATCGCGCTCGGTCGCCCGCCCATGGTTGCGGTGGCCCCGGCCCCAGTGGCTGCGGCGGCACCGATCGCCGCCGCGGGTAGCGCGACGAGCGCGGCGAGCGCGGCGGACGATCCCAGCATCACCTACGTGACCTCGCCGTTCGTGGGCACGTTCTACCGCGCCCCGTCGCCGGAGGCGGACAACTTCACCGACGTCGGCGCGTCGGTGAAGAAGGGCCAAACGCTCTGCATCATCGAGGCGATGAAGCTCATGAACGAGATCGAATCCGAAGCCGCGGGTACGATCGTCGAGATTTTGGTCGAGAACGGCAAGAGCGTCGAGTTCGGACAGAAGCTGTTCAAGCTGAAGAAGAACTAGCGCGCGTTCCTAGAAGGAGCCCTGTTAGGCGATGTTCCGTAAGGTCCTCATCGCGAATCGCGGCGAGATCGCGATCCGCATCATTCGAGCTTGCCGTGAGCTCGGCGTTCAAACCGTGGCCGTTCACTCCGAGGCGGACGCCGGAGCGCTGCACGTCCGCTTCGCCGACGAGGCGGTGTGCATTGGCCCCGCCGCAGCTTCCAAGAGCTATCTGCACATCCCGGCGCTGATCAGCGCCGCCGAAATCACCGCCGCCGACGCAATTCACCCCGGCTACGGCTTCTTGTCGGAGAACGCCGAATTCGCGCAGGTGGTGGAGCGCTGCGGTCTGCATTTCATCGGACCTTCAGCGGAGGCCATGACGCGCTGGGGCGACAAGCTCCGCGCTCGCGAGAACGCGGCGAAGTTCGGCCTGCCGCTGCTGCCCGGCAGCGTGGCGCTATTGAACGCCGAGCACGCGGAGTCCGAAGCCAAGCGCGTCGGCTACCCGGTGATGGTGAAGGCGCGCGGTGGTGGTGGCGGGCGCGGCATGCGCGTCGTCCGCAACTCGTCTGAGATCCGGCGGGCGTTCGAGTCAGCCACGTCCGAAGCCATGACTGCGTTCCGTAACCCGGAGCTGTACCTGGAGCGCTTCGTCGAGCGCCCCAAGCACATCGAGTTTCAGGCACTCGCCGACACTCACGGCCAGGTCTGGACGCTCGGTGAGCGCGAGTGCTCCCTGCAACGCAAGAATCAGAAGCTGGTGGAAGAGGCGCCAAGCCCCAACATGACCGACGAGCTACGTGCCGAGATGGGCGAGCGGATTCGTCGCGCGATCGTCGAAACCGGCTACACCTCGCTCGGCACGCTGGAGTTCTTGATGGACGAGAACCGGCAGCTCTATTTCATGGAGATGAATACGCGCGTGCAGGTCGAGCACCCGGTGACCGAAATGGCGACCGGTGTCGATTTGGTCGTCGAGCAGATCCGCGCCGCCGCGGGCGAAAAGCTCGACCTGCCCGACACCCGCAGCTGGCGCTTTCGCGGGCACGCCATCGAGTGTCGGATCATGGCCGAGGATCCGAATACGTTCGCGCCCTGGCCCGGCAAAATCACCGAGTATCACCCGCCCGGGGGCGCCGGAGTCCGCGTCGATTCCGGTGTTTTCGGGGGTTGGACCGTACCGTCGCAGTACGACTCGCTGCTCGCCAAGGTCATCACGCACGGGCCGACGCGAGAGAAGGCCATCGTGCGCATGCGGCGCGCGCTCGATGAATTCATCATTGGCGGTATTCGCACCAACATTCCCTTGCAGAAGCGGCTGCTCGACCTGCCGGACATGCGCGCCGGGACGATGACCACGCGCACGGTGGAAGAGCTGATGGCCGCGGACGCCGCCCAGCGCGGCAAGAACTGAGCACGTGACTTCGGGGGGCGGTGCGCCAGCAGGGCTCGCTGCCCGCATCCTGAGCGGGGAGGTGGCCGCGCTCGCCCGCGGTTGCCGCGTGGTCGACGAGCGCGCCAGCGGTTACCGCGAGCTCTTGCGCGAGCTGTTTCCGAGCAGCGGCCAGGCGCGAACCATCGGCATCACGGGAGCGCCGGGAGTGGGGAAGAGCACCCTGACCGATTGCCTGATCGCCGAGCTACGAAAGCGCGGCGAGCGTGTCGGTGTGATCGCAGTCGATCCGACCAGTCCATTCTCCGGCGGTGCGCTGCTCGGCGACCGCATCCGCATGTTGCGGCACAGCGCGGACGCCGACGTCTTCATTCGCTCGCTGGCGACGCGCGGCGCACACGGCGGGCTCAGCCGCTCCGCGGCCGATATTCTAAGGCTGGTCGAGGCCTGGGGGGCGAGCACGGTGCTCTTGGAGACCGTGGGCGTGGGGCAGGCCGAGCTCGAACTCTTGGGCGTCGTGCAAAGCGCCGTAGTCGTGGTGATGCCGGGTAGCGGCGATGACGTTCAGGCGAACAAGGCTGGCATCCTCGAGGCCGCCGACCTGCTCGTGCTCAACAAAGCGGATCGGCCTGGGGTCGATGCCGCGGAAAGCGAGCTGCGGTTATCGCTCTCGCTTTCCGGCATGCGTTTGGGAGCGGTGCCGGCGCCGTCCCATCACTCGGCCGTCGGCCACGCGGCGCATGCCGGCGATCCAGCGTCGTGGACGCCACCGGTACTCCGGACCGTCGCTTCACGGACGGAGGGGGTGAGCGAGCTGTTGACAGCGCTCGATGCGCACGCAGTGTGGCTGCGCGACAGCGAGCTCGGGCGGGCCCAACGCGCTGCGCGCGCGCGGGGCACGTTGCTTTCGTTTCTGCGCGACGTCATTGCGGACGCTGTCATCGCCGGCGCAGCCGCGCGCATCGACGAACTCGCGCTGCGCGTGGAGCGGCGTGAGCTCGACCCTTACGCCGCGAGCGACGAGCTCCTGGCCGCGTTTGATGCGTCCCGCACGTGACGCGCTCGTTGGACGATTTTCCGGTCGTCCGGCCGTTGGGAGGTTTAGTGCGGAAGAGCCGGTATCTTGGAAGCGAGCGCACCGGTCTGGTCCAATAGGCAGCGATGCGGTTGGCGATTTCGGTGGCCCTGGGTGCAGGGCTGGCCTGCGGTGCAGCCATGGGCTCCGGATTTGGCGCTCGTGCCCGCGCGGGTGAGGCTGCCGCGACCCCGATACAACCGGCCACGCAGAATGCAGCGAGCGCAACGAGCCCGTCGGAACAGCCGCGCGCGGTAGCTAGCGGAGAAAGCGAGGACGACGGCGATTCCACCGAGCTCGACGCGGTGGTCGAGACTGCAGCGGTAGCGAGCCTGGCTGCCAACACGCCGATGGACGAGGAGCAGGCCGCCCGGCATCTGATGCAGGCGTGGCACGCCGTGCTGGACGTCCGGCCCTCCGAGCAGACACTGGCAGTGCTGTGGGCGCACTGGGCGCACGAAACCGCGCGTGGGCGCCGCATGCATGCGTTCAACTTCGCCGGCATCAAAGGGCGCGGCCCGAGCGGCGCGAGCGTGGTGGTCTGGACCCGCGAGGGGGCCGGTTCGAGCGAACTCGTGCGACGCACTTTCCGCGCCTACCGAACGGCAAATGAGGGCGCTCGCGACTACGTCCGCTTGCTGTCGACTCGTTATCCAGCAGCGCTGCGCGCGGCGGGTGACGGTAACGCTTATGGCTTCGTGAGCGCGCTGGACGCGGGCGGCTACTTTACCGGCGACACCCGCGCGTACCTGCGCGCGGTGACCAGCCTGAGCAGCGAGTGTCGCCGGCGCGGCTTATCCCGAGTGGAAGCGCTTCAGCGCGTGGCGCCCGCGACCGCGTCGAGGTAGCGCACGATATCGCGGTTTTCCTGCGGGGTCAGGCGCACACCCTGCTTCTCCTGCATTTCGGTGACGACGCGCTGCCAATCTCCCGCCGGAAGGCTGTGCGGCTCGCGCAGCGCGTGGCAGTTCCCGCATTTGGCCGCATAAGAGCCGCGACCGCGCGACAAATCTTCGAGCGTTGCGTTGGGCTCGGTTTGCCGCGCCACGGCCAAGTGTGCCGCGGTGGGTTCCGGCAAGCCCGGCATGCAAGCCTGGAACAGCCAGACGAAGCCGAGCGCGAAGCGAGTGCGCAGGAGACTCATAGACGAAAGCCGAGCAGCGCGCGGGCCCAGAGGTGCTCACCATGTTCCAGCTCGAGCGCATCTCCGCTGGCAGATTTGGGCGCGAAAACCTGGGGAGCGGCCCCGAGCGCGAACCAGTAACGGTCACTGCTGTAGGCGAGGCTAGCTCCGGCGTAGATCACCGACGATTCGACGTCGCCGCCCTCGACCAGCGTGGTGGTGCCGATAGCTTCGAGACTGACCACCCAAGACGGCGTGACGAACAGCCCGGCGCCGAGAGTCAGGGCGAGCTTTTGCTCGGCTTCGGTCTCGCCATCCGAAATTTCCCATTCCTGTTCGCCGACCAGGTTGGCCACGAGCAACAGGTTATGTAGCTGTTTATCGAAGATCAGCTTGCCTTCGAGCTCGGCTTCGTCAGGGCCGTAGCTACCCTCGACGTAGGCCGCAAAGCCAATGGAATCTGCCAAGGCGTCGCTGAACTTGTATTTCCATTCGGACGACAGCGATTGAAAGTGGCTACTCGACGTGCGCACGCGGCGGCCCGTGGTCTCGTCGAGCACGCTCTGCGAGACCGCACCGAAGTTCCAATACAGCGAGGTCTGCAGGTTCGGTAGCAAACCGAGCTCGAACTCCAAGCGCTGATCGAACGCCGCGTAATGGTGCTCGCGCCCGGCGCGAACGGTCGTCCAAGGCTCGAGCTCGGCATCGCCCGGTGCAAGCACGCTCGACTCGGTGTTGAACACGAAGCGCCGCTCGCTGGCTGCGGCCGAGAGCGGGATCGCCGCTAGCGCGCAAAATACTGCCGCGGCGCTCGCGGTTCTCGAGAGAGTTTGGGTCATGCCAGCCATTCCGGTGAGATCGCAGACAATGCTAGCCGCTCCGGGGCGGTCGCGGCGGTTTGCGCCCGACATTTTCGGCCCTGAACGCGGACGGACACCCTTTTTGCACCGGACACGCGGCGCAGGCAGGCCGCTGCGCCGTGCAGATGCGCCGGCCGTGAAAAATCAGAACGTGAGAAAGCGCGTCCCAATCGCTCTTGGGGAACAGCTTCATCAAATCTTGTTCGATTTCGATTGGCTCGGTCTGGCGCGTAAAACCGAGACGCTGGCTGATGCGCTGCACGTGCGTATCCACCACCACGCCTTCCGGCGCGGAAAAAGCCACACCGAGCACGACGTTCGCGGTTTTTCGGCCGACGCCGGGCAGCTGTACCAGCTCGGCGAGCGAGCGCGGCACTTCCCCGCCGTACTTTTCCTGAAGCTGCTTGGAAAGGCCGACCACGTTGCGGGTCTTCTGCCGAAACATGCCGATGCGTTTCAATACCTGCTCGACCTCGGCCGGGTCCGCCGCGGCGAGCCGCGCGGGCGTGGGCCACCGGCGAAACAGTTCGGGCGTCAGCTTGTTCACCATCACGTCGGTGCTCTGTGCGGAGAGCACCGTGGCAATGATCAGCTCGAATGGACTTTGGTGATCGAGTTCGCAGTGCGCGTCGTGGTGATGCGCCTTCAGAACCGCGAACAATGCCAAGGCTTCGCTTGGGCTCACGCGCTTCGGGGCAGGTGCCGCAGCGCGGGCGGTCTTCGCCAGCTTTTTGACCGATTTTTTTTTCGCGGGTTCGGGAGTGGCGTCGCGGGCGTTGGGCTTTGCCCGCTTCGTCACCCCGCGGGCGCTCGCGCTTTTTTCCGGCGGTGCCTTCTGGCGCGGGGCTGGCGCTGGCTGCGGCTTAGCTCGCTTCGGGGTCGCCGTCCGACGAGTTGCCATTCGATCCTTCGTCCGAGTCCGTAGCGGTCGCGTCGCCCTCGGCGTCGCCCGTGGCTGCGGCGTCGTCCTCCGCGCCCTCGGGCAGGAGTGAGTTGCCGTCGGCCACGTTGCTCTCCCCGATCGGTTCGGCGGCGACCACGCGCTCGTCGTCTTCGACGCTCATCAGCTTGACGCCTTGCGCGTTGCGGCCGGTCTCGCGGATCTCGTCGACCCTAATGCGAATGGTCTGGCCGCGATCGGTGATCAGCATGACCTCGTCCATCGACTTCACCAGCGTCAGGCTGACCACGGGCCCGTTGCGATCGCTGGCATCGATCAAGATGATGCCCTTGCCGCCTCGGTTCTGTACCCGGAACTCCGAAAGCGGCGTGCGTTTGCCGAAGCCGCGCTCGCAGATGGCGAGCACCTGATCGTGCTCCGGCTCGGTGCGCGCCAGGCTGACCACCTGGTCGCCTTCTTCGAGCTCGATCGCCTTGACTCCGCCGGTGTTGCGGCCGGTGGCACGCACCTGCTGCTCGTCGAAGCGAATCGACTGGCCGCGGCGCGTTGCGATCAAGAACTCGGCGTTGCCGTCGGTGACGGTCGCGGTCAAGAGCAGGTCGTCATCGGCAATCTTCACGCCGATGATGCCCTTGTCGCGGTAGTTCTCGTACTCGGTGACCTCGGTCTTCTTGATCTGACCGCCGCGGGTGATGGTGGTCACGAACAGCCCGCTCTCGAACGCGCGCACCGGGGTAATCGCGGCGATCTTCTCGCCCTGATCGAGCTCGATGAAGTTCACGATCGCGCGGCCCTTGGCGTTACGCGCCGCCTGCGGCACCTCGTACACTTTCTTCACGTACAGCTTGCCGCGGTTCGAGAAGAAGAACACGAAGCTGTGCGTCGAGGCGATGAACAGCTGGTTGACGAAGTCGTCCTCGCGGGCCTCCATGCCCTGCGTGCCCTTGCCGCCACGGCGCTGAGCCTTGTAGGTCGAGACCGGCGTGCGCTTGATGTAGCCGGAGTGCGAGATGGTGACGACCATGTCCTCTTCTTGGATCAGGTCCTCGATCTGAATCTCGGCGTCGCTTTCGACGATCTCGGTGCGGCGCTCTTCGCCGTGCTTCTCCTTGACCTCTTCGAGCTCGCGCACGATGACCTTCATCAGCAGCTGCTCGTCGGCCAAAATCGCTCGCAAGCGTGCGATTTCTTCGCACAGCTCGGCGTATTCGGCGGCGAGCTTTTCCTGCTCCAGGCCGGTCAAGCGCGCGAGGCGCATTTCCAGGATGGCGCGCGCTTGGCGCTCGGACAGGCGGTAGTCGGCGCGGCCGCGCGCTTCTTCCAGCTCGGCCTCTGGGCGGCCGGCGCGGCGCACGAACGCCTCCAGACCGGTCAGCGGTAGCGCCATCAAGCGCTCGCGCGCCTGGTCCGGATCCTTCGACTCGCGGATGGTGCGGATCACCAAGTCGACCTCGGTGATGGCCATGCCCAGGCCTTCGATGATTTCGCGCTGGGCTTCGGCCTTCGCGAGCTCGAAGCGCGTGCGCCGGCTAACCACCTCGCGGCGATGCTCGATGAAGTGAACCAGCGTCTCTTTCAGGCTGAGCACCGCCGGCCGGCCATGCACGATGGCCAGGTTGATGATGCCGAACGAGGCCTGCAGGTCGGTCAAGCGGTACAGCTGATTCAAGACGACTTGCGGGAAGACGTCCTTCTTCAGCTCGAGCACCAAGCGCATGCCGTCACGATCGCTCTCGTCACGCGCCTCGCGGATGCCCTCGATGCGCTTGTCGCGCATGAGCTCGCCGATCTTGGCGTGGAGCCGGGCCTTGTTGACCTGGTAGGGCAGCTCGGTGACCACGATTTGCTCGCGCTCGGGACTGCCCACCACCTTCTCGACCTCGCTGCGCGAGCGCATGATGATGCTGCCGCGGCCGGTCAGATAGGCCTGCACGATCCCGGATTTGCCGTAGATTTGCGCGGCGGTGGGGAAATCCGGACCCTTCACGAAGCGCATCAGGTCCGGGATGCTGGCCTCGGGGTTATCGATCAAAAAGATCGTGGCATCGATCACTTCCACCAAATTATGCGGCGGAATGTTGGTGGCCATGCCGACCGCGATGCCGCCCGAACCGTTCACGAGCAGGTTCGGAAAGCGCGCGGGCAGCACGACCGGCTCTTCGCGCGACTCGTCGAAATTCGGGACGTGGTCGACCGTCTCCTTCTCGATGTCGGCCAGGAGCTCGACCGAAATGCGCGCGAGCCGGCACTCGGTATAGCGATACGCTGCGGCCGGGTCGCCGTCGACCGAGCCGAAGTTACCCTGGCCGTCGACGAGCATGTGACGCATCGAAAACGGCTGCGCCATGCGCACGAGCGCGTCGTACACGCTGGCGTCGCCGTGGGGGTGGAAGTTGCCGAGCACCTCTCCGACCACCTTGGCGCACTTGCTGTGCGAGCCGCCGGGCTGCAGATTCAGCCCGCGCATCGCGAACAGAATGCGGCGGTGCACCGGCTTCAAGCCATCCCGCACGTCGGGGATGGCGCGGCCGATGATCACGCTCATCGCGTAGTCGAGATACGACGTGCGCATCTCGTCCTGAATGCTGATGGGGTGCTCGTTCGGGGGCTGCTGTGGAGGCGCGGGCTGATCTTCCATTACTCGGAATCCGGGGCTCGGGCGGACGGCGTCCAGGCCGAGCGCGCAGTCTGGGAGTAGTCCATCACTCGCGGGGCGACAACCCCGACAGAAGTCGGATCGGGGGCGCGCTCAGAGCGCGGTTTTAGCCGCGTTCGACCAGGATGCGAACCATACGACGCAGAGGTTCTGCGGCGCCCCACAAGAGCTGATCGCCCACCGTGAAGCAGCCCAGGTACTCGGCGCCCAGCTTGAGTTTTCTGAGGCGACCGATCGCGACGCCGAGCGTGCCGGACACCGCCGCGGGCGACAGGCCCTTCTTGGTCTCGTCGATCGTGTTCGGAACCACCTTGACCCAGTCGTTGGCGGAGGCAATCCGCTCGACGATCTGCTCGAGCGGAACGTCTCGTTTGAGCTTGATGGTGATGCCCTGGCTGTGACAGCGCATCGCGCCCACGCGCACGCACAGGCCGTCGACCGGAATCGCCGGCGAGGTCCCCAAAATCTTGTTGGTCTCGGCCTGGCCCTTCCACTCTTCTTTGGTCTGGCCATCTTCGACCGCCGAGTCGATCCAAGGGATCAAGCTGGCTGCCAGCGGGACGCCGAACTCCTTGCTCGGGAAGGCTTCGCTGCGCAGCGCCGCAGTGATCTTGCGGTCGAGCTCCAGGATGTTGGAGCTCGGGTTGTCGAGCAGAGGCTTGGTCGCTTCGGAAAGGAAGCGCATCTGGCTCACCAGCTCGCGCATGTTCTTGGCGCCGGCGCCGGAAGCGGCTTGATAGGTCATCGAGCTGAGCCATTCGACCCAGCCGGCCTCGAATAACCCTTGAAGCGCCATCAGCATCAGGCTGACCGTACAGTTGCCGCCGATGTAGTCCTTCACGCCTCGCGTGAGCGCCTGGTCAATCAGCGAGCGATTCACCGGATCCAAGATGATCACGGCGCTCTCTGCCATGCGAAGCTTGCTGGCGGCGTCGATCCAGTAGCCCTTCCAACCGGCGGCGCGCAGCTTGCCGTGGATGTCCTGGGTGTAGTCGCTGCCCTGGCAGCTGACCAGGATGTCGTGGGCCTTGAGCGCTTGGATGTCGTTCGCGTCGCCGACCGCAGGAACGTCGCGTCCGATCGCCGGGGCGACGCCGCCCGCTTGCGAGGTCGAGAAAAATCGCGGTTCGATCACGTCGAAGTCGCGCTCCGCGAGCATGCGCTCCACCAAAACGGAGCCGACCATGCCGCGCCAACCAACAATCCCAACCAGCGGTTTCATCTCGTTGTCTCCTCTCGAACTGCGACCACGCCCGCCGTACGTTCTCCCCCTTCGGGGATCGCGAAGCGCGTCGCTCCGGTGCTCGCGAAAGCCCACCCCTTCGGGTGTCGCGAAGCGCGTTCACCAAAATCCAGACTTGGCGAGCGGGTTTTCAGAAAGGCATCGCGCCTTTGACGTGGGTTGCGCATGTCTTGCGTCAGCGAAAGTGGGCCAAGATTTGCCACGCCAGAGCCAGGGCCGCCAAGAATACCAGCCAGAACCAGCGCGGAAATGTGGCGGAAGGCTCGGCTTCCACCGGCCTTTTTTCCAGTAGCTCCAGCCGGGCGCGCAGCTCGCGCAGCTGTTTTTCGCAGTCCGCCAGGCGCTCGTCGAAGGCCAGGTCGTCGCGCGTCACCTGCGGAGCGGAGAGCAGCGTGTCCGACTCGGGGGAAGCGCTCGGCATCGGCTCTCGGCTGCCCACGGCGCGCACCACGCTCGGCGTCTGCGAAGCGCGCTCGCCCGAGATCGTCCCCGGATTGGGGTCGGTTCGCGGGGAGTCTGGTTCGTCGGCAGAGGTCATGGCTCGTGCCTTCCGGGGCGCGAACGATCAGAAGAAGTTGCCAATCGTGAATTCGAACACGCTGGATTCTTCGAAGGGCAGTGGCTTGAATGGGAAGCCCCACTCGAAGCGCAGCGGTCCGAGCGGTGAGAACCAGCGGATGCCGAAGCCCCAGGAGGTTCTGAGCGTGGCCAGGCTGCTGAGTCCATTGAAGCAGGGGCTCACGGCCGAATAGAGCACGCTCGCCTCGTTGGTCTTGCAGTAGTTTTGCTCGAGGTTCCAGGCGTTACCCGCGTCGGTGAACACCACGCCGCGCACGCCGACCGATTCCACGATCGGAATTTCGAGCTCCAAGTTCTGGAAATACATCAGGTTTCCACCGATGTTCGCGCCGTCCTTGATGGGCGCGCTGTTCGGATCGGTGGACCCGGTCAGGCCGACCCGGGGCCCCAGAGTGCGATAGCGGAAGCCGCGCACGTCCATGATGCCTCCGAGGAAGAAGCGCGCGAAAATCGGCACGCCGTCCTTGGACGGGCTCGTGACGTGCCCGGCCTCGGTGTTGAGCTTCAACACGAAGCCAGCGCCGAGCGGATAGTAGAAGCGGCCCATCAAGCGGTGGCGCAAGAACTGGTTCGTCGAGCCGAGAGTCGCCGCGGCGAGCTCGCTCGACCCGAACAGGTAGATGCCGCTGGTCGGAAACAAGCGATTGTCACGTGTATCGAAGATCAGCCCCGGGCGAATGCTGGACGTGAAGCCGTCATTGAACAGGTTCGCCAGCGGCAAGCGATTGAACACGCTGGTCTGGGCGCCGGTGCTGAGTAGCGTCGAGGTCGCCTGCGTCGAGACGCTGGTCTTCTCCGCCGTGTAGGCGATGGACGCGGTCAGCTCTGGCTCGATCAGCGGGTAGCCGAAGGTCAGCGAGCCGCCCGTGCTGTCTTGCGCGAAGTCGGTATAGATGCGGCGCTGCTTGTAGACGTCGATGCTCGCGCTGAAGCGGCTGTCCAGGAAGTACGGCTCGTACAGGCGCACGTCGACCAGCTCGCGGATGCCGCTGAGCTGTGCTTGCACCGCCAGGCTCTGACCGTTGCCGAACAGGTTGGCCTGCTGAATTTGCGCCGTGGCGATGAAGTTTTCGAGGCTCGAGAAGCCCGCGCCGACCTGGAACGTGCCGGTCGGCTTCTCGCTGACCTCGATGTACACGTTCATCTTGTCGGGCGCCGAGCCCTGCTCGGTCGACAGGTCGACGCGCTCGAAGTAGCCGAGCGCGGTGACGCGCCGGCGCGACTTCTCCAGGTTCGATTCGTGGAACGGCTCGCCTTCAGCGACCTCCAGCTCACGCCGGATGACCTTGTCGCGGGTCTTCGAGTTGCCGCGTACCTCGATGCGCTCGAAGTGCACGAGCGGGCCGCGATCGACCGGAACGATCACGTCCACTTCGTGCGAATCGGGGTCGACGTTGGTTTGCGGGGTCGCGTCGACGTTCGCGAAGCCGTGGTCGCGGTACAGCGTGCGAATGGCCTGCAAATCTTCCAGCAGCGCCGCGCGGTTGAAGTAGTCGCCCTGGTTCGCGCGCACCATCATGCGCAGGTTGCGGCGGCCGTCGATCGGCTCGACCTCGCGCCCGTCGGCGCCGCGTTCGAACACGCGCAGCTGGCGAATCTTGTAGCGGGGCCCCTCTTCGATCGTGACCGAGACCTCGATGCCGTTCTTGTCCGGGGTCAGCATCACCCGGGGGGTGTTGATGGAGACCGAGAGAAAGCCGCGATCGTAGTAGAGCGCGCTGATCACCGCGATGTCGCGCTCGAAGGCGTCCTGCCGAAAGGGCCCGCCGGAGCCGAACGCGAAGAAGCCCGAGTTGCCGGTGAACATCACCGAACGCAGCTCGTCGCCCGGGATGCTGTCGTTGCCGATGAAGGTGATGCGGCGCACGCTGACTTGCTGGTGCTCGCGCACGCGGAACCGCACCAGGACTTCGTTGTTCTTCTGCGGCACGACCTCGCTGTCGGCCTCGGCCAGAAAATAGCCCTTCTCCGCGTACATATCGCGGATCTTCTGGACGCTGCGGCGCACCGCCGGTTGGCTGAGCACGGTGCTCGCCTTGACCTCGATGGCTTCCTTCAGGTCGTCGTTGTCGATCTCCGAGTTGCCCTCGAACTCGACCTTGGCGATGCTCGGCCGCTCGCGCACCAGGAAGCGCAGCACCACACCGGCGTCGCGCCGCTCCAGATCCACCTCGATGTCGTCGAAGAAACCGGAGGCGTAGAGCTCGCGTACGTCTTGAGTCAGCGCGGCGGGTGAAAAGTTCTGGCCCGCGCGCTGGCGCAGGTAGGCGAGCACGTCGTCTTCGGTGACGCGCCGGTTGCCCGCGACCACGATGCGCGCGATGGGCAACCCGGCTGCCTGCTCCACCTCGGTCGGCGGAATTTCGATGCGGGGCGGGGGTGCCTCTTCGTTGGGCCCCGGCCGCGGCCTTTCGCTTTCCGTTGGCGGGGTGGACGCGGCGGGCTCGTCCGCCGCTTCACCCGGTTCGGCCAGCTTCTTCGCGTCGGCTTCCGCGGGCTTCGCCGGAGCAGCCTTGGGAACCTGCGCTGTCGGCTTAGCAGCCGGTTTGGGCGGTGCGGGCGCGGGTTTCGGGGCCGCAGCGGGCGCCGGCGCTGCTGCGGCGGGTGCGCCTTGGCCTTTGGGCTGGGCGCTAACCGTCGCCGAGGCCGTGAGCACGAGCGCCACGCTGACTACCCAACGGACGAGCGGATGGTCGAAGCGAGCAAAGCTGGAAAATGACGTTCGGCGCACGCGGCCGCCCCGCGTTAGCTCAGCGCCGTGGTTTTGCCAAGCCGAGAGCAAAAACCCGCGCCAAAGCCGAGCGTGTGCTGCTGACCGCGGAGCCGACTTTCGAGCCTCTTCCAAGGGGCGAGGCCCGCAATTGTCGCCGGGCATCAGACGTCGAGCTCTTCCGCCTGATCTGCGCGGTCCATGATGAAGCGGAAGCGCGCGGAGGCGTCCTTGCCCATCAGCTCGTTCACGATGCGGTCGGTTTCGAGCGCGTCTTGAATCTCGACGCGCAGCAGCCTGCGGGTCTTGGGGTTCAGCGTGGTCTCCCACAGCACCTTGGGCATCATCTCGCCGAGCCCTTTGAAGCGCGTGATGTCCGCCTTGGCGTTGCCCTTCTGCTTCTCGTCGAGGATGCGCTGCTTGTCGGCGTCGTCCGCCGCCCAGTAGGTCTCCTTGCCGATGTCGATGCGATAAAGGGGAGGGAGCGCGACGAACACCTTTCCCTGCTGAATCAGCTGAGGCAGGTGACGATAGAGGAAGGTGAGCAGAAGCGTGGTGATGTGGTTGCCGTCCGAGTCGGCGTCGGCGAGTAGCACCACCCGCTGGTAGCGCAGGCGCGCGAGATCGAACGCCGCGCCGACACCGCAGCCGAGCGCGGTGACTAGGTCGGTGATCTCTTTGTTCTCGAGCACCTTGCTGAGGCTCATGCCTTCCGTGTTCAGCACCTTGCCGCGTAGGGGCAAGATCGCCTGGCGCCCGCGGTCGCGACCCTGCTTGGCCGAGCCGCCAGCGGAATCACCCTCGACGATGAAAAGCTCGGTATTCGAGCGATCGTGCGTCAGACAGTCGGCGAGCTTGCCGGGCAGCGTGAGCCGGCCGCTGGTCGCGCCCTTGCGCGTCACCTGCGCGGACGCGGCGCGAGAAGCCTCTCGCGCGCGCGCCGCCAAAATGATGCGCGCCACAATCTGCTCGGCGGTGGTCCGGTTCGAGTTCAGCCACTGCTCGAGCGCCGGGCGCACCGCCGAATCGACCAGCGGCTGCAGCTCGAGGTTGTTCAGGCGGTCCTTGGTCTGACCTTGAAACTGCGGCTCGGGCACGAACACGCTGATGATGCCCACGAGCCCTTCACGAATGTCTTCCGCGGCGAGCGTCACACCCCGAGGGGTGAGGTTGTGAGTCTCGATGTAGTTGCGCACGGCCTTGACCAGGCCCGAGCGCAGCCCATTTTCGTGCGTACCGCCGGAGCCGGTATAAATGCCGTTGACGTAGCTCTTGATGAGCTCGTCGGTCGACTCGGTCCAGCGCAGGGCAACCTCGACCTTGCTGTCGCCCTCTTTGGACATCACGAAAGCGGCTTCGTGCACGCCCTTCTTCTGGGTCGCGTTGGTCAGGTGGGTGAGGTAGTCGGACAGGCCGCCTTCCTGGAAAAAGTCGTATTTCTGACCCTCGACCTCGTCCGTGAAGTGCACGCGCAGGCCGCGGTGCAAAAAGCTCATGATCTCGAGCCGCTCGCGGATGGTCTCCGCGCTGAACTCGATCTTCGGGAAGATGGTCGGGTCCGGCCGGAAGAACACGGTCGTGCCGGTCCCGCGTGCGGCACCCACCTTGACCAGCTTTCCAACCGGAGCGCCCGTGCGAAACTCGAGCTTCCACTCGGCGCCGTCGCGCTTCACGGTTGCTACCAGCTTGGACGAGAGCGCGTTCACCACCGAGGCGCCGACGCCATGCAGACCGCCCGAGGTCTTGTAGTTCTGGCCCTCGAATTTCCCGCCCGCGTGCAGCGTCGTGTACACGATCTCGAGCGCGGATTTCTTGTGGGTCGGGTGCATGTCGACCGGGATGCCGCGCCCGTTGTCGCTGACCGTGATGCTCTGGCCGTCCTTGTGCAGGGTGACCGTGATGTCGGTGGCGTGGCCGTTCATGGCCTCGTCGACCGCGTTGTCGACCACTTCCCAGACCAGGTGATGCAGGCCAGCAGAGCCCACGCCACCGATGTACATGCCCGGGCGCTTGCGCACCGGCTCGAGGCCTTCGAGCACGGTGATGTCTTTTGCGGTGTAGGTCTTCGCCATTCGTCGTTCCTGGCCTAGCTAGCGCTGCCGTCGAGAGGGGCAGGGACCTGGGGCAATTGCGGGACCGCGCGCACCAGCGTGCCGCGCTTGATGACCTCCCGGCCTTTGCCGCCGCGGCCGCTCAGCTGGTACTTGCTCGGCGAGATCTTGTGTTCGCCGCCTTGAGACGTTTCGACGACCAAAGCGTCTTCGTCGTCGCGCGCGGCCTTGAACGCGACCAGCGCGTCCTCGTCGTCGAGCTTCACGAGCAGCACGCCCTTGCCCGGACCGGACAGATAGCTCACTTCGTCCGGCGAACAGAGCAGCGCGCGACCCTCGCGCGTCGCAGCGATCAGCGTCTCGTTCTTGGTACACAGGTCGACGCCGACGATGGTCACGCCCTCGGACGGCTTCGCGAAGCGCCGCCCCGCGCGCGTGCTCGGCTCGACGAACGTCGAGAGCCCGAAGCACAGCGCAAAACCATCGCTGGACGCAGCCACCGCGTAGGTCTTGGGCCGGCCCTGCTTCGGCTCCTCGAGCTTGCTGCGCACCCGCGGATCCAGCGAAAACATGGCCAGAATCCGCTCCCCGTCCTTCAGCTTGAACAGCTTCTGGATGGGCTCGCCGTAGCCGGTGGTGGCCGGGACGTCGATGATGCGGCTGGTGTACGCGGTGCCGAAGTTCGAGAAGAAAACGATACTCTCACGCGTCGAGCCGATCTCGCAGGCGAGCACCGCGTCGCCTTCGCGAATGCGCGTGGTCTTGAGATCCTTGATCTCCTTTTGCCGCTTGACCCAGCCGTCCACGGTCAAGAGCACGTGGTTGTCCTCGGCGACGATCAGCTCTTCCGCGGAGAACTCGGCCTCGGCGCCGCTCGCCTCGATCGTGGTCCGGCGCTTGCCCGCCTTCTCGAACGAGCGCGAAAGCTCGTCGAGCTCGCTGCGCACGATCGCCCAGCGGCCCTTCGACTCCGACTCGTCGAGCAGCCCGCGGATCTCCTTGGCGCGCTTGCGCTTGTCCTTGAGCTCCTTCTGAATGACCAGAATTTCCAGGCGCGCGAGCCGGTACAGCTTGAGCTCGAGGATGGCGTCGGTCTGCTCGGCGTCGAGCGAGAATTTCGCCATGATCTGGTGCGCCGCGTCGGCTTTGCCGTCCGATTTGCGGATGATCTTGATGATCTGGTCGAGCGCATCGAAGACCTTCTCGAAGCCCTCCAGGATGTGGATGCGCTTGTTCAGCGCGTCGAGCTCGTGAGCCAGGCGGCGCGTGACCACCTCCAGCCGGAAGTGCAGGAAGTGCCAGAGAATTTGCGAGAGATCGAGGCGCTCGGGCCGGCCGATCTCGGGGTTCTCGGTGGGCACCAGGCAGGTCAGGTTCAGCGCGAAATTGGTCTGCAGCGGCGTGTGCTTGAACAGGTAGGCGAGCACCTTGTTCTCGTCCGCTTCCTTCTTCAGCTCGAGCTCGATGCAAACGTCGTCGGTGGAAACGTCGCGCACGTCGAGGAGCAGCGGCATGCTGCGCGAAACGACCACGTCCGCGATGCGCTCGACCAGCGTCGACTTGTTGACCGCGTAAGGGATGCTGGTGATGTGGACGATCTTGCTGCCGCGCGCTTCGCCTTGGAGCTTCCACGTGCCGCGCACCTTGAAGGTGCCCTGACCGGTCTCGTAGGCTTGCTTGATCTCCTCCGGATCGGACACGATTTGCCCGCCGGTCGGGAAATCGGGGCCTTTTACGGTGCGACACAGCTCGCGCGAGGAGAGCTGCTTGCCCTCGAGCAGCGCGTCGAGCAAGCGAATCGAGGCGACGCAAACCTCCTCCGGGTTGTGCGGCGGAATATTGGTCGCCATACCCACCGCGATGCCGGTGGTGCCGTTGACCAGAAGGTTCGGCAGCCGCGCGGGCAGCACCACCGGTTCGGTCTTGGTGCCGTCGTAGTTCGGGCGGAAGGGGACGGTGTCTTCGTCCAGCTCGTCCAGCAGCCGCGTGGCGACCGGCGTCAGGCGGCACTCGGTGTAGCGCATGGCCGCGGCCGGATCGCCGTCGAGCGAGCCGAAATTGCCCGAGCCGTCGACCAGCGTGGCGCGCATCGCGAAGGGCTGAGCCATGCGCACGAGCGCATCGTAAATCGAGGCGTCGCCGTGCGGGTGGTAGTTACCCATCACGTCGCCCACCACCTTGGCGCACTTTCTGTGCTTGGCGTCGGCGCCGATGTTCTGCTGCCACATCGTGTACAGGATGCGGCGCTGCACCGGTTTGAGGCCGTCGCGCACGTCCGGTAGGGCGCGCGCGGTGATCACGCTGAGCGCGTAGTTCAGATACCGGCCCTGCGCGATTTCGTGCAGGGGTGCGGCGTCCTCGCGGTGGGGCGGCTCCTGGGCTCCACCGTCTCCGCCGCGCCTCTTGCGAGGCGGCTGCCCGCCGTCGTCAGCGTCTGAACCTTTGCTTTTGCGTCGTGTGGCCAAGCTCTGGAAACTCCCCGGCGCGGGTCCTGCCCGCGTCGGCCGCGTTTCGCTACCGTCTTTTGCCGCGGGAAGTCAACCGGCTCGGCCGAACTCAGCGGCCTTTGCAGGCGTCGTAGCCCACGGCGCCGGGGCCGAGCTGGCAGGCGCGCTCGGCGCTCGCGCAGCGCCCATCGACGCAAACGCGGGCCGCGAAGGCCGCGTTCGAGCCAGGGCAGGGGCAGCGAGCCGGGGTGCAAACGCTGAAGTGCTCACAGGCTGAGCCGGGCGGGGCTTTCGGTGGGAGCTCGCGCTGGGGCCCGCAGCCCAGGCTCACTTGCTCGGCTTTTACTTCCAGCTCTTGGCCGGCGATCACGAGACGACGGCTCGCGCTCCGCACGACTCCGGCCTCCCGGCAGGTCGCGCCGCACCGCGAGAGTTCGGCGAACTGCGGCTGGCAGCCGTCGAGCCCGAGCCCTTGCTCGAGCGCGCTGCGAGTGGAGGTCAATCGTTCGCACGCGACTCGAGTGGTGCTCGCACAACCGAGCGCTCGGTCCTGCTCGGGCTCGCAGCCCGCGCGCGTCGCTTCGCTGCGCACCATGGCACATTGCGCGAGGCAACGGGCTTGGCGTTCGAGCGCTGGCTCGTCGCTCGCGCACACCAACAGGCTGGCACAAGCAGAAGCGCAGCGGGTGCGGGCGAGCTCTTGCTCCTGCTCGAGCGTCGCGCGTTTTCGACAACCGGTCGAGCCGAGGGCCACCCCGAGCAGCAGCCAGAAATAGCGTCGAGCCGGGAGCTTAGCCCCGATATTCATCGACTTCGATGCCGTAGCGCTTCATCCAGCGATGAATCTGCATGCGTGCCTTACCGAGCTCGCGCCCGACCGCGGCCACGTTACCGTGGTGCGCGACCAGCATCGCCCGAAGCTCCGCTTCGCTCGGCGTCGAGAGCCCGCCGGCCGCATCCTCGGCCAGATATTGCGCGTCGGCGGCGCCCGCGGGACGGCCGTAGTCCGCGACTGCTTCGCGAATTGCATCCGGCAGCAGTTCGACCTCCAGCCGTGGGGACGCTGCCAACGCCACCGCTCGTTTGATCGCGGCCTCGAGCTCGCGCACGTTGTACGGAAAATCATGGTGCAAGAGCGCGACCATGAAGGGCACGCTCACGCTGAGCTCTGGGCGCCCGTGCCGCGCGAGGAAGGCCCGGACCAGCGCAAAAATATCTTCCTTGCGCTCGTGCAGGGGCGGCAGCCGCAGCTGGTATTCGTTCAGACGCGCGAACAGGTCCTCGCGGAAACGGCCTTCGCCCTGCAGCCGCCGCAAATCGCGGTGCGTCGCCGAAACCACGCGCACATCGACCCGCTCCGGCTGAGTCGCGCCGAGCGGCAGCACCTCCTTGGCTTGAATGACGCGCAGTAGCTTGGCTTGCGCGTCGAGCGGCATGTCCCCGATTTCGTCGAGCAGCAGCGTGCCGTGGTGCGCGCCGCGAATCAGCCCCGGTTTGTCGCGCTCGGCACCCGAGAAAGCGCCGCGCTTGTAGCCAAACAGCTCGCTCTCCAACAGATTCGCCGGGATCGCCGCGCAATTGACCGCGCAAAACGGCCCAGTGCGACCGCTCAGCCGGTGCAGCTCGCTCGCCACCACTTCTTTGCCCGTTCCGCTCGGCCCGAGCAGCATCACGGCGAGCTCGGCCGGCGCGATGCGCTCGAGCTGTGAGACGATCAGGTCCATCTGATAGCCGCCGACCAAGAGCGAGGGTTGCTTCGCGCGCCCACGGCCGGTCGATAGCGTGCTGCCGTCGATGGGGTAGTCGGCGTAGTGCTCCGCGCTGCCGGCGACGTATTTGAAGATCGCGTCGCCGATTCGCACCTCATCGAACGCTTCCAAGCGGTCGCTTTGCACGCGACGGCCATTGACCAGCACGCCATTGCGACTGCCGAGGTCGCGAATGATGTACGCCCCCCGCTCCCAGGTGAGCTCGGCGTGCGTGCGCGAGACCGCGGTCACCGGTAACACCAGGTCCGACGGTGGCTCTCGCCCGATGACCACCCGCTCTCGCGTCAGCGGAACCGCCGGGGGAAGCAGCGGGAAGGCTTCGGCGTACAGCAGCACCAGCCCGGGGATCGGGCTGCCGGCACCTCCGGGCGCGCCCGGGGCACCAAACTCTTGCATGGCGCCGGTAGTGGAGCTCACCCTTTCAGCCTAGCACTGGCTTGCGGAAATCAGACAGCGCATCCTGCCTTGGCGAACGCGCCATTGATTGGACGCGCTATAAGAATGCGATGACCAGTCCCGAAGGCGATTCCCGAGCCTCGCTGCGCGTCGCCGCTCTCCAGCTGTCGAGTCAGGAGAGCGTGTCCGAGAACCTCGCGCGCGTCGACGAGCTCTCCGCGCGGGCTGCCCGGGCGGGCGCCGAGCTCTTGGTGTTGCCGGAGAATTTCGCGTACATGGGCCCCCCGGCGACCAGCCATCGACACGCCGAGCGGATTCAACAACCCGACGCGCCGATCCAGGGCGCGCTGCGCCGCATCGCTCAGCGCGAGCACGTCGCGATCGTGGCCGGCGGTTTCCCCGAGCTCAGCGCGGACCCTGCGCGCCCGTTCAACACCAGCTTGGCCATCTCACCCGACGGCGAGGTGGTCTCCGCCTACCGCAAGATCCACCTGTTCGACGCCAACCTGCGCACCCACGGCAGCTTGTGCGAATCGGATAGCATGACCCCGGGAAACGAGGTGACGGTCGCTCGTCTGTGCGGGTTCGGCGTGGGCCTCTCCATTTGTTACGACGTGCGCTTTCCGGAGCTCTACCGAAAGCTGGTCGATCAAGGCGCCGAGATTCTGACGGTGCCCGCGGCATTCACACTCTACACCGGTAAAGATCACTGGCACGTGCTGCTTCGCGCGCGCGCGATCGAGGCCCAGTGCTACGTGGTGGCCGCCGCGCAGTGGGGTAAGCACTCCGAGAACCGCGCGACCTTCGGGCACGCGCTGATCGCGGATCCGTGGGGCACGGTCATCGCCGAAGCTTCGGATCAAATCGGCTTCGCGCTCGCCAGCGTGGAGCGCGAGTTTCTGCAAGAGATTCGCACGCGCGTGCCGTCGCTCCGCCATCGCCGGCTCTGAGCCGGCCCGGCTCACAAGTGACGCTTGGCGATTTCGGTCCAGGTGCCTGAAGGCTCGAGCGAGATGTAGCTCTTCCAGTACGGCCGCGCCTTCGGCGCGTCACCGACCTGCTCGTAAGCCATGGCCAGGTTGAAGTAGGCGTCCGAAAATTTCGGATCCGCGGAGATGGCTCCCAGGAACAGGGGGATGCTGAGCTCGGGCTGACCGCGCTCGAGCATCACGTAGCCGAGGTTGTACTGGGCTTCCGGCTGGCGCGCGTCGATGTCCAGGGCCTTTCGGTACAGCTGTTCGGCCCCCTCGGTGTCTTGGCGGCGGAAGCGAATGTTACCGAGGTTCGTGTAGGCAATGCCCAGCCAGGGGTCGAGCTGGACTGCCTGTTGGTACAGGCGTTCGGCCTCGTCCATGGTGCGCGGATCTTCATCGAGCTGGCTCGCGCGCAGGTAGAGCTCGTAAGCGGTGCGCGCGCGTTCGCGCCCGGCCGAGGGTCGCAGCACGCGCACGACGTCTTCGCGCAGGCTCTTCACCTCGAGGTCGAGCAGCATCTGCCCGGTCAGCGGCTCGAAGGCGCCGTCGTGCGTGCGCACCACCACGCGCTGTCCGTCGGACACGATGCGTAGCTCTTGCAGCGGTCGCGTCACCTTGGGCAGCGAGCGCTTCAGCGCTTGCACCGCGCGCGTGACGTCGCGCAACCGCACCTTGCGCTCGAGCAGCGTCTTCGCCGTGCGCAGCGCGATCAAATCGGAGAACGTGTAGGCCCGGCGCCCGCGCCTGCGGCCGCTCGGTGACACCACGCCCGCGCGATCCAAGGTGCGCAGCCGCGTCGGCGAAAAGTCCAACAGGCGCGCGATTTCGCTGAGCGTGAACAAGTCAGTGAGCGGCTCACGCGCCGACCCGTTCGTATCGGGGGGCGGAACCTGCGCGCGCTCGTTGCGACGATGCACGCGTCCCCCGCCGGGTCCAAACACGACGTGGATGATCTTATCGTCGCGTTGCTTCTTGCGACCCATTGGTAACCGGAAAAGTCGAGGCACTGAACCTCGCGAGCCCCTTCAATTCTTCCGCGCGCGTTCTCCTGTCAAGAGGGACCGGCGCAGCGGGCGACCGAGCGGCGCACGGCCCTTGAAAATCGCGCGCCGGTGAAGCGTCTTGCGCTCGGCGACTCGTCGTGCATGTGGGCGCTACCGCGCGCGCGCGAATGCGAACGCGCTCTTGACTCCGGAAGCGGGCCGAGGATCGCGGAGCGCGAGCGGGCCCGTCCGAGCTGCTCACTTGCGCGCGCTCCGCGGCGGCGGTGGCGTGCCGCTGACTCGCGCGACCGGCTTCGGTTGTGTGGCGTCTTCGAACACGCGCGCTTCGACTTCGACGTCCATGCGCACGCCACGTCGATCTCGTCGCACCGCGACCTCGGCGCGCACGCGACCGATCGGCGCGCGCGCGCGGACCTGCGCTTCCAAGCACGCGATGCGGATGGCGCGCACGCGCGCATGGGGGTCGATCGACATCAGCGAGACGATCTCGTCCGCGCCGTCATCGGGCACCGCGCCGCCGCGCGACACGAAGGTGAGCAACACGCTGGTCGAGCCGTAGTAGGTGGCGCCGTCCGGTTCGACGCGCGTCTTGCCCTCGCTCATCACGTCCGCGTGCTCGAACAACTCCCGCAGCCGATAGTCGCTGCTCTTGACCAACGGCAGCGCGCGACGCGAGAGCAACGGCTCCGAGTGCGCTTTGGCCAAGCCGGGTCGCGGGGTGTCTCGACGCGCCATGATGCTGTTCAAGTCGAACGGGCGCCCGCGCGCTGGCGATAGTCGCCGCGCGCTCGAAGGCGAGCCGCCGATCGGATCGTAAGCCCTTGCGCGCGAAAACGCCTAAAAAGCTCGCAGCTTTGTGAGCGCGCCTGGATTCTCATCGAAACTGGGCCACCGCCACGGCTCGGTGCCTTAATGGCCGAGACGAGAGGAGGCCTGAATGCAGCCTAGCTACCGTGGCCCGGAACGACGCCGAAATCGCATGTTTGTAACGCGAAACACCGAGTATCACTTCCGCGACGACCTCTGCGTCGCGGTGCGGGATCTGCGAACCGGGCAATGGCTACCGGCGCACCTGGCCGTCGCCCGGCGGCTGACGGGCGGCGTGCGAATGCTCGACAACGGCACCGCGGTTCCGAACCTGGGCACCCCGAGCGTGGGGGAGGCGCTCTACTTTGGTGACGGCGAACGCGAGCTCATCACCAGCAAGCTCTGCGGCATCGACCGCCCGTCCCGCCAGGTGCTCGCGAGCTACCCCAGCTTCTCGCCGGCGAACGCCTGAGCGTCCCGTGGTCCCTCCCATTTCACCGGTTCAACCACTTTTCCGCCCTGCGCGTAATATGTTGCGCTCTCGCACAACCGTTCGCGGCCCGGTGCGAAAGACCTTGCGCGCTTGGCGGGCACGATTGGAGCGAATCGCCCGGTTTTGGTGAGGTTCCGAACTTGGAACACTTTTCGCTAAGGGCGGGGCGAACCCAGCGGCTTTTGCCGAGCGTTACAGTCATGCCACAAACCGTCGAACTACTGCCTCCGACCAAGGATCCACGGGCTGTCCAGATCCTGGCTAAGAACATTTACCGCGAGTTTCGTGCTGGCGGCTTCTCGGAGCGCGACGTTCTGTCGCTCGCGGGCGAGCTTCTGGCGCTGGTGACTCGCGATGTGCGAGGGGATTCCCCCGCGGAGCGTTGAGTCCTAAGCACAGTTTCGTTGACAGCCCCCCGTGCCGTTCGGGAGTCTAAGGTGCCGGCCCCTCTTGGGCGGGCTCCGCAAATGACCGACGTCAGCCTGTGCCTAGCCGGCCTTAGGCCGCCCTGCATGCCCTCGACGCGCAACGCGTTGGGCGTGCAGTGCTTGGAACTGGCGCCCGAACGGCGGCTTCGCCATCCTTACGTGACGAGAGCTTGGTCATAAGGAAAGCCGTGGTCTCGCCGACGTCCCCCGCAAAATCTCCGATGTTCGCGCTCGTGATTCACGAAAAAGGTGGAGCCGAGCGACGCGAGATGTTCGAGGGCACCGAAATCAGCGTTGGCCGCGTGCAGGGCAACGATTTGATGTTGCCCAAGGGCAACGTTTCGAAGCGCCACGCGCGGCTTCTCTACCGCGACGGCCGCTACATCGTCACCGATCTCAACAGCACCAACGGCACCTACGTCAATCGTCGACGGATCACTCAAGCCACCATCGTGCGCGAGGGTGACCGTATCTATATCGGCGATTTCATTCTGAGAATCGAGGCGTCCACCACCGGCAGCTCGGAAGCGTCGGCGGCGGTTCCGCTGCCGAGCGCGCCGCCGCGTCAGCCCCTGCCCACGGTGGGTGACTCGCAGCCCGGTGCGACCGCGCGCCCCTCCTTGGATGAAGAGGAGGAGCTCACGCGCGCGCCGGTTCGCGCGGTGCCGGCGCGTTCCAGCCCAGCCGCAGTGGCGGAGGGCGCTTCCATCCTCACGCCGAGCCGCATGAGTAGCGGGCATCTGAGCGGCGCGGAGGAAGAACCCACCATGAAATCCGCGGTGCTGGACGCCGCGGGACTCTTGGTCGAGCGGGTCGCACGGCTGCTCCACCCCGATGATTTGGAGGGGGAGGTGAGCGCCGAGCTGGCCACCAAGATCGACCAGCTGATTCGCGAGAGCTGGTCCGCCATCAGCGGGGATCGCTCGGCGCCCACCCAGCTGCCGGCTGAGCGAGTGCTGGCCACCGCGCGCGCTGAACTGGTCGAGCTCGGCCCCCTCGGCGATCTGCTCTCGGATCCAACCGTGACCGAGGTGGCCATCGTGGCTCCCGACCGCATCACGGTGAGTCGCGCCGGTCGCGCGGCGTTGTGCGAGACGTCCTTCTCCAGCGCGCTCTCGGTGCGCTGGGCGATCGCTCGCTTGTGCGCCCGTTCGTCGCTTCCACTCGCCGCGGACGCCACCCAGGTCGAGCGGCGCTTCTCCGACGGCACCACGCTTTACGCGACCCTCTCGCCCGGTGCCAACACGGTCGCGGTGATCAGCCGTAGCCGACGCCTCTCCGGCACGCTCGACGATTTGGTTCGGCGCGGCACCGCTTCGCGCACGCTGGCCACGTTCCTGCAGCAGTGCTTGCTGGCGCGGCTCAACATCCTGATCGTAGGCCCTCGTGACGGCGGCGTCGAGCAGCTGCTCGGCGCGTTCGCGGCCTCGCTCACCGAGCCCGAGGTCGTGTACGCCGGCAACCTGACGCTCGACCGGCCCGGTATCGGCAGCGACTCGTTCGGCCTGGACGCGGCCGACGCGATTGCGCTCGTGGCTCGGGCTCCCTATGTCCGGCTTTTCGCCGAACTTTCCAGCGCTTCGATCACCGAGGCGGTGGTGGGCGCGGCCTGCGACGGCGCGGACGGCTTGGTCGTCGCCCGCAGCGCGACCTCACTGGGCAAAGGCGTCCTGCGTATCGCGTCGGAGCTTCGGCCGCGTTACGGCGAAGGTGCTCTGGAAGTGCTCGCCGGCGCGTTCGAGATCGTGATCGAGGTGGCCCGGCTGCGCGACGATCGCCACCGCGTGCTGCGTGTCGCGGAAGTGCTCGGAGCGGAGGGGGGCGAGCTGACGCTCTCGGATATCTTCTCGTTCTCTATCGACCGCACCGCGACCGGCGGTCTGATCGAGGGCAGCTTCGCGCCCGCTCAGAACATGCCTGCGGTGGCCGATTTGATGCGCACGCGCGGCGCGCCGATCGATAGCGCGCTGTTCAGCCGACCCTCGTCGCGTTAGTTGATCGGTCATCGGAGGACTTCGTTCTCCGCCCCGCCCGGCGGAGCCGGCTCGGGGCGCCACCACCTACTTTGGGGCCCCGGCCCCAAAGAGAACATTGGAGGCCCTACGCCTCGAGTTCTTCTTGCTTGGCCTTGGCGAGCTTGCGAGCGGTCATCGGAGGACTTCGTCCTCCGCCCCGCCCGGCGGAGCCGGCTCGGGGCCCCACCACCTACTTTGGGGCCCCGGCCCCAAAGAGACCAGGCGGCTACGCCTCGAGTTCTTCTTGCTTGGCCTTGGCGAGCTTGCGTCCCATCATGCGGCGCTTCAACGCGTTCAGCTTGTCGATCATCAAGACGCCGTTCAGGTGATCCAGCTCGTGCTGCACCGCCACGGCGAGCAAGCCGTCCGCTTCCAGCTCGAAGGGCTTGCCCGAGCGATCCAGGGCGCGCACTCGCACGCGCTCGGCCCGCTTGATCTCTTCGCTGACGCCCGGGAACGACAGGCAGCCCTCGTTCCACATCTGGTCGCCTTCGGTCGCGACGATCTCAGGGTTGATGAACACGCGAAAATCGCTCGGTTCGTCTTCGCCCGCGCAATCGACCACGAAAATCCGATGATTTTCGCCGATTTGCGTGGCGGCCAGCCCGCAACCCTGCGATTCGTACATGGTTTCGGCCATGTCATCGACGAGCGCCTGAATTTCCGGGGTTACGGCGGCGACGGGCTTCGCCACTTCACGCAACCGGGGGTCCGGGTACTTCAGAATTTCTCGTGTCATCGCGGCTCACCCAAACCTAACACCGAGAATTTGAGCTCGCAACGGCGGGCCCCATTCTGCCTGAGCGCCACGCCCGCTCAGGCGCCCGGCGCCGGGCGCGCCGCGCGTTTCGGATACACGAGCGGCCCCCAAATGTAGGCGTCCACGCCGGAAAGCTCCCAATGCGGGGGATCGATGTGCGGCGCGTCCGCGGGGTTATCCGGACCTGCCCAGTCGACCGCGCCGGGCCGCCCGCGTGGGCCGAGCAGGCGCGGGGCCATGAACACGTGCATCTCGTTGACCGAGCCGTTCGCGAGCAAGCTGCCGGCGAGCTCCGAGCCGCCCTCGCACATCACGCTCACGACCTCGCGCATGGCGAGCTCCCGCAGCAGCGCGACGGTGTCGCAGCGCCCCTCGGCGGTGGCCGGCACGCGCACGATGCGCACGCCGAGCGCCTCCAACGCTTCGACCTGAGCGCGCGGCGCTTGAGTCGTTGTCGCGACACAAGTCGGCACCTGCGCCGCGGTTTGAACGACCTGACTCGACAGCGGAATGCGCAATTTGCTGTCGACCACCACGCGCGCCGGGCTGCGACCCGGCACGTCGCGCACGGTGAGTCGTGGGTTGTCGGTGAGCACGGTGTTGACGCCGACCATGACCGCGTCGTGCTGCGCGCGGAGCGCCTGCACGCGCAGTCGAGATTCGGCGCACGTGATCCACTTGGATGCGCCGCTGCGGGTTGCGATGCGCCCGTCCAGTGACAGCGCGAGCTTGAGCGTGAGGTAGCTCGTGCCCTGAGTGATGAACTGTGCCCAGGGCTTGATCAGCTCCCTGGCCTGAGCGCCGAGCACGTCCTCGACCACTTCGACGCCCGCCGCGCGCAAGCGCTCGATACCGCCGCCCGCGACGCGCGGGTTCGGATCGCGCGTGCCGATCACCACGCGAGCGATGCCGGCAGCGATGATCGCGTCCACACAAGGAGGCGTGCGACCCTCGTGGTTGCAGGGCTCGAGCGTGACGTACAGGGTTTTGCCGCGCGCCGCGTTGCCCGCCAGCTTCAAGGCCACGATCTCCGCGTGGTCGTTGCCTGCTAGCTCATGAAACCCTTCGGCCAGAATCTGCTGACCGTCGGCGATTACCGAGCCCACGTGAGGGTTGGGGGACGGGTCGCCGCGGCGACCGAGCTCCAGCGCTCGGGCCATCAAGGTGCTGTCGAAGTCGGCCATCGCCTTGGTCTATTCACTCCACCTTGCGCGGCGTGGTCCGGGCGTCCAGCGCCTTCGGATTTTTGGCCGCCTCGGCGTCATCTTCCTCGGCGCCGCGCAAGCGAACCAGCTTGCCCATCTCCGCCATGAACTCGTCGATGTCGCGAAACGAGCGATACACGCTGGCGAAGCGAACGTAGGCGACTTCGTCGAGTTGCTTCAAGAGTTCCATCACCCGCTCGCCGATGACTAGCGAGGAGACTTCCTTTTCCCCGCTCTCGGCTAGCTCACGCTCGAGCGCCGCGGCGTGCTCATCGAGCGCGTCGGTCGAGACGGGCCGCTTGTTGCACGCGATGCGCAAGCTGCGCAGGACCTTGTCGCGATCGAACGGCTCGCGCTGGCCGTCCTTCTTCACCACCACCGGTAGTTGGTGCTCGACCCGTTCGTAGGTGGTGAAGCGCCGGCCGCACGCGTCGCAGGCGCGGCGGCGCCAGGTGACCGTGCCGCCCGCGACCAGCCGCGAGTCGACCACGCGGCTGTCCATCTCATGACAAAGTGGGCACTGCATCTGCGGCCCGCCGGGACGATTAGCCCTCGAAGGAAGACAGGATCACGGTCGCGTTCGTGCCGCCGAACCCGAACGAGTTCGACATGGCGTAGCGAATGCGCCGCTCGCGCGCCTTCAGCGGCACGAAGTCGAGCTTCGCCTCGGGATCGGGATCCTCGAGGTTGATGGTGGGGGGAATTAGGTGAGTCCCGATTGACTTGATGCACACGCCGGCTTCGACCGCACCAGCGGCGCCCAACAAGTGCCCCATCATCGACTTGCTGGAGCTCACCCACAGCTTCTTGTCGAGCGCGTGCGAGCCGAACACGTCGATGATGGCTTTGGCCTCTTCCAGGTCACCGGCCGGCGTCGAGGTGCCGTGCGCGTTGATGTAGTCGATTTGTTCCGGCGCGAGCTTGGCGTCCTTCAGCGCGAGGCGCATGGCGCGCGCGCCGCCGGCGCCGTTGGGAGCGGGCTTGGTGATGTGGTGTGCGTCGCTGGTCGCGCCGTAGCCCACGATCTCGGCCAGAATCTTGGCGCCGCGCTTTCTGGCGCGGGTCAGCGTTTCCAGGATCAGCGTGCCGGCGCCCTCGCCGCACACGAAGCCGTCGCGCCCGCGGTCCCAGGGGCGGCTCGCGCGCTCCGGCTCTTCGTTGCGCCGGCTGAGCGCGAACATGGCGCTGAAGCCGCCGATACCGATGGGCGTGATGGTGGCCTCCGCGCCGCCCGCGATCATCACTTCGGCGTCACCGCGCTGCATCCAGCGCACGGCCTCGCCGATCGCGTGAGCGCTCGACGAACAGGCGCTGGTGTGAGCCAGGCTCGGCCCGCGCATACCAAACGCGATCGAAACCTGACCTGCCGCCATGTTGGCAATCAGTGACGGAATGAAATACGGGCTGACCTTGCCCGGACCCTTTTGAGTGAGGGTGAGCGTGCAACGTTCGAGGTTCTCGAGGCCGCCCAGACCGACGCCGATGAAGACGCCCGCCCGTTCGCGCTCGTCCTCGGTCAAATTGAGGTCGGCTTGCTCGAGCGCCATCTTGGTCGCGGCCATCGCGAACGGGATGAAGCGCGAGACTTCCTTGAGCTTCTTGCGTTCCATGAACGCAGCAGGATCGAAGTTCTTTACTTCGGCCGCGATCCGGGTCGCGTACTCGGGTCCCGCGGGAAACAGGGTGATCGGGCCGACCCCGCTACCGCCGTTGATCAACGACTCCCAGGTCGGCTCCGTACCGACGCCGTTCGGCGTGACCAGCCCTAGGCCAGTTACTACGACACGCTCCATATGCATCCTTGCGCCTTCGCTACCGGTCCTTCCCAGAGCGAGACGACTTGTACGGCCTCACCCCGGTCTGTCCCGCGACGGAGCTCGGGCTCGCGAACTCGCACCGCGTGAGCAGTGCGTTCGCCGCCGCGACCCGGAAGCGGGAGAGAGGGGGTGAGCGCCAAAAGTTCAGTTGTTCAGGTGCTTCTCGATGTAGTCGACCGCATCCTGCACGGAGCGGATCTTCTCGGTGTCCTCGTCCGGGATGTCGATTTCGAAGGCCTCTTCGAACGCGAGCACGAGCTCGACGAGACCTAGCGAATCGGCGCCGAGGTCGTCGATGAACGTGGACTCGGGTTTGATGTCCTTCTCATCGACGTCGAGCTGCTCTTTGATGATCCGCTTCACTTCGGCCGTGATGTCGCGACCTTCCGCCATGGTGTCTTCTCCAGGTGGCGCCTCTACCAAACGAGGTCTGCCCTTTGCTATGCGTTATTCGGTTCGTTCGGAAAAATCCCGAAAATTTACATGTACATGCCGCCGTTCACGCGCAGCGCGTGGCCGGTCACGTAGGCGGCTTCATCCGAGCTCAGATACACGACGCTCGCGGCGACTTCGCGCGCGGTGCCGGTGCGGCCGAGCGGGACTGCCGCGGAGATACCAGCCTTTTGCGCGTCGGTGAGCGCCGCGGTCATGTCGGTATCGATGAAGCCCGGGGTCACGGCGTTGACCGTGATGTTGCGCGACGCGTACTCGCGGGCAATCGACTTGGTCACGCCGAGCAGCGCGGCCTTGGACGCGCTGTACGCCGTTTGCCCCGCGTTGCCCATTTCACCCACCACGCTGGAGATGAAGACGATGCGGCCCGTCTTCGCGCGCATCATGATCTTTACGGCCGCGCGCGCGCTCGACACGGCGCCTTTCAGGTTCACCGCGAGGACCTTGTCGAAGTCGTCTTCGCCCAGTCGCAGCAGCAGGCCGTCGATGGAGATGCCCGCGTTGGCGACCAGGATGTCCAGGCGCCCCAGTCGCTTGCCAACTTCGGCGATGGTGCGCTCGGAAGCTTCCGCGTTCGAGACGTCGATGTGCACCGCCTCGGCTTTGCCGCCGGCGCTGGTGATGGCGGCCACGGCGCTGTGTGCCGCGGCCTCGCCGCTCACATAGCCGAGGACGACATGCGCGCCTTGCGCGGCCAGCGCTTCTCCGATGGCGCGCCCGATGCCGCGGGAGCCGCCGGTCACGATCGCTACTTTTGCGGAAAGGTCGAACATGGTCTGAAGCCGAGCGGGGGAACGCTCAGCGCGGCCGTGTTTAGCACGGCTTCCCCCGCGGGCCGCAACTGGCAGACGATTTCGCGGCAGCCGTTACGCGCAATTCGCGCCTAACGACGCAGCGCGTCGCCCGAGTCGACCGCGACTCGACTCCAGAATTGCCGGCTGAAGCGGCCGCTCAGCCCAAAAACTCGCCGATCGCGGCGATTGAGTCCGGCCCGGAAACGCTGTGGACGCGGATTCGCTTGTCGATGCGCTTGACCAGACCGGCGAGGACCTTGCCCGGCCCGATCTCGAGGGCGTGGGTCACTCCGGCATCGGCCATCCGGCTTATGCTCTGTTCCCAAAGCACCGCGCCGTCGATTTGCCGAACCAAGAGCGAGCGCACCGCAGACGGATCCTGGTTGGGCTCCCCGTTCGCGTTGGCTACCACTGGAAAGCCGAGCGGTCGCACGGTGATGTCGGCGAGCGCGGCGTCCACGTCGCGGGCCGCGGGCGCCATCAGTGAGCAATGGAATGGCGCGCTGACCTTCAGCGGAATCGCTTTCAGCTTTCGCTCGGCGGCGAGCGTGGCCGCGTGATCCACCGCAGCGCGCTCACCGGACAGCACGACCTGCCCGGGCGCGTTGAAATTCGCGGGCTCCACGATGCCCGCCGTGCTGGCATCCGCGCACAGCTTGAGCACCGCCTCGCGGTCACCCCCGAGCACCGCGATCATGGCACCCTGACCCTCGGGCACCGCGGCCTGCATGGCACGACCGCGCCGTTCGACCAAGCGCACTGCGTCTTCGAGCGCAAGCGCGCCAGCGGCCACGAGCGCGCTGTACTCGCCGAGCGAGTGCCCCGCAGCGAACGTCGGCGCAGGCAGCGCCGGATACTGGTCGCGAATGGCGGCCAAGATCGCCACGCTGGTCGCGACCAGCGCGGGCTGCGTGTTGTAGGTGAGCGTGAGTTCCTCGAGCGGGCCCTCGAAGCAGAGCTTCTGAATCGAGCGACCGAGCGCGCGATCGGCGCTCTCGAACACCTCTCGCGCTCTGGACGAAGCCGCGCTCACGTCCTTGCCCATGCCGACTTCCTGGCTGCCTTGACCGGGGAACAACCACGCGATGCGCATCAGATCCTCACACTCGAACTAGGGCGCTGGCCCAAGAGATACCGCCGCCGAGCGCGCACATCAGCACCGTGTCGCCGCGCTGAATTCGTCCGTCGCGCACGGCCTCGTCGAGCGCGATCGGGATCGACGCGCTCGACGTGTTGCCGTAGCGGTCGATGTTGATCACGAAGCGCTCGAGCGGAATGTCCAGCCGCTGCGCTACCTGTGACAAGATGCGCAGGTTCGCTTGATGGGGAACCACCCAGCGTACGTCGTGCGCGCTGAGCCCGGCGTCGGTGAGCGCGTTGGCCGAGGCGCGCGTCAGGTTCTTCACCGCGACCTTGAAGATGTCCTGGCCGTTCATGAACACCTTGTCGCGCTTTTCGGCGATCGACGCCGGCGAAATGCGTTCTTTGCTGCCTCCGGCTGGGATGCGCAGCGATTCGACCAGCGTGGAATCGGTGTACAGGCGCGTGGACAGCACGCCGCGCCCATCATCACTCGCGGGACCGAGAACAGCGGCGCCGGCGCCGTCCCCGAACAGCACGCAGGTGGTTCGATCCTCCCAATCCATCACGCGGCTGAGCAGCTCCGCGCCGACCACGAGCACGTGGCGGTGCATCCCGCTGCGAATGAACTGGTCGCCGATCGACAGGCCGTACAGGAAGCCGGCGCACGCTGCCGAAATATCGAAGGCCGGAACATCGGTGATGCCCAGCTTGCGTTGCAGGAACGCCGCGCACGCGGGCATCGGCATGTCGCCGCTGATCGTGCCGACCACGATCATGTCCAGATCCTTTGCTTCGAGCCCCGCCGCTTCGAGCGCTCGTCGCGCCGCGACCAGCGCCATGTCGCTCGTGGTTTCGTCGGCGCGCGCGATGCGGCGCTCGCGAATCCCAGTGCGTTCGCGAATCCATTGATCGGACGTGTCCACCATCTTCTCCAAATCGAAGTTGGTAAGGACTCGTTCGGGCGCGTAGCCGCCCGTACCGATGATCTGACTGCGCGGCCTCGGATCCGCAGGCATGGCTTCTCGTTACGACGCTCGCATCGCGCCGTCACGCAAAATTGGTTGAACCAATCCAGACTTCACGACGCGCATCCGAATTGTCACGAAATGCGGGCAGGTGCAGGCACCCGCCGCGCAGTTGACGCGAAGCGTTGCCGGGGTGTTGCGAGCGGTCGGATTGGACAAGCAAGAGCGCGGCAGCGCCAGCGCGTCTACTTGGTCTCGTCTTTGAAGATCGCCTTGCCCGCGTAGTGACGGCACGAGGGACACACCCGGTGCGGCACCATCGGCGCAGAGCAGTTGGGGCACGGAACGATGTTCGGTGCCGTCACTTTGTCGTGATTCGCGCGTCGCATGTCGCGCTTGCTGCTGCTCAGTCGTCGCTTCGGTACGGCCATGGGATCTAGTCCTTCTTCTGGTCACGGAGCCGGCTGGCAATCGCAGCCAGCGGCATGAGTCTGGGATCGACGGCTGCCGGGGAGGGCTCCGCGACCACGGAGGGCGCACCGATAGCGGGGGTTTCCCCTGAAGGCAAGTCGGAACGCCGCGGATACATCGGGAGTTCGAGCAGGATGAACTCGCGCAGGAACTCGTCCAGCACGATTTTCTCGCCGTCGTAAGTGTCTTGGGCCGCGTTCGACGCGCTGAGCTCAGGATCCACGGCCCAGCCTCCCGCGTCATTTTTTCGGTCGCGTGCGCCACGCTCGCCCTTGCCCGCCCCGCGCTCCCGCGCCGGCCGAGAGGCCGCTTTAGCGGCCGGGGATGGGGTGAGCATCAGGAAAATCTCGGGTTCGAGCCGGAAGGGCAGGGGGTCGAGCGTGACCACGCAGGGCATTTCGACGTCCACCTCGGCCCGACCGCGCGCCACCACCTCACGCCCGTTCTTGCTCAGCTCGAGCTCGAGCTTGCCGTCGCCGCGCGGGGTCGCCGTGGACTCGGAGAGCGCTGCGCGCAGCCACCCTTCGGGGATGGCCCAGCTGACTTCGCGCGGTCCGCGCTCCAAATCAGCCGCTGGCACGACGAACATGGGTTTCGACACGCGGCCGAAGTTAGCACCAAGGCCTGCTCCGTCGACCCGCTCTGTGGCTAATCCGCGGGTCCGCTGCGGCGCGCCGCCTGTCGCTTGCCGGTTTCTACTCGCGACGCCTATTTAGAGAGGGGTGAGTCTTTTGGGAGATTCGGAGCGCCGTCGGCGGCTCACGCTGGCAGCGCTGGTGTACGCCGCGTTCACGCTGGCAGCGTGTTTGACTGCGCCCGGGGCGCTCTGGGCTCGGCACACCCCATTCAACCATTTCGCTCTGCTGGCCGAGAGCTGGCTTTCGGGGCGGCTCGACCTTGCCGGGCCCGCTCCCGCGTACACGGGCAACAACGACTTCGCGGTGTTCGACGGTCGCACGTACGTGGTGTTTCCGCCGTTTCCAGCGTTGCTGCTCGTGCCGCTGGTCGCGCTGTGCGGCGGCGCGGAGCACGTGCGCGATGGACTCTTCTTCCTACTGCTCGCAGGCGGCGGCCCGGCCCTCCTCTTTCTCGCGTTGGAAAAGCTACGCCAGGTGGGCGACAGCCTGCGCGGCGAGCGCGAAAACGTCGGGTTGGCGCTGCTGTTCGGCTTGGGCACGGTGTACTTCTTCAGCGCGGTGCAAGGCACGGTGTGGTTCGCCGCGCACGTCGTGGGCGTCGCACTGGCGGCGCTCTATCTGCTGTTTTCGATCCGCGCGGAGCGACCGTTCGCCGCGGGCCTCGTGCTCGGACTCGGTTTTGCGACGCGCTCTCCCCTGCTGTTCGCGGCGCCGCTGTTCGTGTTCGAAGCGGTGCGCGCGGCTGCTGCGACCGGCGCGCCGTGCCCGCTCGAGCGACCGCTCGCTTATCTCGCTGCCCTGGACCGAGCGCGACTGGGACGCTCGCTCGGCCAATTCGCGCTGCCCCTGGGCGGCGTGCTCGCCCTCTCTGCCTGGCACAACGCCGCGCGGTTCGGAGACCCGTTCGAGGTCGGTTATCGCTATTTGACCGTGGTCTGGCAAACGCGGATCGAGAAGTGGGGGCTCTTCAGCTACCACTACCTGGCCAAGAACCTGGGCGTGATTCTGACCAGCTTGCCCTGGGTGCCCGGTGAGCGTGGCGCGCTCTTTACCATCAACCTGCACGGCCTTGCGCTGTGGGTGACGACGCCGCTCTATCTGCTCTTGCTCCGACCCCAGCGCCGGTCGGCGTCGTTCGTCGGCCTTTCGATCACCGCGCTATGTGTCGCGCTGCCGTCGCTCTTTTACCAAAACACGGGCTGGCTTCAGTTCGGTTATCGGTTTTCGAACGACTTTGCGGTGTTTCTGTTCGGGATGCTCGCGCTCAGCGGCTTTCGCTTGCGTCGGGGCGTGTGGCTGCTCGCGGCGTGGTCGTTGTTGGTGAACGCGTTTGGCGCGCTGAGCTTCGGGCGCCCCGAGTACGCCCGGTACTACTTTGCCGAGCCGACTCAACGCGTGCTCTACCAACCCGATTGAGTGACGGTCGGCGAACGACCGGGCGGTCCCCGGCGTAGCAGCGGCGGCGCTGCCGTTCGTGGGCCGCGCGACGCCCCACACTGGTGCAAATGCGGCAATTTCGGGGCAGCCCAGTCGGACGATGGCAGGGTCTTCGATCGTTTACGGAAATCTGACCACCCCTCTGGCATACTGCGCCCGTGGACGAGTCGCGGGACAGCATTCGAGCGGAGGCGAGTCTGCCGTATGGCGGTCTGCGGGTGAGTTCCTCGCGCGGGGGCGCGGACATTTGGCGACTGGGTCGCGGCGTGGTGGTGATTCGCCTGTTCGGAAACGGCTCGAGCGCCTTCGTGAAGCCGATCGCGAGCGCGTTCACCGCTGCGGTCGAGCAAGGGCACCTGGTCCGCTTGTTCTTCGAGGTCGCCGAGCTCGTCACGTACGACTCGGCGTTGCGCGCGGAGTTGACGGCGGTTTTCAAAGCGTCGAGGCCGCGCATCGACTGTTTTCACGTGTTGGTCGCGTCTCAGATCACCGCCATGGGTGCGAGCGTGGCGAGCCTCGCTCTGGGCGGGATTATCGTGTCGCACACCCAGCGCGAGCAGTTTTTAGAGCAGCTCGACAAGGCGCTTTCGGCGAGCAGCGCGGTTGGCGTTTCGGCCAAGGCGCTGCTCGAACCGACGCGCGAGTCGTCGCGCCCGCGCGATATTCGTTGAGCGCGGCGCGACGCGAAGCGTCCTTGCGTCCTTATTTCTTGGCAGGTGCGCGGTGCACCGTGACCTTCTGAATCTTCGGCGGGTTCTCGGCGCGATCACCCTGCACCTTGCTGTCGGCGATCTTTTCGATCACCGAGTCGGGGCCACATTTGCCGAAGATGGTGTAGCCGCTGTCGAGGTGCGGCGCGGAGCCGTCCATGATGAAGAACTGCATGCCGTTGGTGTTGGGGCCGCGGTTGGCCATGCAAATCAAGCCGCGCTGGGAGTGATACGCGCCGTCCCACACCTCGTCGGGGATCACGTAGCCAGGCTCGCCGGCGCCGGTGCCCGCGGGGTCGCCGCCCTGAATCATGAAGCCTTTGATGATTCGGTGAAAGGTGGTGCCGTCGTAGCCAGCGGACTTTTGCCACTCACCCTTGAGGTTTTTGAACGGGCGCAGGCCACGGGCCAGGCCGACGAAGTTGGCGACGGTGATCGGCGCCTTGTCGTCGTAGAGCTCGCACTCGAGCTTGCCGGCGTCGGTCTTGATTTCGGCGATGAGCTTGCCTTTGCCAGGCAGCCCTTTGGTGGCGTCTTCGAGCGTGAACACGCCCTTCAGAGGATCGTCAGGGCTCGGCGTGACCGCTTGCACGGGCTTCGCGACCACTTTGCGATGGCCGGGCGGAACTGGAACTTCGGCGACCGCGGGCGCGGCTGCGGCGGGGCTTGCGCTGTTCGCAGCGCTCGCGGCTGGTGCCGCACTGCTCGCCGCACTGGCGCTCGCGGAGCCGACCGCTGCGCTGGCCTCGGCAGTGGCCACCGGGGTCGGTGTCGGCGCGGGCGTCGGCTCTTTTGCGGGCTCCGGAGTCGGTTCGCGGCGCACGCTTTCCGGCTCCGGAGGGGTGGTGGAGCGACAGCCTGCGAGCGAAGCCAGCAGCCAGCCGAGGCCGAGCAAGAGCGAGTGACGTGGGCGAATGGAGAGGGGTGAAGCTAGACGCATTTTCCGGTTCTCGCTTGGAAGGGCAGGATTGTCAGTGAGAGCGACTCAGTCGAGCTGCATGCGCATGCCGGGCTTTACGCCGTGGCGTCGACACCAGCCCGCGTTGACTTCCAGAACGTAAGCGGCCGGGCAGGGTACGGTGCGCGGCGCTTCGTTCAGCGTGGGCACCTGCTCCTGAATTCCCGCCACCGTGCCGTCCTTGGCGATGAATAACATGTCGAGTGGAATGCAAGTGTTGCGCATCCAGAACACCCGCTGAGATTCGTTCGGCCACTCGAAGAGCATGCCCTGGCCTTCGGGCATCTTGGTGCGGAACATCAGGCCGCGTTCGTGCTCGCTGGGCGTTACGGCGCGCTCGACCGTCAGCTTCGCGCTGGCGCTCGCTTCCGGAAAGTGTAGGCCGCGGCGCTCGAGCTTCGGGGGCGTTCCGGTGTCTTTGGGACACTGCGCGGCGGGCTTTTGCGTGGGAGGTGCCGGCTCCCCGAGAGGAACGACGCACTTGGGCTCGCTCTGCGCGCTGGGAAGCGCCGGGGCAGACGCGGCGGGCGCTTCTGCCCCGCTGGGGGCCGCGGGCAGCGCGGCGCTCGGAGGCGGCGGCGTGACGTCCGCGGCTGGCGGAGCGCTCGGCTCGACAGGGGCGGTCGCAGATTGCGCCCCGCGCGAACTCTCGGGCTCTTCCACGCGATGGCACGCGCAGCACGACAGGGCGACGAGCAGCAGCCTGGCGATGGCTTGCATGGTGGGCAGAGCGTTTACCAACGCTCGGGGTTGGGGTGAAGAGCCCGCGTCGGAGAAAGCGTTTTTCAGGGGTAAGGCGCTTTGCGGCGGGCGGGACAGAGCCACGCTCGTCGGCTATGCTTGCCGCGGCATGTACGGGTGGCGCTTCGCTTTGGGCACCGGTCTTCTGGCTTTGGCCGCGGCGTGCGGCGGCAAAGCTGGCCAAGGTGACACGCCCATCGACCCCGGTGCAGGCGCCGGTGCTGGTGGCAGCGTGAGGGCTGGGACCGGCGGCAGATTTGGCTCCGGCGGTCGGATCAGCAGTGGCGGTTCGTTCAGCAGCGGCGGTAGCGCGCAACCTACCACCGGCGGAACTCCGTTCGTGGATCCGGGCTGCCCCACCGTGGAGCCGCCGCCGGCCATCAAGGAGTGCGATCCGCTCGCGGCCGTTCCGACTTGTCCATCGGGCAGCGGTTGCTACCCATTCGTCGATCATCCCTTCGGTCAGGGGTGCGGCGTGCAAACGTATGGCGCACTTTGCCTCGAGGCGGGCGCCGGGTCGCAGGGGGCGGCTTGCGGTGACGGCACGGAGGGTTGCGCACCTGGGTTCATTTGCGTGGTCGGCGCGCTGCCCGGCCGTCATTGCGCCAGGCTCTGCACGTTCGATGGCCTGAACGATTGCCCGCTCGGCATGATCTGCGGCGACGTCGACATCGAGGGTTATGGAGTTTGCTTCTAGCGAGGGTCCGCTGAGCTCGATGACATTTCCGCGCGTAGGGTCTGGCGTGAAACGAGCCTTCTTGTCGTCTCTCTTGGGCGCGCTGCTGTGCGTCGCGTGCGGGAGCCGTTCGGAGTTGTTTCCGGGCTCGGTTCGGGGCAGCACGGGGGGCAGCGGCGGTATGCCGCCCACGCCCGCGTGTACGGCGGATTTCGAATGCGGGGAAAGCGATGCCTGTGCGGTGCGCCAGTGCGTCGACGGGCAGTGCGCACTTCTGCAAACCTTTTGCGACGATGGTGACGTTTGTACCGACAACCGCTGCGATCCACTGCTCGGCTGCGTGTTTCCCGAACTGACCGTGGATAGTGACGGCGACGGTTTCAAGGCGCCCCGCCCGGGCTTCGCGCCGGGCCAGCCCAACGCCTGCGGTGATGATTGCGACGATCGCAGCGCGGCCGCATTTCCCGGCAGCGGCGAGCAGTGTGACGGCGTCGACAATGACTGCAACGGCATCGTCGACGACGACATGACCTACGTCGCGTCCAAGCTCGCACCGGTTCGTGTGTCCACGGCCGAGGGTAATCGTGCTTCGGCGGGCGCCATCGTGGGCACGCCGGAAGGCTTCGTCGTCAGCTACAGCACGGTCTTCAAGCCGCCGAACGACAGCGAGAAGACGCGCGCGCTGATCAAGGGCCTGCGTTCCGACGGCAGCACCCGCTTCGAACGCATCGTCTCGGACATCAACCCGGATACCTACCCTGGTGCACTCGCCTGGTCCGGGCAGGTCATCGCAAACGCCTCGAGCGACGCGCGACAACAGGGTAACTACGAGATTTACCTGAACCGCTTCGACTCATTGGGCGAGAAGCTGGCGGCGGATCAGCGCGTGACTGATGCCCCGGGCTTCTCCAAGCGACCGACGATCCAGTGGAACCGCTCCGAGTTCGTGCTGGCCTTCGACGATCGACGACTGGAAGGGCAAGCCATCGGAGACCGAGTTGGGATCTACGGGCAGCGCATCGCCCCGGACGGCAGTTTACTCGGCGAAAATGTGCAGCTCATCGACGACGGCCTGGTCAACGAAAGCCCATCGCTCGCGGTGAGCCCCGAGCGAATCGGTGTTTCGTACGTGGTGGCGCCGCCTTCCGGCATGGGCAGCGCGCGCTTGGGCGTTCGTGTGTTCGATGCGAACCTGAAGGAGGTGGGCGTGCCGACCACGCTCGTCGGCATGGATGTGCAGGCCCCCACGCTCCATTTCGTCGGGAATCGATTCATCGCGCTGTGGACGCTTTATCCGAGCTCGGGGCTCGCGGGTAACGCGGTTTGGGCCGCCGCCTTCGACGTGAATGGCGAGTTGGTCTTGCCACCGCGGCCGGTCACGTCCGGCGCGAACTTCGCGCGCTTTCAAGACGCGCTCTCGCTGGGCGATCGCCTGCTCGTTGCTTGGACCGACGATCACGACGGTAACTTCGAGGTGTACTGGGAGATCTTGACGCCGGACCTGAGCGTGCGCGAGGCGCGCCAGCGCCTGACCACGACCGCGACACCGTCGTTGGGGCCGTCGCTCGCGACCGGGCCGGATGGAAAGATCGGCGTCTACTACGAGGACTCGTTCGAGGGTTCTCGCGAAGCGTATTTTCAAACCCTGGAATGCGGTTCACGCACGATGCAGTGAACGTGGGTCGCTACGGCCGAATCGAAGCGGTGCGGAGCACGCGCGGGCCCGCTTGATGCACTTTGCCCGGCAGACGGCGACCGATCACCCGCTCGGCAACGCGCCCTGCTTCGATCAGCCAATCCAGGTTCACGCCGGTTTTTACGCCCATGCCTTCGAGCATGTAAACCAAATCTTCGGTGGCCAGGTTACCCGCCGCGCCGGGCGCGTAGGGGCAGCCGCCGACGCCAGCGACCGAGGCGTCGAAGTCACGAATGCCGAGCTCCAGGCCGATCAGAGCGTTGGCGAGCGCGGTGCCGCGCGTGTCGTGAAAGTGCAGCGCGAGCTTGGGCTGCGCGATCTCGGCCAGGAACAGCTTGACGATTTCGCGCGTCTGTAGCGGCGTGCCCACGCCGATCGTGTCGCCGAGCGACACCTGGTAGCAGCCGAGCTCGAGCAACCGCTTGGCGATATCGAGGGCGCGAGCGGGATCGACCGCGCCCTCGTAGGGGCAGCCCCAGACCGTGGACACGTAGGCGCGCACGCGCATGCCGTGCTGCAGCGCGGGCGGCACGACTTCGGCGAAGGCGTCGAAGGATTGTTCGATGGTCTTGTTGGTGTTCTTGCGGTTGTGCGTTTCGGACGCCGACAAGAACACCGCGATCTCTTGCAGCCCGACCGCGAGCGCGCGTTCGAGACCCTTCGCGTTCGGACAAAGCGCGCTGAAGGTGACACCCTCGGGCGCGCGGACCGCGCGCGAAAGCTCTTCGGCGTCAGCGAGCTGCGGCACCCAACGCGGTGAAACGAAGCTGGTCAGCTCGATTCGCGTGAGGCCCGCTTGTACCAGCGCCTCGATCAGCTCGCGTTTGCCCTCGAGCGGAATCGGCGCGGACTCGTTCTGCAGGCCGTCGCGCGGCGATACCTCGTAGATGGAGACGTCGGAGGGGAGTTGATCGAGCACGGCGAAGCTCCGAAGCGCCAAGCGTACCACTCCAGCCGCACGCGAACACGCCCTCCTCCCAGGTCGGGGAGGTCCCGTCCGTATTTGCTTCGGAACCGGGGGCAGCGCGCGCCCCGCCCACGAACTAGATGTCGAGCAGCTGCATTTGCCGCTGGCGCGGGGGCGGCGTGAACTCGACCGGATAGTCCCCGCTCCAGCAAGCTGTGCAAAACGAGTCGAGCGAGCCCGAACCGTTGACCACCGGCAGCGAGTTGGGCCGCCGCTCCACCGTCACCTTGCGTGCCTCGAGCACCGCCCGGTGCATGGCTTCGAGCGAGAGGTAGGACAGGCTGTCGCTGGTGAGGTACTGGTTGGTCTCTTCCACGCTGTGGGTCGCGGCGATCAGCTCGGCGCGGGTCGGCGTATCGATGCCGTAGTAGCAAGGCCACTTGGTGGGCGGGCTGGAGATGCGCATGTGCACCTCGGTCGCGCCCGCGGCGCGCAGCATCTTCACGATCTTGCGGCTGGTGGTGCCGCGCACGATGCTGTCATCCACCACCACCACGCGCTTGCCGCGCAGCACGTTGCCGATTGGGTTCAGCTTCAAGCGCACGCCGAAGTGGCGAATGCTCTGCTGTGGCTCGATGAAGGTGCGGCCCACGTAGTGGCTGCGCATCAGCCCGAGCTCGAACGGAATGCCCGAGGCTTCCGAGTACCCGAGGGTCGCCGGTACGCCCGAGTCGGGGACCGGAATCACCACGTCGGCGTCCACCGGCTGCTGCTGGGCCAGCGCGCGGCCCAAGGTTTTTCGGGCTTCGTACACGCTGACGCCGTCGATCGTCGAATCCGGCCGCGCGAAGTACACGTACTCGAAGATGCAGGAGGCGCGCCGGCTGTCGGCGAACGGCCGCCAAGTGCGCAGGCCGTTGCGATCGATGACCACCATTTCGCCTGGCTCGATGTCGCGCACGTACTCGGCGTCGATCAGGTCGAAGCTCGAGGGCTCGCTCGACACCGCGTAAGCGCCTTCGCCGGGCATGCGCCCGAGACACAGCGGCCGGAAGCCCATCGGATCGCGCACCGCGATCATCGACTGCGGCGTGAGACAGAGCAGGGAGTAGGCGCCTTTCACGTGGCTCAGCGCGTCCGCCAGCCGATCCTCCGGCGACTTCTGAGAGCTGATCGCCATCAGGTGGACGATCACCTCGGTGTCGCTGGTGCTCTGGAAAATCGAGCCGCGGGTCTCGAGCCTCTCGCGGAGCTCGTCGGCGTTGGTCAGGTTTCCGTTGTGCCCGATGGCGATGGACCCGCGCGAGTACTCGACCGCGATCGGCTGAGCGTTCTTCAGCATCGACCCGCCCGCGGTGGAGTAGCGAACGTGACCGATCGCGTTCTCGCCGCTCAGCCGCTCCAGCTGGCGTGGCGGGAACACGTCGATGACGTGGCCCATGCCGCGGTGCAGGCTGAGCTGGTTGCCGTCGCTAGTGGCAATGCCTGCGCTCTCCTGACCGCGGTGCTGCAACGCGTGCAGGCCGAGGTAGGTGAGATTGGCTGCTTCTCGATGACCGAAAATACCGAAGACACCACACATCGGAACACACTGGGGGATGAGAGAATCGCGGAAGCGCTGCCACGGATTTAGCGCGCTGGCTAGTCGGGCCCCACTTTGGCCGCGCGCGGAGCGATGCGCCAACTCACGGATGTCTTTGACTGAAACGGGCCGGAGGCCGGTCGCCGCGTGGGCGACCCCATCGGGCGTCGAGCCCCCGTGCATTTTTGCCCGTGCGAAATGCTCGTAAAGCCTCATCATCTCTGGGTATTCTCAAGGGCCAATGGGCGCGCTCAACGAGCTCATCGCCGCGTGGCGAAACAACCCCAGCGCGGCGTCCACCATTTCGATCTGCGCGCGACTCGGCGCGGCCGGTCGCGAGGATTGGCTGCGCGAGGTCGCGTCCAGCGCCGCCACGTGGCACGCGCGCGACGCCTCGGTGATGGTCGCGGTGGGGCGTATGTTTCTCGACGCAGGCTTGCTGAACGACGCGCAGTCCGCGTTCGTTGCCGCGGGCAAGTTGGATGATGGAGATCCGGCGCCGTTTCGTTGGCTCGGCGAGCTCTTGCTGCGCAAGGGCGACGCGGTCCGCGCGGAGCAAGTGTTCGCGCGCGCGCTCGCGTTGCGGTCCGACGATCACGAAGCAATCCAGCTTCAACAGCAGGCAGCGAAGCTAATTCCGTTACAAAAACGTGCGGGGCAGCAACAAACGGCGGCGGAAGCCGCCAAACTACTGGCGCGCGCGGCGAACCCCCTTACGAACGGCCGAGGACAGCCGCTTGTGGAGAGCGTGAAGCGGTCTCCAAGCAGACCTCCGGTGAAAAGTGGCGGGGAGCTTCCGCTACCGCGCTTCGATACCGGTAACGATCCGGTCGAGCTATCCGACGTGTACGCGCGCTCGACGGGCGCGTCCGTCGCCGCTCCGGCTCGCGCATTGGCCGCGCCTCGCGCTGCTGGCGCTGGAAACGCCGGATTTGGCAAGGGACGCGTGCCCGCGCCGCCGCCCGCTCCAGCGCGCCCAGCGCGGCCTCCCGAGCCCTCGAGCGAAGACGTCACCGAGCTGATCGGTGCGGTGCCCGACTTCGATGACGTCAGCGGCGCTGACGTGAGCGATCTCGTCTCCGACTCCGGGCTGCCGAGCTTCGACGACATCACCACCGGCGTGAACGGTGCGCCGCTCGGCGCTCCCGGCCGTCCGTTGCCCGCGCCCGCGTCACTGCCGCTGGCTCGCCCGCCAGCGATCGCGAACTCTGCGCACAGTGGCCCTGCGAACTTCGCAGCGCCGCTGCCGGCACCGCGTCCTGTGCCGCTGCCGTCGGCCCCGCTGGCTGCGCCGGCAGCAGCTCCATTCGCTCGAGCTCCGAGTTCTGCGCGACCTGCGCCGACCGGCATCGATAACTCCGCCGAACCTGCCCCCGCGATCTTGCTCGAACATCTCGCGCGCGTCGGCGTGTTCGAACCGTCGGGCGGTGCCGCGCCGGCCTGGGAAGCCCCGCCGAAGCAAAAGGCGCGTGGCGTGATCCCGCTGGCTCTCGCCATCGTGCTGGTCGCGGGCGCCGGCGTCGGCGGCTACAAGTACGCAGCCAAGGTCAAGCTCGAGCGCGCCGATCGCGCGGCCGCCTTGGCCACCGAAGTGACCACGCAGCTGCACAGCGGCAAGCTCAGCGATCTCAAAGCCACCGACGACAAGCTCAGCCGCGTGTTCGATCTCGACTCGCGCAGCGCAAAAGCCGGGCGCTTGTGGCTGGAAAATCGCGTGCTCGGCGCGCTGTTGCTGGCCGACGAAACTCGCGGCCTCGACTCCGCCATCTATCGCGGTCGCGAAGTCGGCCTGCGGGAGCGCGAGCTCGCCGTCGGTCGCGTCGCCTCTTTCCTCATCGAGGGTGACTTGGCGGGCGCGGCGGCTCAGCTGCCGAAGTGGGACGCCGAAGCCGGCAACGACGCTTTCTATCAGCTGGCCGCCGGGGCCGTGCTGGAGCGCGCGGGTGACCCGCGCGCGCTCGAGCGCTACGACGCCGCGCGCTCGCTCGATGCCAAGCTGGTCCCGGCGCAGCTCCTGCTCGCGCGCCTGCTCTTGCTCGAGCACGGCCTGGACAAGGCCAAGCCGGTGTTGGACGAGCTCGCCAAGCAACTCCCTGCAGATGATCCCAACCTGCGCGCGCTCACCGCGCTCACCTGGGTCGTCGACGCAGAGCGAAGCGCCGAGCCCCCCGCCGCCGCCCACTTCACGCCCGACGACGAAAAGAAGCTCGTGTTCCCGCTGCGCGCGGTGCCGGCCATGGTCGAAGCCGCGACCGCGTTCGCCAAAGGCGACCTGCCTGCGGCCGGCAAGGCCATCGATCACGCCATCGCGCGCGTCGACGGTCCGTCGCTCGCGGCGACGCTCGGCTTCCTGGCGATCGACGCGGGCAATGAAACCATCGCGCGCAAGGCCGCGCTCAAGGCGCTCTCCTTCGCCGCCCTTTACCCGCGTGCGCGCACCCTGGCGGCTCGCGTCGCCCTGCTCGGCGGGCGCCTCGACGAAGCGCAAAAAGCAGTCGAAGAGCTCGACCCCAAGTCCGCGGACGTCGCGGTCGTGCGCAGCGTGGTCGCCTACGAAACCGGTGATGCGGCCGAGCTGAAGAACGCTTTGGCGGCGCTTGGTACCCCGGCCGCGCCCGCTTTCGCCGGTCTCGAGGCAGGCCTCGGCGTGCTGCTCGCCAATCGCTACCCCGACCAAAAAACGATCGACGCGATCGCGCTTCCCAGTGTGCCGTGGGGCGAGATCGTGGCCTGCGATGCGGCGCTCGACACCGGCAACCTCGCACTAGCCGAGAAGTTGCTCTCCGCCCGCGCCGGCAATTCTGCTCCAGTCTACCTCTTGCGTGTCGCGCGCCTGCGTCGCTATCAGAAGCGGCTCGACGACGCGCTCGCCGCCTCGCAAGCGGCTCTCTCCGAGAAGCCCACGGTTGCGCTCATCATCGAGCGCGTCACGGAGCTGGTCGAAAAGGAGCAGCTCGTTCCCGCGCGCGAGCTCGTCGCGCGCTATCCCGCGCTGCTCGGCCCGGTCGCGCAGTGGCTCGGGGTCCTACTCGACGTGGCCGCGAACCAGCCGAAGCAAGCGGCCGCGCGCCTCGCGCAGCTCGACCCGCCGCCGGACGAAGCCCCGGCCGTGCTGCGCATCCTTGCCGGTCGCGCGCTCGCCAGCGCGAGCGACAAGCGCGCTCGTGGCTACCTCGTCACGCTGGTGCGTCGCCTGGGCAAGCAGCCCGACGCGCTCGCGGCCGCCGCGCTGCTCAACGCGCACTGAGCGCGCTGAGCCGTGCGCGCAAAGCCGCACAAAAAAAGAAGACGGGAGCGGCATCGCCACGCCACTCCCGTCCGTAAGATCTCGTTTTGCTCAGAAGTTGTGGACGAAGGTGAAGCGGCCGCCGAGAGCGCGCTTCTGCTCGTCGTCGTCGTTTAGCGCACGTGCGCTCTTCTTCATTTCGTAGCCGAGGAAGAGCTGAATCGAGCTCGACTTCCCGTAGTTGCTGAGCAAGACATCGCCGCCGAGCACGAAGCTCGAAACGCCGGAGTCTCGCGAACCGCCAGCCTCGTTGAGAGCGAACCAAGGCTCGATCTCGGGACCGATCTGGAAGAAGTCGCTGACCTTGTAGTTGATGAATAGGCGCATGTACACGTCGTTCGGCGCGCCTTCCGCGAACGGGGACAGCAGGTAATTCTGCAGCCACAGCTCCATGTAGATGGGATCCGGACCGCCCGTCAGATAGAGCTGGGGAACGATCGCGTTGGACCTGCGATTGACCCAGTCGACCTGGTAGCCGAGCATGGGCGTCAGCGTGAGCGGACCGGCGGTGATCGCGGGACCGAGGTCGAACTCACCGTAAGGACCGACCAAGTAGATATCGCTCGCGAGCCCGATTCCGTCGCCGAGCGGATGCGTCGCGCCGGCCCACAGCTGGATGCCCGTGAGATCCGAGTCGACGCGGAACCAAGCCGGGATCGTCGCCGCCTCTGCTGCAGGCGCCGGCGCCGGAGGGGGAGCCGCGTCCGTGGGCGGAAGGGCAGGGGCCGCCTCGGCGGCTGGGGCTGCCACAGGAGTCGGAGGTGCGGGAGCGGGTTCGGCGGCGGGAGCCGGGGTGGCCGGGGGCGGTGCGGCATCTTGCGCCTGAGCGTTCGCTGCCAGGAGCGCCACGGCGCACGAAAGCAGTGTCACGTGAGTAGCAAGCAGGGTCGTACGCATCACATTTCTCCAAGTTCGTCTATGAGGCGCGGACCGTCCGCAGCCTTTACCGCTCCGGCATGCGGAACAGCACGACGCTTCACCTATCGCCCGCTCGATTGCGCATAGATGTCTCAATTGTTTCGAGTCATCGCAGGTCAAACCACGTTACGAAACTCGGGCGAAATATTGAGAGCGTTCCAGGGACTCGCGACGTGCGAAATTCCCGACGAATTTCGCCTGTGCCTCACAACCCGTGTGGGTGTCGTGCCTACCCGCACCGGAAGCGAAACGATTCTGAAACAACAAATTTGAGGCGCGCCTGCCGAAATTGTCGCCCCTCCCCGGAAGAAATTTACTTCTCGAGGGTTTCAGGGCGTTCCCGACGATGGGCTCGCAGCGGCGGCCGGCCGAGCCGAGACGGGGAGAGCCCGCAGCACCTGCTGCAGCTCATCGCTCGCGCCATAGGGCGGGTGGCGATGGATGTCGTGCCCGGTGTCCCACAGCATCGGCACCATTCGCCGGGCGACCGAAGCGTTCGCAACCGCCGACAACCAGCGAACGCGTGAAGCCGCTTCCTTCTTCTCGGTCACTCCGAACTCACCGATGAACGCCGGAATGTCGTTGCGCGTGCAGAACCCCTGCATCTTGTCGAACAGCTCGTTTAGCTGTGTGACGTCTTCGGGCGTTCCCCAAGTGCTTTGCATCTTGCCCCAGGGTGCGTCCTCGGTCAGGCCGCAGAACGTGTAGGGCGTGTAGTAGTGAACCGAAATGAACAGCCGATTCGGCAGCGTATCCTTCGGTAGCTTGTAGTCGCTCGCGCAGGTCTTCTCGAAATCGGTGTTGTAGCCCGTGACGATCAGCAATCGCTTGGCGTTGTTGCCGCCGGTGCTCCGCACCGTATCGATGAACAACTGATTGACCCGCGTCAGCGTCGCGTACGCCTTCGGCAGCGACCCTTCGCCCTCGAAATTCGTCTCTTCGTTCAGCGCTTCGAAGATCAGCTTCTCGTTCTTCCCCGCGAAGAAGGTCGAGATCTGCCGCCAATACGCGCGAAACTTCTTCTCGGCGATGGGACTGAACGTATGCGGATTCGGATATTTCTCCTTCACGTCCGAATCGATCCACCCGCCGTCCCAGTGGATATTGAGCACGCAAAACATCCCGGCGCCCGTGATCCAATCCACCACTTCCGCCACTCGCGCGAACTTCTCCGGCAGAATTCGCCCATTCACCGCGTACGTATCCCAAGCCACCGGCACGCGCACCGTCCTGAACCCGAGCTGCGCCAAATTCTGAATCAACTCCTGCGTGATGAGCGGCTGCCCCCAGCCCGTCTCCCACGCGGTCGTGTTCTCGAGCGTGTTTCCGATATTCACTCCCGGCGCCATTCGATCGGCCGCCGCCCATGCATCGAGCTCGGTCATCTTCTCCGCCCCTGGTCGCCCCTCCACCGGCGCCACCACATTCTCGTCCACCACGCCTCCCCCGCCGGTGCACTGACCGCCGGCGGCCCCACGCACCCCGCCAAAACCAACGCGCCCAACAAACAAATCCTCACGAGCATTTTCCCTACAGACGCGCCACCCCCCAATCCGGTCGCACCACAATGCCCGTCCGCAGCTCGACACCCTAGCGCCCGACCCATTGTCCCCGCCCCACTTGCCCGCTCCCCCCCAAGTTCCCGGCCCCACTTGCCCGCTCCCTCCCAAGTTCCCGGCCCCATTCGTTCCCGCTCCGTCCTCAGTTACCGGCCCCATTCACTCCCACGCCGTCCCCAGTTCCCCCTCCACATCGCGCCCAAAGCACGTGCCGCCCACAGGAAGACGGTCGCTAGGATCGCGCGCCCGAGGGGAGGGGCCCAGCCCCCCTCGATCCCGCTTCACCCGCCCCCCAACGGCCAAATGTTGTCCAGACGCCTGGCGCCCCGAGGGGCTGGGAGGCCACCCGACCAAGCGCGATCCCAGCGACCGTCGCCCGATCCGCCCTCCCGTATCCCAACACTATCTATAACTTGTATTTAGAATACATGTTATAGATTAGCGTAGTCCCCATGCAGCTCACGCTGTTCTCCGACTACTCCCTGCGAATCCTCCTCTACCTGGCATCGCACCGCGGGCGACGCGTCGCCCTCCCGGAAATCAGCGCGGCCTACGGCATCTCGCACAACCATCTGGTGAAGGTCGTGCAGCGATTGATCGACCACGGCTGGGTCGAAAGCGTGCGCGGCCGCGGTGGAGGCCTATCGCTCGCGCTCGCGCCGAGCGACATCAACATCGCGACAGTGGTCCGCCTGACCGAGCCCCACATGAACCTCGTCGAATGCTTCGACGCGCAGACCAACACCTGCCCGATCGATCCAGTGTGTGGACTCAAAGGCGTGCTCTTGCGAGCTCGCGAAGCGTTCCTGAAGGAGCTCGAAAAGTACACCTTGGCGGAGTTCGCGCCGCGAGCTCCCGCGCTCATCAAACTTTGGAAACGTCAGCTCGAACAGAGAGATGCGCCATGAGAACGCTGATCGCGCTAGCCAGTTTCGCCTTGATTTCCTGCGGACCCGCCGACGGATCGCCCCCGCCCCCTGCCACGGGCGGCTCGCCATCGCTGCCCGCCACAGGCGGCTCCTCAGCACTGCCTTCTACGGGCGGTTCCTCAGCACTGCCTTCGACGGGTGGGTCGCCAAGCGAAGGCGGAACTCAGGCCGAAGTACCAAATCCGCTCGGCCGATACCGCTGCAAGGCGCCCGAAGGCTCGAACCCATCACCTCAAACCATCCAGGAAACGGTCGACCTACTCAACGCGCTGCCGAAGCCCACCAGCGTTGCTTGCTTCGTCGAGAGCCTGGCTCGTCCGCTCACCATCACCGCCACGACCAGCCAGTCCAGCGCTCAACCTGCAGGCTCGGCCACGAGCCCGCGGATCTTCATCCGACTGGGTCAGCTCTGGCTGTCGGTCGTCATCGACGGCATCTCGACCGACCTTCTCGAGTTTGGCTATCTCCTGCCGAACACCTATCGCTCGATCAAGGCAGAGCTTCACCTCCCCATCGAAGCCGCGCTCACACAAAGCGCCCCCTTCGAGCGCCCCATGTACGACGAAATCGGCACCGTCTGCCGCCTCTGCCACCGCGACGAACAGCCCGAAGAACTGCTCGGCCTCCCCAACGTCTTCTCCTCGAGAGCCCTCAAGCCTCGCCCCGAAACCCTCATCCCCATCGAAACCCTCGCCCTCGCCGCACAAACCTGCAACTGGCAAACCGAACCCCACCGTTGCGAAATGCTCGCCGCGATCTTCGCCTCCGGCCCCGTCCTCCAAGGCACCTTCCCCGACTCCATGGAGACATTCTTCTAGCCCCAAGCCCGCGCAAGTGACCGTCGTTTCACTCCATCACCCTTCGCGTTCGCCGGCGTGCACGCGCAAGATGCCTCCAACACACTCGCGCTTACGCACATGGACTTCACACGGCCGCGCCGCCGGCGAGCGTGCCCAAAGCGTAAGAACGCACTCCCCCGCGAACGCGTCGGTCCTAAACTGGAACGCCCCCCACAGCGACACGTAGGGGGCCGGGGGCCCCCCCCAACCGCCCCGCCGCGCACCCCCGTCGCCCCCCGCCGCTCTCCAGTTAAATCAGTCTCTGGACGGCACAGGGAGACGGGCGCAGGGAGCGCGCGCACGAGGGGAGGGGCCCAGCCCCACACGATCTCGTTTCGCTCGCCCACCAAAAGCCAGATGGCATCAGCATGCCCGGCGCGCCTGGGGCTGGGAGGCCACCCGAAGAAGCGCGCTCCCTGCGCCCGTCGACCGATCCGTCCCGAGACCTACGCGCGCCCGGGTGTCATCGAATTAGGCCCGCCCCCCACGCGCCCCTCGATCATGCTCCTGAGCTCCTCCGGATCCGTCGACCGCCCCATCGCCTCTTCCAACGTAATCAACCGCCTCGCGTACAGCGAGTACAGCGACTGATTCAACGTCTGCATCCCGTGCTTCTGCTGCCCCACCTGCATCTGCGTATAAATTTGATGCACCTTGTCCTCGCGGATCAGGTTGCGAATCGCCGCATTCGGCACCATCACCTCGAGCGCGAGCACCCGCCCCGGCGCCCCGGCACGCGGTAGCAGCAACTGGCTCAAAACGCCTTCCAGCACGAAGCTCAGCTGGGCGCGCACCTGCGACTGCTGGTGCGGCGGAAACACGTCGATGATGCGGTTGATGCTCTGAATCGCCGAATTCGTGTGCAGCGTCGCGAACACCAAATGCCCGGTCTCCGCGATCGTCAGCGCCGCCTCGATTGTCTCCAAGTCGCGCATCTCGCCGACCAAGACCACGTCCGGATCCTGGCGCAGCACGTATTTCAGCGCGTGCTTGAAGGTCGTAGTGTCGCTGCCAACTTCGCGTTGATTGACGATCGAACGCTTGTGCGGGTGCAAGTACTCGATCGGATCTTCGACGGTCATGATGTGCTGACGCGTCTCGGAGTTGATCTTGTCGATGATCGAAGCGAGTGTGGTGCTCTTTCCCGAGCCGGTCGGGCCAGTGACCAAGATCAGGCCGCGGGGCTTTTGGGAGAGCTCGGTTATCACCGGCGGTAAGCCCAGCTCGTCGAAGGTCAGAATCTTGAACGGAATCGAGCGGAACGCGCCCGACACCGCCCCGCGCTGCAGAAAGATGTTGGCGCGGAAGCGCGATAGCGTCTTCACACCGAACGAGAGGTCGAGCTCCTTGCTCTTCTCGAACTGAATCTTTTGCTCTTCGGTGAGCACCGAGTAGCAGAGCTGCTTGGTTTCGATGGGCGAGAGAGCCGGCAGCTTGAGCGGCACGATCGCGCCGTCGATGCGCAAGAGCGGCGGCGCGCCGGTCGTGATGTGCATGTCGCTCGCGCCCTTCTCGATCATGGCGCGCAAGAGCTGGTGCAGATTGACTTTGACGCCTTCTTCGGCTCCGTTCATGTCGCCTCTCGGTCAGTCGGCCATGGTGACGCGCATGATCTCTTCCGCAGTGGTCATGCCCTCGAGCATCTTGCGAGTGCCGGCCATGCGCAGCGTGATCATGCCGCGCTTGATTGCGCCTTGCTTGAGCTCCGCGGCCGAGGCGCCTTGCAGCACCATCTCCTTGAGCTCGTCGTGGAAACGCATCACCTCGTACAAGGCGACGCGACCCTTGTAGCCGGTGTTGTTGCAGGTCGCGCAGCCCATGCCCTTCCACATCTTGGCGGTGGCGATGGTCTCTTCGCTGCAGCCCACGTCGAGCAGCACCTGCGGTTCGACCTCGACCTCGCGCCGACAGTCCGCGCAAATGCGGCGCGCCAAGCGCTGAGCCAAAACCAGGTTGACGCTGGCCGTGATCAAGAACGGCTCGACACCCATGTTCAAGAGGCGTGAGATGGTGGCTGGCGCGTCGTTGGTGTGCAGCGTGGAAAGCACCAAGTGGCCGGTGAGCGCGGCCTTCACGCCAATCTCGGCAGTCTCGAAATCTCGAATCTCGCCGACCATGATCACGTCCGGGTCCTGGCGCAGGAAGGAGCGCAGCGACATCGCGAAATTGAGGCCAATTTCGTCGTGCATCTGCACCTGGTTGATGCCGGGCAGGTTATATTCCACCGGATCTTCCGCGGTGCTGATGTTCACGCCCGGCTTGTTCAGATCGCTCAGCGCCGAATACAGCGTGGTGGTCTTGCCGGAGCCGGTGGGACCGGTCACGAGCACCATGCCCCAGGGCTGATTGATCGCCCACTGGAAGTCCTTGAGCGGCTCGTTGTCGAAGCCGAGCTTGGTCATGTCGAGCTGCAGGTTGCCCTTGTCGAGCAAACGCAGCACGACTTTCTCGCCCCACATCGTGGGCAGCACCGACACGCGAAAATCCATTTCGCGGCCCTTGCCGAGCTTCAGCTTGATGCGACCATCCTGCGGCAAGCGGCGCTCGGCGATGTCGAGCGCGCTCATGATTTTCAGACGGCTGACCAGCGCGTTCTTGAGCTTCAGCGGCGGCGCCATCTCCTCGTACAGCACGCCGTCGATGCGGTAACGCACGCGAAACCGCTTTTCGTAAGGCTCGCAGTGAATGTCGCTCGCGCCTTTGCGAATCGCGTTCAAGAGCAGCACGTTCACCAAGCGAACGACCGGCGCGTCCGCGCTCGCTCGCTCCAGCTCGACCGCGCTGATTTCCTCTTCGTCGCCGCCGAAATCGATGTCCTCTTCGCCCAGAGCGAAGTCGGCCATCACCTCTTCGTAAGACGGCCCCGCGTTGTAATAGCGATCGACCGCAGCCTGAATGGAGGTCTCGCTGGCGACGACCGGCTCGACGTTGTAGCCCGTCAAGAACTTGATGTCGTCGATGGCGTTCAGGTTGGTCGGGTCGCTCATGGCGACGATCAGCGACGAACCCGAGCGTGAGACCGGGATGATGCGGTGCTTCTCGCACACCTCGCGGCCGACTAGCTTGATGACCTCCTGATCGATCTCGTACTCGTCCAGGTTGATCGCGGGCAGGCGGTACTGGGCCGAGAGGAAATTGGTGATCTCCCCGTCCTGGATGTACCCGAGCTTCGCCAGCGTGTAGCCGAGGTTGGACCCCGTTCGCTTCTGTTCTTCTTGCGCCTTGCGCAGCTGTTGCAGGCTGATGAGCTTCTCTCGAACGAGAAGCTCACCGAGTCGGTTCTGTGCCATGGCGATGGTTTCCTTGCTCGCGGACGAAAGCGGTAAAAGCCCGCGGCATCGTTCGCAGAGTGCCCGGCCCGAGCACGGCGCTCAAGTTCGTCGTCACCGGATGGCGGGGAGCGCGCTCGTGCTTCGGCATCGGTCTGGGAGCGAACGGTGAGTATACCCGATCGACCGCTAGAACCTTCCGTCCGGCTTCGCGCTCGCGCCCAGGCGAGCGTCGCCGCCGGGCCGGTTTTTCAGGTCCCCCGGCCGACCCGCAGCAATGGCGTTTTCTCGGCGGATTTCGGGCTTCGCGCTCGGGAGGGGCTTGACTCCGCGCCGAAAAGCACAAAACTGACCCCTCGATAATTGTCGCATCGGAAAATGCGACTTTGTTTAGGACCAAGATGCCGAAGACCTACTCCGATCTGTTCGCTGACGTCCGGAAAGCCGTGCGCACCGTTTCCCTGGAGGAGCTGAAGACCCGGCTCGAGCAGCGCAAGGAGCGCCCCTTCACGCTGGTGGATGTGCGAGAGAAGGACGAGTTCCGCGCGGGCTACATCCCCGGCGCGCTGCACCTGCCTCGCGGCTTTCTGGAAATGCAGGCGGAGCAGAAGCTCCCGGACAAGAACGCCGAGATCGTCTTGTACTGCGCGGGTGGAACGCGCAGCGCGTTCGCAGCGAAGAGCTTGGCCGAGCTCGGCTACACGAATTTGCTCAGCGCGAACCCAGGCTTCGTGCGCTGGAAGGACTTGAAGTACCCCGTCGAAGAGCCGCCGAATCTCACCCCGGCGCAGCTCGATCGCTATTCACGCCACTTGCTCTTGCCCGAGGTTGGTGAGCGCGGCCAAGAGAAGCTCTTGAAGTCGCGCGTGCTGCTGCTCGGTGCGGGCGGGCTCGGCGCTCCGTCGTCCCTCTATCTTGCGGCGGCAGGCGTGGGCACGATTGGCTTGGTCGACGCGGACACCGTGGACGCCTCCAACTTGCAGCGGCAGATCGTGCATGCGACGTCGCGGCTCGGCATGCCCAAGGTCGACAGCGCCGAGGTGGCGCTGAAGGACCTGAACCCCGACACCAAGATCATCAAATACCAGGAGCGACTGAACAGCGAGAACGTCGACAGGATCTTCGGCGCCGGCTGGGACGCCATCATCGACGGCTGCGACAATTTCCCGACCCGCTACTTGGTCAACGACGCCTCGCTGTTTCACAAGATCCCCGTCGTCCACGGCTCGATCTTCCGCTTCGACGGGCAGGTCACCACCTTCATGCCGTTCGTCGGGCCCTGCTATCGCTGCCTGTATCCGGAGCCCCCGCCCGCTCACCTCGCGCCCTCGTGCGCCGAGGCCGGCGTGCTCGGCATCTTGCCCGGAGCGATCGGCGTCTTGCAGGCGACTGAGGCGATTAAGTTGATTTTGGGCCAGGGCGACCCCTTGGTGGGCCGGCTTTTGACCTACGATTCGCTGAAGATGACCTTCCGCGTGCTCAAGCTGCGCCGGGACAAAAACTGCCCGGCCTGCGGGGAGAATCCCACGATCACCAGCTATATCGACTACGAAGGCTTCTGCGCCGGGGTCGGCACTCACAGCTGATTTTCCGGAGAAGGCTGGGGTAGACTCCCGCGCGCGGCCCCGGCTCGGCGTCGCGAAAGGGAGTACAGAACGATATGGCTCAGACTCGACTTGCCCGTCACTTGGGCGCAGCCTGCGTAGCGCTCGGCCTCGTTGCTTGCGGTGGTGACGAGAAGCCCGCAAACACCGGGCAGCCCGCGGCGTCTCAGTGTCCGCCGGGGCAATACTTCGACGGACAAATGTGTCAGACGCCCGGAGCGGCAGTGGGTCAGCCGCAGCCGGCCGCTACCGCGCCAGCAGCCACTGCGCCTGCTGCAACCGCGCCCGGTGCTACCGCCGCTGTGCCGCCCGTTGCGACTTCGGCAGCGGGTTCACCGGCGGCCCCGCTCGATGCGACCGCGGCGGCTGCGGCCACCGGTCTGCTCGGCGCGCTCGCGACGCAGAACGCTCCGGGTGCCAAGGCCGTGGGCGCAGTCGTCGCGGGGAACTTTCAGCAAGGTCAGATCATGGAGACCCAGGTCCAGATGAATCCGGGCAAGTGCTACACCGTCGTCGGCGCCGCGCTTCCGACCGTGCAGAACCTGGATATCGAGCTGGTGCCGCTGATGCCGGTGCCCGGTCTGGCCTCGCCGGTGATGGCTGCTGACCAGACTCAAGGCCCGACCGCGGTGGTCGGCGCTGCGCCGAACTGCTTCAAGTGGGCGCTGCCGGTTGGCGGACCCATGAAAGTCGTTCTGCGCGTGAGTGCGGGCTCCGGCATGGCCGCGGCCCAGGTCTACGAGAAGTGAGCTGAGCCGACCAAAGCGAAGGCCTGCCCGATCGAGGCTGGCCTTCGCTGCGGTGCTCAGCGCTCAGGGGTTCGTTCGCGAGACCGCGGGGCGTAGCAGGGGCCAGAGCGGCGTGCGCCGGCCTCGAGCGCGACGCCGAAGCTCCCAGTCGATGACTGGGCCGATCAAGAGCGCTGCCGTCGTGGCCAGGATGAGGCCCGCGACGACGTCGATCAGATAGTGCCAGCGCAGGAACATCGTGGCGATCATGATGTTCGCCGTGAAGAACGCGGTCAGCGGCCAGGTGTAACGGTAGGGCAAGCGCGAGCGGTGGCGGAACGAGTAGAGCGTGATGAACGCGGGCGCGGCGGTGTGAAGCGACGGGAAAATGTCCTTCTGCGCGCCGCCGGAGTGCACCGTGTCCATGACCAGATCCAGCCATAGCCCGTGCGGGAATGGGGTGGTGAACTGCTCGGCCATGGCTCGGTACGGGCCGAAGCCGGGCACCAGCATGTAGACGGTGTGGCCCACGCAGAACAAGATCAGCATGCCGAACCCGAACTCCCCGAGCGTTCGCTGGTTCCGCGAGAAGAACAGAATGGGCACCACGTGCACCGCGATCACGAAGAAGTACCCGAAGTAGAAGAACGCGAACCACTCGGTGGTGTGCGAGTTCACGCTGCTCTGGAGCGCCATCGCCGGCTCGATGCCGAACAGGGAGAGGTCGAGCTGGTGCAGCTCCGCGTCCAGTGAGCCCGGGTTGATGCTCGGCAATAGATCACGGAACATGAAATAGCTGAGCTGCACCGGGCCGTAGATGGCGACTCGGTAGAGGATCGCCTTCAGCAAGCCGTCGCGCAGGAAACTGCCGCGGGCGATCGAAACGCCGATCACCGCGGACGCGAACAGGATCAAGACCCGCTCGAGGTTGTGGCCGAACGACGGCCCGCGGTCGCCTTGAAGCACGGCCACCACGAGGCCCACGACGTAGGCCAGGACGAGCCAGTCGTGCACGGCGATCTCGGCCAGAAACCCACCGGACACCGCGCGGGTCTCGTGGCGTTCGGTAGGCCGGGCTGCAGAAGGGGAGGCGGACATGGTCTTCGGCGCGCGGCTGGCTTCTAGCGTCGGGTGTGAGGGCCGGCAAGCCGGTGTTCAGCGGGAAAGCTGCGCACTTTCCAGCGTCACGAGTTCGATGAGCGTGTTCACCACGCGATAGGTCAGGCCCCAGACCACGTGCTCCCCTACCCGAAACGCCGGAAAACGCCAGGAACGGCCATCGAGCGAAAGCTCGTGCTCGAAGCGCGTCGTGCCTGCCGCGAGCTCGGCGAGTGGCACCCACAGCGCCAGATCGACTTCCACATTCGGGACGAGCGGTGGCCGGCTCTCGAGGCCGAACACGAACGGCGTCACGCTCAGGTCACCGGATCGATGCGGTCGAACCTCTGGCAATCGGCCCAGGAACTGGCCCTGCGAAAGTTCGATGCCCAGCTCCTCACGGGTCTCGCGCTCGGCGGTGGCCTGTAGACTCGCGTCGCTCGGGTCGAAGTGACCACCTGGCAGCGCCATGTGTCCGGACCATGGGTCCGAGGGACGCTCGGCGCGACGAATCAACAGCAGCTCTGTGCCGTGGTCGCCGTCGGAGAGCAGCGCCGCGATCGCCGCGCGGCGCTTCGTGGGCGACGCTTCCGGTTCAGCCGGCGCGTGCAGCGCTCGCTGCACGAGCGCTCGGTCGAGTCGATTCCAGACGGACATGGTGGATACAGGGGGCGCGGGCCCGCACGCTGCGGCCCGAACCAGGCGGATTTTTCCACAAATTCGGAAAGTGCGCCGCCCTTGGGCGGCTGTGGCGGGCGTGCCGCAAGCCTGCGGGTTTGGTTTGCGCGGCAAGGGCTGGTCAATGGGCGCGACTGCGTTTAGCTTCTCGGCCTCCATGCAGCGCTCTCTTCGTTTCGCATCCCTTCTCGCGCTCGCGGTCGCCGCAACGGCCGACCCCGCTCACGCGCTCAACGGTTTCTTTGCCAGCAAGCAGGCCGGCTCCGTGAAGTCATACACGACACAGGTCGTGGTGATGAAGAAAGGCGGCACCACCGCGGTCAGCGTGATGCCCGACTACGAGGGGCCGCTCGAAGGCTTTGCGGTCGTGCTGCTGGTGCCTTCCGACGTGACTGCGGAGGGGGCGACCACGCTGAAGCGCGAGTTCATCGATCGGGTCGATCAAATCAGCGCTCCACGGTTTCACGAGTTCTGGGAGCAAGATCCGTGTGACCCGTCGCCGCCTCAGCAGGAGTGGGAGCGCGTACTGAAGGTCGAAGGCGGCGGCTTCTTGGGTGGTGGCAGCATCACGGGTGGCAAGAAGATCGCCAAAGAGCTGTTCCTCGACGTGAACGCCAAGCAAAAAGAGGGCGAATACAAGTTCACTCTCGTGGACGCCGGCCAAAGCGTCAGCGCGTGGTTGTCAGGAAAGGGCTACAAGGCTCCGAGCGGCGCGGACGAAGCAATCAAGCCCTACCTGGACAAGGGCATGAAGGCGCTGGTGGCCGAGGTCGATCCCAAGCGCATCGAGCTCGTGGGCGGTGATCGCGCGCAGCTCTCGCCGATTCGCTACTTCACGAATCAGCCGTTCGACACCGTGGTGGCGAAGCCTGGCGTGCTCGATTCTCCTGGAAAACAGGAGTTGTTCATCTACGTGCTGGACCCCGAGCAGCGCTACGAGGTCAAAAACTACAAGACCATCTTTCCGCCCACGAACGTCGAGGTCGACTTCGTCGTGAAGGAGCGGATGGGCGAGTTCTACGCAGGGCTCAACGACATCATTTGGCAGAAGATGCCGAAGACCTTCTTGCTCGAGTATGCCTGGCCCGCGGCCGACGGTTGCGGCAAGCCGTGCGCGACCGAGCCGCTGCTCATTCACGAGCTGCTCAGCATGGGCGCCGACGTGTTCGAGCGCAGCGTGCCCGAGGCCGAGCGCAAGCCCAAGCCGCCCGAGCTGACCAAGGAGGAGAAGAAAGAGCAGGCCGAAGCGCTCAAAGAGCTGAAGCCGAAGGAGCGCAAAGAGCGCATCAAGATGGCGCAGGAAGAGCGTGAAACGGTGCTCGCGCGCAAGGGCTTGCTCGAGCGCAACAAGTACATCCTCACGCGCTTGCACTACCGGTATGATGCCGGCGCGTTGCCCGAGGATCCGGTCATCGGCGCGGCCAGCACCGGCGTCGAGGGCGGCATCGCGCTGCCCGAGGGTGCGAAGAAGACGGTCAGCACCGAGGTGAAGATGACACCGGCGAGCCGCTTCCAGGTCCGGTACAATAACTTCCACCCCTGGGTGCCGGTGATTCACTGCGATCACGCGGAACGCGGTAAATGGGGCAAGTCGCCGCCCGACTATCGTGGTTTGCGGAAGACCTGGATCGCCGAGGATCTCTCGCGCAAGAGCCGTACTCAGATCAAGCCCGCGGAAACGGTGATCACGCCGATTGCGGAGCTCGGCTTGGGCAAAGACGAAAAGAAAGTGCCCGCCGATGCTGGGGCCGACGCAGCAGTCGCCGGCGCGAAGAGCGAGAGCAAGTGCAGCACCAGCGCGCCGGGCGCGGGCCGCGCGAGCGGACTGTTTGCGGGCTTCGCGGCGCTGGGTCTGTGGCTGTCGCGCCGCCGGCGCGCAGCGCGCTGATTTCGCTCAGTAACCGAGGTCGATTTCGGAGTCGTTGCGCGTGCCGGTGGTGGGCGGCGGCTTGGCCGCGATGCTCACGTTCTCAGGCCAAGCGTTGACCGGTGCTTGCGGCGGCGTGTAGACGCCGGTGCCGAAGGGAGACCCGCCACTCGCGGGCAGCGCCACCATTTCTGGCGCGGCGCCCTGGCAACGAATCAAAAAATTGTTGTCCCGCGGATCGAAGACCGGAAACACCTTGTAACCGCCGGGGCACCCGCGGCCCGCCAGCTCGAAACAAGCACCCTGATCCGCGCCGCAAGCCACGTGCAGCATCGGTGAGCCGTCAGGGCCGGTCACGTTGTGCGCCCGCGGCTGGTTCGTGCAACCCACCGCGAGACCGAGCAACGCGAGGTGACCGAGCAGCGAAAGCGGGCGTGTTTGCAGCGGCATGGGGCAGAGCCTCAACCAAGAAGTTAGCAGAGCTTCCTTCGTTGAGTGCTAGCCTGTTTGCTCCTTCGCCGTGACTTCTTCAGCGCCCGGATTTCTGCGCCTCGAGACCGAGCGGTTGTTGCTCACGGTTCCCGAGCGGGGCGATGCGCCACGGCTTTTGGCCTTCAATCAGCGAAATCGCGAGCACTTGCGGCCGTTTTCGCCACCTGAACCCAGCGGCACCGATGAGCTCGACTTCTGGCTTTCGTTCGTAGCGCGCCTGCAGCGCGATTTTCTGGCGGGGGTGAGCGTGCCGCTTCGCATCGCGTTGCGCGACGATCCTACCGGGCCGTTCATCGGCGGTGCGACCTTGTCGCAGATCTACGGCGGCCCGTTTGCGGCCTGCTACCTCGGCTATCAGCTGGATTGGGCCTGGGTGGGGCAGGGCATCATGCACGAAGCGCTGACGCGGCTGATCGAGTACGCCTTCGCGGTGCGGCGCCTACATCGCATCATGGCAAACTACGTGCCCAGCAACACGCGCAGCGCGCGTGTCCTGTCACGTCTGGGTTTCACTATCGAGGGTTACGCGCGCGAGTACCTGTTCATCGACGGCGCCTGGCGCGATCACGTGCTCACCTCGCTCACGAACCGCGAGCTGTCGGCGCCGGGCGACTAATGGCCCTATTGCGCTAGCGGGTCGACGACGTTCGCCGCGCCCTTGCGGTGGAAGTACACGCGCAGCAAATCGCGCGCGACTTCGGCAGCTTTTTGCCGCCAAACCGCGCCATTTTCCAGCATCACGCTGACCACGATTTCGGGCTTTTGGCTGGGCGCGAAGCCGATGAACCAGCTCGCTGTCTCGCCGCTGCTGTCGGGGCGCAGGGTACCGGTTTTTCCCGCGACTCGAATGCCGGGCAGCAGGCTATGGCCCGACTCGTCGTTGAAGATCAGCCGGGAGGTGCCGCTGTGCACGGTGACCTCCATCATGCGCGTGATGCGTCGCGCAGTGGCCGCGCTGAGCACGCGCGTTTCGCCTTCATCGTCTTCGGCCGGGGCTTCGCCGCTCGCCCGGGCCAAGTGAAAGCGCCGCGCGACGCCGCCTTGCGCGATGATGCTCGCGAGATACGCCCCGCCCAGGGGTGAGAGGGTGCTGCCTTGAAAGCCGGCCGCGGTGCGAGCGAAGTCGAGATCGTTGTAGGGCACCTTCAGGGTGCCCACGGGCACGGGCCAGTCGAAGGGAACGGTAGTGTTGAAGCCGAGCCGCTCCGCGATGTCGATCAGGTCCTGGCGTGCGAGCCGGCGCGTGGCGAGCTGGGCGTAGACCGCGTTACGGCTGTGGCCGAGCGCCTGCGAAAACGGCGCGCAAGTTCGCTCGCCCCGCGGTGCATCGAGGTGCCGGCGTTCGATGCTCTTCAATCCGCCCGAAATGCAGACCTCGTCGTTCGGCCGGACGCCGCCCGCTTCGAACAGCGCCGCAGTGGTGACCAGCTTGAACACGCTCGCAGCGGGGGCCCGCGCGGCGGTGATCAGCGAGCCTTTCGGGCCGCCTTTTCTGAGCTCCGCCCAGACCAGGATCTCTCCGCTGCGCACGTCGACCGCGACCGCGGCGCCCTCGACCGGGTGCGCTTGCTCGAGCAGCCGTGTGGCCGCGTGGGTCAGCTCGCGGTCGACGGTGGTGAGCTCGGGATGCGCGGCGAGCTCGGCACTTTTCGAGACGGGAGGCGCTGCTTGCGGAGGCGCGGCCTGTCCGCGCGTCGACAGCGCTGCGCCAAACGCGATGGCTAGCGCACACGAGAGAGTCTGCGCCGAGCGTCCTCGTCTCACGCAACCGCCTTACGCCTTTCCCAGAAATCCCCCAAATTTGTGGGCAACGCAGCAATATGTACTTCGCTAAGTGAGCGGAACTTGGCCCCGCGGATTCTCGGCATCTTACGATTTCATCACGAGAGCGAGGTTCCCATGCAGCTTCGAGCAGGTCTCAGGGCTCACACTAGTTTTCCCGTGTTCGCAGGCGTTGGCCGGGCTCGCCGCGAGTGTCGTGCGGTGGAGGTCAGCCCGAGCGGCATCGTGCTCGAGCGGGAAGACTTCAGCGAGGCGCGACCCATGCCACTTCTCATGCGCATCGAGCTTCGCCTACCCGAGCGGTTGAGGCCGCTCATTGCTTGGGCTCGGCCGATCTGGAGTCACGGCAAACGCCAAGCGCTCAAGTTCGTCGGCGCCTCCGACGCGGATCGACTGAGCTTGGCCGAGCACCTCGACCTGCAACGGCTGCGCGGCTGGGAGCTCAAATAGCCTATGAAAACCCCTGCAACTGTCCTGAAACGAACCATGGCCCGAAAATCTTCCCTGCGACCTTTCTATGGGTTCTTACTGGCTGCGCCGCGAGTATTGGTGCCTTTGGCGGGCATCGCCGCTGCTTGCGCTGCGACGTCCGGCTGCGTCCCAGAGATGCGCTACGAAGAAGCCAATTCTGCTGCCGACGTCGAGACCGAGGCTCGCCGGCGCGCCGAGCTTGCGCTGGCCGCCGCTCAGGCTCGAGTGGCCGAGCTAGAGACCGAGCTTGCGCGTCGCGACCAAAAGATGGAAGCCGGCGACCAGAAGCTGGCCGAGGAGCGCTTTGCCCATGGCGTGGCCGCGAAGGAGCTGACCGAGACCGCGTCACTGCTCGATCAGCTGCGCGGCGACTTGGCGCGCGCTAATCAAAACTTGCAGGTGGTCAGCAGCGAGAACGCACGGCTCGTAGAAAAGTCGGCGCAGAGCGCGGCGGCCGCCAGCGGCCCTGGCACCATTTCCGGGCTCGCGCGCGAGCTCGATACGGTGCTCGGCGCGCTGCGCCTCGACCCGCGCGTACGCGTGGTCGAGCGCGAAAACAGCCTCGCGGTGCGGCTCGACGCCAGCGCGCTGTTCGACTCCGACCGGGCGAGCACCAAGCCCGAGGTCGGATTGGCGCTCGATGCGGCGGCGAACTTTCTCGCGACTCATCCGAACGTGCGCTGCGCTTTGCGCGAAGGAAAAAGCGAAGCATCGCTGCCGAGCTCTCTCGGTCGCGAGCGGCGGGAGCGCCTGGTCAGCCTGCTTGCTGAGCGTCGGCTGAGCGAGCGCGTCAGCCTGCAGGCTTCGGAAGGGACCACCGCTTCCACACCCGAGAGTTACGAGCTGGTGCTCACGCTCGCGCCGCCACCGCCCTAGTCTGCATCTGCGCGCGGCCGGATCGGAATTTGGGGGGCATCCCCCCATACAAGGTGGGATAGCCGTGCGATGCTTTGCGTCGAGCGTTGGGGGCGCGCTCGCGTTAGGATCGCCTGGCCCCGTGTCGTCCCCGTCCTCCCGCCCTTCGCCCAGCAACCCGCTCACCGAGCACGCCTTGAGCCCCGGCACGGTGCTGTCGGAGCGCTACCGAATCCTGCGCCTAATGGGTGCGGGCAGCTCGGGCAGGGTCTACGCCGCCGAGCACGTGCTCTTGAAGAAGCGCATCGCGCTCAAGATCCTGCATCGCGAGCTCACCAACGTACCAGCACTGGTCGCGCGCTTCGAGCGCGAGGCGCTGGCGAGCGCACACCTCGAGCACCCGAACATCGCTGCCGCGCTCGACTTCGGTAAGCTCGGCGACGGTTCGCTGTTCCTCGCGCTCGAGTTCGTTGAAGGGCGGCTTTTGCGCGACGAGATCGCCGCCGGGCCGCTCGGTGTGCCGCGTAGCCTGCACATCGCTCGGCAGATTGCTTCGGCCTTGGTGCGTGCACAGGAGCTCGAGATCGTTCACCGCGATCTCAAGCCCGAAAACGTGATGCTGCTCAACAAGGACGAGCAGCCCGATTTCGTGAAGGTGCTCGATTTCGGCATCGCGCGCGTGCCGATGAGCGGCGGCCTTTCCGCTGCGCAGCCTATCACCCGCGTGGGTGCGGTGTTCGGCACGCCCGAGTACATGGCCCCCGAGCAAGCGCTCGGTCAACCCGCCGACGCGCGGGCCGATCTCTATGCACTCGGGGTCATGCTGTTCGAGATGATCGCTGGGGTGCGACCTTACGAGGCCCGAGATTCGGCGGGGATCTTGGCGCAACAAATCGCAGGGCCTCCGCCCACGATCGCGGCGCGCGCACCCAAGATTCAGGTGTCTGCGCCGGTCGAGCAACTCGTGCAGCGGCTCTTGCAACGCGAGCTCAGCGCTCGCTATCAGCGCGCGAGCGAGGTGGTCGAGGTGCTCGATACGCTGCTTGCCCGGGCTTCGATTCCGGCGCCCGCGCTAGCGCCGCGCAGCGTTCCCGCGCCGCGGCTCGCCACATTTTTGCCGGGTGATCCATTGCCGGCTTTCGATTTACCGGCGGAGGATGCCGGGGCCGTCGCGCCCGGGCCTGTTCCGTCCGGGCCTGTTCCGTCCGGGCCGCCCCCACCACCGGTGCGACCGGCCAAAGCCGCTGAACCGCCCGACGCACCGACCGTGCTCCGCCTGCCGAGTAGCGTGCCGCCGAGTAACGCGCCGCCAACTGGCGCGCCGGGCCAGAAGCGGGATGCGCTCGCGGTGCGTGCGAAGCGTTTGACCGCAGACTTGCTCGAGCGCGGGCGTCCGCTGCAGGCTCGCCTGCTTGCGCGCGCGGAAGTGGCGCGCAACGCGTTGCCCGAGACGTTGAAGCGACGACTTTCGGGTGCGTCGACGCCGCTCTTGGCGTTGCTCGCGGCGCTACTGCTCGCGATCGTGGTGGTCGGATTCTCCGTGATCGTGCTGGTATCGACGCGCGGTGAGCGCAACTCGGCGAGCACGGCGAACAGCGCGAACCCAGAGCCCGCTGCCTCAGCCGCGCCCTCGGCCGCGAGCTCCGCGCCGGTGGTCGAGCCAGCGCCGCCGAAGGACGAGCGTTCGCTGATCTCGCTCGCCAGCGAGCGCGCCAGCGCGGGACAAGACGCGGAAGCGGTTTCGCTGGCCGCAAAGGCGCTCACCCAGCATCCGAGCTGGCGTGACGATGCGCGGCTCGCTCCGGTGCTATTTCGCGGCGCCGCGTCCGAATCGAAGGAAACCTCCGACCTCGCGTTCGGCTTGCTGCAAGGCACGATGGCCGCGCGCGGTGCGGAGATCGTCTACCAGTTGGCCCAGGACAAGGGCGCGCGTGAGAGCGTTCGCAAGCGCGCCGAAAAGTGGTTGCGCAGCCCGGAGTTCGCCGAGCACGCCTCGGGCGCGCTGCAGTCCGCGGTGAAGCTGCGCTACGCCGAGAGCTGCGCGCAAAAGCACGAACTCCTGCCGCTGGCGAGCAAGGTCGGAGGGCGCCAGACGCTCGACGTGCTGCGAGAGCTCGAGGTCAGCAGCGGCTGCGGCTTCTCCGGGCACGATGACTGCTACCCCTGTCTGCGCAAGGATCAGCAGCTCGCCGAGGCGATCGCTCGCGTTCAAGAGCGGCTCGGCAAGTAAGCCGAGCGCCGCCGGCTGGTTCAGCTTCGGGATTTTTCGGGCTCGCGCAGCACGTCGATTTCGATCGCGCGCTCCGGGTCGCGACCGCGCGGCGCGGCGACCGCGCGCCAGCCCGGCTGCGAGCGCAAGGCGTCGAACACCGCCGCCAAGAGTCGCGGCTTCAGCCCACGCTCGAAGTCTTCGTGCCACGCGAAGCCGTCTTGGTCGCCGGTATAGTCGTCATCGAACTCGGCCGCGACGTGCACGACGATCGAAAACTCCCGCTCTTCGCGATGCATGCCGCACGTTATGCCACGCGTTTCACGCGCGGGCACCGCATGGCTAGAGAGAGAAGGTAATCTTGGCCGGCCAGCTCCCAGGAGAGGGAAAACTGGCTTCGCGCAGCGTGTCCACCAAACAGTCGACCGCGGCTTCGCCGGACTCGTTCGGAGGGGTGACGCTGGCGGTGATCACCGAACCTTCGGTGGACACGTAAGCGGTGGCTTCGAACGACCCGGACGCCCCGCCGCGACAATCGTTCAGCTTGTCGCCGAGCTTTTTGAGCACGGTCTTGGCGCGCTCCGAGTCCCACTCCATCGGCGGCCTGACATCGTTCGGCGAGTCGAAGTCGAACGACTTCTTGGCCAGGCCGTGCTCGCCGCCGACCGGCTTCGGCCACGTGCGCGACTTCAGCGCCGCCAGCATGCACTTCTCGGTATCGCGATCGCCGAGCGTGGAGCGCTCGAGGTACGCCTGGTCGACCTTGCCGGCCGAGTCCACCTTCAGAAAAAAACTGACCGAGCCGCTCAAGAACTCGACGCGTGCCGCGCCCTTGTTCAGGCACCGCTCGAGTGTCGAGAGGGTCTTCTTGAACACCGCATCGACCTCGTCTTCGTTCATACCGCCGATCTCACTGCTGGTCCGCACGCCGTGCAGATCGTCTCGCTCCGCGGTCGGCGTCGCGTCCTTGAGCTTGGGGCTTTTCGCGGTCGGCTCACTACCGCCGCAGGCGGAGACTAGAGCGACGGCGAGCAGGGGGAAGAGGCGGAGCAGCCGGGGAGGGAGGGTGCGGGCGTGGGCGCAGGGAGGCATAGGAAGGCGGAACCTCGGCGGGGAGGGATAAAGCGCGAGGGTGCTTTTAGTATGAGGAGGGGGGGCGCTCAAGTTGACGAGGGCTGCTAGGGGCGGTGACCCGACGAATCTCGACGTACCGGAAAAAAGCAAGAAAAGACGAAATTGTGCGGTTGGTTCATCGAGTTGGGCCTCGAGTGGCCACGTCAGCGGGATGGGCTGGATAGCGCGCCGGACGCAGAGTCGTGTCTCGAAGCTGAGCCGGCTCATGGGGACGGCGGGCATTGCGTTTTTTTTCGCGTGCGAGTCAGGGCGAGGTGGCCCTGACGGCTCGACCGGAGGCGTCGCCGGCGCGACCAGCTCAGGTGGCGAGTCAGGTGAGGGAGGCGCGGCGGGTGGGGGCGGCGATTCGGGCGCCTCCACTGCGGGCGGCGCTTCGGGTAACGGCGGGCACGCGGGCAGCGGTGGTGAAGGTGGCGATGCGACTGGGGGCACCGGCAATTCCGGTGGAGTGACCAGCGAGGGCGGCAGCACGCAAGGCGGTGCCGCCGAAGGCGGAAGCTCGACTACTGGGGGCGTGAACGAAGGGGGAACGAACCCGAGTGGCGGCGCGAGCAGCGGCGGCGTGATCGAAGGTGGCGCGTCGGTAACGGGCGGTGTGGCGACTACCGGCGGCTCTGCAACGACTGGCGGCACCGCCGAAGGCGGCGCGTTGAGCACCGGTGGCGAAGTGAGCACCGGTGGCGAAGTGAGCACCGGGGGCGAAGTGAGCACCGGGGGCGCGTTGAGTACTGGCGGTACGGCGAGCACCGGCGGTACGGCGAACACTGGCGGTACGGCGAACACTGGCGGCGAAGCGACTACGGGCGGCGCGTTGAGTACTGGTGGGGAAGCGAGTGGCGGCGGCAGCTCGCCGAGCGGTGGCACGGGTGAAGGTGGGCTGTCGAGCAGCGGTGGCACCTCTTCCACTGCCGGCACCACGAGCAATGGCGGAACCTCCGACGGTGGCGTTTCGTCTGGGCAGGCGGGCACGCTCAGCGAGGGCGGCGCAGCCGCGGGCTTTGCTGGAGTCGGCGGAGGAGCCAACACCGGTAGCGGCGGCGCGGGACCCGTCGACGGCCCCGTGTGCATTGCGAGGGCGGGCTGCGACGTGAGCTCGGACTGCGAACCCGGTAGCTACTGTGAGAACTGGCAGTGTCAGCTGGGCTCCGCGCTCGGCGAGCCGTGCTTCATCGGCTGCCAAACCGGGCTCGGTTGTTACTACGACGGTCGTTGCCGTCCGTTGGCCTACGAGGGCGACGACTGTGGCGAGCGTCGCTGTGCGACAGGTCTCGTTTGTCAGTGGTTCGACGTGGACGATTGTGGCGGTAGCATCATGAGCTGTGAGCGCTGCGTTGCGCCCAGTTCAGCGTGTCGCGGCGCGCCTCTCGGTGCCGCATGCAATCCCTCACTCGCTGACACCTGTAGATTGGGTGGCTGCAACGAGGGCTCGTTCTGTTCGCCCAATTCGAACAAATGCGTGCCGCAATTGGCAGCCGGTGAGGCGTGTGGCTTCTCGGCAAACCAACGGGTGTGCGCGTCGGGAACCTATTGCAGTCCGGCCAGCTTGGTTTGCGAAGCGGCGATGCTCGGTGGGCCATGTTTGGCCGGGAAATGCGCGACTGACGACTTCTGCGAGCTTCCAGAGCCGTGGTTGTCCGCGGGCCTCTGTCTCGACCGTCACGATGCCGGCGATGCGTGCGAACCGGGCACCTGCAGCGACGGACTCTATTGTCCTGCGCCGCGAAGAGAGATTTGCACCGCGCGAGCTGATGCCTGCCTAAGCAATGCCGACTGCGAACCGTATTCGTACTGCGTGGGCGACCGCTGTCAGCCCGGCGCGAGCGAAAACGCACCGTGCGGGGCGGGCTGCGGTGCCGGGCTCGGCTGCCGCAATGACGTGTGCACTCGGACGGTGCCAGACTTGTGCTCGAACAATCCGTGCGATGCGGGCCTAGTGTGTCTGTTCATCGGTGATCCGCGCTGCCCAACGTCGGCCCCGTGCTCTGTTTGTGTGCCGCCAGGCGCTGACTACGCCTGCCGGAGCAACGCTGAGTGCGGCAGCGCGCAGTACTGTGAAGCGGCAAGCCACCAATGCAGAGCGCTCCCCAAACTCGGTGAATCCTGCAGAAACGATGGGTACAATTTCCCTTCCTGCACTGGCGGTGCGTACTGCAATACCGCGACTGGGGTGTGCTCGGAGTATCCAGCAACCGGACAGCCCTGTGTGCTAGCAAACCTAGCCTACGCATGCGGGCCGGGGGACTACTGCGATCGGGGATGGTGTCGGGCGCGCATCGAGGAACAGCAACCCTGCCGAACCGGTAGCTGCGCATCGGGGCTCGCTTGCGTGCTTCCAGGAAATTCGGGGGGAACGGGTGGACAGTCCGGCTCCGGGGGCTCCGGCGGCGCTGGGGCTTCGGGTGGTTCGGGTGGTTCGGGTGGTTCCGGCGGTTCCGGCGGCGTTCGCGATCCGGTCATCGGTTGTCCGGCGAAGGCGCTGCCTGAGGGCCCTTCCTTCGAGGTGCTGGCAACGCCTCTGGATGAATCTTCGGATCCAGCCCTCGCTTTGTCGGGAAAGGCTAACGCCGTCAGCGCGGACGGAACGGTCGTGTTCGGCTGGGTGGAGACCGTAGATCAAAGTGGCGGCCCCCCGCTGCACCGCGCCGCGCGCTGGGATTCGAGCGGAGCGCTGCAACAACTCGATTCCGACTCTCTCGTGAGCAGCGAAGCGACCCACACCAACTGTGATGGATCCGTGGCGACGGTCGATTCGTTGCGAGGCACCACGGTTTGGTCCACGATTGCGGCGCCGCGGCCGCTCACGGCATTCGGTTCCGGCTTGTCTCGAGTCAATGCTCTCAGCGCCGACGGTTCGATCGGGGTAGGCAGTGCGGTGGCGCCGCCAGGCATCGCTTATCCAGTAAAATTCGAGTTGAATACGGCGGCCCCGCCCGCGCTACTGAGCGTCGAGAGCAACGCGGTGGGGGTCAGCGCGGATGGCAGTACGGCGCTCCTGTCGCACGACACTTCGGACTACTACGCGAACTTTGCCTTTCTGGTCGGGTCAGGAGGCGGGTACGCGTTTGCCGGTCACGGTCTGGCTTTGAGCGCGGACGGCCGCGTCGCGGTAGGTCTTGGTTCGACCGCAGCCGTGCGAACGCGACCTGTGCGATGGTCGCGCGGCTCTATGCCCGAAGACTTGCCCTGCGTGACCGCCCCCCCTGGCTTCAGCATGTCTTGTGTACCCCGCTGCGTCAGCTCGAAGGGCAGCGTGATCGCAGGTTCGGTCGATTCGGTCTTTCTCGGGAGCTTCGTTTGGGATGTGCGACACGGGTCGCGCGACCTGCAACAGCTGTTGACCGACTACGGCCTCGACCTGGTCGACTGGGAGGAGCTGACCATCGAGGACATGTCCGACGATGGCCGGGTGCTCGTTGGGCAGGGCCTGAATTTGACGATCTTCCAGTATCTACCGTTTCGCGTGACGCTGCCCGTCGGCGCGTTCGATTGAGCTAGTGATAACTCTCCAGCACCACGATGTCCTTGAGCTCCGGCAACCGCATGCGTAGGGCTGGCTTGGGGCGGACGGCGACGCCGAGCTGGGCTGTTTTCAAGAGTTCGATGTCGAACACATTGTCGCCGAAGGCGGCGAGCAGTGGGTGGTCGGGAGCCAGGGCGCGCAGGGCGGCTGGTTTCGCTTCGGCGTAAGGGACGGGGGAGGCGAGCCGAGGCGCGATACGCTCGCTGTCGAAGGCGGGGCGGCTAGCAGCGACGCTTTCTGGTGTCACTCCCCAGAGTGATACTGCTTCTTCGACGATCAGCTGCGGCGACGCGGAGACGACCACCACGCGCAACGCGGCCTCACGAGCGAAATCGAGGATCGGCGCGAGCTCGCGGTGCAATCGATCGGCTAGATCGGCGCGGGCGAAGGCGTGGCGCACCAGCTCGAGCAGCTCGTCGCGGGAAAACCCCGCATAGCACCAGGTCATCATCGCGCAGACGTCGCGCTCGGGGTAGCCGCCAGCGAGGTACGCCTCGAACAGGCGCGCGGCGATTTCACTGGGGGTGCCGTGGGTCTCGATGGCGTGCGCGGCAGCTTCGTTGACCAGCGCTTGTCGCGCTTCTTCACGCAAGAGGCCCGCAGAGACCGCTTCGTGAAAGACGTCTTCGCCGACGTCCCCGGACCAGAGCGTGCCGTCGCCGTCGAAGGCGAGCAGGCCATTCGGGCTGGTTTCAGCGAGTGACGTGAGGCGCGCGAGCAGCCGCCGCTCGTCGATGGTCACGACTTCGAGCGGAGCGTCCACGTTTGCCACCACTGTTTAGAGAAACCCAAGTCCTGCTGGGTGTCGATCTCCATGTAACCGCCCTGGGTATCTTCGCGGTACATGGGCGTGCCCGCTTCCAGCATTTGAGCCAGCAGATCGATGAGGTACGCGCGCTCGAAGCTGCGACCTTCACGGTAGTCGCGACCGGCATACTGGGCCTTCGCCGCGTCGAAGGCATCGCACAGGCTGCGGGCGCCCGCTGCGCTCAGCTTCATCACGCCGATGAATTCGCCGTTCGCGGCTTCGCTCGGAATGCGGCGGGAGAGCGCGGTGACACGCCGGCCGTCGGCCGTGAGTTTTTCGGCGTCGGTCTCGGGGTGCTGAGTGCGGCCCACGTAGCGGCGACGCCAGTCGGTGTCGCAGCCGAGCACGATGTCTTCCTTGGCGCGGACCAGGCGCTCGACGACGCCGGGTTCGTACACGATATCCGCGTAAGTGGACACGAACCCGGACTGAAGGTGCTCGCGCGCGCACAAGAGCGAAGCCAGGATATTGTTCTTCTCCCAATCGGCGTTGCGCACGAAGGTCAGGTCGGGGTAGCGCTCGCGCACGACCGCCTCCGCATAGCCGCACACGAAAACCACGTCCTTTCGCGTAAAGCCTCCGGCGGCGAGCGCGTCGAGAATGTGGTCGAGCATCGGGCGCCCGACCACTTCGACCAGAGTCTTCGGAATGTGATCGGTTTCGTGGCCAAGGCGGCTGCCCCGGCCGGCACCGATGATGATGGCTTTCATGGCGCGCGTCTCGAGCCCAAGATCACTCTTCGTCGCGCAGCTTGGCGACGACGCTGAGGTCCTCCAGCGTGGAGGTGTCACCCTGCGCCTCACGGCCGGCAGCGACGTCCTTCAGCAGCCGACGCATGATCTTGCCGCTGCGGGTCTTGGGCAGGGCTTCGGCGAAGCGCACCGCGTCGGGGCGGGCGAACTTGCCGATTTCCTGGGCGACGTGCTCGGAGAGCTTTTTCTTCATCTCTTCCGAGGCTTCGTTCGGCGGCTTGAGCGTCACGAACACGACCAGTGCTTGCCCCTTGATATCGTCGGTGCGGCCGACCGCCGCGGCTTCGGCGACTGCAGGGTGCGAGACCAAGGCGCTCTCGATTTCGGCCGTCCCGATGCGGTGGCCCGCGACGTTGAGCACGTCATCGATGCGGCCGACCACGTGGAAATAGCCGTCGCTGTCCTGGCGCGCGCCATCGCCGGTGAAGTAAACGCCCTGAATTTCGCTGTAGTACTGAGCGCGGAAGCGCTCGTCGTCGCCCCAGATGGTGCGAAGCATGCTGGGCCACGGCTGCTTCAGCACCAAAAATCCGCCGCCGCCGGCTGGAACCTTCTCACCCGACTGAGTGACGACTTCGGCTACCACGCCGAAGAACGGCAGGCCCGTCGCGCCCGGTTTCATGCGTTGGGCGCCGGGGAGCGTGGTCATCATGATCGAGCCAGTTTCGGTTTGCCACCACGTGTCGACCACCGGGCAACGCTTGCGGCCGATGTGCTCGTAGTACCAAACCCACGCTTCGGGGTTGATTGGTTCGCCCACGCTGCCGAGCAGCCGCAGGCTACTGAGATCCGACTTGGCGGGCCACGCATCACCCTGACGGATGAAAGCGCGGATGGCGGTCGGCGCGGTGTACAGAATAGTGACCTTGTGTTTCTCGATTATTTGCCAAAAACGGCCCCAATCGGGCTGATTGGGGGCGCCTTCGTAGAGCAAGCAGCTCGCGCCGTTGGAGAGCGGGCCGTACACGATGTAACTGTGGCCGGTGACCCAGCCCACGTCGGCCGTGCACCAGTAGATGTCGTCATCGCGCAGGTCGAATACGTACTTGGTGGTGAGGTGCGCGCCTGCGAGGTACCCGCCGGTGGTGTGCAGCACGCCCTTGGGCTTTCCGGTCGAACCGGAGGTGTACAGGATGAACAGCGGATGCTCGGCGTCGACGATCTCGGCTTTACCGTCGCTTTCCGCGCGCGGGCGGGCGGAAGCGACCAGCTCGTTCCAGTCGAGGTCGCGCCCGGCTTGCATTTCGATCGGTGCCTGCGCTTGGCTGAGCCGGCGATAGACGACCACCTTTTCGACCGACGGCGCGCTGGCAACGGCCTTGTCGACCATGGCCTTGAGCGGGACCACGTTGCCGCGCCGGAGCGCGCCGTCTTGGGTCAGCACCACTTTGGCGCCGCAGTCATTGATGCGGTCGCGCAGCGATTCAGCCGCAAAGCCACCGAAGACCACGGTGTGCGGCGCGCCGATGCGCGCGCAGGCGAGCATGCCAACGATGACTTCGGGAACCATGCCCATGTAGATGGCCACGCGATCACCCTTCTTCACTCCGAGTGAGCGCAGGCCCGCGGTCATCTCCAGCACTTTTTGGTAGAGCTCGCGGTAGGTGAGCGTGGTGGTCTCGCCGGGCTCGCTCTCCCAAATGATCGCGGGCTTGTTCTCCCGCGGAGTGCCGAGGTGGCGATCGAGGCAGCTCTCGGTAACGTTCAGCGTGGCGCCCAGGAACCATTTCGCGTGCGGGAGCTGCCAGTCGAGCAGCTTGTTCCAGGGGCTGCGAAAGACCAGATCCGAAGTTTCGCGCTGCCAGAACGTCTGCGGCGACTCGATGCTCTCTTTGTACAAGCGCTGGTAGTCGGCGACCGATTGGATGCGCGCGCTACGCGAAAACTCGGGACTCGGATCGAACGTACGGGTCTCGCTGGAGTGAGTTTCGATGGCGGTATTGTCGCTGCTCATGATTCGTTCCCCTGGGCTCGTCGGTCCGACAGCCTACCCCCGGGCACTCGGCTTGGGCGAGGAGAAAGGACGCGCGCCGGGCCCGTAAATTTCCGCTTTTTCTGCTCAGCGCTTGGGAGCCCAGCTGCTGTAACCCACCTTGAGGGTGAGCCCGAGCATGGGCAGGGTGCCATCGCTGAAAACGGCGCGTTGCTCGTCGGTGTCGAAGGCGCCGCGCAGGCCGGTCGCTCCTTCGATGAACGCAATCACCGCGAGCTCCGCCAGCAAATGCCGATAGTTGTAGGCCGCGCCGAGCTCGAGCGCGAAATAGGCGTCCACGCTATTGGCCTTGCCGCCCTGCAAGTCAGGGCTGGTAGAGCCGGCGGAGGTGGCAGGCTGGACTTCGAGCTTGTGACTCACGATACCGACACCGATGCCCGTGGCGAAACGCAGCTTCTCGCCGCCGGTCATGAGCCGCAGGTTGGGACCGAAGCGCAGCGAGCGGAGCGAAAAATCACGCTTGGCCCAACAAGCATTTTCCGCGGCCGACGGTGGGTTCGGCTGGCAGGCGCCCTTGGCCTCGAGCCGGCCGGCGTCGAAGGCTAGCTCGACCGCGATCGAATCGGACAGACGATAGCCGCCGCGCAGGCCGAAGCTCGGCAGCGACATGTTCGCGCTGGTGCCGCTGACCTCGTAGTTCAACGGGGTGTCGTTGAGGCCCACCACGCTCAAAGCCACCAAGCCGTAGTAGCCGGCCGAGCCACGCGGGCGAGGGGGCGCAGCGGGTCTTGCGGGCAGCGGCGTGTGCTCGTCGACCACGCCGCTCGCTGCACCGAGCTCACCCTTGATTTCCACGGTCTTGCCCACCTCCACGCGCACCGACTGCTCGAACGGCTCGAACCCGTCGCGATAGATTTGTACGACGTGCTCCACGTCCGGCAGCACCGGACCGGACCAGCGGTGGAACGCGAGAGGTTCGTCATCGATGGCGATGGCGGCCTTGGGATCGCTGGCGATGACCGTGAGGAAGCCGGAAACCGGCTTGAGCCGCAGGGCCACGCGCAGCTCTTGTTGGCTGGCGACGCGCACGACCTGCGTATGACGCGCGAAGCCGGGGGCCTCCGCGAGCAGCGTGTGTTCGCCCACGTTGAGCAGGATGGCGTGCGCGCGCTCTTCACGCGGAATCGCGCGGCCGTCGATGCTGAGCTCGGCTTCCGCTGGTTCCAGCTGAAGCTCGAGCTTGCCGACCAGACCCTCGAACTCGAGGACCGTTTTCTCCATCGCTTCACGCTCGGGAGCGCTCAGCTCTTCACCGTGCTTGCTGAGCAGCAGGCGAAGAGCCCCGGCGGCCTCTGCATAGCGAAACAGCGCCTTGAGACTGAGCGCCACATTTTGCAGCGAGCCCGGTCCGGGCTTGTCGCGGTAGGCGGCCTCGAACTCAGCGAGCGCGCCCTTGTAGTTGGCGTCGCGGTAGAGCTTGACCCCGAGGTGGAAGTGTCGGCGTGCGCTGGCGGTGGCGTCAGCGGCGCTCGGCTCTGCGGGCGGTGTCGAGCTCGCGCTGGGCTGCGCTTCGCCGCTCGGCTCTGCGGACACGCGCGCCGGCGCGATCAGCAGTGTCGCGATAGCGACGGCAGCGGCCCAGACACCTTTCACCATCTGCGAAAAGGTGTATCAAGTCGCGCGGCTTCTGGGAACAACGCTGGGCGCGGTTCGGCTCTCGCTCAGGGCTCGCGGGTGCTGAGCTCGAGGCCTTGCCCGACGCCCTTGGGGTTTTGCCCTTTAGGCTGTGCGCGGGGCACGCCGTGAGCGCTGCGTTTGGCCGCCGTTGCGCTCGCGGGGGCAGCGCTCACGCTCGGAGGGGCCGGCGGCGCAGCCGAGGGAGCGTTCAAAACCGGCGTGACCGCCGCGGAAGGCGTCGGTGCAGCGACCAGCACGGCGGATGCTGGCGCGCTAGGACCGCTGGACGAAACACTGACCGGCGCCGGAACGTTCCGCTGCGAGCCCGCCCACCAGGCTGCGACCGCGAAGCCGGCCAACACGAAGATGCCCGCCGTGACCGCGGTGCGCGCGCGATGCGTGCGTTGCACGGACGGGGCGCGTGAGGTGCTCGAGAAGGTGGAGAGCTCGCCGCTGACCGCGTCTTGCGAGCTGGCCCCGAAGCCGTGCGCGGACGAATCGGTGCGCGGAAGCATCGCGCTCGGTAGCGCGGCGCTCAGCGCGTCAAGCATGGCCTGTGCGCTCGCGTAGCGTTGGCTGCGATCGGTCGCGAGCGCGCGATGAATGACGTCCGCGAGGGAGCGCGGCACGTCGGGCGCGAAGTTGCGGATGTCCTCGGCCTGTTTGGTGCAAATCGCAATCAAGACCGCTTCGTAGGTGGGCGCCACGTGCGGCGGGCGCGCCGCCAGGCACTCGTACAGGATCGCTCCCACGCTGAAGAGATCCGTACGCCCGTCGACGTCGCTGAACGCCTGCGCTTGCTCGGGCGACATGTAAAAGGCGGTGCCGAGCACCGTTCCGCGACCGGTGAGCGTGTCGAGCTTGGCCGAGCGAGCGAGCTTGGACACGCCGAAGTCGACGATCTTCACGTACAGCGAGCCATCATCGCGCTCGCATAGGAACACGTTGTCCGGCTTCAAATCGCGGTGCACGATGCCGGCAGCGTGCGCGCGCACCAGCGCGCGCAAGAGCTGAACTGCGACCGCGGCGGCGGCTTCGACCGGCAAGCGCCCTTCGCGGCTCAAGCGCGCGCGGAGATCCTCGCCGCTCAACAATTCCATGACCAGGAAGGGCAGGCCGTCTTCGCTCGTGCCCGAGTCGAAGATTTGGACGATGTGGGAACTCTCGACCACGCTCGCGGCCAGCGCCTCCCGCTGGAAGCGCTCGGTGGCGTCCGGATCGCGCGCTGCGTCGCGATTCAAGAACTTCAGCGCGATGCGCTTGCCGATCGACAGGTTGGTGGCCTGAAAGACCGAGCCCATACCCCCGCGGCCGAGAAGGCGATCGACCCGGTACTTACCGGCGATCACCCGACCGACGAGGCCCTCTTCGGGCTCCGGCGCTGCCGCGACCTCGCTGCTCAAGGCCGACTAGCCTAGCGCGTTTTCCAAGAACTCGCGCGCCACCCGCCAATTTCGGCAGGATCCGCGTCACGAGCGAAGCCCGAAGGCTCCGCTCGTGGGCGCGCGGGCAGCGGCCTCAGCGGCCGAGCTTCGCGAGCGCGGATTCGATGCGCGAGGTAACGCGCGCGGCCGTGCGGCTGTGCAAAACGCCCTTGCTGGCGGCCTGCGCAAGTGCGCGGCTCGCGGCACGAACGGTCTCAGCGGCAGCTTTCGAGTCCCCGCCGGCCACTGCGGCGCGGGCTTTCTTCACTGCGGTGCGCACCGTGCTGGTGATGGCGCGGTTTCGCACCGTGCGTTCGATGCGTTGTCGGTTTCGTTTCTCTGCAGACGCGTGATTCGCCATGTTCTTGGGTCTTCCGTCAGGATTGCTTTACTTTTTTGGCGTCCGCAGCGGTCGCCGGATAGCCTTCCGGATGCACCGGAAACGCAGGAGTGCCCGCGCGAACGCGCGCCTTCTTGTTCAAGCGACCGGCGCGGCTCGTATTGATCGCGCGACGACGCTCAGTTTGGCGGGTCGAGGAAACCATCGGGATGCCCTTGTACTCTCTTGAGAAATTGACCGGCCCGTGACCCGAGCCGGGGAAGGGCGGGGACTATGAGCGAAGGGGCCCCGCTTGTCAACGCGGTCCCTATTTCTGCAGTAGGGAGCCCGAATTGCCGGGCCAATCCCCTCTGGAGGCGAGAGTCTCCACGACTCGAGGCCTTCTCGCCAGGGCCTAATCACGAGGTTTGTCGTCTGGCTGCTCCGGAAACGAGCAGGCGAGCGCTCGGCGGGTCGCGCGTCTCGCCGGGTCATCGCAGCGCAGATGTTGAGAGCGAACTGGGTACTTGAAGAGCATAACGGTTGGGTGACGACTCGGCGCGTGCGCGCGCAGCGCGTTGCGCGAGCCTCGACAAAACGCACCAAATCTTTCACACGAGTCGTCAAAAACACTCGCGGAGATCGCGCCGCCGAAAACCGCTGTTTGACACACTGCGTTCGAATCGAATCAACGACTGCCAGTTGAACCAAACGCATCTGCAAACTACCATACAGCAATGTTCAGGGCCGTGAACGGGGCGTGTCGAGTAAGCCTATTGCTGCCGTTCTGGCTCGCTGCGTGCGGCAATAGCAAGGAAGGCACTACATCTTCGTTCGGCTCCGGCGGCAGCTCTGGCGCGGCCACGTCCGGTGGAGTCGGCAGCGGCGGAAGCACTGCGATGGGAGGCACCAGCGGTGGCACTAGCACCACGACTGGCGGGCGAATTTCGATCGGTGGGCAAACCCAGTGCAAAGCAGAGACGTGCGCGGAGAAGGGTTGGGCGTGCGGCTCATTCGTGAACTCGTGCGGCAACATCACCAACTGCGCCGATGAAGGCCGCGCGTGCGGCGCGCTCGAAGCGTGCGTCGGCGGTAAGGACATGCCCGCCAAATGCGTGACCGGCTTCGAGTCGTGTGAGGTCTGCTCCAAAGTTCCAGACTGCAAGGCTCAGGGAACGCCCACCCGCTTGACTGGCCGAGTCATTACTCCAGGACGTTCGGACACCGACACCATGAATCAGGTCGGCGTTCCGAACGCGGTCGTGTACATCCTGCGCAGCAATGACCCCGCGATGCTCCCTGCCATGACCGCCGGCATCCCGGCGGGCGGAACCAGCTGCGACCGTTGCGAAGACCAGAAGCTCGGTCCGACTCTGATCGGCACGGTCACCGATGCCACCGGGCGCTTCACCCTGGAAGGTGCGATCCCGGTCGGAACCGAATTCTTGCTGGCCGTGAAGGTCGGTAAGTTTCGCCGGGTCGTGAAATACAGCCTGCCGGCGACGGCGGCGTGCGCGACCACCACCTTGCCCGCGACTCTGCCGGACAATCCGACGCGCCTGCCACGCGCGAGTGATGACGGTATAGCCGTCAACATTCCGAGAATCGCCGTCACCACCGGCGAGGTCGACGCGATGGAGTGCGTGCTCGAAAAGATGGGCCTTGCGCACAATGAGTTCGGTAACCCGGCTCCCGCGGGCCCGGCCGTTCCGCATGTCCAGCTGTACCGCGGCGCCCCTCTGCAGAACGGGGGCGGCAAAGCCGACGCGCTCTCCGGTGCGCGGATCGACGATATGACGCCCGCGGACACCACGCTTTACGGTGACCTCGCGCAACTAAGCTCGTACGATTTCGTCATCGCGGACTGCGAGAGCACCGGCTGGGACGAAGCCGGCACGCAGCGCACTGCCTCCGGCGCAAACGTGCGCGAGTACGTGAACCGGGGTGGGCGCCTGTTCGCGAGCCACTTGGGGTTCACGTGGCTGGATCAGAATGGCACCGCTACGTTCGACCCTGCGGCTCCCATCGCGACTGGGCTCGGTCCGGCCGCGACTTGGTCGACCACTGCCGACGGCCAGTCCACCACTGGCAACGGAGTGATTTCGATCGGTCGTCCGAACGCGAGCCCGCGCATCGACAACTTCGCGCAGTGGATGGCGGCCGAGAACGTCGTCACACCACCGATGAACAACTTTACGATTCAGGAGCCCCGCAGCCAAAATACGGGCCTGGGCACCTCCTCGGAGGAGTTCGTTTTTCGCGAGGACGGCAACGGTCGCGTGCAACAGTTCTCGTTCAATACGCCGTACGGCGCGCCAGCCAACGCCGTCTGCGGACGAGTTGCATACAGCGGTTTTCACGTGAGCATCGGAACCACGTCGAGCGCGGTGTTTCCCGCGCACTGCACGGGCAACTTGACCAATCAGGAGAAGGTCCTGCTCTATATGATCTTCGACCTCGGGGCGTGCATCGGCGAGCCTCCGCCGCCCCCTGATTGCAAACCGGAGACGTGCCAAAGCATCGGCGCGCTCTGCGGGCTGGTCGGTGACGGCTGCGGCAACGTCGTGAACTGCGGGACGTGCCCGCCGCCTCGCTGAGCGGTTGCCCCGATTCGTTCGAGGCAGCAGTGGGCCATCTCCGCGGGAGTACGCCCTAAGGCCGAACCCAGACCATCAGCGAGAAATTGGGGCTCGCGAAGGGCGCGACTCGCGCGCGGCGTAGCGCGCCGTCGATGCAGCTTGCCGCGGCCGTGCCCGCGTTCGGGCCGCTCACGGTGACCGACTGGACGGTGCCGTCCGAACCGAAGGTGACCTGTGCGGGCGTCGGAACGCCACCGGCCACGCAGGCGCGAGCGGCGCCCATCACACTGCCGACCGCGGCTTGCACCGCACCGGTCGAAGGCCGATCGGGTAGCCCCCCAGAAGGAGAGCCGGCCGCGGGACGCAGCCCGCTTGCCGTCGGGTTCGCACCCGCCTTGCTGCCTGTCGCGGGTTTGCCGGGCGCGGCCGTGTCTTCGAGCACAATCGACTCGGGCGCGGGCCGAGCGGTCGCCGTGGTGCCCGCGACCGGCCCGACCGGCGCGGCAGCACCCTCGACACTACGCGGAGCGGCCGCACCCACCGGCAGCCCGGCGCGCGGCGCGAGCGGGAGCGCGGACGCGGCGAGTGTGGAGGGCGTGCTCGGGCTCTCGGCCTTGGCGAGCGCGCTCGAGTCTTGGTCGAGCTTCGGCGTAGCTTGCGCAGGGGCGACCGGTGCCGGCTCGATAGCTGGTGCGGGCGCACGCTGAGCGAGCGCGGCCGGCTCGGCAGGGGCCGCGATCGGGGCAGCGGTCGGCGCTGGCGGCCGCGCAAACACCCATAGCGCGACGGCCGCTGCGATGCCGATTCCGCCAACCGCGATCCACGGACCGAGTTGCTGATTGCTCTGATGCGCTGGCGCAGGCGCGCGCGTCGGCTCGCTAGCTCGGACTGGGCGCTGCGAGGGCGGGGGAGGCGGCGCGGGACGAGCTCCGCGCACGCGCTCGACGATCGCGTCACTTTGCGAACGCGCGGCGGCTGCGACCGACAAACTCTCGCGCGCAATGTCACGAGGCGCCTGCGCGCGGCCCGCCTTCTGCGCCACCGAGCGCGCGAGCGCGGACAGGCTCTGCGAATTTCCCGAGCTCGGCACTGGAGTGCTCGTCGCGGCCGGCGCGACCGCCTCGGCCGGGGCAACGGGGGCCGCTGGGGCCACCGGCGCTGCGGCTGCCGGGGCGGCCGCGGGGGGAACCGCGTGCGGCTCCGAGGGCGCCGCCTCGATGATTGAGCTCATGGCTGCGAACGGAAATGGCGTGTCGGTAGATGCGCCCTTGTCCGCAGGGCCCTCGGGCAGCGGCGCGGCCAGCCAGCGCTCCTCGGTGCTGCCCGGCGTGACCGCCGAGAGCCGCGTCTCGACAGCGCGGGCTTGCGCCTCCCAATCGCGTTCAGGAACCGGAAAACTCCCGAGCAACAGCTCGGCGCGTTCTGACAGACGAGGCTCGTCAGCCATCAACATCTCCATGGCCGTTTTGGGCGAGGTGCTCTCGTAACCGCCGGCGCGCCTCGTGGATGCGCCAAGCGACGGTGCCCTCGCTGCAACCCAAGACCTTGCCCGCATCGGCGTGGGGCAGGCCATCGATGATCACCAGCACCAGCGTGGTGCGTAGGATCTCGCTGAGTGAGTCGATCGCCGTCAGCAACGCCAGCCCGAGCTCCTTGTCTTCGCTGGCTGCTTGGGGACTCGAAAGCTTTGCGCGCCGCTCGACCAGGAGCGACTCGACGCGCGGATCGTCCGGAGAGCTCGCGCGCTCGCTCGGCTTGCGCGCGCGAATCGCGTTCAGCGAGAGGTTCACCGCGATGCGGTAGATCCAGGTAAACGGTTCGCTCCGGCCATCGAAGCGATCGAGCGCGCCGTAGGCACGGACGAACGTGTCCTGCGTCACGTCCTCCGCTTCCGCGCTGTTGCGCACCAAATGGAGCGCCAGGCGATACACGCGCCGCTGGTGGCGGCGCATCAGGACGCCAAAAGACTCCGCGTCTCCCTTTTGGGCAGCCTCGACGAGTTCGCGATCGGTCCGTTCCGACATTGGCGCGTCGGGTCCAAAACCCGCAGAGCAGGCTCTCAAGGGCGGGACAATAGTTCAACACCGCAGTGTTGGACAATCGAGCAGCGAAGCCCTTGGGGCGCCGGCCGTTCGGCTCAAAGTAACGGCCCTTTCCGTGAGAAAAAAGGGACCGCGGCGCGAATCAGACTTCGCGTTCCTGCGAAGCCCGCAATTTATCGCGTAAAAGGTCGCCGAGCGTGCCGAAGCCGCCCTCTTCCTTGAGCTTCTGGCGATACTCTTTGTGAGCGCGACGCTCTTCATCCTCTTTAAAGCCGCGGATGCTGAGCTTTGGCTCGCCAGAGCGCGGGTCGACGTCCAGCACTTTGAGGTCGATGATCGAGCCCGGCTTGAATGCTTTGCGCAGATCGGTCCCGCGCGCGGTGCCGGTTTGCCCTGCGGGGATAAAGCCGCGGGCCGTGCGCCCCGTCACGCCGAGCACGCGCACCACGACGCCTGCGCTCTCCCCTTTGATCACCTCGGCCTTCACCATCGCGTTCTTGACGATCTTCTGCGCGGGCTCCGCCGGGCGATCTGCCGGGGGCGCGGGGTGCAGGGTGACCTTCTTGGTGCGCGCGTCGAAGTGATGGATGAGAACGTCGAAATCCTGGCCTTCCTTCAAGACCTCGTTCGGGTGCTCGACGCGCTCGAACGACAAATCCGAAACGTGGATCAGGCCTTCGACGCCCGGCTCGAGCTCGATGAACGCGCCGAAGCGCTCCATACGGGTGACCTTGCCAGTGTGGCGTGAGCGAGCCTCGTACTTCTGACGCGCTTCGGCCCACGGATCTTCGACCAGCGCCTTGCGGCTCAGCCAGATCTTACCCTTCTCGTCGATCTTGATGATCTTGACGTCGAAGCGATCCCCCGGGCGCACCAACTCTGCCAGCGGCGTGCGCGGGTCGTGGCTGGCCTCCGAGACGTGCACGAGGCCTTCCAGATTTTCGGCGTCGGGCAGCGCGACGAACGCGCCCCACTCGACTACCGTGCGGACCACTCCGCTGAGCACCTGGCCGTCGGTGAGCAACGCGAGCGCGCGCTTGCGTCGCTCGTGCGCCTCGACCTCGAGCATGGGGCGGCGAGTGACCACCACCTCACGCCCGCCCTTGTCGAAGCTGACCAGCTTGAAATCCATGCGCTGGCCGACCAGCGCGACGAAGTTCGCCTGAGCCGGGTGCAGGTCCATTCCGGACGCGGGCGCGAACGCGCGCACGCCGCCGATGTCGACCTCCACGCCGCCTTTGATGGCGCCGGTGATCAGGCCGGAGACCAGCTCGCCCGCCTTGAAGGCCTGCTCGAGTTTCGGTTTGGTTTCGTCTTCGCGCAGCGGCTTGCGCGTGAGCACCACGAGGCCGCCCCGCGCGCCATCGTTATGAACGCGAGCGACCAGGCGATCGCCGACCGCCGGCACCAGATCGTCCGGTTCCATCTCGCTGCGATCGAAGATCGCGAGCGCCTTGCCCGACAGGTCGACCATGACCGCGGTTTCGAGCACCGCGGTGACTTTGCCGAACACCTCTTCGCCGACATGAAACGGCGCGCGCTCACTGGCGCGGTGCGCGCGGTGATTGTCGCGCGCTTCGCCTTCGGCCGCGCCTTCCGGCTTCTTCTTACGCTTCTTTCGGCGCCTTTTCTTCTTTGCAGCGCCTTCGCCGCCCTCGGCTGCGGCGCCCGGCGGGCTCGACTCACCGTCGCTGGCGGACGCTTCGCCGTCGCTGTCGTCGTCGGCGCTTTCGCCGTCACTCGACGTTGCTTCGTCGGAGGTCGGAGTTGCGATCGCAGACGGCTCAGCCAGCGACGCAGCTGCGGCAGCTGCGTTCGGCTCGATCGAGGCCGTCGCCTCAGTGCCGGCACCGCCGGTCGCGGTTTCGGGCTTGTCGGCTTGTTCGGAGCTCATGCGGACGCCTCGCCTATAACGCGCCTGGACGGGAAAGGGAACCCGCACTGGCAGCGCATTCGCGGTCTCCCCCTAGCACGGACCGGGGACCTTGGCGCGTGCCCGCGCGCGAGATCTGTTGCGCGTGTCGAGCCAGTGGCCGTTTGTCCAGCGTGGTCGGACGGCGCGCCGCCAGTTTGGAAAGACAAAGTCACCCCGACGGGCTGGTTTTGGGCACATTCGCGGGCAGCGCGCGTGCGCCAAAACTGGGGGCGCGCGCACTCAGCGTGCGATCGGCAGGTGCTTATTTTGTCCGCCGCTGCGATCGATGCTGACCACGCCGCCCTCTTGCGCCCGCAAGCTTTCGACCAATCGTTCCGCAACTTCCACGAACGCGCGCGCCGCGGGTGAGCCCGGCGAGGCCTGAACCACGGGCGTGCCGGCGTCACCCCATTCGCGGACGGTGGGGGTCAACGGGATTTGCCCGAGCAGCGGCGCTTGTGAGTACTCCGCAATTTTCTGCCCGCCCCCGGCGCCGAACAGCTCGTGCCGCTTCTCGCATCCGTCACACACGAAATAGCTGAAGTTCTCGACCACGCCGAGAATCGGGATGCCGACCTTCTGGCACATCGAGACCGACTTGTAGACGTCCTGCAGCGCCACCTCTTGCGGGGAGGTGACGATCACCGCGCCCGAGGCGCGCACCTTTTGCGAAAGCGTGAGCGCGATGTCACCCGTGCCTGGCGGCAGATCGAGCAGCAGGAAATCGAGCGGGCCCCACGCCACGTCTTTCAAAAACTGAAGCAGAGCGCCGTGGAGCATGGGACCGCGCCAGACGACCGCAGACTTTTCGTCTTCGAGCAGAAACCCGATGCTCATCAACTTCACGCCGAAGCGTTCGAGCGGGGTGATGCGCTGGCCGTCGCTGTTCGGTCGCCCCGAGATGCCGAGCATGGTGGGGATGCTGGGCCCGTAGATGTCAGCGTCCAGCAGCCCGACCCGCGTGCCCATGCGCGAAAGCGCGAGCGCGAGGTTGGTCGCGACCGTGCTCTTGCCGACACCACCCTTGCCGCTCATCACCAATACGACGTTCTTGACCTCCGGGACGGGGTCGTCGGACGCAATGGTTCGGCTGGGAATGACGAGCTCGGTCATGGCCGGGCACTAGGCCCTGCCGAACCAGCTGTCAAATCAAGCCAGCAGCCCAGGCCAAGATGACGCCTGCCCCAAAGCCAACCACCATGGCGATCACCGCGGGAATCGAGCCCAGGCCGCGGTTCGGCACCTGCGTCGAGCGGGTGCGCTGCTCCATGTGCTGGTTGCGCGCAGGGTCGTCCAGCATGGGCATGAAGTCGCGCCCCATCTCGAGGTTCGGCGCAGCCGGCGCCTTCGGCAGCCGCGGTGAAACCAGAATGGAGTCGGTGATGATGCGCGGCGACACCTGAAGCCGTAGCAGTGACGCTTCGGGCGGCTTCGAGACGTCGCGCTTCAACAACGCGCGCTCCGGTGAGCGCAGCGAGATCGTCTGCTCCGAGCGCCCGCGCACCCTGGACCCGAGCGCGTGCGCGCCGCTTTCGGTGATGAAGCGAGCGAGCTGTTCGGCGAGCTCCTCGGCGCTACCGATGCGCTCCTTGCGCTTGCGGCGCATGCCGTGTTCGACGATTTGCGCGAGCTCCGGCGAAAGCCCGGGCTTTGCCTCGAGCACCGGACGCAGCTCGCCGCGCGCCACTTGTTCCATGATCTTGGGCGTGGTCTTGCCCGTGAAGGGGTCGCAGCCAGTGAGCAGCACGTACAGGATGGCGCAGGCCGCGTAGACGTCGGTGCGCTCGTCGACCGGTTGCCCGCACACCTGCTCGGGCGCCATGTACATGGGCGTTCCGAGCGCGACGGTCGATTCCTGCGTTGCGCTCTCGAGCACCGGCCGGGCCACGCCGAAGTCGAGCACCTTGACCAGCGGTCGGTCCGGGCCCGGGTGGGTGACCATCACGTTCGCGGGCTTCAGATCGCAGTGAATGATCCCTTTGCGGTGCGCCGCCGAGAGCCCCGCGAGCATTTGCGTGACCAGCTCGCAGGCGTGGCTCGGTGTGAGTGGGCCGCGCGCGACGAGCTCGGCCAGGGTTTCGCCTTCGAGCAGCTCCATGACCAGGTACGGGGTGCCTTCTGCACTGATCCCGAGGTCGTGAATGTCGACCACGTTGGCATGAGCGATGCGCGCCGCCGCGCGCGCCTCGGCGACCACTCTGGCACGCGCGTCGGGCGCCTGAGCCGCGCCCGCGTTGAGCAGCTTCACCGCCACCCGCTTGCCCATCACCAGGTGCTCGGCTTCGTACACGGTACCGGCACCACCCGAACCAAGCTCGCGCAGCAGCGCGTACTTCCCGTCCAGGACTTTGGGCTCGGTTTGGGCGAGCGGAGCAGACATTACCGTTAGACAAAACGGCAGCTCGGGCCGAGCCTTTAGCAGTGGCGGCAATGGTCATGCGCGGGCACTGGAAATCGCTGTCTTGGGGGCGCATCACCCCGTGCCCGCAGTTGATTCAGCGCTTCCAGCAACCGGATTGGGGGGAGGCGAGCGCGCTACTCAGGCTGCTCGCGCCGATGCAGCGGTTGGTGATCGGATCGCCGGCGTAGCGGGTGCCGGCGTAACAGGTCATCGCAATGCCCCCCGGGGTGTCCGGGCAACCGTGCCCGGTGCAGGTGTCATTGACCGCGTCGGCGCCGCACACGCACTCCACACTGAGGTCGATACAAAACTGCTCGCCGGTAAACGACGCGCGCGAGCAGAAGCCGGTCGGCGCGCAATCGGTCGTGTCGACGCAGGGCTCGCAGCCCTTCCCGGTGCCGCGGCACGAACCGAAGCGATGCGCGCAGGTGGCGAACCCGAGTGAGCTGTCCCATTCGCCGCATTCCGAGGCGTTGCCCCACGGACAGGAGTCGACCGATGGATCGCAAGCTTGCGTGCAGATTTTCTCGCCGCTCTGATCGCGAGCACAGATTTGTCCGGGTACGCCCAGGCAATCCGCGTCGGTCTCGCACGGACTGCAGAACTGGCGCCGCTCGCAGATGTGATGGATCAGGCCGAAGGGTTGTACGCACTCGTACGCCTTGCCTGGGCCGATCTTTGCCGCGGCGACGCACTTCGCGCCGTTCGAGCCGACCACGCCGCAGGCGTCCATGCAAGGCGTGGCGCTGGTGGTGCCGCAGCGGAAGCCGCTCGGACATTCGCTGTCGTCGGTGCAGTCGGTGCTGCAGTACGAGTCCAAGTCGGCGAGGCCGGCGCTCTGACAAGTGAAGCCCGCAGCGGTGTCGCAGTCCGGATCGCCACCGGGGCAGTGTTGGTAATACTGGCCGACCTTGGCCGCGGTCCCCACCTTGCAGGTGTTGACTGTGCCCGACGGTTCACACAGGCCGACGCTGGCGCAATCGAAGTGCGAATCGCAGCGCACGCTGCACTCACCGTCGAGGCAGGTGAAGCCGCGCAGCGCGTCGCATTCATCGTCCTTCTTGCAGGCTTCGAACTGCCCGGTGCGCCCGTCCTTGGCGTAGTCGAGCACGACGCAGAAATTTCCTTGCGTACCGTCTTCGAAACCCCAGCCCGCGCAGTTCTGTCCGACGGGGCAGTCGCTCTGGGTTTTGCATTCGGGTCGGCAGGCGTCCTGAACACAGCGTAAACCCGCGTCACAATTGGCTTCGACGCACGACAGGCCCGAGCCTTTGCCGCCGCCGCCTTCACTGCAGCCCTCCGCGGCGAGGCCGAGCGTGGCTCCGAAGAGCAGTGCGGAGAGCAGCGGCCGACCGAGTAAAATCGCAATTTTCATGGTTGAAAGGACGGCGGCGGGTGTCGACCGCGCTTGTATTGGTGCATACTACCTCGCACAGGCGGCGACATGATCCGAACCTTCTGCAAATTGGTCGGTGTTCTCGGCTTGGCAGTGACAGGCTGCTCCAGCGACGCACTCCAGGCGGCGTCGGGTGGCGCTCCAGGTCAGCCCTCTGATACCGGCGGCAGCCCGGCTGCTGGCGGTGCGGCGGCTGCTGGTAGCCCCGGCACCTCGGTCGGCACCGCCCCGCGCGCAGTCTATCCCGAAGGCCCCTACGGTCGCGGTGTGGGCGCCGTGATCGCGAACCTCAGCTTCCTCGGTTGGCGCGACCCGGCGAAGGCCGGCTACGACCCGACCAAGCTCGAGCGCATCAGCCTTTCGGATTTCTACAACCCGAACGGCACCACCAACGACGTGCACGTGATCATGCTGAACGCCTCGGCGGTGTGGTGCTCGGTGTGCAAGGCCGAGTACAAGCACATGCGGGACTCGAGCGTTTACTCGACCTATCGACCGAAGGGCGTCGAAATCCTGGGCGTGATCTTCGAGGACGCCAAATATAACCCTGCCAAACCGACCGACCTGGTGGTCTGGGGCAGCAACGACGGCTTCAGCGTGCCGTTCCCCTTGGTGGTCGACCCTGGCTTCAAGGTCGGCGTCTATTTCGATTCGGACGCCACGCCGATGAACATGCTGATCGACGCCACCACGATGCGCATCATCGACGTCACCATGGGTTACGACAGCCGCACGCCGGAAAAGTACTGGCAGTACATCGACTCGCTCTTGTGATGCGACGGCGCGATCGGATAGCGGCCGCGGCCTTGCTCGGCGCGCTCGGCGCAGGCTGTGCACCAGAGGCCCGCGGCACTGCGGCCGAGTCTCCCGCTAATGCTGCGAGCCAGGCCAGGCCCCCGGATTTCGAGCTGCGCGCGCTGGACGGCTCGAGCGTGCGGCTCTCCGAGCACCTCGGCAAACAGGTGGTGCTGATCGACTTTTGGGCCACTTATTGCGAGCCCTGCCTGCGCGCGATGCCGGAGCTTCAGGCGCTCTACGCCAAGTACAAGGCGCAGGGCTTTCTGGTGTTGGGCGTTTCGATCGACGGTCCGGACTCGTTGCTCTCGGTGCGCTCTGACGTGCAAAAGCTCGGCATTTCGTTTCCGATCTTGCTCGATCAAGAGACGCGTGTGGTGGCGCTTTACAATCCGAAGACGAGCGCGCCGTTCAGCGTGCTGATCGGCAAAGACGGTCGAGTGCTCACGCGCCGCGAGGGCTACGCGGGCGGCGTGGAAAATACCCTCGAGCGCGAGATTCAGGCCGCGCTGCGCTGAGTCGCTGGTTGCCGGCGCCCCGCTCACCCGGCGTGCGCGCTGACCTCGCCGCTGCGAAGGCCGGTCGATGTCGCGCGCAGCGTCACCGCGCCGGGCTCCCCGCTCGACTGAACGATGACCTGCAAGAGGCCGTTGAACAGAGAGCGCTTCCAGACCGGCGGCGGGCCGTCGATGCGTAGCCGCGCTGCCGGCACGAGCTCTGCGCGCTCGCGCGTTTTGTCGTCGCGGTAAGCGCTCGCAACCACCAGTAGCTCGTGCACCCCGGCAGGCAACTGCTGCTCGGAAAGCGCAATCTCCGGCAGCTCGCGTGCGCCCTCTTGTTCGAACGAAGCGAGCAGCTGGCCGTCGAGTGACACGCTTTGCTGCGCGCCGAAATGGCGGAGCAAGAGGCGCACGCTGGAGCCCGGTTCGAGCGCCGGGGACTCGAAGCGCACTCGAAACTCGCGACGAGCCTCGGCAACGGCTTGCTCGGCAAATGGCCCGAGCTCAAGCACGTGGAGCGCTGGCAGATAGCGATCGGGCTCGTGACACGAAGGGTCGCCGTTGCCGACGCCCAGGATGCGACCCGGGCCGGAAATTGCGAATTCGACCAGATTGTCCGCGGTCGGCACTGCCTGACCCTGGTCATCGAGCGCGGAGACGCCGACCACGAAGGTGTCCGCGGCATCGGCGCGGAACCGCGTGCGATTGGCGCTCAGCCGGAGCTGGCTCGGGCTGCCCGTGGTTGCCACGCGCTGGGTCGCGATTTCGCGACCTCGTTTGAATGCGCGCGCCAATAACTCTCCGGGTTGATAGCCGACTTGCCATTCGACGTGCCCGTTCGGCTCGACCGACTTGCGGCCCTGGCTCTGTCCGTTCAGCCAGAGCTCGACCTCCTCCGCGTTGCTGAATGCCCACACCTCGATGCGCTCGCCCTCGCGCCCCGGCCAGTTCCAATGTGGAAACACGTGCAGCGTCGGCTCGTCGCTCCACCACGACTTCAAGTAGTAAAAGCCGTCTTTCGGGAAGCCGCAGGTATCGAGAATGCCGAATTGAGAGCTGACGGCCGGAAAGCAGTACGGGTTCGACTCCCCGCGGTAGTCGAAGCCGGTCCAAAAGAAGATGCCGGCGAGGTACGGCCGCGCCGCGTAGTGCTTCCAGCCGATTTCGGCGTTGCCGCCCGAGCTGCCCTCGGCGACTGGCGCGGAGTGCGCGCGTTCGGCGCAGGTGACGTACACGCCGCGTGTGCCTTGCGTGGTGGTTTCCTCGGTGCCGACCCCGGGCTGCTCCGGGAAATCGGCGTGCTGCCGATCGGTGCTGCCGTGCGCGATGTAGTTATAGCCCATCACGTCGGCCACGGTCGAAATGCCCCGACCCCAACCGCCGCTGATGGCCACGGTCGTCCGGCGCGTCGGATCGAGACGGCGCGCTGCGGCGTGCATAGTGCGGGCAATGCGAGCGCCCTTCACGTCGCCCTCGATTGCCCATTCCTCGTTGCCCAGCGACCAGAGAATCACGCTCGGGTGATTGCGGTCACGCGCGATCATCCGCTCGAGCTCGCTGAGCTGGCTCGGGCTCGAACCCATCGAGCGCGTCTCGTCGATCACCAGCATGCCGAGGCGGTCGCACGCGTCGAGCAGCGCCTTGGTCGGCGGGTTGTGTGAGCAGCGATAGGCGTTGCTGCCCATGGCTTTGAGCGCGAGAATCCGGAAATCTTGAAGTGAGTCGGGCAGCGCGCAGCCGACCCCGGCGTGGTCCTGGTGATTGTTGGTGCCCTTGAGCAGCACGTGCTGTTCGTTCAGAAAAAAGCCGTGATTGGCGTCGAAACGCAGCGAGCGGATTCCGAACCGGGTTTCGACTTCGTCGACCTCGGAGCCCTGGGTGAGCACCCGGGTTATCAGCGTGTGCAGCGCGGGCGTCTCCAGCGACCAAAGCTCGGGCGCCTCGAGCGAGAGCTCTGCGCTCAGCGTCAGCGTGTCGCCTGGTTCACTGCCGGGCGACCGTGTTTCGGTCTTCGCCAGCGCTCGCCCGTGAGGGTCGAGCACGACGTGTTCGACCAGGCAGGGCGCAGCCGCTGGCCCTTGGTTGCGAATGCTGGTCAGCACACTGACCTTGGCGGAGCGCCCCGCGATCTCGGTGGTGACGAAGGTGCCGTTGGGCGCGACATGGAGCGGCGCGGTCTTGTGCAGCCAGACGTGGCGATAGATGCCCGCGCCCTCGTAGAACCAGCCTTCTTCCACGGTCGCATCGACGCGAACGACCAGGAAATTGTCGGCTCCATAGTTCAAGTAGTCGCTGAGATCGTATTCGAAGCCGGCGTAGCCGCTGGGCTCGCGGCCGAGAAAGAAGCCGTTCACGAATACGTCCGAGTTTCGGAACACGCCCTCGAACTCGACGCTGATGCGCCGGCCAAGATCAGCCTCGGGGATGAAGATTCGCTTGCGGTACCAGCCGACGCTGGTCTCCGGGAAATTTCGCCCGAGCGCCTTGTAGCCGTGGCTATGGCTGCCGTTTGCGGCGAAGGGCAGTTCGACGGCCCAGTCGTGAGGCACATCGAGCTCGCGGAACGCGCGATCGTCGAAATCGGCGCGCGCGGGGCCATCGCCGTAGCCGGCCTTGGCCAAATAGGAAAAGTAGCCCGTGCCGTGGCCGAAATCCTGCGCGCTGTCGTAGGCGTGGCCAAATGCGAAGCGCCAGCCGCGGTCGAGGCAGATGCGTTCGCGGAGGGGAGTGCGGGGGCTCATGCGGAGGCCGTTTTCAATAGCGAAGGGTTGCGTCGAGGCGCAAGCCTTCGAATGGCGGGTAAATTCGGCACACCCCGCCGACGCAGCGTAGTGCGCCGCGGCGCTGACCGGCGAAGAGCGACAGGCTCAGCGCATTCGACGGACGGTACGCGAGCATCCCGTTCAAATAACCGTGCGGGACGTCCGGGCGGCTGTCGTATTCGACGCCAAGCGCCACGCTCAGGCGCTCGCCCCAATCAATGCCCGTGGAATGCTGCCCCTCGAGCCAAGGTTCGGCGGGGCCGCCCACCGTTTCGCGCCGCCGGCGGTGTACGCCTTGCAGTTCCAGCGTGAATTCGGAGGAAATCGGCTCGCTCACGTCGTAGCGCACGTAGAGCTCGCGATAAAAAGCGTGCGTTGGGCCGTCGGGGCCGGCGACCGAGCGCTCGCTGTCGTCGAAGCGCGTGCCCGTGGTCACGTCCCAGCGTGCGCGCCGGCCGGAGGGGCGCGCGTCGAAGCCCACTGCCAAATCCCAGATGCGATTTTCGTTGCGAGACGAAGTGTCGCAAGCGTCGTTGCTGGCTGACTCGGCGAAGCTGCGATAGTGCCCGGCCCACGCGAACACCGAGTGCGCGCGGCTCACATGCCCTTCGGCCTTCACGCGGCCACCGCTGACGCAGGTGTTGAAATTGCCGAACTCGGTGTCGACCCAGAGCTCCTCGGCCGTTGGCGGCGCGCTGTATTGAAGCAGCGAGAACTCGCGCGCGCGAGCGCTGCTCACGTTCGCGGAGAGCGGGAAGAAGCCTCGATAATGTTTGCCTTCGGCGAGCAGCGAGAAGCGCGAGTCCACCCAGCTCGCGGTGCCGTACAGGGCGTAACCGAGGGGCAGCGACGGCTCGTTCTCGCCCTGGTGACTGAGCTGCTGCAGCGCGGTTTCGAGGTAGGCGGAGCCGTGTTCGCCGAGGCTCGGCACGTCGAACGACTGACTGGCGGTGGTGATGCGATCGGCCGTGCGCACCACGTCCGAGCCCAGCGTGGCGCTTCGAAACAGCACGCTGGCTTGCGAGCCGAGCGTGACCCGAGACAGCGACAGCTCGAGCTGGCCCGCGATCAGGCGGTCGGGCGCGTAGCTGCAGGTCCCGAAGCGGGTGCAATCGGTCGCGTCGGGCGCGAAGTCGGTGGCCACCGCGCGCGGCATGCCGGCTTCGGTCAGGGCGACGAAGCCCGGTGTCACGCTCGAGTCGACGCCCAGGTAGCGACCGCTCGCTTCGTCGATGCGCAGCGGGTTCAGCGAGCCACCGAGCAGCGTGAGTTTGATGCGAGCTTCGCTGCCCGCGCGCAGCCGAACCCCGGCGCGGACACCCCGCACGGTGGTGTCGCTCGAGAGCTCGTCCTGTTTGCGCACGCTGAGCACGAAGCCGCGCCCGAACTGCGCGTAGCTGTCGCCCAGCGCGAGCTCGAGATCCGGCGTGCCGTAGGACACCGTGTACTTCGCCGGATAGAGCCAATTGATGTAGCGGTTCGAGAGCTCGATGCCCGCTTCTTCGAGCTTGTCGCGGTGCACCGCGCTGCGCAACGCGGCGTCGCTGATGCTTTCGTGCCCATCGACCCTGTTCGCGAGCGATTCGGGACTGGGTGAGGTGTAAAACCAGGCGTTGTCCGCGCGCAGGCTGAGGGTGAGGTGCCCGCGCGTCACCTGCAGATTGAAGCGGTTGTAAAAGAGGCCCCAGCGATCGTTGGCGACGCTCGCCACCTGGCCGGGCCGGGTGTCGCGGTTGTCGAAGTTGTAGAGCACGCTGCTGGCGTCGGTGAGCTCGACCAACGCGGCGGGTGCGCTTTTCGCTTCGGGTGCGCTGGGCGGTGCGTCAGCGCGTGCCGGCCGGGGCGCGATGAGCCAGGCAGCCCCAAGCAACAGAACAGGGGGCCAGAGCCTGTTTCGCATCGGCAGCAGAGTGCAGGGAGCTAGCCTTCGCCCGCTTTGGCTGTCAAATCCATGCGCGGCCGTCCCAGGGGCGGGCAGGCGTGGCTGCTTTGCCGAGATGCGCCGGTTTCGGTTGCCTACGGTCGTGAATCACGGCGAGCGCGCCCTTTACTGGGTGGCCACCCAAAACCAGCACTCGTTACGATTCGGGCGGCTTTTCGCGGCCCTGCTAGACCTGTGCGGCCCATGCTCACGTTCGACAACCGCGCGCTCCGCAGCTTGCCCATCGACCCGAGTGACCTGAACCGCTCGCGCGAGGTGCTCGGCGCGTGCTTTTCGCGAGTGCAGCCGACCAAGGTCAAGAGTCCCAGCGTGATTGCCGTCTCCTCCGAGGTGGCGTCGCTGCTCGATTTGCCGGAGTCGTTTCTGCAAAGTGACACGTTTGCTCAGGTGTTCGCGGGCAACCAATTGCTGCCCGGGATGGACGCCGCTTCGGCCTGCTATGGCGGTCATCAGTTTGGAAACTGGGCAGGGCAGTTGGGCGACGGGCGCGCGATCACCCTCGGCGAGGTCAAGAACGCTCGCGGCGAGCACTGGGAAGTGCAGCTGAAGGGGGCAGGGCCGACGCCTTACTCGCGGCGCGCGGATGGGCGCGCGGTGCTGCGCTCGTCGGTGCGCGAGTTTTTGTGCAGCGAGGCCATGCACGCGCTCGGCGTTCCGACCACGCGCGCGCTTTCTTTGGTGACCACCGGTGAGAGCGTGACGCGCGACATTCTTTATGATGGGCACCCGCGAGAAGAGCCCGGTGCGGTGGTGTGTCGGGTCGCTCCGTCCTTCTTGCGCTTCGGAAACTACGAGATTTTTGCGGCTCGCGATGAGCTTCCGGTGCTTCGTCGCCTGGTCGACTACACGATTCGCACGTACTTTCCGGAGCTCGGCGAGCCTTCACCTGCCGCCTACGCGGCTTGGTTCGCCGAAGTCACGCGGCGTACGGCGGAGCTGATTGCGCATTGGATGGGGGTCGGCTTCGTGCACGGCGTGATGAACACCGACAACATGTCGATCCTGGGGCTGACCATCGACTACGGGCCGTACGGCTTTTTGGACGACTACGCGCCCGATTGGACGCCGAACATCACCGACGCCGCGGGGCGTCGCTATCGTTACATCAGCCAGCCGCGCGTTGCGCTCTGGAACCTCGCGTGTTTGGGCACCGCCATTCAGCCGCTGCTCGGCGAGGTGGAGCCGCTCGAGGCCGCGCTCAAGAGCTACCGCGTGACGCTGGAGGCTGCGCTCGATCGAAAATGGGCGACAAAGCTGGGCATTTCAGAGCTGCGCGAGGACGAGGTCGACCCGTCCGGTGCGCCCAGAACTCCGGACAGCGAGCTCGTGGCGGAGCTGTTCGAGCTGCTGGCGGCCGTGGAGACCGACATGACGATCTTCTTTCGCCGGCTGGCGCTGGTCAGCGCGGAAGGGGAGGTCGCGACGGCGAATGACGACGCGCTACTCGCGCCGCTGCAAGAAGCGTTTTATGAGCCGGAGGCGGTGCCGGTGGAGCATCGTGCTCGGCTGACCGGGTGGCTGCGCCGTTACGTCGCGCGCGTCGGTGAGGACCGCACGCCGGACGCGCAGCGTAAGCGCGCGATGGACGCGGTGAACCCCAAGTACGTGCTGCGCAACTACGTGGCGCAAATGGCGATCGATCGCGCCGAGCAGGGCGACAACGCGATGGTTTCAGAGCTGCTCGAGGTGCTGCGGCGGCCGTTCGACGAGCAGCCGGGTAAGGAGCAATTCGCGGGTAAACGCCCGGAATGGGCGCGTAATCGAGCCGGCTGCTCGATGCTTTCTTGCAGCTCGTAGCGGCTCACTTCGCGCGGTCGAGCGCGCCTTCGATGGTCGGCCACATCACCGCGGCCTGGTCGCCCACGAATTTACTGATGAGCGTCATGGTTCGCGCGTCGATGACCAGGTTGAGCGGAGCGGTCTCGGCCGACGCGAACAGGCCAAAACGGTAGCTGGGGTCGAGCACCATCGGGAAGTTACTCGAAAAGGTCTCGGTCCACAGTTGCAGATCTTCGACCGTGGCCGGGTTACGGCCCTGGTCTTGAAACAGCGCGCTCAGAATGACCAGACCTCGCGGGCCGAGCTCGCGCGCGTGCTCGGGCAGCGTTTCGTGCTCGATGCGGCACGCCGAACACCACACCGCCGCGGTGTTGACCAGCAGCACCTTGATGTTCCGGGAACCCTCCGGATCGTAGAAATCCGAGAGCGCGATGGGCTCGAGCGTGTCCTCGCGGTGAGCGATTCGATCGGGGGCCCTCCAGCCCTGAAAGCAGAGGTTACGCAGCACCGAGCCCGGCTCGCTTCCATACGGCGCGGGCGGATAGCTCGGCGCGAAGCAGCTTTCGGGTGGGCTGGCGCCGGGTGGGAGCTCGGGCTTGTTACTGCCGCACGCGGTCAGCGCGACCGCCGCGAGCCCGAGCAGCGCCGTGGCGAAGAAAGCCGAAGCGGCGCGCGCGTTGGGGCGGCAAAACAAGCTCATTTTCTACGAAAACCGAGCACGCCGAGCAGCGGCAGCCCGGGCTCGGTGGTCTCGATTTGCGTGCCGTCGTCGCTCACCACCGCGTCGCTCACTTTGGCCCATCCGCCATACGGCGCCCACTCTTCGTCGATCTCGACGCCGTGCAGCAGCACCTCGACCGCGGTGCCGGGCTCCCAGCCTTCGCTGTTCTCGACTGCGAGTCGCGCTGGCGGGCAAAACTGAGTGCTGGTGGGCGAGGCCGCATACAGCAGCTCGAGCCCCAATTGTTCGTCGATCAGGTCGCCTGCTTGCGCGATGGGGATTTGCACCGCGCGCAGGGTTTGTTCTTCGGCTTCACCGAAGGTGAGCTTGTCGATCTTGATCGCGCTGCCCGCGGCGGGAGTCAGCGTGAGCCCACCCGAGCCTGCGGCCTTGCCGGCGAGCAGGGCCACGCCTTCGCTGAACGGGGGCAGGCGCACGCTGTGCACCACGCCGAAATCCACGTTGGGCTGATTCGGTAGCAAGCGCGCAAAGCGGGGACTGGTCTTGCCCTCGCCAAACTTGAATGCGGGCAGCGTGATGTTCTCGCCGGGCGAGACCAGGACCTTGCCCGACTCGCTGCTCTGCCCCTGAATGCAGATATCGGTGCCGCACACCTGCACGAACTCGAGCGAAAGCGGTTGCTCGTCGAGGTCGACCAGCTCTGCAGAGACCGCGTTCACGCGCTGGGGCGCGGCGTCGCTCTGGTAGCCAGGGCCGGCTTCGCATTTCGCGCCGCCGGTGCTGCTCCCGCCGCCGGTCGCGGCGCTGCCGCCGCTCGAGTTGCTACCGCCGGTGGCGCGGGCGCCGCCACTCGCGGTCGAGTCGCGCGGTTCGCTCGAGCAGCCGAGGACCGCGAGCGCGCCGAAAGCGAGAAACGAGAGGGGTCGCACGCCCGGAGTATAACCCCGCGCGGCGAGCCCGGCCTTCTAGAACAGGACCCCGAGATACAGCCGCAGAATCTGCGCGCTCGAGGTGTCCGCCGACGTGCCCAGCTGGTCCTTGATGAGGGCCGAGGTGCCGGGGGGATAGCCGAGGCCTGCCATGGGGAACAGGATGCCGTACTCGAGCCGAGCGTAGAAGCCGCCCATCTGGGTCGGATCGTCGTTCACCGCGCCGTCCTTCGACTGGAAGTAGACCGCGCCGTTGAGCTCGAGGCCAAGGTCGCGGTCGTGGCCGGGAGCCTGGATGAATTGGCTCGCGCGAGTCCAAATACCCGCCACGGAGCCGCCGAGCGTTTGGCCGGTGGCGTCGTGCACGAAGTCGTAACCGAGGCTCGGGCGGAAGTAGTAGGTGCCCTGCACGCGCGACAGGATGTTGCGCGACAGGATCAGATCGTTGCGATACGCGGGGTTGAATCGGAACGTGGAGATCGTGCGGTCGCCACCGATTTGACCGAAGGGCGCGCCGAGGTTGTTCTGCGGTTCGCCAGGCACCAAGCCATCGACGTCCGCGTCGCCCGAGGCCCAACCGAAGCCGAAACCGAGCCGCAGCCGGTTTTCGACCAGCTTTTGTTCGAGCTCGGTGACCAGGCCCCACTGAGCCAAGGTGTATTTGTCGCTGTCGGTGAGGGCACCGATGTTGTTGCCGCCATAGCCGATCGAGCCTTGCACGGTGGCCGCCTCGGCTTCGAAGCGGAAACCCTTGTACAAGAGCTGGAGCCAGAGGTCGGGCAGCCAGTAGTGCGCGTCGCGGCGCACGTACTGCTCGCCGGTGATGGCCGCGTTGCCGGTGGCGACCGGAAACCGTTCGTTGGCGATCAGCTGCTTGCGGTAGGTGAGCTGCACCCCGCCGTTGATCACCAGATTTCCGCGCGTGAGCGAGAGCTTGGTGAGCTCCGGGCTCTTCTTGCGCACGACGCTGACCACGTATTGGTCGACGTCGTCGAGCTGCGCGAGATCGTAAGATTGGCTGTACGAGCGAGCGACTGCGTCGTCGCCGCCGAGGCCGGCGAGCGCCGAGTTGGTTTGCCCTTCGTTCGGGAAATCCCAGGCGCCGGACACGTATAGCTCGAGCGGCTTGATACCCGCGACGAACTGCAGGCGATCGATGGTCGACTGGTAGTCGCCGTCGTAGCCGTCGCCCGAGTTGTTGACCATGCCGAGGCCCCAGTGGTTCGGCATGCGCCCAAAGCGCAGCTCGCCGACCGGAGTCGAGTACTCCCCCCACACTCGCTTCACGCGGATGGAGTTGGCGAGTGATGGATCGGTGGTTTGCGAATTGAAGCCGATCGGCTCGTAACCGTTGCGCGGGCTCGGCGTCGAACCGAGCACCAGGTTGTCGAGCAGGTCGATTTCGGACAGCACGCGCAAGTTGTCCGAAACGTGAATTTCCGGGTTCAAACGGAAGCGCAGGTTGGCGCCGGCTTGCGTGTGGTTTTGGCAGGGCACCAAGTCCGACACGCTGTTGGAGGAGCCAGCGTCCGCTTCGTTTCGGGTGCAGAGCGACGAATTCGAGGCGTTGCTCGAGGGAAAGTCGTTGTACGGCGCGTCTGGCGGGCGCGGCCACATCGACGCGGCTGCGTGATCGATTCGGCCGAGCGAAAAGCGGTAAAACATCTCCGCGCGCACGCGGAAGTTGCCGTGCAGCTCGAGGATCGGGCGCGCGTGGCTCCACCAATCGTCCGCGTACACGTCGGTGTCATCCGCGGGGCGAGCCGGGGCCGGCCGATCGTGACCCATGCGTTGCAGCGCGGCGGCGTCTGCGCCGGGCTCGGGGAATGCGGGCAGTGCGCTGGCGCGTGCTGCGGCGGGCGGGGCTGCGGGCGGCAGAGTGGGTGCCGGCGCGACTGGCTCGGTCGGTTCGGAAGCTGCAGGCGCTTCGGCGTCGTCCGCAGGGGCTTCGGTCTCGTCCGCGTGGGGCGCGGGCGCTGGCTCTGCCGCTGCGGGCGCAACCGGTTTGGCGGCGGCAGCAGGCTTGGCCGCGGCGGCCGGCTTCGCCGCAGCGGGCTTGGCGGCTGCGGGTTTCGCAGCCGGAGCGGGCTTGGCCGGCTCTTGTGCGAGGGCCGCGTTTGCGAGCAGGAGCGAACCAAGCGCGACGAATACCGGGCGAAAGCGAGTCTGCATCATCGAGGATCCGAGGCTCACCGCGGAAAAACCGGGTAAGTCCGTGGCGGTCCTTTCGCACGCGGGGCAGGGGAGGGCAAGGGGGACTTTGCGCGGCCGCCGCGGACCACCGGCCGCGTTACGACCCGAGGGGGGTCATCATGGCGGTGCGCAGCCGTTCTGCTTGCGCAATCAGCTCCGGATCGGCCGCGGGGATTGGTTCGGAGATGGTCCGAGCGATGCTCGCAAATTCGCGCTGGGCGGCCCAGCCCTGCCCTGGCTCGAAGCCGAATGCCTGACGCACGGCCTCCCCGAGATCGACCGCCGTGTGATAGCGGTGCTGGCGATCCTTGGCGAGCGCGTGCGCCATCACCTGGTCGAGCTCCCGGGGCAGCGAGGGCAGCAGTGAGCCCAGGGGCGGCGGCGCTTCGTCGAGCTGCGCGGTTCGCAGCATCAACTCGTCCCGCTCCGGCGTGTCGAACGGGGTACGGCCGGTGAGCATTTCGTACAGCAGAATTGCGGCCGAATAGAGATCCGCGCGCGGGTCGAGCGGATCGCCGCGCACCTGCTCCGGAGACATGTACGCGCCGGTGCCGGCGATCATGCCGCCCGTGCCGCCGGGCCCGCTCTCGGGCAAACGCGCGATGCCGAAATCGGTGAGCTTGGTGACTCCATCCGGACGAACCAGCACGTTCGCGGCTTTCACGTCGCGATGCAGAATGCCGAGCGCGTGCACCGCTGCCAGCGCGCCGAGCAGCTGCGAAAAGCAGTGCCAGGCCTGGTCCGGCGGGAGGCAGGGCTGATCGCTGCTCGCGCGCGCTTTGTCGGCCGCGTGAATCACGTGCGAAAGCGGCGAGCCCTGCACGTATTCCATGACGATCGCGAGCTGACCCTCACCCTCGGTGAGTCCAACGAAGCGCACCACGTTGGGGTGCGCCAGGCGCTCGAGCGCCCTGGCTTCGCGTTGAAAAAGCTGCCGGGCGCGCTCACTGCTGCGCAGCTCCAGCCGCAGCACCTTTACAGCGACCGGGTGGCCGGGGGCGCCTGCCAGCCGGCCGGTAGCGGAGTATTCGAGCCAGCCCCGATGCACCACGCCCATTCCGCCCTGACCGAGCGGCTCGGCGAGCAAAACCTCTGCCCAGTCGTCGAGGCGCAGCGTGCTGCCACGCCCGAGGCGAGCAGGCGCAGCCACCGCAAGTCCACACGAGGTGCAGAAGCGGGCGCTGTCCTCGATGGTCACACGACAGCCTCGGCAGAGCACGGCGCTTCGAGCATACATCGACCGCGCACCGCGCACCGCTTCAGTGCATACGGAAACTTCGGAACTTGCGGAAAAGCCGCGGACTCGATATCGGTGGTGCTTACGAAGGGTCGCGGGTCACCGTTTCTCGGGGCTCACGAACTTTCCCGCAGGAGGCAGCGCTTGCACAGGTTTCGTAGTCGTCATGTCGGTCCTTCCGCGAGCGTGTCGCGCCTCGTTGCGTCGCTCGTGCTTTCTTTGCCCGTTCTGTCGCTCGCCCACGAAGCCAGCGCGCAGACGCAAGTCGAGCCAACGTTCAGCGTGGAGCGCTTTCAATCGGCGCCCGGCCCACGCAACTACTTGGTGACCCGCGGTGCCCGCACCGACGGCGAGAAGGCGTGGACGGCGGGGCTGTTGCTGCACTACGGCTACCGGCCTTTTTCGGTCAAGAGCTGCACCACCCGCACCGGCGAGAGCTGTAGCGAGTCGATGGCGCAGCAGGTTCGCACCGTGCGGGTGGTCGAGAACCTGATGACCGCCGATCTGCTCGGCTCATTCACGATCATTCCCCGGCTCCAGCTCGGCGCGCGCCTGCCGCTCAGCTGGGTCAAGGGCCAGGGCATCTCGACCGACGGCACGCCGGCAAACAAAGGCCTGAGCGCGGTCGGCATTGGCGATTTCGAGCTCGAGGGCAAGGGTCGCCTCTATGGTGAGGTCGACGGCCCGTTCGTGCTCGGCGCGGCGGTCGGCGTCACCGCGCCGCTCGGCAAGCTCACCGCTGAGGACAAGTACATCGGCGACAAGACGCCGACCCTCATTTTGCGCGCGATCATCGACGGCCAGCGTGGCCCCATTTCCTACGCCGCGAACCTGGGCGGCATGTTCCGGGGCAAGGCGGACGTCGGCAAGACCACGCTCGGCTCCGAAGCGCGCTATAGCGTGGGTGCCGGCTTCAAGGTGAGTCCGGTGTTCAAGGCCATGGTCGACATGTTCGGCAGCACGCGGCTGTCGTCGACCCCCGGGGCGAATACGCTCGAGCTGTTGGGCGCGGTCCAGGCTCAGCCGCTCACGCTCCCGGTCGCGTTCACGCTCGGCGCCGGGACCAGCCTGGTGAAGGGCGTCGGCGCGCCCGACGTTCGTGCGGTGCTCGGCTTCATGTATTTGATGGAGTCGAAGGACGACGACAACGACGGCATCGAGAACCACCTCGACCAATGTCCGACCGAGCCCGAAGACAAGGACGGCTACGAGGACAGCGACGGTTGCCCGGACAAGGACAACGATCTCGACTCGATCCCCGACGCCGCCGACAAGTGCCCGATGCAGGCCGAGGACGCGGACGGCTTCGAGGACACCGACGGCTGCCCGGACCTCGACAACGACAAGGACGGCCTCGCCGACACCGCGGATCAGTGCCCGATGGGCGCTGAAACCCGCAACAACTACAAGGACGAGGACGGCTGCCCCGACGAGTCCGATGTCGACAACGACGGCGTGCCCGACGCGACCGACAAGTGCCCGACCGAGGCCGAAGATACCGACGGCTTCGAGGACACGGACGGCTGCCCGGATCCGGACAACGACAAGGACGGCATCCTGGACGACCAGGACGAGTGCATCGACGAACCCGAAACGATGAACGGCTTCGAGGACGAAGATGGCTGCCCCGACGAGTCCGCGCAGGATGCGAAGAAGAAGAAGTGAGCGGGCGCGAACCGCATTCCAGCCGCTGCGAGCCACAGCGCTCGTAGCGGCCCTGCTCGCTTCGCCCGCGCTCTCCGCTTGCAACGGCGCAGGCGGCGGTGGGGGTGCCGCGCATGCAGTCTCCGAGCACCCGCTGCTCGGCGTCGCGGCGCCCGCGCTCGAAGTGCCGACGCCGGACGGCAAGGGTCGGGTCACGCTCGCCGAACACGCTGGCAAAGTGGTGGTCGTCGACTTCTGGGCGACCTGGTGCGAACCCTGCCGTAAGTCCTTTCCCGCCTACCAGAAGCTGACCCAAGACTTCGCCGGCAAGGTGGTGGTGCTCGGGGTGAGCGTGGATGAGAGTCCGGGCGACATCCCCGCTTTTGCGAAGGCCACTGGCGCCAAATTCCCGATCGGTTGGGACGAGGGGCAAACCGCAGCGCGCAGCTACGAGCCGCCCAAGATGCCCACGAGCTTCATCGTCGACTCGAGCGGAATCATTCGCTTCGTGCACGCCGGCTTCAGCCCCGGTGACGAAGCCGGTCTGCGCGAAGAGCTGAAGTCGCTGATGTAGGCAGCGAGCGCCGCGCTTTTCGCGTCGACGTGGGTCCATCGCCCACACTGCCAGCCGAGCTGCGACCGAACTCGCGTCGAACTAGCAAGTGAACTTGCCACTTGGTCGTATGTTCAGCGACTATCAAAGGAACCGCTGACAACGCCATGCAACGCTGGATTCGCGCAACAGTCTTCACCACCCTCGTCTCGATAGCGCTCTCGGCCGGGGCTCGCCCCAAGTTGGACGCGCTCACCGAGCGGCTGAAGGAGAGCCCGGACTTTCGGGTGCGCGTGCAAGCGGCGCTCGAGCTCGGCAAGAGCCACGACTCGCGGGCGTTCGCCCCGCTCTCGGACGCGCTCGATGACGGCGATGCGTCAGTGCGAGCAGCGGCCGCTGCCGCGCTCGGCAAGCTGGGCGAGCCGCGCGCGATTCAGCTGTTGAAGCTCCACCTCTCGGATTCATCGAGCAACGTGCGCAGCGCCATTCAAGGCGCGCTGGTCGCGCTCACGCCGCCGAAGACCGAAGCCGGCGAGGCGCCCGAAACGCATCGCATCGTGGTGAAGCTCGGCGGCGTTCACAACAGCACGCGCGTGAAGTCGCCCGCGCTGGAGCGCGAGATTCTGGCCGAATCCCGCAAGAAGCTGACCGAGATGCCAGGCGTGGAGGTCGTGTCGACCGAACCGGCCACGGCGAAATCCGACGACGCCCCGCAGGTCATGATTACGCCCAGCATTCAGCGGCTGGCTGCCTCGCGCGACGGCGACTCGATCGTCTACTCGGCCAGCATCGAATACATCCTGCACACCCTGCCGGACGAAGCGATTTTGGGCCGCATCTCGGGCAGCGCGAGCGCGGCGGCCACCGAAAAAGAAGCCGCCGATCGGGCCGCGACCGCCGTGCTGCGGCGTGAGGTGCTGGCGGCCGCGATTCAAAGCGCGCTCAGCCGCGCGCCGCGCGCGCTCATGGCTGCTGCCCGGCTCTAGGCCCGACGCGTTTCGGCTCAAGTCCGCTCATCTTTTGCCGTTTGGAGGGGGTAGGAGCGGAGGACCGCCCTTCGGCTCCCTGGGAAATGACTGCCGAAGCACGCAAACAGGCGACCCCGCTTCCCGGCGACGAGGAGGACCTCGTGGCTTGGGATGATTCGGACGGCGCCCAGACCGTACCGCCCACCGCGCCCGAAGCGCGGGCGGTTGGGCTGCACGCGGGGCGGTACTCGGCGGGCCACATCGTGGTCGGCAAGTACCAGCTCTCCGCGGTGCTGGGCGAGGGCGGCATGGGTTCGGTGTGGCTGGCCAAGAACCGCACCCTGGACCTCGACGTCGCGCTCAAGCTGATGCGCGCCGAGCTCGCCGAGGAAGTCGATGGAGTGGCCGAGCGCATGCTGCAGGAGGCGCGCGCAGCGGCCAGCATCGGCCATCCGGCGATCATTCAAGTCTTCGATTTCGGCTTCAGCGAGTTCGGCGATCCCTTCATCGTGATGGAGCTCCTGCGCGGTGAAAGCTTGGCGGAGGCGATTCGCCGCCGCAGCCGGCTGCGCCCTTCGCGCGCTGTGCAAACCCTGCTGCCGATCGCGGACGCGCTCAGCGCCGCCCACGAGCGCGGCATCGTGCACCGCGATCTGAAGCCCGAGAACATTTTCCTGTCGCGGCCGGCGGGCAATCGCTTGCAGCCCAAAGTGCTGGATTTCGGCATTGCCAAGCTCGAGCAGCGCGGCGCGGAACGCATCACGCGCGACGGCGCGGTCATTGGCAGCCCGGCGTACATGGCGCCGGAGCAGCTGCGCGGAGAGCCCGGAGTCGACGCGCGCGCGGACGTCTGGTCGCTCTCGGTCGTGCTCTACCAGATGATCACCGGCCGCCGCCCGTTCGAGGGCGACAGCTATCACGCCTCGATGTGGAACGTGATCCACTCCGAGCCGCGTCCGATCTCCGAGCATCAGATCAACGACGAGGGCCTGTGGCGCATCCTCAGCAAGGGTCTGACCAAAGATGTCAACCTGCGCTTTCAAAGCATGCGCGCGTTCGGCCGCGAGCTTGCCGAATGGCTGCTCGCGCGCGGCGTGAAAGAAGACATTTGCGACGCCTCGCTGCGCGCCTGGCTCGACGAAGGTCCGAACACGGGCGAGATGAACTCGTTCTTCCCGTCGCAAGCGCCCTCCGCCGCCAACCCCGAATCGCCGCAGCGTGAGGTCGTGCCAGTGCTCGCCGTGAGCCCCGCGGCGAGCAGCGGCACTCGGCGCATTGGCGCCATTTTCGAAGGCCTCGGCGGCGTCATCAGCGTGCGCCGCCCTCCGACCGCGAAGCAGGCGAGCCTGAAACCAGCCGGCAATCGAGGACTCTTGGTGGGCACCGCGCTGGCTGCGCTGCTGGCCTTCATTGGTGCCGCAGTGTGGGCGGCCACGCCCAGCTCGGACGATAGCAACGACGCAATCGACACAGAGCCCGCGCGTGCACCGAGTCCACGTCGCGCTCCGACTCGTACCGTTGCGCCGCCCCCGGCTGCGGATCGCGCGCTGCCAAAGCCTGCCGCGACGGCGAACCTGCCGTCGGAAGAGCTCGCGCCGCCCCCACGCGAGCAGCGGGAGCTCAGCCCGCAAGCGCCCGCGCCCGCTCCGCGACGCCCGGTTCGAGCAGCACCGCGCCGTGTCGCCCCGAAGAGCGAGCTCAAGAATCCGTTCGGCTAACGGCCCCGGCGGCGCATTTTGATGTGACCATCAGTTTCTTTGATCGAAAGCCCACCGAGGGCGCATAGCAGCCAGGAGCAGGCTGCTGCCAGTACGCGAATGAGCGACAAATTGATGGCTGTTCGCGACCGCCCGTCGCCGCGCTCGGATGCGGATCGCGCTCGGCTGGAACGAATGTTCGCCGCCCACCATGCGACGGTTTGGCGCACCTTGCGCCGCCGAGGGCTGACGCCGGATGCGGCAGCCGATGCTACCCAGGAAACCTTCTTGGTTGCTGCGCAGCGCCTCGTGGATATTCAACCGGATAGCGAGCGAGCCTTCCTCGTCGGGACCGCGCTTCGCGTGGCGCACACGTTGCGCCGTAAGACGGTCCGCTGGCAACTCGAGGACGACATGGATCAACACGTAGCCGGCGTCGCCGACGAGAAAGCCGAAATTCAGCTTTGTGACTGGGCGTTGTCGAAACTAAATCCGGAACTGGCGGAGGCGTTCGTGCTCTACGAAATCGAAGGGTTGTCCTCGCCGGAGATCGCAGCCCTACTGGAAGTTCCTCTAGGCAGCGTGGCGTCGCGTTTGCGCCGTGCTCGTGAACAATTCCGCGCCGCGATCGCGCGCGCTGAGCGCAACCTGCGGCGGTGGGAGAAACGATGAGTCGTTCCGATCGCACGTTGGGCGATGATTCAAACGTCCCTGCCCGCCTGCGCGCCGGAGCAGGAAGCGACCTCGAGCGACGGGTGTTGGACGCCGCCTCTCGCGAAGAACCACCGCGGGAATTGTGTGAACGAATGGCGCTTGCGATCGGCGTCGCGCCGCCCGCTCTCGCCCCGCTCGAACAGCGCTATCCAGACCCGAACACGGCGTCCGCTGTCGGCAGTGGTTCGCGTGGCTTGCTCAGTTGGCTGTCCGCGGGCGTGGTGGTTGCGGGGGTAGCTGCGGCAATCGTCGCGGCGCGCCCGAAAGAAAGGGCTCCCGGTCCCGCGCAACCTGCTGCGCCGGCGCCTGTGCAATCGCTGTCAGCGTCGCAACCGGTAGGCGCGCCCTCCTCCGTCACTCCTGGCTCCGCACCGGAATACGTCCGGCCTGCGACTCCGCCGACTTCGGAGGTACCAGTGACGTCACCTTCCGCGCGTAGCCGTCCGACTCAATCCGCGGCCGATATTCAGGAGCAAATCGCGCTCATCGATGCTGCTCGCGCTGCGGTTGCCGCGCGCTCCAGCAAGCGTGCGCTCGGTCTGGTGCGTCAGTATCAAAGCAAGTATCCGTCCGGCAGTTTTCGTCCGGAAGCAGCGGCGCTGAAGATCGAAGCCCTCACCCAGCTCGGTCGAAATGCGGAAGCTCGTGGCTTGGCGGACGGATTTGCGGCGGAATACGGCGGAGGCCCGTTGGCTGATCGCGTGTCACGCCTGAAGAACCGCGCGGGGCCCTAAGTCCTGTAGTCGAGTGGCGAGCGCGTGGTCAGCGAGAGCGAATGCCAATTCCAACGCTTGCACCAAACGTCATGTTAGGCACGGTATGAAAAACGATCGGGGCGAATTCGAAGGAGTCACGGATCAGATTCACTCCGACCGTTGCGCGCGCCATGAGCTCCAGTGTCGGTGCGACCCTGAGCGTCATCAAAGCGGCTGCACCCGTGGCTACGAGCGGTCGTCGCACGACACCTGCGCTGTCCGTGGTATCGGTGCCCTTCGCCGAGAGGCGTCCAACGAGCGTCGAAGCGCAAGCACGTGCTTCGAGCGACCGAACGCGAAAACGAAGCGCGCAGGCGTCCAGGCTTGCGGCGTCCAGCCAAAAGGTCGCAGTGCCACCCTTTTCTTCGACGCTCGCATCGAAACTATGGCTGGCGCCGAGCACGACGGCGAGCGACCAGGGCGTTTCTCGGTCGAGTCCGGCCAGGGCGTAGACGGCGATGGCGGGCATGAGCGTGGGTGCCACTCCGCCCAGCATTTGCGCCGAAATCTGCGCACCAAAGCGCGCAGAGCCAGCCGAGGTCGGGGAGGGAGGAACGGCGAGACCTGCCTCTGCCGAGGCTCCGAGAGGCGCCTCGGCCCGAAACGGGTCCCCGTCGCGCCGGGGTTCTCTGCCGACAGGGGCTGTCTTCCTCTCGGCTCCAGTCGCGGCGCCGCCCTGGGATCCCGGAGGAGAGCTCGGTCGCGACGGCGAAACGTTTTCGTCTGCCTTAGTCGTGTCGACGAGCGACGTGGGATCGAGCGTCACCGCGACAATCAGCGCCGCAGCGTCCGCGGCTTGCGCGCAAGATCGAGCGACCAATCGCCGCGACGAGGGCTTCGCGCCCGCCTTGGTCAGCGTGACGTCCACAACCACGTTGCCCGAAGGCAAAGTCGCAAACTGCGCTCGAACGCCCAGTGCGGCGCCATCATCGAGGAATTGCGCGCGCGGCAAGCGATTCGAGATGCGCACGCTCAGGTCCTGCTGGGAGGTGCAGTCGGGCGCCGCGCGCACCTCGAGCTGCACGCTGGCGTTGGGGTCCGCAGCGTGCGCGGCCTCCGCTGCGCTCGTCGCGAGCAACGCGCTGAGCAGGCGAGTGGCCGACTTCATCGTGAGGGTGGTACCATTCCGCGATGGTTTTAGCCGGACCTCGCCTGCGAATCACCGGGCTATTGCTGGCCCTCGTCGCCTCCGCGAGCTGCGGGGGCCGACGGGTTCGGCTTGGCAATGCCGCCGGAGGAGACGCGGCGATGGCCGGCACAGCGCGTGGCGGAGCCGGCGGGAATGCGAATGCTAGCGGCGGCGCAGGAGTGAGCGGGAGTTCGGGGGGTAGCGGGCCAGGTTCCGGCGGCGATGGCGGCGCGACTTGCGAGGTTGGTCGCATGAACCCGGATGCGGTGGTTTGGATCGGAGATTCGTGGGTAACGATTCCCTCGACCCAGCACACGCGCGTGCGCGACTTGGCTCGCGCTGCGGGTGCATTGGGTCCTGACGAAGACTACGTGATTCTGGCTGCCCCGAGCACGTCGATTGCGACGATCGCGACGCAATACAGCACTCGGCAGGCCGGCCCGACGAAAATCCAGGTACTCATTATGGACGGGGGAACTTGGGACACGCTGACCGCCGGCGGTAGCGACAGCTCGGTCGCGAAGGCGGCGAGTGGTTTCAAGCAGCTGTTGTCCACGGTCGCTAGAGACGGGACTGTCACGGATATCATCTACTTTCTTCAGCCCGAGTTGCCTAGCATCGCCGGTGTCGCCGCCCTACGGCCGCTGGTTGCGCAGGCATGCGAAGAGAGCACCGTCCCGTGCCACTTCATCGATCTGCAACCGCATTGGCTCGGACACCCTGAATACACGAGTGCCGACGGTATTCAGGCTTCGGAAACGGGCGCGACGGTGATCGCCGACTTGATTTGGGCCACCATGCGCGAGCACTGCATCGCGCAGTAAAGCTGCGCTCGGACAGCAATGCTGCGGCTCTGAACGGCGTGGCTATCACTATGCGACCACGCCGCGCTATCGATCACAAAAAGCTGAGGAGCTGGTCTTTTCCAGTGCCCCGGCGTTATTTCGCCCTCTGCGAGATGGCGCGGCATGCAGGCGCGCGGCCCAATCGATCAAGAAAAGTGATCCCACCTCGTTCTCGAACGAGCGGGTGTCGGAGCGCGCGAACTCGTCCGGAACTCGTTCTCAGTTTGACTGATCGATTCGCCTCTGTCGTCGCATAGGCCCAGTCGACTCCTCATCGGTCGCAGTCAGCTCAGGACGACATCGAGTAGCTATGAAACAAACGCGAGTTATCAACGGGCTCGCCGTACCGGTTTGGGCGGCGGTAATTGTGCTTGGCTGCAGTGGGCCCACGGACAACGGTCCCGGTACGGGCGGCGCGACAAGCACCGGCGGCGTGGTGAGCACGGGCGGTGCGGTGAGCACGGGCGGTATGGTGAGCACGGGCGGTGTCGCGAACACGGGTGGTCAGTCGAGCACTGGCGGCGTGGTGAGTACGGGCGGTGTCGTGAACACCGGCGGCGTGGTGAGCACTGGCGGCGTCGTGAACACCGGCGGTGTCGTGAACACCGGCGGTGCCGTGAACACCGGCGGTGCCGTGAACACCGGCGGGTCGACCTCGACCGGCGGCACCGTCAATGGCGGTAGCTCCCCCGGCGGAAACGGCGGCAGCGGAAAAGGCGGCATGTTCGGCGGAGGCGGAAAAGGAGGCAGCCCCGGTAGCGGCGGAACCGGCGGCTCGCCCAGCTCCGGCGGAACCACCGCATCAGGTGGCTCGGGCGGGTCCGGAACTTGTGGCACTGCCACGGCCAAACCCTGCCCCCCGACTGGAAACAACTCCATTGCTTATATCGGCTGCTCGATGGCCAATAACATTGGCAATGGATACAAGGCGGTCAACGGCAAGATCATGTGGACGTCGGACGGGTATGGCACCGGCGCACAGTGCGTCCCGCAATGGGTGGAAGGCGGCAGTGCTTGGCCTGGCTTCGACAATAAGCTGAAGGCCATCGGCGGGAAGGACGTGGTCAAGGCGATCATGGTCCAGATTTGCATCATCACGCCAGCGACCGACGCGCAGGTCAAATCCATGATTAAAGCCGCGCGCGCGAGGGTCAACCCGGACGCACATATCTACCTGGTCGGTCAACCGCTGTACGAGGCCGGACACCACTGCGACATCGCTGGCGGTCAAGAGGCGACGACCGATGAGCAGGCCAAGCGGCTCGGCGCGGACACGAGCATCGACCCGAACATGTCCTATCTCGGAGTGTTCACGCTCAACTGCAGCGCTAACGAATGCGCGGACTCTTGCCATGCCAACGGCACGGGCGAACAAAAGCTCGGAAACCAAGCGAAAGCGTTTTGGGGCGGCTAAACGGAGAGAGCGTCATCGGCGCGCGGGCGCTGAAGCAGCTCGTTGGCTACGCCCTGTGCGGACTGGCCCTGGCACCGCTGGGCTGTATGAATTCCGGCAGCTCGGACGCGAACTACGTGGTGGCGATGCTCCAGTCGTCGAAACAGCAGGCGATGGAGCTGACGATGTCCGACGTTGCGGAGCTCGTCGGCAGTGCGGTCTCCCAGTCTGGGGGTCTGGATTTCATCAAGGACGGTCAGACCGTGGTGCTGAAACCCAACCTGATCACGTTCTATCAAGATGCCGGTGAGACCCTGGCCAGTAAGACCGTGAGCGGAGTCAACACCGATTGGCGAGTGGTGAAAGTGGTGGCCGACCTGGTGCGTGCCAAGAACCCGACCGGGAAGATCTTGATCATGGAGGGATCGACGCTCACCACACCGACGGTCTATGCGCTTCTCGGATACAATTCGGAAAACTTCGGATCGTCAGTCGATGAATTCGTCGCGCTCGAAGGCACCGGATGTGATGACACCAGCACGACCTCGCTCGAGCAGCACACTGCGCGCGGCGGAAGGCAATATTGGATAAACCGGCGTTATGTTGATGCGGACGCCGTCATTGGCATCCCCACGCTCGCCACCGACGCATGGGCGGGGATCGGGGGTGCGGTGGAAAGTCTAGCTCTCGGGGCTACGCCCGCGGGACAATATGGCGCCGCTGAGAATCAAGACGTCTGCACGCGGACCAAGATCGATCACACGAGCCCGCAGACCCTGGGAGAGTTCATCCGCGACTACTATGGGATTCGCCCTGCAGACTTCGTAGTCATGGACGGCTTGCAGGGGCTGCAACACGGCCCATTGCCCGTCTGGGACGATAGCGGCACCTACGATTACGCATCTTCGACCAAGAACATGCGGCTCATATTGGCCAGCAAAAATGCCGTCGCCGTGGACACCATCGCGAGTCTGGTCATGAAATGCGCGCCGAACAAAGTTCCGTACCTGACAGCCTTACAAACCGACGGTCTCGGTACGACGGACGCCGCCCAGATCACCGTAGTTGGCAAGAGGTGAACGAGGTCGCAAAGCCTTTCGCAGGTAAGCACACGGATATTTGTCCGGGACTTTAGAGCTCGCTCCGGAAGCGGCCCTGTTTCGGTCGAGAATGATGCCCATGACCTCAATTGCCGGCACTAGAATCGCCGGGGGCATTCTGTGGTGCGCGCTACTATGGTTCGCCAGTTGCAAGCGCGAAGGAGCCAACTCCCAGAATACGATGGCTTCGGGCCGGGCAAGCGCAGGCCTGGTAACCCCTGCCCGCGAGCAGGCTTGGGGCGGGAGCGCACCGAGCTGTAAGGGCCTCCCCGCCGAGTGCGGGATCTCGGGCAAGGAAGACTGCTGCAAAAGCTTACGGGTACCGGGCGGAACCTACTATCGGAGCTACGACGGCGTCGACCACTTGGACAAAGGTTTTCGCGCGACACTGAGCGACTTTTATCTCGACAAGTACGAGGTCACGGTTGGTCGGTTACGGGCGTTCGTCGATGCAGGGAAGGGGACGCAAAAAAGCCCGCCGGCAGCGGGCGCGGGCGCACACCCGAAAATCGCCGCGTCAGGCTGGAGATCGGAGTGGACCGCCCGGTTGTCTGAGGACACGGGCGCGCTGAAGACCGCACTCAGGTGCTACGACTCGTACCAGACCTGGACTGACGCGCCGGCTGACAACGAAAAGAAGGCGGCCAACTGCGTGGACTGGTACACGGCCTTCGCGTTCTGTGTTTGGGACGGGGGTCGGATAGCCACCGAGGCCGAGTGGATGTACGCGGCCGCCGGGGGGGACGAGCAGCGGTACTATCCATGGTCGAGCCCGCCAAACTCGACGGCGATCGACGACAGCTATGCCGCCTATTGCGGCGGCACTTGCTGGAGCATGCAAGACGTCGGGATGAAACCAAAAGGAGACGGGAAATGGGGACACTCGGATCTCGGCGGAAACGCGTGGGAGTGGACGCTCGACTGGAATTCGAATGCGGTCCCAGTGCCCTGTCACGACTGTGCGGTCGTGGATGGCGGCACGTGGCGGAATGCCCGCAGCGGCGCCTACAACGACCTGGCCTCCACTCTGCGGTCGGCGACTCGCCATGTGTATTCCCCCGACTACCACGGCATCATTGGCTTGCGCTGCGCAAGGAACCCGTAACTCTGGACACACAAACGTCGATCGCTCGCAAGTCTGGTAACGTCGATGTAGCGAAATGCGGCGGGGCCTACCAAACGCCCTCATTCGACTTGGTTGCATTGCAACGCTAGGCTGCCTCCCACGAGGTCACATGAAAAACATTCTGAGCCCTGGCACTATTGCGCCAGAGTTTTCTCTCGGAAGTAACCCTGAACAGCGCATCGCGCTGAGCTCGCTGCGCGGGACGCCGGTCGTGCTGGCATTCTATCCGGCGGATTGGAGTCCGGTTTGCGGGGACCAGATGGCGCTCTACAACGAGATGATCGGCGAGTTCGAAAAGTCGAAAGCGAAACTACTCGGCATCTCGGTGGACTCGGTTTGGTGCCACGCAGCGTTCGCGGGCGACCGAAAGTTGCGCTTCCCGCTGCTCGCCGACTTCGAGCCCAAGGGCGCTGTTGCGCGCAGCTACGGCGCTTACGATGACGTCGCTGGGGTGTGTGAGCGCGCTTTGTTCGTGCTCGATGCAAAGGGCGTGGTCAGCTGGAGCTATCTGTCGCCCATCGACGTCAATCCGGGCGCGGACGGCATCTTCGACGCACTCGAGAGTCTAGACAGCCAAGGAGTTTCACAATGAGCTTGCGTCCACCCGTTTCGGAACAAGACCACGCCGCAGGTCCCGCCAACGCGCCCCTGACCCTGGTCGAGTACGGCGACTACCAGTGCCCGCACTGCGCGGCCGCCGATCTAGTGGTGCACTCCGTGCAAAAGGCATTCGGTGCGCGGCTGCGCTTCGTATTCCGCAATTTCCCGCTGGCCGAGATGCACCCTGCAGCGGAGCCAGCTGCGGAATTCGCGGAAGGTAGCGCGGAACAAGGCAAATTCTGGGAAGCGCACGACGCGATCTTTGCTTGGTCGCGACGGCACGGCCCGCCCTCGCTCGGCCCTAAAGCCTTCGCCTCGATCGCCGAGCAATTGCAGCTCGACGCGGAACAGCTCGCCCTCGACGTGGTCGAGCACCGCTACCTCGAGCGCATTCGCAGTGATTTTCAAAGCGGCGTGCGCAGCGGTGTCAACGGCACCCCCACCTTCTTCATCAACGGGCTGCGTCTCGACAGCCCGCCCACCGTCGAAGCTCTGACGCAAGCCTTGGAAGACGTGCTCGGCAACGACGTCACCGCGACACGCGCTCGCACCTGACCTCTGGCTACCGAACCTCGACCGTTCCCCTCAACACGGCCGCGCCCACCAAGTCGATGTTCGCGTTGCTGCCGGCCACGGTGGCGACGGTCAGTCGCGCCAGGCTGATTTCGCCGGAAATAGGGCTAAGGAGACTCGCGGGGACGCTCAGCGTCCCCGCCGAGTCCGGCGCGTCGCAGTAGCAAAGGCCGCTCGCATTCGGAATGCCGAGCAAGACCGTAGCGTCTGCATCGCCACCGGGGGTCCACGAAACCGTGAAGGGCTGAGTGTGGTCCGCGATGACCGGCGCTGAGCCGATCGGTGGAGTCACTCCCCCGAGCGCGGTACCTGCACGCAAGCTTCCGGAAAATGCCTCTACCTCGTTGCCCTCGGCGAGCACCCGGAGCGTGTCTCGCCCGTTCCACGGTTCGCTCGGTACCAGCGCATAGTCACTCAGAGGCGCGAACCAGGACCAACCGAGATCGATCATCCCGTGGAAGACGCCGCGCCCGTCTTCGAACCGTTCGGGCACGAGTGTGGCCAATGCGGACGTGCCGTCGGTAGCTAAAATGGCGATGTCGCCGGCATCCGGCGGTTTGATTGGAATCGGCAAGCCGCGATCCGTACTTCTGCAGCAACATTGCGGGCAACCGCCGATGCTGGGGCGCGTCCCAGCCGTAAAAATAGCACGCGCGACGTAGGACCGCGTCGCTTCTCGCTCGGTGACCATGCTCAGAACCGCACCGGCGTACGTTGCCTCGGAGCCAGCGCCGCCGCCCGTCTTCCCCCCGCTGCCGCCGCTAGCCCCGCCGCTGCCACCCTCGCTCTGCTCGCTCTGCGCACCGCTGCCGTGAGGCGTGTTCGTAGTCTGCCCGCAAGCGGTCACGCCAGCGATGAGTGCGACGACGAACGGGAGCCAGGAACGCATGGAAAGCAGACGACGTTTCACTCGATGATCGAAGCACCCCGCCGAGAACGCGACGGCTTCCCGAGTATAGCGAGTTCTCAGGGTAAGAACTGCAGATCGGTGACGCTCACGCTGCCCGCGCCAGCCTTCGTCGAACGCACGCGCACCTCGATCTGATCCGCGGGCAGCCCGACCGCAGGTCCCGCGCCGTCGCCCCAGCACGCCGAAGGGATCGAATCGAGCTCGCCGCCGATCACGTCGTAGATGCAGCCATTGGCGCCTGCCCCTTCGACGAGCGCGACCTCGAAAAAGCCGCCGCTGCCGCCCATGCTGAGCCCCAAAAAGCCAATGTCCTGCGGGCTCGCGAGCTTGAAGAAGATGGCCCCAATTTGCTCCGCGGTCGTGAACTGAAACGAAGCGCTCGCCCCGGTCGCGCTGGCCGAGAACGAGCGCACGAGCAGTGACGTCGCGTCATCCGAAGCCGCATCCAGCGCGAACACGCCGCTGGTGGAGCAACAGCTCGTGCATGAGCTGACCAGCGCGCAGCCCGCCGGGTTCGGCGGAAAAGCGCCTGCGCCGCCCGTGCCACCGGTACCGGTGCTGCTGGTGCCGCCGGTTCCCGTGCTGCTGGTGCCACCTGTACCGACCGGGGTCATACCCGAGCCGGTCTTCATCTCGTCGATCACGACTTGCGCGTGACCGTTGAGCTGAGCGTTGGTCCATCCGCCGGTTACCGGCACCATCTGATTCTTGAACATGCAGCTGCTATCGGTGCAGCCGTCGAGCTTCCACGCAGTCCAGCTGATGTTGGCTGTGTCCAGCCAATCGTGCCACGTGCGGGCTTCGGCTTCGCACACCACACCATCGACTCCGCCGTCGGCGTGCGTGGCGCCCCACTCGCTCACGAACATCGGCAGCCCCAAGCTGCGCGCGTTTTTGGCCTTGTTTCGCTGCGTTGCCTGGTGCGTGCAGGCGTAGAAGTGCAGCGTGTACATCAGATTCTTGCCGCTGAGTGGGCTCGACGCGGCCACGTCCACGTCTTGATCCCAGTTCGGCGTCCCGAGCAGAATCACGTTGTCCGCATCTTTCTCGCGGATCGCGGCGACCAGCGCCTGGTGATAAGGCTTTAGCTGCGTGTTCCAATCCAGGTCGAGCGGCTCGTTGAACACCTCGTAAATCACGTTCGGATAGCTGCCCCACTTCGCCGACATCGCGCGAAAGAAGGCGAGCGCCTCGGTTTGGTGTGCGAGCGCGGTGTGGTCGTGCCAGTCGATGATCACGTACACCCCGACGTCGATCGCGTTTTGCACGATCTTATCGACGATCGCGGTCATCTTGGCTGGATCGGTGAGGTAAGCGCCCATCGGCTCCACCCCCATGGCGATGCGGAACACGCGCAAGCTCCAGTTGTCGCGCATCCACTGCAGACCTTCTTTGCTCTGCGCGTAACCCGCGACGTCCCAGTTCAGCCACATGCTGCTCATGCCCTCGAGCTTCACGCGCGCCCCGGAGGCATCGACCAAGTCGGTGCCCGAGACCGACAGCGCGCCATGCAAATCGACTGGAGTGGGCGCGCTGCTGGCGCCGCCCGAACTGCCGCCGTTCGCGGTGGTGCCTCCGTTGGTGTTGCCGGTGCCGCCCGTGCTGCCCGCTTTACCGCCGCTGGTCGCGCTCTTACCGCCGGTGCTCGCGCTGCTGCCCGTGCTCGCAGTGCTACCGGTGCTGGTGCCCCTGTTTCCGCCCTTGTTTACGCTCGCTCCGCCCGTGCCGTCGGGGTTGCCGGAAGCATCGACACACAGGTCCGAGAGGCAGGAGAGCTCGCCGTTGCAGGTGTGGTTCGGATAGCAGGCGCAGCCCTCATCGCCCTCTTCGCAGCTCTTGCTCTCCGATTTCCCGCTGCAGCCATTGCCCGACGCCGCCAGCAACAAGGCCCCCAACACACACTTCCTGATTGAAACTCTAGCCATGACACCCTTTTTGCAACCGCGACCCAAAGAAAAATCTGCTCATTTTACGCGAAGCGCCGAGGCGCTCGCAAGAGCCAACGACCCTTTCGGCTCGAACTCAGAAGTTCGTTTTCACCGACACTGCCAGTGAGCTCGGAAGCCCGGCGACTTTCCGTGCGGAGTGCGCGCCCCCGCTCAGGTCGACGTACAAGAGCACACCTCCGAGAGCGGAAGCGCACAAGCCGGCACCCGCGAAAAACGCGCCGGTTCGCGAAACGCCCTGCTGCTCTTGGTTCGCCATTTCCACGAACAAAGCCGTGCCCAACGCGGCCGTTCCCACGCCCAGCATCACCCAAGTAAGTGGGGTTACTTGAGCGGGCTCGCTGTCGTGGTCCGTTGCGGTCAGCGCTTTTTCCGGCGCCGGCGGCGGCTTCAGTGCGAGCTTGAACTTCGCGTCGTGCGCGTGCAGCGCCTCGACCTCCAACACGTCTTCGGTCGCTTCGAACCCTGCTAGTTCCAAACGCACACGGTGCTTGCCTGGCCAAGTCTCACCCGTCCAGGGCGTGAGCCCCACGGGCCTGCCATCCAGCACCACCAGCGCGTTTTCCGGATCCGAAATCACATTCAACTGCTGCACCCCGCGCTGGCTGAGCAAGAGCTCGAGCTCCCGAACTCGCGCGGTGACCTCTTGCACGTCCCCCGCATCCGGCGCCCGACTCAAGTAATCACGGTAATAGCGCAGCGCACCCGAAGGATGCCCGACCCGGTCGTAAGCCTTCGCAATGTTGAAGCGCAAGAGCGGAGTCGGAAACACCCGATCCGCTTCCAGGAACAAGTCCACAGCCTGCGCGTAGCGCGCCTCCGCGTACGCCCGCGCGCCGCGCTCGTAAAGCGTGCGCGCGTGCTCCTTGGCATTGGCGTCTGCGTCCGCGTTCGCCTGCGCGTTGGCGCTCTCCAAGGTGGAGGGCGCGTTCGCCGGCGTGGCCGCTTTCGCATCCGCCGCTTGAGCGTGCACCCCGGGCGCTATCGATAGCCACGCCAAACCCAGCAGAGCGATGGGGCTGGCCGACAAACGCGCATTTCTCACGCCGTAGCCAACGGCCGCGCCCGCTGGCCGGTTAACCACCGAAGTCGCGAATGTGGTCCCGGCCCCGGGGTGCAACCCCCGAAATTGCTCCTAAATTCGAAACCGGTTCACAGGGACTCGGGTGGCGCCGCAATCCACGGTTCGCCAGCCACCCCCTCAATACTTCGAGAGGTCAACGAGTGTGATCTTGCTGGTCTTGATATCGTAAAGGTAGAGCGTGGCGCCGTCGGCGCTCGTGGCCATGACGGTGGTCGACACGGGCAGCGAAGCCAGCGTGGCGAACGTATTGCCATCGAAGATGCTGGCATTGCCGATCGCCAGCGAGCCGTCCGCGTTGGTGGCGTAGATGGTTTCGGCGAACTTGCCGAGGACGCTCTTGAGGTTAGCCGCGAGGATCTTGTTCGACCCATAGAAGACGAACTTTTCGTCCCCGCTCAGCACTACCTTGCGCGCGCCCCCAGCGGTAGATTGATCGACTTCCTGCAACGTGGCCTCGGTGACAGCGAAGCGGTGCAAGCCATTGGAGGAGCCTGATTCGCCTACGAACAGAAAGGCTCCGTCCGCAGTTGCCTCGAGATCGGGCGAGTACAGGCTACCAACCGCAGCAATGGAGCCCCCGTTTTGGGCATTGACCAGCTTGAGGTCGTTCCACTGATCTTCGCTGGTGAACACCAGCGTATCGTTGGCGGTTACGGCGAGACGGTAAGGGTTTCCGTCCCAAATACCCTTACTCGTGTCGACGAACAGCGAACGTCCGATCTCTTGCTTCTCCAGATCTACGACCGAAATCTGGGTGCTGCCGAAGTTTGCGACATAGAGCTCGTTCGCGTCGAGGCCGAGATCCAAGTCCACCGGCGCCGAGCCGACGAAGATGCTTTTTTCGACCTTCCTGCTGTTCAAATTCACGAACAAAAGGCTGTTGTTTACCTTGTCGACTGCGTATAGGTACGGCCGCTTCGGGTCGGTGCACATGGCTTCGACTTGTGTCCCGACGTTGATGGAGTCAGTCCCGGGGGCCGTGCTTCCGCCTTGCGCGGACCCACTCCCGCCCTGTGCGGACACGCTGCCCCCGCGCGCCGAGCTGTTGCCGCCGCTTCCGACGCGGCCGCCGCTGGAACTCGTGCCGCCGAAACTATTGAAGCGTCCGCCGGTGCTGAAGGACGGCGCGCCGCCGGTGCTGGGTACCGAAGCGGCGCCCAGCAACAAGGACACTCGGCTGACCTTTCCCGAAATGACTTGCACCGCATCGGTGGCGATGAGCCCGTGCGCGCGCGCGGTCACCTTGTACACGCCGGCGGCTACGTCGCTGAACAGCGCCGTGCCGTTTTCGTCCGCGTGAATCGCGATCTTCAGCGGATCGGTCGTGATAATGGCGTCGTCCGCCGGCGCAGACGAACCGTTCCGAACGAAGACGAAGATCGAACCGGCCTCGCTGGAACCAAGCTCGGTCCGCGCGCTGCAGCCAGCGATCAGCAACGCGAACACGAAGCGTCGCTTCTGCTGCCGCGATTCAGTACTTGGACAGGTCGACGATCGCAATTTTGCTGCTCTTGGTATCGTATAGGTACACGCTGCCCTTGTCTGCGCTCAGGGCCATGACCTGAGTCGATACGGGCAGCGAGCCGAGCACCGCAAACGTGTTGCCGTTGAATACCCGAGTGCTGCCGACCGCGATGGACCCATCCTCATTGGCCGCGTAAATCGTTTCCGCGAAGGTGCCGAGCACGCTTTGCAGGTTGCTCGTCAGAATCTTGCTGGTCGCGTAGAACGCGTACTTCCCGTCTCCGCTGAGAATGGCGGCGCGCGAGCCATAGTTGGCAGCCGTAGGGGATTCGTCGATTTGCTTGAGCGTAGTGTCGGTGACTTCGAAGCGAATCAACTTGCTGCCAGTCGACCCCGACTCCGCAACGAACACGTATTTCCCATCTGGACTCGCTTCTAAATCCGGCTGGTAAACGCTGCCAGTCGCTGCGATGGATCCGCCATTCTGGGCATTGACGAGCTTGAGGTCGTTCCACTGGTCTTCGCTGGTGAACACCAGCGTGTCGTTGGCTGTCGCCACCAATCGGTACGGGTTTCCGTCCCAAATGCCCAGGCTGGTGTCGACGAACAGGTCGCGGCCAACCTCCTGTGTCTCCAGATCGACGACGGCGATCTGGGTGCTTCCGAAGTTTGCAATGTAGAGCTCGCTCGCGTCCAGACTAAGGGCCAAGTCGACTGGACTCGAACCGACGAACAACGTCTTTTCGAGCTTCTTGCTCTCCAAGTTCACGAACAACAGGTTATTGTTGACCCTATCGACCGCATACAAATACGGCCGCGTCGGATCGGTACGCATGGCCTCGACCTGCGTACCGACGTCGATGTACTCGATGTCGGGGTCGACGCTGCTTCCGCCCTGAGCAGTGGAGCCGCCTTTCGCCGTGGTGGTACCGCCGCTCGAGCTGCCGCCACGGCTGACACTGCCGCCGGTAGAGTTGCCGATGCTTCCTCCTCGGCTCGTCGCGCCGCCGGAACTAGTGCCTCCCGTGCTCACCGTGGTGCCGGTGCGCAGCACCAGGGACACTCGGGTGACTTCACCAGATACGACCTCGACCGCGTCGCTGGCGCTCGCCGCGCCGTCGCTGGCGATGACCTTGTAAAACCCCGGGGTGACATCGGGAATGAGGGCGCTGCCGGCGCCGTCGGTTTGCAGGCTTAGGCTGGCCGGCTCCGTGCTGACGGAAGCGCCCGCGACCGCCTCGGCAAGACCGTTGCGAACCACGACGAAGATGGCCCCGGATTGGTCGTGGCCGGATTCCGCGCGTGACGCGCAGGAAGCGACGAGCACCGCCGCAACGAAGGCCCGCACGCCCCCGAGCTTGGCCAGCGGCCGCCCGTTTCGAGTCCCGACATTGCGCTGTTGCATCTGTGTGACACTGGACGTGGTGTCCGCTCGAATACTGGCGTTGCCCACGTCACAGCTCCCTTTCTCCGTCACCATATCAGCGCGGCGCGCGCTGCTGCAAGCGCGGGTGTAGGCCCGAACCGAGTTCCCCGTTTCGAGATGGGTCGCGCTGGCGACGCCACGTCCGATACGATAAAGGTGACGAAGGGCTCGACGAGTCGAATGCGACGTAAAGCCGAATTCAGTATCGATTTTATGAGGGGAATCGCCGCCCTATCCGCGTTCGCGTGTGCCTGCAGCTCCCAGCAGCCAGGCAGCACCGCGGAGAACTGGGTGCTGCCCGAATTGTCCGCAGAGCAAGGCTACTCGCTTCGTATCCCGGAGTTCGTCGTGCCTTCGGGAAGGGAAGCACAGAATTGCTACTTCGTGCGGTTGCCGGATCTCGACGATGGGCAAGACGTGTGGGTGAACCGTATCAGCCTGAGGATGAATAGCGGCAGCCACCACATGAACGTTTTCCGCGTTAAGACGATCGTGGGCCTGGTCCCGGAGGCGGGCGAGCCGATCGGGCTCGGTGACTACTCAGGAACGGTGGTCTACGGCAGCGACGACCACCAAAACAACCCGTGCTGGGCGAGCGCGAACTGGGCGGACTGGCCGCTCGTCACCAACACCGAAGTGCCCGATCCGCCGGACTGGCAGCTGCCAGAAGGGGTTGCAACCCGTTTTAGCCCGGGCGAGATGCTGATGGTGCAGACGCACTACGTCAATACCAGTATTCAGCCAACGCCCTCGGGGCAGGGGCGTGTCGCGATCAACTTCCACCGAACCCCAACCGCCCCAGGCCTACAAGAACTGGGAACCCTGTTTGCAACGCAACAAAGCATTCGCGTCTGCCAATCTTATCCCACACCCACGTTTAGCGGGACCTGCAGGTTTCCGCACGCAGTAACGATTGCGGCCGCGAACGGTCACTTTCACTCACGCGGCAGAGAATTTCAGATGTTCGCTTGGGATGGTCAAACGACCAACCATCCGAGCCAGGCGGATCGCTTCTACGACAGCAAGTCGTGGAGCAACCCTCCCATGACCACCGGCCTCGCTACCTCGGTCGCGGAAGGCGGCGGGATCTGGTGGGACTGCGCCTACCGCTGGACAGCGCCCGTTGTTTACAGTTGCGACGAGGTGAACACGAAAGACCCCGAACAGCAGGGTGATTGCTGTTACACCTTCGGGGGAAACACCGACGTCGGTGAGCACTGCAACGCCTTCGTCTACTATTACCCGAAGCTTGAAAACGCGAGTGACGTCTTCTGCAATTGACGAAAGCGCGCGGGTCAGGCGGCGGTGCCGCGCTCCGGTCGTAGCGCTGTTCACGGTTATTTCCCCGTGGCTCCCGACCTGTAGCTCGAGCAACCCTTCCGCTGCGTCCGACACATGCGTAGCGGGCGATCCGGGGCAACCCCTCGACTTCGAGGTTGTGTACCGAAACTCGGACGGGGAGCTCGCGAGCGCGGCTACCGGTTCGGAGCTGCCGCTCATCACTCCTCCTCAGGGCGGGCAAATCTTGCTGGTAGGTCCCCGGGCACGAAACCTGCGCGGTTGCCACGTCGTGCTCGCCACTGCGCTCGTGGACGACGAAAGTGGCGCCGTGCTGACCGTGGATCGCCGACCTATCGTGCTGGAACCGACTGCGGGTGATGCGCTTGCGCCAAAGAATCCGAGCGGGCTCAGCAACTACGCCAACGTCGCCGCCTGTCCGGTGGCAGGTCTCACCAGGCCCGTGAACGGAACAGCGTACACGCTGGACATGACCGTGACGGATGAAGCCGAGCGTTCTGCGCAACGCTGGCTGCAGGTGATCCCGTCGTGCATGGACGGATCGACGGCCAACGCTTGCCGCTGCGAGTGCTCTGCCAATTTTCGTCAGGGTGCTTCGTGCGGAGGTGGCTCCGGGGGCTCCGGGGGAGGCTCATAGCGTGGCCGCTCGCTCGAACAAATTTCGTCTTTTGGTCGGCGTGCCCACGCTCGTAGCCGCGGTGTTTCAACCGCAAGTCTCGAGTGGTGGCCCGGTTTGGACGTTTGTCGACGCGAGCGAGATGGCGAACGTCGCAGTTACCCACAGCAACGACGCGGTGCCCGGAACGCCCACCGAGCGTGCCGGGGGCGGAGTCGCGGCCGGCGACTACGACCGCGACGGCAACATCGACCTATACGTGATCACCGGCCCTTCCGGTCAGAACGCCTTGTTGCATAACCAGGGCGACGGCACGTTCCAAGATGCGACCTCGGCTGCTGGCGTGGGCCTTTTCGGAACGCATGGCAGCGGCCCGTTGTTTTTCGATTTCGATGGCGACGGCTGGCTCGACCTGTTCGTCGGCGGCACGGACGGCAGCGCGCCGGTGCTTTTTCGAAATCGCGAGGGTCGCCACTTCGTCGATGTCACGCAAGACGCGCAGCTGCTGGAGGTGGGCAGCGTGATTTCAGCCAGCGCAGGTGACTACAATGGAGACGGGTATCCCGATCTCTTTCTGTCTCACTGGGGTGCCGACGCGACTCTCTGCCATTTATTCGAGAACGTGCGCGGTGAGCGCTTCCAGTGCGCTGACCAGAGCGCCCACGTCGAACCCTTTTCCTCCGACCTTTTCGATCGCGCCTTTTCGGCAAATTTCGTCGATATCGATCAAGATGGCCGGCAAGACTTGCTGGTCGCGAGTGATTTCGGCACCTCACGGGTGCTGCGCAACCAGGGCGGCTATTTCGAAACTTGGGCCTCCCCGGTCATCTCGGACGAGAATGGCATGGGCAGCGCAATCGGAGATTACGACGGTGACGGTTCGCTCGATTGGTTCGTGTCCTCGATTTGGGATTCCGACGGAATCACCGAGGGCAACTGGGGCACCAGCGGGAATCGTATGTACCGAAACCGGGGGGACGGCACATTCGAAGATCGCACCGACTCTGCGGGCGTCCGGCAGGGAGACTGGGGTTGGGCTGCCTGTTTTGCCGATTTGAACCACGATGGCAATTTGGACTTGGTCCACGTCAACGGTTGGCCACAAGGTTCCGCGCAGTTTCGCAATACCCCCGCACGGCTGTTCGTCGGCAGTTCAGAGGGCGCGTTCGCCGAGCGCGCAGCGGAGCTCGGCTTCATCGAGCAAAACAACGGGCGCGGCCTGGTGTGCTTCGACTACGACGGCGATGGCGACGTCGACCTCTTCGTCATGAACAATGGCGCTCGAGCGCACCTCTGGCGTAACGACGGAGCGACCGCGCTCGGCAACCACTTATGGGTTCGGCTCGAGGGGAATGCGCCGAACACTCAAGCTCTCGGTGCCGTCGTTCGTGTAAGGACTGGAAAAGCCCGGCAAATTCGGCCAGTGCGCGCCGGCTCGAACTACGTTTCGCAGGATTCTACGGAGGTACACTTCGGGCTCGGCGCGGCGGCAGTCGTGGATGAGCTGCGAGTGACTTGGCCCGATGGACACGAAAGCGCGCTCAGTAACCTGCGCGCGAACCAGCGCCTCGTGGTCCATGAGGAGCCGGTGGCGCGCTATCGGCCCTCCGGTGGCTGCTCGATGAGCGCGCCCTGGTCACGCTGAGCGCGTGCTCACAGCTCGTGAACGAACAGCCGCCCCGTGGGCACGGTCGTCCGCGCCAGCTCCACGTTGTGGCGGTGATGAGTAAACAGCAAAATTTGCAACCGTTCTGAGAGCGAGCCGAGCACGCCCAGCGCTGCCCTCGACCCCTCCTCGTCGAAATGGATGAGCACGTCGTCGAGCACCAAGGGCAGGGGATCGGCGTGCTCCAGATAGCGCTCGAGGCTCGCCAGGCGCAGCGCCAAATACAAGTGATAGCGCGCGGCCTCGTTCAGGCCCTCGACCCCTACTTCGAGATCATTCGCGCGCACCGCAACCAGCGTGCGCTCCTCGCGACCCACGCGCAGCCCCTGATATTCCCGCTGAGTGAGCGCCACGAACAGCTCTGCCGCGCGTCGCAGCACGGGCCCTTGGTTTTGCTCGCGGTAGCGCTCGATTTCGCGCTCGAGGAGCACTTCGGCGAGCTTCAACTTCGCCCAGCGATCCGAATGCCGGACCAGCGCCGAGGCGAGCGCGCGCTCTTCCTCGGCTGCGTCCACCGCGCTGGTGTCCGAAAAACGCTCGAGGCCCGCTTGGATCCGCTGGTGCGCGCGAATGCTGTCCGAGTAGCGCTCGTCCAGTTGCTCGATTTGCTTTTCGAGCTCATCCAGGCGCGCAGACAAACGCGCGGGGTCGGTCGCCGAAGCCTCCGCGATCAGCGCTTCGAGCCCGCGCGCGCCTGCGGTCGCGCTCAGCGTGGCGGTGAGCCCATCGAGCGCCGCGCGCAGCTCCCGCGCGGTCGCGGTGCGCGCTTCGACCTGCGACAGCTCACTCGCGTCGCTCGCCTGCGCCTCAGCCAACAGCGCTTGGGTGTCGCGCTCCGCCTGCGCCAGCAGCGCTTGTTGCTCGGCAATTTCCGCTTCCCGCTCACTGATCTGGCTGCGCACCCGGGCGAGCTCACTCGCGTCGCGCCGCCCGCGATCGAACCGTTCTACGAGCTCGGCCGCCGCGCGCACCTTGCTGAGCTCAGCCAGATCGACCGCATGCGAAGCCACCAGCGCCGCCACTTCACCCTCGAACGCCAGCACATCGCGCTTCATCCCGGAAATGCGCCGCTCCAGCACCGCGATCTGCTCGCGCATGCGCGTCAAATCGGCGAGCTCCTCGAGCCGCGCCTCGACCTCCTCCGGCCCGAGCCCTGCCTCGAAGCCGAGCGCCGCGATCACCAGCGTCAGCGCCTGGTCATGCTCACCCGCTTCGGTGTCGCTGGCCTGAAGCTCGCGCAGCGCCGCCTCTTTTCGCACCTCGAGCTCGGCAATGCGCGCGCGCGCCGCAGCGCGCTCAGCCGCCGCCTTGCGCTCCTGATCCAACCGATGATTGGCTCGATCCACGCTCACCGCGAGCGGTGTGGCTTCCGGCAAAGCGCCGAGCGCCGCGGTCAGCGCCGCTGCCAGCGCGCGGGCTTGCTCTTCGAGCTCAGCTTCCCGCTTCACGACCGCCGCCTCTTTGACCACCAGAGCCACCGCGCGCTCGCGTCGCTCGAGCCACGCGCGCATTTCGGTCGGCCGCACCGGTTCGAAGCCGGCTGCGGCCCAGCTCGACGCCCAGTTGCGCTCGAGCTCGACGCGCTCGCTGGAAAGGGCGGTTTCGAGCTCCGCGAGCCGCTTTTGTTCGTCTGCCAGCTGCGCACGCTCGGCGATTCTGCGCGCATTTTCGGCCACGCGCGCGGCCTCACGCCGCAAGCGATCTGCGAGCGCATCCGCCGCGCTCACCGTCCCTCGATATTCGCGCAAGCGCGCCGACTCGAACAGCGACAGCGCCTTGCTCGACTTCTCGGGCCACGCCTTGCTGAGCTCGTCGAACTGTGTGTCGCGCGTCTCGCGGGCTCGCAGGAGCTCCTCCTCACTCGGGACTGCCCCCGACAGCTCTTCCGCCGCGAGCTCGCGCGAAAGCTCTGCCGTGCGTTCGCGGCAGCGCGCCATGGCCTCTGCGGTGCGTTTCCGGCGCTCTTCCAGCTCGCTGAAGCTCCGCTCGAAATGCGCGACCGTTTCGCCCGCCGGCACTCGCAACGCGCACAATTCCGCGAGTGTGCCATCGAACGGCGCGAGCGCCGCCACTTCGGCCGCCGAGCGCAACGCGAGCTCAGCGCGTTCATTGCGTGTCGCCAGCAAGCCTTGCTCCACGTCGCCCACGTGCCGCGCGAGCAACACCGCGCGCTCGAGCTCCTCGCTCTTCGACTCGGGCGCAATTGCGCCGAGCCGCGCCAGCTGCGTCTCGTGATCCAGCTCAATTTGGCTCAAACGCGCGCGCGCTGCCCGGCGTCGCTCGGACAGCGCGCCCCGCTCTGCCAGCAACTTGCGAAAGCGCGCCTCTTCCGGTCGCCGCGCTTTCAGGGCGTCCGCGCCGAGCCGCGCCGAGTCGATGCCCAGCCGTCGCTCGACCACCTGAGCTTCCGCCCGCTTTTCGGCGAGCTCCGCCTCGCGCGCTGGCAAATCTTGCAAGGCCTTCTTGGTGCTGCCGATGCCTTCGCGCAGCGAAGTCATGGTGTCTTGCCCAACTCCGAGCAGCCCTTCGGGTGGGTGCAGCTCGGCCGCATGCTGCCGCAAGCGCTCGAGCTCGCGGCTCGCGCGCGCCAAATTCGCCTGACAGGAGTCCAAGCTCGACTGCACTCGCTGCCGCCGCTCTCCAAACCCCGTCGAGAGCTCGGGCAGCGCGCCGAGCGCACTCAAATCCACTAGCAATCGTGCGCGTTTCGCGATCCCGGGCAGCGCCGCTTGCAGCATCCGCGCGCGCTCGCGCTCTTCGCGCAGCGCTGACAGTTCGCGCGCCAAAGCCTGACTCTCGAGCCCGAGCTTCTCGAGCTCGCGCTGCTGCTCGACATAAACCTCGGGAGTGTGAGCCTGCTCGCGCACGCGATCACGCGCCGCCTTGTACTGATCGAGCAGCTGCGCGATCTCCTGCTTTCCACCGCGCGGCTTGAACAACCGCTCGGCCTCTTCGCGCAGTCGGAGCAGCACGCGGCGCACCCCGTGCCCGCCCGCGCCCGCATCGAACAAACTCTCGCCCACGTCGCCGCCGCCTTCGAGCAGCGCCTGACCCGCTTCGCGCAATCGCTCGTGATCGAGCCCGAACACCCGCTCGAACATGGCCCGATCCACGTTGCCGAGCAGCCGCTTCAGCGCCATCTCGTCGAGCGGCGAATCCTGCTCGTCGCGCAGCGAATCCTTGTTCCGCTTCAACCGCTGCACGAGCAGCGGGTCGCCGCTCGCGTTACTCAGTAGCGCCCGAATGCGCAGCGCCTGATACGGGTGCACATGGTCGTCCGACGACTTGCTCGGGATCCCAAACAACAAATCGGACACCGCGCGCAGCGCCGAGCTCTTTCCGGCCGCGTTCTTGCCATAAATCAGGTGCAGCCCACCCGGCGCGCCGCCCCCGAAGTCCAGGCTGCGCTCCGTAAACGGCCCGAACGCCGCCAGATCCAGGCGCGCGATTCTCAACTCTCGCCCCCCTCTTCGGCGAGCAGCGGCAACAGCATGCCCTCGAGCTCTTCCAGCAAGCTCGCGACGCCTTCACCGTCCGCGATGCGCGCCGCATCCGGCCCATCCAAGAGCTCGCGCGGCAATTTTCGCTTTAACTCCGACAGTTCTTCCGAGAGCGCCTCGAGCTCGGCCGGCTCGGTGCGCAGCGTGTCGAGTGTGCGAAGCAGCGCGCCGAGTGGATCGTTCCGTGCGCGGAGCAGCAACGGGTCGCCCTCCGGCCGCGTGCGCAGCACCACCTTCTCGACCCAGACCGCTTCGCGCCCTACATCCAGCGACGCGATGCGCAGCTCGTTCTGAAAGCGCTCGGAGTTCAGGCTCAACGCCGCGTGCGCGCGGGTTGCGCCGACCACGCTGATGCGCGCGGCCAGCAAGCGCCCGTCCGCCTCCGCCATCTCGGCGGCCAGCTGCTCGCGCACGCCATCCACTACGTCATCGGTCGACGCCGCGCCCGCCGCATCGAACACCACTCGCGCCCAGCGCACCTCGTCGAGCGCGCGATGCTCGAGCTCGGCCACTCGTCCGCCGTGCACGGTCACCAACGAGGCCCCCTTTTTCCCCGTCTCCCGCGCATGCCGCCCTTGTAAATTCCCTGGAAACACGATGTACGGCTCCCTCCGCACCTCTTCCCGCTGATGCACGTGCCCGAGCGCCCAATAGTCGTAGCCCCGATTCACCAGCGACTCGACCCGGCACGGCGCATACGCATCGTGCCCCTCGCGCCCATCCAGCGCCGTATGCAACAGCCCCACGTTGAACGCCCCCGACACCGGCGCCGGATAACGCTCACTCAAGTCATCACTCACCTTGGCCTTCGGAAAGCCCTGCCCATGCACCGCGATCTGCGCCCCGTCGAACTCGAGCTCCAGCGAGCTCGGCCGCGCGTGCGACAGCTCGTGCACGTTATCGGTCGGCCGCAGGTGCTGCGTCAGCCGACTCGCGGCATCGTGATTGCCGCGGATCCAGACCACGGTCACGCCGCCCTCGCGAAGCCGCGCCATCTGCTGACAGAAAAATAACCCCGTCGAGTAATCCTTCCAATCGCCGTCGTACAAATCGCCGGCCAGCAGCAACAGCTTCGCGCCCTCTTCCAGGCACAGCTCCACCAAGTGCTCCAGCGCCCGCCGCGTCGCCCCGCGAATCAGCTCTACTGGCGCCCCGTCATAGCGCTCGAGCCCGCGCAGCGGGCTATCGATATGCAGGTCAGCAGCGTGAACGAACTTCATCCGCGGCAGGAGAGGTACCACGCCCAGCCACCCGCGCGCCGCCTCAGCCTTTCCGCGGCAAAACCCGCGCGCCGCCCGTTCGGCCCGCCCCCCAAAAACGCGCTACGCTCCGCCCCCCTCGTGCGCGTCCTCTTCATCTCGAAACCCATCGCCCCGCCCTTCCAAGACGGCAGCAAATGCCTCGTCCGCGACATCGCCACCCACCTGCACCACGTCGACCCGGTCGTCCTGTCCGTCCCCGGCGCCCCTGAGCTCCAGCGCGTAGCCGCCGACGCGGCGCGCCCCAAGACAGTCGAAATGGTCCCTGTGTACTCGAGTGGCGGAAGCTACGCGCCCGCGTTCGCGCAAAACCTTCGCGCCGCTGCCTGGATCCTTCTCCGCGCCCAAGCCGACGTCTTCCACTTCGTGTTCGCGCCGAACGCACGCACCAGCAAAGTCGGACGCTTCTTGTCCCGACGAAAGGGCGTCCCCGTCGTACAAACCATAGCCTCGCCCCCGCGCTCGTTTGCGGGAGTGGAAGAGTTGCTGTTCGGCGAAGTCGTAGTCGCCCAAAGCCGCTGGACCGAGCAACAAGTGCGCACCGAGTACGAGCGCTCCGGCTCGAAGTGCCCCGAAATAGCCGTCATTCCCCCGCCAGTTCCCACCGACCTATCACGCACCAACGAACAGCAAGCGGAGATCCGGCGCCGACTCGAGGTTCCAGAGGGCGCGCCGCTGTTCGTATACCCGGGAGATCTCGAAGTGAGCTCCGGCGCAGACACCGTGGCGCAAATCGCCCAGCGCCTGACGAGCGAAATGCCGAGCGCAGTGGTCGTGTTCGCCTACCGCCGCAAAACCCCGCGCGCGGACGAAGTCGCCCAGCAACTGCGAGCACGCTTGGGCGGCAACGTGCGCTTCGCGGGCTCGCTCCCAGACGTGCTCTCCCTCGTCGCAGCATCGACCGCAGTCGTGTTCCCCGTCGACGATTTGTGGGGCAAAGTCGACCTGCCCATCGTGCTCCTTGAAGCGATGGTGCTCGGCGTGCCGGTGATCGCGCTCGGGCAGGGGCCGCTATTGGATCTCGCGGGCGCGGAGCTCTTGGGATCGCTCGAGAGTGAAGAATGGGTGAGGGCGATGGCGCGCGTCGAGGGAGACCCCGCAGTGCGGCGCAGAAGGGTGGAGGAGCAGAGGGCCGCGCTCGTGAGGTATGGGGCGGGGGAAGTAGCGGGGAGGTATGAGGAGATTTATTTGCGAGTTGGCGCGCGCGGGGCGTGAAGCGCGAAACCGTGGGTAACCACGATGTTCACCGGTGCCGTTCCGGGACGGTTCATCCGCGCCAATCGTAAACCTTGATCCAGTCTATTTGCGCGCTGGAAGGGGCAGAGTTTGCGTCGAGTGAGCCGGCCCAGGACGCTGCGCTCGATGCCCAGACTGTGAGCAAAATGTTCATCGGTCGCCTTAGCAGCGCGATATTTTGCCGCCACGTACGCAGCAGCATGCCATCGGCGAAGTAGTTTACTCCGGCCGGAGTCCACTCGATGTCATAGAGATGGAAGTCACTTTCGGCGTCAAACCCGAGCTGCGAGACGAGCGGATCTTGAACTGGCGTGACCGAGCTCGTGCAGTTCGATTGAACGGTGCCTGTGTACACCATCGCGTTGAGCTGCGAACTAGTGCTCGCTTTGCCCAGGTGCTCGATATCGATTTCGTTCCAATCACAGTTCGGAAACGGCGTGTAAAAAAGGACGAGACCTGAGACCACGCCGGAGCCCTTTGCAAAGCGCATGCGTGCAGAAATCTTGCCGTACGTCAGAGTCTTGGTCGATCGCAACTCGACTCCCAGGTACGGCTTGCTCGCGCCGCTGGGTGCGCGGGTCAACGCCATCGTAACGATCCCGTTTTGAGCTGTCGCATTGCCGGGGTTGAACGTGGCTTCGTTGCCTTCGTAGCTGAAGTTCTGCTCCTGCCAGAGCGACGGATTCAGCGTGCTGAAGTCGTCTTCCCAGGAGAGGACGAAGGGTCCGCTGCCCGCAGTGCCGCCTTGTGCGAGACCGCCCTGCCCGGCGACCCCCGCTCCCCCAGTCGCACCACCCGAGCTCGTGCCACCGCTGCTGACAGCGCCACCGCTAGTCGTGCTGCCGCCGGTGCTCGTGGCAGGCGAGCCGCTACTCCCGGTTCCCGCGCTCGTTGCTCCGCCTGACGTCGCGGCTCCTCCTGAGTTTGCCTGACTGCCTCCGCTCGGGTTAGCCCCGCCACTCGGTATTCCGCCACTGGCGGGCGCTCCACCCTTGGCAGGCGTTTCGCCGCCCGCTGACCCCGCACCGCCGGTCGCCGCTCCGCCGGTCGTTGTTCCGCCGGTCGTTGTTCCGCCGGTCGCTGCTCCGCCGGTCGTTGTTCCGCCGCTGGCGACCTGCGCACCCGACGAACCTGCGCTCGGCGCGTGACCACCGTTCATGGACGACGGCTGAGGAGTATCGCTAGAGCATCCGACTCCGCCGACATAGAAACAACCGAAAGCGAGCAACCGCGAGGCCGCCACAACGGGCGAGGGGCATGCAGAGCGCACCAGCATGCGGTGCACCTAACTTCGACACCGAAATGCGGCTTCTCATTTTATGACTTACGTCGTCGCGGTCAGGTCGGCACGCGCGAGACAACCCGAGTACGTGGGACGGAGCTTCGAAAAGCAGCGCACGAGCGCACTTGCTTCTTAACGATACATCCGATCGATGCGCGTTTCTGGATCCTCGCGATCGAACAATGCGAGCACGATATAGAAAACGTACTCCGCCGGCTTCATAACGAGGTAGATGGCGTCGGCGAGCCATGGGGAGCGGATCAGGCGGCTCACGGGGAGGCCTAGCCGGTCGTAGACGCGGCGAGCGGCGCGACCGAAGCGAGGCCAGCGTTCGTGGAGGAGATCTTCGAAGGCGTTCGCAATCGCGAGTTGTCGATTGACCAGGATCGGCGCTCCGCGGCGCCGGCCAATGCGCAGCGGCCGGACCAAGCGCGCATGCCCACGGGCGGCCACCGTGCAGAGGTAGTGGCCGCAACTACTGTGTTGGGGGGTGAGAGGGAGCTGGGAGAGCAGATGGGTGCAGGTTCCGGCGAACACATCGAGCCCCGCGGTGGGGCGTCCGAAAGCGAAGCCTTGCGCGAGTAAGTAAGCCCCCAAAAGCAATGGGAAGCGCTTGAGTGCGGCGGGAAGCAAGATGGGTTCGGGGCTGCGCTCAGCGGCAAGTCGGAGGCGCCGCGCGAGCTCCAGCCAGTAAAGTGCGGCCAGGATAAACGGGGTCAGAATCGGCAAAGTGAGCGGAAACAAGACGAGCCAAGGCAGCAGATCGAGAAACTGCAGCCCGAGCGCGCACTGCATGACGAGCCCCAGCACGAGCAAAGCGGCTACCCAGGGTCCAGCAGACACCGGCAAGTCGAACGCGCGACGCCGCGAAATCGCATAAGCGACCCCAACGCCAACATGGAGCACGCCAAACCCGAACACTTCCGGCATCGCGAGTGCGCGATACACCCCGTCGGTCGACGGACAATACGGCGAGCACGTTTCGGCCAGCGCGTTCATCACCAGGCCCCAAACCGGCAGAAATACCAACGCCAAGAGCTCGATCCGAACTCGCTCCGCAACATCCGACAGCACCCTCAACAACACTCCGCCGAGCGCGGCGACGGCGAGACACCCCACCATGGTCAAGGCAACCCAGGCGTCGCCGAGCGACAACGACAGCGTGACCACCGCCCACAGCGCCCAGAACCCCGCGGCAAGGTAGCCAAACAGCACCGTGAGCGTCAGCAGCACGCGCCCGGCTCGACGCCAGAAAGTTGAATGCTCCACCATCCAACCTCGACGCTAGCCGCAGCATTCGACCCCCACCAGCGCACCAACCCATCTCCTCACCATCTCCTCGCGCGCTCCTAAGTCGGACGAGGGGCGCGCGCTGAAGGCACGCCGAGCGCCCGCGCGCACGCCGTCGCGCACACGCGGGCCTCGGTGATGTGCTCACTGACCGCAGAAAATGCTCAGGCCTCCCGACGTGCGCAGACCAGTCATCGCCTCGCCAACGTAGAATGAATTTTGGTTGGGGAAAACGGGGTTGCACGTCACCACACTCCCATCCCAGACACCCGGTGTGGCTCGCTCGGCGAGCGGGTTCGGGCTGACGGTCACGCAGGCAACCCTCTGCAAAGCCTGATGGAACCCGACCATAACCTGACCCATTGGACACGCGAGCCCGGTCACCCCATTGACCGTTCGCTGCATCGCCGACAGCGTAGGCGCGTTGCCGTTCGTCGGATCGAGCCGCGCACACTTGAAGTTATGGGGCTGAGGGAGGCCATTCCCGTTGGCAAAAACTGTCAAATCATGCTGCGATGACCCGGAAAGAGCGGCTCTGAGGCGAGTCCGCGTTCAAGTTGGCGTGCGTCCAAAGAGCGGACGATAGGTTCGCTCACGCGTTGGGCATGAACAAGTCTACAGTCGACACCTTGATGGGAATTGCAGACTCGATCGATCGGGATATTCTTCATGATCGCACGGTGGCGGTGGCCGCCCCAAAAATCGGAATACTTGTTCGTTCCTTCTGGGCCGAGAGAACCGATGCGCAAGTCATCGCGGCGTTCGTAATAGTTGCAACACATGTAAACGTCGCCAATAGAATCAATCACAGTCATGATCGGGCTAATCCAGCAACGGTGAGTGGCGGCATTCACGCGCGCCGACTTTACGTCGACTTGCAGGTCCGTCGCAGCGAAATCTTCTCTTAGGTCCGCCATCAAGTGCTCGAACCGTCGGACTACAGGAGCTGTCGGTTCCGCGCCGCCAAGACTGCTCCGGAGAGCCTTCACTTTAATGTGATCAGCTAGCCTGTCTTCCAAGACCCGCTTCACCTGCTTGGCGAGCTTATCCGCATTCTTGTTAGTTAGTAGGAACTTCACTCCTAGACGAACTGAAGACTGGTGGCGTTGCTTCTCCGCCTTGAGCGCCGCCAGAGTCTCGTAGAAAAGGCCGTCGTCGTTGCTCGCATCTACTTCCTCAGTGTATCCCAAGCGCACATAGTCGAGTTTCGCGACGGCAGCGCGTACATTGTCCTGACTGAGAAGTCGCACGCCATTTGTCAGTAGACCAACTTTGAATGTTCTGTCCGGCCGGGTTGCGAGCGCTAAAAACTCATCGATTAGCGCGTGCGCTAGTGGCTCGCCGCCGCCAGAAAACTCTAGGCAGGAGACGCCCATCTGACATGCCTGTTCAAGAATGGTGCTGAACAGGCGGGAGCTCATCTTGTGCTTCGACATGGCGTTCGATGTGTGTGTGTAGCAATTAACGCAACCCTGGTTGCACGCCATGGACGGGAAGACGACCATCATTTGAGGAAAGGGAATGGCGACTGAATCCTCAGAATGGATGCTCTTGTAGATGTCTTGAATCACTGGGAGGTGGGCGAGAATACGCTTTCGATCGGCTCTGATGCCCGAGCTCGAAAGAACTTCCTCGACCGGGCGCGCCGATTGCCAAACTCGTTCGAATTCAGCCTCATAAAACTCAAATCGTTCACGCGACCGGTCCTGGTGCCATTCGCGAGTTGGTGCCGCGTGCCCGGGTTGGTCGGATTGTGAATACTCCGAGACAAGCATTACATTATCCACACGCTGAATGTGGTGATAGGAAATTAGTGAAGAGGCCGCTGGGCTAAATCGCGCTGTGATCTCCCGGCATTGGTCCATGGACAGCTGCGGATAGCGCTCACGTAGCATGTTCGGGAGGTCGCGCTTTGCCCGTTGCGCGGACCGCAAAGAGGCAATGATCTTCTCTTCGAAGGGCTGTTCGATTCTTGCGGATATCTGTGCGATCTGGTCCGAGTGCCCGACGGTTGGATCGAGGTAGATCGCTCGAACAACCGCTCCGTTGAAGAGCGCTGTAAGTAGCGACGATAATCCACGCCCCTTCTCAAGAAGCTTGGATAGCGTGTGTCCGAGTATGTCGAAGCGCCGGGTGGCACCAGCGTGAAATCGGTCTAGGGTCTCCGGAGGTACCTGGTTAAGAAACCCCTCGAAAGGGTGATCGCCTCCGATTGGGTATGGGGCTTGCACTGGGATGGCATCGAGATCGCGTTCCAGGTTTTCCCAGAGGGCGTCGAAGCGATTGAGGACGATTGATGGATCCTCGGGTTGGGGCAGCGCGTCGTTGAGTGCAAGCACCAGCCGTCGAGTGCCCTCCAGGTCCGCGGAGACGCATTGGAATGACGCAAAGGGCTCAGCTACAGAAAAAACTCTGAACAGGTAGGGGCAAACCCTGCCTTTGAGAGTCTGGCTGATTGCTCCAGCCTCAAAATACATCCATGGGGAAAGTAAATTCTCTTGGGTGACACACGGGATACCGAAGCCGGCGGTTGCCAAGCGCGCATCTAGAGTCTCTCGCCACCTATCCCCAGCGCGGATACCGTGGGCGCTAGACGAAGCCCATGGCCGCACGGAAGGCACGACAGCTCGGAGCCATTCTGCGAGCGCGCTTGCGACCTGCCGAGATTGGGTGCCGGACCAACTAATGAAAACTTCCATCTAAAGGTCTCCGTCGCTGCACACGCAGAGCGCCAAGTATTCATAGCACGATGGTGAGCGCTAATATGCTATGATAGTGTCCACATCGAGACGGAGGACGACCGGTGGCGAACCGCCAACCGCAGACTCCGAGCATGGTGAGCACGGGTATCTTTGGCAGTGCTGGACCAGGCGATTTAAGAAACGCCCACTGCGAATCGGGCAAGGCTTGCGAAGCCAACCATTCTTCCATGGTGCTTATTGGACGGAATGCGCTTTTCGCAAACGCCGACGTTAAAGCGCGCGTAGCCCTGTAAGCAATAGTAAGGTTGTCAGCTAATGTCATCGCTTCTCGGGAAGTGCCGAGCATCGCCCTGTTTTTCTGGCAAGACGCGCAGCGGTCATGGGCCGCCGTTGCGCGCGCCCGCTTTCCAGCTGATTTGGGCTCCTAGGGGGTTCTGCCGTCGTCAGTGCGCAACACGGTCGCGGCGGACCCTTTCCTATGCGAACATCGCCGCATGGTTCGGAGGAGTACAGCCCTGTTTCGTGCGGTCGTTCTGCTCGGGGCCGAGCTGACCGCTTGCTCGAAGGGGGAGTCGCCACCCGCGAAGGCGCCGGAACCGGGTCAGCCAAGCGCGGGTCTCGACGCCTCCGCCAACGTGCCATCCGCGCTCGAACCCACGAGTGCGACGCCGACCGCACCGGCCAGTTCGAGTGCACCGACCAGTTCGACTGCGCCCATCGATTCGACTGCACCCACCGGCCCGAGCACGCCCGCCGCGGCGACAGCATCAGCGCCCGTCGCGCCTGCTCCGAGCGCCGCTTCCTCGAGTGGGTCTGCTCCGCCACGAGCCGCGCCGTCAGCAACTTCCGCGCGGGGCAAGACGAAGCCGTGTCCGCCTAATTCAGAGATGCCGTTCCCGCCGTGTTTTGCCATTCGGTGAGATCAGGGTGCTGTGTTGAGTCGTCGTCGTCGCGCTTATTTCTCAGTTGAGCAGCTGCCTTTCGATGATGATTCGGCGGGAGCTTTGTCGGACGCTGAGCGTTCGGCGCTGGCGGAGCATTGGCTGCGCCGTGGTCGGAGTGAGGGGCGGATTGGTTTGGCGTTCGGGGAGATGCTGGCTCCGTTGCGGAGTGCGGGGGCGCACGAGGCGGTGTTGGGACTTCTTCAGGTGGCGTCCGATGACGAGCGGCGGCACGCGGAGATTTGTTTGCGAATTGCGGAGCATTACGCGGGAAGGGGGCTCGAGCCGGCGCCATTGGGGGAGACGCGGCTGCCGAGTTTTGGTTGTGCGGATGAGCGGTTGGAGGCGGCTCTGTTGATCGCGGGGACGTGCTGTATCAACGAGACGTTGGCCACGGTATGGCTGAAGCTGTGCGTTGCGGCAGCGTCGACCCCGCTGGCGCGGGCGGCGCATCGGGCGCATTTGCGCGATGAAGTCGACCACGCGCGGCTCGGCTGGGCGCACGTTGCTTCGGATGCGCTGGATGACGAGTTGCGCGCTGCTCTGGGCGAGTGTGTGCCTCGATTGTTGGCTGCGAATCTGCCGTTGTGGCTGACACCGGATCCTCTGTTACCGGCGGCGGGGATTGATGGGCACGGGGTGCAACCGCAACTCGCGATTGAAGGCGCCATTCAGCGCGCGATTGACGATATTTTGCTGCCGGGGTTCGCGCACGTGGGGGTGCGGGTTTGTGCGCCGGTTGCGGGGCGGCTCGAGGGCGAGCCAGTTGAAAGGGCAACCCCGCTAGTATAACGTCAAAAGTCTATGGTGGAGGCGCGCGCGTTGGAGTTGCTGGGTGTGGGCCAGCTAGAGGGGGTGTCGCGGGAGGAGCTGCGGCGGGCGTATTTGCGTGCGGTGAAAGCGCATCCGCCGGAGCGCGATGCGGATGGTTTTCGGGAGGTGCGCGAGGCGTACGAATTGCTACAGGGCGCGTTGCAGTTGCAGCAGTTCAGGGCGTCGATACGGGAGGCGGAGGCACACCCTATCGCGAGCGATGGGAGCTCGACTCCGAATCTCGGCGTGACGGAAGCGGCGGTGATAGCTGAGCCGCCTGAGCCGGCTGAGCAGCAGGAAGAGAAGCCCTCTGATCCCTTGGCATCGGAGTTTAGGGAGCTCCAATCCGCGCTCGAGGCTGAGGACATGGACCGCGCCGGGCTTTCGTTAGCGAAGTTGTACGAGTCGCCGGGGGTGCCGTCCGAAATGCTGCCACCGGCAGGGTTTGGCTTTCGCATCGCTCTGCGTTTGTTCGAGAGTGCTAATCCTGCGTTGGCCCGACGGCTGTTGAGTGGCTTCGAAGAGCATTCGCGCCGGTTTGGCTCGGCGTCGCAGCTCGACACGATGATGGCGGCGCGCTGGGTGCTGCTGAAGGAGCTGACGCGACTGTCGCGGCTGGTGGAGGAGCCGCGTGTGGTGGCGGCGCTTGCCAAGGGGCTGCTCCACGACGATCTGACGGAGGCAGCTCGGACCGTCGATCGATGCTGCGCGCAGAAGCCGGAGCTTGCCGATGAGCTTGCCAAGTATGCCCCATCGATGTGGGGAGCCTTGCTTCCTTATCTGCAACGGACTCGGAAACAGCAGCAACCGAAGAGCCGGTGGTCCTTACGCTGGGGGGGCTGGGTGCTGGTCGTGGTGCTGAGCAACGGCATCAGGGTCTGTGCCAATGCCACGTCGAGTTCGACGTCGAGTGCCCACTCGACCGCGCCCGCGCCGCGGCGTCAGCCAGCGGCGTCGCGTAATTATGTTTTGACGGCCAATCTTGCGTTCGAGATGACGCAGGCCGTGGACGCCCGGGTATGTGGCGTCGCTGCGCAGTGCGGCCTCGGACACGCAGCGAGCTGAGGCATACGACCTGCGAGAGCGCATTCGCAAGCACTGTCCGGACTTGGATAGTTCGCTGGAGGAGCTGCCGTGAGCCGCGCAAGCATCGGAATCGATCTGGGTACTACCTATTCGCTGGTGGCCACGCTGGTCGCGGGCAAGCCAACGGTTTTACAGAACGCGCTGGGGGAGGGGTTGACTCCCAGCGCCGTGCACGTCGACGACAGCGGTCACGTGTTGGTGGGCAGTGCCGCCAGGGAGCGTGCGGCGACCGATCCAGGTCGCACGGCCCTGTCGTTCAAGCGAGATATGGGCACGCTCCGGCGCTATCAGTTGGGCGGGCGCAGCTTCAGTCCCGAGGAGTTGTCGGCACTGGTCCTCGCGCAGGTGAAGATGGACGCGGAGGCCGCGCTAGGAGAATCCATCACGGAGGCCGTGGTCACGGTGCCCGCCTATTTCGGGGAGCTACAGCGCCGCGCCACGCAGAATGCCGCGGAAATGGCCGGTTTGCGGGTGGAGCGCATGATCAACGAGCCGACTGCGGCGGCTTTGGCTTACGGCCTTCACCAGCAACACCGCGAGCTGAAGGCGTTGGTGCTCGACTTGGGTGGGGGTACGTTCGATGTCACGGTGCTCGAGATTTTGGAGGGGGTGATCGAGATTCAATCGTCGGCAGGTAATGCACGGCTGGGCGGAGACGACTTCTCCGATGCGATCGTGAAGCATTGTGAAAGCCTGCTCGCCAAGGATGGCATCAAGTTAGCCACGGGCTCGCTGGGGGAGGCCCGCTTGCGTGCCGCCTGCGAGGTCGCCAAACGTCGTTTGACTAGCGACGAACAGGCGCGAGTGGTGTTGCCGCGATTGCCAACCAGCACTGGCGAGCGGGATGTGGAGCTCGTACTGGACCGCACCCGTGTGGAAGAGCTGTATCAGCCGCTCTTGGCACAAATGCTCGGACCGATTCAACGCGCGCTGCGTGACGCCAACAAGGCCGTGGGTGAGATTGACGAAGTGTTGCTGGTGGGCGGCGCCACGCGTATGCCCAGCGTAGTCCGCCTGGCGAGTGACGTGTTTGGGCGCTTGCCGCTGCGCACTTTGCCGCCGGATGAGGCGGTGGCGCTCGGAGCGGCCGTGCAGGCCGCGCTCAAGAGCGGGGATAGCGCTGTCGGCGACATCGTCGTGACCGACGTGGCGCCGTTCTCGCTCGGCATCGCCTCCGGAGCGGACGTGGGTGGCACTCGGGTCACCGGCTTGTTCTCGCCCATCTTGGAGCGGGGTACGGTCTTACCAGCGAGCCGCGTTTCTCGTTTTCACACTATGGGGGACAACCAGCGCGAGCTGAAAATCGAAGTGTTTCAGGGCGAGCATTCGCACTGTGATCAAAACCAAAAGCTCGGCGAATACACGTTGAAGGGCATTCCTGCGAAGCCCGCGGGCGAGGAATCGGTCGACGTGCGATTCAGCTACGATCTGAATGGCGTGCTCGACGTGGACGCCACAGTGGTTTCGACCAAGAAGGCCGTCAGCTTCACTTTGGAGCGCGTCAAAGGGCAGCTCAGCTCCCGCGAAATCGCAGAAACCCGGCAGCGCCTGGCGCGGCTGAAATTTCACCCACGCGAGGCGCTGCCGAACCTCACCGCGCTGAGCCGCGCCGAGGCGCTGCACGTCGAGCTCACCGGCGCAGCGCGCGCGCATCTAAACGAAGCCCTGGTCTACTTCCGCGCGGCCCTCGAATCTCAAGATCCACAGCAAATCACGCGCACCCGCGAGTTGTTGCTGGCTCGCCTGAATGATCTGCGCGCCGCGCCTTAGCCAGAAGGGGCGTAGATCCCGCGGGCGCAAGCGCCAGTAACCGAGGCGTGCTGCCACACCCTGGGCTTCGTGGTGTAGCGGCTGGCTTCAGCTATGCTCGGCGCCCAATGTCGCTTCAGCTTCGGAATAACGTGCGTGTTACGGGGTCGGGTAAGAGCACGTTGTTCTTTGCACACGGGTTTGGTTGCGACCAGAACATGTGGCGGTTGCTCGCGCCGGCGTACGAGCAGCGCTACCGCAGCGTGTTGTTCGATCTGGTGGGCAGCGGTCGCTCGGATCTGTCGGCGTACGACCGTGACAAGTATTCGACCCTGCAGGGTTATGCCGACGACGTGGTGGAGCTGGTGCGTGAGTTCGCGGAAGGGCCGGTGATTTTCGTCGGTCACTCCGTGAGCGCGATGATCGGGATGCTGGCGAACCTGAAGGAGCCTTCGCGCTTCGCAGCGCAGATCATGATTGGTCCTTCGCCCTGTTACATCAACGACGGGGACTACGTGGGTGGCTTCAGCCGCAGTGACATCGAGTCGCTGTTGGAGACGCTCGAGAGTAACTATCTCGGCTGGTCGAGCAATATGGCGCCCGCCATCATGGGCGCGCCGGAACAGCCGGAGCTCTCGCTGGAGCTGACGAACAGCTTCTGTCGGACCGATCCCGAGATCGCGAAGCAGTTTGCGCGGGTCACGTTTCTGTCGGATTTGCGCGCCGAGTTGCCGCGGCTCGAGGCGCCGACCTTGATTTTGCAATGTAGTGACGACCTGATCGCGCCGACCAGCGTGGGCGAGTACATGGCGCGCGTGCTGCCGCGGGCGACGCTGAGCGTGGTGCAGAACGTGGGGCACTGTCCTCATCTGAGCGCTCCCTCGGCGAGCACCAACGCAATGAATGCTTTTCTTTCGAAGCAAGGTCTGTAACGGTTGTCTGTGTCAGAGCCACCTGACGATGCCCGCGCTTGGGCCGACGCCGCGCCGTGCGGGTTGATGCAAACCAGTGAGGACGGCACGTTTTTGGACGTGAATCGCACGTTTTGCCTGTGGCTCGGGCGCGCTCCCGAAGAGCTGGTCGGTAAGCGGCGCTTTCAGGATCTGCTCACGCCCGGCGGGCGCATCTTTCATCAGACGCACTGGAATCCGCTGCTTCACATGCAGGGCTCGGTCTCGGAGGTGAAGCTCGACCTCGTGCACCAGGACGGGACCACCATCCCCATGATGCTGAACGCCATGCGGCGTCAGCAGACCGGCGGCACCGTTCACCACTTGGCCGCCTACATCGCGCGCGATCGCGATAAATACGAGCGAGAGCTGGTGGCCTCGCGCCAGCGGCTCGAAGTGTTGGTGGCTGAAGCGAACCGGCACCAAGAAGAAGCGAAGGATCGAGCGCTTTTCGCCGAGCAAATGATCGGCATCGTGAGCCACGATCTGCGTAATCCGCTGGCGACCATCACCATGGCTACCGCGTTGCTGGTGCGCGGTGAGCTTTCAGAGAGTCAACAGCGCACCGCGAGTCGCATTGGTCGAGCGACCGAGCGTGCGACGCGGCTGATCGCAGATCTGCTCGATTTTACGCAGGCGCGCCTCGGTAAGGGGCTCAGTATTTCGAAGAGCGAAATCGATCTGCATGCGGCCGTGTCCGACCATGTGGATGAGCTCGCGCACACTTATCCGGGGCGCATCATCGAGCATGTTCGCGCAGGTCAGGGTAGTTGCTTTGCAGATGCGGATCGGCTCGCGCAGCTGGTCGGGAATTTGGTTTCGAACGCGGTCACGCACGGAGACTCCGAGCGTGCGATCACCGTCAACTCCACCATCGAGGGCGACTCCTTCACGGTCGCCGTTCACAACTGGGGCGCTGCGATCCCAAGCGAAGTGCAGGGCAGCATTTTCGAGGCGATGACGCGCGGCGAGAAAGCGCCGGCCGCCGGACGCAGTGTTGGCCTGGGCCTATTCATCGTGCGCGAAATTGCCAAGGCGCATGGCGGCCGTGCCGAGGTCGAGTCGAACGCGGAGCACGGCACGACTTTTTGCGCCATTTTTCCGCGAAATTGAGCGCGCCTCGCCTACTTCGGGCCCGCGAGCATGCGGTCGACGCCGTCCGCGATCGTTGGCATCGCGGCCATTTCAGCCGCCAGGCGCTGAGCCGAAGCCCGCAGCGCGTCATCCTGGAGCGCGCGTTCGATCGCGCCGCGCAGGTTCGCTGCGTCCGGATTTTCCAGATTTAGCCCCGCACCCGCCCGAGCCACGAGCTTGCCGTTGTGCGGCTGATCCGCGCCGAAACCGACGACCACGAGCGGAAGGCCGGCTGCCAGCCCACCCAGCAAGGTGCCCGAACCGCCGTGACAAACCAGCGCAGCCGCGCGCGGCAGTACTTCGGCCTGGGGCACCCACTCCTCGACGTGCACATTTGCAGGGATCGTTCCGAGCGCGCTGGTCTCGAAGCCGCGGCCGGTGGTGAGGAGCGCGCGCACGGGCAGCTCGGCGATCGCGTCGAGTGACGTGCGGTAAAAGCCGCGGATTTCGGGGATGCCGCCGGCGATGGTCCCGAAGGTGACGTACACGAGCGGGCGCGAATCACCGGGTTTTTCCCACGCGGCGGGTGAGCCATTGCTGCTTTTGTCGCGTGCGCGGGCGCGAAACGGCGCTTGCAAGGGCGAAGTCGCCGACACCACGTCGAGCGACGCCGGAAACGACGAGAACACCGCTTCCGCTCGTAGCGACGCGCCGCCGTCCGCAGGCAAGCCAGAGGCTTCGCGCAGCGCGTCGATGCCGTCGACCGCAAGCGGGGGCAGCTGTTCCTCGAACGACACTGAATGCACCGCGACGCGCACGTGGCGCACCCCTGCGGCTTCCGCGGCAGCCAATGCGGCGAACTCCGACGACTCGCGCACGAGCAGGTGCGGTCGAAACGAGGCGACCGTGTCTCGAAGCCCTGGCAGCGCCGCCTTCGCGTTCGCGCCGACGAAAATCTCGCGCATCGCGATGGCCATCACTTCGTCGTGCGAGCGCCCGCGAAAGCGAGCCCAGATCGGCTTCAGGGTCTCGTCCCCGGGGTGCCCGAAAACCGCGTGCTCGAGCCGCGCTTCGCGCAGCGACTCCCTGACGTCGGCCGGCGCCGCCACCAGGACCTCGTGCCCGCGCTCCACCAGCTCCTTCGCGTACGGCAGCAGTGGCTGAACGTGCCCGGTACCGCGCGTCGACGAGAACAAGATTCGCATCGAACATGCCTCCACCGGCGCGCTCGTGCTGTCAAACGCTCGAGTGGCGGCACCCGGAATGGGTCGCCCGCGCGCACATCGCTAACGCGGATCCGGGTGCGAGCGGACTGGCGCAGAAGCAGACTCGTGCTTAGCTCTGCCATGGCCGATTCCGTCCGAAGTTTCGCCCACCGGGCACGATCTCACTCGCTCCGCTTAGGTCAATTCACGCTGGCGTCGCTGCTCGCGGCGAGCGCCATCCGCTGCTCGAATGGCGATGGTGGCGGCAATTCAGCGACCGGCGGCTCAGCACCGCTCGGGGGCAATTCGAGCGGGGGCGTTACAGGTGGCGTCGGCAGCGCAACCGGTGGCGTTACGGGCGGCGTGTCTAGCGGCGGTACGGCGACCGGCGGATCATCCAACGGAGGGATGGCGACCGGCGGCACGTCGACTGGTGGTACGTCGACTGGTGGCACGGCAACCGGGGGCGCGTCGAATGGCGGCGCCGCGAGCGGCGGTAAAGCCAGCGGTGGTGGGGGCGCTGCGAGCGGCGGCGCTGCGAGTGGTGGCGGCGGTGGCAAGGCCAGTGGCGGTGGCGGTGGCACGGCCAACGGCGGCAGCGCGACGGGTGGCAGTGGCGGCGCCGCTGCCGATAGCTGCGCTGGCAAGCAATACATTCTGTGCGAAAGCTTCGAGAGCACGGCCGAAGGCGCGATCCCGACGGGCTGGACCAAATCGGGCACCATTGCGGTCGCCACCGACCAAGCCGCGCGCGGTACGCATTCGTTGAAAGTCGGCAACCCGGAGAGCGGCGAGCGCCGCATTCGCCGCAGCGCCACCAACTTCGGCAGCAACCATTGGGGCCGCGTGTTTTACCGCGTGCAGCTGCCCGTGCCGACCGTGAACCCCAGCAAAAACAGCGGCAACACCGTGATTCATTCGACCATGATCGGGCTCAATGCCGATCGCCCGACCGGCGGTGGAACGGCCGAGTACCGCGTGCTCGACACGATCATGAACACCAGCAAAAAGCACAACTACATCTACAACGTGCAGACCAGCAACGCGGGCGAGTTCGGGCACGAGACAGCCTACACCTACGACTACAAGGACAGCTGGACTTGCGCCGAATGGCACGTGGACAACACCGCCAAGAATTATTCGCTTTACATCGACGGCGTCGAAATCACCGGGGTCGCGGTCGCTAATGACCAGCCGCGCGGCGAAATCCCCGCGAGCTTTCTCGAACTGCGCCTCGGCTGGTACAACTACCAAGCGGGCGACGGCGGCTTCACGGTGTGGCTCGACGAGCTCGCGGTGAACACGACGCGCATCGGCTGCGACTGAGCGCGCATTCCGGCGTAAATTCTCGTTCGCACACGCCGCGAGGGAGTGTAGGTTGAACGGCGTGACCGCCGCGTCGCTGTTCGACATGGCCGTAAAGGCCCATCAGGCGGGGCAACTCGCTCGAGCGGAGCAGCTCTGCCGCAGGGTGCTCGAGCAGGCGCCCGAGCACACCGACGCGCTGTTCCTACTGAGTGAGCTTGTCGTGCAATCGGGCAATCTCGAGGAAGCCGCCGCCTTGCTCGAGCAGGCGACTCGTGTTGCCCCGGGCAACGCCACCTACCTCGCGAACCTCGGCGACATCTACCGCTGTCTCGGCCAAAGCGCGCGAGCGGTCGCCACGCTGCTCTTGGCCATTGCTAAGAAGCCCGATTTTAGCGAAGCGGTGTTCAGCCTCGCGGTCACGTTCGAGGAGCAAGGGGACGTTGACGCGGCGGTGGCTTGCTACGAGCAGACCCTGGTGCTCAGCCCGGAGGAAGCGGAGGCAAGCGCTCGCCTGGCGCGCCTTACGGCCAAGCAGGGGGCCCGCCGCGACCGGTCGCTGGCGAGAAAGTCCGAACCTGGCCTGAGCGCCGCCGATGCTCTGGCGGCCCTCGGCGAGACGCTGCGCCTCAACGGGCAAGCGGAGGACGCGACCAGCTGGTACCGCATTGCGCTCAAGCTGAATCCGCGCTTGGCCAACGCCCATACCGCGCTCGGCGCGATTCACGGCGCAGCTGGTCGCCTCGACGAAGCCATCGACCAGTTTCAGCGAGCTCTCGAAATCGACGAGAACTATCCCGACACGCGGGGTTATCTCGCGCTCGCGCTCGCGGATTCTGGGCGCGTCGACGAGGCTTTAGCGACGTACCGCGAAGCCATCGCCCGGCACCCCGGAGACGTCAGTGCTCACAGCGCACTGCTTTTTAGCATGCCATTTTCGTCAGGCGCGTCCGCAAGCGACATCGTCGCGGAGGCGCGCGCCTGGAATGCGCGGCATGCACACAGCTTGGCCGAGCGCTCCGCTCCGCACAAGAACGAGCGTTTGCCCGAGCGGCGGCTCCGCATCGGCTACGTGTCACCGGACTTCCGAGAGCACGTGCTGACTCTGTCCACGATCCCGCTCTTCATCAATCATGACCGCGAAAGGTTCGAGATATTCTGTTACTCGAGCGTGGCAAGGCCGGATGGTTTTACCGAGCGCATTCGCGGGCTCGCCGACGTTTTTCGCGAAGTTACCGCGCTTTCGGACGCCGCGCTGTCGAAGGTGATTCGACAGGATCGGATCGATATTCTGGTCGACCTGACCATGCACATGAGTGGCAATCGCCTGCAGCTTTTCGCTCGCAGGCCAGCTCCCATTCAATTGTGCTGGCAGGCGTACCCCGGGACGACGGGTCTCGAGACGATGGACTATCGAGTGTCCGATGCGCTCATCGATCCGGTCGACGCGAACACCGACTGCTACACGGAGCAGACGCTGAGGCTCTCGTCGTTTTGGTGCTACGACCCGCTCACCGATGAGCCAGGCGTGAGCCCGCTGCCCGCGCTCGGCGAGGGAAGGATCACGTTTGGAAGCCTGAACCACTTTCGGAAGGTGAACGACGGCGTGCTTCGTGTGTGGGCCAGGGTTCTGGCCGCGGTGCCGCGGTCGCGGCTGCTGCTGCTCGCGCCTCAGGGCAAGGCCAGGGACCACGTGCGCTCGATTTTGCAGGGTGGGGGGGGCGAGCCGGACCGCGTCGAATTCGTCGAGCGCTGCGGGCGGCCCGAGTATTTGCGACGGTATTGTGAGGTCGACATTGGCCTCGATGTGTTTCCTTATAACGGTCACACGACGAGCCTCGACGCGCTGTGGATGGGAGTACCAGTAGTAACACTGGTGGGTGAAACTGTGGTCGGGCGCGCCGGACTATCCCAAGCGATGCGCCTGGATTTGCCAGAGCTCGTCGCGACGACTGCGGACGAATACGTCCGAAGTTCCAGCGCGCTCGCTGGTGATCTCGAGCGCCTTGCAGAAGTTCGCCGCACGCTCCGCGACCGCATGCAGCGATCGGTGTTCATGGACGGCGCCGGGTTCGCTCGCGATCTGGAGTCTGCTTACCGGAGCATCTGGCGAAGCTACTGCGCTCGAACTTGATGCGCAGCGCCACAACTCAGTGAGGCAAAAGTTCCGGTTGCGTACGACGGTGAGATTCTCACCTTTCCCTTTGATTTGGCTCAAATTCGCCGCTATTCTCGAGCAGTCGCATGAACCTCCGATTCGTTGGCTTCGCTGCGCTTACAACCGTCACCGTGCTGTCAACGCTCCCCAGCTGCAGTGACCCGGCTCCGCCGACTAGCTCCACGGGCGGGAGCGCGGTCACCGGTGGGGCCGGCCCCACCGGAGGCACCGCCGGCGCAACTGCTGGCGGCGCTTCAGGTGGTCAGAGCACCGGCGGCCAAAGCTCAGGCGGCCAGAGCACCGGCGGTCAAAGCACAGGCGGCCAGAGCACGGGCGGTAGCGGCGCGAACGGCGGAAGCAGCGGAATTCCTGCCACTTTCGCGACCGTGGCTGCGCTAATCAAGGACAGGACAACTCCCCATTCGTGTTTCGGCGGTTCTTGCCACGATTCGGAGAATCCTTATTTCCACCTCCTGGGGCCGGACCACGCTCTGCTCTCGGATGACGCGCTCTACACGTTCATGAAGGGCTACATGACTCGCAATTGTGGCCCGCTCATCAACGTGGCGAACCCTGGGGAGAGCGCGATCGTCAAGCTTCTCAAGGGTCCCTGTGGCGCAACTCCAGTCATGCCCATGGACAAGTGCTACGAGGATAAGGGCACGATCGCGGGGGATTGCGTCCCAGCCGAGACCGTCAGCGCTATCCAACAATGGATTGCAGCGGGCGCTGCACGCTGAGCGTTCGCGCTGTCTAGCTAGGGCGCCTGCGCCTTGACCGCGGGCGCGCGGACCTTCTTGTTGGCAGCTTCTTTCTGTGGCGCGGGGTTCGGGTTTTCGCACGCGGTCTGCCCCAAGACCTCGGGGACATAGCTTTCAGCTGCCCGCTTGAGGGGCAGTACCTTGTGGAGCGCCTCCAGCGCGAGTTTGTCCAGAGTGCCGATATCGGCCGGAAACCCGGCGATGTCGCGGTTGATCGCTTCGAATTCCGCGCGGTCTCCGGACTTCACTGCCTCGTCGATTCGGCTCAAAAGCACGACACGCTTCGTGCTGAGCTGCCCAAGCGTGAGGTAGGCCGTGAAGAACTGTGCGCGTGGATCCGCGAACCCGGGCAGATCGTCAGGAAGCGCGCTGTACTCCTTGTGAAGGGTCTCGTACTTGCCATTCAGGTCGGCGAGCGGCGCCTCGAGCTTTTGAAGGGCTTGCCTTGCCGCTTCTGCGCTGCGCTGCAGCTCCGCGGTGTTCTTCTTGGCCTCCGCGGCCGCGGCTGCCTTGCTCTTGGCGGTGGTGTTGCAAGCAGCCACGGTTGCAAAAGCAGAAATGCAGAGCAGCAGCGAGAGGAGTAGCGCTCGAGAACTGGAGAACGTCATTCAGTCGTCTTTCTGGTCTTCGTAAAACTTCGTCCTCTGCGCGCCCGGCGAAACCGGATCGGGCTGCCACCTCCTACTTCAGGGGCCCGGCCCCGAAGGGCGCACCGTCTGCGATTCGTGCTCATCGATTTAGCTCACTACTGGCCTACCGGGTAGGCGGCGAAGCCCGTTCCAGCCTCGGGCACCGTGGTCGTCTCGAATTGCCAACGCCCGCCCGGTGGAACCTCGTCACTCCCCTGGCTGTAGGCAACGCCGAGCGGGCGCCCGACGCGGTTGACGGGAAATACCGAAACGGTCGCAGCTCTTGGCTCATCGACGAGATCGTTGACGAGCTCACCTGTGTACGCCAAACCGTCGCTCCGCATTACGGTCTTCACGTCTTCAAGGGTGACGCTGCCCGGGAGCGGAGTGAGGTCCATCAGGTTCCAGTAGGTGAGCCAATAGGTGAGCGCGATACCGTCGAGGCCCGATTCTCGGGGTTCGAGATCGAGATCCAAGATGGCGCCCATCGTCACCTCGCCGGGCGCGACGCACGAAGCGACAGTCGGCTCCGCGCTCTCATCGAGCTTGAATCGATAGAACTGGCGCGCGGGCAAGCCGCGAGTTCCGGTTGCCAAGGTGTCCGCGTTCGAGTCCAGTAGCGCCACGGAGAAGGCCGCGGTGCAGGCGGGCGCTTCCCCGTCGTTGCGCAGGGCAAGATACACCTCCGTCTGCCCGCCCCTTTGCTGGAGCGTAAGCGCAAGCAGCTTGAACGCGCCGCTCGACCCGTCGGTCGGCTTCATTACGCTGAGCCCTTCGGGGACGAACAGCCGGTCATCACCGCTCGCCGGTGCTTCCTCACGAGAGCCGGAGCAAGCGGCGAGCACCAGGGATAGGACGACGATAGCGGGCTCACGCAACCTCAGGGCCTCAAAGACAAAGACCCCTCCTGGCGGAGAGGTCTTTGTTCGATGAGTTACGGAGATCAACGTTGGGTAGAAGCCTTCAGGCCTTGAGCGCGTCGAACGGACCTGGGCTGTGGATCGTGGCGCCCGTGACCGCGCCCGCGCCGCCCGCAAAGTCCTCGGTCTTGTCCGAGTACCCGAATTTGGTCACCTGCGAGGCAGGGCCATTCTTGGCGGGGAAGCCGTTGGCGTCGGCCTTGATGCCAAGCGCGTTCATCCAGTTGACGAAGTACTTGTTCATGGGCGCGTTCCCGTACTTCGCTTCCGTTCCCGTGCCCTGGTTCGTGCCATTGGCCATGGTCGTGTTGCCCATGTAGCACTGCGACAGGCTTCTCCCGAGCATCTGATCCGCCGTGGCAGCTGCCGTGTCGAGCATGACGGTCTTGCCGGTCTTGAAGTACCCGCCACCACTGCCGGCCTGGATGATCGGAGTGTTGTTCAGGTTGTGCGCGTTGCCGTCCGACATCTCGTTCATCCAGACTGCGATTGAAGTGTCGAGCACGGTGCCGGACCCCTCTGGGATGCTGTCCAGGTACTTGATGAGGTTCGCGAACTTCTGCGCCTGATAAATGTCGATCTTGATCAGGTTCGCGACGGCATCGGTCACGCACGCCCCGGACATACCGGCGTTGTCCAGCCGGTGTGACTGGTTGTGGTGATCGGCGTTGATCCCAAGCCCCGAGAATACGAAGTTGGTCGGAGACTTGATGAAGATGACCGGGTTGGCGTCGCACGCCGCCGTGAGCGCCGCGACCGCCATGTGGAGATCTGCGCCGTCCATATCCGTGGAGCCGGAGACCTTGCGAGTGAGCGCGTCCCCTCCGGAGGCACCGAGCGTCTTGTTCGCGCCCAGCTTGCCGGCGAGATCCGCGTTGCACCCCGCGGAGCCCATGATCGTTCCGACGCTATTCAAGAGCGCCGCCCAAGCTTCGATCTTCTGCTTGTCCGCGCTGCTCATCTTCTGACGCTTGAGCCAGTCGAGGTCATTCTTGACCAGATCCGTAATGGCCTTGCCCTTGGCGACCGCCCAGGTGTCCGCGGTCATCGGGGTGCCGGTCTTGAACAGCCCGGTCAGCTTCGAATACGCGTCGGTCACCCTTACCGGGTTGAAGATCGTCTCCGCGGCGGAGTACGAAATCGCCGACTGCGCGCCGTCTCTGCCACTCGACAGATGAAGCAGCAGAGGTTCACCCTGGGGGCTGATCTGCTCGGCAATCACGTGATCCAACGAGCGCCCGATCGGCTTGGCGTTGAACTTGGCGGCGGTGTTCTGAATGTCGAACGGCGAATTGGTGTTCGGCGTGACCGGCTGACAGGTGAAGTAGGACCCCGTCACCTGAGTGTGGGGGTCGTTGCCTTGCCCTCGGCCCTTGCCGGCGCCGGTGTTGCTCGCCGTCCACTCATTCATCGAGCGGATGCCACGCGGCAAGAGCAGCTTCTTGTAGTACGGCGCGAGCGCCTTGATGTTCGTGTCCGCGAAGTCAGCCTCAGTGAGATCGCCGTCGAGCTTCTTCGGGAAGAACTGGTTGGTGACGCATCCGTAGTGAGTGAAGTACACGATCAGACGCTTGGCCGGACCTGGCGCTGCCGCGTACGCCGTCTTCTCGAAAAGGGACGGGAGGAAGGGCGCGGCCACGAGCGCGCCACCCAGGCCTTTGAGGAAGATTCTTCGGTTGGTGTAGTTCATTTTCGAATGCCTCTGTTTCACTGAACGACGGCGCGCAGTCGGAAGGAGTCTGCCTGGGTTAGGTCAGCAGCGAGGCTGAGGATGGGGTAAGCACCCGCCTTGATCTTCGCGCTCAGCTGGTCGACCACGCATTGGTCGAACTGGTTGTTGTCTCGGTCGTAGCCGAACTCGACCAACACCTTGGCGTAACGGTTTCCGGGAGCCGCCATTTCCGCGACCGCTGCCATGAGCTGTTCGGGCGAGGACATTGGCCGCGTATCCAGCGTGCCGTCCGGCTTGGTGCCAAGGGTGACGTTGGCCGTCGTGATCGTGGCATCGATGGCGCCACCAAGAGGATCCTTGGTCTGGACTTTCCCGATCGCGTCGAACTTCTCGAAGATGTAGCCCGGCGGATTGACCGACTGATGGCATCCCATACAAGCCGGGGACTTTTCCGTGAGCGCTTCGACGTAAGCACGTTGTGTCGCGAACGTGCCGTTCACGGTCGTCATGGCGAAGGACGGATCCGGCGCGCCGATGGGGAGGCTGAGGATCCAGATGCCAATGTAGGCGCCGCGCAGAATCGGGCTCGAAGCACCATAGTTGGAGTACGAGCTCAAGAAGCCCGCGCGCGTCAGGAAGCCAGGCCGGTCCTGCAGGGTGACCTTGGTGAGGTCCGTCCCGTAGCCCGCGGGGTCGAGCCCGTAGATGTAGGCGTTGTCTTTGTTGACGAAGCCGACCTTGCTCGTGAAAAGGTCCTGGAACGAGCCACCGGAGAGAGCCACGTCCGCGAAGAACGCATTCATCTCCGCCTTGTAGGATTCCTTCGCCTCTGGCTTGTAGCCCGGGAACTTGGCCGGATCGTGATCGCGACCCTCGTACCAGTGCGCGCCAGAATCGTTGATGCGCGCCCACTCTCGGTGGAACGCCGAGAGCATTTCGCCCGACTTCGGATCCTTGAGCAAACGGTCCGCCTGGGTACGAATCTGCGCCGCGGTCTGCAGCTGATCGCCGGTGGCCGCTGTGTTCAGCGCGTCATCGGGGATGGTACCCCAGAGCAAGAAGGCGAGCTTCGTCGCCACTTCGTTGGAGGTCAGCTTGAGAGCGGGAGTTCCATCTGTCGCCGTCGTGGTTTCTGCCACGGCGTTGCCGTCAGTACCGATTTTGCCAACCTCCGGCATGAGCAGGAAGGAGGGAGAAACGAGGAATGCCTCGATGAGTGCCGCGGTGATTTCGTTGGCCGTTCCCTTTGGGGTCGTGTTGCCAAACGCTTCGAACTTCGTCACCTCGTCGGCGCGCAGTGGCCGCCGGAAGGCTTTGCGCCCGAAGGCCTCGACGGTGGTCTTGATGCAGCCCGCGACCGTCGGGTCACAGCTGATGAACTTGCCCTTCGCCGTGGCATCCGCCACAACGGCTGCGGCGATCTTGGCCGCTACTGACTTGTAGCTATCCCACGCCGTGTTGGTCATGGCGCCGGTAAAGTCGGCGTACATCACGTCCGCCACGGGCTGATTGTCGATCTTGGTAATGCCGAGCAGGTCCTTCACCGCGTTCGCGTATTGGCGGTTTCGGAGCTTGGGAATTTGAGTCGCGGAGGGAAGGCCCGGCTTGCAGGCGCCGACCGGATCGGCCGGAGTTCCTCCGGTGCCAACGGTGCCGGTCCCACCGGTTTGCGGGTTACCCGAGCCACCGGCTCCAGGGCCCGTGCCAGTGCCACCGGTGCCAGGGCCCGTGCCAGTGCCACCGGTGCCGGGGCCCGTGCCGGTGCCACCGGTTCCGGTGCCGTTGCCAATACCGCCGGTTGAAACCCCGGGGGTCCCCGCGGTCGGTCCTGAGCCGCCGGACGAATCGCCCGGCGCGCCATCGATAGTTGCAGACCCGCACGCGGCGATGACTGCGGAAAGGGCCGTCAAAGCACCCAACAATCTCTTTTGAATCATTGAAACGACCTCTCCGCGAACGAGTTCTCGCTCGCTGACTGTTCAGGATCCGAACAGAAGACCTCGAGTGTGCGGGCTCTCTTCATGTGCATCGAAAATTTAAAGAGGCGCTGCCCGTCGAGGGTCGACCGCGTGTATCCCGCAGAGTTTCGAGAGCGGATGTAGCGTCTAGCAATGCCTGCAGGCCCCCTCGCCGTATTTGGACCCCTCTCTTTTTCGCGCCGAAACGCGCGAGAGATCGCACACTAGGCGAATTTTTCGCTGTGTCAGCTCTTGCCGAGTCGGGATCCAGCGTCTGATCCCCCTCACGCGCCTCCCGCCTCCTGCAAAAAAGTTTCTCAGAAGGATCGCAGTGCGGCGAGACGGAGCGCGAAGGGAGGTCAGAAGCTCGCGCTCCGCCGGCGCCGCTGCTCAGCAGGACACAGCGGCCAAGCGGGCCGAATCCGAGCAAGTCAGTGGATTCTGCTCTCGTCGAGCGCGGGAGCGCTCGCCGTTCGAGTGTGGGCCGCCGGCCGTGGCGACACAGTCGCCGTGAAACGCCCTTATTGATCCATGTTCTTCTGCTGAATCTGCCAGCCGGTGTCGGTGCACAGCTTGCACGACGCGCCGTAGAACCAGGGGCGTAGTGCGTCATCGGCCATCAGGTGGACGCGCATCCAGGCGTTGACGGTGCCGATCACGACGCTGGGCTTGCCGCTGTAGCTGAGCCAACTGCCGTGGTCCACGCTGAGGTAGTTCGCAAACATGGCCGGCAAGGTGGTTACGGCGTTGAGGGCGGTCTGCGCGCCGTTGCAGCCGACGATGTCGTCTAGTCCACCGCAGAAGAACATCGAGGGGCCATGCAGGTTTCGCTGAGTCATGGCGCCTTCGATGGGCACATTGGTAACGATGCGGCTATCCCCTGAGGCTTGGCTCGTGGCCATCGCGCCTTGAGAGTGCCCGGTGGCACCGATGTGAGTCGGATCGAGGCGATGGTAGAGCGGGCTCGCCGGATCTTCGTTCTGCTGGAGCACCCACGTTACGCCCACCAGCATCGGCTTCGGATCGCCTTGCGCGACGTTCTTGCTGTTGGACGCAATCACGACGAAGCCGTGTGAGGCGAACAAATTGAGGATCGACTTGTAGAGGTTCGGCGTGGAGCCGGTGCCGTTGCCCCAGGTGATGATCGGATGGCAGAGCCCGCCTTCCGCCAGATCTTTGGGGCGGAACATCGTAAATTTCGGCACCACACCGGTGTCTGCGTCCGCCGCTCCGGCTTCCGGCCCAACCTCGTTTTCAGTCACGATCGCGAAGGGACCCGTTTGCATCGGATCTGCCGCGGCCCAGCCGCCAACCTTGCAGTCGCCACCTGAGACCGCGCCGCCCGTGGCGCTGGCGCCGGCTGCGCTGCCGCCGGTGCTCGTCGCGCCGCCGCCCGACTTGCCGCCACTCGATGGAGCGCCGCCCGACTTACCGCCGCTCGACTTACCGCCGCTCGATGAGGCGCCGCCCGTCGTCGGGCTGCCGCCGCCGCTCCCGCCTTTGCCTTCGCTCGACCCGCCGCGGCCCACCTCAGTGCTCCCGCCCGTAGCGATCGTCCCACCGGTGCTGGTGACGCCGCCGGTCTGAGCTTCGGTACCGCCCTGTGCGCTGACTTGGCCACCGGTGGTCACCGTGGACCCGCCGCTGCCGCCGGTTGGCTGGCTCGACGCGCCTCCGAAGCCACCATCGTCGCTGGAATTGCCGCACGCGGAGACCACGAACAGCAGGCTCGCGCCAAGACTAAGCCTCATCGGGTACGTTTCCGTTTTCATCGCTGGGGTGCCTCCGCGTGCAAATGCGCTCCTGCACGCAGTCTCCTGCGGGACCCTAAATTGGCTCACAAAAGCGCAGGCAGCGCGCGATTTGTTTTGGTCGACGCAGCAAATTTCCATCGAGTATCGAAGAACGCTTCGCGCGCGTCGCGTTTTGCCTCCCGCCAGCCAACTCCTCGCGGCGGACCGCGATTCACGCACCATCGTTAACGCATGCGTTCGAATCAATCGTTCAGGCGCGCGTTCGACTCAACCGTTAACGCGCGAGTCTGACTAGAACGCGAAGCGTTCGCGCGGGGTGCTCTGCGCTTTTTCGCACTCGAGCTTGAAGTCGTACGGGGTCTCGTTGGCGCAGTCGGGCCATCGCTCGCTCGCGATCCAGAAGTCGACCAGGCCTAGTTTCGCGCACAGGCTCGGAAAACGCGGGTCCGCGCGCAGCTCGGGCATGTTGGCCTGGAACAAGATCGCGGTGCGGTAGCCGTCCGGGCCCATGATGTCCTCGACGCCACCAGATGGACCGAGCCGAACGACCTCTGCCGCGCGATAGGCGTCCTCCACCAAGCCAAGATGAGCCGCGTACACTAGGCGCGCGACGTCCACGCTGCCGGTCTTGTTGACGTGTGCTTCGAAGGCGCCGCGCCAGGCGTCCACATGTTCCGGGCTGCGCTTGGCGCGGACGAAAGGAATGGTGTCCTGAAACTCCCGGAGCGGCCGCGTCGCGGCGAGCGCCAGCAGGCGGTCGACGCTAACCCAGTCCTCCTGGAACGCGTAGGCGCGAAGCAGGCTCGAAACTGGAAAGCTCATCTGCGGAATGCGGGTGACCAGGTCTTCGTACAGCGGAATTGCTTCTGACACGTGCCCGGCAGCCATGCGCGCCAGCGCGAGCAAATTGACCGACATCGGGTCGAGCGCATCGAGACGGAATGCCAGCTCGGTTTCCGCGAGCGCTTCGTGAATCCGCCCGGTGTGCCGCATGAACCAGCCGATGTAGCGACGGCCGTCACCCGAGCCTGGCGCGAACCTCAGCGCGTCCAAGCGCCGATCGGCCTCGACGAAGTTTCCATACGGCGCAGCGACGAAGCAGCGCGCTGCCAGCGCATCGATGTTGTCGGGGTCGAGTCTCAGCGCGGTGGTCGCTTCCCGCTCCACATTTGCGGCGTTTGCGGCCCTTTCGGGAAACGGGAGGTAGGGGTGTAAGAACCCGCGCAGGTAGGCGACACGTCCCCAGGCGTCCGCGAAATCGGGCGCGCGCTCGGTCACGATCTCGAGTAGGCGGAGGCTGGTGCGCACTTCGTCCGGCGCATACGACTTGGGACTCGAGCGAAGGTAAAGGTCGTAGCTCGTAGGATCTGCCCGGTGCGCCGGGGTGCTCGAGAAGGTTCGCTGCAAAGCGCCCGCGATGTTGAACGAAATGTCGTCCTGCACCGCGAAGATGTCTTCGACTGCGCGATCGTAGCTGTCGGACCACAACGTTCGATTCGACGCTGCCTCCATCAAGTGGGCCCGAACTCGCACGCGGTCAGCCGAGCGTTGAATGGACCCGTCGAGCACGTGGCTGCAGCGTAAACGCTCCGCGGCCGTCGCCTTCTCTCTGCCCCGGAACTGGAAGCTCGAGGTGCGACTGATCACGCCGACGCCCGGGATGCGCGACAGGCGGTGGATGATCTCTTCGCTGACGCCGTCCGAAAAGAACTGCATGTTGGCGTCGTTCGAGAGGTTGTCGAAGGCGAGCACGGCGATCGTCGGCGAGTCCGCACGCGCGAGCGTCGAGGTCGCCTTGCCCGGCGCCGTCGCCTCTTCCAAATCCAGCGTGAAGCGGTAGCCGCGACCGGTCACGGTCGCGATCGCGCCAGCGCCCAGAATTTTGCGCAACGCCGAGATTTGCACGGTGAGATTGTTCTCCTCGACCTCGACGCCGGGCCAGACGCGATCGAGCAACTCCTCTTTGCTGACCACGCGCTCCCGCTGCTCGATCAGCGCCAACAGCAGGTCGAAGGCTCGGGCTCCGAGCGCGACGCTCTTGCCCTGGACGAGCACGCGGCGTTCATTCGACCGCACCTCGACGCCACCTTTGAGAAACACAGCGTTCACGTTGGCGCTCCTTGGCGCGATAGGGGAGCAGATTCCGAGCGAGGACCGGTTTCCCGTAACACTGCCGGGGCCCCTTAGGAACTCTTCAGATCGTTTAGGACCGGCCTAAGGACGGCGGCGTAGGCGGTCGGGTACACCGGGAGCCGTAACGAGGTCGCGCAGCCGAGAAAGCCGGCGCGGCCGAACCTCGTCGCCAGAAACCCGCACATTTCAAGGGAGACCAACATGACCGAAGCTACAATCAAGGTCGGCCTGATCGCCGACAAAACCGGCCCGCTCTCATTCGTAGGCGTCGCCAACGCCAACGTCGCTGCCATGCTCGTGGACGACCTGAATGCGAGCGGCGGCGTCTTGGGCCGGCGCCTCGAGCTGATCGTGGAAGACAGCGAGACGTCCGACAGCGCTGCCGCGGCGAGGGCCGAGAAGCTCGTATACGGGGACCACGTGGACGTGCTGTTCGGCGGCATCTACAGCTCCGCGCGCCAGGCCATCAAGGGGCCCGCCGTCGAGCGCGGAAAGACTTTGTACATCTACCCTGAGCAATACGAGGGTGAGGAAGCCCACCCGCTGATATTTTGTACGGGCCCCGTTCCCGCTCAGCAGGTCGACCCGCTCGTGCCGTGGGTGATGCGCAAGACCGGTGCACGCAAGTTTTACCTGCCGTCGGCGGACTACGTTTGGCCGCGGGTGTTGAACCGCAAAGCGCGCGCGGTGGTCGAGGCCGAGGGCGGCAGCATCGTCGGGGAGGAGTACTTTCCGCTCGATCACACCGATTACAGCGCAACCGTCGACCGCATCATGTCGAGCGGCGCGGAAGTCGTGTTCAACACGATTGTTCCTCCCGGGCTCACTCCGTTCCTCGCACAGCTCCACGCGGCCGGCTTCACGAAGCGCGGCGGACACCTGATCTGCACCTATTTCGACGAGAATTTCCTGAACATGGTGCCGGCCGAGCACATCGAGGGATTGTACGGCTGCCTCGACTATTACCAGGGGGTGAAAGATCCGTTCAGTGCGCAGCTGCTCGCGCGCTACGAAAAGAGATTTCCGGGTGCGGCCAAATTTACCGGCGGCAGCGCCTGTTCCGGGCTCTATCGAGGCATCGCGCTGTGGGCCGCGGCCGTGACCGAGGCCGGCACCCTGGAGCAGAACGCCGTGGTGCGAGCGCTCGACCACGCGCGAATTGCGCAAGGACCGGGTGGCGCAGCCGAAATGGTGCCCGGCCAGCATCACCTGCGGCTCAACATGTACATCGCGCAGGCCAGCCAAGGCCAATTCAAGGTAGTGAAGGACCTTGGCATGATCGACCCAAACGAACGCTTGGTCGAGCAATCGAGCCCACGGGCGAACGCTCGAGCGACGGGCGAGATTTCGAGTCGGACGTAACGATACGCACGAGATAGGAAGGACCCAATCATGAAATACTATCACTCCATCGGTCCGAGCCCGGCGACCGCGCGCTTCTTCATCGCTGAAAAAGGGCTCGACATCGAAGTCGTCAACCTCGACCTAATCAAAGGCGAAAATCGCGAGCCGGCGCATCTGCGACGCAATCCGCTCGGTCAGCTGCCGGTGCTCGAGCTCGACGACGGCACCCTGGTCACCGAGTCGATCGCCATTTGCGAAACGCTGGAAGAGCTGTTTCCGAGTCCGCCCTTGATCGGCACATCTTTGAAAGAGCGGGCCGAGACCCGCATGTGGACCCAGCGCGTGAACCTCGGCATCGCGTACCCGCTGTTGAAGGCTTTTCAGTCCGGTCCCGGTCGCAGCGTTTACGGGCCGCGCACTTACACGAACCCCGAAATAGTCGCGGGCCTCAACGGGCTCGCGGCCTATCACCTGCAGTGGCTCAACAACGAAATCTCCGACCAGTTTCTGTGTGGCCCGAGGTTCACGCTGGCCGACATCGTGCTGTTCAGCTTCCTGACGTTCGCGGACAGCCACGGTAACCCCATCGACAAGAGCTTGAAGCGCATCTGGTCGTGGGTCGAGCGGGTCGAAGCGCGCCCGACCATGACCCGGCTCTAGGGCAATCAGCACGACGGAGCGGCGCATGAACGGCGACAATGACGGCGCGATCGAGGCCTGGAATACCGTCCTTTTCGACAAGTTCGTGCGCTTCCGGCGCATCGTCACCGACGGCTTCGCGGAGCATGGGGCGCGCCCACTGCGGGAGCGCCCGTACGCCGCGGGCGCAAGAGTGCTCGACGTGGGTTGTGGGTTCGGCGACACGACTTTGGCCATTGCCGAACAGGTCGGTCCTGCCGGGCAAGCGATTGGGGTCGATTGCGGGGCGGGGTTCATTCGGCTCGCCAAGGCAGAAGCGGAGGCGCTCGCTCAGACGAGCGTCTCCTACTTCGTTGCGGACGTTCAGCGAGACAACCTGCTCGGGCCTTACGACCAAGCGTTCGCTCGTTTCGGCACCATGTTCTTTGCTCCGCCGGTGGCGGCGCTGCGCCGCGTGCGCAACGCCCTGCGTGCGGGTGGCGAGCTGACCATGGTCGTTTGGCGTCGACGCGAGGACAACCCTTGGGTCTACGAAGCGGAGCGAGCGGTGCGCGAGATCTTGCCCGTCACCGATCCCGAAGCATCGGGGCAGGTGCACTGTGGTCCTGGCCCATTTTCCATGGCGGGCGCGGATCTAGTGAGCGATCTCATGAAAGCGGCGGACTTTGCCGACATCAGTCTCACGCGCACCGACTGTGACATTTGCGTGGGCCAAAGCATCGACGACGCGGTCGACTTTGCGATGGCGCTCGGCCCAGCCGGCGAAATCGTTCGCCTGTCCGGCCTCGAAGGGGAGCGGCTGCGCCCCCAGGTGGTGAGCGCGCTGCGGCAAGTTTTTGAACAGTATCGGCGGGCAGACGGCAGCATCTGGGCGGGCTCGAGTAGCTGGACCGTTCGCGGACGGCGCTCCGCCTGAAGGGCGGCGCCAGGTCCAAGGCAATAGTCGGCCAGAACTCGGAGTGGCCGGCTTCGGAACGCGACGCCGAAGGCTGTGACGGTTGCGACGTGGCGCGTGACCATCAATCAAATAAAAAAAACTGATCAGCGGTGCACGTGCGGGGGTTAACGCAAGTTCTCGCACACCGGTTCGGAGCGGGAGAGGCGCAAGCGATCCACGCAGGTCTGGTCGCCGGCGGAGAAGGTGTAGCAGAGGTCGGACGCGCATTGATTGCTGGCGGTGCAAGCGGCGTCGACCGAGAGTCGCGCTGCGCAGGAGCCGTCGGCTCCGCACCAGCCGGTCGCTCCGCATTCTTCGTCGTTGGTGCAGGCTTCGCCGGTGCTCTTGGCTTGGATGCAGTTGGCGCCGTCGCAGTAAAAGCCAGACATGCACACTTGTTGCGCGGCGGCGCAGCGGAGGCCGGCACCGACTTGCTCTGGGATTTGACAGGTGCCCTGAGTCCGTCCCCCCTTGATCACGCACTCGTAACCGCCCGAACCCTTGCAGTCGCGATCGGTGGTGCAGGTTTCGCCTGCGCTGGCTGCGCCCTCCACGATGCGGTTGCAGGGGGAGCCGAGCTCCAAAACGGTGTCGAGCTCTGGGCCGGTGAGATCCGCGTCCGCGTAGGCAACGCCCACGGCCGCGAGACAGTCGTCAGCGGCTGCGTCCGAGAAGGTGCTCGGTACGAGGCTCAAGCAGAAGCCTTGTTGTGTGAGGCGACAGGCTTCCGCGCTGCTGGCCTGACAGGCCGAAACCACGGCGCTCGAGCACGCCGCTGAGGCCCACTCCTGACAGAACGATTCGCGGGTTCGCGAGTCCTTCTCGTCCGCCGAGCAAGCCGCCAACAAGATCATCAAAGAAAGGGTGGTGAAGCGAGGCATGAGCGGTGCCTAAGCAAGACGCGCACCGTCCCTGCCTTCAGCGAAAAAGCTGCGCCGTTTGCGTTTGGTCGTGCTCGTTTACGAGTAGAAACGTGGCATTGTGCGGCCCAGTCGAAGAGCGCCGTGGCGCTACGCCTCAATCATGTGCCAGCGGCGCGCTGATGTCTGGCCAGGCCTTGCGGAGCGCGACTTGCATGCGCTCGTTGAGATTGTGACCTGCCTGCGGATCTCCGACGATGAGCACTTGCAGTGCCGCGCGCTCGAGCACCGTTTTCGCTCGCGCGGCGCTCGCGAAGCACGCGGGCGAGCCGCAAACGAGTACGACTCGGCGCCCGCCGGACTCGTGGTAGGCGCGCGCGAACGCAGCGCTCTGCGAGAATGCGTAGCCGCCTTCGGCTAGAATCGAGATCGGAAACTGCTTGGCGCGGGCGCGCAAAATGGGCTCGGCGAGCGTGGCGCCTTGGGAAAATCCGGCGTAAATGCCGGGGGCGTCGGACAGATAGCGCGCGTAGCGGCCGTGCACTTCGTTGAGCGCCGCCAAGAGTGCGCGCTCGATCGCTGCCGAAGTCGTCCAAGCGAAGCGTTCAGAGTCCATTTTGCTGCCGCGTGGACAGACCACGAAGAACTTGGAGTCGGACGCGAGTCGCCAGCCGCCGCAAGACCATTCCGGGCGGTCGCCTGCGCCGTGCACGCCTACGATCAGCGGGCGCGGCGCGCGCGTGCCGAGGGGCAGCGTCACGACCGCACCGAGTGCGTTGTCACCTAGTTGTTCGAGCCACGCTCCGCTGAGCGGTGGCGCTTGGTCTTGCGCCTCAGGGAGCGTTGCGCTCGGGCGCGCGGGCAGCGTTGAGCCCGTGCTGGCGGGAGCAGTCGGTGGCGCTGGCGCGCTCCACGACGCGGGTGGCGCTACGCGCGGCGGGTCATGGAGCTCGCCGTCGGGCGCCGCGCGGCAGCCGAGTGCGAGCCAGAGCCAAGCGCAGTGCAAACGGGGCCACTCGGCTAGTCTAGCGGCAGTTCGTCGGGCGGAATGAGCGCGTCGGGGGCGCGCCGTCGGCGTCGTGCGTTGGTCCGAGGCCACGCTGAAAGAGCTGCGTTTTTGTCGCCAAATGAGACGTTTGCGGGTCGATTTGTGAGTTTTGTTGCGTTCGTCTCAGACAATTTTGCCGGGGCAGCGGCAGCAGTTGACCTGCCTTGCGGCCGCCGTTATTTCGCCCCGAGTGGTCGATGAGCAGCACTCGCCGCCAGTCCTGGGGTCGCCCGTTCCGACGCGGGTGAAGGCTGCGGTGTTGTGGACCGATGGCGCTGCGCGCGGCAATCCGGGGCCGGCGGGCGGCGGCGCGGTGCTCAAGACGCCGGACGGAGACTTGCTCGACGAGCAGAGCCAGTACCTCGGGCACACCACCAACAACGTTGCCGAGTATCGCGCGCTGTTGCTCGGGCTCGAGCGCGCGCTGTCGTTCGGCGTGCAGGAGCTCGAGGTGCGCGCGGACTCCGAGCTCTTGATTCGCCAGCTGAAGGGCGAGTATCGCGTGAAGAACCCAGGGCTGCAGCCGCTGCACGCCGAGGCGAAGCGCCTGCTCGCTCGCTTTGCGGTCGTGAAGCTCGTGCACGTGCGGCGCGAGCTCAATGGCGAGGCTGATCGCCTCGCGAACCGCGGCATCGATGAGCGAGAAGAGGCTACGAAGTGAGCGGCGCGTTCTCTCGCTGCTCGCCGGCGAGCGCGTCGAAATCGGGCGATAAATAGAAGGCGATCAGCGCGCGCACGCGCACCAGCAGATTCGCGAAAGCCGGGCTGGCCGTGCGCCGGGCGGCGAGCGCGGGGAGCAGGCCGCGTTCTTGGGCGGCATCGAGCACTTCGCGATAATCCGCGCGGGTGAGCAGCACCGCGCGCAGCGAGGCGGCCAGGCTCCCGGCCACCACCAGGCCGCCGCGATCGGCGGTCAGTTGCACCAAGCGATGAGCGGCGATCAGCTCTTCGTTGCGTTGACCCAGGGCCGGGTTCTGAACGTCGTTGTTGCGGCCGAAGAATTCGGGCAAGCGTGCCGCGCGCCCCGCGGCTCGCTCGAGCGCCTCCGCGCTCAGCTTGCCGAGCAAGCGCTGCGCGCGCGGGCCACCGAGTTCGGCTATCGCGGGCAGGGCGAAGCCGAGCAACACGAGCGCGTCGCGTGTCTTGCCGGCAGCGCCGGCCCACACTTCACCCGCCGTGACGCGCTGATGGTCGAAGGCCAGGTGGCAGAGCTCGGCGCCCAGGGCGAAATCGAGCTCGGGGCCGCGCAGGGTGTATGGGCCCTCCGCGCTCAAGTGTCGCTCCCCGATCAGCACGAACGGTTCGCGCGAGCCGAACGCTCGCAGCCCGACGCTGCGCGCTCCGTGCGACACATAGGCCGCGACCGGCGGTAACCCGAGCAAGCTTGCAGCGCGCGCAAGCGCGCGGCTGGCGTCGGGGTAGTGCGCTTCGGTCAGTTCTTCGCAAAAATCGCGCAAGAAGCTGAGGTCGGGCTCGGGCACCGAGGCGATCAGCTCGGACAGGCGTGCGGCAAAACGTCCGCTGCCGCGCGCGAGCGGATGCCGCACCCGCTGGTCGAGCGCTGCGCGATCGAGCGGCACATTGAGCACGCTGACCGGGAGTGTTCGAGCGGCGTCGAGACCGCCCGGTGACAGGCAGGAAAGCGTGTGCTCGGCGCGCTGGATGAAGCGTCGATCCACCGCGTCGGTGCTGTCCGCGCGGGCCAGGCCGAGCAAGCGCGCTTCGCTCGCGGGCTCGAGACGCGCGAGCGCCGCGAGCGCGCGTACGTCGGTCGCGCCGCGCGCACTGGCAGCGCGGCTCAAGAGCTCGTACAGGCGAACCCGCTCCAGGTGCACGCTGGTCGCGCGCTCGGGAGAAAGCACGGCGTCTTCGTCGGGAGCCAGCGCCTTGAGACGCTTTTCGGCCAGGCGCTGCGCGCGCTCTGCTTCGCCCGCTCGCAGCTCGTGCTCGGCGAGCTCGACGTCCCACAAGACCAGCGTGGATTCGTGCAGCCCGCGAGCGTCATACGCCGCGCGGTGCACCGCGAGCGCGCACGGCTCTGCCTCTGCGCCGAGCAGGCCGAGCTGCGCCACCAGTTCACGTCCGGTTTTCGAGCTGAATTGCCAGCGCCGGAAGCTGCGAGTCAGTTCATCGGTGGGCATCGCGGCGGCGCGCACCGCCGCGACCGCTGCCGCGAAATCAGCGCGAGCGGGTAGGGGATGTTCTAGCTCGATCGAGAGGGCGAGCGCGAGCAGGCCGGCCAGCGCATGGCCCCGAGCGATGGCCGCAGCAACCAGGGTGGAGGGTCGCTCGGGCTTGCCATCGCGCGCGAGCCACAAGCGGCGTGCGGCTTCGCACAAACGCTCCGCGGCGGGTAGCCGCGCGAGCTCGAGTAGCTCCGCGAAGAGTGCGCGGCTCTTGTCGCCGATCGAGAAGCGAGCGCTGCCATCGCTGACCGCGAGCGTCTCAGGGCCCGGATCGAGGCGCAGCTGTTGCTCGTCCAGTGTGAGCACCTCGCGGTCTCCGAGCTCGGACAGCGACACGAGCAGCGCGCGCTCGGCGCTGAGCGCGAAATAGGTGTGGCGTCGGACCGTGGCGCCGAGCGCGGACTGCGTTTCGTTTTCGCTCGCGCGGCAGAGCGCAATCAGGGCATCGTCTTGCGCCAGGCTCCGCCAGGCGAGCTCGGCAATGGGCTCGTCGTCGAGCTCCAGGTAGCGATCGCGAGGCCAGAGGGCCATGGCCTGCGGGCGCGCGGGCAGGTCGCGGCGCAGTCTGCCGAGTGCGATCGCCCGTCGTAGCTCCGCGCCACGTCCGGTCGGGATCTGAAGCTCGCGTCCGTCGACCAACAATCGGTCGCGCAGACTGCCGCGCTCGTAACGGAGCCGCCCGGGTTCAGCCACGTCGATGGACAGGCCGAGGAAGCGCCCGTCCGCCGCGACCAGAAATGCGCCCTGCGGAGTCAGGCAGAGCTCGACCGAAAGCTCGCCCGCCCCCGCGGCCGAGAGCTTTCCTCCCAATCGAAGCCGCCGTTCCACCGGGCCTAGCCCACGGTCGGCCAGAAATTCCTCGAATTTGCTGTCCATCACGCCCCGGGGCGCCCCCGATAGTGGGGACTAATGCTATGGGTCACGCCGACCATGACCACGCCGAAAACGTCCTCCGAGATCCGCCGGGCCTTCCTCGAATTTTTTCGGGGTAAGTCGCACGAGGTGCTGCCGAGCGGCTCGCTGATTCCCGAGAACGACCCGACCTTGATGTTCGCGAACGCCGGCATGGTGCAGTTCAAGGATGTGTTCACGGGGCGCGAGCGGCGCCCGTACAAGCGCGCCACCACGAGTCAGAAGTGTATTCGCATCAGCGGCAAGCACAACGATCTCGAGGCGGTCGGTCCGTCGCCGCGGCACAACACGTTCTTCGAAATGCTGGGGAACTTCAGCTTCGGTGATTATTTCAAGGAAGAGGCCATCGTTTTCGCCTGGGAGTTCCTGTCCAAGGTGCTCTGCCTGCCGGAAGACCGCTTGGTCATCACCTATTTCGGCGGCGCGGACGGCATTCCCGAAGACACCACCGCGCGCGACATCTGGAAAAAGCTCACCGGTTTCTCGGACGACCGCATTCGCGGGCTCGGCCTGGCCGACAATTTCTGGTCGATGGGCGACACCGGCCCCTGCGGGCCGTGTAGCGAAATCTACTTTTACAATGGCGGGGACGCGGGAAGAGTCGACCGCTTCGGAGAAGAGCAAACCGCCGACGGCGTTGGCTGGATGGAGTTTTGGAACCTGGTGTTCATGCAGTTCGAACGCAGCATCGGTTCGGACGGCGCGGCGCGCCTCGACCCGCTGCCTGCGCCCAGCATCGACACCGGCGCCGGGCTCGAGCGCATCGCGTGCATCATGCAGGGTGCTGGCACGGCCTACGACACCGACATTCTGCGCGAGCTCGTGGAAATGGCGGGCCGGGCTGCCGACAAGCCCTATCGCGCGAGCGCTTCGCCCGACGACGTGAGCATGCGGGTCATCGCCGACCACGCGCGAACCACGGCGTTTCTCATCGCCGAAGGCATTACGCCCGATCGCACGGGCCGCGAATACGTGCTGCGCCGCGTGATGCGGCGCGCGATTCGCCACGGGCACCGGCTCGGTATTCAAAAGCCGTTTTTGCACGAGGTCGCCATGCGCGTGGCCGACCTGATGGGCGATCAATACCCGGAGCTGCGTGAGCGCCGCGAGCTCATCGGCAGCCTCGCCGAAGGCGAAGAGGTGCGCTTCCGCCAGACGATCGAACGCGGTCTTTCGCTGCTCGACGAGCGCTTCGACGAACTGGTGAGCGATGGCAAGAAAGAGCTGCCGGGCGCCGACGCGTTCCAGCTCTATGACACCTACGGCTTCCCGCTCGATCTCACCGAGGTCATCTGTCAAGAGCGCGGCTTCGCGGTCGACAACGCGGGCTACGAGGCGGCGATGGACGTCGCGCGTAAGCGCTCGGAGTTCAAGCCGATGGAGCAGGCGGTCGAGTCGGCCTATCGCGAAGCGCTCGCGGCGGTCCCCGGCGGCAGTGTGCGCTTTTCCGGCTACGAAAAGGACACCGATTCTTCGCGCTTGGTCGCGCTGATCAAAGACGGGCGTTTGGCCGAAGGCGCGCAGGCCGGCGACGCGGTCGAACTGGTGACCGAGCTCACGCCGTTTTACGGCGAAGCTGGCGGCCAGGTCGGTGATCACGGCGTGATCACCACGCCGGTCGGCAAAATCGAAATCGAACAGACCGAACGGCCCATCCCCGGCTTGGTCGTGCATCGCGGTCGCGTGGTCGAGGGCACGGTCGCGCTCGGCGAGCGCGCCGAGCTCAAGGTCGATGTTGCGCGCCGCGAGAGCACGCGGCGTAACCACTCCGCGACGCACCTCCTTCATTGGGCGCTCCGCCAGGTGGTCGGCTCGCACGCGCAGCAAAAGGGCTCGCTGGTTGGGCCGGATCGACTGCGCTTCGACTTCGCCTCGGCGCGCGCGATCACCCCGGAAGAGCTGGCGCGCATCGAAGAGTTGGTGAACGAGCGCACGCTCGGCAATCACCCGATTCGCACCGAAGTCTTGACCATGGAAGAGGCTCGCGCCCGCGGAGCGATGATGATCTTCGAGGAAAAGTACGGAGATGTCGTGCGCCTCTTGAGCATGGCCGAGTCGCTCGAGCTGTGCGGTGGCACGCACGCCCGGGCGACCGGTGACATCGGCCTATTCAAGATCGTGAGCGAACAAGGCGTCGCGGCCGGGGTGCGCCGAATCATCGCGGTGACCGGGGAGGGTGCGCTGGCTCACCTGCGCGAGGTCGAGGGCACGCTCAGCCGCGCGGCGCAGGTGCTCAAGACCACGCCCCAAGCGCTGCCCGAGCGGCTCGAGAAGGTGCTCCAGCGCGAGCGCGCGCTCGAGAAGCAAATCGAAGAGCTCACGCGCAAGTTGATGAGCGGCGGGGGCGGCAATGGCTTCGACAGCTGGGTCGGACAAGCCCGCGACGTGTCCGGCATCAAGGTGCTGGGCCTGAAGAGCGAGGTGACCGATCGCGCTGCCCTGAGAGAGCTCGCGGAGAAGCTGCGGGACAAGCTCGGTGACAGCGTGGTCCTGGTCGGCTCGGTGCACGACGGCAAAGCGCAGCTCGTGCTCACCGTTTCCAAGGCTCTGACCGCCCGTTTCAAGGCCGGCGAGCTGATTCGCCCGATCGCCGAGATCGTGGGTGGCTCGGGCGGTGGTCGGCCGGACATGGCTCAAGCCGGCGGCACCGAGGTCGGCAAGCTCGACGACGCGATCGAAGCGCTTTACCGCGGAGTTGGCGCCAGCAACTGAATGACTGGCGAGCATCACTCGCTCGCCCCCACGCCGTCGACTCGGCCGCGCTGGGTCTGGCTCGTCGGCGCGTCGTTGCTGGCTCTCGCTTGTGCGCGGGAGCGCTCCGCGCCGTCTCCCGCGGCGGTTGCTTCGGCGTCGAGCGCGCCCTTGCCAGCGCCCGAGGTGAAGAGCGTGCTCTTGCTCACCGTCGATGCGTTGCGCGCGGATCAGCCCTGGACCGGCTACGACGGCATCCAGACCCCGCACCTCTCGCAGCTTGCCAAAGAGAGTGTGGTGTACACGCGCGCGTACGCGCTTTCGAACACCACGGCCGCGAGCCTCGGCGGTCTGTTGAGCGGGCGCTATCCGTCCGAAATCGCCCGCGATGCCTGCGTGCTCGCGCGCTACGACATGAGCGATAGCCTTGCGGTCGCGCTGAAGGGCGCTGGGGTGCACACCTTCGCCGCGCACGGCCACGCGCTGTTCGCCGGGGATACCGCGCCCCAGCTCGGCTTCACCGACTGGCGGCTGATCACGGGCGCCGCAGGGCGCTTGCAGAACGACGGCGCGATCACCGGCGGCGAAATAGCCGATTTGGTGAACGACTATCTCCGGCCAGCCGACCCCGCAGGGAGCCACTTCATTTGGGCTCATTTCGTGGATCCGCACGACGCCTACACACCCCACGCCGAATTCCCGGCGAAGACTGCCGGCGATCGGCCGCTCTATGACGGGGAGGTCGCCTACACCGACGCGGTCATCGGTCGCGTGCTCGAGAGCCTCGAGCGCTCGCAGCTCGCCAAGCACACCGCGGTGATCATCACGGCCGATCACGGTGAGGCATTCGGCGAGCATCAGAACACGCGCCACGGCTTTACCCTGTTCGAAGAAGAGATCCGCGTTCCGCTGATCGTGCGGGTTCCGGGCGTGGCCCCGCGCACCATCGACACGCCGCGGAGCGCGATCGATTTGGCGCCCACCATCGCCGAGCTACTCGGCCAACCGACGAGCACGCGCCGGCGCGGCGTTTCGCTCGTGCGCGATTGGCAGGGGTCCGAGCCGGCTTCGCGCGCGATCGTGGTGGACGCTCCCGAGCGCGTGGCGGGCATGGCCCGCCAGGCGGTCATTCAGCACGGCTATAAGGTAATCCTCGACAAATCAGGCCCAAAAGTCTTCGATTTGCGCGCCGATCCGGGTGAGCGAGCGCCTCTTCTCGGCCCAGAGACCGAGGGCCCAATCGCGCAGGCTCGCGGCCACCTCATCTTCCTCGACAAGGTGCTGCCCGAGCCCTGCCCGAGTAGCGGCCGCTCTCCGACCACCCAGGCTGATCTCTAGCAGCCGCTTCGATTCGAAGTTGACGCCGCAGGTGACAATGTCACACTGGTCGGGCCCAATTGTCGGGCCCAAACGCGAGGAATGAACCATGGATGCCGCCAAAGTTGAAAGCGTCACTGCCCGTTCCTCCTCGCGCGTCTTGAGCTAGCTCGCCCGTCCGGGCGCTTCGCCCGGCACTGTTCGTCGCAAAGCTCGATCGAAGCGCGGGATGTGCTCCGGCCCCGTGCGCGCTGCTGCGTTCTACGTCTGCGCGCCTGGCCACACGTTTTTCCCGATTGCTCTCCGATCTGGAGCTCGACTGACATGCAGTTTGCGGCACTTCACCCAGCCTTGGCTGGGCTCGGCTTTACCCCGTATTTTCACCAACAATTTCTAGTTTTAGTAGCGGACACTCCGGCTTTTTCCGACTGGCTCCCCGAACGCGTGGTGGCCGAGTGGGGCTCGGAGTATCAGCTGCTCGGCAGCGCGGGCGTGCGCCGCGCGGTTCTGTCCGGGCGCCTTCGTCACGAGCTCGCCGACGACGCGCGCCCGTGCGTCGGTGATTTCGTGTTGGCGACGCCCGGCACCGGCGCGGATCTCGCGCGCATCGAACATCGCTTTGAACGCGCCAACGTCTTTCGGCGCAAGTCCGCGGGCGTCACGGCGCGTGCGCAGCCCATCGCGGCCAACATCGATTTGGCGCTCGTGGTCAGCGCGTTCAGCGAGCCGGACGCCGACTCGGACGCGGCCCGCCGCGGCGTGAACGTACGCCGCATCGAGCGCTACCTGCGCGCGGTCGCCGAGGCTCCGGCCGAAGCGGTCGTAGTGCTGAACAAGGCCGATTTGTGCGCGGACGCCGAGGAGCAAGCGGCCGAGCTCGGCGCGCAGCTGGGCGGCGTCGAGGTGTACTTGGTGAGCGCGCGCAGCGAGCTCGGCGTTCCGCGCCTCGCCGAGCGACTCGGTTCGGGAGTCACCGCGGTGTTGGTGGGGCCCTCTGGCGTTGGCAAGTCGAGCCTCACCAATCGATTGCTCGAAAGTGACGTGCAGCGCGTGAACGACATTCGTGAGGCGGACGCGCGCGGACGTCACACCACCACCCATCGTCAAATCTTCACCTTGCCGAGCGGCGGGCTGCTCGTCGACACGCCCGGCATGCGCGAGCTCGGCCTGCACACCGACAGCGCCGTCGACCCGGGTCACACCGGCTTCGAAGAAATCGACTCACTCGCCGGAGACTGCCGATTTCGCGACTGCACTCACGTCGATGAGCCCGGCTGTGCGGTGCTCGCTGCCGTAAATGCCGGAGAAATCGAACGCGAGCGCCTCGATCACGCGCACAAATTGCAGCAGGAGCTGGCTTTTCAGGCCGCGCGCAGTGACGCGCGCAAACGCAGCGAAGCGCGTAGGCAGTACCGCGCGCTCAGCGTCGCTTCTCGCGCGCGCCAGCGCGAGAAGGGTAGGGGCTAGCGCTCGGCACCCGCTTCAGAAAAAATTGACCGCGACCGTGATCGCTTCGGGCTCGGGCAAGACACGACGTTCTCGAAAACCTTTCGAGCGAGTGGCGAGTGTCCGAGCATGGTTAGCTTCGAGCGTCGGTTTTGTTTTTTGGGTTTCCTGTTGGTCGCGGTCTTGCAGGGCTGCACCGTCAACAATGACTGCGCATGCCCGGATTTAGCTGGCGCCGGCGCTGGCGGGTCATCGGGCGGCAGCACGACGGGCGGCACCGCAGGGGCGGTCACTGGCGGTTCGGGAACGGGCGGCGCTCCGCTCGGCCCCGAAAGCGCGTTCAGCTTCTTCGTAACCAGCTTGCGCGCCATGCGAGAGCTGTCCGGTAACGAGGACGGGTTCGGTGGAGATTTACGGTTCGGGGAAACGGGCCCGGGAGCGGGCCTTTCGGGCGCCGACAAGATCTGCACGCAGATCGCCGAGAAGAGTGCGCCCGACAACGGCAAGGTTTGGCGAGCGTTCCTGAGCGTCACTCAGGGCGCGGACGGCGTGCCGGTGCACGCAATCGAGCGCGTGGGCGAGGGCCCCTGGTACGATCGCAGGCGCCGCTTGGTAGCTCAAAATCTCGATGATTTGGCCCAAATGCGGCCGCGCGGCGCCGATCCCGCGATCGCCAACGACCTTCCGAACGAAGACGGTGTTCCAAACCACGCGCCCGATCCCGCCGCGGGCAACGTGGACAATCACGATACGCTGACTGGCTCGAACGAGACCGGTCATCTCTTCAGCCAGGACGCGGGGTTTACCTGCCAGGACTGGACGAGCGCCGTCGGTGAAGCAGGTCGGCCGCGCGTCGGTCACTCCTGGACCCGCGCGCTAGGTCTGCCGCCCGGCGGCGGCATGGTGGGCATGATGATGGGAGAGAACTGGATGAGCACGCTCACCGAGTCCGGCTGCGCCCCGGGCGCGTTCATCGTCGAAGCGGGCCCGCCCGGCGCAAACGGGACCAGGAGCGTGGGCGATGGCGGCGGCTACGGCGGCATCTACTGCTTGGCGCTCACTCCGTGACCGTGGTGCCACTCGAAGCGCGGGCCGGCGAGAAGCGCGGCGCGCCCGCCGAGCTAAACGACGCGGCCAAGACCAGGCTCGCGCGCACGTCGGGCAGCGCGAACACCGAGGTCATCGGGCCCACGCGCCCCACCTCGAGCGAGCTGGGTCCAAGCCCGAAGTCGAGCGAACCGAGCAAGGAAACGAAGGTTCTGGAGCCGGACGGAACTCGAACCCCAACCAACGCGGAGATCAGCGGATCCAGCGAAACTGCGCTGCGATTTTCAATGAAGATCGGGCCCGGCATCGGCATCGGCGGTGGGCTCGGCGGCCTGCTGACCCGAGCGGTGAACTCATCGAGGCCCACGCCCAGCCCGAAGCTTCCGTGCACTCTGCCCGTGAGCCGAGCATCGATGGTCGGAATCAGGCGGAGCGAAAACGGGCGCAGCGTCGAATAGCCATCGCCGAAGGGGACCTCGGTCGTCTCGTGCAGCGCTCCGAACAGCAGCAGCCCTGCGTGCAGACGGCTCCAGTCCGCGCGCAGTTCCCCGATCGCTCCCGCCCCCGCCAGTACGTGTGGTCCCCCAAACGAGACGATGCGGCCGAGCGCTCCCAGATCGAGGCCGAGCTTCAAGCCCGGTGGCGGGGAGGGCTCGCGTGACGCTGGAGGTCGCGGTGCGCTCGCGGAGAGTGGCCGCGCCGGGAGTGGCTTGGCTTGCTCAGGCGCCGGCTCTGTCTGCGAATCCTGCGCCTGCTCTGGCAGCGAGAGCGCGGCTTCCGCGGCGGAATAGACGACGTGCAGCGCCGCTTCGACCCCCGTTTCGAGCGAGGTAACGTCCGGGATCACTTGCGCAGGCAGCCTCGGCTCGGCCCGATCTTGCTCGATGCGGACCGCCGGTTTGCTGGGCACCCGAAAATCCAAATGAGCGGTGAGCCACGGTTTCGAAACGGGTTCGGAGGCCACCGCAGCGCCTTCCTCCGCGCGCACGCGCACTTGAACCCGCAAACGCCCGAAGAGCTCAGTGGCGACCGCCTGCGCCAAGAAGCGTGCGTTCGCGTCGCCCGCGACACAGATTTCAACCACACGTGTGGTGAGCGCTGAGTCCTCGGCATCGAGCGCGCGTGCGTCTGGCGCCGCCGCCAGGCAAAACGCGCTGCACAACCCGAGCACCACGAATCGCATCAAGGCTTTCCAGCGCTGGAGAGCCGTTCAGCGGCTTGACGCGCGTGGATGGTTTGCGGGAAGCGGTCCCGAACCTGCTCCCACGCGCGGAGCGCCTCGCTGTTCCGCCCGAGGCGCTCGAGCGCGCGGGCGCGGCCTACCCAAGCTTCGACCTCCAACGCTCGTGAAGGCCCGCCGAGGTAGCGCTCGAAGCCGTTCAGCGCCTCAGCGGCCTCTCCGCGATCGAGCAGCAGAGTCGCGAGCGTGACGCGCGAAAGCTCGGCTTCCGCGGAGCCGGGGTACCGCGCCTGAAGGGTCCGATAGAGCGACGTGGCGCGCCCGAGCTCCTGCGCGCGGCGAGCGCGATTGGCCTCCGCGAACAGCTCCTGAGCAGAGACCGAGTTGGGTTCGGTGTTCGTCGGCGCAGCTGTCGGATGCGTCTCTGCGCTCGTCTCTCGCCGCTGCGATCGCGTTGGCGGCGCGGGCGCGGCAAGCTCTTCCGCGGGTAGAATATCCGCAGCTCGCTCGCGAACCGGGTCCAGGTGCGCCGGCGCCGCGCGCGCGGCCGGGCTTTTCGAAACGCGCGTTGCCGGAGCCGCTGAGGGGGCCGCACGGAACAGCGCCCATGTCGGCTCCAGCACCGCGGCGAGCGCGCCGCTCGCAGCGATGGCTGCGGCAGCGGCGAGCCCCCACACCACGGCGCGCGACCGCCTTCGGCGAGTGGGCTCCAAAACCCGCATCGCTTCGGGCCGCAGGTCGAGGGGCGGCATGCGCAACGTCTGAATCTGGCGAGCCTCAGCGCCGAAGTCGAGACGGGCGGCATACTCGAATCGGCAGACCGCGCACGCCTCGAGGTGCGCGCGCAGGCGTTCTTGCTCTGCCGCGGAAACGCCGCCCGACAGCAGCTTGTCGAACAACTCTTCGGGGTGAAAGTCGATGACCGTCATCGCGTCACCGTGAGCTCCCCGAACTCGGGCGCGGACTCGATGCGTTTTCGTAGCGCTTCTTTGGCCAGCCGCACGCGGCTGCGCACCGTGTTGAGCGGAGCACCCGTCGCGCGGGCTACCTCCTCGAGCGTCCAGCCCATGACCACGCGGAGCGTGAGCGCCTCCGCCTGCTCCGCCGGCAAATCGGTGAGCAGGTTGCGCAAGAGCTCCCGCCGGCGCGCCGCGAGTACATCCTCCTCGGGCGACAGCGAGACTTCCGGCTCTTCGCTATAGCGAGTGAACGTTTCGGCGTGTTGCAATGCGCGCTTGTCTTTGCGGCGCACGCGCAGCGCGGTGTGCAGTCCGATGCGCGCCGCGTACCCGACCGGATTGCATTCTCCGCGAAATGCCGGCAGCGCTCGAACCACTGCGATCATCGCTTGCTGCGATGCGTCGTGAACGTCCGGATGCGATGAACCCATCACGCCTGCGACCGCACGAATCAGCGTTGGCCAGACGTAGGCCAAAAACTCCTCGGTCGCTGCGGCGTCGCCCGACCCCGCACGCCGCGCCAGATCGAAGGCGAATTCGCTATCGGGCAGTCCGGCACCGGACTCAGCCGGGAGCGGGTTGGGCACAGCTTCGGACCGAGAGCTCACGCAGAGCGATCGTGGCCGCAGCTCGACCAAAGCGATCAGCGCTGGGACGATTTTCTTTTTTACGGCCGACAGGCCGAGCCCTCGGCAGTGCGAACTCAGAGCTCGTGACAGACGCGCCCGACCAATTCGCGAAACCAGCGCTGTCCCGGGTCGGTCTCCAGTTGCTCGTGCCACACCTGGCCAATTCTCCCGCGCGGTAAGGGTAGGGGGGGCGGCAGCATCCTGAGCTCGAGCGGGCCGGCGAGCGGCAACACCACTCGTCGGCTCAGCGCAGCGACCAAGTCGGTGCGGGCGACCAGCATGGGCACCATCAAGAAGTGCGAGACGCGCGCGACCACGCGCCGCTTCTTGCCCTTTTTCTCGAGCGCACGATCGACCGAGCCGGGGGTGTCTGCACGCTGCGATACCAGCACGTGTTCGAGCTCGAGATAGCGCTCGAGCGTGAGGCGCTTGCCCACTTTCGGGTGCCCCTTGCGCACGATGCACACGTACTCCTCGTCGAACAACAGATTTTGGCGGTGCTGTGGTGGCACGTGATCATAAAAACCGATCATCAGATCGGCCTCTCCGCGCGCGAGCGACGGCGGGACCTCGTGCTTGCCCCAGGGGCGGACTTCGACGTTGACGCCGGGCGCTTCGCGCGAGAGCCGGCGCATCAAGGGCGGCATCAGCACGAACTCGACGTAGTCGCTCGCCTCGACCACGAAGCGGCGACTCGCGGTCTCCGGATCGAACGACGGAGGGCTGAGCGCGGCCCCGAACAGCCGCAGCCCCTGGCGAATCGGTTCAGCCAGCGCGAGCGCGCGCGGTGTGGGCTCGAGGCCGTGCGCGTGACGCGAGAACAGCGGATCGCCGAACAGGCTGCGGAGCTGCGACAGGCTGTTGCTCATCGCCGGCTGCGTGACGCCCGCGCGTCGCGCGGCGCGCGTGACGCTGCGCTCTTCCAAGAGCGCGTCGAGCGCCACCAGCAGGTTCAGGTTCACCGAGCCAATATTCATAGGATTGATATCTATCATAGAGAACATTCATTAGACTACTGTCGTCAAAAGCAGCAGATTCCAACTCGTGAGCACGGCGCTGCCAGGCAAAGCGCCGGTTCATCAGCAAAAGGAGTCCGTCATGCTTCCCGAAATCAGCCGTTTGGAACTCGAAGACAAAATGCGCTCAGGCGACCCGCTCTCCGTGGTGGAGGTGCTGCCCGAGAATTATTTCGCGTCCGGTCACCTGCCGGGGGCGTTGAACCTGCCGCTCTCCGCGCTGCCGAGCCAGGCGCGTTCGCTGCTGCCGAACCCCGAAGCCGAGGTGGTGGTCTACTGCTCGGGGCCGACCTGCCAAAACTCGCACGTCGCGCAGCTTGCGCTCACCGGCCTCGGCTACCGCAAGGTGCGCATTTTCCGGGGCGGCAAGGCCGAATGGACCGCGGCCGGCAACGAATTGACGGTGTCGCCATGAGCGCCTTGGTGGAAACGGGCGTGCCCATGATGACTCGCGACTCCAGCGCGCGGCGGCTGCTGCGCACGGCGCTTCGGACCCAGGCTGACTGGGCACCGACCGTGCAGCGTCTCGCGCTCGGTGGCGTGATCTTGGCGCACGGCGCGCAAAAGGCGCTCGGCTGGTTCGGCGGTGGCGGCATTTCCGGCACCATCGAGTTCTTCGACAAGTTCTTGCACCTGCCCGCGCCCATCGCGCTGCTGGTCACGTTCAGCGACTTCGTGGGTTCGATCGCGCTGATGCTCGGGTTCATGACGCGGCTCGCCGCGCTCGGCGCCGGTTTGGTGATGCTCGGGGCGGTCGCCACCGTGCACTTCCAGAACGGCTTCTTCATGAACTGGTTCGGTAACCAGGCAGGCGAGGGCTTCGAGTTCCATATTCTGGCGCTCGGGCTGGTCTTCGCGCTGGTTCGCGCGGGCGGCGGTCGCGCTTCGATCGACGCGCGCTTGCAGCGCGCGGTGTAGCCCTTGGCTACCAGAGCGAAGGTTCGGGGGTCAGCTGGACCCCCGAGCGTTCTTTGACGCCCTCTTGGACCTCACGGGCGAAGTCCAGGAGGGCGCGCGTGCTCGCGCCTTCGTGGCAAACCAGCGCAAGCGTGTGTCGGCTGGAGAGGCCGACGCTGCCGCGTCGAAACCCGCGGTTGAAGCCGGAATGCTCGATCAGCCACGCCGCAGAGAGCTTGATTCGGCCGTCCGCTTGGGGAAATTGCGGCATTTCTTGGTTGCCGAGGCGCCGCGCGGCTTCTTCCGCGACCGCGCTCGAAACGACTGGGTTCACGAAGAAGGAGCCGCAGCTGCGCGCGTTCGGGTCGCCGTCCTCGAGCACCATCGATTTGCTGCGTCGGAGGGCGAGCACGGTGCTGCGAACCTCCGGCAGCGTCGGAGCTTTCCCTAGGCTGGTGAGGGCTCGCGAAAGTTCCGGGTAGCGCACGCTCGGCTCCCCGCCGCGGCGGAGGGCGAACGTCACTTCGCTCACCACGAAGCGCCCGGGCTCCTTCGACTTGAAGCGGCTGTCTCGATAGCCAAAGTCGCAATCGCTGCCGTCCATTTCGACGAACGCTCGCGTGACCGAATCGAACGCGCGCAGTCGTCGGATCGTCTCTTTCACTTCCTGCCCGTACGCGCCGACGTTTTGAACCGGGGTCGCGCCGACCAGTCCGGGGATCCCGCTCAAGCACTCGAGCCCGGCGAGCCCGGACTCGACGCTGAAAGCGACCAGGCCGTCCCAAGGCTCTCCGGCCTTCGCAGATACGAGGCAAAATTCGCCGTCGTTTTGGCATTCGACGCCGCGCGGCTCGACTGCGATCACGAGCCCGTCGAGGCCCTCGTCTGGCGCTACCACGTTGCTGCCGCCGCCGAGCACCCAGGTCTGGACGCCGCGCGCGTGCGCCCAATCGAACGCAGCGCCGAGCTCGGCGTCAGTGGTCGCGCTCGTGAACCAGCGCGCGGGCCCTCCGAGTTTGAGTGTCGTGCGCGGCGCGAGCGTGACGCCCGTCTGAATGTTCACGCCAGGTGCGTCAGGGTTCACGAATGCGCCGGCGTTCGGGTTCTGCGATGCAGCGGGCGAGGCCCGGGCCTGGGCCTCGTTGCGGCAGGAGCAAGCGGGAACGGCTGCGGGTTCGGGCCGAGAGGAAGCTGCGTACCTCGGAGGGCATGTCGATCCCCGACAGGTCTCGGCCGGCGAGCGCGTCGGCCAGCGCGGTTCCGCGATCGATCACGCTCATGCGCTCGTTCAGGATGACCACCGGGCGACCATTGATGGTGCACAGGCCGCCAGGGCCCGACTGCTTGCGGCGAAGTCCGACCGAGCGAATCTCGAGGCCGATTTCCGAGGCGATGCGCAAAAGCTCACTCAGCAGAACGTCGGGGGTCACGCCTCGATGGTAGCCGATTCGAGTGGGTGAGGTGGCCTTCCCTGCAGGCGGGCCGGTTTTCTCGCTGGGGGTGCTCGGATTTCGCGCCACCCGCGGGCCGGGAGCGTGCTATTGAGGGCTAATTGAGAGGCGTCCTGCCGGAGGCGGGAGCGATTCGCGCTTCCCCGGAGGCGTCTCTAGGCCGCGAGAACCCTAGGTTCTCGCCCTAACCGGAAGACATCTGAATGACTTTTACCGAAGCTGCGGCGCAGGTGTTGCGTCTCGTGGGCAAACCCCTTCACTACAAAGAGATAACTGACGTCGCCATCGAGAAGAACTTGTTGAGCCACGTGGGCAAGAGCCCGGAAGTAACGATGGGGGCGCGGCTCGCTGCGCTCGTGAAGAAGGGGGACAAGGAGAACCCGCTGGTGCGCGTGAAGCCCGGCGTGTTCGCGCTTCGCGAGTGGGACCAGGACACCATCGAGAAGGGGCTGAAGGATCGTACGCCAGCGCTCGAGAAGCTGTCCGGGCAGGACATCGACTTCGGTTCCGAACAAGAGATCTCGGGCGCGTCGCACGTGAGCCTCGATGAGTTCGCCGAGGAAGGCGAGCCGGTTCCGCCGAACGCCGCCGAGCGCGAGCGCGCAGAGCTCGCGGCGCACGCCACCGATCTGTTCGAGACCGAGGAAGACGACGACCGTCCGATCTTCGGTGACGAAGCCGAGCCCGAGCCCGATGCGGCCGCGTCGGCTGATCCGAATGGTCGTCGCCGCCGCCGCCGCCGTCGTCGCGGTCGCGGAGTGGATGAGCGGGGTGGGGGCGATGAGCTGCCGTCTTATACGGTCAGTGACGCGCCAGCCGAGCTTCCGGATGCCTCGCTGGTCACGGAAGCGCGCGAACCGCGCGAGCCCCGCGAACCGCGGGAGGCGCGCGAGCCCCGTGAAGGACGGGAACCCCGTGAAGGACGGGAACCCCGTGAAGGGCGGGAACCCCGTGAGGCGCGCGAGCCGCGTGAAGCGCGCGATGCGCGCGAGCCGCGTGAAGCGCGCGATGGGCGCGAGCCGCGTGAAGCGCGCGATGGGCGCGAAGCACGCGAACCGCGCGAGGCTCGCGACGGCCGTGACCGAGAGGCCCGTGACGGCCGCGATCGCGATAACCGCGATCGGGACAACCGGGATAGCCGCGACCGCGAGCCACGCGGCGAGCGCGACGAGGGTCGCGACCGCGGCGCGCAATTGAGCGATCTCGCGGGCCGCTCCTTGGCGGACGCGGTGGAGTCGCTCTTGGGTGGCTTCGATCGCAGCCGTGGTCCGGTCTCGGTGCAAGCGGTGGTCGACGCCGCGCAGCGCCGGGGTCGTCTCGGCGGTGACTTCGGTACTGGGCAAGCCCTGGTGCAAGCCGCGGTGCGCGCGGACAACTCGCGCCGCGCACTGGAAGGCCGTCGCCCCCGCTTCCGGATTTCTGGCGCCAAGGTGGCGCTCACCGATTGGCAGCTCGACGGGGATCTCGCGCGTGCCGAGCGCGACCTGTTCAATTCGCTGGATCGATACCGTGAAGCGGCGCGCCGCAGTGTGCTGCGCACCCTGCAAGATTTGCCGCAACGCGCCCTGGGCGAGCTGATCGTGCTCTTGCTGGAGCAGATGGGCTACACCGAGCTCGCGCCGCTGCGGCGTCCCGGTTTGCACGGCGCCGAGCTGCACCTCAGCGCCAAGGCGCGCGGTCCGCACGGCGAGCTGCGCACCGGCATCGTCGTACGTCGCGACGGTCGCGAGATCGGGCGCGAGCGCGTGACCGAGCTGCGCGGCGCGCTGCACCACTACGGACCGGCGAACGCGGGCCTGCTCGTGACCACCGGTCAGGCGCTGTCCGGCGCGCGCGAGGAAGCGTCGGCGCCCGGCGCCGCGCCGGTGGCAGTGCTCGACGGCATGGCGCTCGCCAGGCTCTGCGACGAGCACAGCGTGGGCGTCGCACCGCTGACGCTGCGTTTGCCGCTTCCCGACGGCGAGCTGTTCGACGGGCTCCGCGCGGGATGAGCGCCCGGGCTTCGTCCGGATGGGGGAGGGCGTCGCTCGTCGCCCTCTTCCTTCTGGGCTGCTCCGGCCCGCCCCCGCCTTCGCGATTCCCGAGCGCGGACGCCGCGCTCGGGCGCATGCGCGCGGGCCAAGCGTGCAGCCGCGCCGTGAGCGGTGAGGCCAAGCTCGACTACTTCGGCGATGAAGGGCGCGTGCGCGGCAGCGTGCTCTACCTCGCCGAGGTGCCCGATCACGTGCGGCTCGACTTGTTCAGTCCGTTCGGAGCGACGATCTCGACGCTCACCTCGGACGGCACCCGTTTTGGCCTATTCGATCTGCAGAAGAAGAGCTTCTTGTACGGGCCCGCCACTGCCTGCAATTTGCAGCGGTTCACGCGCGTCCCCCTGCCTCCGCATGCCTTCGCCGAGCTCTTGCGGGGGGAGGCACCGGTGCTGGTACACGAGTCCTCCGCGGCCAGCATCGACTGGAAGAGTGGAGCGTATCTCCTGCGTCTTCGCGGGCGAAATCAGGCGGAGGAGTCGATCACTCTCGTCCCGCTCGAGGCCGACTGGAACAAGAACTGGTCCGAACAGCGCGTGCGCGTGCTCAGCGTCGAAGTGCGCCAGGCCGGGGCGCCGCTCTATCGCGTAGAACTCGCCGATCACGCGCCGGTGCCGATGTCGGAACCGCGCGTGGATCCGGAAGGGCTCGATCCGCCGATTCCGCCGAGCGGTCCCCTGTGTCGCGCGGAGCTCCCGCGTCGCCTGCACTTTCTGGTGGCGGGCGGCGAACAAGATTTGGTGCTCGCGAGCCACGAATTGGCCCACAATCCCCCGCTGGTCCCCGGCGTGTTCGCGCAGTCTCCACCGCCTGGAGTGTCGGTCCGCTCCTCGCCCTGCGCGGATTGAGCGCGCGCCGCGCTAACCGTCGAGCTTGGCGAGCGCGCCGAGCACGCGCCCGGGTGTGTCACTGATCAACGCGTCGACGCCGAATTTGGAGTAGGCGACCGCCAGCTCGAGATCATTGACGGTCCAGGTGCCGACCAGCGCGCCGCTTCGATGCCAGCGCTCGACCTTGTTAGCCGAAAGCAGGGTGTGCTCGGGGTTCACCCCCGACGCGCCGAGCGCGCGGTACCCCGGCGCGAAGCGCAGCAGCACCTGTTTTTGGTGAACCAGCCAATTTACCGGCAAATCAGGCAAGCGCCGCGCCAGCGAAAGCACGAACAGCGGGTGAAAACTGGAGAGCAACAGCCGCTCGCGGGCCGCGCTCTCTTGCGCGAGCAACGCCACCAGCGCGTCGAGCAATGCGCGCTTTTCGCGCACGTCCGATTTGACCTCGATGTTCAGGCATAGGTCGTATTCCTTCGCCCAGGCGAGCACTTCGCTGAGCAGCGGAACGCGTTCTCCGCCTCCGACGTCCAGCGCGCGCAGCGCGGCGGTCGATAACGTCTCGGCGTGTGCTCGACTGCGACCTTCGGTGACCCGTTTGAGCTCCGGATCGTGCAGCACCACGAGCTGGCGATCGCCGTCCAGGCGCACGTCGAGCTCGACGCCGTCCGCGCCTTCATGACGGGCAAGCTCGAACGCAGCCAGCGTATTTTCGGGCGCAGCGTGACGCGCCCCGCGGTGCCCGAGCACGAGCGGACGAGCGCCCGGGGCCCGCCGAAAGCGCGTCGCTCGCGGTTCGAACGGGCGCATCCCGACTATCCGGCGAGTTCGTTCGCGATCTGATTGGCGACGTTGCGAGCGCGCTCGACTTCGTTCTGCCCGAACGCGATGCCGCCGACCACCGGGTGACCGCCGCCGCCGTAGCGCGCACAAATCGCGCTGATATCCGCGTCGCGCGGCCGGCCCGACCAGGGGTTATAGCCCACCGAGATCTTCGGACCGCTCTTCAACAGGCCCACGATGACCGAGTAGACCGAATCGGGGAACAACGCGTAGGTCACGAACTTGCCGACCGTGTCGAGCACGGTCTCGGTCAAATCGACGAACACCACGCGCCCGCGCCGCTCACCCTTGTCGCGCACGCGCTGTACGAAGCGCTCGTGCTTCCTGCCGAGCGGGCGGTAGCGCTCCTGAACTTCGCCCGAACGAGCCAGCTCGCCGAGCGGGCGCTTGAGCAGCTCCGGCACCCATTTTCGCAGGAAGGCGTCGTCGCCGTAGTGCTCGACCACGCTGACTAGCTGCATCACCGGATCGGAGCGGCTGACCGCTTGCTCGGCGCTTTCGAAGCGCGCCGAATCGACTCGGTCAGCCCACGAGATGAGCTCGGCGAGCGGGCTCATGTCGATGCCGAAGCGCTCGCGCGCGACGTCCGCGACGAGCTTGGTGCACGAGCTATAGGTCGCGTCGAAAAAGTAGCGGCCATTTGCCACGCGCTCTTCGAACACCGCTTGGTCTTCGGGGCCGGAGAACGCGGTGCGGTGGTGGTCGAAGTACCAGCTCAGGCTCTTGGCGGGCGAGAAGCGATAGTCGAGGATCGCGTTGTCATCGCCGTCGAGTAATGCCTCATCGGCCTTGGCCTGACCCGGGCTGTAGCCGCACGCGCGATAGTGAAATTCCGCAGTTCTGGCGCCCAGTTCACACTGGAACCGATTGAACAGAACGGCGCTGGCCAAGCCGTCGAAGCAATGGCCGTGCGTCGCGACCACGAACCGCATGTGGGCCTTGTTACCACACACGGAGGGCAGGTGTGTCGGAGAGCGACTTCCGAAAGCACCCGAAGTCCAATTTTCGATGGCACGCAACTGGGGTCCAGTCTGAGCCGAACTGGAAAAGTGCGTTCCCAGCTCCCCATCGTGCTGGTCGGAGACAAGCTTCCTCCCCGGCTGTCGGACCTGCAGGAGCCGCCTGAGGCTCTTTATGTGCGCGGAGAGCTGCCGCGCGGACCCGCGGTTGCAATTGTCGGTACCCGCTCACCAACTCCTGAAGGCGAGACCTTCGCGCGAACGCTTGCGGCGGAGCTGGCCGCGGCGGGAATCGCCATTCTCTCGGGAGGCGCGAAAGGCATCGACACCGCTGCGCACGTCGGCGCGCTTTCCGCGCGCGGCACTACCGTGGTCGTGGCTCCCGCTGGTTTCGCTCGCGCTTATCCGGAAGAAAATGAGGAGCTGTTCCTGCGCGTGCTGAGCCAGGGCGGTTGCTATGTCGCGCGAGTTCCCGACGATGAGCCCGCGACACGCGCTGGCTTCTTTGCGCGAAATGCGTGCTTGGTTGCGCTGTCGCACGTGGTCGTCGTGGTTCAGGCGGGGCTGCGCAGCGGAGCTCGCAATGCTGCGGCGCAAGCCCGCCGCCTGGGTCGGCCTCTTCTCGTGGTGCCCTCGGCGCCTTGGATTGGTCGGGGCCTCGGCTGCCTGGCGGAGCTGCGGCAGGGCGCGCGCTCCTGCGAGCGGGCCGAAGACGTCTTGCTCGCCCTGTCCGAGGTCGGGTGCGCCCCGATCCCCCTGACCCGTTCGCGAAGAAACTCTCCACATAAGGAGGAGCGTCGCGAGTCGCGCCGGAAGGCCCAGCGCAGCGCCCGGGAAGTGTCTGCGCTCGGCGCCGAATTCATGAACGATTCCGATGATTCCAGCTCGACTAGAAGCATCCTTAAGTTGCTTCGTGAAGGTGCTCACCACCCCGACCAATTAGGTGCTTTGGCCGGCCTTTCGGCCGCTGAGACACAACGAGTTCTCTTGACTCTGAGGCTGCGAGGCGTCTTAGCTTGCGACCCTACGGGGCGGCTCGTTCTTCGTAACCATTCGGATTGATTCAGTTTTAGCAAAGCCATCGCCGCTCCGGTGCTGACCTGCCACTTGCGGGGCCAGTATTTCGGGCTCATTGAGGGGAACTCCCTCCGGAAAACTCCCGGCCATGTCCAAGACCCTCGTCATCGTCGAGTCACCCGCGAAGGCCAAGACCATCAAGAAGTACCTCGGTGCGGGGTACGAGGTCCTGGCCAGCAAGGGACACGTGAAGGACCTGCCCAAGCGCATGGGCATCGATGTCGAGAAAGGGTTCAAGGAATCCTACGAGGTCATCGAGGCCAAGGCGAAGGTGCTGCACGAGCTCCGTTCGGAAGCCGAGCGCGCCAACGTCGTCTTGCTGGCAACCGACCCTGATCGCGAGGGTGAAGCGATCGCGTGGCACATCGCCGAGGAGCTCGAGCGGCCGAAGCTCGAGATGCGGCGCGTCGAGTTCGAAGAGATCACGAAGAAGGGTGTGCAGAAGGGTATCGATCACCCGCGTGAGCTCGACAAGCACCTCTACGACGCGCAGCGCGCACGTCGCGTGCTCGATCGCATCGTGGGCTACGACGTGTCGGCGCTGGTTTGGCAGAAGCTCGCCTTCGGCTTGAGCGCGGGTCGCGTGCAGTCGGTGGCGCTCCGTCTAATCGTCGAGCGCGAGCGCGAGATCGAGGCCTTCGTTCCCGAAGAGTACTGGAACGTCGCGGTCGGCTTGCGCGGCAAAGCTCCGCAGACGGTGCTCGCTCGGCTGTCGCGCGTGGATGGCGAGAAGGCCGAGGTCAAGAACGCCGCTCAGGCCGGCGCGCTGCGCGAAGATCTCGCGACCGCGAACTATCGCGTCGCTTCGGTCACCCAGAAGGAGCAGAAGCGCAACGCTCCGGCGCCTTACACGACCAGCAAGCTGCAGCAGGACGGTACGAGCTACCTGCGCTTCACCACCAAACGCACCATGAGCGTGGCGCAGCGCCTGTACGAAGGTATCGACCTCAAGAAAGACGGCGGCCTGGTCGGGCTCATCACCTATATGCGTACCGACTCGGTGCGCGTGAGCCCGGACGCGGTGGTCGAGCTGCGCGAGCACATCAAGACTCGCTACGGCGAGAAGTACCTGCCGGCCAAGCCGAACGTGTTCAAGTCGCGCAAGGACTCGCAAGAGGCGCACGAGGCGATTCGCCCGACCTCGCTCGAGTTCGAGCCCGAGTCGGTGCGCAAGCATCTCACCGACGAGCAATACAAGCTCTACAAGCTGATCTGGGATCGCTTCGTGGCGTCCCAAATGTCGCACGCGATTTACGACCAGACCGGCGTCGACATCGAAGCCACGCCCACGCGCAAGAGCGCGCAGCACAAGAACATCACGCTCCGCGCGAGCGGCAAGGTGCTGAAGTTCGCGGGCTGGCTCGAGCAATACGGCAAAGGCCTCGGTGACGGCGACAGTCCCAAGGAGCTGGCGGGCGAGGAAGAGCAAGCCGAGGGCGCGAAGGCCGAGGCCGACCGCGCTCGCGCCGCAGAGGACGAGGAAGGCCTGCTGCCCGAGCTCACCCAAGGCGAAGTGCTCAAGCTGCACGAGCCGCCAGGCGTGGTCACCGAGCAGAAGTTCACCCAGCCCCCGGCGCGTTTCAACGAAGGTTCGTTGGTGCGCGAGCTGGAAAAGCGCGGGATTGGTCGCCCCAGCACCTACGCCGAAATCATCAGCAAGGTGCAGGCGCGCGACTACGTCGTGAAGCTCCCGGGCGGCCAAATGCAGGCTTCCGAGCTGGGCAAGATGGTAATCGACGGCCTGGTCTCGACCCGCCTCGATTTCATGGATCCGTCCTTCACCGCCAAGATGGAGGAAGAGCTCGACGAGGTCGAAGGCGGGCGCCTGGACCGGGTCGAACTGCTCGGCCGCTTTTATCGCCGTTTCCGCGAGGTGCTGGACACGGCCAAGAAGAGCGCGCGCTGGAACCCGGAACCCGAGCCCACCGATCTCAAGTGCGACGATTGCGGTTCGATCCTGAACAAGCGCTGGAGCAAGAACGGCTGGTTCCTCGGTTGTTCGGCGTACCCCAAGTGCAAGTTCACGAAGGACCTCGGCAAGGACGGCAACACGCCGGCCGAGGTGCGCATGACCGACGCGATCTGCGACAAGTGCGAAAAGCCGATGGTGATCAAGACCGGTCGCTACGGCGAGTTCTTGAGCTGCAGCGGCTACCCCCAGTGCAAGAACACGCGCCCGATTCCGCTCGGCGTGCCTTGCCCGAAGTGCGCGGGCGACATCGTCGAGGTGCGTTCGAAGAAGCGCGGCTCGCGCTCGTTCTACGGCTGCGCCAACTACCCGACTTGCGACTTCAAGGTTTGGCAAAAGCCGGTGATCGAGCCGTGCCCGCTGTGTCACTACCCCTTCCTGGTGCTGGCCGGCGGCGCCAAGAACCCGAAGCTCATTTGTGGCCGCGGTAACAAAGAGTGCGGCTACTCGCGCGGCGTAGACGAAGCACCGCCCGGCGAGGCAGGCGCCGAGAACGGCGACGCCGACGCGGGCGCCGAGGAAGCCGTGCGGGCCAAGGGCGAAGAGAAGGAAGGCGCGAAGCGCCCCCGGGCTCGCCCGGCTTCGGTCGCTCCGTGACGCACGGGCAATGTCCGTAGTCACCATCATCGGCGCCGGGCTCGCCGGATCCGAAGCGGCGCTGACGCTCGCGAGTCGCGGCGTCCGCGTGCGGCTATTCGAACAAAAGCCCAAGCAGCGTACGCCCGCGCAGTCGAGCGATGCGCTGTGCGAGCTCGTGTGCTCGAACTCGTTTCGGGGCGCGGCGCTGTCGAACGCGGTCGGCCTGCTCAAAGAGGAGATGCGCCGGCTCGGTTCGTTCGTGATGCAAACCGCAGATCAGACCCGCGTGCCCGCGGGCGGCGCGTTGGCGGTGGATCGCGACAAATTCTCGGCAAAAATGAGCGAGCTGCTGCGAGCGAGCCCGCTCATCGAGATCCGTGAGGAGCGGGTGGACGAGCTGCCCACGGAGCGTCCGCTCGTGATCGCGACCGGACCGCTCACGGGTGACGCACTGGCCGCGGCCATCGCGCGCCGTGTCGGTAGCGACGCGCTCGCCTACTACGATGCCATCGCGCCCATCATCAGCGCGGATTCGATCGACTGGTCCAAGGTCTTCATGGCCTCGCGCTGGGAAAAAGGCGAGAGCGAGGAAGATCGCAGCGCCTACGTGAACTGTCCGCTAACCGAGGAGCAGTATCGCGCGTTCGTCAGTGACGTGTGCGCGGCGCGCAAGGTCGAGCCGAAGACCTTCGAAGACGTTCGTTACTTCGAGGGCTGCTTGCCGATCGAGGTCATGGCCGAGCGCGGTCCGCAAACGCTGGCGTTCGGGCCCATGAAGCCGGTGGGTCTGACCGATCCGAAGACCGGCCGCTGGCCGCACGCGGTGGTGCAGCTCCGCAAAGAGGACGAAGCGGGCACCGCTTACAACATGGTCGGCTTCCAGACCCGCATGGCCTGGCCCGAGCAGGACCGCGTGTTCCGCACCATCCCGGGCCTCGAGAACGCGGAATTCCAGCGCTACGGTGCGGTGCACCGCAATACGTTCATCAACGCGCCCAAGCTGCTCGGTCCCACGCTCGAGCTTCGAGGCGAGCCGGGGTTGTACTTCGCCGGGCAGATCTCGGGAACCGAGGGCTACGTCGAGAGCGCCGCAGGCGGTCTTCTAGTGGCACTGTTTCTCCTCGACCGTCTGGCAGGGCGTGAACCGCAGCTGCCTCCTTCGACCACGGCGCTTGGCGGCCTGCTAACGCACACCGCTCGCAACGGCGACGACTACCAGCCCTCCAACATCACGTTCTCGCATTTGCCGCCCTGGGAGGGCCCGCGCCTCAAAAAGCGGCCGAAGTACGAGGCCATGGCCGCTCGCGCCTTGGCGGATCTCGACAGCTGGCTCGCGGAACGCGCCCAAAAAGAGCCGACCGAGCGCGCGGGCTAGTCGACTCGCGCTGGAAGCGCGCGGGTTTCATGACCCCCCCGTAGCGATCCCCATACTCGGGTGTTACTTTAGCGGGACGGTTCCTGTGCTTTCCTCAGAGGCGCTCGTCGACATCGTCCAGGCCTACCACCCGGCGGCCAACGGCGAGCTCATCCGGCGGGCGTATCAGTTTGCCGAGTGGGCGCACCGTGAGCAGCTCCGGAAGAGCGGCGACCCCTACCTGATCCACCCGGTCAGTGTCGCCGGAATCATCGCCGATCTCCGGCTCGACACGGCCAGCGTGTGTGCCGGCCTCCTACACGACGTACTCGAAGACAGCGGCGCGACCCGCGAGACGATCGAAACCGAGTTCGGCGAGGAGATCGCCAGCATCGTCGACGGCGTCACCAAGCTCGGCAAGTTCAACTTCACCTCGCGCGAGGATCGTCAGGCCGAGAGCTTCCGCAAGATGGTCGTGGCGATGGCCCAGGACCTGCGGGTGCTGTTGGTCAAGCTGTGCGATCGGCTCGACAACATGCGCACGCTCGAGCACATGAAGCCCGAGGCGCAGGAGCGCATCGCCCGCGAAACACTCGAGATTTACGCGCCCCTCGCGGCTCGGCTCGGCATGCAGTTGGTGAAGAGCGAGCTCGAAGATCTGAGCTTCCGCCACCTCGAGCCGGACGCCTTTCGTGAGCTCTCGGCCAAGCTCACCAAGACCAAGAAAGAGCGCGATCGCTACATCGAGAGCGTCTGTCGCACCATCACCTCGCGCTTGGCGGAGCAAGGCTACGCTGCGGAAGTCACGGGCCGCGCGAAGCACATGTACTCCATTCATCGCAAGATGAAGGAGCAGGGCTGTGACTTCGAGCAGGTCTTCGACACCCTGGCCTTCCGAATCTGTGTCGAATCGGTGGCCGACTGTTACGCGGCGCTCGGCGCCATGCACTCGCGCTGGACGCCGATTCCCGGGCGTTTCAAGGATTACGTCGCGCTGCCCAAACCCAACATGTACCAATCGCTGCACACCACGGTGATTGGCCCCGGGCGCCAGCGCATCGAAATCCAGATTCGCACGCATGAAATGCATCGCGTCGCCGAGCACGGCATCGCCGCGCATTGGAAGTACAAGGAGCGCGGTTCGGGGGGCGTGGATCCGAAGGATGCCGAGAAGTTCGGCTGGCTGCGCGAGCTCGCAGAGTACCAGAGCACCCTCAAGGATCCGGTCGAGTTTCTGGAGAGCGTCAAAATCGACCTATTCCCAGACGAAGTGTACGTGTTCACCCCGAAGGGTGAGCTGCGGGTGCTGGCGCGCGGCTCGACTCCGATCGACTTCGCTTATGCCATTCACTCGCAGGTCGGGGAGCACTGTTCGGGCGCGCGCGCCAACGGGCAGATCGTCCCGCTGCGCTACAAGCTGAAAAACGGCGACGTCATGGAGATCATGACCTCGCCCCATCAGCAGCCGAGCAAAGATTGGCTGGAGTTCTGCGTCACGACGCGGGCGCGCGCGCGTATCCGCGCCCGTCTGCGCGGGGAGGAGCGGCAAAAGAGCATCAACCTGGGCAAGGAGCTGCTCGAGTCCGAAATGCGCGACGCGGGCCTCAGCTACTCCAAGTTTTCGAAGAGCGACCCGGAAGTGCGCCGCGTTGCCCAGCACTTCAGCCACTCGCATCTCGACGATCTGCTGCTCGACATCGGCTACGGCAAGCTGGCGAGCGACAAGGTGGTCGACACCATTCACAACGCGAGCGCGCCGGACAGCGAGCCGCCGTCTCAGTTCCGGGCTGGGCGCATCGAGCAACTGGTGCGCAAGGTCACCGGGCGCGACGCCAGCGGCATCACCGTCAACGGCATCGATGACGTGCTCGTGCGCTACGCCAAATGCTGTAACCCGCTACCGGGGGACGGCATCATCGGCTTCATTACTCGCGGCCGTGGCGTCACCATTCACCGCCGTGAATGTCAGAAGGCCTTCGACACCGATCCCGAGCGGCGCATCGACGTAACTTGGGACAACAAGGCGAAGATCAATCGGCCGGTCCAGATCTGCGTCACCACCGCCAACAAGCCCGGTATTTTGGCGGTCGTCAGTCAGACCTTCAGCGCCCAGAGCATCAACATCAGTGAAGCCAACTGTCGCGCCGGGGACGACGGCCGCGCGCGCAACGTGTTCACGTTCCACTGTAGCGACTTGAGCCAGCTGAAGAACGTGATGAAGGCGCTGTCCAAGGTGAACGGCGTGGTCGAAGTCTCGCGAATTTGAGCGGGCGCCGCGCGGACGTCGCTAGATTTCGTGGCGCAGGTAGCCGCGCCGAATCGCCTCTTCGATCAGCTGCTCGGCTGCGGCCCAGAGCCCGGGCGAGCCTTCGGCGATGTGGCGGTTCTTCTCGATCACCTCGGGCGCAGTGACGCCGTGGCGCCGCCAGGCCGCGCCTTCGGACATGAAGTTCAAAATCAACGGCTGCAAGCGATCGACCGCGGCAGCGAACTTGGCGTCGGGGCTTTCGCGTGCCTCGAATTCTTCCCACAGGGCGCGCAGTTGCGAGCCTTGCCCGTCGGGCAACAGCGAGAACAGCCGCTCCGCCGCGGCAACTTCTCGCTCGCGCTGCGCGCGCTGCATCTCGGCCTCGGCGTAGAGCAGCGTGTCGCCCGCGTCGATCTCGACCAGATCGTGCACCAGCAGCATTTTCAGGACGCGATCGACGTCCACACCTGGGGGCGCTGCGTGTTCGCTCAGCACCCATGCCATCATCGCCACGTGCCAGGAGTGCTCGGCGCTGTTCTCGAGCCGTCGCGAGCCGGACACGAAGCTCTTGCGCTGCACGCGCTTCAGCTGGTCGATCTCCTTGACGAAATTGAGCTGCTGTTCGAGGCGAGATAAATCCACGGATCCGTATGTTTAGCAGCTTTTGGCCTGAAAGAAGACGAGCACGCTAACCCCGCGCGGACTCAGCCGCTTTTCCGCGCGAGCCTCGCGAGAGCATCCGACTCGTGAATGAAGCGGCCTTCGCGCGGGTCGAGCGCCAGCTGAATGAGGGCGCGCGCGACGTCAGCGCCTTCGATAGGCGCGTACTTCTTGAGCGGCCCGAACAGCAAGTGCCCGAGGGGCCGCCCGAGCGCACTTGCCACGCGCTCACCTGGACGGTGCTCGCTGCGCTCACCGAGTAGCAGCGACGGTCTCAGAATGTGCAGGGAAGGGAAGCCGAGCTCACTGAGCGCGGCCTCGCCTTCGCCCTTCACTCGATTGTAGAAAATCGAAGACTTCGGATTCGCACCCAGCGCCGAGACCACGAGCAGTGCGCGCGCACCGGCCTTGCGCGCCGCGCGTCCGAACGCGACCACGTAGTCGAAGTCGACCCGGCGAAATGCCTCCTGGCTTCCGGCCTTGGCGATGGTCGTGCCCAGGCAGCACGCCGCATGCGACACCGGGCGGCCGGCAAGGGCCGGACTGCTTTCCAGCGACTCGAAATCGACCACTAGCTCCTCCAGCTTCGGGCGCGGGGCCCAGTGCGGTCGGCGCACCAGGGCGCTGATTCGCGTGACCTCTGCCCGCTCGAGCAGCTGTTCGACCAGCGACGTACCAACCAAGCCGGTCGAGCCGGCTACCCAGATTTCCATGGTGCTCGTATTTGTTGAGGAAAAAGCGGCGGCGGAGGTTCGCGCGCCTCTTGACACGGTAGCCGTCGGCGGGTACTAAAACCGCCCTTCCGCGGGAGTAACTCAGCGGTAGAGTGCCACCTTGCCAAGGTGGACGTCGAGGGTTCAAATCCCTTCTCCCGCTC
>DASZQI010000099.1:0-46919 GCA_035549735.1 Polyangiaceae bacterium | reverse complement strand
TTCGTGCCGCCCGTGCTGCCGGGCAAGCCGTCACCATTTTCGCTCGCGCTGCATGCCACGAGACACGCTTGAAATAGAAACCCCCTGAGCAACCAGTTCGCTGGTCGAAGCGCCATAGCAACTCTATGCCCGAGAAAGACTTATCGATCGCTATTTACTATCTCGAGACAAACTTTCTTAAGCGGAGCGGCGGCGCCTGCAAGTTTCTAAAGCAACGGAGTACGCGCGGCTCGTCTCTGGAGAGAGGCAAAAGCCCTTGTCGCTGTAGAAACCGCGCAACGTTGGAATCAATGGCCAAGATTGGGACGCGCGAGAACGACCGGCTAGCGCGCCAGGCAACCCGCGAGCTCGCCGAACGTGGCGATGTAGATCGCGTCCTTCTGCTCTTCGAGATAAGCGAGCAGCGCCTCGTGAGCGTCCGCGGCGATCAGGTTCGAGTCGGCGCCAATGCCGTGAAAGCCATACACGATCCAGGTTCCCTGGCTCTTCGCTTGCTCGGCGAGCGCGATCAGCGCGTCTCCAGTACCGGTCGAGAACGTGGCCGGCACGTTATAGAGGTCGATTCCGGCTTGCACGGCGCCCGGTGACACTCCACGCGCAGCGGTGAAGCGCTCTCGGATGAGCGGAACGTAGCTCTGCTGGTCCGCGCCGATCCAGGTGATGCCACACGGGTAGGCGAAGGTGTACGGCGGCTCTTGCCCGAGCGATTGAAGCATCGCCATGTTCTCGTCGAGCTCGGTGGACATGCGAGCGACGTCGTAGTCTTCATTGGCATTGCCGGGCGCGACCCAGGTGTTCACCTTGGGGCAAGGATGCTTGAACGTGTGCGAAGCGAGCTCGTGCCCATCAGCGCGCAGCGCCGACCAGGGTGCCGGGTTTCCACGCACGTCGGTCAAGAAGAACGTTGCTATCAAGCCGTGCGCTTTCAGCGAGGGCGCCGCTGTCGTTAGCTGCGAGTTGAGAGCGTCATCGTAGGTGAGCGTCACCGCCGGCATCCCGTCCGGCCGGTGACAGGCAACCGCGCCGCCCACGCTCGTTCGGCCCCCTCCGCCCGTGCCGCCGCTGCCCGAACCTCCGGTCGCTGCGGAGCCGCTCGCACCGCCGGTTCCGTCCGTCGCCTTGTTGCTGGCGCCGTCGCAAGCGCTCAGCGTCAAGAGCAGAACTTTGAGGCACAACGAAAGAGGTTTTGAAGAGCTCATTTGGGTTGGTTCCAAGATCGCGCGCATACACGGCATTCGCGCCGCGCAGCGTGAGACTAGCCCCAGCGAACGACAATTCTATGGCAAGGATTCACCATTTGCATATATGAAATGAACATGTCTCGAACCCGCACGCGGCGCACGGCACGACCGGCAGCACGCCGCGGTCTACAGGTAATCACGCTCGATAGCAGCTTCGAGAGCGCGCTTTCGACCTGGGGTCCATTCCTGCTGAGCCGCTACGCGCTGGCGTGGATCGTGGAAGGGGGCGGCGTCACGTCGCTGGACGACGAGGTCGTCGTCACTGGGCCTGGCAGTGTGCTCAGCATGCTGCCCGGAATGTCGCTTCGCCATGATTGGGGCAAAGTACGCAGCTTTCAGTCGTTCATCGTGTTCGACCTGCCCGCGTTGCCCGAGGGGTTGCCGAGTCCGAAGACCTGGCCGCGGTTGCGGCAGCTCACGGGTGAAGAGTCGTTCTTTCATCTCTGGCGTTATCTGCTCTCCGTGCAGCACTCGGCTCAGGCCCACAACCTGCTCAGAACCGGTGTCGAGCTCCTGCTTCGCTCGTTCGTCAGTGGTCTCGTGGATGGCAAGGCGCGCACCGCGCCCGCGTTGCCCGGCGCCGTCGAACGCGCGCTCGACTTCATGCTCGCTCGCCTCGCGCGGGGCGACGCGCGCTTCGACCTGGGGTCGGTCGCGCGCGCGTCCGGCGTCACGCCGCAGCACCTGTGCCGGCTCTTTCGCCGCGAGCTCGACGAAACGCCGATCGGTTGTGGACACCTGATGCGAGTCGAGCAAGCGGCCGGCGCGCTCGAGCGCAGCCGGAAGACCCTGGCCGAAATCGCGGAAAGCTTCGGCTACTCGAGCGCTTTCCACTTCTCCCGCGTGTTCAAGCAAGTCTACGGCGTGCCGCCGAGCGAGTACCGGCGCGCCTTCGTGCTGGGCAAAGCCTCACGCCCGGGCGGACTTGCCTTTCGACACCACAAGCTACGCCACTATCTGCACGAAGCGGGGCCGGGCCGCGTCGAGGTCTACCAGAATTCGCCTGCGTCGTCGCGAAGCAAGCGGTGATGGGGATAGAAAGCAGCGGGCCTTTCAGCGCGACCTCAACAGCGCTCGGCGCAATAGCGATCCGATCCGAGCGGTTCGCTGCTTTCCGCGCCCAAGCGTGCGGTCGTAAACCCTACTTTGCGATCTGAGCTACCTCGGAAGGCGTGAGCGCGATACGGCGCGCGTCCCAGTTCTCTTCGAGATGCTCGAGTGAGCCTGTGCCGGGGATGGGCAGCATGACCGGGGAGCGGGCGAGCAGCCAGGCGAGCGCAATCTGCGCCGGCGAAGCGCCGTGCTGCTCGGCGATCGAGAGCAACGCGGGCTTTTCGCGCGCGACGTTGCCGGCAGCGAGCGGGAAATAAGGGAGGAAGGCGATGTTCTTTCGGGTGCAGAGCTCGAGCACGCCTTCGGGATCGTCGACGATTGAGTGGGAGAGTTTGGCGATCGCGCCGCCGCCGCCCGAGACGCTGAACACGTTCTGCACCGCGACGATGGGAGTGCGCGCGAGCGCTTGCTCGACTTCTCGCGCGTTGACGTTGCTCAGCGCGAGGTGCCGAATTTTTCCCTCGGCTTGCAGCGCGAGCAGCGCGTCGAGTGATTCCAAGAGCGGCACACCGGCAGCCGGAATACCGCGCAGGTGTACGACGTCGAGTCGCTCGAGGCGGAGGCTCCGCAGATCGTCCTCGGCGCCTTTTCGAAGCTCGTCCGGGCGAAGGGCGGGCGCCCAGCTCTTGTCGGGCAAGCGTTTGCCACCGAGCTTGGTGGCGATCACCAGATCGCGCGGGTACGGGTGCAGTGCCTCGACGATCAGTCGGTTGGCCACGAGAGGGCCGTAGTACCAGGCGGTGTCGATGAAGTTGATGCCGAGCTGGACCGCACGGCGCAGGACTTGGCGCGCGCGCGATGGGTCGTCGGGCTCACCCCATACGTCTTTGCCGGGAAGGCGCATGGCCCCATAACCGAGGCGTTGCACCTCCAGGTCTCCGAGACGGAGGGTCGAGGGTGCGTGCGCGAAGCCTTCAGTGCGAGCGGTGTTGGTCATGCGAAAACAGTAGGTCGCCTGCGATCGCTCGACTTGGGCGATGTTGGCGGATTCGGGGGTGGAGGAGCGAACGCTTCTGGCATAGGCGCCGTGCGCACGACCGACGATGGGTTGGGCCGCCAAAAGCGGTCTCTGCGCTGCACGTCGGTCGATGCCCGCAGTGTACGCCAGGCGACAGCTGCCCGCTTGGGCGATCTTGGCGGCGTTTAGGGCTGCAAAGGGCGATCGAACGAAAGCCCTATTGTGCCTTTAGCCACTCGAAGGCCGGGTAAGGCATGCTCTCGATGCGACTGACGATGCCGCGACGCGTGTGCTGGGTGGCGAGGCGCTGCATGTTGAGCTTTCCGATCGCCGCCATGGGCAAGACGATTGCCCAAAACTTGAAGCCCGCGCGAAGAACACGCGGTAACCACACCGAGTCGGCCCACTCTTCGTCTTGCGGGCGCAGCAACGTGTTGCCCCGGTCGTCCGACAGCCATTTGATCGCGCCGAAGCGCTCGAGCAACTCCGCACCTTTGTCGAGAAGCTCCCTGAACTCTTCCGAAGCCGGCGCTTGCACCATCTGGTGATGGACGATTTTAAGCTCGGGGTAGTACCAAAGGGTGATGGCGTCGTTCTGCAGAATCACCCTGCGGTCATAGATGGAATCCGGTTCGTACTTCTTCTCACTCAGGGGCACGGCTCTGCTCCAGTTCAGCTACGATTCGAGATTGTCACGGCTTTCTGGGTGGCGGCAAGGTCGAGTTGTGCGTCACCGAGTGTGAGCGATTGGACCACCGACGCGCTGTGTGTGCGCGGGTGCACCAGCGCGATTGTCGCGTGGCGAAGCGCAGCTAGGGCAATATCTGCGACGCTCTCCCTGCGCAGAGACGCGCCGAGCAAAAAGACAGCGACGCTTGGCGCAGCCGCTCAACCAAACCGACGGGCGCGCGCCGGCTCGTCGCGAGCGCGGCTGGACTTGCTCGGGCTGCGATGGACGAGCTGCCGCACACGGTCGGGCCACGGTCGCGGCCGCACTGGTGCACGCGGGCTTCCGCGGGGCAGCCCCAAACTTCAGCAGCGGCGCAAGCTGGCTCATTTCGAGAAGGTTTGGGCTGAGAGCCGAGCGCGGCGGCGGCGGTCGCCGGGAGCGCCGTGACGGCCAAGGTGGAAACGTAGTATCAACGCCAGTCGCGTGCGCGTGATTCGGCGAAAACCATGGCTCAGGCTCGGCTGTGCGGGGTGCGCGGTGCTGTTCGCTGCGTGCGCGCCGCGTGCCGAGAAGGCGAAGCCGGGGGCGACGACGATGCCTCCGGCGGCGGCCGTTCAGACGGGTTACTGCGAGCGGCTGCAACCGCTGCTCGATCGCGCGGTGCGGGCGGCACGCATCGGCAGTGAGCTGACCTGCCTCGACGTGCCGAACATCACCGGCCTGGGCTGGTACGGGCCGCCGGGCTCGGCAGAGGAAGCGGCGCTCGCGGATTGTTTCGAGCACGGCGCGGACTACGAGTCACTGCTGCACCAAGCGGAGGGCAGCTTCGATCTGAGTATCGATCAAGACTTTCGCGAGGAGAGCAGCAGCGGCGGAGGCGTGCGGCTTTCGAATTTGGTGCCGTGGTTGCCGGAGGTTCAGGCGAGCGTTTCGAGTAAGGTTCGGCTCAGCGCGCGCGTAACCATCAAGGAGGCGCGCTTCGTGACGCTGGTGGGGGTGGCGAGTCGGTTGCAAGGGCAAGCGAGTGAGATGCGCTGCCTCGAAGGTTTGTGTAAGGCCGATTGCAGCTATGTGCAGAAGGCGTTGATTGGCACGCCCACGGTGACCCTCGAGATGCGCGATGAGGCGGGAAAAACGCTGGCGATTGACGCGATCGCGGCCAGCGCGGGCTTCAGTCAGCGTAAGCTTTCGGGTGGTGCGGCCGAGCTTTCGAGCACCAAGCCGGTGACGCTGGCGGTGGCTCGGAGCGCATTTCGCACCACGCAAACCGAGCGGCTCTGTGATTTTTGCGGAAAGCGGGGGCAAAAGTGTTGCGCGGGGCAGACGCCGTGCGACGGCGGGCTCGGATGCATCGCCGACCGTTGCGCCGACGTCGGAGGGCCGGGTCAGCCGTGCGACGCCGGAAGTTGTAGCGGAGGCGCGACCTGCGTGAGCGGAACGTGTCAGCTCGAGTGCGGTGGTCGCAAGCAGCCGTGCTGCCCGGACAGCCAGTGCTCCGGCAAGTTGAAGTGTACACCGGATCCGGACAATGCGATCGAGCACAAGGTGGCCGGCGAGGACGTGGAAGTGAGCGGCGGTCTGTTCGGCACGGACGAGGATCGCTCGTTCGGTGATGCGAGCTGCGGGCCGTTGATGACGCGCGCGCGTTTTGCGGTGACCAAGCTCGGCTCCGGGCGCGGCAGCTGTGAGAAGGCGTGGTGGTTCGAGCCCAAGAACGAAAAGGATTGTAGGGTCGCGGTGCACTTCGACGTGTCGCCGTTCGGCAGCGTGCGCTGCCGGGTCAACGCGTTCGCGCTGGCACCGCGGAAGCCCGATATTTGCCAGTAATTGGCGCTGAGCGGCCTAGCGCAAGTTGTTCGCGAGCGGCAGGTTCAGCGAGCGCACGGCGTCGCGCACGAAGCCGGCGATCACGGCCGCGCCGGTCGGCCCGGTGTGAGTTTTGTCGCGTGTACCGTCGGCTGCGAGGGCGAAGTAGCTCTGCCAGCCATTGGGGCCGAGTTGGTTGAGCCAGGTGGTGGTGCGCGCAGTCAGATCGACGAGCGGCACGTTCTGCTCGGTCGCGAGCTTCCTCAAGATAGCGGGTACGTCGGTGTTGCAACCAGTGCCACAGGTGTCGGTGTAAACGTGCTGGGTGGTCACGGTGCTGCCGCTGAAGGTGGCGCGTGAGATCGGAGTCACCAGCACGGGACGCGCGTTCTTGTTCTTGGCAGCGGTGATCATGGACAGGATGTTGCTGCGATAGGCGTCGGGCGTGGTGGTCTTGTCGTTGTGGCCGAACTGGATGAAGACCCAGTCGTTGGCTTTGAGCCGACTGTTGATGGCTCCCCAAAGCGAGCCGCTGGCGAGGAAGCTGGCAGAGCTTTCGCCGGAGTCGGAGTAGTTGGCGATGGACACCGGATAGTTGAAAAATTGGGGAATTTTCTGGCCCCAACCGGAGTAGGCGGCGTCTGATTGATCGCAGACCGTCGAATCGCCCGCGACGTAGACCATGACCGGGCTGGTGGTGGCGGCGTAGCCGATGGAGAGCAGCTGCGGGGCGGCGCCCCTGAAGTAGAGGTCGAGGCCGGCCGTGCCGGCAGGAACGTCTTGAATGGGTTGGCCTTCGGGCTGGCGCACGTTCACGGTAAAGGTGAAGCGCCGAGTCTGACCGCTCGCGGTCGTGGTTTCGCCGAGTAGCGCGCGCAACGTCTCGGCTTCGACCAGTGTGGTGCCCGCACTCGTGCCTCCGCCGAGGACCACCGTGACGTCGTAGTTGCCGGGCTGGCCGCCGAAGTGACAGGTGATCGGTGAGGTGCCGGTGCAGCGCATGCGCGTGGCTGAGTCTGGATTCGGGCCCACGTCGGCGGGCGCGCCCGCAGCGCCCCCACTCGCTGTGGCGCCGGCTTGGCCGCCGTTATTGTTACCGCCGGTCGCATTCGAGCTGCCGCCGGTCAGGGTGCCCGACTTGCCTCCGCCGGTGTTGCCGCCAACACCGACGTTTCCGCCGAGTGTTCCGCCGCCGTTACCGGCGACGGAGCTGCTGCCGCTGCTCGTCGAGGTTCCACCCGCGGAACTCCCGCCTGCGCCGACCGCACCGCCGTTCGAGCTGCTTCCACCGGTCGAGGTCGCAGCACCACCGGTGCCCGGGGTGCTGCCCGAAGCGGTGATTCCACCTTGCGAGGTGACCGTGCCTCCGGTCGAAGCGGAACCCGCTGCGCCGCCGGATGAGGGGCTGGCACCACCGCTGGTTGGGCTGGTGCCGCCGCTGGTTGGGAGCCCGCCGGTGGTGGAAAGCTGTCCGCCGGTCGTCGGCGCGTTCTCGGAACCACTTTGCGGAGAGCTACACGCCAGCGGACCGAGCAGGGTGCTGACGGCGAGACCGCTGGCAACGGAAGAAAAAATCGTGGGACGCCGTGCTCGGGAGCGAGCCGACGCAAGTAGAGCGCTCATGGGGACCCTGTCTTCGTGACTTGGCAGCGCGCTCCCCAATCACAAGTCGTGACGGAGCGGGGTTCGACGTCAAAACAGGCTCACTTTGAGGCGCGCGAACCCTTGGTTCAGGGACGTCGACTGCCATGGCTTCTCGGATTTTCAGTCCCTGTAAGAATTTTATCGTGAACCACCTCAGCTTGGCGACGCGCGCGTTCTTGCTGGCGCTCTCCGGCGCGAGTGTCTGCACCGGATGCAGTACCGATGCCGGTACCGGCGCGGCAAGCGGCGGAACTCCGAGTGGACTCGGTGGGACGAGCACCGGCGGCTTCGCAAGTGGAGGGACCACAACCGGTGGCGCAACCGCGGTGGGAACCGGTGGAGTGATGTCAGGCGGGGTGACGTCGGGCGGCGCCGGCGGCAGTGGCGCAATGAGCCCGAGTGGCGGAAGCACGGGCGCAGGCGCGATCAATACGGGCGGCGCAAACGGTGGAGTGCCGCAGGCCAACGGCGGCAGCACGATGAGCGGCGGCAGCCCGACGAGCGGCGGCAATGCGGGAAGTTCGAGCACGGGCGGGAGCGCGGGCACGGGCATCGCGACGAGCGGTGGGGCCGCGAGCAGCGGCGGATCCACGAGCGGAGGCAAAGGTGGCGGTGGTGCCAGCAGCGGCGCAGGCGGGGCGAGCACAGGAGGCAAGACAGCGGGCGGCGCGGCCAATTGCGACCTGCCTGCGACCGTAAGCTTCAAGCAACACGTCCAGCCGTTCTTGATCACGGCGTGTGGCGGCGGCAACGGCTGCCACGTGGTCGATGCCAGCTCGACCAGCTCGTCCGGAGGGTACAATCACGCTTACGACTGGATCACGGGCGGCGCGCATACCTCGTCGTGTCCCAGCGGGCCAATGCGCTTCGAAATCGTGCTGGACGTGATCAACGCGGCAAACCCTGCTTCCTGCTCGAAATCACGCAAAATGCCGCCGCCCGACGCGACCGGCGCGGGGCTCAGAGCGCCGCTGACCGCGTGCCAAGTCGAGACGCTCCGCGCGTGGCTCAGCGAGCCGCTGGTGACGCAAACGCACCGCGCCGACGACTCCTCGCCCACTACTCCGTACCCGATGCCGCCGTTCAACTAATGGCCTCCGGTGCTCCCCTGCCCTGGCCACTGGTGCTCGCGCTCTTGTTGCTTTCGCACGTGTGCGCGTGCTCCGAACGCGCGGCGCGCACGGCGCCTGATGAGGCCAGTGGGGGTTCTCCCGCAGAGACTGCTGGTTGGCCGATGCCAAATCCGGAGCCGGCGGGGCTAGCGAACCCGCAGCGTTACTCGCCGCGTGACGACGGAGCGGTGCTGGACGAGGTCACTGGCTTGATGTGGCAGCGCAGCGTGGACGTCGGGCCCGGCGAGGGAGGCGGCTTCGTGTGGCCGGCTGCGGTGTCACATTGCGACGCGCTTTCGCTGGCGGGTTTCGAGGACTGGCGGCTGCCCACGCGGCTCGAGCTGGTCTCGCTGGTCGATTTCACACGCTCCGAGCCGGCCATCGATCCCGTGGCCTTTCCCGATACGCCGACGACCTGGACCTGGTCGTCCTCGTTGGCGAAGGACCCGACCAATTTCGCATGGTACGTGAACTTTTTCTTTGGCTACACGAACACGAACGACCGCGTGTATTCGGAACAAGTGCGCTGCGTTCGCACCGCGGACATCGTGTTTTCGCAAAGCGGCGCGCGCTTCGAACTCGGGGCCGAACTCGTCCGCGATTCGCGTTCGGGACTGACTTGGCAGCGCGGAGTGTCGCCCGAGCGCCTGAGCGCCGCAGCAGCCGACGCCTATTGCCAGGGGTTACGGCTGGGTAACGAGAGCGGCTTCCGGCTACCGAGCATGAAGGAGTTGCAAACGTTGGTCGATGAACGCCGGCTCGACCCCGCCATCGACGGCGACGCCTTCCCGAGTACGCCGAGCGAGCAATTTTGGACCTCGTCGCGCTGGGCAGACGGCGCTGACCAGGCTTGGTTCGTACTATTTTACGACGGGTACGCGCTGTACACCGACGCGAGCACCGAATATCGTGCACGCTGCGTGCGCTGACCAGCACGAGTGCCGCGCGTTCATCGCACACAGCGCACACGAAACCGCTCTTTGCTGAGCTCGTACAGCGCGCTCCCCGAATCGAAGCGCACGTACCAATTCAGATCCGTGGTGCCGGACCAAGCCGAGGACGACCAGAAGCTTTCAGTTGGTGTGTTCGGAAACGCTTCGGGATCGATCGCCGGCTGCGCGCGCCGTTCGTCGACCAGCGTTTCGAGCTCTTTCATGGTCGGCAGGCGAAACCCGACTTTCTCAGCCAGCTGAAGCGCCGCGCAGTAGCTCGCAGCGCCGGCCACGTCGAACGTCTGCTCGGAAACCACTCGTTCCCAGGTCAGGCCCGTGCGCGTATCGCGCGACCAATCTGGCGCCAGTTCGTAGTGCGCGGCGTCGGGCGTCGCAGCTCCACCGCGCACGCAACGCACGCGATTCTCGACGCTGCGATCGTCGACGTCCGGGTAGCCGAAGTAGAAATACACGTACCACGCCTTGGCGGCGTCGGCCGCGTCGTTGCTCGCGGTCCAAAACCATTGGCTCGAGCCGCTCGGAAATGCTTGGAGTTCGAGCGCCGGGTTGGTCCGCGAGAGATCGAGCAGAGAAACCAGCTCGATTCGCGTCGGCAGCCGCCAATCGTCGAACGTTGCGTAGCTCAGTTGCTCGCAGAACGAGATTGCGGCGCTCCAAGAGTACGCCCCCTCGTCGAGTGTCCGCTGCCATTCGAGCTCGGTCACGCGATCCAAAACCGTTTGCTCGTCACCGGCTCCGAGCACCTGGTAGCTCTGTTCGTTCGGCAACCCGAGACCCGCACTGTTCGGCATCGGCCACTGGGCGAAGGCGGTGCTGGTGTGGACGGGAGCTTGGCCTTGTGAGCGCGCGTCCGCGCCGCAGGCGAAGAGCACGAGACTCAACGACAGGGGCCCGAGCAGCGCGCTCGCCCGACTACGGCGCCTTGACGTTGCCGATGACGAACACGTAGTCCTGATAATCACCGTTCGAGGCTTCTTCGACACCAATGAGGTAGCTGTTGCTGATCGCGGCCCCCGCCCGATCTTTGAGCGGCCAAACCCGGACGCGGTGCATGCTGCTCGGCACGTTCAAGGCGTTATCGGTGTAGGCGTAGTCACCATTGGTGGCCGTTCCACCGGTGGAAACCTTCTGACTCGCCTGGTCGGTGTAGCTCCAGATTCCGAACGGCTCGTTGCCCGGGTCGAACGAGCCAGCCGCAGCCCCGTCGAGCGGCGGGTTCAGCATGCGGCTGCCGTTCGATGTGTTGGCGTCCGTGTTCGCGGCCATCGTGCCCACGACGTGGCAATTGGCGGCATAGCTGCTGGCATTCGCGCAGTTGGGCGAAGCAACGGTGTAGTAGCCGAACGGCATCGGGCCGCTGGGTGAGAAGCGCGCGACCGGGCGCAACGTGACCGCGCCCGCGCTCGCGCGCACGAAGCGCGGCAAGTTGACCTCGCTGCCCTGGAGCGCGGTGCTGGTGGAGTTGGCGAGGTGATCTCGGAGCCCTGCGCCGACGTCCACGCTGTAGCCGAGGGTCGTCAACACCTGTCCGAGCGTGGGCTCCGCGCCGGAACCCTCGCCGGCAATGGTCATGACCAGGCCGAACAAACCGGCCTGCGCGGCAAGACCGCTCGCGGTTGCGGAGAGCTGCGCGCTCACGGTGACTCCGCCGTTATCCGCCGCGGGCGCGGCGGGCACGCCGGTTCCGTTCGGTACGAATTGCACCACAACGTCCACGCTGGCGCCGGCCCCGACCATGACGTTGGAGAGGCTTGCGGGCTGGGTGATACGAAACGCGCCCGCGGTCGTGCCGCCCAGCGCGAGCGTCAGCGTCGCCGCAGAACTACCGTTGTTTTTCAGGTGAAAGGTCTGTGTGGGGCCATTCGCGGTAGTGCGCGGGTAGCTGTACACGCCCTCGGCTGGCGTGAAGGAAAGGGCAGTGCTCGCCCCACCCGCTGCGCCGCCCGTGCCCGCACCCGAAGCGCCTGCCGTCGCGCCACCCGTGCCCGCACCCGACGCTCCGCCGCTCACACGCCCGCCGCCACCTGTGCCCCCGGTCCCCGAGGTGCTGCCACCGTTATTCGTTGCGCCACTTGCGGAGCCGCCGCTCGGCGCACCCCCATCGCTCGGCGAGCCGGCGTTGCCCTTGCCATTACCGCCACCCGTGGCGTTTCCACCGCTAGTGGCGATGCCGCCGGTCGTTGCAACACCGCCGCTGCCGGTAGTCACGCCGCCCGTCGCAGTCACCGCGCCGCCCTCACTGATCGTGCTGCTGCCACCCGTGTTCGACACCGCACCGCCAGTCGCGGCGGCGTTGCCGCCGGTGGCGCTGGGCGCACCACCGCTAGCAGCGTCCGAGCCCCCGCCACTGCAGGCACCAACCGAGAGGCCTGCCACCAGCGCGGTGAGCGCTGACCCAGCTCGAAGCCGAAGCAAGCGAGGGCTGGCGGCGACGCGCACTCTCAGAAGGTTTCTCCGGCCGCGACCGCGCGCGAGCGGAAGGCCATCGACCGGGTGGTGGAGAGCAGCATGTCGCGGATGGAAAATCCTGGATTTTGAGCGGCCGCGCGATAGGCGAGCTCGAGCGAGCCTTGCTCGGTCGAGGTCTCCATGCGCCCGAGCATGTAGCGGAACCACTGGCGAGTGGTGCACCACTTGACCTCATCGCTAGCAGCCAGAGCGTTGGCGAGTTCGATCGCGTTGTTGAAGGTGAGTGTTCCACCCCCTGGGGTAGGAGCAGAGCCTGCGGCATTCACGGCTTGGCCGTTGTCCATGGTGCGGTAGGCGCCGATGCCGTCATAATTTTCGAAGGCAAAACCGTAGGGATCGAAGCGCGTGTGACAGCCGGTCGCGCACGGATTCATGTCGTGCGCTTCATAGCGCTGACGCGTGGTCAGGTTGGCCGCAGGCGGCTGCACGTCGGGCACGTTGGCGGGGGGCGGCGGCACGGTACCGCATAGCAGTTGCTTGAAGATAGCCACCCCGCGATAGGTGGGGTTCGACTCGCTCGTGCCCGCGCGCGACGACAAGAACGCGCTCTGCGTGAGCAACCCTGCGCGCCGGGTCGCATCCAGGTTGGTCTTGGTCAGCCCGGTCCCGCTCGCGGTGGCGCCATAGATCGGCGCGGTGGCCGCGTTGACGAACGCGTACGGCGCAGTCAAAAGGCTCTTGAGCGTGCCGTCCCCGCTGTTCAAGATCACCGACGAGGTGAAGCTCTTGAGCTCGGGCACCAGCGCTTGCCGCACCGTATCCGAAAACAGCGGATAGGCAGCGGTATCCTTCTGCAGATTCGCCAAATTCTCGAGGAATAGCCACTGCGTGTGGAAGTTCTCCATCACGTTTTGAGCCTTGGGATCTGCCAGCAAGCGCTCGGCCTGGGTCTGAACTTGCTCGGGCGTCGAGAGTTGACCGGCGTCGGCGGCGGCAATCAAGGCGGCGTCCGGCATCGTCTCCCATAGGAAGAAAGAGAGCCGCGAAGCCACTTGATAGGGCGTGAGCGCCACCACGCCGTTTTGCGGAGTGCCTTTGCTCGGGCCAATTTCCCAGTGATAGAGAAAGCCGGGTGCTTGCAAAATCGCCTTGGCGACCTGAGCGATTGACGACTTGAAGTCGAAGCCCAGGCCGCGGGCGGTGGTGAACAAGCTGGAGAGGCCGCTGAGCTCGGCAGCCTGTACCGGCCTGCGGAACGCGAGCTTGCCGAACTGATTGATGAAGTTCTGCGCGCAGGTTGCCTCGGCGTTGGCGGCCGGGTTGGTGCACGGAATTTGAAGCTTGTTCGCAGCCAACGCCGCTTCGGCGAGCGTACCCGCCGTCTCTTCGTAGTGCTGCGCGTTCAGAAGCGCGACGTTGGTCGGCGAAACGAAGCCGCCGCTGCCGGCCTCGTCGTCCGGAAATTCGTCGGCCGGGTGCGTCGTGTCGCCGAGCAGATCGCTGACGACGTGGTTGTACTCGCGATTGGTCAAGCGCAGCAGCACGAGCGGGCCCGCGGCCTCCGGCGTGGGCGTCGACGTGGTGGGCGGTGGCATGGTCGTCGGCGGGGAGGCAGTACCGCCGGTGCTACCCGGCGGAGTGGTCGAAGTGCCGCCCGTAGTTCCACCGGGCGGGGTCGAACCCGTACCGCCCGTGGTGCCCGCGCTCGGGCCTGCACCGCCGCTGGTGCCGGTGCTCGGCGTGGAGCCGCTACCCGGCGCGCCCGCACCGGGAGGAGTGGACGGGCTTCCAGCCGCAGCGCCGCCCGGTGGGTCCGATAGCGACGCGGTGCACGCTAGCGCCAGCGTGCCGGCAGAGAGGGCTGCAAGCACCAGTGTCGAAGAGCGTGCGGCAGAAGTGCTCATGATTGCCTGTTGAATTCGCTTTCGCATCGCTCAACCCTTCAATGCGGCGAGTTCGCCACCGTAAGCAGCGTGACCGAAAGTCGTGGTGGGCACGCCCACCGCGTTGGCTACCGCGACCAACAGCTGATTGTTCGGAACGTTGGTCAACTTGAGGCTGCGGCCGGGCTTGAAGTAGCCGCCGCAGCTGCCGGCGACGATGGCAGGCACGTTCGTGTACTCGTGGTTGCCGGTGCGCATGTTGTTCATGGCCACGAGCACGCTGTTGTCGAGCAGGGTCTTGTCGGCGTCGGCCACGTTCTTCATGGCCGCTATCGCGTAGGCGATTTGGCTTTGGAACCAGGTGTCACAGGTCACCTTCTCGGCACCGTTGCGGTGCGCGATCGAGTGATAGGCATTGATGTTGCCGGTGTTTCCGTCCTGCCCACCCGGCGTGAAACCGAGGCTGTACAGAATGATGTCCGGGTCGCCTTGGTCGCCGAGCTGCAGCACCGTCACGCGCGTGGCGTCCGCTGCGAACGCGGCCACGGCCAAATCGATCTGCATCTTGGTAACGGCTTCGAAGTTCTTCGTGTCTTTAACGTCGATCTTCGCGCCCAGCGCGGGCGGCGCGCAGGCCATTCCGGGGGGTGGCGCCGTAGTACCGGTGCCGGTGCCTGTCCCGGTGCCAGTGCCCATTTGGCCCGCGATCTGATTGGAAATCTGCTGCTCGATATCGCGCACCGACTGCAAGTGTGCATCGATGCGCTGCTTGTCTGCGGTGCCGACCGTACCCGAGAAGCGCGTCAGATCGCTGGAGACGTAGTCCAGAATGCTCTTTCGCATTTGCAGCATCTTGTCGACCGGCATGGGCGTGGTCGGAGTCGTCGGCGTGGTCGGAGTCGTCGGCGTAGTCGGAGTCGCGCCGGCGAACAGCGTCGAATAGACGTGAAACGGATCCGCATCCGGCACGACCGGATCGTTCGCCGCGCGCCAAGAGAGCCGCGCGGTGCTGCGCGAGTAGACTTGGGTGTTCAGCGCGGTCAGGCCCTTGTAGCCCTTCGCCTTCAGCTGCGTCCCGATGTACTGATCGATCGACGGTCCACCCGCGATGTTGTTGGCCGTAGAGCTGCCAAACGATTGGAACAGCTCCCCCGTGAGCATGCCCTGGAAACAAGCGTGACCCGAAACCTCGCCTCCGCTCGGGTTGGGTGAGTCCCTCACGAAGTTGTAACTGATGCCGTCGAGCAGCGTGATGTCCTGCTTGTGCGGCGCGAGCGAGGACATGAACGCCGGCAGCGCCCAGCTATCTCCCGTGGTTGCCCAGCTGGAGCTCTTGCTGAGCATGCCATTCGCCCACACGATGAAGAACGCGCGACGCGGACCCGAAGTGCCCGAGCAAGTCGCCGCCTCTACCCACTCCGATTCGAGCAGCGGCAAGAGCGCGGCGCCCACCCCCAGGCGCTTCAATAGGGCACGACGCGAGTATTTGTCGCTGCGACTCATCGATTGGTCCTCCGAACGCCGGCGCTCTGCGCGGCGCGTTGGGTCTGCTCAACAAATGGGGGAGCAGCGCCGACGCCTTGCTTATTTCAAAGGCGATTGGTTCACGCTCACCCTCGAATGCGAGGAGCGAGGCTGAAAATCCAAGCCCGGCACAGTTTTTCAGCGAGAGAATCGGCTTGAATTGTCCTTGATAAGCAGATTCGACAGGGTCCGTTCCGGGTCGATTTTGAGCACCCTGCCCGCGCGGGGCACGGGCACGGCTCGGCGAGGTCGGTTAAGGAAACACCGGTACCCCCTGAAGTTGCCCGCGAAGTGGACCGTTGTACCGTCTGAGTCGGTCTCTGATCCGACGCGTTAGACCATGCATCCCACATTCTCCCACGAGCGGCGCGGCTACCCTCGCGGCTACGTGGCGGCAGTAGCAACGGTGTTCGTGGAGCAGGCTCGCATCGGTGAATACACCGTACGCGACCTTTCAGCGGGAGGCGCCTCCCTGGTTGACGGCCCTGTCCTGGCTGCCGGCACGGTTTGCCGATTGGTCCTGAAGATGCCCGGGCTCGGGTCCTTGAATCTCTCCGCGGTCATTGCCCACGCGCCGGAACATGCGAGTGAAGGCCTCGGCGTTCGTTTCACGCAACTGGAACCGGAGGTGCTGGAGGGCTTGCGCGAGCTAGTCGCCCAAGAGCTCGAGTGCGCCTCTATGCCTTCGGTATTGGTGGCGGACTCCGATCTGGAGCGGCTGGTCACGACCGCCGAAGGCCTGGCAGCGCTCGGCGAACGCCCGGTGCTCGCGCGCAACAAGGTCGATATCGTGGCCTGGCTCAGCGATCCGGACACGACCATTTCAGTCGTACTGGTCGCCGAGAGCCTGTGCAAAGGCTTGGACCACCAGCTGGTCGACTTTCTGCGCGAGGAATTCTCGACCGTGCGCTGCTTCGTCGTGCAAGAGCCGCTCGGCGAGGAAGAGCTTCAGCAGTTGCTCGAGCAAGCCGCAAACTCGGTACGTCCCTCGAAGCAAATGCGTATCGCCGCACGCGCCACCTGCACCGCGCACTGAGCTGCCACGCGGCCACGGGCCACGCAGCGACCTACCAAGCGGCTTCGGGAAAGGGCGGGCCCGGGTGCGCAAACAGGTAGCCCTGAAGCAGGTCGCAACCGAGGTCGATCAGTGCATCCCGCTCGGGCGGCGTTTCGATGCCTTCGGCCACGACCAAAAGGCCCATGTCTTTGCACAGCGAGGTCATCGATTTGACCAGCTTTTGCTGCACCGGCTTTTGATCGATGCCTCGCACCAGCGCCATGTCGAGCTTCACGATATCGGGTTCGAGCAGGGCAAAGCTCGTAAGCCCGGCGTAGCCTGCGCCCAAGTCATCGATGGCGATGCGAAAGCCGAGCTCGCGCAGCGCCTTCACGCGCGCGCGCACGTTGGCCACGTTGTCGAGCGAGGCGCGCTCGGTGATCTCGAGCACCACTCGCGAGGCAATCGAGGCAAGCTCCGATTCAGCCGCGACGAGCTCGGGATCGAGCAAATCCTCGGGATGCAAGTTGACGAACAGCGCGAACTCGTCGCCTGCGTTCAGCAGCGGTTGTGCCGCCAATGATCTGACCGCGCGACCGAGCCGATTGAGTTGACTGAGACGCTCGGCCGCATCGAGCACCTCGGCCGGCCCCGGCAGCGACGGCTCGCTGCTGCGCAGCAGCGCTTCGTAGCCGAACACCGAACCGTCTTTGGAACGCAAGATGGGTTGTAAGGCGACCGACAGCGAGGAGAGCGCTCGTTCGAAACCCGCTTCGAGCCCCGCTCGGTCGGAAGCGCCGCCGGTCAGCCCCAGCAAATCGAGCGCTTCACGCTTCATTCGAGCAAGTCGATAAAGCTGCACCGCATGATCCACGGTGCCGCGCAGCGCCGCCGGATCCACCGGCTTGACGATGTACTTGAGCACGCCGTGCTCGATGGCCTCGGTCGCACTTTCGAGCGCAGGCAGACCGGTGACCAGCACCACCGGCAGGTCCGGCTCGTGAATGCGAATCGCGCGCAAGAGCTCGAGACCGGTCATGCCCGGCATCGAGATATCGCTCACCACCAGGTCGATACCGCCCTTGCGCACGCGCTCGATCGCTTCGGGCGCCGACGTCAAAGTTTCGACGCGGTGCGGCCCTTCCCCGAGATAGCGAGCAAGAGCGCGCAGAAACGCCGGCTCGTCGTCCACCAAGAGAACTGTGGCCACACGCGGCGCGGGATCGCTTGGAGCTGTCACGACGCTTCGACTCGGAGGTTAGAGCCCGCCTCCGCCGATGCAAGCGCCCGCCCCCCGGGCGGGACACTTTTTCGCGAGGCAATTGCGTGCGAGCTGGGAAGCGACAGGGCCATGAGGGCAATCGCAGGGAACGGGCTAGCGTACAGAGTGGTTAAGTCCCTGACTCCGGATTCGGCACAATCTCCGCAAATCAGCTGCCCCGGGGAACGGGCCCGGTTTCCCACAGGGGGCGTCCATTCTCGCCGAGCCGGCCGGGAGTTGGGCGCCCAGCGCGCGAGATCGCTCATTGACAGTGCGTACGTAGCCAAGCACGCCAATAGCGCCCGGAGTCGGTCAGCTGAGATTCGGTCCAAGAGCCCGAAGCGTCGGCCCCAGGCTGCAGCACCGAGATCGTTTCACCCGCTTTGTCGGAGACCGAGTAATCGAGATAACTGACTCGATTAGCCTCCATGAAGTCGGTCCACGCCTTCCACTCCCCGAAGTTGTTCGGGCCGGCACCAGAGGCTTCGGCGCCGCTCGACTCACTGACGAACACCGGAATGCCGGCGCTGATGGCCGCTTGCACGCGGTCGCGAAGCCATTTCCCGTGGGTCGCGGCGTAGAAGTGGACCGAGTAAAGCACGTTTACTTGACCTTGAAGCGGGTCGGCCTGAACCAAGTCGATTCGCTGATCCCATTCCGGTGATCCCACGATGACTAAATTGTCGGGATCGTAGCGGCGGATCGCCGCGATTACGGCGGTCGCGTAAGCCTTTACCTGCGGCCAGGTCTGGTCCTTTTCCGGTTCGTTGTAGATCTCGTAAATGACGTGGGGGTGCTTGCCGTAGCGCTGAGCCATTTCAGAGAAGAACTCGACCGCTTCTTTCTCGTGCAGCTTGTGCGCGTGCCAATCGATGATGACGTACACGCCTGCTTGGATCGCCGCATCGACCACGGTCATCATGCGACGCTTCGACACCTCGGGGTTACTCAAATAGGCGCCGCCCGGCTCGATTCCCATGGCCGGACGCAACACGTCGGCGCACCAGTCGTCGCGCAACCACTGCACGACGCTCGCGTTGTAATACTGCGGCCACCAGTTATCCCAGCCGAAAGCTTGCCCGCGCAGCACGACCGGCTCGCCCCGCGCGTCCAGCAACTGCGCGCCCTTCACGCTCAGTTGACCGTAGCGCGCGACCGGCGCGACTCGCCCTTTGGGCGGTGGGATCGGCTGCCCCTGCCCAGCGGGCGCGCTAGCGGCAGAAGCGCTCTCGGGACTGGGTACCGCGATGCAGGCGCTGACCGCAAACGCGGCTACCATGCCTCCCAGCGCGAACCTCTTTGGAGTGAACGATGACCTGCTTGGAAGGGCGTGGCGCACCGGTACTCTCTAGACACGCGCCACGCGGGCCGCACGCTCATTTGTTGCGCCTGCGTTCCGATTTGTTGCGCCGCAGCGGCGTCTTACACGGCGATCGTGGTTGAAAGCCCCTCCGCAACGAATGAAAAGAGCGAGCGTTTCGTCATGAAATGGTCAATCACGCGGATGCGCCCAGCATCGAGCTCATACAGCTGGATGGCGAATAGGTGGGCCTGCCGGTCTTCTTTCACCCGATAGAAGGCTGCGGCGGGCGCGCCGTTGGCTTCCACCACGTGGGCGCGGAACGAGCCCCGCACGTGGGCGCGGAAGAATTCTCCGACGTCCGCAAGCCCGGACAGCCAGCGGGGGATCGGCGGCATGGAAAGGATCACGTCCTCGTGCAGTATCGCGACGATGGTGTCGAGATCTGCGCTTTCCCAGGCACGCAGGTAGCGCTCGAGCAGCGCGCGGTCGACGGCCGCGTGCGACTCCGCAGGCCGGCCGCTTCGCGGACCGACGCGCGCCTCCAAAGTCACCCGGGCACGGTGCAACGTGCTGTTGGCGGCCGACAGGGAGCAGTCGAGCGCGGCCGCGGTCTCCTCGGCGGAAAGACCAACGACGTCACGCAGCAGCAGCACCGCGCGCTGGGCGGGCGTGAGAATTTGCAGGGCGGCAACGAACGCGAGCGCGACGCTCTCCTTCAAGCCGTACTGCGTGTCGGGATCGGCGCCGCCCAGCCAGGCCGAGGGAACCGGCTCGAGCCAGGCCTCGTCCGGCAGCGGCGCCGGCGCTGGGTCTTCGGGGCGGCTTTTGGGGCCAAGCTCAGGACCTCGAACGCGCGGAGCGCGCTTCTTGAGCTCGTCGAGACAAACGTTGGTCGCGATTCGATGTAGCCAGCCGCGCGCCGCCGCCGGCTCGGAGAGCGTGTGCAGCGAGCGCAGGGCCCGTACGAAGGTTTCCTGCACCATGTCTTCGCAGTCGCTGGCGGAGCCAAGCATTCGGTAGCAGTGGAGCCGCACGCTCTTGCGATGCGACTCCACCAGCTTTACGAACTCGAGCTCGCTGGTCGAAGGAGAGCTCATGCTTCGGCTCACTATGCGGCGCGCGCGGTGGCGAACGTGTGCTTCAAACTGTCCCGCGCGTTCATGCGATCTCGCCAGGCCCGCGCCCTGGGATAGGGCTGGAAATCCAAGCCACAGCTGTCGGTGAGCGCGGCGTAGGTGGCTAGAGCAAAGTCTGCGATGGTCAGGCGACCACACAAGTATTCCTTGGTCCCGAGCGATTGCTCGAGCGCTGTCGCTGCGCGCGCGAACTCCTCGGTACCCTGACTCACCACGGCCTCGTCTGGGGCGCCCAAGCCCCCGAGCTTCTTGACGATGCGCTGGAAGGCGACTTTGCCGATTGCCGGGCCAAAGTGGGCGTTGTGCCAGGCGAGCCAACGGTCGACGTCGGCGCGTTCGCGAGGACTGGTCGGCGCCAGGTCCGTGCGATTTGCCTTGGCCGCGATGTAGCCCAGCATGGCGTTAGATTCCCACAGCACGAAGTCTCCGTCCTCCAGGATCGGCAGCTTGCCGTTCGGGTTCTTGGCGAGCAGTTCGGGCGCGCGCGATTCACCTTTGAAAAGGTCGACCATCGCAGTCTCGAGCGGCACGCCGACCTCGTGCGCCAGAGCCACGACCTTTTGACAATTGGGGGACAAAGGGAATTGATACAGTTTCATGGGAATGTCTCCGATGGCGCCAGACGTCGGCGCCTTTCCCAACAAGACTGCTCTCGGCGCCAAAACTGTTCGCGCCCCGGCGGCTGGGTGTAGAGAGGGGGCGGTGCGACTCCTCGGTTCGGGCTGTTTGGTGCTGGCTTTGTGCCTGTCCGGGCCCTTCGCGCAGGCGCAGTCTCGTTCGACGACTTTTTCGCTAGAGTATTCGGTTCCCGCCGGCTGCCCGGAGCGCCGGGCCTTCGTGAACTCGCTTTTGTCTCGTGCGCGCGGCGCCCACGTGCAGGGCGAACTGCCGGAGGTCGCGCTTTTCGTCGAGCTCTCTGGCGATCGCGAGCTCGCCCCGGGCACGCTGGTGATCAAACTCGTGGACGGCCAGGAGTCACGCCGCGAAATTCCGGCTGCCGCCTGCGCGCAGGTGCTTTCTTCGATGGCGCTCATCGCCGCGATGATTCTGGACGGCGGCGGCCTCGACGATCCGCCGCCGAGGGCCTTCCCCGATCAAGCGAACGACCTCGGTCCGCCTGCCACTCCCCAGCTGCAACCGAGAGCAGAGCAGCAGCTCCGAACCGAGCGAATTGACACTACGACCGCGATGCATCGAGCATCGCTGCTCCTTGCCGCGCGCGCCGGGCTCGGTCCGCAAAGCGGAGTGGCCCCCGCGGTCGTGCCGCGGTTTTTCCTGGGCTTGGGACTTTCGTCCGACCGCTCAGGCTACTGGGCACCTGCCGTCGAGCTCACGGCGAGCGTCGCGGCAGGGGCGCGCGAGATGCCCCCCTATGGCGACGCGCGATTCCGGCTACTCGCACTGACCCTCTCGGGCTGTCCGCTCCGCTTCGCGTTGGGGAACCGGGTTGGCCTGCGGCCGTGTCTACCCCTCGAGTTCGGTGCGCTTCACGGTGCCGGTGAGAATACGTTGGCGAAGCGCCAACAGGACATGCCGTGGCTCGGGGTCGGCGCTGGTCTACGCAGCGAGGTCATTCTATCGCGCGCCTGGTTGCTCGAGCTGGAGGGAAGCGCGACGCTCCTCGCGCGTGCCGATCGTTTCATTTTCGAACCAAACCAGGTGGTCCACGACGTGCCGCGCGTCGTATTCGGACTACGGGTCGGCGCAGCTTATCTCGTCCGTTGATGAACGGCTCGCGGGCCGGGGATCGATTTGCGCGTGGCGCGACACCGAAGCAAAGAGTGGTGCGTTTGGCTGCGGAAGAACGACCGAGCTCTGAGCTCGGCGACGGGGCAAACCCCGCGCCGGAGGGCAACGGCGTGGTTCCGGGCGTTCCGCGGGGGCTCGCAGGTCGCGCGCAATTCGGCTGGAACGACGCGCAACGCGCATGGCTGCGCGCTGCGGTGGAAGCTCATTCGCAGCTGGTCTGGCGCACGCTGCGCCGCTTTGGAGTCGAACCGCGCGCGGTGGACGATGCCGTGCAGCACGTTTTTCTGACCCTGACGACCCAGCCGAACCCACCCCCACCCGACAAGCAGCGCGCGTTCTTGGTGGGAGCGTGCATCCGTATCGCGGCCAACGCGCGTCGCGCGCGCTCACGTTCGCGCGAGGTGCTCGATGAAATCGAGCCAGCCGGGGTCGAGCGCCTCAATCCAGAAGAGTTACTGAGCTGGAAGCAGCGTCGACAAGCGCTCGATGTTGCGCTCGATAGCCTGAGCCTGCCGCAACGGAGCGTGTTCGTGCTGTACGAGCTGGAGGGCTTCTCATTACCGGAGATCGCGGAGAGCCTCGAACTGCCGCTCGGCACGGTCACCTCGCGCTTACGTCGGGCGCGACAGGCTTTCGAGGCTTGGGTCTCCCAGAACCACGGCGGAGGCGAAGAATGACCGCGATCCCTCGCTTACTCCAGACCTCGAAGAACCCGGCAACGCGTGAGCTGTTGCAAGCGGGTCTGCGAGATCACGCTCCGGAGCGCTCCATCCTTTTCCTCACGGTGGCGCTCGGGCTGGAAGCCATCGCCTCGGCGGCGCCTGCGCAGAGCGCGTTCGACGCGGCAACCAACGCTTCAGCGCCTGCGGCGGGTGGTGCGGCGCTGCCGGTCGCGAGCAAATCGCTACCGCTGGCGCTAAGTATCGGCAAGTGGCTGCTGCTCGGCATGTGCGCGGGCGGAGCCAGCACCGCCGTCTACTGGAGCCAGACACCCTCCGCGCCAGAGCGCCAGCGCAGCGCGGCGCAGGTGACCGCTCGCGCGGTGCGCGCCCCGATTCGCGCTTCAGGCGCAGCGTCGCCATCGCGAGTCACGCTCGCCGAGCAGACCGAACCCGCAGCGAGTGCGACCGCAGAGCCAATTCCCTCCGCCGGCGGACTGGCGGGGACATCGAGCGCCTCACCAGCAGGCCGCGCGGCAGAGCGAGACGTCCCTCCGCGTTCGGCCGCGCACGAGCAGAGTGTGACGGCAGAGCCGGCGGACACTCGAATCGACGGCGCGCTGGAGCGAGAGACTCGATTGATCGATGGCGCTCGCCAGGCATTGGCTGCACGCGATTCGTCGCGCGCCAGCGCTCTGCTCGACAGCTATGACGCTACGAAAGAGATCGGCGTGCTGGATCGTGAGGCGCTACTGCTTCGAGTGGAGCTTTTGCTGGCGCAAGGCGACCAGCCAGGCGCGCGTGCGCTCGCTGAACGTTTCACGCAACGCTATCCGACCGACGCGCACCGGGTGCGCCTGCGGGCACTGCTTTCAGCGCCCGCGCAAAGCGGCGGCTCGCCGAAATAGCTGCGAAAGGGGATCGAATGCGAACTCTCTGGACACAGCTGGTTGAGAGAGGTGTTCGATGAGAAAACTGGGTTGGGTGATGGGGTTCGCGGGGGCGTGGGGCGCCGCGCTCGGGTGCTCGGAAAAAACGTTGCCGCTCGGCGCGGGCCCTGCTGAGGGGGGTGAATCGGCGCAGTCGGGTCAAGGTGGCGCGCCGACCCACGGTGGCACTCACGCGTCGGGTGGAAACTCAGAAGGCGGGAACGTTGCGGGTAGTCCGGACGAGGGTGGCACCGGCGGCATGGCGCGGGGCGGAAGCGGGGGCGCGTCTTCCGGCGGCCGAGCGCCGATTGTCAGGGGCGGAAATGGCGGCAATGGCGCCGAGAGCGGGGAGTGTAGCGACGCACAGGGCTCCCCGATCACCTTTCCAAGCTGCAAGCGTCCGACGTTCGTCCTGGGCGGCTCCACGTGCAGCGAAGCGGAGACGCGGCAGCAGCTGGCCTGCGGCGAACCAGGGTCCAACATGGACGCGAACTGCTGTCTGCGCGACGATTGTCGCGACGACTCCGAGTGCGGCGCGAACGCGGCGTGCATTCCAAGGCTGATCCAAACGGGCGACGTTGGGGGTTCTCAATTCGAAGAGTGCTCGGTGGAATGCGGAAAATGTTCGTGCATCACTTATGCAGACGCCGACTTCCGTGGCTATTGCGTCGATCGCAGCGAAGACCTGACGCGCTTCGAATGCGATTCCCGAGGGCTTTCCTGCGCAGCTCTCGCGAATTGGCGCGAGCTGCTGCGGAGCGCAGACGTGATATGGCCCGGCGACCTGACCGCGACTGGGATCTCGAGCTATGCAGCCCGCACCATCGCTTGTGAAGACCAGCTCGACTTGGAGCTCCAAGAGCGCTGCCAGGTCACGTCGAAGTGTGAATGCACGAACGGAACTTGCACGATTGGCCTCGATGACTTCCACGCGCTCGAATGGGTGTTGGGCGACTCGCGCACGGGCTACAACTTGAAAGCGATTCGCGAGGCTTGCCCCGTCCCGGAATATGGCTACGGACACTACAGCGAATGTTCGGACGGTACCGTTCGCTACGAAGTCATTCTGTTCGGAGAGAACAAGTACCAGTTGGTATTCCCGCGAGGCAGTGACGCGCTCAGCTATGGGAGCGTGGACGGTTATGTTTCGGAGCTTTGCGGGGTCCCGAACGAGCTCGCGGTGATCTCCACCGGGCCTGCTCCAGCTCCAAGCGATTGTCGCACCTGCGCGTTTTGCGAGAGCGAATGGGACACCGCGGGTGAAGACGGAGCGGGTGGCCTTCCCAGGTGCTTGTTCGACGACGCAGGCAATATTTCGCTGCCTCCGCCATGAGTTAGCAGCGGCGAGCCCCAAGAAACCGTCGTCGGGGTTGGTAGCGGGCCAAAATCGTTGCAGAGTGCGCGCCAGCGATGGCCGTTCAGTTCGCCCTCCGTCCGCGGATACGTCTGGATCAGGCGCCAGCACCGCGGCGACAGCTCACTGGGCTGCGGGTGCATCCGCTGGTACTGCCAATCGGACTCTATTGGCTGGCCATTACCGGTGTGGCGCACGCGGTGATCGAGCTCACCCAACATCCGGCCGCGACGACCGTAGCGACGGATCAGGGTGCAGCGAGCTTACCGCCGGCGCCGCTCCTGCAGGAAACTGCGTCCGAGACGCCGTTGTCGAACGCTGCGCCCGCACCGGACGACGCGCCATCGCCCGCACCCGCAATTCAAGAAGCAGCGCCGAGCCGAGCGGCGGTGTCGGTCGATGCGGTCGCGCGCGACTCCGAGCCCTCGACCGCGTTCACCGCACCTGCCGAGCCCGAACTCGCTCGCATTCGAGAGCCGCGCCCGCGAGCGACTGATACCAGCGCTCGCCCCGAGCCCGCTCCACCCCTTGCGCGCGAGCAGCCAGCCCCGGTTGAGCGCGAAATCAGCGAGGCTCCGCCCGAACAACGGCCGCTCCGTCGCCCGGACCGGTCGGATGACCCTCCACCCAGGTCTTCGCTGCCGAGCTGCGAGGCGGCAGCCGAATCAGCGCAACAGACGATCGACTTTCGCGGCGCGCGCGGCGCACCCGATTTGACGCGCGGCGCTCTTGCCGCCGTCCTCGAAAATGGCGCCTATCTCAATGGCTGCGCCATTCCAGCCCGCACCGCGATCGAAATCTGCGCCGCGGTGCAAGACGGCAAAGTCGTCGGGGTGAGCGTCCGAGCGCAGCCGCAGGACTCCGCGATCAGCGACTGCGTCCGACGCGCCGTCGCCCGTTTGCGCTTCCCGCAGAGCGCGCGCCTCGATATCACGCGCACCCGGTTCGAAGCGACGCACTAGGTCTCCGTACCGTGCGGGCGCACGGCACCGCTGTGTGGCTCGAGGCTCGCATTTCCGTCGAACTCGGAGCGCGTCCAAGCTTTCGGCCGACCTGCCAGAGCGAGGGATCTGCGACGCAGAGAAGCCTTTCCTTCGGAGCAAAGTCCGCGGTAGGTTCTGCCGCATGCGTCGCGCAAAAGGCACTATTCATGCATTCACGTTCAAAGACGGCGTCCTATCGGCGGTAGCGCACGATCTACGCATACGCCTGGAGAAGTTCGAGATTACTCTCGACGGTAATGTGGTGCGCGGCGAGTTCGATCTGAAGTCGCTGTTCGTCGACGGCCCGATGGAAAAGGGCGTGCTGCAAGCCAACCAGTACGACGCGGGCAAGCGCGCCGACGTCGAAAAGGCCATGCACGGCGACGTCCTTCACACCGATAAGTACCCCACCGCTGTCTTCACTGGGACGGCCAGCGAGCAGGGCGCCGGTTACAGCGTCAAGGGCGAGCTCGAGCTCGCTGGCAAGAAGGCGCCACTCGCCTTCGACGTGCAAAAAGAAGGCGGCGCCTTCAGAACCAGCTTCGAAATTCAGCCGAGCCAGTGGGGTATCGCGCAGTACAAAGCGCTCCTCGGTGCGATCCGGCTGAAGGACGTGGTGCGGATCGAGGCCGCACTGAGCGAAGCCTAGAGGGGCCGACGGCCCCTGGCGCACGTTCGTTGGCCTGGCTCACATCTATTGGATGTTTGCCGATTTGAAGACCCAGCCGCTGTTCATGCAGAATTGGCAGGAAGCGCCGATGAGAAAGCCCTTTCCCGTCGCGCCTTCATCACCCTTTAGTTGCCAGTTCAGCCAGGCCAGGTTGACCCGATTGAAGTCGCCCCTCGCTTGACCGAGGTCGCCGCCGTGACCGGCGCTGGTCTTGGAAAAATAGACGATCGGAACGCCCCGGGAGCTGATCGCGTCGTAGTCGTTCAGCCCGTTTTGGTACGCGATATCGCTGCTGCCACCGTTCATGATCTTGAACGGCGTATGAATCTTGCCGTAAAGCGTAGCGTTCGCTCCCATCAGCCCGCTGCTGGTAATCCCAATGGCGGAGAAACGAGGATCGCCAGACGCATTCTCGGACATCAATCCGCCGCACGAAAATCCGTCGGCAGCAATCTTGGTCGTCTGCAGGCTCTGATAGTACGCGCTGCAGGGCTTATCGTTCTCGGCGATGGCCCAGGTGATGTAGTCGAGAAAGGGCTTTCCATTTTGGTTGCTCTGGCAGGCATTGGTACCGCCCGGAGTGCCGTCTGCGACGATGAAATATCCCCAGGACGCGATCTCGGCCATGGCAGCCTGGTTCGAATAGCCGTCCTGTGAACAGCCACCCTCGCCCCAAACGAAGATTGGATATTTCTCGGTCCCCTTCAGATCTTCTGGTCTGTAGATGGTTCCGCACTTGATGCCGTTCTCAGAGTTCGTCTCGACCACCACTTTGTGAGGGCCACTGCCCGACACGTTCTTGCCCGTGCTCTTCGACGCGGTGCAGGTACCGGCAACTTGGCCTCCGGTCCCCCCCGTTGCGGTGCCTCCAGTGGCAGAGCCACCTGAACTAGCCCCTCCCTTGCTGGTGGTTCCTCCGCCTCCTTTGCCGCCCGCGCCCATGCCCGCGGCTCCCGCGCTGGTCCCACCCGTATTGGATCCTGTCCCGCCGGTGGCTGCTTTTCCACCAGTGCTTGGCGCCGTCCCGCCCGTGCTGACGGCTGTTCCACCAGTACTCGCTGCTGTCCCGCCGGTGCTCGACACGGTCCCACCGGTGCTCGACACGGTCCCGCCCGTGCTCGGCGCGGTCCCGCCCGTGCTGGGCAAGCCGCCGGTCGTCGCGGGTTGGCCGCCCGTGGCAACCGTGCCGCCCGTGCTCACACCCGAGCCGCCGGTTCCGGACGAGGGCACTCCACCGGTGCCACTGCTCTGATCGCTCGCACCGGTGTCAGAACACCCAAAACCGGCAACGGTGACGCCCAAGATACCCAACACCAAGGTTCGCATCGATAGCCACTCTCTTTTCACGGCCGACTTCCACACAGGCGGCGAAAGCTCGCCCGTGGCCTGCAGAAGCTCGAACTCGGCAAGAATGGTTCAAGAAAATATCTGGAGTACCGGCGCGGTACTTATTCGGCCGTACTGTTTTCGCTGTGCAAGGTTTTCGCTGTGCAAGACAGTCACGCGGCGCGCTCGCGGAGCGCGCTCGCGGAGCACACTTTAAGCGTTCGCAATGCCCGGAAAGGCCGTGCGCGCGGAAGCTGGATTGGCCGGGTCGCCGAAGCCCGTGAAGTTGGTGATACCCATGGCTTGGCCGATATTGCAGAGCGCGCGCATGTGATAGTCACCGCCGCCGACCAGATAGCGGCCATTAGCGCTCGTCTTCAGGTAGCCGCCCGCGCCGCCGGCGAACACGAAGCGCATGTCATTGCCGTCGTGAATGACACCGTCGCCCATGTCACGCACCCAGGCCATCAGCGTCTGATCGTAGAGGGTCCCCGCGCCATCTGGAGCGGGTAGCTTCTTGAGCTTGTCTGCCGCGGCTACGAACTGCTCACACAGCCAGCGCTCGAGTTGCACGAGCCTTTTTCGCGGCGCGGGGTCCGAATGTAGAAAGCCGTTGTGCCAATCCCCGGCCTCACCCACCTGAGGAATGGTGACCTGCGTGCTCTGATGGTGACCGAACTGCACGGACGCGATGCGGGTCAGGTCGCACGCAAAGGCGTTCACCGCGATATCGACGTGCAGCACGGAGTTTTGAAGATGTTGCGCCGCAGGCGTGGGGACGCCTGGCGGCGAACATTTCACTGGTGGCACCGCCCCTCCGCCCGGATCACTCCCCGTCTGCTGCGTGAGCCGCGCTTCCAGCTGTCGGATCGAGTCGAGGTGAACGTCCAGCTTGTGTCTCTCGGCGCTGCCGAGCGTCTTCGAAAGCTGGCCTAGCTCGCCACTCACCAGATCCAGAACGCTTTTTCTTCGGCGCAGCCGCTCCTCGGCCGCGGTGGGGGTGCCCATGTCGGGACCGACGCTGCCGCCTCCGCCGAACACGGCTTGATACGCCGCAGTCGGCGAAGCGATCGGACTCAGTGCGCGGCCGCTCTTGTAGAACGAGGTTGGCTGCTCGGTCGGCACACCGCCCAAGATGATGTTGGGGATCTGCGTGCGAACGTTGGCCGCGCGCAGGCCGTCCGAGATGAATTGATCGATCGAGATGTGGATCGGGTTGCCTTGGCCCATTCCCGTGAGACCGCCGGGGGAGCCGTGTTGCGCGGCGGTACCGAAGCTCGAAAGCTTCTCGACGATCACCAGCTTGTCCTTGAGCGGCGCAAGCGGCGCGGTCATTTCGCTGAAGGTGATGCTCGACTCCGACGAGCCGCGCGGAGACCAGGCTGCAACGTCGGTACCGGGCGTCACGAACAGCAGCAGGTACTTGGCCTTACCCGCAGCGGCCAGCGCCGGTTTGCTCTCCAACGTCGAAAGGAACGGCGCGAATAGCGTCGCAAGTCCGACGCTTCGCGCGAAATCTCGTCTCGTCCAGTGTCGCATCGCGTCTCCGACCTATTGATCCTTCACTCGGCGTGTGAAATGGGGCGCGTGTGAAATGCCCGCCAAAATGCCCTTGAGCGAGTAGTTTTGCTTTCCCGCTTCACGCCGAATGGCGTCGTGGTTGCATTGCTTTTCCGCCCACTGATCGCGCCCGTAGGCGTAGTAGGACCAGTAGCGCACGAGGCAGGAACGCACGGCCTCGCTCTTCGACAAGTAGTTGATGAGGCTCTCGGCGCCGTCGAGCGGAATGTCCCCTTCCGGCATACCGGACAAGTTTCCAGTCGCGTCGATCGGCTTTCCGTTCTCTTGGTCGCGATAGCGCCCAAACGCATCGTAGCGCTCGAAGGCGAACCCCACCGGATCGATGCTCCGGTGGCAACCAGCGCACACCGCGTCCGCGCTGTGCTGCTGATAGCGCTCTCGATTGGTTGCGAAACTCGCGCCCGAGGCCAAGTTCGTGTTCAGGTTCTGCGGCACCGGCGGCAGGTCCTGGCACAGCACGCGCTCACGGACGTTCACTCCGCGCTGGACGGGCGAAGAGTTCTCCGGCAGCGCGTGCGCTGTCAGAAACGCGCCGTGCCCCAATATTCCAGGGGCACGCTTGCTTCCGGTCAAATCGACGCGCTGGAACGAGGTCGACCCCGCACCACCGAGCTGATACACCGCGGCGAGCTCTTGATTGACGAAGGTGTACTTCGCCGTGAACAAATCGGACACCGACTTGTTGGAGAACAGCGTGTCGAAGAAGAGCTCTTCCGTCTCACGCAGCATCGCCGTCCGCAGCCCGTCGGTGAACTGGAGCTGCTTGTCGTCCTTGGCCTTCAGCGGGAGCCCGTCGATAGCTAGCCAGCCCTGCACGAACTTGGCGAGGGCGCGCTTCGCGTTCGGAGCATAGATGAGCCGATTTACCTCGCGATCGATGTCGGCCGTAGTCTGAAGCCGGTTCTGCGCGGCCGCGTCCAAAAGATCCGCGTCTGGAGCGCTATCGGTCAGGAAGTACGCAAGTTCGCTGGCGAGCTCGTACGCGGTCAGCTTGTAGGAGTTCGAGTTGGCTGGATCGCTCTGCCCAAGCTCGCGCCGATACAGCAAATAGGGCGATTGCAGCATCGCCGTGACGACCGCCTGAGCACCGGCCTGAAACGTCGATTCTGCGGCCATGAGCTGCTCGTACGCAGCGATCCGATCCTCCGGCAGCGCCTCGCGATGGACGCGGCGCCCGAAATTCTGGATGAACTGCCGACGACAATTCGAGTCCTGGTTCATGCACGACATGAACCGCGAAAGACGCCCCTCGGCCGCCCAGGTAGCGACGGTCTCCGCGTAGTTCATCAGGAGCTCGGCATCGAGATCCTGCACCAGCGGGGCGTCGGCGTCCGCGTGAAAGCCGTTCACCTGTGGGTCGATGAGCACGTCTTCAGACGGCACATTCGGGTCCTGGAAGATGTCCACCAAGCTATTGCGGTATTGCGCTGCCGTGAGGCGGCGCACCATGCGCGGGCCTGGAGTGGTGCAATCGGTCAGGGTGTCGGAGGGAGGCTGACTCGTTCCGGCGGTCCCCGATGAGTTGCTCGCGCCAGAGCTACCCGTTGTACCTCCGGTGCTCGCAGCCGAACCTCCGCGTGGAGAAGCGGCGCCGCCGGAACCCACTTGTCCACCCTGCCCAAACGCGCCGCCAGTGGAGCCGTTGCCGTTGCCGCCGCCGCTGCTTCCGGTGGGCGGAACGGTCGGGCGTCCAGCTCCTGGTTGCGAGCCGGTCTGCATCCCGCCTTGGCCGACGTCGTCTGAATCGATTCGATTCTGGCAAGCCACCGCGGCAAGGAGCCCGAGCGCGCCAACGCTACGCAGTAATGGAAAATGCCCTTTTGAGCGCGTCTTCATCATTCGCTTCGAGCTGCAACCGCGAGAACGCGAAAACTCGAGCGCGCTCCCACTATTCGATGAGTTCGCAGACCCTAGCAGGTCCAGCGCGAGTGCGCTGCCATTGAGACCTCGCTTTCGGCAGATCAACACCCTGTGAGGTGATAGTTTTTCATCGCGGGCGGCACGCGCACGGTGTGATTTTCATTCCTCACGTGAGTTCGCATTTTTCGCGCGACCGCGTGGGGCAGTTTGGCGACAAGCAGAACGTCAAGCCATCGCAGCTGGTTCGATCGTTAACGGCTCGCGTGCCGGCAGCGGATTCGGCCAGCCTACGGCTTGCGCATGGACGTATCGTCCACGTAGTAGCTCAGCGTGGCGTTCGAACTCTCGACGTAGATGACGAGCTTGGTAGGAGCGCAGCTAGAAGGAATGGTGAGCGTGCCGCTCAGCTCGACCCAAGCCGCGTCGGTCGCGTCGGCAACGCTGCCGAGCCACACGTAGTCGGTCGCGCCACAACCCTGTAGCTCGCGAGTCAGCATCAGGTTGCTCGTCACGCTGCCGTACGCGGGCCGGGCCCACACCGAAACGGTGTACGAATCGCCCGCTTTGACGAGGCTGAGCACGTCGTATTCCGCGCCATGCCAGCCCGCGGTGCGTCCCGTCACCATGAGCGCGTGAGTTCCAGAGTGGGCTTGCTCGGTGCTGACGGTGACCATCGCCGTCCCACGTTTTCGCCAGCCGTCGGTCGAGGAACCTTCGAAACCAGAACTCTTCAGCAGGTTTGGCCCGCCCCCTGAGCTCGCAACGCCTCCCGTGCTCGGTGCTCCACCGGTCGCGCTGACGCCGCCGGTCGTCTTCGTTCCGCCGGAAGCGCTGACGCCACCCGTCGTGCCGATGCCACCCGTCGTGCTGTTACCGCCCATCGCGCTGACGCCACCTGTCGACATACCGCCGCCAGTCGAATTGAGGCCTCCGGTGGTGACGCCGCCGGTCGCGCTCGCGCCGCCAGTTCTGGTGCCGCCGCTCGCCGCGGACGATGCACCACCGCGGGTCTCGCTGTTGCCGCCGCTCGCCGCGCCACCGGTCTCGCCACCCTGCGACGTGCGGCCGCCCGAACTAGCACGACCTCCCACCGACTCAACACGGCCGCCGGTCGTGCTTTCATTGCCGCCAGACGCAGACGATTGTCCGCCTTCATCACCAGGATCGACTTCGAAGTCGCCGCGATCGGGAAGTTGCGGATCCGCGCAGCCACCAGCCCACACGCCCGAGGCGACTGCGGCCAAGAAAATACAGAACAGCCCACGGGGATGCTGCGCGCTCGACATCGCAAACCCCAAAGATACGAGCGTTCGCGGTCAGCGTGCGCAGGATCGCAGTCGGTACACGACGATTGCTATGTAGATGTGCGCCGGTGTCTGAAGCTCAGCGCTCATACCGCCAAGTAGAGTGGAAGCAACACCCTTCTTTGGCATGGCAGTTGGAATGAACTCCGAACGCTGGGCGTGATCGACTCATTTCGAGCCACCTCGGCCAGCTGGCGAACTGCCCGCGCGCTTCGCATGTGGTGGTTCGCTGCGCGCGTGTAGCGCTCGACACCCCGTCGACGGGAGCGAAGCTGAAGCGATCCGCTGAAGACTCGTTGGCTGGAAAGCGGACGTCTCGGTGAAGTATTGGCTCCGCAGCCAACCATCGGAGGGACGCAGTGGCTGGGCGTCGGCGGATCCGTCAGCAAATCGATGCAACAAGGAGAAAAATGTGTCGGCGCGCCGTGCCCAAAGCTGATGTTACCGGCACGCCGGAAACGCGGTCAGGGCTGGAGAGCGTGAGACCACTGCATCGAAAGAAAGCCGAGGAACGCGAGCGCCGTTATGCGAGACTCCGCGGCCGTGTGGAATCGGTCGGGTCTGTGGGGCTTTCTGGTGCTGTCCGTGACTCTGCTATCTTGCCCGCGCGTCGCGCGGGCCGATTGCAATGATCCGTTTCGCGATCCGGACGACATCCTCGATTTTCACCTGCGCACGACCGCCGAAACCTGGGAGCAATTTCAGGGCACAGACAAGGGTGGCGGCTGTGACGATCAGTATCCGTACTTCTCCGCGGACTTTCGCTGCGGAGAGGACGAGCCCTACATTTCGCTCCAATTTCGCCGGAAGCGCGATCGCTCGCAGACCTTGTGGAAACTACCTATCAAGCTCGATTTCAACCGCGCGGTCCAAGGTCAGCGCTGGCCGGCCTCGCGAGGGAACCTCGGGTATCGAAAGCTCAGTCTCAACAGCGGGCAGTCCGACGACGCGGGCCGCTCGGGAACAGGGCGCCCGGCGAACCCCGGCACGCTCAGCGCTCTGCTCACCGAGCATTTGGCCTGGCGCGTGATGCGGCAGGAGCTTCCGGAGTCGAGCGGTGTGGCTTACGCGCGCCTCAACGTGCACTTCACGGATACCGGTGAGACTCGCTATCAGGGTCTGTACGTTCTAATCGAGGACATCGATCGAACTGCCGTGCGAGCACGCTTTGGCACCGACGAAGGGTTACTCCTGAAGACGACCGATCTCGGCTGCGTCGACGAGACCGTGTTCGACGATGGTCCGCCGAATTCGGCGGCAGACCTGGTCGCGGCCTGGTTGACGGAGGATGCGAGCCAGTACCCCGAGGGTTGGTACGCACGAACGAACGAGGCTCTGCACCTCGACCCCCTCTTGCGACAAGAAGCGCTGCGGGAGCTGCTCGCCAACGGCGGGGACACCGTGCTCGGCAATCGCAACAACTACTTCGCCCTCGATCTGCGGGGCGAACGTCGCATTTACTTGCCCTGGGATCTGGACGACCTGTTTCGACCGTTTCCCCAGGTTCGGGCGCCCAACATGCCGTTCTTTCATGCTTGCGCGAGTGGCCCGAGCTGCACGCCGAACAAGGTCGGATTGAACACTCGAGAGCAACCCGAGATTCGCCGGCACTACCTCGAGATCATGTGCCAACTGACCAACGGCGTCGCTCAAGAAGAGAAGCTGGTTTCGGAGCTCGAGGCGCTGGACTCGCTCGTTCGACCCGTGGTTGCCGAAGAGGTCGAGCCGGTGTGGGCGCCGATGGGTCGAAACCCGCTCGACGCCAGCGTGGAAGGAACCTACGCGTCCGAGGTCGAGCGCATGAAGCAGTGGATCCCCGATCGCATCCAAGCGGTGCGCGCGTTGATCGAAGCCGAAGGGGTCGTATGCCCTGCGGGATGCGATGAAGGCACGCGCGTAAACTGCGAAGCAAGCGGGCACCAGGGTCACCGCAACTGCACGTCTGCTCGCTGGGGAGCCTGCTTGGTGCCGGACCCAGTGGGTGGGGCGGGCGGTGAATCGGGCGCTGGCGGAACGAGCGACACAGGTGTCGCAGGAGGCGGTATCGACGCAGGCGGCGCGTCGGTCGCTTCCCGCGGAGGCAGCGTCACAGCAGCGGGCGGTGCGGACAGCGCAGGAAAAACGAGCGGTGAGAGCGGTGAGAGCGGTGAGAGCGGTGAGAGCGGCAAGAACAGCGTTGGTCATGGCGGCTCGAGCGCGCGAGGAGGGAAAGAAAGCGACGACATGAGCCCCCCCTCACCTCGCAAGGCCAGCGAGGGTTGCGGGGTAACGGCACACAGGGGCGTCTCCGGGGAGGCGAGCGCCTGGCTGACCCTGCTCGCGCTGAGCCTCGGCTCAGCGCGGCGACGCGCGGCCCACGACAAGACCAGAACGAGCCGCAAGCAATAGGCCGCTCGTGTCCGGACAACTACCGAGCGCCACTGTCCGGACACTCTCGCCCGCGCGCTCCTTTGGCCCACGTCCGCGAACGCGCGAACCTCAGCGAAGACCGGTGCCCGAAGTGATGTTGACAAACCTGCTGACACCATGAGACGAGTGCGCGGTGGAAGGTGGGTGCATGACTTTGCGATATGGTTCTTGGGTCGGGGCAGTTGCGTTTCTGGCGGCGTGCGGTTCGCAGCCGCAGGTCGATGGCCAGCCAGAACGAGTCGAGTCGGCGGCGCGTACGCAGCAAGCGGTGCAGTGGCAGCCCACTGCTGCTTTAGTGACGCAGCACGTGGATTGGCATTCCAAACCGTGTTCCTTGGCGGGGCAGTCGCTGAATGGCCAGGTCGGCATCGGACGGCGCTGCACCAAGACTGGCGAAGACTTTCTCAATTGGCACCGCTCCTACATCCAGCGCTTGCGCGCCGACTTCGAGGCACAGGGTCTGACCCACGACATCAAGCCCTGGTACGCTGTCCCTCCGGAAATCAAGGCGGACCCGCGTTGGAGCGCCAGCATGGAGGCGGCCAACAACGCCATGAAGACCATGGTGAACCCGAACACGGGCGCGCGTTTCGCGTCACTCGACGAATTCGGCCGTTTCATCGAAGGTTCTTTCCATGGGGTGTTGCACGCCATCTCCGCGTCGCTTTGGGGCGTTACCGACCCGGACGTAGGAAACTTCATGTCCCCGCGCAGCACCTTATTTTTCAAGATCCACGGCTACATCGATTGGCTTGCCGAACGCTTCGCCAAGGGTGACTTCAACTGGGACGGCAAGAGCGACCTGGTCGTGCGGGGCACCGACACGGCCGCGATCCTCCTGATGAACGACGGCGTGCAAACCTCGCGGGTGGCCATGCCATCGGCGGGTGCCGGCGAGTGTGGCTTTACCATCGGCGCGACGATGGACTACGACTACACGGGCAGCACGGACATCATTTGGCAAGGCCGTTCCTGCAATCGCGTCGTTGCCTGGACCATGTCGGGCACACGCCCAAGCATGGTCACGGTTGGCCTCGTCAGGACCACCGAGCTGCCATCGCAGAACCTCCAGATGCTGGGCAGCGGCGACTTCGACGCCGATCGACGCCCGGACTTGGCCTATCAGACGGCGACCGATGACGTCCTGGTCGCCTTGCTCAAGGGCACCACACAGCGCGGCACCATGACGCTGGACATTCCCGCCGGCCACCGGCCGCAGCTGATCGCCGACGTCAACGACGACGGCACGCCGGACGTGATCGTCCTGCAGATTGGCAGCAACCCGAGGGTTTATAAAGTGCAGTACGTGCTGCCGGGCGGCACGCTCGGCCAGCTAGCGACACTGGGCGGCGTCAATACGAACACTTTCGAGGTTCCGTCTGCCATCGGACGCTATCACCTGAATGGCAGCTCCGCGGACATAGCGGTGTCACAATTCCGTGGTGCCCCGGACGGCGCGATCATGCCGTGGTCCTACCCGCTCACGGGAATTGCCGCGGGCGTTCCGAGTTACGGGCCACGCGTTTCATCGACCACGGGACTGCAGCTGAACGAGGACATCCGGGGACCTCGTTGACGGGATTCCGCCGGGTCATGCGGGCCGCGCAGGCGATGCTGGTGTTCACCTGCGTCGCCTGTGAACCGGCGCCTGAGGAGCGAGAATTCGCCAACGTGGAACCCACCCAGAGCCATTTGATTGGCGGCGCTGGCTTTCAGGCAGTGACGGCCCTCGCCTCGCGCGATGACCTGGTCGTGGTCGGTGGAGGCTTCACCGAAGAGCTGACGTTCGCCGATACGATCTTCGCGACTGCGGGCAGCGACTCGGACGGTTTCGTGCTCGGCATGTCGCCCGATGGCCGAGTTCGCTTCGCTCATCAGCTCGCTGGCACGGGTGACGACCTGATCGAGCACGTCAGCGTGAACGAGGCGGGCGAAATTTTGCTCGGTGGGCGCGTGACCGAGTCGGTGCGCGTCGCTGACCAGCCCCTCGCGGCCCGAACCAGCTGGACGGCGCTGGTCGCCAAGTTGTACGCGGACGGCAGTCCCGCCTGGTCCGTGACCAGCAGTGGAGACGGCATCCACCGAATTTCGGCGCTCGCTGCGGCCGGCGACGGCGAGCTCTACGCCGGCGGAGACTTCACCGGCAATCTCGGCTTCGGCGGCGAGGTGCTCGCCGCCGAAAATGCCGGAGATGCTTTTTTGGCTCGATTCGCTGCAGATGGCGAGCCACTGTGGCTGATATCTCTCGAGGGTGACGGCGCACAAATCGTCCATGATTTGCGGGTCGCGAACGACGGATCGGTATTGCTCGCGGGCAGCTACGCTGCGAGTCTGCTGCTCGGGGGCCGCGAGTATCCTCGGAACCCGAGCTTTGATCGAACCCCTTTCGTCGCTCTCATCACGGCCGAAGGCGACGTCCGCTGGGTACAGGCCGGCCTCACCGCGGTCGACCCCCATCAGGATCACATCGACCACAGCGGAGCTGGGGCGGCGGATGGCACCGATGGCGGCGTCAGTCTGCATGCGCCGAACCTGTTCGACCGGATTCGCATCGCGACTGGCCCTGACGAGCGCGTCCTAACCGTCGCAACCTACGGGCACTACACAGGCCTACACTCTCAAAGTTTCGAGGCTCCGACTGCTAGCGCGCTCTTGATCAACGAACTTTCCGCCGACGGCGAGCTCGTGTCGAGGCAGAGCAGCGAAGCCCCGCACTCACTCTTCCAGTTCGCCGCATTGGTGGCCGCGCAAAGCGAAATGCAACTAGCTGCGTCGTTCAGTGGCGAACTCGAAATCGCAGGCCATAAGGACCCAGATAGCGGAGCTCGCAAGCTTCTCTTCGCCACCTTGAACGGGCAAGGCGCCCTCGAAAATCCCCGAAAGTTTACGGTCAACGACGTCTCATTGAGCATGACCGACGCGGTCGCCGGAAGCGGGGGAGCGCTGTGGGTGGCGGCGCGCTGGAGCGATCCGCTGGTGCCGGGGGATGACGCTTGGCTGGGTCGATTCGAACCGTAGCGACGAAAGGCTCACGGTCGCTTCGCGCACGCCGAGCCCACCCAGTACACCGACTCACCCTCGAGTCCTGGCAGAGGGCTCGCTCGGCAAACGAAACCGTGTAGCAAGATAAAGACGTTGCTCGTACTATCCGAATCGGAGGCTACGGCGACCCATGCAACTCGAGCAAATCATCGAAGATCTGCGCACGTTCCTGCCGGCCAAGGATTTCGCGAAGTCGAGAGAGTTTTATGGCGTGCTCGGCTTCGAACAGGTCTGGTCTTCGGACAAACTCGCGCTCTTCAAACTGGGCCGGGTCTCGTTCTTCGTCCAGGACTACTTCGTGAAGGAGTGGGCCGAAAACATGATGCTGGACCTTCGTGTCAGCGACGTGCAAGCGTACTGGTCGTATCTGCAGGGTCTGGACCTTCCTGGGCGGTTTCCAGGCGTTCGCTCGAGTGCACCGCAGGACGACCTAGCGACCGGAATTCGTCGCGGAAACCTGTGCGACCCTTGCGGTGTGCTGTGGCACTTCTCGCAATCGATTGGCTGAAAAACGGGCTTTTCAGAGCAGGATCGCGCGCGCACCGTTGCCGTGGCAATAGATCCTGCGTGCGGCCGCGATGCGATTGTCACGTCAGGTCAGGTCTTCCCGCTCGGTGCCCGGGACGGCGGCACGGTGGTACGGGTGAGCTTCACCGAGGTGCAGTCGACATCGCCGCCCAGCGCCGGCGCAGCGAGGTGACCGCATGACCGCGTTTGGGCTGTTGAGCCTCGCAGACCATCTGCCGGATCCTGCCACCGGCCAATACAGTACGCAGGCCGAGCGCTTTCAGCTGATCGTCGACGCAGCGGTGCGCGCCGAGCAGGCAGGTTTCGAGCACGTCGGCATCGGCGAGCATCATTTCGGCCACTACATCCTGCCCTCGCCTTTTTTGCTACTAGGCGCCATCGCCGCACGGACTCATCGAATCCGTCTGGGCACCAGCGTCACCTTACTCGCCAGTTTGGATCCGGTCCGCGTCGCGGAAGACCTCGCCACGCTCGACCTGGTCTCCAACGGCCGAGCCGAAATGACCGTCGCGCGCGGCGTCGAGGTGCCGACGCAAGTGGCATTCGGCATCGTCGATGACAGCGAGCTCCGGCCGCGTCTCGACGAAAACCTGAGGCTGCTCTTGCGGCTGCTCACCGAGCAAAACGTGACTTGGTCCGGCCGTTTTCGCTCGCCTCTGCACGACGTCACGCTTCAGCCACGCCCAATTCAAAAGCCGTACCCGCCGCTGTGGGTGGGCGGCGGGCTGTCTACGGTTTCCTGCGATCTGGCGGCGGAGCTCGGTCTGCCCTTCAGCTTGCCGAGCTTGTTCTGCTTCCCAGAAGACTACATGCCCATCGTCGAACGCTACCGGGCCGGGATGGTCGAACACGGCAAGGCGGATTCGACCGCGATCGCCTATCCGAGCTACGTCCATGTCGCGCGTACCAGTCAAGAGGCGCGCCAGCGCTTTCGCCCATACCTCGAAAGCTACGTGCGCTCGGCGAGCAGCTTTCGGGGCAGCCACGGGCGCCCGCTCGACTACGATGCACTGCTGCAAGGGCCTGCGATCTGCGGTAGCCCCGCTGAAGTCATCGATCGCATCGCGACGATCAACGCGAGCCTGGGACTGAACTTGCACTACCTGATGCCGGACCTGGGTGGCCTACCCGCGCGCTGGGTCCACGAAGTGCTGGACTTGCTCGGCGCTGAAGTGCTGCCGCGCCTGCGCTGAGTGGCCAGCGGTTTTCGCAGGCGTATGGGGGCCGGCTAGCGGGAGGTCACGAGCGCCCGAAGCCCCCCAGCGACGGTGGAGCCCCCGAGTTCCCCGCCGATAGCCGTCTGAAGATCGACGATCAGCGCTGCGAGCGCGCCAAAGTGAATGTGTAGGCTCAGCTGCTCGAAATCCTGAACTCGAGACACCGCGCGAACGTGCTCCACCGCGGGAACGAGGTCGAAGAACAGGTGCGCCGCCGACGCGAGCGAAAGCCGCCGCGACAGGCGGTAGCGCGCCCTTAGCCCGAGCACGCTGGCGAGCCCGAAGCTATTGCTATTCGTCATCCCATCCGGCAGGTCGGCTTCCGATACCCGCACCAGCAACGGCAACCTGAGCTCGCCCTCGATGTTCCAGAACTCGGATGCCCAGCTCAGCGTTCCGGACGCGGTGATGGGAAACACCCCGGGGGTGAACCACTCCGGGCGCCCACGGCCCTCGAGGCCATCCGCAACCGCGAGTAGTCTATTGGGCATCAGGTCCTCCGCGTGGCTCGCGAGCGGCGCGCCGAGCGCAATGGCTCCGGACAGCGCGAGCAAGGATTGGCGGGCCTGCGTCTCCCAGAGCCGATAGCGAACTGCGAGCTCCGGGTTACCGAGGGCGGCCGTGTCGATGTACGAGCCCGCCGGTTGTGCAACACTCCCGAGCGCGAACGGAACGTGCAGCTCGAAGGCGAGCGGGTCAGACAGCGCGTAGCGACCGGACGCCAGAAACCACAGGGCCTGGCCTTTCGCCTCCGGTAGAGCGCGGACATCGAATGGGCTGGTGGCGACACCGACGTGCGCCAGCGCCTCGATCTGACTGCCGATGGACGAGCGACTAGGCGGAAGCGCGGGCTCCGCGAGCGCCGTACGCGACGCGCAGAACAGGAGCTGGGCGAACAGCGCGACTCTGAGGTTCATAGCCCCTCGATCCAACGACGAATGTTGGCGACCGCCGTTGAATCGACCTTTTCGGTCGCAAGCGGCGGCATCTGCCGAAATAGGCCGCGAGAACTGACGAGCTCGTACAGCTTGCTGCCGTCGGGGTCACCGCGCTTCACCGCGTCCCCGACTACCGTGCGATAGGTGGGCGTCGAAGCCACGGCGTCGAGCTGCCCGACCGCGAGCGTGAAGTCATCGCCGTTGTCGGGATCGAAGCAGCGCGCTCCAGCGTGCTCGGGCCGGGTTTGGTTGTGGCAATGGCTGCAATTGCCGTGGAAATAGCCGAGCGCAGCGACCTCGATCGAGTTGCCCGGAACGACGGGAGGCGTCGTCGGGGGATCGCTCAACCGGCCTTGTTGAATGAGGGTGCCAAGGTCAGTCTCGCCCGCCTTTGGGGTTCCCGCCAGTTGAACCGCGGAGAATCCGAGTATGAAACTACGGCGCCCGCCGTGACACGCGAAGCATTCTCCGGCGGCAGGCACGTCATGATCGGTGCGGTGAGAACCGAGCTCGCCGAGCGGCGCCGCCGTGGCGTCCTTGTCGTCCGAATCCCAAACATAGGAAAGCGAGATCCAATCGCCGTCGGTCGAACCAAGCTTTTCGAGCAGGCGCGTCTCGATGCGGACGCCGTCGAGCGAAAACTGCTTCCAGACCTTGGTGCCCTTCGGAAACACCCACTCGTCCATGTCAATCGTGTCGATCTGTTGCCCCTCCGGCAGCAGAATCCAGCGCTGCTTCTCGGAGCCATCGCTCCACAACGGAAACTGCGGCGTGTACGGGACCACACCTTCGGCTAGCTCTCCTGTCGCGACATTGGCGTAGAGCCCGGTCTCGGACAGGCGCCGGGGGAGAGCTGCCGTCCGCGAGGCATCGACCTCGTCGCAGATCCAGTATCGCTTGCAGCCCATACCGAGCAGCGCGACGAACAGCAGGGGAAATCGAGCCGCCGCAGGTGAGAGGTTCAATGGCATACGAGTGTCTCCACTCGTCAGCCGGCTGGCCGGGTCTGGGCTGTGCCGGTGGAGCTCTCTGAAGACGACGTCGGCGCTCTCAGCGTGACAGCCAGAACTGCCAGTCACGCTTTTGTGAGCTACCTCGTCTAAGTCGAAGATGCGGTCCCCTGACAAACCCTCGAACGAATCTGAAGATCGGACGGTGGCAAACGACGACTTCGAGAGCCACCGAGCGATGCTCATGGGCATCGCGTACCGGATGCTCGCTTCGTCTGCGGAGGCCGAGGATGCGGTGCAAGACGCCTGGCTTCGTTGGCGTTCGGCCGACACGGCCGCGGTCCTGGACGCGCGGGCCTGGCTCTCGACGACGCTCGTGCGGCTGTGCCTGGACCGATTGAAGTCGGCGCGAGCACGTCGCGAAAGCTACGCAGGCACTTGGCTACCGGAACCGGTCCTCACCACGACACCGCTCGACCTCGAGTCGATCCAGTTTGGGTTCCTCGTTCTGGTCGAACGCCTCGATCCCAAAGAGAGAGCGGTTTTCCTGCTCCATCAAGTGTTCGACTATAGCCACGCCGAGATCGGCGAAATCCTCGATATCAGCGAGGTTGCGAGCCGGCAGGCCCTCCACCGCGCGAAGAAGCACGTGGCAGAGAGCAAACCGCGCTTCGAGGTCAGCCGCGAGTCGCACAGGCGGCTCCTATCGGCATTTCTCGCAGCCGTCTCGCAGGGTGACGTCGAGGCAATCTCCAGCGTGATGGCCGAAGAGGTGGTGCTCTACGGCGACCACGGGGAGCGCGTGCGAGGCCAGGTCCTACGTCCAATCGTAGGCAGCGCGAAAGTTGCCCGCTTCTTCGCGGCCCAGGTCGCCAAGACCCCCTCTACGCACGAGATCGAGGTCGAGATCACGGACGTGAACGGCTGGCCCGCGATCGTCGGTCGCAGCGGCGGCGCGGTCACGTTCGTGATCAACGTCGAGACCGACGGTGAAAAGATCACGACGATTCGTAGCGTTCTCGACCCGCGAAAGCTCGTGCTACGCGAAGTGAACTGAGACCAGCACGCCCGACCACTACTGGAAGCGCAAGAGAACGCGCTCGACCTTGCGAATCAGCGCTTCAGCGTCGACTTTTTCCAAGTAGTCCTCGGCCCCAAGGTCCAGCGCGATTCGCCGATCCGAGCTCGCTTCGCGGCGACCGGACCAGACGATGACTGGGATCGCTGCGGTCTTGGGCTCGGCCTTGAGCTGCGCGAGCACGTCCCGACCGTCTGCATCGGGGAAAGCGACGTCCAGGACGATGGCGTCGGGATTCGTCTGCAGTGCAAGTGCGAGTACTTCCGCGCCCTTCATAGCGGCAATCACCTCGAATTGACCCTGCTCGGCGGCGCGCTTCACCGCCCGCTGAAGTCGCTCGTTGTCGTCCGCGACGAGGATGCGACGCCGGAGCCCCATCGTTAAACGGTACGCCCACTGAGGACCGAGTTCAAGCACACTAGTGCTCTCCTACAGAGTGCGCATTGTGGCGAAACTCATCAGGTCGCAAATGAACGCTCCTCACACCCGGCGGATTACGCAAGCTCTAGCGGAATACGAATGAAGGCCGAGGTTCCTGGCCCTTCGCGGCCTCGAAGCTCCAGTGTGCCCCCATGCTTCCGAACGATGGAATAGGTGATCGAGAGCCCGAGGCCAGTGCCCTCACCCACCGGCTTGGTCGTGAAAAACGGCTCGAACACCCGCTCCCGAAGTTCGTTCGGAATGCCGGCGCCGTTGTCGCTGACCTCGATCACGTAGAGACCGTCTTTGGCACCGGTGCGCACCTCAATCAGCCCTTGCTCGTGATTGGCCGCGGCGTCTATCGAGTTTGCCACGAGGTTCATGATCGCTTGGTTCAGCAAACTCGGGTAGCAATCGATGACGTCTGGCTCACCGAAGCTCACCTCGACGCGAATGCCTTGATGGGTGCGGTGTTCCAAAATCGTGAGCACTGACTCCACGCACTCGCGGATACTGACCTGCTTCCGGTAGCCTTCGTCGAGGCGCGAGAACGTGCGCAGCTTGACGACCAGCTCTTGAATCCTGTGCAGGCCGCTGCTGCTCTCTTGCAAGCGCGAGCGCGCGCGTTCAAACTGCGCCGTGGTGCTGGCCGCTACGTTTGCGCCTGCCTCAGCCTCGAGCTTGTCCAGAATTTTGCGCGACGTAGCCAGGTGCGCGAGCGAGAAAGCGAGCGGGTTGTTGATCTCGTGCGCCACGCCCGCGACGAGCTCTCCGAGCGAGGCCATCTTGGCCGCGTGGACCAGCTGCGATTGGGTTGCCTGCAGCTCACCGTAGGCCTCGGACAAAGCCTTATTCTTGCGCTCGAGCTCGGACACTAGCTGCGCGCGCGTCTCGGCGAGTTCGCGAGCCGCGCGCGCCTCGGACGTCGCAATCTCGCTCCTTAGCAGCTGCTCGCGCACGCGACGCGTCTCGTCCTCGAATTGCCGGCGCCTGAGCTGGGCCTGCACCCGCGCTCGCAACACCTCGAACGCAGCCGACTTCTCGATGTAATCATCCGCCCCGAGCGCCAACCCCTCGAGCATCGAGGCGCGATCAGCCAGCCCCGTGAGCATGATGATCGGAATGTCGCGCACCAGGGGCGAATTCTTGATGCGCCGGCAAGTCTCTTTTCCGCCAATACCCGGCATCACCACGTCCAGCAGGATGCAGTCGACGGACTCGAGCGATAGCAGCGCCAGCGCATCTTCACCGGAATACACGGACACGATGTCGTACCCTTCGCCGTGCAGGGCGCGCTTCAGCTCTTCGGAAAAAGTGACGCTGTCGTCGACGGTCAGAATCTTTTTCGGCCCGAGCAGGCTGGTGGTGCCGGCGGCGTCCTTGGATTCACCGACGGTGCGCAGCACCGCGTGGATCTTGGCCAACATGATTTCGGGGTCGTCGCCCTTGTGCACGAAGGCGTCCGCGCCGGAATCGAGGGCACGCAGTTCCTCCCCCGCCGAGCTCTCACCGGTCAGCAGAATGCACGGTACGCTGCGCAAGGCGGCGTCCAGGCGCACTCGCCGAATGACGCTGGGCCCATCCATGCCCGGAAGCACGCCGTCCACGATGATCGCGGCCGGGCGCTTGGCGGCTGCCAGGCGCAGCCCCTCCTCTCCAGTCGTGGCCGTAGCGACCAGGTGGTTCGCGGCGCGGAGGGCCGCGCCGAGCTCCGCGCGAAAGGTCGCGCTGTCGTCGATCAGCAGGATTTCTGCGGAGCCGGTAGCCATGCGCGAGCGCAAGAGCTCACGCGTTCGGGCAACCACGTAGCCGCGATCGTATGGCTTGCCCACGTACTCGTTCGCGCCGACCTCGAGCGCGCGCAGTCGGTCCCGCACCTCCGCCTCACTCGATAGCATCAGCACGGGAACCGCGGCGCCGAAGCGATCGCGCAGCTCCCGCAAGAGCTCTATGCCGTTGCCGTCAGCCAGAACCACGTCCAGCACCACGGCGTCTACCGAGTGCTCGTCGAGAATCTTCCTGGCTTGCGCGGCGCCTTCACAGGGCAGGGCTCGAAATTCTGCCTCGGCGAAGACGTCCGCAAGGTCCATACGGACGGTCAGACTGTCATCGACGATCAGGATGGTCGCGGTCATTGACTTCGAGCGAGGGATCCTCGCTGTCGGCTTGGAGGGTCGTGAGAAACTTCAGGTACTCCGCGAGCTGATTCGAAGCTCGCTCCATATTGGAGGAAATTGCGTTCAAATTCGCCAGAAGTTTGGGGCTGCGCACGCTGGTCACGCTCGAAGCCGGCTCGAGCTGCCCGAGCAACATTCGAATCGAGAAGACCTCCATGGTAAGCGCCGACAGCGGCGATTGAACGTCGTGCGCGACCTGGTTTAGCAGCTTGGCCGCCAGAGGGCGCAGCTCGGCCGGCAGGGACTGAAACGTATTCGACAGCTTTTCGGTGTTGGTCATACGCTACTCCCCAAACCAGCCCTCGCTCGCCCGAGAATCTGCAGCAAGGGACCGGGCTCGATTGGTTTGCGGAGCACGGGAACCACTCCACTCCGCACGAACGCGATGTCTGCATCTTCTACCGCACCCCCGCTCAGCACGAACGTGCGCCCGCGCAGCGCTGGGCGCGTCGCGAAAATCCAGTTCATGAGCTCCACGCTGGAGCCGTCCGGCAACGACAAGTCACACAGCACTAGGGCCGGTTCGGGCCCGGTTTCGAGCTGCTTCCGCGCCTCGGCAAGCCTCGCCGCTTGGCAAACGCAATACCCCGCGCACTCCAGGATGCGGGCAAGAGCCGCTCGCATCGAATCGTCGTCCTCGACCACCAAAACCAACTCGCCCTGACCATCGCGGGACGGACGCTCGCCCGACGAAGTCTGGAGCTCTCGTCCCGCAAGCGCCGCTCGCACGGCAGCGACGAGCTCACCCGGCTGCAGCGGCTTGTACAAACGCGTAACGTCTTGTCTTGACCCGGCATTTTCCGGGCCGCTCGCGAACGCGGCCGTCACCAGCACGGCTGCGCTCGGCGCCAGACGCCGAGCTTCCGCAACGAGCTCGTAGTCCGCGCAGCCAGGCATGGCGAGATCACCAATGAGCACGTCGAGGCGCGTGCCGAGCTTCGCAAGCAAAGCGACCGCTTCATCGTATTCAGCCGCCACTTGCACCGCGTAGCCCTCGAGCGAAAGCGCGCGAGCGGCCGCCCGCCGCAAGGCCGTATCGCCTTCTGCGATCAATACCAAGCCGTGCCCGGCTTCGAGCTGCGGCGGAGCCGCGCTCGACGACTCGACCCAAAGCGGCAGCTCGACGATGAAGGTCTTGCCCAAACTTTCGGAAGCCCGGGCTACGATGCTGCCACCGGCGCTTTCGACGATGCCGACACAGGCAGCCATTTCCGGCACACTCGGATCGAGCGGTCGACCGAGCAGCGGAAGCTCGGATGAGCCCGCGAGTTCGGTAAGCTCACTTTCGACGCATTGCACGGTGATCCGCGCGAACCCCGGATTGACCCCGCTTTCCAGCAAGATCCGCAGCGGATGCGTGTCCGGCGCGGTCTCGCTGGCTGCGAGCGTCAGACTCAAGAGCAGCTGATCGAAGCGAACCGGGTCGATACGAACCACGAGCGCGCTCCGCGATTCGATGAGCTGCAGTTCGCGGTGCTCATCGAGTGACCTGAGCAGTAATCCCCGGAGCTGCAAGAGGCTTTCGTTCAGCTCGATCGGCTTCTCCCCCGTGAAGCGTTCCGAAACGCTGAGCAGGCGTCGAATGAGCGCCGTGCCCTCGCCCGCCGCCGACAAGATTTCGAGCGCGTCGTCGCGCCGCGGGTCGCCCACCGGCGAGGACTCTTTGATGAAATTCGCGTACGAAAGCACGACCGCGAACACGTTCGTGAAGTCGTGCGCCACGCCGTCGGCGACT
>DASZQI010000098.1:0-157544 GCA_035549735.1 Polyangiaceae bacterium | reverse complement strand
TTGAGCGGTGGCCAACCGAGTCGCCGCATGCCAGGATCCGCGCCCATGCGCATCGCTCTCGGCTCGGATCACGCTGGCTTCTCGCTCAAGGAGCGGGTGAAGACCCTGCTCGAGGAACTGGGTCACGAGGTCGTCGACTTCGGCTGCTTCAGCTCCGAGCCGTGCGACTACCCCGACTACTGCCGCCCGGCGGCTGAGGCTGTGCGCAGCGGCGAGTGCCAGCGCTGCATCCTGTTTGGTGGTTCGGGAAATGGCGAGGCGATCGTCGCCAACCGCGTGCCGGGCGTGCGCACGCCGCTGTGCTGGAACCTGGAGACCGCCCGCCTCGGGCGCGAGCACAACGACGCCAATGGCCTGGCTCTGGGCGCACGGATGGTAGACACCGATCTGGCGTTGCAGATGGTTCGCATCTGGCTCGACACCCCCTTCCAAGGCGGGCGCCACCTGCCGCGCATCCGCAAGATCGACGATCCGGGCTACCAGCCGTAGTCGTCCTCTGTGTCGCCTGCGAGCCTGTGACGCTCGCGTAGCGCGCGCTGTCGGGACGGCCGTTCAATAGGCACGCGGTGAGGACGCTCAAAGTTGAGCGCCGCTCGGGCGATCAGTCACTGTGTCAGGGCCGGCACGACCGGTTCGCCTGGCCGCTGAGCGCACTGCGGCAGGCACCGTTCCGAAATATTGAGATCTTTCCGCTGTGGCTCGCCGCAAGTGGCGACGTCCGCCCGGCATTCGACTGCTCAGGAGCATCTGTCCATGAAACTACGCCTCGTCGTTGGAAGCGTCGCGCTCGCCGCGGGGCTCTACGGTTGCAGTGACGCAACGGAAGAACCCCCGTTGGGCGGAACTGGCGGCTCGACAACCAGCACGGGCGGGTTGGGCTCCAGTGGCGCAGGAGCGGGCACGAGCACTGGCGGAACGAGCACGGGTGGAGTCGTGTCCACTGGAGGTACCGTTGCTACCGGCGGCGTGGCCACAACCGGAGGTACGCCGAGCACCGGCGGCAGCAGTGCAACGGGCGGAAGTTCAAGCACGGGTGGCTCCACGAACACCGGCGGAACCAACGCAACCGGCGGAACCAACACGACAGGCGGAAAAGCGAACGGCGGCGGCGCCAATTCAACAGGCGGAAAAGCGGGCACGGGCGGCGCTAACACGACCGGTGGCAAAGCGAGTACAGGTGGCGCCAACGCAACCGGTGGAAAAGCGAGCACGGGCGGCGCTAGCGCAACCGGCGGCACGGCGAACACTGGAGGCACCGGCACGACCGGTGGAAAGGCGAGCACCGGTGGCACCGCGACTTGCGATTCCAGTTGGAATCCGCCAGACACCGCGAACGGGAACACCGGCGTCATTGCCGGGCTCGCGAAAGAATGGGCGAGAACGGGCCCCGCGACGCTGAAGGCCAAAGACACCAAGATGCATCAGCTGATGGATAACGGCGGCAAGATGCGTTACTGCGCCCGCTGGGATTCGAGCTCCCCCATCAGTGCGCAGGAACGTCAGCAAGCTGCGGCGTTGATGCGTAAGTGTGACCTGCAATGGACAGACAAGCTCAAGGGCTGGGGTTGCTGGCCCTACGACACCATCGACGTCAAGATCGTGATGTGGGTCGTGCGAGATGCCTCCCTCTTGGTGGACTGGAACGCCTCGGAAGGCTCGTACGTCGTTGGCAAGGTGAGCACCAATGACGACGCGGATGTGGCCTGCCCGAGTAGCTGCCGCCAGGTCCCGGGCCAGGCTCAGAAGACGAGCTGCGCGGAGGGACAGGTGTTCGACGAGTACTTGTGGCTCGATGGCGACAAGACTGACTACACGGGTTGGGGCTTTGCCGGAGGCTTTTACATGAGTGCCCAACACTTCATGTCAGCCGCAAAGGCCAACGCCAACACCGAGACGATCGTGGCGCACGAACTGGGTCACGCGCACAGTTTGAACGACTTTTACAACGCGGGTGAGGTTCCGGCGGGTTGGACGCACTTCATCATGATGTCGGGCTCGTCCAGCGTGGTGACCGACACCGACGGCTGGATGCTGAGGGACGCCTGGCGGCACATCCGCTCGCAGTGGGGCTTGCCTGCGGCGCAATGAAGTGGCTGTGGGCCTTCGCACTATCGCTGTCAGTACTGTTCCAGGTCCCGCGCTCCTGGGCCCTTCCTTCGCAGCGCTGCGAAACGGTTGAGCTCGTCGACCGCGAAGGCATTGGTCGACAGCTCGGCCTCCCTGCGCTCGTTGAATTGCTTAAGACCGTCCCTTTGACGATCGTGCCAAGCGGAGTGCCTGCGGACGTTCGGATCGACTTCACCTTCTCCGCCGGCAGCGGCCAGATCCAGGCCGCGGTCCGCAGCTGGGCAGAAAAAGAATCGGTCGACGTGCACTCCGAACGCGTCCGCTGGCTCGAAGACTTCCAAGCAAGGCGCCGCACCATTCAACCGATGCCAGAGGCCGATGCCCAGGCTTTTCGGCAGCAGATCGTTGAGGAGATCAAGAAGCTGGTGCAAGCGCGGACGGCCGCGGTCGTGATTGCCTCCGAGCCCGCAGATCTTCCCGTGGTGACGACCGTTCCGGAAAGTACGGTAGCGCCCCTGAATCGCAATCGCACCGTGGCCCTGCTGGGCTGTCTACGCGACGGAGCCGAGCTCGAAGGATACGTCACCTGGCCTGACGGTCGTCGCGAACAGTTCAAACGCCAAGCGAACCAAACGCCCGGGCGCTTCGTCGTGGGGAGCCCGACAGCGAGTGAACGCCCGCCCTTACCAGAGAGCCCGTCATTGCCCGACGCGGGTGACGTGGAGACGGAGCCAGCGATTGGACCGAAAGAGCAGCCAACGTCCAAGAGCTGGTATTGGTGGTTTGGGGCGCCGGTGATGGTCATCGTCGCGTGGGCGGTGCGCGCGCGCATGAAGAAGCGGTGATTCATTGGTGCTCGCCCGCCCGTCTTGAGCGCGTGGGTCATGACAACTGAAAGGCCACGAAGTGGGCAGCCTTTGCTTCGAACGACCGCTCTGCGCTAGGATGGCTCGGTGCTCGACCTTCGCGGCTCGCTCTGCCGTTTCCTACGACTTTTGGGGCTCGCTGTACTGCTTGCAGCATGCGGCGGGAAGATGACGAGTGATCCTGCTGGCGAAGACGCACCCTCGACTCCTGCCGTGTGCCAGTGGCCGGCGAAATTCAATACTGCTAACTCGCACATCGGCGATTGTGTGGCAGCGAACACGATTGTCTCGTGCAGCGTTGCAGATGGGATCAGAATCGACTGCCTGAGCGACGACGGATCCACTTGCACCAACTCAGATGCTCCACCACCCAATTGGGGTTTTCCCTCGGGCCGTTGTGAGAGGCTCGACTGTGGGACCAATGAATACTTGCTGCGCTGCGGCGCAGCGGGACCCGGCCCATGGCCTCAAGCGCCCTCGAATTGCAGTCTGAAGCTGGCAACACCCGGTGGCACGACCTTTTCTTGCTGCGCCTGCGGCAGCTAGGTCGCCGCTTCAGCGCTGGCTGCGCGGTCCGGCTACCCGAGCGCTCCGGAGCGCGTCGGCTGTACCCGGCTCGCGGCCTCGCCAGGAGCCGCACCAGCAGCTGCAAAAACCGGCCGTAACGCTCGAGCTCGCTTTCCACCAGTACTTGCACCTTAGGCAGCGCATGCTCCACGGAAGAACCGGACAACTCAGCTCAGACGGTGCTGATCATTAACCGCCTGCGCCGCCCTGACCGCCCGCACCGCTTACTGCCGGATCGCTGCTGCCTCCTGCGCCAGCGCCACCCGCGCCGGCTGAGTCGTTGCTGCCTCCTGCGCCACCGCCACCCGCGCCGGCTGAATCATTGCTCCCTCCTGCGCCACCGCCGCTGTCATCGCGACACAACCCTGCGAGGCAGTGCAGTGCGGTTGGCCAGGCCGTGCCGGTGGGCTGCTGATTGCTCGGGTAGGGTCGACAATCGATGTCGGTTTGGCAGGGGTCGCCCGGTCGGCGCGGGCCGTTCGCCAGCCGATATTCCTCGCAGAGCTGCAGAGCGTAGGCGGGCGCATCCAATTCCGACCGTGCACTCTCAGGATGCTGAAAGCCGTCGGTGCGACAGCCGAGCATACAGGTTGCGCTGCGATCGGCACAGAATGGCCCACTGAACCAGACCTCACCATCCATGCAACGGAAGAAGTGATATTCACAGAACTCGTGGTTGCTACCGCCCGTCGTCGCTGAACCGCCTTGCAAACTTGCTCCGCCTCCGCCCAAGGTTGCGGAGCCTCCGCCGGCTCCGCCTCCGCTTGCTCCGCCGGTCGAAACGCGCCCTTCAAGCGGTGAGCTGCACCCGAAGGCGCCCCACGGAGCTAGCGCAAACTCCGCCGCGCAGAGCAAGAGCAGGGCACACCGAGCCGAGCAGCGCCGTGACCTGGCACAACTTGGCCCAGGAGTTGACATGCTCCTGAAACGAGCAATATCCATGCCCCAGGGATGTGCGCGATTCACAAGGACTATTGGCGAGGAGGCGCCGTTGCGCGCGTTCGGAACGGTTGAGCGGTGTAGCCCACGGGTTCGCAGCGTGTCGCCATCACTTCACGCGCAATTGATCCATAGGTCGCGAAAGACCTGATAGGTGGGACCGACCTGCATGCGCAATATGGCTATTCCGCCGTCGATTCAGGCTTTCTGGAGCGCTTTCGCTTCGACCATCGGCGAAGATCCTTCAGAGCGCTTTTACGAGGCCTCTTACTTCGGCGATAGCGCAGCCCTTGCCGACGAGCTGGCGGCGCTAGTGGTCGCTGGAAGGAAGCGGGCGACTGCCGGACTGCTTTGGGCCTACGAGGCCGAGGGCAAGCGCCTTCCCAAGCCAGGCGATCTGAGCGTCGTCACGCTGTTCTCAGGAAAACCCGTGTGCGTCATCGAGACTTCGAGCATCCGGATCGTGCCGTTCTTCCAGGTGGATGCGGACTTCGCTGCGACCGAAGGCGAAGGGGATGGTTCGCTTGCCTATTGGCAGCGCGCGCACAGGGCGTTCTTCGGGCGTGAGTGCGAGCGACTCGGTCGGGAGTTCACGCCCAACGCGCCCGTTGTCTGCGAACGGTTCGCGCTCGTGTACCGAGACCCGAGCGCGAAGCCGCCTAGTGCTGGGTGAGAGACGCCGTTGGTTCGCCACGAGGTGTCGACCGCGAGATCGACCGGCTCAGGCTATTTCGAGTTCGCGCCGAGGCTGACGAGCAGCGCGTCGAGTTGGTCGAAGGTCTCGCTCATTCCGCTCTTTTCTCCGGAGGCCATCGCGGCGTCGAGCGCTTCTTTCGAGGGATAGAGGTCGTGCACGATCACTAGTGTCTTCCCGCCTTTTTCTTCGAGGGTCAGCGTGGTGACCGGACCGTCCTCCGCTTCGTCGTTTGTCCAGACCAGGCGCGAGTGCGGCGTGACTTCGAGGTACTTTCCGAAGAACGCCATGGGGTTCGAGTCACCGTGGCGGAAGACCAAACGGTATTGGCCTCCGGTACGAACATCGGCTTCGTAAGAAACCAGGTTCAAGCCGAACGACTTTGGTACCCACCATTGCTTGAATAGCTCGGGCTTGGTCCACGCCTCGAACACGATGCGTGCCGGGGCGTTGACGGTTCGTTTGACGATGAGCTCGCGCTCCGACTTCCGTTCCACCGTGGTCCGGTTCTTCGTGGTGGCTGACTGACTCTCACTTCTTGCGTCCATTGATTTTTTCCTTCCGTTTGAGTTCCTCGACAACCTTATCCAGCTCGTCGAAGCGTGCGTCCCAGAGCTGGCGGTGCCGCTCGAGCCACGCCGCCTCTTCTTCCAATCGGCGCGCGCCGAGCTTGCAGGTCCGCACGCGCCCAACCTTCTCGGTGGTGACGAGCCCGGCCTGCTCCAAGACGCCGACGTGCTTCATCATGCCCGCCAGGGTCATCTGGAATTTTTCTGCAAGGTCCGTGATCGAGGAGTCGGAGCGCCCGAGCTGCTCGAGAACGCCGCGTCGAGTGGCGTCCGAAAGCGCTGAAAATGAGGCGTCCAGGCCGGCTTGCAAACACTTAACCATATGGTAAAGCATGTAACACGCTGAACGACGGCATGCAAGGGTCGCTCGATCGGCATGCCGGAAAGAGGCCGGGAGGCCACGTCCTCAAACCGATGGAGTGGTTTGCCTTAGGGAGGTGGGCAGGCGAGCATCATTGCCACAGTGCGGTGCAACTCATGGCGCGCGCGCGAGCACGTCGGGACATCGGCAAACGGTCGCGGTAGCCTGCGCGCATGCTCAAGCTGTACGGCTTCGCTCGCGTGAACAAGGGAGCGCGCGGTAACACTCGCGATTTGCGTGTGCTGTGGGCGCTCGAGGAAATCGGGCTGCCTTACGAGATCGTCGGGATGGATCACCCGAACCACGATCTGGATACACCTGAGTACCGCGCACTGAACCCCTTTGGTCAGATTCCGGTGATCGATGACGATGGCGTCGTGGTCTCCGAGTCTGGTGCGATATTGCTCTACCTGGCGCGCAGAAGCGGCAAGCTGATGCCCCACGATCTCGCGGGAGAAGCGCAAGTGCTGCGCTGGTGCTTCACCGCGCTCAATACCGTCGAGCTGCCGCTGCTATCGCTGTGGTTCGTCAACTTGAGCGGTGGCAAGGGCACCAAGCCGAGCGAGGCCTTGCAGGGTTGGTCCGAGATGCGCTTGAAGCAGCTCGACGGTTGGCTCGCGAACCGCCAGTTCGTCGCGACCGAAGAGTTCACGGTCGCGGATATTCTGATGACCCACGTGTTGGACGCTGGAACTCGTCAGGAAATGCTGAAGCAATACCCGAACTTGCTCGCTTACCGCGCCCGTTGCACCGCGCGTCCGTCTTGGAAGAAGACGGTCGCAGCTTACAGCGAGCGAGTCGAAGCCGCCTGACCGCTGTCGCATCGATCGAGCACCCGGCGTCGACACGAAGACCGACTGTAAGAGCTTCGCAATGAAATGCGCTCGGCGTTCGCAGCTGAAGCCTGCTACGTTGGGCGCACGAGAGGAGGGGCGGCATGACGGTCTTGAGCGGCGTCGAATTCTTCGAGGAAGCGCAAACGCACGCTGCGTATCAGGCGAGGCGTGACGCCGGGTGCGCCCCAAACGAGCTCATCGAGCAGCACGTTTTTGATAGGATGCTCGGTGATGTGCGAGACCTCGACATTCTCGACCTTGGATGCGGCGACGGGCGCTACGGGCAGCTGCTGCTCGATAGAGGCTGTCGTTCGTACGTCGGGGTGGACGCCTCGACCCGTATGATCGCCCTGGCGCACGCGAATCTGGCAAGCACGAAGGTTCGCGTGATGCACGCGCGGATCGATCAGTTCGACTTCCCCACCGCTGCTTTCGATGTGGTCGTATCGCGAATGACCTTGCACTGGCTCGACGACCTCGCCAAAACCTTCGCCAAAATCCGCGAGGCGCTGCGTCCCGAAGGCAGGCTTCTCTTCTCGGTAGAGCACCCAGTGCTAACCAGTTCGGACGCCGCGCGCGTCGAAGGCGAGGGTCGAACTCACTGGATCGTCGACGATTATTTCGTCCAAGGCCCGCGAACCGTTCGATGGTTCGGCGCCGACGTCCAAAAGCATCATCGAACGATCGAAGAGTATTTTCAGCTTCTTTGTGCGAGCCAACTGGCGGTCGAAGACCTGCGCGAGGGAACGCCGAGCGCCGAACACGTCCAAGACCCGAGCGAGCTGCGGCGACGTCAGCGAGTCCCGCTCAGCCTCTTGCTCAGTGCGCGGCGACACCCCGATTCCTGTCGCACCTGACGGTCGAACCTTTCCGCGCTGAATCAAGAGGCAGACGGCCGCCGCGTCCACGTATGATGGCGCTGCCATGAGTAACGAACGTACGGCGATCGTCCTCGGAGCTTCCGGGTCGGTGGGCGCCGCCTTGCTCCGCGAGTTGTTTCACGATGGTAGCTTTGGCACCGTCATCACACTGTCGCGCCGCTCGCTTCCTGAAGCAGTCACGCTGGCTCGCGCAACAGGCCGCAAGCTGGTGGAAAAGCTGGTTCCCGATATGAAGCCCGCGCCGCTCGCAAAGGCGACGCTCGAAGCAGGGGGCGAGGTCGACGGCGACTTGGAAGGATTCAGCGTGCTCGGGGTGGGTGCTGGCACCGCCAAGCTCACGCTCGAGGAACATCGCGCGGTGGACGTCGCGCTGAACGAAGCGTTCGCCAGGGCGCTGCGAGAGCTGGGCAAGGTCCAGCATCTTGCGTTCATGAGCGCCGCGGGGGCGGACCCGAGCGCTAAGGCCGGCGGCGGGGGTGGCGCGGGCATGTCGCGGTACAACCGCGTGAAGGGCGAGGCGGAAGAAGCCGTGCGCGCCAGCGGGCCGGCAGTGGTGAGCGTGTTCCGACCCGCGATGATCATCGGCTCTCAGCACACGCCCTGGCTTCTCGAGAAGACACTGCCGCTGCTTTCGTTCGTCACGCCGGCCAAGTACAAATCGATCCGTGTGGACCAGATCGCCAAGGCGATGGTCGCGACCGCGAAGCACCACCCCACGATGAGCGCTACCTATCACTACCCGGAAATGATGGCGCTGATCGCGAGCGGACAGCAGTAGCCCTCAAATCCCGTAACGCTGCCCTACCGCGATGACCTTGCGCTTCTTCGCGGGCGGCTTCTGCGACGCGCTCCGGCCGTTACTCGCCGCGGGCGCCACACTTTCAGGCGCTGGTTCGGTCGGAGCTGGAGGGTGATTCGGATCGGCACCTCCAGCGGCGGGAGAACTCTGCGGCGCCGCCTGCGCCCCTGCGCTCGGAAGGGCTGCTACTTGCGTCGGCGACTCCGACGCCCGGGCCGCGTGGACGACGGGCGCTGCACGTTCCGACGGAACGCCGAACCTTGCCGCTGTTTGCGTCACGGTCCAGCTGAAGGCCGCAGTGAACGCGACTACACCGGCGGCGACGGCTACGTGCGTGGGCCGCCAGCGCGTCGTCCGGGCGGCAGCGAATGCTGGCTGGGCGGCGAGCTGCGCCGGAGACAAGGTGTCCGACGTGGGTTCGGCGAGGAGAGCTGGAGCGACGGGGCTGTCCGCGAGAGTCGGCGTGGAATAGCGCCCGAGCGCCTCGTTTACTAGCGCGCGGCGGCTATCGAGAGCGCTGCCGCAGGCGCTGTGCAAAAGCCCAGCCAACTCGGATTCCGATGCATAGCCGGGAAATGCCGCCACCAGATCCTCGAGCATCTCGGCCGCAGATTGGTAGCGTAGCGCAGGCTGTCGCGCGAGCGCGCGCAGCACGACACGCTGCAGAGCCCTCGGATAACTTTCGACGACCGAGCACGGCGCAGCAACCGGCACGTCGCTGCAAATCGCGAGCAGCGTATCGGTAGCGTTGCGAGCTCCGAAAGGGTGACGCCCGGTCGTGAGCAGGTAGCCCATGATGCCAAGAGAAAAGATGTCCGCTCGGAGATCTACGTGCTGGCGCATGGCCTGTTCGGGCGCCATGAAAGAAGGCTTGCCACGCACGCGATCGTCGCCGCCGCCGTCGAATCGGCGCACCTTGGCGATCCCGAAATCTATCAACTTCACGACGCCAGAGCCGTCGATCATCAGATTCTGCGGCGACACGTCGCAATGCGCGAGGCCAAGTGGTTGCCCGTCGGCGCCGCGCAGCTCGTGCGCGGCTTGCAGGCCTCTGCACGCTTGCACGAGGATTTGCACGGCGATGCCCAGCGGCAACCCACCCGCGCGCGAGACCCTGCGCAAGAGCGAACTCAGCGATTCACCGTCAATCCACTCCATGACCAAGCACAGCACGCCGTCTTGCTCGATCAGGTCGAAATACTGGACGACATTGGCGTGCTGGATCCGCGAGGCGAGCCGACCTTCGCGCCACAGCAGGCGCTCGAGCTCGCGACTCTCCGAGTCCGGGACCGCCAGCGTTTTCAGCGCGACGAGCTTCTCGAAGCCACGCGTTCCACAGCGGCGAGCCGCCCAGATCTGCGACGTACCGCCAGTGGCGACGGGCAGAAGCAATTGGTAGCGATCGACTAGTTGTCCTGGTTGCAGCTCGGATGGGTCACGGCGCATCGCTCGCTCCTCACGTCGGGCGCGGAGTGTACGCTCTCGCGCACGCAGGTGTGCACGCATTAGTGCGCAAACGCCCGACGCGAAAACGACACCAATTTGAAACTGAGTTTCGACTCCGAGCGGCGTCACGATGAGTAACATGCGCACCGACGACATGAGGCGACCGGGACGAAACGAACGAAATGAGCGCTTCCAGATTGCGGCGGTGCCCGAATCTGGATTTCTTCGTAGGTCGGGGCGAGCCTCGAGCGGCGACGAACAGGATCTCGACGAGGATCCCACCAGGATCCACGCACCGCGAGCGCTCGGAGCGCTACCGAGCTCGTTGCCGCCTCCCCCGCCGCTACCGCGCTTCGAAGGTGCACCCGACAGCAGACGAATCGCCACCGATCTTGGAGCCGGCGCGCTGATTTCGGATCAGTACGTGGTGGAGCGCGTGGTTGGGAATATGGGCCCGTGCGTGCTGGTCAAGGTGCGTCACGCTCGCCTGGGACAGCGATTTCACCTCAAGTATCTCAGGGCGGAGGGCTGCAAGACGCCCGAAGCGGTCGGCCGCTTCTTGAACGGGGCCCGGGCCGCGATGAACCTCCGGAGCGAGCACGCTGCGCGCACCGTCGACGCCGGACGCTTACCGTCGGGCGCGCCCTATATCGTGTTCGAAGCGTTTCAAGGCTCGGAACTGCGAGAGCTCTTACGCGTACGCGGCGCGCTGACGCCAACCGAGGCCGTAGACTTCGTGCTTCAAGCCGCGGAAGCAGTGGCCGAAGCGCATCGCCAGGGTCTCACGCACGGCGGCCTCAGCCCCTCCACGTTGTTCGTAACGCGCCGTTCGGATGGCCTTCCCATCATCAAGGTGCTCGAGTTCGGAGACGCGGAGACGCTGAGAGCCAACCCGCTCGGCGTCAAGATCCGCAGCTGGAACCACGGCACGGCAGCGTTCTGGGAGTCGACTCGCCTGTGGGACACGCTTGCGTACTCAGCGCCCGAGCAGCTGCGCATGGCACAAGCCACGCCGCTCAGCGACGTGTGGGCACTCGGCGCGACGCTGCACGAGCTCTTGAGCGGTTCGCCGCCCTTTCACGCCGAAAGCGCGAGCTCGCTGCTCGCGGCGATCGTGGCGGATACACCTGCGCCCCTTACCGCGCTGTGCAACGGTCTGCCGCGAGGCCTCGAAGCCATTGTTTTGCGCTGCCTAAGCAAGGAGGCGCACGCGCGCTTCCCCTCCGTCGCCGATCTGGCCGCCGCGCTGCGCGAGTTTGCGTCTCCAGAAGCGCAACTGGGCGTCGATCGCATCGCGCGAATTCAGAGCTTTGACCCGCAGCACGCTCCCCTATCCGCGGGCCCGAGCCGCGCGATCGTCCGTGTCGGCCCAAGCCCGGTCCCGTCGAGCCCGAGCAGCGCGGCCACACTGCCCACACCAGGGCCGCCGTCCACCGCAGCGCCGCCCGCCCAGACATTCGCCACGCGCTCCCTTGGGCTCGCGCTGCTCGGCTCCGCCCTGCTCGCAGCGCTCGGCGTCTTGGGCGGAACCCTCGCAGGAGCCGCGGTAGCGCGCAGCGCGCTTGGTCCGCAGACGCATGCCCCAGCGCCGCTCGTGCAAAGCCCAGCGACCGCAAAGCCAAAAGCAGCTGACGTCGCACCCGCGCCGGTTGCCGCGGCCCCTGTTCAGCCCAGTCCTCTACCTGCCACGTCCACCGCGATCGCACCGCCGACACCAACTGCGCCGCGACGGCCATCCTCACGGCCCACGCCTCGACCAACAGCCGCAGCGCCCCGCACCACCACCGAGCCCCACTCTAAAGCGAGTACGCCCACCCCCGCAAGCACGGGTCCCGCAGCGCGCTCGACACCAGGCCTATTCGATCAAATGGACTGAGCAACAAAACTCCTAGTCGCTTTCGCTAGAAATTTGGTTGCCCACTCAGATACGGGCGCGCTCGACGGCCCGTTTCGGCACCAGGCAACTCAGTCCCCTCTGTGCGGCGCAGCAGCCACGCCAGGCCGATCTGTATCTGTATCTCATGCGATTTCAATCGCTCGGTTTACCGGCGATTGATGGCTGCGCGGCCCGCTCAATGACTATGGCAGCGCGAGGCACGGTCAACGCAGACTGGGTGTCAGGGGAAGGATCAGAAACATGCTGACGCCGATTTCTCGAAGTCTCTCGAAGCTGCTCACGCCCTCCAGCGGTTTTGCCGTGGCCGCACTCACTTGCGCCGGCTGCGTAACCAGCCCGGTGAGCGACTCGATGGCCTCCACGAACGTGATGACGTTCGAGGGCTACTACTCTCACACTTCTGCAAGCTCGGTCAGCATCTACGGCATCGAGCCCAGCAATCAGTCGTTGAGCTGGCTCGGCAACGCTTCGGTCGGCGCGGACGACAGTTGGCGCACAACCGTGAACGTTCCCGCCCGGTTCTGGCCGAGCCTCTGTGCTGCCGCGGCCTTTCAGGTTTTTCCCAAAGGAAGCAATCAGAGCATCGTCGGCATCAACCAGACGTGCCTCGCAAACCTGCCCCCGAACCCGACTTCCGCGGATTACGCCAAGTGCCGCGCCGATCCGATCTTGGTCACGCTCGCCGCGACCTATCACGGTAACCTCAGCATTTCGGGCGCCAGCCAGGCCGGACAATTTCAATGCGTCACCGAGGTCGATGGCGATCTGACGATCATCGGCGGCGGCGTGCCGAGCAGCCAGGTTTACCTCGCGGGCGTTTCCGTGGCTCTTCCGAATTTGCAGCGGGTGCGCGGTAGCCTGAGCGTGAATACGGACCACGCGGCGACCATTTCGCTCCCCGCGCTCACCGAAGTCGGCGGCGCGCTCAACGTGTCGCTCAATCGCTTCTGGTCCGTGTCCGGGAACCCACCGACTTACGCGACGCTCGTGGGGCAACTGGCTGCGCCGGCGCTCACGAGCGTCGGCGGCGACATTGCACTGCACGCGCTCAAGGACTCAGGGGTTAGCGGCGGCAGCGGCGTTGCTTACGACTTTGGGCTCGACGCCGTGACTTCGGCCGGTGCGAACGTGCTCGTGGACCAACCGCACTTGCCAGGCACGCCGAAAGGCTTGCGAAACTTGGTCAGCGTGCCGGGAAACTTGACCGTGCAGCAGCCCACAGCGGACTTCTACGACGATCAACTGTTACCGCTACTGCAGAGCGTGGGCGGTTCGCTGACGGTCACCACTAACCCGTTCTTTCGCTATTTTCTGCCAGCGCTGAGCACGGTTTCGGGAAACGTGACGTTTACGGGAAGCGCAGGAACCAGCACCATTCGCGATTCAGTGGCGCCGCTACTTACCTCGGTGGGCGGCAATCTCACACTCGAGCGTTATCGAACGGAGAGCTGTAGTGCGCTCGGGTCGCTCACGCACGTTGGCGGCACTTTCCGCGTCGATGGCGGTGGGCTACGAGGTTACTACGGCGTGTCGACCGTACCGGGTCCGCAATTCGGCGCCATCGAGATCTCGGGCGCGCAAGGTAGCGTGATCCCGTTCTATCCCGGGGTCACGGTGAACGGTGCGGGCCCAGTGGGGTTCACCAACAACAGCGAGCTCTGCTCGTGTCAGGTCGCAGATTTCGGCGCTGGGCTCGCCACGGGTGGCTGGTCCGGCGCGCTGACGAACACGGGCAACGGCAGCGCGGTCACTTGCGGGACGAGCTGCCCACACACTGCTTGCCCGTAATGGACTAGTTCGCGCTGAGACAGTGGCTTTGTGCGCCGAACAAGGCCAATCTTGAGAAGATCTTCGCGGCTGGGGCCTGGTACCTTTCGCGGACCAGCAGATGGCAACCTCTAAAGCCTGGTGTGGTCCGCTCCCTGTGATGAAGGCGGCGTTGCTTGCCGCGCTCGTCGCTCTTTTGCCAGGTTGGCTGCTCGCTTGCAGCAGTGACGCGCCTGGGGAATACGACGGCGGCCGCGGCGGTTCCGGCGCATCCGGCACTCAGGGAGCAGGCGCTGGAGGGCGCGCGGCTGCTCAGGGGACAGGCGGGGTCTCGGGAGGCGCGGGCTCCCAAAGCACCGCGGGCGTCGCCGGCTCTGAAGGTGCGGGTGGCATGCAGGGTTCAGGCGGCATGCACGGTTCGGGCGGCGCGGCAGGTGCGGGGGGACGCGGAGGTGCGGCCGGCGCTGTCGGACAAGGTGGAGCGGAAGGCGGCGACGCCGGCATGGCCGGAGTCGGGAACGCTGCCGGCGCTGACGGCGGGGTGGATGCCGGAGGCGCTGGTGGCGAGGCATCGGGCGACACGAAGCCCATCACTCGGGGCCCGTGCGACATCTACCAAGACGCGGGCCTGCCCTGTGTCGCGGCGTACAGCACCGTGCGACGCATTTTGAGCACGTACGATGGTCCCCTCTATCAGATAAGAAGCGGTAGCTCCGAACAGAACACCGGCTCCGGTGGCGAGACGCATGACGTCGGGCAGACGAAGGACGGATTCGCAGACGCGGCAGCGGTGGACGCAGCCTGCGCGGGCACGATCTGCACTGTCTCACTGCTCTATGATCAATCCGGCAAGGGCAGCCATCTCTCGGTCGCGAAAAAAGGAATTCCGTTCGGCGGCCCCTACGCCGCAACGGATGACTTCGAGTCCGGGGCGACGCGAGAATCGCTGACGGTCGCTGGTCACAAGGTCTATTCACTCTATATGGAGGCGAGAGAAGGGTACCGACTCGCGCGAGTGGGAGACGGCATGCCGCGCAAGGACGAGCCCCTCAGCATTTACTTACTCGCGGATGGCACGCGCGCGGGCGTTGGCTGCTGCTGGGATTTCGGCAACGCTCCGCCCGATGCGCAAACGTTCTTCGATACGACCGCGCTGTTCTACGGAAGCGGGGTCGATTCGCTCGGAGCCGGCGAAGGCCCTTGGTTCATGATGGACGATCACGTGTATGTTTCGGCTGGTGGCTCGCAAGGGCCGAGTTCGGGCACGCCCAACCCGAACAACCCTTCGCTGAAGGTGAAGTTTGCATTGGGCTTCCTCAAGACCGAGTGGAGCACCGCGTCCGGTAACTGGGCGCTCAGAATGGCTGATGTAGCCACGGCCAGTGCTCTGACCACCGCCTACCAGGGAGCGATGCCCAGACGAACTTGGAACGCAGGGGGCGTCATTCTTGGCGTCAGCGCAGACAACAGCAATGCGTCTTGGGGCACGTTCTACGAGGGCGCCATCGTCGCGGGCTTTCCCGACGACGGCACCGAGCAGGCTGTTCTGCAGAATATCAAGGCGGTCGGTTACGGGAGATAAACCCAGGAGCAGCCCGCGCACGGCAAGGAGTCCGTGTGGGACCAAGTCGAAGGCTCCGTAGCTTCGAATCGCCTACTGGGTCCGAGGTGCCGGGCGAGTGCCTCGTGGCGGGGGCTACGAAGTAAGCCCACGTTAAAGCGGTGGAAGCCAGAATGAGGGCCCGGGCGGCGCTCAGTCACGAGCCGCTCTGCAACGCTACGTGACCAAGACGTGGGCTGATATAGGTGGGTTGGCTTGTCGGACGATTCTTTGCTGCGCGCCCTGTTCAAGGTCACGAACGGATCTCCGTCCGTCCCACTGGCAGCTGCAATCGGGCTCTTTCTGCTGGTCCTTTGGCTTCAGTTTACTCCGGCAGCTCTATTCCGACTGGGAAGCTACTGCTTACAGCGAGGCCACTACGCTTGGGGACGGCGCGCGATTGGATTGCTGATTCTCTTCCCTGAACCGCGCGCCCGCTATTTTCGTCGTTACCTTGGTATTCGTTTAGTGGCGTACGAGGGGGCTGCCGAGCAAAGCTCCAACGATTTGGAAAGCTGGCTCGACAGCATGAATCGACATAGCTCCGGCGCCAACTTTACAGAACGTCTGTTCGTGGATGTCAGGGTCAGCGCAGGGAAATACCGCGCCGCCGTGCTTGGGGGAAGACACGTCCGCCTGGCTCGCTTGAGAACTCGAAAGCTGCGAGGGTTGCGTGCAATCTGGCATATCAATCGAGCAGAAGCGCTTCACAATCTAGGTCGCGACGACCTCGCCCTTCGCCTGCTCGATCGCAGTAAAGCGGCAAGCGAGGGAAACCCGGTCGCCCGGAACGGCTTACTCTGTCTTCGCGCCTGGATCCTCGCCCACAGGGGAGAGGTCGCTGCAGCGCGCCGCGCGTTCACCGGCATCGACCCCAAACCGCTGTCTCCGATGTATCTGCCTGAAGTCTTGTTCACCAAAGCCGCCCTGGAGCTTGCCAGCGGTGACGTCGAAGGCGCATTCACTTCGGCGACCGCCGGGCTCGGCGCCGCGTTGCGCGCGTCAAGCGAGCGCAACGGGCTCTTTCTCCTCGGAAAGATCGAACGGGTCCGGGGCAACCTGGAGCAGGCCGTCGAGTACTACGAGCGGGGCCGCAGCCACCGCTATCGAGGTCAAGGAGGCGGTAGTTTGTGCGAATTGGGGGAACTCTACCAAGAGCTTGGGCGCACGGAGCTGGCGCGCGCGGCGTTCGTCACGGCCATTGAGCGCGACCCTGAAAGCGCTGCGGCCGCCCAATGCCGAATGCGCCTGGAGCAGGCAGAGCCAGTGATATCCGCTAGCTAGCGAGGGCTGATGGGCGTTTTTGTGATCGGTTTTGGGTGGCGGGAACATGGCTTTCGTGCATGCTGCGCGAGGACATTCACTGGATGCGCCGTCGCGGTCACTCCCTGCCACTCGTCGAGCCACTTTCGCTCGCGCTAGCGGCGTTGCTCTCGTGTTCGTGCGGGGAAGCAAGCGGCCACGTTCTGGGCGGACAGCAGTCGAATAACCCGGACGAGGGGCCGACGGATCCATTGCTCTTGCGAGTTGGCATCTGCGGCAAGAACTCGGCGCAGCTCGAGTTGATCGACGACATGGAAGACGGGAATGCGAGCCTGATCCAGACGTCTGGGCGCTCGGACGCCTGGTTCGCGTTCAACGACGAGAGCGACGGGGGCATGCAAGCACCGGCGGACATGGGAATGCTGCTGTTCCGCATGACCAAACTGGAGGCGCCTCGCGGTTCGAGCCTCAGTGCGCTGCGCACTTACGGTTCTGGGTTCGTCAAATGGGGCGCGGGCGTGGGTTTCGATTTCGTGCCGAAGCAACGCTATGACGCCTCTCGCTACGCCGGCATTGCGTTTTGGGCACGCATCGGCACTGCCGGAGGCTCCAGCCTGGAAGCGCGGATGAACGTCAATGATCGCAACACGTCACCGTATGGCGAGGTTTGCGATCTGGATTGCCAGCCCGATCCGCCCGTTGCCAAAGCGAATCGCGACGACGGCGTGTGCGACGAGAGCCGCGGCCCGTGCTTCGATGATTTCGGAGCAAACTTCGGTCAAACCCTGAGCACTGAATGGCAATTCTTCAGCTATCCGTGGTCGGTCTTGAAGACCGCCAATTGGTCGCTCAAGAACCTGGAGAGCGTGGTCGCCGAAGAGATTTACGGGGTGCGCTTTCAAACCGCTCCGAGCCAGAGCTTCGACCTCTGGATCGACGACGTGTCGTTTCTCTGCCCGTGACCGCAGAGCTCTGGCTCGCTGTTCGCTGGTGAGCGCGACGCTTAGAGGCCATCGCTCGGCAATAGAGCGAAAACGGCGTGGGGCGCCCGACTCTGCTTCGACGCCCGGCCGTAAGCTTCGCGATTGCGCTGGGGCCTGAATGTCACCTCCCGGGTTAGTGACTTTGGCTGCTAAGGTACTGGGGTGGGGCGAGCGTTCGCCAAGGAGCCGCCACGCCCTGTGTCCCAATGACCGGGCTCATCGTTGGTTTAATCGCAGTCGTTAGCGGAGCAGTGCTGCTGTACCGGCGTGGGGCGTACTATGGGAGAATCTTTGCGCCGGCACATTTCTGGGAGGTTTACTCGACGTTTATGGGGTTGATCGAGGCAGAGAGGGAAGCGCAGCGTTCTGGTGACGAACTGCCGCGCCCGGGTCGAGCGGTCACATCGGCCGGATTGGTGCTCGGGGTGACTTACCGCAGTGACGGGGACGATCCGGCGTTGCACATTTCGCTGAGTCAGCAGGGCCGGGCGACCACTGGGGCGGTTGCCAATCGGTTTGGTTTCTTTCTTTTGAGTGCGGTGAATGGAAATAAACTTTCGCTCGATCCGTTTTTCACCGGCAGTGGCGTTCATCACCTCGTTTTCAAGGGCGCGCTCGCGCCGCTCGCGGTAAACGACTTCGACACGACGTTCGATGCGTATCGATCGAGCTATCGCCCGTTGCCGTTTGCTCTGCGTGCGTTCGACCACCCGGAAAGCGCGCAATAGGCCCACGCTACGGCTGGATTAACGTTCACAACTACCGCCGTTTAGGCTGAGCCGTACTCAATCGGTCTTGCGATCGACACCGAGTTCGATGAAGATGCGGCCGGGTCGGTTGGGTAGCGTTGGGTTGAGAGGTGCGACTTGAAAGTGTGGTCGATTCCGGTTCTGGTGGTGGGGTTGGCATGCGCCGCGTCCGCGTGCGAAGTGGACGATAAATACGATTTTGGGCCAAAGGGGGGTCAGGCCGGGGGTGGCGCTGCTGGTTTCGCCGGGCGCAGCAGCGGCGGCATGAACGCCGGACAAAGTAGCAGTGGTGCGAGCGGCAGCTCGGGTTCCGGGCGAGGTGGTTCAGGCACGAGCGGCGCGGCGGGTACGGCTAGCGGCGGCGGCGCGCGAGCTGGCGCAGGCGGCGTCGCGCAGGGTGGCGCGGCCAGCGGCGGCAATGGCGCTGTGGGAGGCACCGATGCGCCGGACCCGTGCACGGCCATGCCCTGCGAACACGGCGGAACGTGTCGTCTGACGCCGACCAGCTACGCGTGCAATTGCCCACCAGGGTTCAGCGGGGAAGTCTGTCAAATCGACAACGACGAATGCGCGCAGAACCCGTGCAAGAACGGTGTGTGCACGGACGGCGCCGGTGAGTTCACGTGCGAGTGTTTTGCTGGCTGGCACGGTACCTTGTGCGACTCCGAGACGGACGAGTGCAGCCCCAACCCTTGTCAGAACGGCGGCACCTGCGTGGACGGTCCGTCGCGCTATGCCTGTTCCTGTCTCGAGGGCTATTCCGGAGCGCGCTGCGAACTTTCGGTGAGCAAGTGCGCGGACAAGCCCTGTCTGAATGGGGCGGCCTGCGCCGACGAAGGCACGAGCTACGCCTGCACCTGCAAGGCCGGCTATCAAGGCCGAAATTGCGAGGTCGATATCAACGAGTGCGAGCAGAGCCCGTGCAAGAACGGGGGCACCTGCGTCGACAAAGTGGGGGGCTTTACCTGCACGTGTCCTGCAACTTACAGCGGCGCGACGTGCGAGACCGACGTCGACGAGTGTAAGGCCGCGACCAGTCCGTGCCTCCACGGCGGCAAGTGCACGAACAAGACACCGGGCTACACCTGCGACTGCGCCGGTACGGGTTACAGCGGCACGACGTGTCAGGCGGACGTCAATGAGTGCAGCGGAACCAGCCCGTGTCAGCACGGTACTTGTGTCAACTCGGCGGGCAGCTTCACGTGCGACTGCACGGGCTCCGGCTTCACGGGAACGACCTGTCAGACCAACACCAACGACTGCAGCCCGAACCCTTGCCTGAACGGTGGCACCTGCACGGACGGGGTCAACGGCTTCTCTTGCGCGTGCAAGGCCGGGTTTGCCGGGACCAAGTGCGAGACCAACGCGGACGACTGCAACCCGAACCCCTGTATGAACGGTGGCACGTGCACCGATGCAACCAGCGGCTACACGTGCGCTTGCAAGCCGGGCTTCACGGGCGAAAGCTGTCAGACCAACATCGACAACTGCAGCCCGAACCCCTGCCTGAATGGCGGAACGTGCACGGACGGAAACAACGCCTTCACCTGTGCATGCAGGGCCGGCTTCACGGGCGCCACCTGTCAGACCAACATCGACGACTGCAGCCCGAACCCCTGCCTGAATGGCGGAACGTGCACGGACGGGAACAACGCCTTCACCTGCGCGTGCAAGGCCGGCTTCACGGGCACCACCTGTCAGACCAACATCGACGACTGTAACCCCAATCCTTGTCTGAACGGCGGAAGCTGTGCGGATGGGACCAACAAGTACACGTGCACGTGCAAGCCCGGCTACAGCGGCACCACGTGCCAGACCAACATCAACGAGTGCAGCCCGAATCCTTGCCTGAACGGCGGAACCTGCACCGACGCGATCAATGGCTTCACGTGCGCGTGCCTAACCGGGTTTACCGGAACTACGTGTCAAACCAACGTCAACGATTGTTCACCCAACCCGTGCCTGAACGGCGGCGTGTGCTCGGACGGAGCCGCCACTTTTTCGTGCGCTTGCAAGCCCGGGTTCACGGGTGGCAATTGCGGTGCCGGAACGTGCTCGACCGCAACCAACGGGACCGATCCAGGGAATGTGTGCGCTAAATCCCCGGATGGAATGTCGATCGGAATGTCGACCACGCCCGACTGCAAGAGCGGCAATTGCTCGGGCGGCAGTTGCGAGGGCTTCGGCAGGAATGACTCGCGAGCGGTGACTTGCTCCACCTCGGGCGCCCCGAACGAAGGCGCCGGGGGCTGGCCGGCTTACTGCTTTACCTGCCCAGCGGGTGCGTGCATCGCCAACACCGGCACTCTTTGCCTGCCCGACAAGGACAGCGATTACTCCTGCGATCACACCAACTGGACCTATGCCTGCCCCGGGCACACCTGCGGGGAGTACGGGTATTGGCCGGTGTCCGAGTGTTACGGCGCGGACGACTGCGACGACGGCAACGGTAGCAAGGGCGCCTGCATTCACGACGACGACAACGACTTCAATTGCGCGCCGACGGCGATCTTCGGGTCTTGCTACGATATTTCGAGCGATCCCGGCGGTTGTCCGGTGGACAATGGCTTTCAGACCTACCCGCTCTGGTCATGCCAGGGCTTTACGGGGCATTGAGGGCGGTGCGGACCGCGCGCACACCGAACGCGCGCGGTCCGTGACGCGCGGCCCGGCTCAGATCCCGTCTTCGGAGAAGACGTAGGGCGTCCAGTTGGCGCCGGTCTTGTTGCCGCAAAAACCGACGGTCTGTGAGGCGCCCGCGTTGATCGTCGAGTTCCAGAAGAGCGGGGTCACCCGGTAGCGCGAGCCGCCGAGCGGCGTGAAATTCGCGCTGAAGTTGTTGTTCATGGTCGATTGGTTCAAGTCGACCACCAGGTTCCAGTTGCTGATCGCGCCGGGCCCCGAGTTGGACACGGTGACGTTCACGCAATAACCGGTTTCCCAGCTCGACGTGACGGCGACTGAAGTCGTGATCCGTGAACACGACTCCCAGCTCGCGGGGTTCGAGCCGAGCTGCTTGTTTTGGTACTTGTAGGGGCTCACCGTGTTGAATGACCAGGTGCTGGAGCCGGTGAGGTTTACCCAATTGCCGGCGCTGTTCTTGATTTGCTGGCGCACCATCTTGGTCGGCGCGCTGCACGACACCTGCGGCATGGTGTAACCCTCGTCGCGAAAGTGCTCGATGTCGTGCGCGTACATCTCGGGGCCTTCGGGTCGCACGTTGGTGTCTTCGGCCAAAAAGCGGTAGCCCGCGCCATCCTTCAAGTCGACGTACAGGCAGTTCTGCGTGCCGTTGACGGTGGCCTGGTGGGCGGCGTTGCAAAACTCGTATTTGAAGACGATTTGACGACCCGGCGGAAGGTTGCCGAACACGCCCGAGCAAATGCCGCCTGAACCCCACTGGTTGTCACAGCTCGGCTCGTTGCCAGCGACGCCGTTGTCGTCTCCGAAGTAGTAAACGTTCCAGCTATTTCCCGAAGAATACACGCCGGATTCGAGGTTATTGTACCACTGCCCGACCACGCCCACGCCGGTGCTCGGGTTCAAGAGCTGCGGCAGCTTCCACTCGATGATCCAGCCCTTGGCGGCGGTCGGAGTGGTGTAGGTGCTCACCAAGTCGTAGCTGCCGGCTTGCGAGGTGTGACCAATGTCCTCGGTCACGCCTTCACCAGCGCTGCAGCCGGCTACGCCAGCGAGCAAGACGCAACCGAGCGCGGCGCTCCACGTCGAATACAATCTCATCGTCGATCCCTTTCGTCACGCGTCACGCCCCAAAGCGCGCGCACCAATAGCGGTGCGCTGCCTTCCCGAGCGCGGCTTCGCAGGCTTAGAGGGCGGCCCTCCGCCAATCTTCACGCACGCGAAGTAAATGGCTGCACGCCGAGGTCGCGTCGTTCCGCCGACCGACCACTAGTGGCGATCACGTGCGCAGCGCACGCCGAGCAAGTGCATGCGTTGGGCTCCGGACCAGCCGCTGCGCTTTCTCACACCAAGCTCCGACGCTGGTGAGGCAAAGCCACCGCCTCGAAACACTCTGCCGTCGGTATCGTCGAGGGACGCGCAGTCGACACAATTGCTCTGCCCGAGCGTTGCACCGTCGAGCACCCACTCGGACACCGAACCGGCCATGTCCAGGTGACCCCAGGGCGCGGCGCCCGCGGGGCGTGAGCCGACGCCCGGCAATTTGCAGAGCGCGGGGTTATCGGTACAGCCAAATATGGCGAGATTCTCGCTGGGTTCGGGTTCATCACCCCAAGGGTAGGTACGCGACCAACCGCCGCCACCAGCGGCATATTGCCACTCTGCCTCGGTCGGCAGCCGCGCGCCGTCCCAAATGCAAAATGCGAATGCCTCGTACCAGGAGAGGCAGTTGACCGGCTGATCGTCGGCGCGGGTGAGCGTCGAGCCAGGAAGCGAGTAGCAGTTCTCGACTTCCGCGCTGATCTCGGCGGCAGCGCCGGGAAGGATCGCGGACCAGCTCTCGCGCCAGCCGCTGTCCGCGATCAATGGGTGCTTGCCGGCGCCCGCAAACAAGCCGGTTTCTTTCCAAGCGTCGTAGCTGTCGAGGAAGCGGCGAAACCTGGCCGCGGTTACCTCGTACTTGTCCAAATAGAAGGGTGAGAGCAGCGCACCAATCAGCTCGGAGCCGTCTCCGCCGTTGAAAAACGTGCCGCCCGGGACGTAGTTCGATGTGCAGCAACTCTCGTGCTCGGCGCCACAAGTGGTGCTCGAATGCTGGCAGGATCGAGGTCCAGTTGCTGCACCGCCGCCATCACTCGCTCCGCCTTCCCCCGCGGTCCCGACAGCGCCACCGGCTTCACCGCCCGCGCCACCGGCTTCGCGAGCGCCGCTAGAACCGGCGGCGCCCGCGTTCCCTCCGTTGCCAGAAACGCCGATGATTCCGCCGGAATGGCTCTGGCCCGCGTGACCGCCTCGCGACGATGCGCCCGAATCGCCACCGGCGCCGGCCTGTGTCGTGCTGCCGCCGATGTTGCCACCCGAGCCCGCATCGCCGGCCGGGCTGCCCGAAGAAGCGGCGCCTTCGCCTTGTCCGTCGCGCGCGCCGTGCGCATTGCCGGCGCGACCGGAGTTCGCTGAGCTCGGGCTTCCGCCGGTCACGTTCGAAACCGTTCCGCCTTGCCCGATGAGGTCGTCGTAGGAGCCGAGCGAGATTTGCCCGCAGGAGCAAACGGCCTGCAGCGCAAACAAGAAACTCAATCGAGTCCCGCGCGACGAGCGCTTGCGAACGCGAGTCGACTGGCCGGAGAGCGCAGCGCGAGCGCGACGAGTCATGGCGAAGAGAGGCGGGTAAGCCGTCGCTGGACGTCCGCGGCGCGCGGTCGAGATGGCTTCGCGAGATAGCGCCGATAGCTTTCGATGGCGGCGAGCGGCTCGCCCAACGCCTCCTGACAGAGCCCGCGCAGATAGGTGGCTTCTGCGGCGGTCGAGCCTGCGAGCGCTTCGGCTTTGGCGTACTCGAGCTCGGCAGCGCGAAAATCACTCAGGTTTCGGCGAAAAACCTGACCTCGAAACAGGTGCAGTTCCGCGCGTCGCTCGCCGCCCGATTGCGATTCGAGCAGCGCGCTCGAGCGCTCGAGCGCTTCGCGACTTCGACCCAGCTGAACGAGCAGGCCGAGCGCCGACATTTCCACTTCGCGGCGCAGCGAGCCGGACGGAAAGCGAGCCGCGTGCTGCTCGAGCGCAGCGAGCGCACCGCGGGAATCGCCGAGCACGTCGCGACGCAAACGTCCAAGCTCGTAGAGCGCCATCTCAGCACCGAGCCCCGACCCACGCGAGCGTTCGACGAAACACGCTTCGGCTTCGTGCGTCGCGCCGGTGCGAGCGAGGCTCAAACAATCTGGCTCGGCGCTCGCGTCCGAGCGTTGGTCAGCCGTGGCGCGCGCGACTTCGGATGCCTCCGGAGCGCGCGCCGCTGCGTTCGGCTGCGGCGTGGCACGCTCGAGCAGCGCGCTTGCGCGGGCAGCGACCGATCGCTTTCGTGCTTGCTGAGAAACCGGGAGCGCGGAAGGCTCCGGGGTCGGGCTCGGCTCCGGACTCGCGTCGTTCACGACGGAGCGAAGCGACGTCGTGGCGTTCTTGCCACCGCCCACCCGCTCAGCCACGATAGTCACTGGCTCTCGACGATTGAACATGACGAGCGCCAGCACGGCCAGCAGCGCAAACGCTGGCAGCGCCACGCGAGCTAGGGGCGGCTTGAAGCCTCGCGGCGCCGAAAGTCGCACCGAAAGTCGCTGGAAAGCTGCTCCTTCGTCGACCAGCGCCGAAAACTCTTGGTTGCCGGCGCGCAAGGCCTGAGACAGGTCGTCGCCTTGAGCAAGCAGCGGCGGCGCGAGGTCCTCCGACGCTGACATCAGCCCGGCCCTCCCAGCGTGGTGGCGTTGAAAGCTGCAACGAATTTTTGCCGCGCGTAGTGCAAGCGTCGCCAGAGCGTTGCTTCTTTGCAGCCGAGAATCTCGGCGACCTGCTTGCCAGGGAGCCCTTCCAGTTCGTAGAGCACGAGCGCCGTGCGCTCATGCTCGCTGAGCTTGCTGAGCGCGAGCTCGATCCGGCGGCGCGCCTTGTATTCGCACAGCGGCCCGGAACCGGAGGTCATCTGAGGCTGGCGAGCGAGCAGCGCGCGCAGCGCTTCAGTGAGCGCGCGGCGCCGGCGGGCGTAGCGCGCTTGGGTAATGCACAGTCGGTAGAGCCAGGTCTTCAGCTGCGCGTCGCCACGAAACCCCGCCAGGTGACGGTAGGTTTCGATGAACACTTCCTGCGCGATGTCCTCGACGTCGCCCGCGCTCACGCCCAGCTTGCGCAGAAACGCGACGGCTATCGGATAGTATTCGCGATGCAACTTGCGCCACGCAGCCGCGTCGCCGTTGACGCAGTCGACGACCAGCGCCGGCCTCAAATCCGCGTCGATTGGCTCGAGAACAGCACTTGCCGCGCGCACAGAGGTAGCCTCCGCCGGTTTAGAGGCGATCGCCGGGGAAGATCTTCGCCCTCTTTCTTCTAGAAAGCGTATCCGGCTCCGAGGCCTACTTGAACCTGCAGCAGGTTCGGGGTCAGCACTTCCGCATCGCTCACGTAGAAATGCCCGGAAAGGGGCTTGACCGTGGCTAACGCGGACGCGGAGAGCGAGAGCGCGAAACGTCGCGAAACACGCAAGCCTCCCCCCGCTTCGAGGCCCCCTGCCCAGAGCGCGCGCAGCTGGTCCGAATGTTCGGGCAGCTCGCGCGTCTCCCCTCGCTGTAGCCTCAGGGCGACGCTAGGACCCACGGTGCCAAACCAGGGCGCGTTGCCGAGCCGCCACGCCAGCGAAGTGCGCAGCTCGGCGCCATACGCACGCGCCTCACCGCCGCGCTCGAGCGACTCGCGTTCGTAGCCCGCATCGAAGAGCAGAGCGCCGCCGATGGCGAAGGTCTGACCGAGCCCCGTGAGGAGCCGCGCGCCAACCGCGGCAGGACGCGACGGCGCGAGCGCGAACTCCGCGAACAACAGCGTACCGAAAGCATCGGCTCGCGAGCTCTCCGGCGGAGGCGCAGGGGCTTGCGACTGCGGCACATCGGATGGCGCCTCAGCGCGCGAGGCGATCGGGGTTTCAGCACGCTTTGCGGCGGGCCGGGCAGGCTCGGGAGTTGCTTCGCCGGCCCCAAAAACTGCACTTTCTTCGGGCGAAAGGCCGCGAAAATGCCGATCGAGCACGAGCGCAATGGCCTCGGCCATGGTGCTGCACGACTCACCGTTCATGGGCAGATCCCGAATGAGCTCGCGCGCCCCTTCGGAGTCGAAGAGCTCGAGCCGAACGAAGTCGCGCGGGCTGCCCTCCGGCGCGTGCCCCACGGTGTAGCGAGCGCGGAAACCGCGACGGCCGGCAACCTCCAGCGCGCCGAGTCGTCGACTGACGGCCGCTCGCGCTTGCGCGAGATCGGGACACAGCGCATCCGGTGAACCGGTCTCGAGGACCAGACCCGAATCACCCTCGGCGCGGGCTGACGAAGCGCAGGCTGCCGTCACAGCGAAGAGCAGAAGCCCGAGCCGAGTGCGTACCAAAATGCCTCGCCGTTCTCAGTCGCGTTCTTGGCGTGGCGGATCGCGCCAGCCAGGGCCGATCCGAACCAGAACCGGGCGCGCTGTCAATGGCGGGCTACCAGGCGTACTCCTCCGGAGCGGTCTTGAAACCCGGAAAGATGGAGTCGAGCTTGTCGAGCGTGGCGCGATCGAGCTGAATGCCGAGTGCTTTCAGGTTGCCGCCGAGTTGCTCGCGCGTGCGCGGCCCGATGATCGGCGCCGTGACCGCCGGTTGGCCAAGCAGCCAAGCCAGCGCCACGTCGGCAGGTTCCTCCCCCAGCTCCTTGCACAGCGCTTCGTATTTGCCGAGCGCTGCGGTGTGCTTTTCCCGCGCGGATTGGGCCCATTCGTGGGTTCTGCGGCTTTTTTCGACGCTGCCCTGGCGCCCGCTGCCAGCGAGCGCGCCGCCCGCGAGGGGGCTCCAGGGGATGAGCCCGATTCCGTAGCGCTCGCAGGCCGGAATCACCTCCATCTCCACGTGTCGAGTGAGCAGGTTGTATTTACTCTGCTCGCAAACCAACCCCATGAAGTGGCGGGAGCGAGCGACCTCGTTGGCCTGGGCCAGGTGCCAGCCGGCAAAGTTCGAGGAACCGACGTACAGCACCTTGCCCTGCTGCACCAAAACCTCCATCGCTTGCCAGATTTCCTCCCACGGTGTGGCGCGATCGACGTGGTGCATTTGGTAAAGGTCGATGTGATCGGTCTTGAGCCGACGCAAACTCGCTTCGCACGCCTGGCGAATGCTCAACGCGGAAAGTCGGCTGTGGTTCGGCCATTTGCCCATGTCCCCATACACCTTGGTGGCCAGCACCACTTTTTCGCGACGCTCGCCCCCGAGCGCGAACCAGCGCCCGATGATTTGTTCGGTGATGCCTTCGCCGATTTTCCAGCCATAAACGTTGGCGGTGTCGAAGAAGTTGATGCCCTCTTCCAGCGCTGCATCCATGATCGCGAACGCTTCGGTCTCGCTCGTGTCCGGGCCGAAGTTCATGGTGCCGAGGCACAGCCGACTCACCTTCAAGCCCGAACGACCGAGTTGCGTGTATTCCATGAATTTCCCTGCTTTCGGCTGAGGAGCAGCGTGGCCGGCTCCGTTTCCGGGCAGTAGCGTGGGGCATCGCTCGCGCGAGCGCCAGTGCCGAGCGCTCCGTGGTAGCGTCTCGCTGGTTCATGCCCCGGGCTCACTGGTACGCTCTCGTCGCGCTGTTAACGCTGGCCTGCCAGCGCAAAGCTCCGGGGCCGGAGGAGTGCCGCGCTTTCGCCTATCGCGCGGTGGGAGTGACGCGCGCTGAACAGCTGCGACGGCCCGACGTGCGCGACAGCGTGAACGAACTGACGCAGAACTGCCTCACGACTCCGTTCGACCGCGAGCTGCTGCAGTGCGTGCAGCTCACCGGCCGCCTGCGCGCGTGCAAGCTCTCGTTCGACGCGCGTCGCAACGCTGGCAACTCCGGGGAACGCTTCTAGTCGAGCGCTGAGCCGTGCTCGTGCGGCGCGCTAGAAGTAGCCGCGCGCGATCACCGCTTGCGAGGTCGCGGTTGCCATTTTCGTCGCGCCGGCAAGCGTCGGATGAACGCCGTCGCTGGTGTCGGCGTTGTTATCCGGATCGAAGCCGGAGTTGTAGTCGTCCACCAGGTGAATCGGCGAGGTAGCGGTGGAATTCGTCGACGCCCAGCTGTCAGTGAGGGCAGCAGCGAGCGCAGCCACGTTGGCGAGGCAATTGCCGCAGCCGTCCGGGTTTAGCTTGATGATCTTGGAGACGAAGAAAATCACGCTGGCGTTTTGCTTGCGAAACTCCGCGATGACCGCCAGATAGGCGGCCAAAATGTTCGCGGGGGTCTGCCCGTCCCACACGTCGTTCGTGCCGTAGTGCAAGAGCACGATATCGGGCTTTTCGGCGGCCCAGGTTTGTAGCTCGGCGTACGAGCCACAACCGGAAGATTTGGTGCAGGCCGCGCGCGAGCTGTTCGACGGCAGGTACGTCACGCCGTAACCGCTGTGACCCTCGTTCTTCACGTTCGGCGCGTCTGCCCCGCAGCTCTGGTTGCTGGTTCGCGTCCCGATGAATTCGAAGTTCGTGTGCCCGCCCGCTTTGAACAGCTTCGAGAGCACCGGCGCATAACAGGTAATGTCGGTGATCGAGTCGCCGAGCGGCATCACCTTCCACACGCCTGTGTGCGTGCTGCCCGCGCTTCCGCCGCTGCCCGCTGTGCTGGCGCCACCGGTGCTGGCGCCCCCGGTCGCTTTGGCTCCGCCCGTGGCTTTGCCGCCCGCGGAGCTGCCTCCGCTGGAACTCGCACCGCCCGTCGATTTGCTCGCGCCGCCGGTAGAACTCGCGCCGCCGGTAGAACTGACGCCACCGTTCGCTGCGCCACCGGTTGCATTGCCGCCGGTTGCCGAGCCACCGGTCGTTTTGCCGCCACTCGCGTTGCCACCGGTCGAACTAGCGCCTCCCGATGTGCTCGCGCCGCCCGTGACGCTACCGCCGCTCGCGTCGCTGACCCCGCCGGTCGTTGCGCCCGGCGTGCCGCCCGTGCCACCCCCGTCCCCGCCGCCGCCCGAGCAGGCGCCCGCAAACAGGAACAACAGCCAGGCGCTGGTGAGCCGCCGAACGAAAGAAGGCATTGCGATCGCAGTCAAGCTAGCCATGGTTTCTCGCGACCGACGCTCGGTCAACACGAAAATCGCGCCAGTGCTGACGGAGAACGCCGGTTGTGCAACGCGTTCCGGCATTCTCCGCTGCGACGTCGGGCGCTTCAGCCGGTCGCGGCCATTTGCGAAGGCCGCTCCGACCGCCACACCTGCCGCAAAATATTGCTCATTTCCTCGACTTCGGCCGCGCTGACCAGCAGTTGGGGCATGAAGCGCAGCACGCTCGGGCGCGGCGCGTTCAGCAACAGACCCTGCTCGAACGCGCGCTCTTGAATGCGCGCGGCGTCATCCCCCGGCAGCACCAAGCCGAACAAGTGTCCACGACCGCGCAGCGTGCCCCCGAAGCTACGGGCGAGCGCTTCGAGTGCGCTCTCCAAGATCCGCGAGGACTGCTGACGGCGCGCACGCGCCTCGGGGCCCGCCAGCTCCGCAAGCACGCCGAGCGCGGCAGCGCTGCACAAAGCGTTACCCCCGAACGTGCTGCCATGGTCACCATCGCGGAAACACGCGGCGCCCTGAGTGGCGAGCACGGCCGAGATGGGAAGACCGCCCCCGAGCCCCTTACCGAGAGTGACCACGTCCGGACGCACCGATTCGTCCTCGAACGCAAAGAGCGGTCCGGTTCTGCCGATTCCGGTCTGAATTTCGTCGAGGACCAGCAAAATGCCGCGCGAGTCGCAGAGCTCGCGCAGCGCCCGCAGATAGCCGCGCGGCGGAACCACCGCGCCCGCCTCGCCTTGAATCGGCTCGACCAGGATCGCGACCGTGCGTTCGCTGATCGCATCGGCTGCTGCGTTCACGTCGCCGTAGGGTACCTTGCGAAAACCTTCCACGCGCGGAGGATAGGCTTCGTCCCAACCGGGTTTACCGGTAGCCGAAGTCATGGCCAGTGTACGACCGTGAAAACCGCCGAGCGTGGTGATCACTTCGTACGCGCCTGGGCGATTTTGCTGACCCCACTTGCGGCACAGCTTGACCGCGGCCTCGTTCGCTTCCACCCCTGAATTGGCCAAGAAAACTCGATCCAGCCCGCTGAGCTGCGCGAGCCGCTCGCTGAGGCGCAGCGCCGGATCGTTGAAGTGCGCGGGGCCGACGTTCAGCACCTGGTCGAACTGAGCCAGCACCGCGGCGCGCACGACGGCGGGCGAATGCCCAAGGCAATTGACCGCCCAGCCCTGAATGAAATCCAGGTAGCGTTTGCCAGTGTGATCCCACAAATAGCTGCCTTCGCCGCGCACCATGCGCACGTCGGGTCGCGCGTTCACCCGCATCCAATGATTCGTCGTGGTTTCCATCTGTTTCCTCGCTGGGAGGCGACGGAAGCGGGCGGCAAACCGAGCAGACAGGCCACCCTCTTCGGGCGGCCTCGTTGCTATCTTCGATCGACTAGCTGACGAGCCCGCCCTCGATACGAGCGGCGGCGGCGCGGCGCGCGTTAGCGCGGCGGGCTCGGGCTCGGAGCGAAGGGCTGAACTCGTTCAACACGAGGAGCCGAATATCACGCGCCGATCTGAATTGCAAATGGCAGCCGGAAAAGACGCGGCGCTAGCTCGAGCCCGCAGGCGCGCTCGGCTCGCCGTCGAGCTTCAGCGCGTCGCCCTCGAGCTCGATGCGCACGGCGCTGCAGCCGGCGAAGCGCCCGGAGAGCAGGCCCTCGGCCAGCGGATCTTGCACATGACGCAGAATCACGCGCTTCAGCGGGCGGGCTCCGAGCGCGGGCTCGTAGCCCAGGTCGACCAGGTGTGCCTTGGCCGCGTCGCTGACACGCAAGCCGAGAGCGCGAGTCTGCAGCAGCTTTTCCACGTGCCCGAGCTCGAGCTCGACCACCCGGCGCAGGTGATCCTTCGACAATGGCCGGAACACCAGCACGTCGTCGATGCGGTTCAAGAGCTCGGGGCGGAAGAACTCGCGCAGCCGCTCGACCAGCACGTCACGCAGCGCCTCGCGCCCGTCTTCGGTCTCGAACAGGCGCGCATCGCTCTCCAGTATGCGCTCGGAGCCGATGTTGCTGGTCATGATCACGACCGTATTCGAGAAATCTGCGGTGCGACCGCGCCCATCGGTGAGCCGCCCTTCGTCGAGCAACTGCAGAAGGAGGTTGAACACGTCTTGGTGCGCTTTCTCGACCTCGTCGAACAGCAGCACCGAATAGGGCCGGCGGCGCACCGCTTCGGTCAAGAACCCGCCCTGCTCGCTATCGGCATAGCCCGGCGGCGCGCCGATCAAGCGCTGCGCCATATGGCGCTCCATGAACTCACTCATGTCGAGGCGCGTGAGCGCCCGCTCGTCGTCGAACAGCTGACTCGCGAGCGCTTTGGCTAGCTCGGTCTTGCCGACCCCGCTCGGCCCCAAGAACAAGAACGACCCGATCGGGCGGCGCGGATCGCGTAGCCCCACGCGGCTGCGGCGCACCGCGCGCGAGAGCGACGAAAGCGCGTGGTCTTGACCCACCACGCGTTTACCGAGCCGTTGCTCCATGTCCAGCAACTTATCGGCCTCCCCTTCCAGCATCTTGTGCACCGGGATCGAGGTCCACGCCGCGAGCGTGGCGGCCACGTCCTCGGCCGTGACCAGGCTCTCGATTGCCGCCCCGCCCGCGCGACGCCGGGAGTTCTCAGCGCGAATCGACTCGACCCGAGGCGCGAGCGCGCTGCGCTCACTTTCCAGCCGCAAGCGCACCGGCGCGGACGCCGGGTCGGACGGGTCGCTTCGCCCGGCCAGCTGCGCTTCGATCGCTTCGAGCCGCCGCACGTCGCTGTCGGCGTGTTCGGAGAAGCCATCGCTGGTGATGCGCTTGCGCGACGCGGTCTCGTCGAGCAGATCGATGGCCGACTCCGGCAGCCGCCGATCTTGAAGGTAGCGGTGCGCGAGCGTGACCGCACTCGAAATAGCGGTTTCGCCGATGTTCACCTGATGGTGCGCGGCAAGGCGCGCCGCGACCGCGCGCAGCATTTCTTCCGCCTCGGGCACGCTCGGCTCCTGAATCGACAGCGGGGTGAGCAAGCTGAAAAACTGCGGGTCACGCTCGGAAAGCTTGCGGGCACCGTCGACCGTAGTGGTCCCGAGCAGCCGCAGCTCCCCGCGCTCGAGCGCTGAGCGCAAGAGATCGGGCACGCCGCTCAGCGCCGGATTGCTGCCGAACAATTGTTCCAGCCCGCGCACCAACAGGATCGGCGGCTCGTCCCCGGGGCGCTGCAGGCGCGAAAGCAGCTTCTTCCCGCGTTCCTCGATTTCGCCGCGCAGACGTGCACCTGAGACCAAAGCGCCGGTTTCGAGCTCGAACAGCTCCGCCTTCTCCAGGCTCTTCGGCACGTCGCCTTGCGACAAGCGGCGCCCGAGCTCGCTGACGATCGCGCGCTTGCCGACGCCGGGATCACCGACCAAGAGCGGGTGGTGCTTGGTGCTGCGTTCGAGCACGGTGAGCAGGCGCCGCAGCTCGGCGGCTCGGCCGACCACGGGCAACTCCGCTTCACGCACGGTTTTGTCGAGCAGTGAACGCAAGAGCTCGTTCGGTTGCGAAGCGGCCGAGTCGGTCGCATTTCGAGTAGCCCCGCGCAGTAGCGCAAGGTGCGGGCGAAATGCGCCCGGCCCCAAACGAAAGGCCGTCAGCAGCTCGCCCACCGGTCCACGCAGCTCCTGGCTCAGCGCGTTCAGCAGATCCTCCACCTCCACGCGCGCACGCTTTTCGCGCGTTGCTTCGCGCTCGGCGCGCGTCAGCAGATCGAGCGCAGCGGCCGACAGATAAGCTGGCTCGTTGGCCTTCGGCAAAGCCGTGAGCGAGCGCTCGATCGCGCTCTCCAATTCGACCGTGTCCACGCCTGCGCGGCGCATCACCTCGCCTACGCCCGCGTTCTTGGCGAGCGCGGCGGAGAGAACATGGAGCGGGGCGACCTCGCTGTGCTTGCGCTCGTCGGCCAGCGTTTGAGCGGCAACGATCAAGGACTTACAATCGGACGCAAATCGCTCGAGCGAGAGGGTGGATGCTTCGGGGGAGGTTGCCATGGCCGCCTGCGAGGGGAGATGCATCTTGGCCCGGCTGGCAGAGAAAGGAAACTGCGCCTGCAACCAGTCGGGGCGCGGTTCGGTCAGCTGCCTCCGGCCTGCTGCCGGCTATACTTTCCGAACCGTATGCCGCTCATCACCGAACGCCAATCGGGCCCGATCAGCATCCGGGACTACGTGTGCAGCGCCGGTCCCGGCGCCAAGCCCTACGCCGAGCGACACGAGCTCCATTCCATTTCGTTCGTGCGTCGCGGAAGCTTTGGCTATCGCGCCCGCGGCCGAGCCAGCGAGCTCGTGGCCGGTTCGGTGCTCGCCGGACAAGCGGGTGACGAGTTCACCTGCACGCACGAGCATCACGCCTGTGGGGACGAATGCCTATCTCTGCAGTTCAGCGATGATATCGCCGATCTCATCGCGGCTCCGCCAGGCGTGTTCCGGGCCGGCGCGATCCCGCCCCTCTCGGAGCTGATGATCCTGGCGGAGCTCACCGAAGCGGCTGTGGCGCGCCGCACGGATGTTTCGCCGACGGAAGCGGCGCTGGCGTTCGCGGCGCGCTTCGTCGAAATCGCGTCCGGGCGCCCCGATGGCAACCGGCCTCCGAGTGCTCGTGACCGGCAGCGCGCCGTGCGGGCAGCGCTGTTCATCGAGGAGAATTCGACGAACGAGTTGACGCTCGAAACCATCGCCAGTGAGGCCGAATCGAGTCCGTTCCACTTCTTGAGGTCGTTTTCGGCGGTGCTCGGCGTCACGCCACACCAGTACCTGGTGCGTTCCCGCTTACGCCACGCAGCTCGGCTACTGGCAGACGGTGAGCGCTCGGTCACCGATGTGGCCCTGGACGTCGGCTTCGGCGACCTCAGCAACTTCGTGAATTCGTTCCGGCGCGCAGTCGGGGTGTCGCCGCGCGCTTTTCGACGCGCAGCGGCCGGCGATCGCAAGTTTCTCCAAGAACGAATGGGCCATTTGCTCCGATGATGCTCGCGTTCGGCCGCTCATGGGCCGCACAGGAGCGTTCACAAATGGCCAGTATCATTCGAGAATTCACGATCGAATCCGAGGTCTCTCGAGTTTGGGACGCATTGCGTGATTTCGACCACGTGCACGAGCGCGTCGCGCCCGGGTTCGTAGTGCAGTGCGAACCGGAATCAGGCGCACGGCGCCTGACCTTCGCCAACGGTTTGGTCGCTCGCGAAGCCTTGGTCGGCATCGATGAGGAGGCGCGGCGAGTGGCCTACTCGGTCGTTGGCGGCCAAGCGTCGCACCACAACGCTTCCGCGCAGGTCTTCGACCTTGGTCACGGTCGCACGCGATTCGTTTGGATCACCGACGTGCTGCCCGATGAACACGCGCGACCCATCGCTGCCATGATGGATCAGGGCGTTTTGGTGATGCAGAAAGCTCTGGCATCAGCAGGAACACGCTGAACACAGCGAAAGCGTTCCCCGACTGAGCCTAGCCTCGCCCCGCCGAGCTGTGCCATGATGGCTCAGCTTCGAGTGCCCGTTCTCGCAGATTTTCCCAGCTGGTTTCTGTTCGCGTTCGCGCTCTCGTTCGGGCTCATTTGGGGCAGCTTTCTGAACGTGGTGATCCACCGCTTGCCACGCGACGAAAGCGTCGCGCGCCCAGCGTCTCGCTGCCCGTCTTGCGGCGTACCGATCCGCCCGTGGCACAACATCCCGGTCGTCAGTTACCTGTTGCTGCGCGGCAAGGCGAGCTGCTGCGGCGCGCGCATCTCGCCTCGCTACGCGCTGGTCGAGCTCTTGGGCGGCCTCTTGGCGTTGGCCGTGCTGCGCTTGATCGTGCTCGAATTGCCCCCCCAAACTTCGCTTGGCCACGCGCTTTTGGTGTTCGCGCTGTACCTTTCGCTGGGGCTCGCGCTGATCGCGCTCACCTTCATCGATCTCGAATACATGTTGCTGCCCGATTCGCTCACGCTCGGGGGGGCGGCGCTGGGCTTGCTGAGCTACGGGCTGCGCGGCAGCTCACTGCGCGAGTCGCTGATTGGCGCAGCGGTTGGGTTCGCGATCATTTACCTGCCGTTCGATCTCGGTCATCGCTTGCTGCGCGGTTACCCGGGCATGGGCCTCGGTGACGCCAAATTGACGTTGCTCGCGGGTGCTTGGTTTGGCGTTCAAGGGGCGCTGTTCGCGCTGTTCGCGGGCGCGGTTCAGGCCACCATCGTCACTCTCGCGGTTTATCTCGTTCGCGGTCGCATCGAAGAGCCCGACGCGGTGGTGCGCGAGCGGGCCGAGCTGGACGCGGAAATTGCCGCGGCCGAAGGCGAAGCGCGCGCTGAGCTCGAGCGGGAGCGCGAGCTCGACCCGGCCATGCGCGCAACCGAGGCGGGGCTCGGCAAGGCACGCGTCCCGTTCGGTCCTTTCCTGGCTCTGGCCACGCTCGAGTACGCGCTGCTCGCCGGAGTCGGACTGCGCGACCTGCTCACGGAGCTATTTCAACCCTGGTCATGACGCGCTGGGCTTCAGTCCTACTACTGGCGGCCTGCTCGCGCAGGCTCGAAGCCGCGCGCCCTGTGGCTGAGGAATTCGTGGAGGTCGACTACCCGCCGCCGCCCGCCCAAATCGAGGAGCGAGACGAGGAGCTCGCCGGGCGCCCCGAGTGCCGCTGGCTCGATGGCCACTACGAGTGGCGCGGGAAGCGTTGGCAATGGCTCGCCGGCGGTTGGATCGTGCCGCCGAGCGGCTGCGGCTACGCTCCCGGTCTCGCGAGCTGGAGCCGGCCTCCGAGCTCCCGGCTTTACTACACGCCGCCCCGCTGGTACCGGGCAGACGGAAAAGCAGCGTGCCCAGCCCCGATTCAGTGCCAAAAGAGCCAGCCGCGAGCGGCGGAGTGACCGAGAGTGAAGCTTGGTCCATCGGCCGAGTGCTGTGCTGGGCCGCAGATGACTTCGGGCGCCGTGGGCTTCCGAGCCCACGCCTCGACGCCGAGCTCCTGCTCGGACACGTGCTGGGTGTCGACCGAATTCGCTTGATCGTCGACGCGACGAAGCCGCTTGCCGACGCGGAGCTCTCCGCCTATCGAGAGCTCATCAAGCGGCGGCGGCGCGGCGAGCCGATTGCCTACATTCGCGGTGAGCGCGAGTTCTACGGCCGTCCGTTTCGCGTCGACGCGCGCGTGCTCGTGCCGCGACCCGACACCGAAACGCTGGTCGAAACCGCGCTCAAGCGCACGCTGAATCGATCGCTCTACGGGCGCGCGCTCGACTTGTGCACGGGCTCGGGCTGCGTCGCAACCAGCTTCGCGCTCGAGCGCCGCACGTGGCGCGTCACCGGTCTCGACGTGTCCGAAGCGGCGGCGCGGCTCGCGCGCGAAAATGCGGAGCGGCTCGGCGCCGCATTCTCTACGCGCTGGCTCGTAGGCGATCTGTATGAGCCGCTCGCCGCGGGCGAACGCTTCGAACTGATTACCGCCAATCCGCCCTACATCCCACACGCCGATATCGCCACGCTCGACGCCGACGTGCGCGACTTCGAACCGCATTTGGCGTTGGACGGGGGTGCGGACGGCCTCGCCCTACTGCGCCGAGTGATCCAACACGCGCCCGACTACCTCGCGCCCGCTGGCATCCTCGCGCTCGAGGTCGGACACGACCAAGCGAGCCGAGTCAGCGAGCTCTTGGAAGCCCGCGGTTTTCAGGCGATCGAGAGCGCGCGCGACTATGGCCGCATCGAGCGTGTGGTGAGCGGCTGCTACGGTCCGCCGTAGAACGACGAGCGGACACCGGCGAAGACTCCGAACACCTCACCTGACTCGGAGTACAGGTAGCTGCCTTCGAGCACCGGCCCAATTGCGAAATGCCCGGGGCGCCACAGCTCGTAACTCAGGCCACCACCCAGCACGCTCATGAAACCACCGTCCGCTTCTTCAGGACCGCCGGTGATCTTGAGGCCGCCCGCGCCGAAGTGTGTGTAGAGCGCGAGATCGCGGAGCGGTCCCCCGAGTGACCAGAGCGGAAAGGTCTCGACGTGCAGAATGAAGGCGGAGCTGCCGGCTTTGATGTCCTTCGACGCGGCACCCAGGGTCATCAGGCCCAGGCCAACGGTGAACCAGTCGCGCAGCGCGCCGCCGGCCCAGATCGACCAGGTCGAGCCGAACGCCGCGCCAGTGGTGGACTCGAATTCCGGGTCATCGATCTTGGAGATCTCGTTCGGGTAGCCAGTGGCGCGGCCAAGCCCAAATCCGAGGTCAAATGCCGCGGCGAACCCGGATCTGCGCTCCGCTTTGCGCGCATAGCCACCGTCCCACTCATCCTCGGCCGCCATGGCGGTTTGGGCGACGAGCGAACCACAGAGAAAGGCTGCCAGACCGAGGGGCGCGCCGAACGACTTCATGGCCCGATCTGTCGGTCGAACCGGAGTCGCGGTCAAGGGCGACCACAAAACTGCGAGCGAACCGCGACTCGGCCGCGCGCTCAGCGCCTGCGCTTCGAAAGCACGCGCAGCAGCTCGAGCATCGAGACCTGAACGTCGGGGCTCAGTGTCTCAATCAACGTCGCGGCTTCAGTCGAAGCGGGACTCAGCTCACCGACGCCGCCCAAGAGCTCACCCGGGGCCAAGCCCAAACCTTTGGCCAACGCGAGCACCGTGCTGAGCGATGGATCGCGCCGGCCGTTCTCGACCGTGCCGATATAGTTTGGTGTCAGGCCGGATCGCTCCGCCAGCTGCTCGAGTGTCAGCCCGAGAGCGCCACGACGGCGACGAACCTCGCGTCCGAACGTCAACGGAGCTGTTCTTCTCGTTATCGGCGCTGACATGAACCACTGATAGTGTTGGACCTCAACACGATGAGATAGAGACGGCCCCTGGGCAAGCAGCTAGCCACCGCGCACCCGAAAAACTTGGCCATGGAGCCGCGACTCCGGCAGAGACCGAGCAGATGACCCGCGTCGGCCTAGCCCCTCCCCTGCGACGAACCGCGCTGCTCGCGTTGTTCCTCGCGGCAGCGAGCTGCAGCGGCAGGTCGTCCGACTCGGCGCTCAGTAAATCCGAGGACGAAAAGGCCATTCCCAACGTTCCGCCACCACCGGAAAATGGCCCAAAGCTCGGCTCGATCGCCAACATAACACCTATCCTCGAGCGCCCCACGAGCAGCGCGCGCACGATCGGAACGCTCCATGCTGGCGCGCTGATCGCGCGCAGCGCGACGCCGGTGCGCAAGAGCAAAGACTGCGACGGTGGGTACTACGCGGTCTTCCCGCGTGGCTACGTGTGCATGAATCAGGGCGCGACCCTGGAGCTTTCGCACCCCACATTGGCCGCAATGGCCATTCAGCCCGCTCGCGATCAGGCGCTGCCCTACACCTACGGACGCGCGCGCATCGAGAGCGCGCTGTTCGAACGGGACCCCAGCCACGACGACGCGGTGCGCGAAGTACAGAAGCTGCCGCGCGGCTCGGCCATGGCCATCGTGGGTTCCTGGCAGGCCCGAATCGAGGGCGGCGAGCCCGAACGCCTAGGACTGCTCACGAACGGTCGTTTCGCGCGCGCGCGCGACTTGGAAGCGACGCGAGGCTCGACCTTCAGCGGCTACGAGCTTGCGGACGGCCGCGAGCTGCCGGTGGCTTTCGTACTCAAACGCGGTGTTTCTTTGTTCAAGCCGGACGGCGAGCGCTTCAGCAAGGCCGAGCCGCTCGACTATCACGCGACCGTTCCGCTCTCCGGGCGCTTCCGCACCGTCAGCGGAACCAAGCTGTGGGCCTCCGAAAACGAGCGCTGGGCTCGCGACCAAGACGTGACCGTCGTGCACAAGCGCACGCGCTTTCCCGATTTCGTCCGCGACGGGCAGCGCTGGCTCGACGTCAGCGTGATCCTGGGCACAGTGGTCGCCTACGAAGGCAAGAAGCCAATCTTCGTCACCCTGGCGAGCACGGGCCGCGATCGCTTGGGCGACGCCAGCGTGACCGACGGACAAAACGCGGTGACCAAGCTCGGTACGTTCGAAGTGGTGGCCAAGCACGTCACGCTGCTCGGCGCGGCGCCGGAGCGGGCCGGCGAGCGCTACGCCCTGTTCGACTTGCCCTGGGTGCTCGAGCTTTCGTCCGGTCAGGCGCTGCACGGCAGCTACTGGCACGACCGCTTCGGCATCGAGCACGGCCCCGGAGACATCACGCTCTCCCCCGAAGACGCGCATCGCCTGTTCGAGTGGGCGACGCCGGCGTTACCCAAGGCCTGGCACTCGGTCGTGGCCGACAGCAACGACAAGACGTTCGTGCTCGTCCACAAATAGCCGGGAAAACGCGCCGTTCAGCGCAAGCGTTCGATAATCTCGACCGTCGCGCGCGAGCGATTGAGCGTATAAAAGTGGACGCCCGGTGCGCCGCCCTCGAGCAGGGCGCGGCACTGCTCGGTAGCGTGATCGACGCCGATGCGCTGCACGGCCTCCGCGTCGTCGCCAGCGGCTTCGAGCCGCGCGAGCAGCGCGCTCGGGATCGACGCCCCGCACAGCGCGGTCATTCGCTTGATGCCGGACACGCTGGTAACCGGCATCACGCCCGGAATGATCGGCACGCGAATGCCCAAGGCTCGCGCCTTGCGCACGAACGAAAAATAGGTCTCGGGGTCGAAGAACAGCTGAGTGATGAGCACGTCCGCGCCGAGGTCGACCTTGGCCTTGGCCTGCGCGAGATCGGCGTCGAGGCTCGCGGCTTCCGGATGCTTCTCCGGGTAGCACGCGGCCGCGATACAAAAATCGTAACGCGCGCGCATGAAGCCAATCAGCTCGGAGGCGTACGCGAAGCCGCCCTCGGCGGGCACGAACTGGGTCTGTCCCTGCGGGGGATCGCCGCGCAGCGCGATCACGTTGTCGATGCCCGCGCTCACCAGCTGATCGAGCACCTCCGCGATTTCAGCGCGGGTCGCGCTGACGCAGGTGAGGTGCGCCATGGTCTCGAGCCCCGCTTCGTGCTTGATGCGCCGCACCAGCTCGACCGTGAGCTTTCGGGTGCTTCCGCCCGCGCCATAGGTAACGGATACGAACGCGGGCGAGTACGGGCCCAGCTTTTCTACGGTCTCGAACAGCCGGGTCATTCCGGCCGCATCCTTGGGCGGAAAAAACTCGACCGAAAAAGCCGGGCGCGTGGTTGCGAGTTTCTCGGAGATCTTCATGGCGGGGGCGGGAGCGATATCATAGTTATTGGGCGAAAAGATGCACATCCACATCGTGGCCGTCTCAGGTAGCGGAATGGGCTCGCTCGCAGGGCTACTGAAAGAGCTCGGACACGAGGTTTCCGGCAGTGACGTCGCGTTCGACCCGCCCATGGGCCCCGCGCTCGCCGAGTGGGGCGTGCGCTGCCTGACCGGCTTCGACCCCGCTCACCTCGTACCGCGGCCAGATTTGGTGGTGATCGGCAACGTGTGCCGACCGAACAATCCCGAAGCGCGCGCCGCGATCGACGGAGGCCACGAGATAGCCCACATCGCGTCGGCGCTGTCACGCTTCGTCCTCAACGACACGTCGCCGTTGGTGGTCGCCGGCACGCACGGCAAAACCACGACCACCTCGCTCACCGCGCATTTGCTGGATCGAACCGGGTTCGAGCCCGGCTTCCTGGTGGGCGGGCTGCCGCGCAATTTTCCGCGCAGCTTCCGCGCGCCGGGCAAGTCGCGCTTGCCGGTCGCAGGGCGACCAAACCGCCGCATCCCCTTCGTCATCGAAGGCGACGAATACGACACCGCGTTCTTCGAGAAGACCCCCAAGTTTTGGCACTACCGCCCCGAGGTGGCCATCATCACCTCGATCGAGCACGACCACATCGACATCTATCCAACCCCCGAGAGTTATCTCGCCGCGTTCGAGAAGTTCGTGTCGCTCGTGCCGGAGCATGGGTTAATCATCGCCAACGGCGCCGATCCGCTGGTGCGCCAGGTGGTAGCGAGCGCACGCGCCGAGGTCGCCTACTTCGCCCTGCAGGGCGAAGATACCGGCAGCGTCGCTCCGCACTGGCTGGCGGCGCCCGTGGCCGCCGACGCGACTGGGCAAAGCTTCGATCTGTTTGCGGGCGGGGTCGCGTGCGGACGGCTGGGGCTCGCCATCTCGGGTCGGCACAACCTGAAAAACGCGCTCGCCGCCATCGGGGCAGCGGCGCAGGGCTACGGCGCGCGGCTCGCCGATCTCGGTCCAGCGCTTTCGTCCTTTCAAGGTGTCGGGCGCCGGCAAGAACTGGTCGGTACCCCACGTGGTGTGTCGGTGTACGACGATTTCGCGCACCACCCCACGGCGGTTCGCGAAACGCTTTCGGCCTTGCGCTCACGGCACGCGAACGGAAAGCTCATTGCGGTGTTCGAACCGCGCAGCGCGACTGCCTGCCGAAGGCTGCACCAAAGCGAGTACCCCCTCGCCTTTGCTGCGGCGGATACGGTCCTCTTGGCGCCACTCGGTCGCACGAACCTGCCCGCCGAAGAGATGCTCGACCTCGACGTACTGGTGGCTGAGCTCATAAAGCAGGGAAAACAGGCTGAGCGCGCGCCTGATTTGGACTCCATCGTGCAGCGCCTCGACGCGCTCGCCGCCCCGGGCGATGTGGTGGCCCTGCTGTCGAACGGCGCGTTTGGGGGAATGACGCGACGAGTCGTCGAGCGGCTCGCCGCGACCGCCGCGACCTGATATAGGTCGCGCCGCGAAAGGGTGAACCCACGTGACCTGTCCTTGCGGAAAAGGCGAATCGCTAGAGACCTGCTGCGGCCCGTATCTTTCGGGTGCGGCGCTGCCCCCAACGGCCGAAGCGCTGATGCGCTCGCGCTACACGGCCTTTGCCACCGGCAACGTCGACTACATTTTGGAGACTCACGACCCCGACCGCCGCGGCGACGTCGATGCTGCCAGCACCGAGCAATGGTCGAAAGGCTCGGAATGGCTCGGGTTCGAGCTAGTTGACGTCGAAAACGGTGGTCCCGACGATAACGCAGGCGTCGTCGAGTTCGTCGCCAAGTACAAGATCAAAGGGACGACACTCACCCACCGTGAGCGTTCGGTGTTTCGCAAGCACGGCAATCGCTGGGTGTTCGTCGACGGTCAGATCGTCAACGGCCCGCCCGTGCGCCGAACCGAACCTCGCGTCGGCCGCAACGAGCCCTGTCCCTGCGGCAGCGGGAAGAAATACAAGAAGTGCCACGGCGTCAGCGCGGCCTGAGCGGACGTAGGGTTTAACCACGGGCGGCCCGGCGGCCTAGACGCTAGAAAGCGGGCTAGGCGCGTCGCGACGAGTGCGGGATGATGAGAGCCTCGATGAGCTCCGGCGACGCCCGCTCTGCGCCGAACAAAGTCCCGCGCCCCGCCGCCCTGAATCCGTCCACGGCACCGAAAAAGCCCGAGCGCCCGGCGCCGCGTCGGTCTGAGCCTCCGCCGCGTTCCCCGCTCGATCCGAGCGTGCTGGTGATCGGCGCGGACGAAATGTTCCTGCCCGCGCTGCGGGTCGCGCTCACGCGGCACCGGGTCCACGTCGAAACCACGACGCTGGATCAGGCGGTCGAGACCGTCGTGGTCGCCGCGCCGGATCTGATTCTGCTGGCCGGCGACGCGGCCAAGGAAGCCGGCCATGAGCTGTTGAAGCACCTCACCAGCTCCCAGGTCAGCTCGGTGATTCCGGTTGCGCTACTCAGCGATGACGTCGCGCTCGATGAACGGCTCAAGGCGTTTCGTCATGGCGCGGCCGCGGTGATTCCGCGCTCGGCCAGCATCGACGCAGTCGCCGAGGAAATCGCGCGCCTGGCTCGAGAAATTCCGGAGCGCGGCGGCGACGCGCTCGGACAAATCGGCGAAGCAACGCTGGAAGAGTTCGTGAACGCGCTGAGCTCGGAGCTCAGAAGCGGCATCCTCTCGGTCAAGCAGGGCGAAGGCCAAACTCCGGTTCGTCTGGTGCTCGGCAGCGGACGCCCGCTCGCCGCGTTCATCGACGACTTCGTCACCCGCGTGCGCCGCCATGTGGTGCGCGCCGAGCCGTTGCACTACGAATTCGACGAGCGCGCTGGCGGCACGGTGCAGTTCTTACCCGGGGAAACGCGCGGTTCCGAGCCCCCGCCCAGTAACATCAAGCACCTGCGGCTGTTGCTCGCGGACGACGAACCTGCGCGCACCGACGTCGTAGCTCAAGAGTTGCGAGCGCGTGGCGCCGAAGTCGCGGTCACCGCGCTCGACCCGCAAGATGCGGACTTCGGTCGCTTACGCCACTTCGACCCGGAGGTGGTGATCGTCGGCGAACGCGAGCTTGCCGGCGCTGGCTACACGCTGCTGCGCCGCATGAAGCGCGACACACGCCTGCGCTGGGCCTCGCTATTGGTGGTGCGCTGGCAAGAGATCCTCGACCCCGCGCTGGGCATCCCGATCGTCGACAAGCTGACTGGACCGCTCGCCACGTTGGCCGAAGCGGATCGCGGCCTCGCCGACCGGGCCGAGCTCGGCGACGGCTTCGACGCGCGCCTCGAGGTCAATGGACCCGCGCGCTGCCTTCGCGCGCTCGCGGCCAGTGGCCGCGCGCTCCGGATCAGCGTGCAAAACCCGCGGCTAACGGTCGAAGTAGATGTCTCTGACGGTCTGATCGTCGGCGCCAGCGCCACTGCGCCAACCGGCGAGCGCTGGGAAGGTGGAAAGGCGCTGAGCGCGCTCCTGGTCTTGAGCTCGGGCCGGGTGCACGTCGAGCCTGCCGCCCAACCCGCCACCACCAACTTGATGTCGCCCGTCGATGCGGCCTTGAATTTGGCCGAGCGCGAGAGCGCGCCGATCGCGCCCTCGCTGCCTGCTGGGGCCGGGCCGAGCGATCCGCCCGCCGCACCGGCTGCCGAGATTCCGACCGCTCCCGCCGTGCCACGCGAAGCGGTGCCGCACGAGCCTGCGCGCCGCGCGTCGGTGAGCTCCATCACGCGCTCACCGTTCCTCGCCACGTCGCGTGCAACGCTGAGCCCGAAGCGCAAGGGCATCAGCGGCCCGTTCGCGGCGGTGCTGCTCGGGCTCGGTATCGCGCAAGGGCTGCTGATTCCGGTGGGCGTATACTATTTCCGACGCTCGTCGCGCGACTCGGCGCAAAGCCCCCCGGCGACCACGAGCGCCGTTACCGCGGCGCCCTTGGCGCGAGCGAGCGCAGTCGCCCCCAAACCATCTGCCGCGCCGTCCGCTCTCCCAAGTGAGGCGGCCTCGGCGAGCGCCGCGCCACCTGCAGAGGTCCCACTTCCGAGCCCGACCGCGGGTCTCGGGCCCGACGAGTCCGGAGCGCGCGCGCCAACGTGCGAAGAACTTCTGCCGAGTGGCCCCAATGCGGGTGATTTTCCGGGCGCCGCGTACGAGCAGCTGAAGATTGCCCGGCGCGCGATCGTTCAGGGCAAGGCCGATGACGCTCAGCGCGCCTACTGCACGGCCTTGCGTTGGGATGCGAAGAATCCGGTCTATTACCTGGAGCTTGCGCAGCTTTTGCTGATCCGCAGAGACGGTGCCGGCGCAGCCGAATGGGCGCGGCAGGCGGTGCGTCTCGATCCGACCAGCACCAAGGCGCAATCGCTGGTGGGCGACGGATTGGCTCGCACCGGGGACGCGGAGGGCGCGCGGCGCGCCTGGTACGCGGCCTTCAGCGTCAACACGCCGAGCCCCAAAGAAATCGAGCAACTATCGCTTCGCAGCTTGAAGGAAGCGGATCAAGCGCTGAGCGCACGCGACTACGTGCGCGCCGAACGCTTTTACCGGCGGGGCGCGCTGCTCGACCCCAAGAGCGCCGTTGCGCGGCGCGGTTTGGCGACCGCGCTGCTGCGCCTCGGCGAGGGGCAGAACGCTTTGCGCTGGGCGCGCGCTGCGGTCGAACTCGGGGCCGCAGATCCGCTGGCGCAGATTGCGCTGGGCGACGCCCTGGTCGCGACCGGTGACAAGAATGCAGCTCGCGCGGCGTTCGAAGAGGCCGAGCGCCTCGGCTACACCGACGCGCGTCGCCGGCTCGAGCGACTCGCCAAGCCCTGACGCCGCGGCTCGCTGCGGCTCAACCATGCGACGGCTGCACAGACGATAACACCCTAGAGTTATCGACCGACCCGCTTCGGCACCGACGCGATCTCCTTCCTCCCGTTCGCGCTGCTGAATGCGAGGTGATGGCAGAGGTAGCGGGCCTGGAGCGGCCCGTTGGCACAGCGAAGAAGCGCGGCTAGACTCCGGAGGTGTCGAATGGTGAGTTGTCCTTGTTCGATGAGCTCGGCGGCGAAGCGGCGCTCCGAAGGGTGGTGGATCGCTTCGTGGATCGGATTTTCGAGGACGTGATGATCGGGTTCATGTTCGCCCGCGCCAGCCGGGCGCGTATCAAGGAGAAAGAGTACGAGTTCGCGGCCCAGCACTTGGGCGCTGCGGTTGCCTACTCGGGGCGGCCACTCGACGCGGCCCATCGCGCTCATCGGATCTTCGACGGGCAGTTCGACCGCAGGGCGACGATTTTGCGCGAAACGCTGGTTGCGTTCGCAGTGCCGGAGCGGGTGCGCTCCCATTGGTTGGCCCACACCGAGTCCCTGCGCGAAAAGATCACGCTCGGTGCCTGCAACGAAGCGAGCGAGAACGAGCACTCATGAAGGAACCGTCTCCGCTGGGCGCCAAACCCCGAGCGCTTTTGTTTCTGCTCGCCCTGGGGCTGGTCGCGGGCGGCACGAGCTGCGCTACTGCGGGCTCGCGCTGGATTGCCGAGCCGCTGGCAAACGAGGGCTGGGACGGCGAAACGCCGGAGCCGAGCCTCGCGCCCGAAGCGGAAAGAGCCGCGCCCGCGTCGCGCAAGCCGCTGACTTCACGCGTGATTTCCGAGGGCACGCCCGCAAGCCGCGCCGAGTCCGCGAGCGACGGGGAGTCGGGCGCGGCGAGCGGGCTTTCGCCGCGGGCTACCGCGGGCGTCGCGCTGGGCGGGCGCTCGCTCGGAACGTTTCGCAACACGTATTACGACTTTCCGAGCGAAAACGACTACGACGGCGCCACGGTGCCGCTCAAGAACGCTCGCTGCGAAACCATCAGCCAAGTGCCGCGCGGCTTTTTCGAGAGCGTCTGCGTGCAGGGCAGCGGCACACTGAGCAGCGGGGCGACCGTGAGCTTTGCCAAGCGCGATTGTAGCTGCGCGGAGAATTGTCCGCGCACCGATCAGCGGATTTGCTTCGACGTGCTGGACCCGAAGAGCTTTCCGTGGGGCCGCGGAGCAACGGGCAAGGCGATCACGCCCTTGGTCACCGTCGCGGTCGACAGCGAGGTGATTCCGCTCGGCACGCCGATCTACGTGCCGGAGCTCGACGGCCTCGCGCGCGACCCGGAAGGCACGAGCGCGCACGACGGCTGCTTCGTCGCCCAGGACCGCGGAGTGCGGGTCAAGGGCAAGCACCTGGACATCTTCACGGGCCATGCCTCGGTCACTGCGCTGTGGAATCGCCTGATGCCGAGTAATCAAGGCGTGACGGTGATTGTGGACAGCCCGCGCTGTAAGCGCGTGGACTAGGTTGCGCGCCGGGCGCTGCCTTGTGCGGCCCGTACGCTGCGAAGCAGGTCGTAGACGCGCTCGAAGCTCTCGCGCCGGCCAAGCTGCAGCAAATGCCCGCCGCGGAAGGCCACCAACGGCGCGCTGAAATGCGTGGCGAGCCGGCGAGCGTGAGCGATCGGCGTCACGCGGTCGGCGCGCGCGCCAATCACCAGGACGCGCTCGGGCGGAACGCGCGAGGGCAACGAGAGCGGGCTGATCGGACGATAAATACGCTCGAGCAGCTGGTGCTCGAGCAGAGCCTGGGCCGGCGGGGCGCTGAGGCTGCCCTGTTCGCGAGCAAAGTCCGCGAGCGACGCCAGGGGCACGAGCGGCACCAGAAACGCGAGGTCCGGCTCGACCGTGGCTGCGAGAGCCGCGGTGTAGCCACCCAAGCTCATGCCAAAGAGGCCTACTGACGGGTGGCCGGCAGCGCGGAGCCAGCGGACGCACGCGCGCAAGTCGAAGACCGCGTGCAGGAAGCCTTCGATGCTCATACGCGGGTCGGTGCCGGGAAACTCAGGAACCAAGCCCAACTTGGGGCTTCCGCGTAGGCCGTGGAAGGGCAGCACGAACAGCAGGCTGTCGAAACCGAGCTCGTCGAGCGCCTGAATCGGCCACAGACGCTCCTCGATCGGAAAGCTCCCCGACATGTAGCCGTGAACGATGACCACGACCGGCCGCGCCGGACCCGAGGCTCTGCGAAAGAAGCGGGCTGCGGCGAGCTCGTTTTCGCGCGTGCGCGTGTAGCGTTCGCGGTAGGAGGCGAGACACGGCACGTATTGGCTCGGCCAACTGAGATCGAACACCGACAAGCCGCGCTCCTCGCGCACCCGGCGGAGTGCGGGGGTCACCGGCGCCGGCTCGGCGAACAGCGACAGCGCGGGCTCGCTCGGGCATTCCAGAGCGATGCGCTCGAGAAAGGCGACGCGCGCCTCGTGCGAAACGGCGATGCGCGGGCCGCGCCCGGAGCGAGATTGAGCTTCGACCGCCAAAGTGACGGCGCGATCGACCATGACCGCGGCGCCGCCGAGCAGGCGATCTTTCATCTGGCGCAGCATGAATCGCTTTCGGGGAGGGCTTGGGAGGGCGCGCTCCTTAGCGCGCGGTCGTGCCAAAGCAAGAGGTCGACCGAGCCGACCTCACGGAGCCAGGTTTGGCTGTGCGGGCCATTGCGCAGACAAAGCTCGCTGCGCACGCCCGCGGCGAGCAGCTTCTGTGAAAGAGCCTGGTTTGCGGCGCGATAGGGATCGAGCGAAGAGGTCGCGACGTAGACAGCGCGGCCTGGGCCGCGAAAGCGGTCGGCGAGCGCTCCTGCGAGCGCAGCGGCTTGGCCGGTTCCGAAGGCGCCCTGCACGCTGCCCACGGTCGAATAGTGCTGCGCCGAATGAATGCCCACCTGCAGGGCGACCAGGCCTCCGAGCGACACACCGGCGATCCCCGTTTGGTCCGCGCCGCGCGCGGCTTCGGGCACACGATCGCGCACGGCCGGGAGCAAAGCGTCGCTCAGCCAGCGGGCGTAGCGCTCGAACTTGGGATCGCTCGCTTGCGTGACGCGCGGCGGCGGCAAATAGGGGCACACGACGCACAGCCCTTGGAACGGCCGGCGTGAAACGCAACGGAGCCGCGCTTCGTTTTCGGTCTCACTCAAAAAACTGGGCTGCGCTCGAGCCAGCGTTTGATTTCGTAGCTGCTCCCAGGCGGTACCAAGACCGTAGCGCTCGAGCCAGGCGCGCGTTCCAGCAGACTCGTCGTTGGTCTCACCGAGCCCGTGCACCAACACCAACACTGGCAGCGGCGCCCTTTCCAAGGCTCCGCTCGGCACCAGTATCAGCGCGCGCCGCGCACCCCGCGCGTCGGTCGGCACAGCGAGCTCGAAGCTCTGCCACGGGCGAGTCTCTGCGGCGCGACTGCGGCGAGCAAGCAAGGTGCACGCGGAGCTCGCCAGCAGCGCCCGCCGCGTCAGACCGCCACGAGCGGTCACCGAGGCCCTCGCGAAGACGGCGGCGGAAAGCCACGCGAAGAGGGCGGCGGGGGCAGGATACTGAACGGCGATTGGCGACGCTTGCCGAGATCGGCCACCAGCAGCGCGTAGGCGGCTAGCGCCAAACCAAGGCCGAGCAACACACGCGTCCAGGACGTAACGTGGGTTTGGCTGCGCTCGAACCAGCGCGCCTCGAGCAGGGTGCCGGCGTTGTAGGCAAAGTGGCTCATGATGCAAGGCCAGATCGAGCCGGTGTAGAGCCGCACCAACCCGAACGCGATACCGAGCACCGCGACGCCAGCGGCTTGCGTGGGCTCGAGGTGAAGCACTCCGAACATCAGGCTGGGCAGCACCAGCTTGGCGAACGGCGAATAGCCTTGGAGCGCGGTGGTCACGAACCCGCGAAACATCAACTCCTCGACCACCGCAGGCAGCACGGCTGCGGCGCCCAGGACCAGCAGGAACAACTCCACGCTGGTGCCGCGCGCCAATGCGAGCACGATGTGCTCCGAGCTCACGCCATGCGGCAGACTGCGCCGCACGAGCTCACCCACCAGCTCCGCCAGCGGAGCCAGGCCGAACGGCAGCAACAGCGCTCCCAGTGTGGCGCGCAGCGTGGGCGCCCCGAACGGCACGATGGAGCGAAGCGGCAGCACGAGCCTTCGCCGCCACATCAAGAGGAGGCCGAACACGGTCAGCTCGTTGAGCGCGATGGTGACGCCGATCCAGGTCGGGCTCGACACCAGAGGCGACGAGTGCGGGTCGCTGATCAGCGCCAGCGCCGCGTCCGGCTTGAGCCCTTCCCCGATGGCCAGCAGCGCCGCCACCGCGCCGACCCCGAAGCCCATGCCGAGGACCAGCACGATAGCCAAAAGCCAAGCGATCACGGCCTGACCTGGGGTCGGCAGACGCGGTTCGCGCGGAGGCACACGGTGAAGCTAGCATGCGCGCGCCGTCGCCTGCCCCCTCCCTCCTGCCCCCAGGGCGATTGATGATTTTTGGAAGGGGCACTAAGTTGTCGGCGTGACCGACTTGGCTCGTCGCCTCGGGGTTCTTTCGCTGTTGCTGGGCGTTTGGGCCTGTGAGGAGGCGCCGAAGAAGAATCCTTTCGACCCCCCGGCGAACAAGCCCATCGAACCCCCGCCCATGAAGGAGGCGCCGAAGCCGGAAGGGCCGCCGGATTTGGTAATCGATTCGATCAGCCCCAAAGTCGGGTTCGAGCGCGAGAACTTTCAATTCCCCGACGGGCGCAAGAAGCTCGCGGCCGCGCTCTCACAGAACCAACACTTCTTCGAGGGCAAGCAGGCAACGTTGATCGTCGATCGCAAAGCCAAACAAGAGTGGGTCTCGGCTTACTTGTCCGAGCTCGGCAAGATTGGCGTGCCGAGCGTGCTGGTAAAGACCGATACTCGCGATGAGTTTCCGCACGAGGTGACGTTCACGCCCGAGTCCAAGCTCGGCAGCAGCGCGGGGTGCAGCACGGTGGCCATGATCCTGGCCGATCGGGGCACTGCCGTTTGGAAGCTCTCGGGCGGCGTCGCCGGCAAGCGCGGCAAGGGCATGGCGGGGCCGGACCTGAGCATGACCGGGGACACGATCGAGCGCGTCGCCAAGGCGTGCACGGGGGCCGCCGCGTTGTTCGTGTCCGGCGCGCCCGAAATCGAGTGGGGCCTGGTTTACGACCTGGCGGCTTCGACCAAGAAGCTCAACGTGCACTATGACGCGGTCGCGCTGCTCTCGATCACGCCAGTGCCGGGGCACAAGGTCGAGCTCGGCCGCTAACCGCGTTCAGGAGACTTCGCTCTGCGCGAGCGCGGGCCCGCCCCAGCGGTAGCCACGTACGCGCCGGGGATCGGACTCGAGCCACACCGCGCCTTGACCGAGGCGGCGCCGAATGGCGTGCACGTGCACCCTCACGAGTGAGGTGTCCGGCTGATGATGCGTGCCGAGCACGTGGCGAATCAACTCGTTCGGTGTCACCCAGCGCCCGGCGTTTTCGAAGAAGTAGGTGAAGATGGAGAACTGGGTCCGCGTGAGCGCGACGCGCGCGCCGTCGACGACTACCGAAAGCTCGGCCGGCAACAGCAGCACGTCCGGGGTGTCGCCCCGTTCGCCGCTCATCGGCGGGACGGTGTCGTCGTCTGAATCGCTGTTCATCAAGCCGCTGTCGCTCCGCTCGGATCTAGTGTCGCTAAGGGGGGGCTCCGAGGCTCCATCAAGCAGACAAGGGTTAATGGGTAGCGGACTCGTTTCGGCCGGGCTCGCGCCCAGTTCGGCGTAGGCGCCGGGTCCGCGTACTCGGGGAATCCTCGTCATGCTTCCCTCCGCAATTCGCTCGTAGAATTTCTCGTGCAGTGAGAAGCCATGTCCAACTTCGGACACGACCAAAGGAAAGTAACGTTCAAACTCCAGAATGCATCCAACTTCGGAAACCTTCAGTGGGACGAACCCCCCCGGCGCTCGCTTGCCATTCTGCACGAAAAACTTCCGGCCTTCACTGTTAAAAACCGTTCTCGTCGAGGTTTCAACCCGGCGCAATTACTTCATCCGGGCTCGTCAGCGCGAGCGCTTGCGCAGGATGCGCAACACGCGAGTCGAGTTGCGCATACGAGGTACTGAACCATGGGGTCATCGCCTAGGGTGGCGAACGGACAGAACTGCGCGAAATGCGCAAATCTGGGACCGGTTGCACATTTGACCTGGACGAGCGTTTGCGCGCGCTCCCAGCGCGCGTGTAACCCCGGTCTGTGTGCCTCGAGGCATCTTCGTGGGTGTGGCGGCACGCACCGATTTCGTGCCTCTGCCGGCGTTAGAGTGGTTACCTTACGCCCGCACGGTGCCGCGAACGCCGCGTTCCGACAGGAGCCCCGAGCGTCCTCGGAGAAAAATTGCAACTCTAGCGCTACTGATCGGAGGCAGCCGCGACGCGCTGAGCGAGTTCGGTCACTTGCCGGTAGAGCTCCCGCCTCGGCAAGCGCGAGCTCTCGAGCAGGGCCTCGACCACGCTGCGCGGCGTTGCCCCGGCCTCGAGCTGCTCGACAATCGCCGCTTCGAGCGCGGCCGCGTCGGTCTCAGCTGCGGCCTCGCCCGAGGCCTCGGCGCGATCCACGACCAGCGTGATCTCGCCCCGATAGGTTTGCTCGTTCGCAGCGAGCTCGCTCAGGGTGCCGCGCCGTACCTCTTCGTGAAGCTTGGTCAACTCCCGACACAGCACGGCCGCGCGCGAAGGTGCGAGGCGTGAGAGCTCGGCCAAGGTTCGGTGAATGCGGTGTGGCGCCTCGAACAGCACCGACGGTTCGGTCGAGCGGATCACGCGCTCGAAGAACGCTCGCCTGCCCGAGCCCTTCACCGGCGGGAAGCCGAGGAAGCAAAACGCGCCTTCCACCAAGCCAGAGACGGCTACGGCCGTGGTGACCGCGCTCACGCCTGGAATCGGAACGACCTCGATCTGAGCGCTGACGGCCGCGCGCACGAGCTCGGTGCCCGGATCGCTGACGCTGGGCGTACCTGCGTCGGTCACGAGCGCGATGCTCTCGCCCGCGAGAAGCCGGGCCGTCAAGCCGCCGAGCGCCGACTCACTCGCATAGGCGTTGCACGCGATCAGTTCTTTCCGACCGATCTCGAAATGCGACAGCAGCGCGCGCGTGCGCCGGGTGTCTTCGGCAGCCACGACCTCTACGATCTTCAGCGTTTCCAGCGCACGCAGAGTGATGTCGGCCAAATTGCCGATTGGCGTCGCTACCAGATAGAGCTTGCCGGGCACCCTGCGCCCCTCATGCGCCAGAGACGCCGTCCCCAAGTTCCTGTTGCAAGAAGGTGCGCAGCTTACCGGTGAGACGCGCTTCGAGCTGACGCACGCGTTCACGGGATACTCCGAACTCGTCGCCCAACTCCTGCAGCGTGAGCGGATCGTCGGCGACCAGTCGCTTGTCGAAAATCGCGACGTCCTTGCCGGTCAGCGTGGCACGGAAAACGTCCAGCTTCTCGCGCAAGATTTGGTGTAGCTGCGCGTCCTCGGTCAAGCGATCCGGGCTATCGCTGAGCGAAGGCAAGAGCTCGAGCCGGCTGGTGGTGCGCTCATCGCCTTCCGCCACGGGCGCGTCGAGCGAGGCGTCCGACCGTGACAGGCGTCGATCCATCTCGACAACGTCGTTTTCCGAGACGTTCAAGCGCTTGGCGATCTCGGCGTGGCTGGGCTCGATGCCCATCGCGGTGAGCTTGGCTTTTTCCTTGCTCAAGTTGAAGAACAACTTGCGCTGGGCCTGGGTGGTGCCGATCTTCACCATCCGCCAGTTGTTCAGGATGTACCGCAACATATAGGCGCGAATCCACCACGCCGCATAGCTCGAGAGCTTCACGCCGCGGTACGGATCGTAACGCTTCACCGCCTGCATCAGCCCGATGTTCCCCTCTTGAATGAGGTCCATCATGTTGCGATAGGCGCGCCGATACTCGTAAGCGATCTTCACGACCAAGCGCAAATTGGCGGTCACCATGCGCGCGGCGGCGGTCACGTCACCGGTCTTGTTGTAATGCACGGCGAGCTTGTGCTCTTCGTCCGGCGAGAGCAGCGCGTGGCGCTGCACTTCGCGCATGTAGACTTGCAGCGCGTCGACGCGCGCGAGCGACGCGCCGTCACGTCTCGCGGTCGGCTCGGAGTCGCCATCGGCGTCGAGCTCGGTGTTCGCTGGCGCGCCGAGCTCGGCGTCCGCGTCGCCATCGCCATCGACGGCGTCGTCCGCGAGTACCTCGGCGGTCGCCTCGAGCACGTCGTCGACCGCAGCGGGCTCGTCGTCTTCTTCCCCGCCCTCGACCTCGGTGTCCGCGGGCTCGGCCGAGCTGTCCTCCGCGCCTGACTCGAGCGGACCGAGCTTCGCCTCTTCCTTTCGGGGTGTACGTTTACCCTTTGCGCGCTTCGCGGCGGTCATACGGCCGCCTCAGCGCGCTCGAGCGGACGTTCCTTCAACAGTGGAATTCGTGCGGGGTGCAAGCTGAGCCGGCCAGAAGGGTGCGACTGGCTCTGTGACGCGTCAAGAAGCGTTCGTGGTCGCCGCGCAAGCTCGCGCACGAGGCAACCAGCCGTATCATTGCCCCGCCCACTCGCCCGACGGGTCGGCCCGCGATTCGCCGCAACCAGTGACCACGTCTTCCACGCCCAGCTACGACCTGCTTCTGGCCCTGCTGGAGGCGGCGCCCGAGCCCATCGCGCTGCTTGGGAATGGGCAGCTTCTGTTCGGAAACCGAAAGCTCGCCGAGTTGCTCGCCCCAACGCCCGGTGACGAGCGCTCGCAAATGGCTCGATTGCTGGCACTGCTTGGACGCGCAAACCTCACGCGCGACGAGAGCTCCGTGCAGCGCGGCAGGGTCGAGCTTCGCCACGCGCCAGGTTCACGCGAGCTCGAGGTCACCGTGATCACGATTGGGCTCGCTGGCCGCCCCTTCAATGCAGTCTTCTTGCGGGACCTCACGCAGGTTCCTCGCGCGGATCGCCATTCACAGGCCGACCGGCTGACGTCACTCGGTCGCCTTGCCGCTGGGATCGCGCATGAAATCAACAATCCGCTCTCCTACGTGCTGGGGAGCCTCGAGTTCGCCGAGCGAGCCTTCGAGGACGCACGAGAAGCGGGTGGCGATCCGCTGCGCGACCGGAGTATCGTCGACGCACTGGACAACGCGCGCGAGGGAGCAGAGCGCGTGCGATTGATCGTGAGGGACCTCATGGCGTTTGCGCGACCGGTCACGGAATCGAAGCAACTCGTCAACCTGGAATCGGTTCTAGACTCCATGGTGAGCTTGGCGTGGAACGAGATCCGGCATCGAGCCCGGCTCGTAAAACGTTACTCACGCGTGCCGGCAGTTGTCGGTGACGAGTCGCGACTGGGCCAGGTATTTTTGAACTTGATCGTCAATGCCGCGCAATCGATCGACGAAGGCGCCTCGCCACAAGGCGCCATCACGCTGAGCACCGCGGTGCAAGGCGATCGCGTCGTGGTCGAGGTCACCGACACGGGCGCGGGCATCGGCGATCAGCATCTGCCCCATGTGTTCGAGCCCTTCTTCACCACCAAACCAATCGGTAAGGGTACGGGCCTCGGGCTCGCAATCTGTCAGACGATCGTGGCTTCGCACGGAGGGGAGATCGACGTGAAAAGCGACCAGGGCCAAGGCGCGACCTTTCGCGTGTCGCTACCAGTAGCAGAGCAGCCGCAAGGCGAGAGCCGAGCGGAGCCTGCGCAGGCGTCCGAAGTCAACGTGCGCCGCGCTCGCATTCTAATCATCGACGACGAGCCGCTGCTCGGTCAGACGTTGACCTTCGCCTTCTCCGGGCGGCACGACATCGTGCTCGCGAGCAGCGGCCGCGAAGCGTTGCGCCGGCTGGGCGAAGACGCCCGCTTCGACCTGGTGCTGTGCGATTTGATGATGCCGGACGTGTCCGGGCCCAAGGTGTTCGAGGCGGTCGAGCGCGACCACCCGGAGCTCGTTCCGCGCTTCGCTTTCATGAGCGGGGGCGCCTTCACCGAGCGGGCCCAGGAGTTTTTGGAGAGCTACTCGGGCCGGCGCATCGACAAACCCTTTACAATCGCGGACGTTGAGCGCTTGCTCGCCGAAATCCGGCCGTGCTAAGACCCCGCGGTGTTCGATGCACTGGCGAAAGGCTTTCGTGAAGCGCAAAACCGCCTCGCGGGGCTAACCGAGCTCAACGAGAAGAACATTCAGGCGGCGCTGCGTGAAGTGCGCGTGTCGCTGTTGGAAGCGGACGTCGAGCTCGGCGTCGTCAAGCGATTCCTATCCGAGGTCGAGGCCAAGGCCGTCGGGCAAACCGTGCAGACGCGCGTGCGTCACGGCGGTCAAACCCACAAGATCAGCGCGGGCGAGCAGTTCGTAAAGATCTGCCACGACGAGCTGGTGGGGCTGATGAACCACGAGGGCGAGTCGCTGCGCTTCGCGAGCAGCGGCGCCACCGGCGTAATGATGGTGGGCCTGCAAGGCTCCGGTAAGACCACCACCGCCGCCAAGCTCTCGCGCTGGTTGACCAAGGAAGGCAAGAAGCCGCTGCTGGTCGCCGCGGACATGCAGCGCCCCGCTGCAGTCGAGCAGCTGCAGATTCTCGGTCAGCAGATCGGCGTCCCGGTGTTCAACATCGCCGGCGCCACACCGCTCGAGATCTGTCGCGCAGCGCCCGAGGAGGCGAAGCGTCAAAAGTGCGACGTGATCGTGTACGACACCGCGGGCCGACTCGCGATCGACGAAGAGCTGATGCAGGAGCTCGCGGCCGTGAAGTCCGCGATTTCGCCGGACAACATTTTACTCGTGGTCGACTCGATGATCGGCCAGGACGCCGTGAAAACGGCCAAGAGCTTCAATGAGCGGCTCGGCATCAGCGCGGTCGTGCTCACCAAGCTCGACGGCGACGCGCGCGGCGGCGCGGCGATCAGCATCAAAGAAGTGACCGGCGCGCCCATCGCCTTCGTCGGCATGGGCGAAACCACCGACAAGCTCGAGCCCTTCCGCGCCGAGGGCATGGCCAGCCGCGTGCTCGGCATGGGCGACGTGGTCGGCCTGATCAAGGACTTCGAAGAGGTCGTCGATCAGAAGAAGGCCGAAGAAGACGCGATGCGCATGATGTCGGGCCAGTTCACGCTGGACGACTTCTTGAATCAGATCCGGATGATCCAGAAGATGGGGTCGGTCCGGGACTTGGTGGACAAGATCCCGGGCATGGGCAACATGCTGCCGCCGGGCGCCGCGGATCAGATCGACGAAGGCGAGCTCGGCCGAATCGAGGCGATGATTCAATCGATGACGCGCAGCGAGCGCGCGGATCCGCACGCTCTGGTGCGTGAGCCGTCCCGCGTGCGCCGCATCGCCAAAGGCTCGGCTCAGACCGAGCAGGCCGTGGGCGAGCTGGTGCAAAAGTTCTTGTTCATGCGCCAGATGATGTCCGGCTTTGGCCAGGATCTGGGCATGCTCGGCAACATTCCCGGGATGAAGAACCTGGCCATGGCGCGCAACGTTCGGCGCGCCATGAAGAACGGTCAGATTCCCGGGATGCCGGGGGGAATGCCGGGAATGCCCGGCGGCATGCCGGGAATGCCGGGCATGGGCTTCCCGGGCTTGTTCGGTGGAGCGGGTGCTCCCGGCGGCATCGAGACGCCGCGCATGAAGGTGATGAGCAAGGCCGAGAAGAACGCGCGCAAGAACGACCGCAAGCGCGAGCGCGACGCGCGCAAGAAAAACAAGCACAAGCGCTGAACAGCGACGATCGAGCTATCCTCAGCGCGCTCGAACCTTGCGCAGCAGCTCACCCTGCTTGCTTGAGCACTGCTCGGTCAGCGTGTGCGCTTCTGCGAGCTCGTGCTCGGCGCGATTGAGCTCGGTCGCGGCGGCGATCACCTCGCGCGTGCCGCCGTCCTTGTCGCCGAGCAACGCGCGCGCCCGCTCGCTCGCCGCGATGGCGGCGAGGTGCCGCTCGTAAGCTTGGACGCAGCCGGCCTTGAGTTGACAGGCCTCGGGGCTCTGACAGCTTTTTTCCGAAAGCGCCGCGAGAAACGCAGGTTTTCCCTGGTTCGGCGCGTTTCGCAGCGCGTCGATGGCCTGCGCGAGGCCCGCCACTTCGGCCTCCAAACGGCGCGCTTCGCTGCCGCGACATCCGGCGAGCGCAGCTACGCCGAGCGCGATCGTGTAGAGGCCGCGCGCGCGTTGGCGCGAGCGGCGACGGCCACGCTCACTCACTGGGCTTCGGAGGCGGTCCGAGCTGAATTCGCTCGCCGATGTACGAGCCAATCAGCGTGAAGAGCACGCCGAGCACCGACATCAGCGCGTACATGAAGGCGGGCATGGTCTTCACGGTTTGACCCATGAAGAGCAGAAACGCGGTGGGCAGCGCGACCAGGAACACCGCCACCACCGGCTCGATGAAGGTACGCCCCGGCGATATCAGCCCAATCAAGAGCCCGCCCAAGAACCAAACTGGAATCGCCACCAGCATGCCCGCCGAACCCTCGAAATCCAGGGCCGGAATCACCATCGGTAGGCCCATGACCAGGGCAGCGGTCATGACCACGATGATGGCGAGCGAAACGCCGAACCACTGCAGGCTGAAGCCCTCCTGTTGGTAGCGACGCTCGAGCTCTTCCTGGCGCGTCAGCTGGCGCTTGAGCTCCTCGATTTTGGCTCCGCACGAGACGCAGCGATTGTTGGCGAGCGGAGGGGTGTTCTGAAACCCGCACGAGGGGCACAGGATCTTATTTGCGGTTGCCATGGTTTGTCCCGGCGAACAGCCTTCGATGTTAGCCCAGACTCTACGCGCCTTGACAACCGCAGGGTTCAAATCGAGCCAAATTACAGGCCGGCCGTACGCCCAACGCTCAGGGCCGGACCACGCCTGCCCCGGAGCGTTCAGCTATGCTGCGAGCGGGCCGGAACTCCGGGACCGCTCGAACTGTCGAAAGCCACGGAGTCTACGTTTCGGATGATGAGCACTGATCCCCCGCTGCCGAGCGCGACGACCGACAAGGATCTCGCGGCGCTACCCGCACCACGGCGGCCTTTTCGACGTTTCACCCTGGCGCTGATGGCTTTTACGGCTCTGTTTGCGCTCCGGCTCGCGCTGGGCCTCCGCGGCGAGCTCGCCTACTCGCTCGCAGGTGGTACTCCCAACGACATTGGGGATCTGTCGCGCCTGCGACCCGAACAGCTCACGGCCAACAGCTGGGTGCGGGCGGAAGGCGGCTTGAGCGCGAGTGAGGTCGTTCGCTACGCGCGCCCGCTCGAGAGTGGCGGCTACCGCCTGGCTCCGATCGAAGGCAATCGGTCGTTTTGGGTGGAGCTGCGGGAGCCACCCGATAGCGACGCCGAACACTTCTTGGCTCCGGCATCGTTCGTAGGGCGGCTCGTGCCCGCGCGGGGAGCAGGCCTTCGCTACCGCGCGCTACGCGACGCTGCCGCGGAAGCTGGGCACGCGTTGCCGCCCAATGCCTGGCTGTTGATCGACGGAGAGTCGCCAGCCGGCACGCGCTGGGTAATCGGCCTGGAAGTGCTGCTGGTCGGCTTCGCCGCCTTCAACGTGCTCGGGATCCTGCGCCTCGCGCGGCCGGTGCGAGACGCCTGAGCGACATGGCGAGAACACGCGAGCGCGCTTGGGACGTCGTCATCGTCGGCGGCGGGATCATGGGCTGCGGCACCGCTTGGGAGCTTGCGCGAAGGGGCGCTCGAGTGGTCGTGCTCGAGCGCAGCGTGCCGGGAGCCGAAGCCTCCAGCGCCGCAGCGGGAATCCTGGGAGCGCAAGCGGAAGCGCACGCGGAAGGGCCGCTGTTCGAGCTCTCGTTGCGAAGCCTCGCTCTCTATCCCAACTGGGCGAAGGCGTTGTTCGACAGCACGGGCATCGACGTCGAGCTGCGACCTTCGGGCGTGCTGCGCGTCTCGCTGCAGGCGAACGCTGCCCGCAAAGCGGCGCGCGAGGTGGCGTTTCAGAAAAAACGCGGCTGTCGCGTCGAGCTACTCGACGCGAAGCGTCTTCGCGCTGAACTGCCGCTGATCTCGGCCGAGGCTCAGGGTGCGGTGGCCTTTCCCGACGACGCGCGCATCGATCCGCCACGGCTGTTGCGCGCCCTGCGCATCGCCGCCGAGCGCGCATCCGTAGAGTTTCGCAGCGGGGCCTGGGCGCGGCGAGTGGCGGTCGAGCAGAAGCGCGCGCGCGGCGTCGCTCTGGACGATGGCTCGGTCGTGCGCGGGGGTCACGTGGTCGTCGCGGCCGGCAGCTGGAGCAGTTTGATCGAAGGGATGCAGTTGCCCGAGGGCGGCGTAATCCCCGCGCGCGGACAGATCGTCGAGCTCATGCTGCCGACACCCGGATTCAAGCCGGTAGTGTTCGGCCCCAATTGCTATCTCGTGCCGAGGGACGATGGTCGCGTCTTGATCGGTTCGACGCTCGAGTTCGTCGGCTATCGCAAGGAAGTCACCGCTGCAGCAGTCCGCAATCTGCTCGACGCCGCGCTTCGGCTGGTGCCTGCGCTCGCGGACGCCACACTGAACGGAGCGTGGTCGAGCTTTCGGCCTTACACGAAGGATGCGTTGCCGTGGATCGGTGAAGCGGCCACGAAAGGGTTGTTGCTCGCGACCGGTCACTACCGAAACGGCATTTTGCTCGCGCCAGTGACCGCTGAAATAATCACTGCGCTCGTGCTCGGCGAACCTTCACCGCTGGCGCTCGAAGCGCTTTCGCCGCAGCGCAGAGTGCGATCGTAGAGAAGTCTCATTCGCGCGTTCTGCGCGTCTCTTCGCCTTGGAGATCGACATTCGCGTGGAGCCCCGAGCCCCCGGGGCTCACCCCACGCCGATCGTTCACGCGCCCCCGATTGCCGTATTTTGCGAGCATTTGGCGCCGTTTCTGAGTCACGTGACTAACGAAGTCGATGTAGGGAACGCGCGTAAAACAATTCGTTGAGACGAAAATAACGCAGTTGCTTTGAGATTCGAGTGCTCCGCGGCATTAGTCGGGTTACATTGTTCTCGTTATCGAGCGCATTACGCACCTGAGCCGGTGCGTCGTTAAGATCCTTAGGCCTGCGCATCGCTCTGCATGATGCGGCCGGAGCTCGTTACTGTCCGATTTACGGGCGGTATTCGTTGTCCGGGCGCCTGTCATTTCGAACGCCAAAGGCGTCGCACTTCTTCGAACGCGAAAGGGTTGCACCATGAAGAGCACCAAGCTCGCCGGACTCCTCGCCCTCTCCGGCTGTGTGGGTCTGGGTTGCACGAGCCGCATCAATGACGTCCCGGGAAACGGGAACACCGCGACTCCAGGCGCGGGCGGCAGCACTGGCACGCCCGGCGCGTCCGGCATGACAGGCTCGGGCAACGGCACCAGCGCGGGTGGTAGCGACCCGAGCGCTTCCGGCGGTACGAGCAGCACGCCGGGCGCAACGGGCGGCACCGCCACGGTCGACCCGGGCATGGTCACGGCTCCAAAGACGCCGTTCGAGGCAGCGGCAGCGCTGGTGGCGCTGCGCAAGGTCAAAAACCTGCTCACGGGCCTCGCGCCGACCGACGCCGAGGTGGCCACGGTCCAGGGCTCCGGCGCCGCCGGGCTGCAGATGCTGATCAACACCTGGATGACCCAGGCGGATACGCAGAACGCCTTCCGCGACAAGATGATCTTCTTCTTCCGCAACCTGTTTCAACAGACGGGCTTCGTGGCCACGGAAGATTTCAAACCGCAGCTACTGACCAACGGTGGCTTCGACTTCGGCGGCTTCGGGGGACCGGGCGATGACGCCTTCGCGCGCCTGGTGCAAAATCTTCAAGACAGCTTCGCGCTGACCACCTGGGGCTTGATCGCCGAAGGTCGTCCGTTCACCGACACGCTGTCCACGAATCGCTACATGATGACCACGGGCTTGAAGAGCCTGTACCTGCAAATCGAGCAGCCGCGCGAGCAGCGCAACGCGGCTACACCCACGCTCTCTTTCAAGGTCGACGAGAGCGGCGTCGAAATTCCGATCGAGCAGTCGCTCGACAACACCAGCCCGAACTACATGGTGTTCAGCGACGTCGCGCCGGTGAACCCCGGGCGCACCGGCAACGGCACGATCTGTCGCGGCACCGCGGGCATGGTGAATCCGTACACCGGCTACGCCAAGCTGTTTCAGGTGCTGCTCGGCTTCATCCCGAGCTACTCGGAGACGCAGGGGGTCACCACCTGCCAGCAACACTCCTCGAAGCCAATCTTCACCACGCAGGACATGAGCGATTGGCAGTGGGTCACCACTCGCCCGCTGAACAGCGGGGAAGAGCAGGTCGTCCCCTACAACATCATCAAGCTGCGCGGCGCCAACGAGCTCGCGCTGAAGTTGCCGCGCGTCGGCTTCTTCACCACGCCCGCCTTCCTCGCGCTGTGGAACACGAACGACAGCAACCAGCATCGCGTGACAGCGAACCAAACCTTGTTGGTGGCGCTCGGCCAATCGTTCACGAGCGCCGATTCAATCGTGCCGGTGAGCGAGACCGGCCTCGACGCCACGCACTCGGTGGATGGCAGTGAGTGTTACGGCTGCCACAAGGGCCTCGACCCGATGCGCCAGTTCTGGGCAACCCAGCTGGATTTCAACGATCGCAACGACTTCCCCGCGCGCGGCACGATGGGCACCGCGGCCAATCCGAGGCCGACCACAGTTGGCGGCGTGTTCGCGTTCGCCAACGTGAACTCGCCCGGCGCCAGCATTCGCGAATTCGGCGGGTTGCTCGCGCAGGTGCTGGATCGCACGAACGCCGCGGAGCCGATCAACCGCTTCGCGGTCGCGCTCACCCAGCGCCTTTGCTACTTCGCGAACTCGACTCCGTGCGCCGAGGACGACCCGGAATTCCGAAGGATTGCGCTCTCCTTCCAGAACAGCAACTTCAACTTCTTCTCGCTGATCAAGGAGCTGTTCTCCTCGCCGCTCGTGACCGGCGCCAGCGCGACCACGACGTTCTCTACCGGCGGCATTCCGGTCAGCATCTCGCGGCGCGACCAGCTGTGCGCCGCGCTCTCGAACCGCTTGGCGCGCCCGGACCTGTGCTCGCTGGCAGCCGTGCTGCCGACCAGCGCACAAAGCGCGACGGCCAAGACCGCGGCGAGCGTACCCGCAGACTCCTTTAGCCGCGGCAGCGAGGCGCCGATCACCGCCGCAGATCCAACCCTGTTCTACGCGGCTGGCACGGAAGCCCTGTGCGAAAATCTGGCGAGCCTGGTGGTCGATGCCACGGCCAACACCGTGTACATGAGCTCCGACTCGAATGGGGCGATGGCCGACATGGTCAAGCGCGTGATGGGCTACCCCAGCACCGACCCGCACTACGCACCCGCCTTGCAGATTCTGCAAGAAAACTACGCCGCGAACATCGCAGCCAAGGCGAAAGCCACCGACGCGCTGCGCTCCACGTTCGCCCTGGCTTGCCAATCTCCAACGGCCGTCTCCTTCGGCCTCTGAGACAAGGATCACGACGATGTTGAAGCGACGCGACGCGCTCCTCGGTGCTCTGTTCGGCTCTGGCTACATTGGCCTGCGCGCCTTGGCTACGGGCCTACCGGCGTGGTTCCTTGCCAACCCCAGCCGCGCCAACGCGCAGGAGCTGGCCTGCGCCATCAACGCCAAAGAGAACATGCAGTACCTGATCGTCAGCTCCTCGAGCTCGGGCGATCCGCTGAACTGCAACGTTCCCGGTACGTACGAGGCACCCGAGATCATCCACCCCTTGCAGCCGGAAGTGGCGGCGACACCGGTCACGCTGGGCGGCAAGACGCTGAACGCCGCGCTGCCGTGGGCAAGCACCGAGGTGGGCGGCGCGCTCGCGCCGGCCACGCTGTCACGCATCAACTTCTTCCACCACGTCACCAAGTCGACGGTGCATGGCGACCAGCCCAAGGTGATGAAGCTAATGGGCGCCATGAACCGGAACGAGATGCTGGTTTCGGCCTACGCCAAGCACCTCGCGCCTTGCTTCGGGACGGTTCAGGCCGAGCCCGTGGCGGTCGGCGCGCGCGGCAACGCGACCGAGCTGGTCAGCTTCTCTGGACGCACCCTGCCCTCGATTTCGCCGACGCAGCTGAAGCAATTGCTCACGGGCGCACGCAACAACCCCTTGGTCAAGCTGCGCGCCGCGCGTGACGCCTCGCTCGACAAGTTGAACGCGATGGCCAAGCTCGACGCCACCGGCGTCCAGAAGCAATTCCTGGACACGCTGGCGACCAGCCGCGCGCAGGTTCGCCAGCTCGCCGAAGCGCTCTCCACGACACTCAACGCCATTACCAGCGACGACGTGAACGGCCAGGCGCTCGCGGCCGCCGCGCTGATCTCGGCCAACGTCACGCCCGTGGTCACCATGCACATTTCGTTCGGTGGCGATAACCACACCGATACCGATCTGGCTGACGAATCCGCGCAAACCATCACCGGCGTGCAAGGCATTCAAGCCGTACAGAACGCGCTCGCCACGCTCGGACTCACGGATAAGGTCACCTTCGCGACGCTCAACGTGTTCGGGCGCAACCTGAACGGCATCGCCAAGACCGACGGCCGCACCGGCCGCGACCACTACGGAAACCACGCGGTGGCCGTGCTGATTGGCAAGAACATCGCTCCCGGCGTCACGGGAGGCGTCGCGCCCAACTCACAGGGTGCCAACGCGGCGACCGACATCAACTCGACCACCGGCGTCGGCGCCCCGGGCGGCGACGTCCCGATCGCGCAGACTCACGTCTCGATGGCGCGCACGCTCGGCGTCGCGCTCGGCATCCCAGCCGCCGATCTGAACCCCGATTTCTCGGCATCGGCTGGCGGCAAGGTGATCGCCACCGCGCTCAACGGCGTCACGGGCTAGCCCGCTCCCGCTGCCGGTCATCGCGAGGCGCGACGCTTCCGCGAGCTCCTTCGGGGATCCAGTGCGACCCGTAAGGCATCGGCGGGCCTGCGCGGCTGCTGCGGCTGCACGCGGCACGGCGCGTTGCCGACGGTCGGCCTGCCCGACCAGCGCGCCCGTTCCCGCGGTTGCCCCCAAAAACCAGCCTAGCTCGCGCTCGTTTTGCCGGGCTGCCGGGCGGCTTGGTCGCCGCCTGGAACCCCCTGCCGTTCTCGGCTATTACCCGCCCGCCATGTCCCACCCCGACGCGCGTGCCCTGTCCCACGCCGCCACCCGAGGGGACTAAGCGAAGCCATGGGCACGCTCGACCTCGGAGTGCTGGTCTCCGGTAACGGCTCCAACCTGCAGGCGATCCTCGACGCGATCGCGCACGGCACGCTCGACGCGCGGGTGCGTGTGGTGGTCAGCAACCGTCCGCAGGCGTTCGCGCTCGAGCGGGCCAAAAAGGCGGGCGTGCCGGCGGTGGCGATTTCGCACCAAGGTCACGCTTCGCGCGAGGCGTTCGATCAGTTGCTGATCGAGGCGCTGCGCGCGCACGGCGTCGAGTGGGTCGTGCTGGCCGGCTTCATGCGTATCCTGACGCCTCCGTTCTTGCGGGCGTTCGGGGGCCGGGTGCTCAACATTCATCCTTCGCTGCTGCCGTCGTTTGCCGGCGTGCACGCGATTCGGCAGGCGCTCGAGCACGGCGTGAAGATCACTGGCTGCACCGTGCATTGGGTCGAGGAGGGCGTCGATTCGGGCCCGATCATCGCTCAGCGCGCGGTGCCGGTGCTGAATGGCGACAGCGAAGAGTCGTTGGCAGAGCGCATGCATCGCGCCGAGCACGAGCTGTACGTGCAAGCGCTCGTCGACCTAGCCGCGGGGCGCGTGCCGCCGCCGCGCGGGGCCTGAGTGCCGTCGCGTTACTACGACGCCATCGTGCTCGGTCGCTCGCTCGGCGCGCTGACGGCCGCGGCGTTGCTTTCGCGACGCGGCTTCCGCGTGTTGGTGCTGGGGCAGGGGCAGCGCCCGCAGACCTACCGCTTCGAAGGGCGGGTGCTGTGCCGACGTGCTTTTACCTTGCTGGGTGCGACGGCGCCTGCGTTTCGCCGCGCGCTGCAAGAGCTCGCTTATAGCCCGCAGTTTCGCCGCCGCACGCACGGCCTGGATCCGATGTTCGGCATGATTTCGGAGGGGCGCCGAGTCGAAGTACCGCCCGACATGGAGCTCTTCGCGCGCGAAGTGGATCGCGAATTCCCGGAAGTGCGCCAGTTGGTCGACGAGCTTTATGGCACGCTCGCCAACGTCAATGCCGCCGCCGACGCGGCCTTCGAGCGCGACAACGTGTGGCCGCCCGCCAAGCTGTGGGAGCGCTTCGAGACCGGGCGCGTCAGCTATTCGCTGCCCTTCGTGCGGGGCGAGAAAAAGGCGGATTTGCTGGGCAAGTTCCCGCGCGGACACGCCTTTCGCGAGCTGGTGTGCGTGCCCGCGCAGTTCGCCAGCAACCTTGCGCTGCCGGCAGAGGAGCTGCCAGCGTTTGCGCTCGCGCGCCTGCACGGCGCGTGGACACGGGGCATCCTTTCGCTCCCGCAGGGGGAAGACGAGCTGGTCGAGCTGTTTACCGAGCGCATCGAAGCGCAAGGCGGAGTGTGCAACCTGGCCGGCCGCGCGCGATCGATCCTGATCCGCTATGGCGCAGCGGCGGGCGTGCTGGAGGAGGGCGAGGACGAGCCGAGCGGCTCGAGCGTGGTCATCTCCGACCAGTTCGGCGAGGCCCTCGCGGATTTGAGCGGCGGCGAAGGGCTGACCAAGTCCGCGCGCCGCGATTGGCCGCGACTCAGCGCGGAGGCTTCGCGCTTCGTCGTGAGCCTGGTGGTAAAACGTAAAGCGCTGCAGGCGCCTCTGCCCACGGTGACCTTCATCGTGCCAAAGCGGCAAGCGCGGCGCGACCCCCGGCGCCCGGTAGTGCGCCTGGAACGCCTGGATCCGACGCTGTTTTCCGACGCGCACCCGAGCGCGGGCGAGGAAATGCTGTTGGTCGCCGAGACGCTGCTTCCGGCTCGCGGCGCGCTGACGCTGCTCGAGGCGCGCGACGCGGTGTTGTCCGTATTGCGCGAGGCTTTGCCGTTTTTGGACGAGCACTTGGTCTGCGTCGATTCGCCGCACGACAGCCTTCCGCTCTACGATTTCACTAGCGGCGCGCGGCGCGACGTCGACCGGGTGCACCTAGAGGGCGTCGCGCCGGGGGCCGAATCGATGGAGAAGCTCTGGGGTATAAACCCGATGGGTTATCTCGATTTGGCCGGTGAACCGCTGCGCGGCCCGATCCCCGGCACGTTCCTGGTCGGCAAGACCGTGCTGCCCGCGCTCGGCCAAGAGGGAGAGCTTATCGCAGCGACCAGCGTGGCGCGGCTGATCACGCATCGCGATCGCGCGCGTCAGCGCATGCGAAGACAAATGTGGACCAAGATCGAGACCTGAGCGCGCCATGAGCCTCCGCGTCATCGCTGGTACGCACAAGCGTCGCGCCCTGAAGACTCCGACCGGGCTCGCCACGCGTCCGACCGCGGGCCGCGTGCGCGAGGCGCTGTTTTCGATTCTCGGCAATCTGGAGGGATTGCGCGTGCTCGACCTGTACGCCGGCAGCGGCGCGCTGGGCATCGAGGCGCTGTCGCGTGGCGCGAGCTTCGCGCTGTTCGTCGAGAGCGAGCGCGCGGCGCTCGCGTGCATTCGCGAAAACCTTGCCGAGCTCGGGCTCGAGCAGCGCGCCTTGGTGATTTCTCAACGCGTCGAGCGTTTGCCGCCGGAGCGCCTGGTCGAGGGGGGCACGGTCGATCTGGTGTTTTGCGATCCGCCGTGGGCCGATGTCGACCAGGCGGCCGCTTCGATTCCGCCACTGATCGCTGCGTTGAGCGCCGGCGCGCAGGTCGCGTTCGAGCACCCTCAGGGAAGAGAGCTCGAGCTAAAGGGCTTCGTTGTCGACCAGCGACGTCGCTGGGGCGACACCGGCGTGAGCTTTTTCTCTCTCGCGCGCACCTAATATTTCTTCATCTCGTCGCCGACCGATTGGCCGAAACAATCGGCCGCCGAGACAGCGTAAAGGCAAAAAATCGGGCGCAAGTTTGCTCGCCGGGCGTCCGTTGGGTGACTATAGTCCCGGGGCTCCAGGACCCCGAGGGAGATCCGGAATGACCAGTACGACCCCGCCTCCGCCTAAGCATGGTGGAAGTGGTCCCTTCGTTATCGCTGCGCTCCTCATGCTCCTCGTTATGGGGGGCCTCATCTATTGGAAGATGGGCGGCAGCAATGATCCGAAACCGCCAGCGCCCCCACCGCCAGTAGCTTCAGCGCTCCCGGTTTTCGAGGAGCCCCCTCCCCCCCCACCCCCTCCGGAAGAGCCGAAGGACGCGGGCGCACCAGCGAAGCAGGCGGGCAAGAAGCTGGTGGGTGGTGGTGGCGGCTGCTCCGGGGAATGCAAGGGTGAGGCACCCGGAAACCTACGGGCCACCCTGAGCGCCAAGGGCGCCCAGGCGCGCGGCTGCTACGAGCGCGCTTTGCGCCAGAACAACATGCTTCAGGGCCGGCTCAAGATCGGCCTGCGCATCGGGCCGAACGGCTCGGTCTGCAGCGCAAGCGTGACCAGCAACGAGCTCGGCGACCCGGGGGTCGCTTCTTGTGTGGTGCAAATGTTCAAGAGCTCCACCTTCCCCTCTCCGCAGGGGGGTTGCGTCGACGCCGAAGTTCCGCTCAAGTTCGAACCGAAGAAGTGATGCGCGGGACCACGAAAACCCGGCTGTTGCTCGTGCTCGCAGCGGGTGCGTTGGTTTACGGCTGCGCGGAAGACGGCGAGACACCGAATTGTCCGCCGCTCCGACTCTACGATATCAGCAGCGCGCAGAGCGTCGCGGCCGCGCGCGAGGAAATGAAAGCGGCCGCCGCCAAAGGCTGCATCACGCTTCCGGTCGGCTTCAACTCGGATGCGGGCGCGGCTGGAGCCGGCGGCGGTCCGTAGCGCTCCGTTGGTCTCATGCCGACCGGCGTGCTGCTGACGGTCGCGTACGACGGGCGAACGTTTTCCGGCTACGCGCTGCAAACGAACGCGCGCACGATCGCCGGCGAGCTCACGGGTGCCATCCGCGCGCTCGACCCGCGCGCGTCCGCGCTGCGCGGCACTAGCCGCACCGACGCGGGCGTGCATGCGCTCGGGCAACGTGTCGCGTTCGACTCGACGCTTGACATTCCACTGCGCGGTTGGGTGCTCGGACTGACTCCGCATTTGCCAAAAGAGATCGCCGTGGTCTCCGCCGCGCGAGTCGAGCCCGGCTTCGAACCACGACGGCACGTTCGCTCCAAGACCTATCGCTACGTGCTGCTCGAGAGCCCGGTGCGCGATCCTTTTTTGGAAGGCCGCGTCTGGCGGCAAGCCGAGAGGTTGAACCAGATCGCGATGAGCGAAGCGGCGGCGCACCTCGTCGGCGAGCATGACTTCGCCGCCTATCGCGGCGCCGCCGATGAGCGCGAAGAGACGGTGCGTCGGCTCTTTCGCGTCGAGCTCCAGAGGCCGCGTAACGACGATCGCATCCTCTCGATTTTGGTCGAAGGAGATCGGTTTTTGTACCGAATGGTTCGCATCATTGCGGGCACTTTGGTGGATGTGGGCCGCGGCAGACTCAGCCCGGACGCGACTCTGCGCGGGCTGCAAAGCCGTTCGCGCACTGACCTCGGCGTCACCGCTCCTCCCGAGGGGTTGTACCTCGATGAGATCGTGCTCGACGCGGCGCTCAGCGAGACCTGGCCCCAGGTTGACGGAAGTCGGACTGTAACGTAGCTTCCGCAGTCGCAAAGTCCGTGATCCGCGTCCCGCCTTGGGCCGCACGATCTCTTCGTGGCGGGCCGCGCGACGCGAGGAGTTCCCCCATGGGTCTCAGGCAACGACTAGTCCAGAAGAGCAAAGAAACGCTGCTTAGCCCGGCCGTGATGCGCTGGGTGACCGACGATCGCGTGATGAAAGCGACCGAAGGTTTGATGGATGCGCGCTTGCGCATGCGCGCGGCTTGGCACGTGCTCTTGAACGGTCACGAGTTGCCCGCGATCGATCCCGCGCTCGACCCGTCCATCGCCGGCACCGAGGTTGGCCGCGAGCCAGCCGCGGCCAAGACCAACGGGCACGCCGCCGTAAACGGTAATGGCAAGGCGAGCGCGAACGGCAGCACCAACGGCGGCGCCGCGACGAGCAGCGAGAACGGTGCGCGCGTTTCCACGCGCGGCTCCGACGACATGGACGAGTCGTTGAAAGAGCGGAGCTCGCTCGCCAGCATCGGCGGCCGAGACATTCTCGAGAAGTGTCAGAAGTTCATGGCCGCGGACAACGCGCGGAAGATGGGCATCTACCCGTTTTTCCGTCCGCTCGATCTGAACGACGGGCCCGAGGCCGTGATCAACGGCCGGCGCGTGGTGATGTTCGGCTCCAACAACTACCTCGGGCTGACCACTCACCCGCGCGTGCGCGAGGCCTCGAAGGCCGCCATCGATCGCTTCGGCACCAGCATGACCGGTTCGCGCCTCGTAAACGGCTCGATGAAGCTGCACGAGGAGTTCGAAGAGAAGCTCGCCGCCTGGTTCGGCAAGGAAAGCGCGCTGGTCTTCACCACCGGCTACCAGGTAAACCTCGCCACCTGTTCGGCGCTGCTCAGTAACAAGACCAACGTCGCGGTGATCGACCGCAACGTGCACGCTTCGCTTTACGACGGCGCGCGGCTCGGGCAAGCGGCGGGTGCGCGGCTCGTGCGCTACCGCCACAACGACGCCGAATCGCTCGATAAAACCCTGGAGAAGTTGGCGGCCGACGAAGGCGCCTTGGTCATCACCGACGGCGTATTCAGCGCCGAGGGTGAAATTGCCAAGCTCGACCAGCTGGTGCCGATCGTGAAAAAGCACGGCGCGCGCTTGTTGGTGGACGACGCACACGCGCTCGGCGTGATCGGCCCGGGCGGCCGCGGCACCGCGCACAACTTCGGCGTGCAAAATGACGTCGACCTGATCGGCGGCACCTTCTCGAAATCGCTCGCCAGCATCGGCGGCTGGTTGGTCGGTGAGCGCAAGGTGCTCGACTACATTCGTCATTTCGCGCCGAGCTTCATGTTCGCCGCCGCCGCTGCCCCGCCCTGCGTGGCCGCCGCCATGGCCGCCTTCGACGTGATGCAGGAAGAAGCGTGGCGCATCGACAAGCTGCGCGAGAACTTCACCTACATGCGGGAAGAGCTGCTCAAGATGGGCTTCGAGCTCGGCCACACCCAGACCGCGGTCATCCCCATCTACATTCGCCAAGACTTGCGCACGATCATGATGTGGCGCGATCTCTTGGAGGAGTACGGCGTTTACACGAATCCGTTCATCTCGCCGGGCGTGCCGCCGAAGAGCGCCATGCTGCGCACCAGCTACATGGCGACCCATGACCGCGCGCACCTGGACCGCGGCCTGGAAGCCCTGCAGAAGGTCGGCAAGAAGTACGGCGTGATCTGACCGCGCGCCGCAGGCGAGCAGCGCCCGTCACCGCGACAACGAGCGCGGGAGGGGCAGCACCAGGCCTAAGGGCTTGAATTTACGAATGATCTTGGGCCGCGCGGCGACCATGGTAAGCCTTTGGCCATGGGCCCCGGATCGGATGGAGCGCCTACTGCGACCGCCGCTGCGGATGCATTCGAGCACTCTGCCAACGAGCAGCGCCTGGCCACCTTGCGTTGGGTCTGGCCGTTCGAAAACCAAGTGACGGTGCTGTCCGCGAATCCCGCGCTGCTCGGGCGTGACGCCGGCGCGGCCACGCAACTCGACACGCCGCAGGTGTCGCGGCGACACGCCGAGGTCCGCGTCGAGAAGCGGGGTTGCTCGGTGGTGGACCTGGGCAGCAAGAATGGCGTGTTCGTGAACGGTGTGCGGGCGACTCGGGCGGAGCTCGGCGAAGGGGACGTGCTGCGCCTGGGAGATTGCGTGGCAGTGCTCGAGTTCGTGTCGCCCGTGGGCTTGCCCGGCTTCGGGCATTTGCACACCGGAATACTCGGAGGCGCTGCGCTGCGCGAGGTGCTCGGCCGTGCGCGGAAGGTGGCGGAGAGCCCGCTCAACGTGCTGATCCTCGGCGAAACGGGCACGGGCAAAGAGTGTTTCGCGCGCGCGTTGCACGCTTTCAGTGGCAGAACGGGACCGTTTTTGGCCGTGAACTGCGCCAATTACGATGAAAACACGGCGAACGCCGAGCTGTTCGGTTACAAGAAGGGCGCCTTCACCGGCGCCGACAACGCGAGCCCTGGTCACTTGCGCGCGGCCCATGGCGGCACCTTGTTCCTCGACGAGCTGCCGGAGCTTTCGCTCGCGATTCAGGCCAAGCTGCTGCGCGCCATCGAACAGCGCGAGGTGCTGTCGCTCGGCGAGACCCAGGCTCGCCCGGTGGACGTGCGCTTTTTGAGCGCGAGTCAAACGCCGCTCTCGCAGGCGGTCGCGAGCGGGCGATTCCGCGCCGATCTGCGCGCGCGCCTCGAGGGAACGGTGATCGAGCTGCCGAGTCTGTGCTTGCGCCGTGCCGACGTGGTGCCGCTATTCAGGGAACTCTTGCTGCGGCACGGCTTCAACGAGAAGCCCAGGTTGGAACCGAAGCTCGCCGAACGGCTGTGCTTGTACGATTGGCCGTTGAACGTGCGGGAGCTCGAAAACCTGGCGCGTCGCGTGGCGAGCGAGCATGCGAACGAGGCCGAACTGACGCTGGAGCGCATGCGCGACGTTTTGCGCTTCGATGAGCCCGCGCCCGGACCGGAGGAGAATCTGGTCGCCGGTACCGCTCGACGCAGCGCGCCCGCCTATTCCGGTGAAGAGCTGTCGGCCCTGACGGAGGCACTCGAACGACACGGGGGCAACTTGACACGCGCGGCGGACGAGCTGGGTATTACGCGACCCAAGGCCTATCGCATGCTGCGTGCGCGGCGCCCGCCAAGCTGAGCTTGGCAGCCCGATAAAACTCACCTATTGGGAAGGTCCGATGGATCGGGCGGATCTCGCGGAAATAGAGGCTTTCGTCGGGGTCGGCAGCGTGCTGTCGGGAAAGTACCGGATCGAGCGATTATTGGGCGTCGGCGGAATGGGCGCGGTGGTCGAAGCACGTCACGAGAAGCTCGGAGAGAAGGCGGCGATCAAGTTTCTGTTGCCTCGCCAAGGGGCCAACCAGCGGCTCGCCGCTCGCTTTCTGCAAGAGGCGCGTACGGCCAGCAAACTGCGCAGTCCGCACGCCGTGCGAGTCTTCGACATCGACTCGCGCGCCGATGGCACGCCGTACATCGTCATGGAGTATCTTCAGGGCGAAACGCTGGCTGCCCGCCTCGCCAGCGCTGCCCGATACGATATCGCGTTGCTGGTCGACGAAGTGTTGGAAGCCTGCGTCGCGATCGCCGAGGCACACGCGCTCGGTATCGTGCACCGGGACTTGAAGCCGGCCAATTTGTTCCTCGCCAAAGGGGCCGGCGGTGTGGTCGGCATGCGCGTCTTGGATTTCGGAATCTCCAAGATGCTCGAAGTGAGCGCCCACGGAAGCGAGTCACTCACCGGAGATTCGCCGATCGGCTCCCCTCCCTACATGTCTCCAGAGCAATTTACGGAGCCCTCGGCCGTCGATCATCGAACTGACATTTGGTCGCTCGGCGTCGTGCTCTACGAAGGGCTGACCGGAGCGCTGCCCTTCAGCGGCGACACCTTCGCGAGCGTGTGTACCAGCGTGCTGCACAGCCAGCCGCAAAAAGTGGCCAGCTTGCGCGCGGATGTTCCGGCCGAGTTGGCCTCGATCGTCGAGAAGTGCCTGACCAAGGACTCTCGGCAGCGGTTTCAGAGCGTGCAGTCCTTGGCGTCGTCTCTGTCGCCCTACGCGAGCGAGCGAGGGCGCCGTGCGCTCAACCTGGTGGACGCTGTCTCGACGCGGGAGGAACGTGCGATTGAGGCTTCCGAACCGAATCCGAAGGCGACGGCGGCCACTGTCACCGCGCTCGATGCGGGTACGCTATCGGCGGCCGCGCCCGCAACTCGTCCACCCGCGGACTCCGCGGTGCCGAGGCGACGTTCGCTGCTAGTGGCGACAGCCATACTGGGGCTGGCCGTGGTCGTCACCGGGATGTGGAAGGCGCGTTTCAGGCCGAATGCGCCGATCTCGGATTCCACGACCCGGGCAAGTGCTCCGACGCTCGCAACCGAGGCGCCTGCCCCGCTGCCGAGCGCCTCGTCGTCGACACCAACCCCTGCGCTCGGAAACAGCGCGAAGTCGGCGGACAGCGGCGGCACAGCCGCCACGTCACAGTCGTCTGTGGCGAAACGTGCTCGTCCACGGCTTGCTCCTTCCGCAGAGAGCACGTCCTCTGCTGCCGCGCTGCCGAGCGCGCCCGGAGCGCGACACTTCGATCCGGTGTTCGACGAACGTCGCTGAGTGTGAACTCGGCCCTTGCTTGATTCCAAGCAAGAAACATGTGACAAGCGGCGCTATGAAGGGACTCGGTACGTGGCTATTCGCACTCCTCGTCGGCATGGGAACGAGCGCCTGCGGGTCCGACGAAGACGCCGCGCCGCAGTTGCTGGACCCTGCTAGTGATCACTACGGCAAGAGCTACGCTGGCTGGGCCGCGAGCTGGGTAGAATACGTGAACCGCGTCGCGCCGCCCGATTGCGTCAGCCCGCTGATGGACGCGACGGGCGCCTCTTGTGCGTTGTACCAAGATCCAGAAAGCCCAGTGTTTTTCCTGGTCGGTAACTTCGGCGGAGTCTCGAAGCGTACGAAGTGCGTGGTGCCGAGTGGGAAGGCGTTGTTCTTCCCTTTGCTCAACGTCTGGGGCGACAACGCGGGAGTGCCTGCCGACATGACGTTGTCGGACGCCGATATCAAGACCTTCGCTGAATCGACTTTCGAGACTCTGGCGCCCTCTCTGCTTCACCTCACGGTCGACGGTCGCGCCGTCGAGAAGCTGGAAAGTGGCGCCCTGCCAAGTGCTCCCTACGTTCTGAACCTCAAAGCGGGCGAAAACCCGTTTGCCTGTATGGGCCTCGACGACGTCGAAGGCGAGTTCCCCGGCTACACGGGAGGCTACTTCGCAATGCTCGCTCCGCTTTCGGATGGGCCGCACACGGTGCGCTTTGGCGGGGGCCAAATGAGCGCGAGCCCGACCAATGACGTGTCGATCGACGTCAGCTACGAGCTCAATTTTCGTTAGAATTCTCGACCAGAGTGTCTTCCTCTGGAGTCAGATCGGCGCAGCAGCGAAAGCCAACGCTGGGCTCGCGTGAGTCGCTCGAGATGGTGTGCTCCGCGTCACACGATTGGAGCTCGTCGTCGTAGCCGCCTCCACGCGTCATGCACCACGGGGGTGACGGCTTCGAATCGTCGACGAAGTTACACGAATACATCCACTCGGCCACATTTCCGAGCATGTCGAGTACTCCGTTTTGTGTGGAGCATCCGCTCCGTTCGCCAACGGGAAGCACGCCGCACACCGCGCGCGAAGAGGTAATGCAGGAGTCGCTGGTTTGCCCGACGTTGCACAACTCCGGTCGTTCGTCGTCACCCCAGGGGAAAACGGTCGAGAGATCATTGCTGCAAGCCAGAGCCCACTCGCGGACGGTAAGACGCGGCTCTTGCACTCCGAATGCGTCAGTCGCATGGCAGAGGTGCTTCTTCCGCCAACTGCAGAAGGCTTCTGCGTCGCAGAAATCGACGCAACGGATCGGCTTATTGGCCGTAAACGGCACCAAATCGAACGGCAAGATGCGCGCGCTACAAGAATCGAGTGGGTCGTGGATGGGGTCGGATCGGGTCATTTTCCAACGACAGAAGTCCGAGTCCCAAGTCACGTCTTCGGCTGCGACCGCCGTCAGCCAGCGCTGGTAGGCCGCGACGGTGACTTCCTTCTGGTCGATCCAAAAACACTTTGCGCCGGGGACGTCCACTCGGGTCATGACGCCGAGCCCGGCTTCGTCTTCCTTCACCGCATCCAGCACGTGGCACGGGCTGGCGGGTTTCTGCGCGCGCGACGAAAAGTCCTCGTAGCCCCCCACCGATTGACAGCGAGTGAGCAGGAGCAGCAGCCCGACTCCTAAGAAACTGGAAATCCAGCGTGCGCTCATGTTCCCTCCTCAAAGGTCGAGACCGAACTCGATGCACGCGGAGTTTCCGGCTGGCGCGACGGCGACAGCGACGCGCTGGCGTTTGCCCGTTTTGGAGAGAAGCAGCCATCCACTCACCGCCGCTGCGGCCGCTCCGAGCGGCAACCCGATGTTCGCGACCCAGGCGCTCGTCTTGGCATGACGCCAGGAATTCATGGCAGCCGCATCGCAGTCGCGGTGCGTTGGACAGAGCCGTTCCGCGTCCGCGTACTGGGATAGCGAGCGAACCCCAAAGTAGGTCCCGATGCCTAGGCCGACGATCCCCACGGCGCCCAAAGTCAGTGGCAGGGCCAAGGAACCTTCGTCCGCCGAAGACCCCTCCGTAGACGCCGGGCTCGATAGCGCTGGTGGTGGTGGGCGCGGGGGCAGCGCGGCAGGCTCGTCGCGAGTCGGCGCTCGGCGAAGTGGTGGTATTTCGATGGTCTTCGACTCGCCTTCAGCGACCGCAACGTCTTGCGTCCAAGGCTCGAAGCCTTGGGCAGCAACCCCGATCCGGTAGCTACCCGGGTCGACTGGAATGGCGCTGCCGAGTGCGCCGGCTCCCACTCGGGTGGTCCCCCAAGCAATGACCATACCCGCCGCCGGCTGCGCGGTCCGAAATACCAGCCGCGGCACGCGCGGCTCGATTTCCGCACCCTTCTGTTCCGCAGAGAGAACTCGGTCCGCGCGCCCGTCTTTTCGCGCCGACGCAGCGGCAGCCAGATAGGTCGCCCACGCGGTCGCGAACTTACCCTGCTTTTCGTAACACAACGCCAGGTTGATCAGAGTGCCCGAGGCGGGGTCTTGCACCTGACTCTCCGCGAGCTTCGCGCAGGCCTCGTCGAATCGTCCTTCGTCGAGCAAGCGCCGGCCCTCGCGAAACAGCGCCTCCGCCGTCAGGGGATCTGCCGCCGCCGTCGACGAGAATGCAAGCCAGGCCGTCGCCAGGACGGACAGGACGGAGAGTGGCCGCGGGCACATCCGGCCCTGGCAGCTAACACGTCCGCGCCCGGGGAAGCCACTCGGCGGTGCCGGCGTTCGCGAACGTTCGCGAACGGTCGGCAAAACCGCTCGACCGCCCGAACCCCGGGCAGGCCGGGCCGCCTTCGAAAGTCCGCAGAAACCACGAGGTTTTTCAAGCCCTCCGCAGCGGTGCCCGGCGCAGCACAGCACCTTTTCGCCTCGGCATGACCCCTGCACTGGGCCCGACACCGATCGAAAGCAGGAGTGACGATGAAACACCTCGAGATGACTCAATTGCTCGTTTTGTTGCTGGGGCTCGCCGGCAATGGATGCTTGGTTGCGTCCGAGTCGGAGTCCGATGCCGAGCAGGCCGCGAGTCGGCAGGCGCTCGAAAGCGAGAACGGACTCAATAGCGTCAACGGGCTGAGCACCCGCAACGGATTGAGGACTGTCAACGGGCTGAATAGCGTGAACGGCCTGAGCACCCGCAACGGATTGAGGACTGTCAACGGGCTCAACAGCGTGAACGGCCTGAAGACTATCAACGGGCTCAACAGCGTCAACGGGCTGAGCTCCGGCAATGGTCTCAACGCCATCAATGGGCTGAGCTCTGGTAACGGTCTCAACGCCATCAATGGGCTGAGCTCTGGTAATGGCTTGAAGACCATCAACGGCATCAATGGCATCAACGGGCTGAGCTCCGGCAATGGCTTGAAGACCATCAACGGCATCAATGGCATCAATGGCTTGAGCGGCAACGGCCTCAATGCCGTCAATGGCCTGCGAACAATCAACGGTATCCGTCCGCGAACGAGCTTGAACGCTGCTGAACGAATCGGCGGCGTCATTCCAGCCCCAAGCACCGTCGGGCCGGAGGGGCTTTGGCTGGCCAACGCGCTGAACCGTGAATCGGGCGTCTCCGTAGCCGGCGCACTCTCCGATGATTCCGGGCTCGCGAGCGGGACCGGACTGATGGCCAGCGTAGGAGGAAGGCTCGTCGCTTCGTACCTCGTGAAGTGTGCCCTTCCACCAGGCCACTCCGTAACCAAGTACGACGAGACGGGTGAGCTGCAGACGCTGCAAGGCGCGGTCGGCATGGCGCCCGAATGGGAGACCGGCGCTTGCGAAACCAGCTGTCAGGAATGGGTGACTGCGTGCATGCTCGCGCACGTCAACCTCACCGGCAATCACGTTGGAATTTGGCTCACGTCGTCGCACCCTAGCGTCGACTGGTCGACCAGCCCCGACTATCCGAACGAGGAGGCGGCCTACTTCGGCAACCTGTTCGCGCCGAGTCCCAAGGCGTTCGTTTGCTACGGCGAGAACGTTCGAGTCAATCCGATCCCGGGTCGCGTCTGCGTGGGCGATCGACAATGCCCATACGCCGACCCTTACCTGACATCCGGGGGCTACTGCGAAACCCGCAGCGCTTGCCAAACCCACACCGAGGCAGGGGAGCGACAGGGGTACGAAAGCTGCAAGGTCGGCGGCAACAGCTGGTCACACACAATGACCACCTGGAAAAAATAGTCGGATAGGCCGCCTCGAGGGCCTTTCATGAGTCTCGGTGCCCTCGTGAGCGCGCGGCCTGCCGATCACTGACCGAAACGACCCCTGCGCTGACCGAGCAGCGCGGGGGTCGTGCTATTTGTGCGCTTGGAAATGGCCGTCGAAATCCGTAAGAGCCCGATCGGTGTGCGCCTCGACGATTTTCTGGGCGTGGTCGACTACATCTATCGCGGCGATCCGAACTACGTGCGTCCGCTCGATCTGGACATCAGGCAACGAGTCAGCCTCAGAAATCCGTTCTTCGATCATGCGGATGGAGTGTTGTTCACGGCCTATCGCAACGATTGGTGCGTCGGGCGATGCTCGGCGCAAATCGACCGCGAGCACTTGGCGCGCCACCGCGACGAGGCCGGTTTCTTCGGCTTCTTCGACACCATCGACGACGAAGAGGTCGCGAACGCGCTGCTCGACGCGGCCTGTCGTTGGCTCGGCGAGCGCGGCATGAAGCGCGCCCGCGGCCCGCTCTCGTTCGGTATCAACGAAGAGATTGGCTGCCTGGTCGAGGGCTTCGAGACGCCGCCCATGGTGCTGATGCCACACCACCGTGACTACCAGGGCGGCCTGATCGAGAAGGCCGGCTTCTCCAAGCTGAAGGACGTGTACGCCTGGCGCTACACGGTCGGCGACGTGCCGAACCGCGCGCGCAAAGCCCACGACGAGCTCTCCGCGCTGCCTGAGCTCAGCGCTCGACACTGCGACATGAACAAGTTTTCCTCGGAAATTCGCACGATCGTCGACGTGTTCAACGACGCTTGGAGCGACAATTGGGGCTTCGTACCGTTCGGTGAGCGTGAGCTCGCCAAGATGGCGGAAGATCTGAAGCGAATCGTGATCCCGGAGCTCTGCTACATCGCCGAAATCGACGGGGAGCCCGCGGCCGTCGCGCTGGCGCTGCCCAATCTAAACGAGCTAATCCGCGACATGGGCGGGAAGCTCTTGCCGCTGGGTTTGCCGAAGCTGCTTTGGCGCTTGAAAGTGGTGGGGCCGACCACCGCGCGGCTCGCGATCTTGGGTATTCGTAAGAAGTACCGAAGTGTGAAAAAGTATGCGGGGCTCAGCACCTACTTGTACGTGAAGATGAACGAAGCGGGGCAGCGCTGCGGCATCAAGTGGGGGGAGCTTTCATGGACGCTCGAGGACAACGCACCGGTCAACGTCGCGATCAAATTCATGGGTGGAAAGATCTACAAGCGCTACCGGCTATACGAAAAACAGCTACTGGCCTGAGGCTTGACATTCCGCCAGTTCTGCGGCGCAAGTGCCGCCGTTGAACTCATCGTGCGACTGACCTAATCTTCCAGGACTCATGCGCACTCTCGAATGGCTGCGAGCGAAGGTCCTGGGCACAGTCGTGGTTTCGTTCCTGTTCTTGCCGGCGTGTCACGACGACGAGGCCGACAAGAAGAAGCTCGCGGAGCTTCAGAAAAACACCGACGAACGGGTGGCCAAGGCCGAGCGCGAGGCCCGGGAAAAGGTGGCCGAAGCCGAAAAGCAAATCGAGCAGTTGAAGGCGGAGATGGCCGCGACCACGGCCAAGCTCAAGGCCGAAGCCGATGACGCGGTCAGCAAGGCCCAAGCCAGCGCGGAGGAACAGGCCAAAGCAGCAGAAGCAGCTTTGAAGAAGGCCCGTCAGGGCTTCAAGGAGGAGGGCCGCCTGCAGCTCGCGAACCTGAACAAGGAAGTCAGCGAGCTCTCGGCCAAGTCAGCCAAGGCACCGGCCAAGGTGAAGACCGAGGTGACCAAGGCGATGCAAAAGATCGTCACTCAGCAGAAAGCGATCGCCAAGGACATCGCGGCTTTCGACACTGCGACGCTCGACAAGTTCGGCGCGACCAAAGCCAAGCTCGCTCAAGATCTGGCCGCCATGAAGGCCACCATCCACGCCGCACGCGCCAAGGTGCCGTGAACGCGTCTCGGCGCAATAACCGCTGGAAAACGCGCGCGATTCCGAGGCCTGAACCGGCCGGCGGGGTCGTGGTACGGTAGCGCGGTTGTCGACCCGCAAACAAAGACCGACCGGCGTTCCGCGCACGCTTCCCGCGAGCGAGAACCCGGATCTGGCGAACGAGGTCCGAAGGCGCATCAAAGCGCCCCATCGGCCAGTGCTGGTGGTGCTGAGCGGTAACGAAATGGGCCAGCGGGTGGTGGTCGATCGCTCGCTGTTGATCGGGCGCGATCCGGACGCGGAGCTGATGTTGACCGACGCGCTGGTGTCCTGGCATCACGCTCGCATCGAAGACCGCGGCGATAGCTGGGCGCTGGTCGATCTCGACAGCACGAACGGCTTGACGGTGAACGGCGAGGCCATGCGCGAGCGGGTGCTCGCATCGAACGATCAGATCTTGATCGGCAGCACGGCGATCGCGTTCGAGCTGCAGGACGCAGTCAAGCAGGCCTTCAACGAGAGCGTCGAGCACATGCTCAACATCGACGATCTCTCGGGCCTGTTCGTGCGACGAAAGTTCGACAGCGAGCTCGAACGCCTGGTGAACGTCGCGCGCCAGCAAGCCCAGCCGCTCGCGCTGTTGGTGATGGACCTCGACGGCGTAAAGAAGATCAACGACACCCACGGCCACCTATTCGGGGCCTACGTGATCGGTGAGGCCGGCAAAGTGATCGGCCGTAGGATCCAAGGCCGCGGCGTAGGCTGCCGCTTCGGGGGTGATGAATACCTGGCTGCGCTGCCCGAGCTCGACGCGGCCGGCGGCGTCGAAATTGCGGAGAGTATTCTCGAGGCCATTCGCAGCCACGCCTTCAGCAAGGACGGCATCCCGCTGAGTCCGGGCATTTCCATCGGCGTCGCCGCGTTTCCCGAGGACGCTGCCGATTCGGAGTCGTTGTTCGAGGCCGCAGACAAGGCGCTGTACCGCGCAAAGCAGAGCGGAAAAGGCCGCGTTTGTCGCTGACTGCGCGCCGCTCAGCGCGCGTTCACGGCTGCCGACAAGGGCTCGGCACGACACACGGTGAACCGCAGTTCAGCCCGAGCGCATAGCGTTCGATTTGGCGCGGCGCGGCGTGGCCCACACCGGTGCCCGCAAGACACAGCATGACCGCGTCGTTTGCGACGATGGCGTGCGATGCGTCGACGCACAGCTGATCGATGCACGCGCCGGTGCCGGGGCCGTGCGTCGGCGGACAATCCGCGTCCGCCTTGCACACGAGCGGGCGGCAGTCAGCAGGGTGAACCTGTGCGTCCTCGCCCACCGCATCGCACACGCCGACCACCCGTCCCTCGCTGCGCAGCACCGGGTAGGTATTTGCGTTTTTCGTGCCGCCGGCCGGAATCAACGCGCACGCCTTCTGCGCGTCCTCACAGCGCAGAGCGAACGAACGGCCCTCGCTGTCGGTCACCGTCGGCTGCGCGTTCCGCTGGCAGCCCCAGGTGCACAGGCCGAGCGAAAACAGCAACCCTAGGAGCTTCTGTAGCGACGTCCTCACGAAACCGCAGCCGGCCAAGGCTGGCCAGCGCCTCCGCCTACGGCTATCACCACGAGGAGGACGGCCGCAAGCCGCTCCGCGTGTTAAGTTGGCGCGTCCGCATGCTGACGAAAACCTTGGTCGTGGATGGTATTACCCCGGTAGGGGCGTACCGCGCGTTGCGTTCCGAAGCCGGGCTCGGCTCTTTTTTGCTGGAAAGTGTGGTCCCTGGCGAGCGTTGGGGGCGCTATTCGATACTGGGCTACCGCCCGCGCACCGAGACCATCCTGCGGCCCGAGCCGGGCGTGGATCCGTTCGCGCGACTCACCGAGCTCTTGCCCACTACGGGTAGCACCGCGAGCGACGTGGCCTCGCGCTTCGCGTCTGCGCACGTGGGCCTGATTCCGTACGACATCGTGCACTACGCAACCAAGGTTCCGACCTGGCCGGAGCTCGAGCGCGAGCGGCGCCCCATCGCGCGCCTGCTCAGCGACGCCACGGTGGTCGTATTCGACAACCTGACCCACACCGCCACCATCGCCGCCAAAGACGCGGCCGATCTGGAGCGAGCGGAGCATGACTTGTCGCGCGTGGGCACGCTGCCGGCGTTCGCGCCGCCCGACCCGACCGCGCTGCCCGCAGACGTGGAAGTGAGCATGAGCGACGCGGACTACGGCAAGGTGGTCGAGCGCGCGAAAGAATACATTCGCGCCGGCGACGCCTTTCAAATCGTTCCGGCTCGCACGTTCTCGACCGCCACCCAGGGCGCCGACCCGTTCGACGTCTATCGCGCGCTACGGGTCCTTTCTCCGGCGCCGTACATGTATTTGCTTGAACTGCCAGCGCGCGACGACGCCCCGCGCGTCGCCATCGCTGGCGCCAGCCCGGAAACGCTGGTGCGGGTCGAGAAGGGCCGGGTGGTGCTGCGGCCGATCGCGGGCACTCGGCGGCGCGGCCGTGACTCGGCCGAAGACCAGCGCTTGGCCGATGAAATGCTGTCCGACCCGAAAGAACGGGCAGAGCACGTGATGCTGATCGATCTGGCTCGCAACGACGTGGGCCGGGTCGCGCGCACGGGGTCAGTGCGCGTGCCGTACAACATGACGGTCGAGCGCTTCAGCCATGTCATGCACATCGTGAGTGAGGTCGAGGGCACGCTCGATCCGCGCCTTGGGGCGTGGGACGTGGTGCGCGCGACCTTCCCCGCCGGTACGCTGACCGGCGCACCCAAAGTGCGCGCAATGCAAATCATCCGCGAGCTCGAGGGCAGGCCGCGCGGTGCGTACGGCGGGGCACTCGGCTACGTCACCCGCGATTCGGAGCTCGACCTCGCGATTTGCATTCGCACCGTGGTGATGAACGGAGATCGGTTCGAAGTCACCGCGGGTGCCGGCGTCGTGGCCGACAGCGTGCCCGAGCTGGAAGCGAAGGAGACTCGGAACAAGGCGCGTGCCGCGCTGGCCGCGGTCCACGCCGCGCGCACTAGCCGCTGAAATCGCGGGCTGCGGGGGCGGTACCCTTGCATTGCCGCGCGGTTTTGCCCATACCCGTGGCGTGCCCGCGTGGTTCACCGAGCTGCTCCCCGACCGGCTACACACTTGGCTGAGCCCACTCTTGTCTCCGCCGGTGCTCGCCGGCCTGACCGCGTTCAGCGTGCTCACCTTCGTCGCTAGCGTGGTGGGCGTTCCTTATTTCTTGTCGCGGCTGCCTTCCGACTATTTTTCACGCGAAGAGCGGCAAGCGCTCGGCATCCCGGAAGGCCCGCGCGCGCCCATCCGCGTGGTCCTGCGCGTACTTCGCAACTTACTGGGTCTCTTGCTGGTGGTGCTCGGCATTTTGATGCTGGTGCTGCCCGGGCAAGCCATCCTGACCATCTTGATCGGCGTGTTCATGATGGATTTTCCAGGCAAACGCCGGTTCGAGCGCTGGGTCATCGCGCGGCCGCGAGTGATGCGCATGCTCAATTCGCTGCGCCGCCGCGCAGGCAAGCCCCCGATTGAACCACGCACGTCGTGGTTTCCCCCGTCGGCGCGTTCGAGTACGGAAAGCGCCTTCAAGAAATGACTCTGTCCGACGAGAACGCCTTCGGTCTGTTGGTCTCCTTCTACGACCTCGAAGAGGTCGAGTATTCGCTTTCACCCGAGGAGTTCAGCACGCGCTGTAGCGAGTTTCGCAGCCTGGCCTTGGCCACCGCGACCGAGTCGCCGCTCGGCCCAGGCGCCATCATCCTCGACCTCGGGCACGCGCTCTATTTCGAAATCGGCGACGGCGACCAACGGGCGGATCCGGTGTCGTGGCTCAAAGCGCTCCGCACGACGCTCAGTGAGCGTGAGTTTTCGGTGGTGGCCGTGCTCAGTCACGGCGGTCGCTGGGTCGTCGACTCGGGCGGCGATCTGCCGACGGTCGAGCAGCTCGCCGGCGAGTACCTGCTATTGTCCGCGAGCCGATCGAGTGAGCCGCTCCGGCGCGCGCTGTATGCTGAAACCGCGTGCCACGGCAGCGACGGGGGCGACGGCTGGGGCCCGGGACTGTACGTGGACACCGAAGCAGTCGAGGCGCTCGGCAAGTCGCTAAAAAATGCGCCCACGCCGCTCTCCAGCGCTGGCGCCACGTTTTATCGCATCGGCCGCTGAGCCAAAGCCGCGGTCCCAACGGCGCCCGGGCGGTGCTAGGGTGCGCGCCCTGAATGACCCACCCCCTGTCTGCCGCTCTACCCCTGGTCGCCTATGTCGAGGCCTTTTGCCGTCAGGCACGCGTGCTGTGGGTGGGGGACTCGCGCTCGGCGCTGCCCCGCGCGCTGCTCGAGCGCGGCGCTCGCCTGGTTTACGCTTGTGACCGCGACGTCGCGCGGCGTAGTGAAGCGGCCGCACGCTCGCAAGACCGCTCGATCACGTTCGGCGCGCTCGACGATGGACCTGCCGCGCTGCGCGAGGGGTTCTTCGATTTGGCTTTGGTGGAGAACCTGGCTGCCGAAGAGAACCCGAAGGACGTACTCGCCGCGGTAGCGCGCCTGCTCGCCCCGCGCGGAGTTGCGCTCGTGGCCGTGCCCAATCCCGAGTCCAAGCGACCGCTGTTGCCTTCCGCGCGCTCGCAGCGTCCGCTCGACTACTACGCCTTGTACGACGCGGTCGTCTCGACGCTGCCCGAAGTGCGCATGCTGGGCCAAGTGCCATTCGTCGGCTACGCGGTGGTCGACTTCTCTGCGGAGGGCGATCCGAGCCCGGTGCTCGATTCCTCGCTCGCTCCCGCGCGCGGCGAGGAGCCCGACTATTTCATTGCGCTGGCCGGGCGCGAGCGGCGCGCGCTCGAGGAGTACGCGGTGATCCAGCTCTCGGCGCGCGACGTGTTTTCGTCGAGCGGCGCCGGCGCAGAGCCGCCCGCGCCAACCGCGCGCGGCGCGGGCGCTGCAGCCGCAACTGCCCTGCAAAAGAAGCTCGAAAAGCAGGAAGCCTGGATCCGAGAGCTGGAAGCGCGCGCGGCGACCGCCGATGAACGCGCAGATGCGGTGGAGTCGGAGCTCGACGAGACGCGCGAGAAGCTCGGCAACCTGCAGCAAGCGCACAATCAAGAGCGCACGAACCTGGTGCGCGAACGCGACTCATTGAAGTCGGAACTGGAGCAGGCTCGCCGGCGCTTGGCCGAGTTCGACGATCGACTGGCGGCAAAGGACGCAGAGCTCACGAAGCTCAAGAGCGAAGTTCCGGCGCTCAAAGCCAAGACCGAAGCGCTCGAAGGTGAGTCCTCCGCGCTCAAAGGCAAACTCGCTCTACTGCAAGAAAAGGCCGGGGCGCTCGAGGCCGAGGTCGCCGCGCTGCGCAGCGAAGGCGAGAACGACAGCGATCTCGCGCGGCTCGAAGCTCAACTGCAGGAACGCGGCGAGCGCGTGCTTCGGCTCGAGCGCGATCTGCTCGAGGCCGAACGAGTCGGACGTGAGCTGGTGCGCAAGCTCCGGGAGCCATCGGCACCCGGCAACGCTCAAGCGCTGGCTGAGCGTCTGGCGCTGGCGGAAGCCGAGCTCGTCACGTTGCGTTGGTCGCTGGAGCTGGCCAAGACCGGGATTTCCGGAGCTGGCAACGGTGCGCGGCGGCTTTCTTGAGCGGAAAGGGCGTCTCAGCCTCGTTGACAGGTCTTGGAGCAGCATTAGCTTGGCCTCTGCGCCCCTGGCCACAGCTTTGAGTAAATTTTCAGCATGAGTGAAAAACGTGACTACTACGAAGTACTCGGCGTGGTGCAGACCGCTAGCTCGGAAGAGATTCGGCGCGCGTACAAGCAGGCTGCGCTGAAGCACCATCCGGATCGAAACGCCGGCGACAAGAGCGCGGAAGCCAAGTTCAAGGAGGCCACCGAAGCGTTCACGGTGCTTTCCGATAGCGAGAAGCGGGCTACCTACGACCGCTTCGGGCACGCCGGGCTGAGCGGCTCGGCCTCCGATTTTTCGAACGTCGGGGTGAACGACATCCTGAGCCACTTCCAGGACATGTTCTCCGACTTCTTCGGCGGAGCGGGCGGCTTTGGTGGGCAGAGCCGACGCCGCCGGGCCGACCGCGGGCAGGACGTCGGGGTCAACGCCGAGCTGACGCTTGCCGAAGCCATGCAGGGCGGCAAGCACGAGGTGACCGTGCGCGGGGCGGCGCCCTGCGATACCTGTCACGGCAGCGGCGCCAAGCCAGGTACCACGCCGAGCAAGTGTCAGCAGTGTCGCGGCTCGGGACAGGTCACGGCGCAGCGCGGCTTCATCATGTTTTCGTCGCCCTGCGCGCGCTGTCGCGGCACGGGCACTTGGATTTCGGATCCTTGCGAGACGTGCTCGGGCGCAGGCGCGGTCGAACGACAGCGTCGCGTGTTGGTCTCGTTCCCGGCGGGCATCGACTCGGGCCAGCGTTTGCGGGTCCCGGGGCAAGGCATGCCTGGCCCGGAAGGCACACAGCCGGGCGACCTTTACGTGGACATCGAAATCACGCCGGACGAGCGCTTCGAGCGCCACGGCGACGAGCTCGGCACGCGCGTGCGCGTGTCGTTCGCGACCGCGTCGCTCGGCGGAGAGGCCGACGTGGTGATGCCCGACGAATCGCGCGTGAACCTGAAGATTCCGCCCGGAACGCAGCCGGGAACGGTGATCAAGCTGCCGGGGCATGGCATGCCGCGCCTGGATCGGTCCTCGCGCGGCAATCTGCAGGTGCTGATCGACGTGGCGGTGCCGAAGAAGATCAGCAAGCGCGCGCGAAAGCTAATCGAGGAGCTGCACGAGGAGCTCAGCGCCGGCGAGAAGCCGGAGCAGCACGCCTCCTAGCGGCTCAACCTTTGCGCGCGCCGCGCTTGGCAAGACGCGCGAGCTCGCTCTGGGTAAGCTCGAAAGGACAGAGCTCGTTCGGGCTCTGCGCGAGGAAGCGTTCGAGCTCGGGCATGAGCGCGACCGCTTGGTCGAGCTTTTCGTCGCTGCCCTTCACGTACGCGCCGACCGAAAGCAAATCGCGCTTCTGAGCGTAGGCGCCGAGCAGGGAGCGCACGGCGCGCGCTTGTTCGGCGTGCTCGGCAGGAACCACCGAGTCCATCACACGCGAGATGGACGCCGGAACGTCGACCGCGGGATAGAGGCCGCGCGCAGCGATCTCGCGCGCGAGCACGATGTGACCGTCGAGAATGCCGCGCACCTCGTCGGCGATCGGCTCCTCCATGTCGCCGCCCTCGATCAGCACGGTATAAATGGCGGTAATCGAGCCAGTTTTGCCCTGGCCGCTGCGCTCGAGCAGGCGCGGCAGCAAGGTGAAGACGCTGGGCGGGTAGCCGCGCCGCGCCGGAGGCTCGCCCACGGCCAGGCCAATTTCGCGCTGAGCGCGAGCCACGCGAGTGATCGAATCGACCAGTAGCAGCACACTCTTGCCCGCGTCACGAAAGCCCTCGGCGATCGCGGTCGCGACCTGGGCGGCGCGCAGGCGTTCGACCGGCGGCGCGTCGCTCGTTGCCACGACCACCACCGAGCGGCGCAAACCCGCTTCACCGAGCGAGTGCTGCATGAACTCGCCGACCTCTCGCCCGCGCTCGCCGACCAGGGCGACCACGACGATGTCGGCGCTGGCGCCGCGCGCGATAGCGCCGAGGAGCGTGCTCTTGCCCACACCGGAACCGGCAAAAAGGCCCACGCGCTGCCCCACCCCGAGGGTCAGCAGTCCGTCGAGCACGCGAACGCCGGTTGCGAAGGGCTGGGTAACGGGCGTGCGACCCAGCGCTGGAGGTGGGGCGCGATCGACTGAAAGCGTTTTGAGGCCGCCCGGAAGGGGGCTGCCGTCGAGCGGACGACCGAGCCCGTCGAGGACGCGGCCGAGCAGGGCGTCCCCGACGCTGATCTCCAGACCGACGCCGCTGGCCTCGACCTCGTCGTCGACGCCCACGCCAGTGAGCTCACCGAGCGGAACCGCCAGGGCTTCGCCCACCGCAAGGCCCACCACTTCGGCGAGCAGGGGCGTGCCGCGACGGCGAATGGTCAGTACGTCGCCGATGCGCACGCCGGGGACGGCCACGCGCAAAAGCAGCCCTGCCACCGAGACCACGCGCCCCACGGGGCGCAGGGTCGAAGTATGCGACAGCCGGGAACGGAGCCCCTCGAAATCCACGCGGAATGGAGGCTATCACGGCCCCCAACCGACCGAGAGCCAAAGAGTTGCCTCGGCTCGCGCGGAAGTGCGACGCTTCGCGGCGCCATGTTGCAGAGTTCGGCTTGGTCGCTGCTCGCCCTCCTCGTTCTCGGCTGTGCGTCGGTGAGCGCCGACGCGCGCATGGACGCGGAGCTCAGCGGACATGGGCAGGCCGTGGAAGCCGACGCTACGGCCAAGGGCGAAGTGCCCGAGCGCGACCGACCGCTCTCCGAACAGGAAGCCGCGCTCGCGCGCAGCACGCTGGTCGAGGGCGAGCCGGAGCGCGTCGATTTCGCGCTGTTTGGCGCTCGTCATGACTTCACGGTCAAGGACCCTTCCGGGTCGATCTCGTGCAGGTGCGTGGCTGCGCTGCTGGGGCCGCCTTCGTCGGGCAAGCTCGAGTGGCGCGGGGAAATGCCCAAGACCAAGCCAGAAACCCAACTCGTGGTCGCCCTGGTGCCCGATTCGGGCGAGTGCGCGGGCGCGCCCAAAGGGGCCGGAGGCGCGTCCTATTGGGGCTACCGGGTGGAGGGCAACGACGTGATCGTGCTGCTCGAGGACTGGAAGAGCACGCGGCCCCGCACGCTCGGCGCGATCATTCCGAAGCCGCCGACAGGCGGCCAGGTCTACCTAGCCTCCGTGAGTCGCAAGCTCCCCTATGGCGCACCCGCCTCCGGTGCCGGAAACCGCTGCGCCCTGGGAAACCCAGGGCCACAGCGAACCCAGCCGCTGTCAGTAGAAGAATCGGGTACTGCCGCGTCAGACTCCGCGGGCGAGGCAGAAAGCGGCGAGTAGAGCGCCGAGAGAAGGGGCGGCCTGGGGGCCGTTTAGGGGAGGAAAAGCTGTGGACGCACGAACAAAACATTAGCCGCACAAACGGACTGAAACTCCAGGCCGTAGCGGTCGTAATATAAGGGTGGCGCGGCCGAGATGCGCACCACCCCTCCCCCCACCCCACCAGTGCCCTCGGTCGCGCCGATTATTTTTGCCAGCTCCCAAGTCGTCAACGTTTCCCAAGGTGACTGAACGCGGATGCCGACCTGCGGAGCGAGAGCTGTCCTGATCGTTACCGCGACGCTCGAGGGAACCGCGACGAACGTTGCGCGTCGTCGCGTTGAGCTCGCATGCGGGTTGCCCGAGCAGCACGAGGGCGCGCATCGCGACGTCGAGCAGGGCGAAGCCTGGCAGGCGCCCATCGACGAAGTGTCGATGATCCTTCGCCACGAAGACGAGAGCGCTTAGAGCGCTCGCTGCAAGATCGCCGTCAGCTGCTCGTCGTCTAGTTCGACTGGGTTGCCCTTCATGCTGCTCGCAACCTTCGAGCGTGCAATCAGTGGCTCGAATTCGGAGGCGCGCAGCCCGTACGCCGACAGCCGAGGAATGGCGAGCGATTCCACGAGCGCGTGCGACCACTCGATACCGTCCTCCGGCGCGGCGGTTTCGTCGTCGGTCAGCACGCGCGCGATGGTCTGATAGCGCGCGACGATCTCGGCGTTCCCACGCTTCCTAGCTTCAGCCAGGTTCTCGCGCATGACTTCGGGCAAGAGCCGCGCGCACAATGCACCGTGCGGCGCCCCGAGCGCGCCGCCGAGCGGACCGGCGAAGCCATGCACCGCACCGAGCTTGGCGTTCGCGAGCGAAAGACCGCCGAACAGGCTGGTGAGCGACAAGTCTTCGCGCGCTTTCAAATCGCCGGGGTCGCGGAACGCACGCGGCAAGGCGCGGGCGCCACGGCGCAACCCTTCCAGGCACAGCGAATCGGTGAGCGGACCGCGCGCCTTCGAAACGAAGGGTTCCATCACTTGAGTCAGGGCGTCGAGGCCGGTGGCCGCGGTCACTTCCGGCGGAACGCTGAGCGTGAGCTCAGGATCCACCAGCGCCAGGCGCGGCAGCAGCGTGAGCCCGCGCAAGCTCACCTTCACGCGCTCTGCTTCTGCCTGTAACACTGCATTCCGGGTTACTTCGGAGCCGGTACCCGAAGTCGTCGGCACCGCCAGGCAGGGCAAGCCCCTGCGCGCTAGCGCGCGTCCACGCCCGACGACCTCCAGGTAGTCGAGTGGATCGCCCTCGTTGCCGACCAGCGCGGCAATGGCCTTGGCCGCGTCGAGCGCGCTGCCACCGCCGATGCCGATGACCAGCTCGACTTCTGCGTCGCGCGCGATCTGCACGCCCTCCCGGATGAGCGCGGTCGTCGGCTCACCCGGGACCCTGAACGGGGTCTGAACGAGCCCGGCTTCGGTGAGAGTCGAGAGCAAGGCCGCGCTTCGCTCCGGCCGTGATCCAGTCACCACGAGCACGCGGGTCCCGAACTCGGCCGCGCGCTTACCGAGCTCTCGCGCGCGCCCGGAGCCAAACACGATCTCGGTCGCGGTCGAAAACTCGAACGTCGTCACTCGCCCTCGCTCGGCGTGCTCCAGCCCCCTTCGCCGGGAAAGACATTCGAGAAGCGCATACTGGTTCTGGGCGCGGCCATGAGCTCCGCCACCGCGTCACGCCACTCCGCATAGTGCGGGCTGTCCTTGTGCCGAAGCGGCGCCTGCGCATCGCGGTAGACTTCGACCAGCACGAAGCGGGTGGGGTCGTCGATAGCTTGAATCACGTCGAAACGCGCGATGCCGGGCTCCTTCAAGCTGGCCGCGGCGTTTTTCTTGCTCGCCGCTTTGAAGGCTTCAACGGCCTCGGGTTTCACCTGGACTTGAACGTGCACGATGAGCATGCGAAAGGATACTCCAGATGCGCGCGACGTTCGCTATCTCGGCTTTGGCTCTGTGCGCGGCCTGCGCGCGGCCGCCGAGCAGCGTCCCGCTCGGTGGCAACGAGTGGGTCCCGCGCGAGCCACACAGCGACCGGCGCGCGCCGGGGTCGGTCGAGCAGTCCGAAAGAGTGGCGAGCGCGCCGTCCCCTGCTCCCGCCGGGACAGCGACCAGTTCCGCGAGCGCTGAAAGCCCGCCCAAGGTCGCCTCGGGCAAAGGCGCCACGGATCTTCACTTCGACTGGGAGCCGTTTACGCGCGGCGCCACGATCGTGGTCGACACGCGGTACGCCATTCACGCTCAACTCAGCACGCGTTTTCAGGGCATGGCCACGGATCAAAAAGCGGAGGTCAGCGCGCACGAAAAAATCGAAGTGCGAGTGACCGAGGCCAGCGGCGGCGACGTGCGCGAGCTGGAAGTCAACTACGTGGAATCGGAGAGTGTGTTCAACCTGGGCGACACGCCGAGCGACGTCGACTCGAACAAGGGCAAACGTTACCGCGTGACCCTCGAGCAGGGCAGCGCGCGCGTGAAGGCGCTCTCCGGCAGTTCGGATGCCGACGCCGAGAAGGGCGTGCTGTTCGATCTCGCGACCGTCACCGGCTTCACGCCCCTCGTGCGGCCCCACTTGCCCGCGACCTTGCAGCCCGGTTGGAGAACACGGCTCGACAGCGCGCAAATCGCGACGGTGTTCGGTCGGCTCGACACGCTGAAGCTCGAGGGCGCCTGGCTCACGCTACGCGGCCTCGACAACGAAAATCCGGAGATTGCTCGCTTCGACTGTGGCCTGCCGGTGCGCTTCGAACGCGACGGGCTCGCGTTCTCGGTAGAGCTGAAGGGTAGTTGCACGGCCCGCCCGCGTGACACGCGCCCGCTCGAAGTGTCGCTTTCCGGACCGTTGCGCATCGACATGAACGCCGCCATGTCGGCGGCCTCGAGCATCAGCGGCACGCTGGAAGCGAAGATTACCCATAGTTATCGGAAGTGAGCGCACCGCGTAACGATTCGGGATTTTCGGGGCGGCAGCACTGGTACGGGCGCGCGTGACGGCGGGCGCGGCGTTGGGCAACATCGTACGGCGAGCCGCATTTGCAGCAGCCGCGCCTGCCTCGCGTTGTTGGTTTTCGGGAGCGGAACTGGCAGCGCGCAGCGAGCGTCTGTTACGAGTGACTGCCGGCAAACAGCCACGTGAACAGCTCGCTCATCACGCGATTGCCGTCCGGTCCGAACTCGCCGTGCTTGGCCTTCGGCAATAGAAAAAATCTTGCGGTTTTACCGGCCGCGGCCAGGACCTCGGCGCCGGCTTGCATGTGGCCAAACGTCTCGAGCTCGCCGCCGAAAACCGCCACGGCTGTAGCGTCGCCCAAATGCCGAAGCTTCGGCTCGTGCGGGGAACCGCCCAGCACCACCAACCGGTAGCGCTGCGGCTGGCGCGCGACGAGCGATTCGGCGCGGGCCGCGCCCTGAGAGTAGCCAAAAAGCACCGGCTGTTCGGTATCGAGCAAGCCACCGCGTGCAGCGCGCACCGCGCGCAGCGCATTCTCTACGCGCGCTTCGATGCCGTCGATTTTCTTGCTCCAGTGGAAGCGGCCCCCGCCGCAGGGCCTATCGCCGAGCAGGCTGATCAGCGTGCCGGAGGCGACCGCGGCCTCGCGAAAGGACTCTACCGCGCGAACATTTCCGCACATGCCATGCAAGTAAATGATGGCGCGCTGATTGTCCGCTGGCGCGTGGATGACGAGCACGGGCTTGTCCCCAGGCACCGGGACGAGCGTGCTCACGCCGAGCTGAACGCCCTCGGGCAATTCGGGGCGAGAAAGCGCGGCCTGCACCACCTGTGCCGGCGCGACAGCCGGCGTCGGCGCTTTCGCGGCCGGCTCCGCCCGAGCGGGGGAGCGTGTAGCCAGTGGCCCGAAGCAGATCGAAAGCACAGCGGCCGAGAGCGCGAGGCGCAGTCGTCGGGACAAGGTCACTCCTTCACGATGATCGAAAGCCGTGAAAGGGGCAAGTTCGGCCGTCAATTGAGGTAGGATTTCGGCCGTGACCCCCACTTTTATCGCCCTCCGCTGCTGCTTCGCGAGCTCGGTCCTCGCGCTCCTTCTGTCCGGTTGCGCGAGCGGCCAGGGTGAGTGCCACTCCACGCCTTGGTCCGGAACCTGCCAGTTGGTGCAAGTAACCAAGATTCGAGAAAGCGAGTTTCCGCTTCCGAACGTGGTGCTCGAAGGCATCTATCGCCCGCAACCCGGAGCAGGCCAGACGTTGGTGCCAGCTGACGCGCGTAAGGAATTCGGCGCGCTCACCAAGTTCGAAGACGCGCTGCACGCGCACCTGAACGCGAACGGTACGGTGCGCTGCTACGTCAATCCGCCGCCACCGGGGCAATGCCAGCCCGGTCCGATGGTGGTCGAAGTGCCGGAGTTCGACGCGGCGCACGCGCAGGCCTCGACGGCCGAAACGGGCCCGCAGGGCTGCGCGCAGATCGAATCCTCCAGCTCACAGGACAAGATCACGCAAAACAAGAGCGCCAGCGTGACCATCGAACAACGCTTCGAATTCACAGAGAATTCCGCCGAGCTATCGAGCAGCGCCGGGCCCGACCTGGACGCCTTGGCGGCGCGGCTGAAGCAAGAGCGCGGCCTTTCCTGCGTGGGCGTGGTCGGCGGTTGGGTGCGCGGAGAAACGGTCGCGATCGCGTTCGCGCGGGCTCGCGCGGTGCGCGAGCAGCTGATTCAGCGCGGCGTCGGCCCTGAACGCATGCTCGCGCTCACGGTGGATCCACCGATGGTGGGCGCCTCCGGAGTACCCGATCCGGTAAATCCCAAGGATCGCCGCGTGTCGATCAGCGTGCTTCTGAACTTCGCCGCGAACCCGTGAAGGGCGGCTCAGCGCGCGAGCCCGGGCGGCGCGCTGAGCGCCGCGGTGCTCGCGGGGCGTTCGGAGAGCGTTGGTGCACGCATGCTCGGCGCCGCCACGTCGCTGACCAAAGCCCGAACCTCGGTCAGCATTTGCTCGGCGCTGACCAGCTCGGCCGCGCGTGACTTGAGGTACCCCGCGCCCTTTTCGATCGTCGACAGCTCCAAATCGGCCTTTGCGCGGGTTTTCTCGAGCTCCTCCCGCTGCGAAAGCCGCCTTTGTGCGGCCAGCGCTTGCTGGCGCAGGCCCATGCGCAGCTCCAAGTCGCGCTCAGCGGCAAAAGCGCGATCCAGGCGCGCCACCTCTTGCGCCAGCTCGAGCGCCGGAATTTCGGCGATAGCGGCGCTGACGGTTTGCTGGGTGCGCAGCAGCGACAGCGCGCTGTGCAGCAAGGTATCGAAGTTCTGGCGTACCGCCGCGAGCCCGTCGAAACCGAACGTCCGCTGCGCTGCGAGTCGGCCGACGACCTCGTCGAGCAAGCGCGAGAAAGCTTCGAAGCGCAGGCGATAGGCGGGCGTGAGGCTCGAAAGGTCGCCCTCGAGCGCCCTTTCGGTCTCCAGTTTGTGCACGGCGCTATCGCGCGCGTCCACCCAAGCCCGAAACGCGGGCAAACGCGGGCAAATGCTCAGAAACAACACTTCCCCGACGAAGCCTATCAGCAGCGGCAAGAACGAGGCGAAAGCGAGTGAAAGCAGCACGCTGCCGATGAGCAGAATGACGTTGTGTTGATCGCTGAACGCTCGCTGAAAATAATTGCGGGGTGAGTTCTGCATACTCTAGTCCTTGGAGCCGCGAATGAAGACCACGTCGGTGCGCCGGTTCATGGCGCGGCCTTCCGGAGTCTTGTTGCTCGCGATAGGGTTTGCCGGGCCGTTGCCGCGCGCGACCATGCGCTGCTTGGGGATGCCGCGCGAGGCCAGATAATCGACGATCGCCCACGCGCGGCGTTCGCTCAACACTTGGTTGGCTTCGTGGTCGCCCACGCTGTCCGTATTGCCTTCCACGCGCACCGACATGCCCCTGGCGATCTCGAGCTGGGGCAAAATCTGTTGATTGATAACCGCCAGAGTTTCGGGCCCGAGCTCGCTGCCGCCGCTCGGGAAATTGATGGACACCGGCTTGGTGAACAGCGGCGAGCCGTTGCGGGCGAGCGCCGGGTCGTAGCTCGGTTCGGCCTGCAGGGTCGGCTTGCCACTGGCGTCCCAAATCTTCTTCACCGCGCTAGCGTCGCGCAGCACGACCGGCGCGAAGCGCTCCTTGATCTCGGCCTCGGGATAGTTGATCCAAATGGAGTCGGCCTGGTTGTAAACGCGGTCGAACGCGGGAGCGCCGCCGTCGAGCCCGAAAAACCGCACGTTGTCGCTGAGGTCGGTCCACTTGGCCCAATCGAGCGCCTTCAACGTACGCTCGTAGCCGAGCTCGTCGCGGAAGCGCGAGGCCACGGTGGAGATCAGCCGAGCCGCCGCCTTCTTGTCGCGATTGGCGCGTTCGACTGCACGGAACCAAACGCGCGCGAGCTTCTCGGTGAGGTCGGGCCGCGCGCTGAGCACGTCCTTTCGCGCGAGCAGCACGTCGGCAACCAGCTCGGTCGCGTCGGCGGTCGAGAACAGTCGATGAGATCCGGGGCGCCCTTCCAGGGCCAAGGTGACGTCCGGTTCCCACAGACAAGCGACGTCGATCTTTCCCTCGGTGAACAGCGTGCGCGCGAACGTAAAATCTTCCGGAGAGAACTGGGTCGCGCGACGAACCGCGACCACTTGCTCCGGAGTCAGACGCGAGTTGGTGATCATGAACTCGAACACGGTGTGGTCGGGCGAGAACATCAGCATGGCCGATTTACGACCCAGGATGTCCTCCACCTTCTTCACTTCGCGCGACGCGACGCAGGCGTCGCCCCCGCGCGACCAGTCGATCTGGAGCGCCGCGCGCACTTCGACCCCGGCCGCGCGATAACCCCCAAGGCTTATTGGCAGCTCGTCCACGGTCTGCCATACGAAGTCGACCTCCCCCGTTTGCAGCGCTTTGTTCTTGCTGGGTGCGTCCTCGATGAACACGATCTCGAGGTCGAGCCCCTCTTCGGCCGCGATTGAGCCGGGGGTCGTTTTCAGCCCGCCCGCGCCCACCAAGAGCGCCATGTGCCCCGGCCACTGCGAGACGGCCACTTTCAGAGGGCGCTGCCCGAGGCTCTTTCGCGCGCTCTCGGCGCCGCTCGAGGCGATGGGTAGCGGCGCCTTCGCAACCGGCTCCGCGGTAGTGGCGGGTTTGAGCGCGGCGGCGGCAAGCTCGGCACTCGGCGGCGCACCGAGGCTTTGCAATCGCTTTCCGTGCGTGCGCACGGCACCGAACGTGGAAGCCACCGCGATCGCAGCAATCAGCGCTTTCGACAAGCGTGTCAGCATCTTGCTCTTTCCATTTTCACGAACAGGCAAACCCAAGGTCGTCTCGCAGACCACTCGCCGTCAAGCGAGAAGCGGCGACAACCTGCGTCGATTCTGCGACTTACGCTGACCGAGTCTCGAACCGCGTTCGGTTTTACGAGTCAGCCACCAACGAGAAACATTCCCGACACGAGACCGCTCGGCGCGCTAGTGCGCGCTGAGCTCGAGGTAGTCGAGCATGCCGATCGCAGCGTGCTGCGGGTAGTCGATGCGCACGTGAAAATCGGTCTCGCTCGCGGGGAACGCGCCGAACATCACGTCGGGTTCGGGCATCAGATGCGTCGGCCCGGGCAGGAATTGCGAGCGCAACAGAAACTCCATCATGCCGCGCACGCCGGCGTCGAGACGCTCGAGCTCGCCTGCCGGAATGCCAGCGCGACGCGCCGCCGAAAGTGTGGCCACGCCGGCCTCCAAGCGACATGCGCTCACCACCAGCTGCGGCGGCACGAACGGACCGCTGGTGCTGGCGCCATCGTATTCCGGAGCAGGCTCCCTGCCGTACACGGCCGTGCTGCGTACGAACTCCTGCCAATCCAGACAAAACCTGAGCGCCTTCTGGTTCGGCGCGCGATCCCAAAGATCCGCGAGCGCGTGGCAAGTCCAATGCTCGGCGTTCCAATAGTAGCGCCAACCGATGTACCAGAACGGTGGCTCGACCAGCCGTGCGAGCGCCTGCTTGGCGGCCGTCAGGTCGTGGATGTCGTTGGTGACGTGGTGCGAGCGCGACAGGGCGAACGCCGCCTCGCCCGTGTAGTAGAGCAGCTGAACGTCGATCGGGTGCTTCTGCACGCGGTCGTACAAGTGCTGGAACTCGCCGTCCGCTCGCTGCTGACTGCGCAAGAAGTCCGCGAGCTCACGCACCACCGGCTCGAACTCGGGCGCGATTCCGCTCGCTACCAACTTGGTGAAGGCGAGCAGGCCGAGCGCCGACGAGCCGAGATCCGCGCGATCACCATTGGCGATGCAACGACGCTGGCCGCAATCGAGCAGGTGGTTGTCGCGCAGGTACCGCGCGGCGCGCCGCACCGCCGCGCGCATGGGCCGATCGCCGCTGGTGGCCGCGACCTCTGCCAAGTACCAGGTCGCGCCCGCGTGCCGCGGCAGGTTGTAGTCCGCCGATTCTTCGCCGGTCGCGCCGTCGATTTCGTATCGAAACTTGCCGTCCGCGTCGACCGCGCGCGCCAAATAGCGTCCCGCGCCGAGTGCCGACGCGCGCAGCGTATCTTGGTTGATCTCGACCTTGGGCAACCGTTCGGTGGGCCAGCGGCGCAGCACCGCCAAGCGCCGAAAACGACCTTGTTCGAGCAGGGTAGCCTCGGTGACGCCGAGCTCCTTGGCCAAAAATTGGAACACGCGCGCCGCGTCCACGCCGTACTTGAGCTTGAGGTTGCCGTAAGTCACCGCTGAGTTGTACGCGCCGACGTGCATCAGATCGTCGGGCGTCGCATACGCGGTGCGCTCACCCAACCGAACCTCGACGCCGTCCCGCGCGGCCACGAACGACATCCCGAACAGAAACGGGTTTAGCGACAGCACCGGTCCGTCGTCGACGACCTCTTCGACGACGCGCGTCGTGAATGGCGCGGGCCCCGCGTCGGGCAACACCCGCTCCGCATGCTCCGTGACCACCACTCGCTCCCGCCGCACGCCGCCCTGCCAAACACTGACGATGCTCAGCTTCGGCCGCTCCGCCCCGCGCTCGATATGCAAATACCGAGTCAACGCGCCGCAAAGCACAAACAGCGCCACCACGAACCCCCCAAAAATCCTGAGCAGCCCCCGCCCACTCACGACCCTTCCCTGCTCCCGCTCCCCGTCCCACTCCCCCGATTCACCCCGAGCCACCACAACTGAAACGCCGGATACACCACGGCGTACGGCACCACCATCGCCACCACGAGCCCCATCAAGAGCATTCCAAACGCGCCGAACGGCCCGTTAACCCCTGCCAGGAACGCAACGCTCAGCCCAAACGCGGCCACCAGCCCGAGCCCCAACACGAGCAGCGCGATCGCCGCGCCACGGAGCAGCCGAGGCGCAAGCGCCGGCTTGCCGAGCGCGATCGCGCTCGACACCACCAGTCCAACTACGACCAGCGAGACCGGGACGTCCATCCCCCACCAGCGCAGGGGCAAGGCGTAACAACCGAGCCCCAGCACCAGCGCCGGAACCAAGTTGCCGAGAGCAAACGCTGGCAGAGGGCGCATGACTCGTGGCCCTCTCAACCAACCCAGCGGCGCGCGTTTTCGAACAGGCGAAACCACGGCGAGCGGTCGCCCCAGCTCTCCGGACGCCAAGACAGCTGCACCGCGCGGAACACGCGCTCCGGGTGCGGCATCAAGGCGGTGAAGCGGCCGTCGGCCGTAGAAACCGAGGTGATGCCAGCGGGCGACCCGTTGGGGTTTTCCGGATAGTGCTCGGTGCGTCGCCCGCGATTGTCGACGAAGCGGAGCGCCACGAGCCCAGCGCTCTCACAGCGCTGCCGATCCGCGTCGCTCGCGAACAGCGCGCGCCCTTCGCCGTGAGCCACCGCCACCGGCAAGCGCGAACCGGCCATCCCCGCGAACAACACGGAAGGCGAAGGCTCGACTTCGACGAGCGAGAGCCGCGCCTCGAACTGCTCGGATTGGTTGCGCACGAAGCTCGGCCAGGCTTCGGCGCCGGGAATCAGCGATTTCAGCGCGGAGAACATCTGGCAGCCGTTGCACACGCCGAGCGCAAGCGTGTCAGAGCGTCCGAAGAATTGCTCGAAAGCCTCGCGCGCGCGTGTGCTGAACAAAATCGACTTTGCCCAGCCGCGCCCGGCGCCGAGCACGTCGCCGTAGGAGAAGCCGCCGCAGGCAACCAGACCCTTGAAGGATTCGAGCGTCGTGCGCCCGGCGAGCAGATCGGTCATGTGCACGTCCACCGCGGCGAAGCCGGCTTGCGTGAAGGCCGCGGCCATCTCGACCTGACCGTTTACGCCTTGCTCACGCAAGATCGCAATGCGCGGCCGCTCGCTCGAGGTGAGCGCGGACCGCGGCGGTTCGTCGAGCCGGAAGGTGAGCCGCGGCGAAAGACCAGGATCTGCGGGGTCCGAACGCTGCTCCAGCTCCTGTGCCGCACAGTCGGAGTTGTCGCGCAGCGATTGCACGTGAAAGCTGGTCTCGGACCAGGCCCTGAGCAGTTCGGCGCGCGGCGCGGAGAACAGCGTTTCCCCAGAGTGACGGAAGGTCAAGTGCGGGTCGGAGCGAGGCTCGCCGAGCGGATAGCAGTGCTTGCCCGAACCCCGTTCGAGGCCGTGCCGCCCGAGCACCTCGAACACCTGTTCGACCCGCGCGGACGGCACTTCCAGCACCGCGCCGAGCTCTTCGGCGAACAACGCGGCGATCGGGTCGCTGCCGAGCAGCTCGAGCTCCACCGCTAGCCCGCAGCCGCCGGCGAATGCCATCTCACACAGCGTGACGAACAGGCCACCGTCGGAGCGATCGTGATAGGAGAGCAGGAGCCCGCGCTGTGCGAGCTCGCGCGTCGCCTCGAATAGGCCGCGCAATAGCGCTGGCGAATCGAGATCCGGCGGCTCGCCGCCGAGCGAGCCGTACACCTGAGCCAGCGCTGAACCGCCCAAGCGGTTCTTCCCGGCACCCAGGTCGATCAGCACCAGAACACTCTCATCGGTCTTGTGCCGAAGCTCTGGCGTCAGCGCGCGCCGCGCGTCGGAGACTCGCGCGAACGCGGTCACCACCAGCGACACCGGCGAAACGACGCGCTTTTTGCCGCCTTCCCAGACCGTGCGCATGCTCATCGAATCTTTGCCGACCGGGATCGAGATGCCGAGCTCCGGACACAGCTCGAGGCCAATGGCCTTCACCGCATCGTACAGGGCTGCGTCTTCGCCCGGGTGCCCCGCTGCGGCCATCCAGTTTGCGGACAGGCGTACGTCACTCAGCTTTTCCACCGGCGCGGACGCCAGGTTGGTGATCGCCTCGCCCACCGTGAGGCGCGCGGCGGCAGCCGGGTCGAGCAGCGCAACCGGAGCGCGCTCGCCGAGCGCCATCGCTTCACCGGCGTAGCCGTCGTAGTCGCAGAGCGATACCGCGGCGTCGGCCACCGGCACTTGGTGCGGGCCAACCATCGGATCGCGCGCGACCAGGCCGCTCACGGTGCGATCGCCGATGGTGATCAAAAAGGACTTGGACGCAACGCCGGGCAAGCGCAGCACGCGCGCGGCCGCTTCCTGCAGCTCGATACCGCTCGTGAGCAGGGGCTGCAGACGCGGGCGCAAGCGCTCGACCCGCCGCGTCATCTTGGGCGGCTTCCCGAACAGAACCGACAACGGCAAATCGATCGGGTTTTGCCCGAGCTCGCGGTCGGAAAGCAAAAGCTCCGGGCGCTCCGTCGCTTCGCCGACGATGGCGAACGGGCAGCGCTCTCGCTCTGCGATCGCGCGGAACGTATCGACGCGCACTGGGTCGAGCGCGAGCACGTAGCGCTCCTGCGCCTCGTTGCACCACAGCTCGAGCGGCGAGAGTGAGCGATCCGCGCTCGGCAGATCCCGAAGCTCGAACCGCCCGCCGCGCCCGAACTCGTGCACCAACTCGGGGAGCGCGTTGGACAGGCCGCCCGCGCCCACGTCATGAATCGAAAAGATGGGCGACGCGGCGCCGAGCGCGTTGCAGCGGTCGATCACCTCCTGGCAGCGCCGCTGCATCTCGGGGTTGTCGCGTTGAACCGAGGCGAAATCCAGATCCGCGCTGCTCGCGCCGGAAGCCATGGACGACGCGGCGCCGCCGCCGAGCCCAATCAAAAGCGCCGGCCCGCCCAGCACGACCAGCACCGCCCCAGCCGGAATTTCGGCCTTCACCACGTGCTCCGGGCGCACGTTGCCGAGCCCACCGGCCAGCATGATTGGCTTGTGATAGCCACGCAACAGCTCGCCGTCGCGCGACTGCTGCAGGTGCTCGAACGTGCGGAAGTAGCCCAGAATTCCGGGCCGCCCGAACTCGTTGTTGAACGCCGCGCCCCCGAGGGGTCCATCGATCATGATGTCGAGCGCGGACACGATGCGCTCGGGCTTGCCGTAGTCGCTCAGTTCCCACGGCTGCAGAAAACCGGGGATGCGCAGGTTGGACACCGAAAACCCGGTGAGCCCGACCTTGGGCTTGGCGCCGCGGCCCGTCGCCCCCTCATCGCGAATTTCACCGCCCGAACCGGTCGACGCGCCCGGATGCGGCGAGATCGCGGTCGGGTGATTGTGCGTTTCGCACTTGATGAGTACGTGCGCGTCCTCTTCGTGCGCTTCGTACACCCCGGTCTCCGGGTTCGGAAAAAAGCGCCGCGCGCGCGAGCCAGTGAACACCGCAGCGTTATCGCTGTAGGCGGACAGCGTGCCCTCCGGGCTCTTCTGGTGCGTGTTCTGGATCATGCCGAACAGCGATTTTTCCTGCTGAACGCCGTCGATCACGAAATCCGCGCGAAAGATCTTGTGCCGGCAATGCTCGCTGTTCGCCTGCGCGAACATCATCAACTCGACGTCGGTCGGATTGCGACCGAGCTCGCGAAAACTGCTGACCAAGTAGTCGATCTCGTCTTCTGCGAGGGCCAAACCGAGCTCGCCGTTGGCGCGCGAAAGCGCCTCGCGCCCGCCGCCCAACAAATCGACGAATGCGAGTGGGCGCGGGGCTTCCTGTTGAAACAGCTGGGACGCTTGCTCGGGGCCGGCGAGCACGGTCTCGGTCATGCGATCGTGAAGGCGCGCCGCGATGCGCGCGTGCACGGATGAGTCGACTGCGCCTTCCAGCAAGTACGCCGTGGCGCGCTCGATACGACGAACCGAACTGAGCCCGCAGACCCTCAGAATGTCGGTAGCCTTGGAGGACCAAGGCGAGATCGTACCGAGGCGTGGAGTAACCAACACCAAGCTCTTGCCGGGCCGAGCGCCGAGCGGCTCCGCTTCGACGATCCCCTGGAGCCGCGTCTCCTCAGCGGAAGAAAGCGCGCGCTCGAGCTCCACGAAATACCAATGCTCGGCATTCAAGGAAACGAGACCAGGGGCGAGCGCGCGCAGCTCCTTCAGACGGCGGGCAAGCCGGAAGGGGGTGAGCGCCGAATCGGAACGAAGAGCCAGGATCGGAAACACGCTTGAGTCACTCCGGAGCGCGCGTTGCGAGCGAGCTTGGGCGTTCTCTTGCAGAGCGACGTGGGTGCCGCAAGGCTGCGCGATTCTGCGCTGAAAAGCGCGGCCCGAGGGCACCTCGGCCCTGCTGGCTCGACGCTCGTGCGCTAGCGAAGTTCCGGTTCTTCTGTAGAGAACCGTGAGCATCGGCTGCGCGGCCGAGGGGCATCGAAGCGAGGAGCCAGACCGCCATCGCGGTCTCGGCGGGCGACCCAACTCCGTGCGCGCTGCGAGCTGGCGGACGAGAGTGCCTATTGCGCGAGCTGCCCGGAAGCGGCGCACTCGCTTGCTGAGAGTGAGGCGCGCGTAGCGCCGGCTGTCGTGCTCCGCACAAAAAGCTGAGCGGCCTTCGAAATGACAAATTCGAATTGCTCCCGACAATGGGTCTGGGTGACCGGCAGCGCCGGAATCCGCTGAGCGCGTCGAAGTCACCCTCGAGGTGAAGTAGCAACATGACGCACCAAGGCAGTCTCTTCATTGCGCGCGCTTGGCGAGCTTCTGCGCTCGCAGCCGCCCTCGCCTATCTCCCAGCGATGGCGGTCGCTTGCAGCAATGCTCCCGAGAATCCGGGCGGCTTCGGCGGTGGCCTGAGTGGTGGCGTTCCGAGCAATACCGGCGGCGTCCTGCAAACCGGTGGTACGAGCGCCGGCGGTTCCGGAGGTTCGCCCGCGGCTACCGGAGGCGTGAGCAGCGGCGGAATCCCGAGCGCGTCCGGTGGCGCGCCCGCGATGGGCGGCGCGAATTCAGGTGGCGCCAAAGCCACAGGAGGTTCGATTGCCACGACCGGAGGAGTGAGCACCGGCGGTACGGTGGGTGGCGGGCTCGGCTCTGGCGGCGTCGCGAAGGGTGGCAGCTCGAGCGGCGGAGCCGCGAAGGGCGGCGCTTCCGCCAGTGGCGGCAGCAGCGGCGGCCCCGCGGGCGGAGCAGGCTCGAGCGGCGGTTCTTCCGGCGGCGGCGGCGCTGGCACGGGGCGCAGCACGGGCTGCGGCAAAACCTCGACGCTCTCATTCGGCGCGGTGCCCGGCGAATCAGGGCAAAACGTGGGAACCGGAGCCGGAGGCTACGTCAAGATTGGGAGCCGTGGCTTCGCGATGAGGCTGCCGGACAACTATGACAAGGACCGGCCCTACTGGCTGATCTTCGGATTTCATTGGAACGGAGGCAATTCCAAAGAGGTCGATACTGGCGGCTCGAACGGCTACAACATGGCCCATTTCGGGCTGCAAAAGCTGTCCAAGAATGGCGCCATCTTCGTCGCTCCCGACGGCTTGAACGCAGGCTGGGCCAACTCGGGCGGCCAGGATCTGAAGTTCGTCGACGACATGGTCAAGCTGATCGAGGAGAACTACTGCGTCGACACGACCCACCTTTTCGCGAACGGCTTCAGCTACGGCGGTGGCATGAGCTACGCGATCGCGTGCGCACGCGCGAAATCCTTCCGCGGAGTTGCGATTTACGATGGCGCAGTCCTCAGCGGTTGCGAAGGCGGCAACGATCCGATCGCGTACTGGCAGATGGCCGGGCTCACGGACAACGTGTGCACCATCGGCGCTGGCCGGACGATGCGCGACAAGTTCGTCAAAACCAACGGCTGCACCGCGCAAAATCCGCCTGAACCGCCGCAACCGCCGCCGTATCTGAAGTCCGGTGGCCACGTCTGCACGACCTACTCTGGCTGCTCCGCTGGACACCCCTTGCGCTGGTGCGCGCACCAGTCAGGTCACGGCAACGCCATCGTGGATGGCACCGACAGCCTCTACAACGAGTGCGCGACTCCCCCAAAGACTTGCTCCAGCACGTGCCCCTGCACGTGGGTCCCGGACGACGTGTGGTCGTTCTTCACGTCGCTGTGAACTGAGCGAGCTCAGGCGACACCGGGGTCCCCCTGACCCACCGAGGGCGACTAGGGTGACGCGAGCCGTCGCTGTGCGGTGGGGCCCCCGCGCGAGCGGAGCGAGCGCTTGGCGGGCCCCCGCCGCGCGCAGCCGCAGGCGAGCACGGCGGGGCGTATCGCGACGCGAAACGGGGGGGCAACTACAACCTACTAGAGCCTAGGCTCGCGCGATTTCGCGGGCGCGCGGGGCACGGTTAAGGCCGTTTCCGCGGCCGTTTGTCCGGGGGCGAAGGAGGCTGCTAAGCTCGTGCGGATTGGAGGTCAGGTGATGCTGGGGTCTCGGGCGAAGGCGTGTGGCTCACGGTGGCTGCATGGGCCGCTGTGCGGGCTTTTGGCTTTGACCGCAACACGAGCGCTGCGCGCCGAGCCTGTGTTGGTGAAAGACTTGCGGCCCGGGTTTTCGACGAGCGTTCCCGGGTTTCCCCCCGTGGTGGCCAACGGCATCTTGTACTTCAAGACGGATGACGGCGTTCACGGTGTTGAGTTGTGGCAGAGCGATGGCACGCCCGCCGGCACTCATCTGGTGAAGGATGTGTACCCAGGTGAATCCTCCGGCACCGCCAACACCAACGGCAATTATCTGCTGGCGGTCGGGTCCCAGGTCTATTTCGCGGGAACTCAAGTCGATACGGGCACGGAGCTGTGGCGAACGAACGGCACCGAAGCCGGCACGGTGTTGATCAAGGACTTGCAGGACTTGCCGAGCTATCGCTCGTCTTACCCATTGGCCCTGAACGAGCTCAATGGTCGGGTGGTGTTCACCTCTTCCGAGAGCGACGGGTTATCGGCAACGGCCTTGTACGTCACGGACGGTACCGACGCCGGGACGCTGCGCTTGCTGAGCACCGTGCGCACTGCCAGCGAAGAGAGCACCTCGTGCGCGCTGATGGCGAACCGGCTCTACTGCACGTTGCAGACAACCCTCGGCTCGCGCACGCTGTACGTGACCGATGGAACGGTCGAGGGCACCAAGCCCGTGAGCTCGAACACCGGAACGGTGCCACAAGGCCCGATCCGAGCCGGAAATGCCGTGTTCTTCTGGGCCAGCGACGCCGAGCATGGCCTCGAGCTGTGGAAGACCGATGGCACCGAGAGCGGCACGGGCTTGCTCAAGGACTGCTCACCAGGCCCCACCAATGCCATCGGTTCGGTGTTTCTGGGCCAGCAAGCAGCTTACAACGGCGGCTTGTTGTTCATGGCTTCGAATGGGCAGGGCTCGCTCCTTTGGCGATCGGATGGGACCGAAGCCGGAACCGTGCCAGTCGGAACCAATTCGGTGTCCGCCAGCTGGATCACCAGCCGCGGCGCCGATGCGTTCTTCGTGAGCTACACGTCGGCGACCGGTCGCGAAATCTGGAAAACCGATGGGACCGCGGCCGGCACCGCGATCGTCAAAGACATCAACCCTGGTAGCAGTTCGGGCGCGAGCGACGTCGTGCAAGACTTTCTGCTGGTGGGACAGCGACTGTTCTTCGTCGGCAACGACGGCAGCAGCGGCCCGGAAATTTGGCGAACCGACGGCACGGCGCAGAGCACCATCCGCCTCACGAATTTCGAAACCAACTACCCGAGGGAGATCCGTCCGCGACACCTACGCTATAACGGCAACTCGGTCTTGTTCTTCGCCGACGCGGGCGAGCCGGGCAGCAAGCTGTGGTCGCTGGATCCGAACTCGCCTGCGATCACCCCGGGCGGCGGAACATCGGGCTCCGGCGGTAGTTCCACGGGCGGGAACGCAGCGGGCGGCGTGACCGGTGGTTCGCAAGGCCAGGGCGGGACGAACACGGGCGGCACCGCGAACGGCGGAACCGCGAACGGCGGCGCGACAAAGGGCGGCAACGCTGCGGGCGGAACCAGTTTGGGAGGCAATGGCGGAACCGCGCCGGGCGGTGCGTCGGACGGCAATTCAGCAGGGGCTGGCGGCGCCGAAGCCGGCTCGAACGACCCCGGCGGCGGTGAAGCAGGCAGCGCCGATTCAGGCCAAACCAGCGGCGGCGCCATCACCCCTCGGAGTGGTGGCAGCGGGGGCGCGCTCAGCGCCGGCGCCAACAGCCGCGGCGGCACCACGCAAACCACGGGCGGCACGTCTCAGCCGGGCAGCTCGGGTGGCGCGAACTCGAGTTCAGGTCCGTCTGGCGATTCGGGCTCGGGTTGCTCCTGTCGCACCACGTCGAAAGGTCAATCTGCCCTGCCCTGGCTCGCGCTCCTGGCGCTGGGCATCACGCGCTCTCAACGCCGTCGCCGGCGCTAGCGCGAGGTCACCGAAAGCTCATACCAAAGCTCATCGGGAGAGGGCTGCCTCCGAGCAGCGCTTCATGCACCAGTTCATTGCGTCGAAAGGCAACGCGTTGCGGCTGCTCGTCGCTGCGGGCGCCTTCCGCCGTCGCCCTTCGTTCGAGCTTGGCGAACCTCGGCATCGGCCAAACGGCCTGCGAGGCGTTGGCGCGCGCTGCAATTGACTTCGCTCGCGCGTTCGGCGAGAAGGAAAAATTGAGCGCACCTCCGCATTCCACCGGGATGCCGCGCGTAGAACCATCTCAAAGGCCATGGCTAGATGACACTGGGATTCGTAGGGCGGAGTTGTTTCGCGGTTTGGGTTTTCGGGGTGAGCTTGGTTTGGGGCTGCGGCTCCGAGAAAGCACCCGCGGCAGCGACCGGCGGCGTGGTCAGTACCGGTGGCATCAGCACCGGTGGCATCAGTACCGGTGGCACCACCGGCGGCACGACCGGCGGCACGATCGACCGCGTCGAGGTGCCCGCAGTCAAGATCAAGGCTTCGAACACCGATGCCAAGGACCTGTTCGGGTTCAGCCTGGCGCTCTCTGCGGACGGCAGCACGTTGGCCGTGAGTGCAGCGGGTGAAGCGAGCGCCGCCACCGGAGTGGACGGGAATCAAACGGACAATTCGCTGAGGGACGCCGGCGCGGTGTACGTGTTCGAAAAGAGCGCGGCGGGCTGGCTTCAGCGGGCATACCTCAAGCCACGCGGCCTGGCAGCGGGCGGCTTCTTCGGCCGCGCGCTCGCGCTGTCCGCGGACGGCAGCACGCTGGTGGTCGGTGGCTATGCGGAGAGCGGTTTCGCCGCGGGCATCGACGGGCCGCCCGTGACCAACCCCGAGGCGGCTCCGGGATCCGGCGCCGCCTACGTGTTCGTGCGCGACCAGGGGACCTACCGTCTAGAGTCCTATATCAAGCCAGAAATGGGCGAAACTTTCGACGTGTTCGCGATGTCGCTCGCGCTGTCGAGTGACGGCGACACGTTGGCGGTGGGAGCTCCCAGTGAGTCGAGCGGCGCGAAGGGCGTGAACGGAGACCAGAGCGACAATTCGCTGCCTCAAGCGGGCGCAGTGTACGTCTTCGTTCGCCGGGCAGGCGTGTGGGCGGCGCAGGCGTACCTGAAAGCGTCCGATCCTGGCAGCAACGACTATTTCGGCGATTCGGTCGCGCTCTCCGCGGACGGCAACACGCTGGCGATTGGCGCGGATCAAGCGGACGGCGCCGCGCGTGCGCCCGCCGGCAATCTCGTGCCGGACTCGATGCCCGACGCGGGTGCGGTGTATTTGTTCGTGCGCGCTGGCGACAGTTGGAGTCAACAGGCCCTGGTCGTGAGCCCAAACCCCGACGTGGAGGACAACTTCGGCAAGACCGTGGCGCTTTCGGCGGACGGAAACACGCTGCTCGCCTCGGTGCCGAGCGAAGACAGCGCGGCGACGGGTGTGGACGGCGACGCCGCGGATAACACGCTGAGCTCGTCGGGCGCGGCCTACGTATTTCGCCGCAACGCCGGACAGTGGCAGAAGAGCGCGTATCTCAAGGCGTCCGCCCCCGACGGTACCGACCAATTCTCCTGGAAGCTAGCGCTCTCGGCGGACGGTAAGTTCGCCGCAGTCACCGCCATTAGCGAGGCCAGCGCGGCCGTGGGCATCGACGGTGACCAGCGCGACAATTCGAGCAGCTCGGCAGGCGCCGTGTATCTCTTCGAAGAGCGCGCGGGAAAGTTTACCCAGCGCGCCTACGTCAAAGCACCGAGCGTGCACGGTGGAGATTGGTTCGGCCAAGGGCTCGCGCTATCCGGGGATGGCACGGTGCTCGCCGTCGGCGCTCCCTTCGAAGACAGCGCCGGCACCGGAGTGAACCCCGGAGCGAGCGACGCGGTCGCTGCCGACTCGGGCATCGTGTACGTGCTGGACTCGGGTCGCCAAAACTAGCTGGAGAACACGCGCCTCGCGAGCATGAGCGCGCCGATTCCGCACAGCACGACGCCCGCGCCGAGCGCGCCGCGCGACAGCAGGTAGGCCCCGAACAAGCCGACAAAGCTGCCCACCCACACGGTTTGACGCGACGAAAGACCGCCGACCATAGCGGGAGCTTGCCACGAGACAGGCCGGAACGGCGCGAAGATTCAGGTTCGAGCGAAGCGCTCGCGGTAGGCGGCCGGGGTAACGCCGAAGCGCAGCGAGAAGACGCGGAACAGCGTGCTCGGGTCGCCGAGCCCGGTGCGCGCGGCGACGGCTTTGAGAGGCAAGGACGAGTCTTCGAGCAGCCGCTGCGCGGCCTCGATGCGAAGGCGCTGCACGACCTCGGCGGGCGATTCGTCGAGGTGCTTTCGGCACCAGCGGCTCAGCGTGCGCACGCTCATTCCGAGGCCCCGCGCCAAGCGCGACACCGGCAACGATTCGTCGAGGTGCTCGAGCACGAAGCCGTCGAGGTCACTCAGCCGCGCAGGTTCCTTCGCTTGGCGGGCGAGCGCGGAGCTGAATTGTGCCTGTTTTCCGGACCGCCGTAAGTAGAGCACCATGCGCTTGGCCACGGCGATCGCGACCTCGTGGCCTTGCTGCGACTCGACGAGCGCGAGCATCAAATCGACCCCCGCGGTCAGGCCCGCGGAGGTCCACACGCGACCGTCGCGGACGAAGATGCCGTCGTCGACCACGTTCACCTTCGGAAACCCCTGGCGCAGCGCATTCAGCCATTGCCAGTGCGTGGTCGCTCTGCGACCGTCGAGCACGCCCGCTTCAGCCAGCACGAACGCGCCCGTGCAAATCGAGAGCAGGTGGGGAATGCGCCGGTGCTGCTTGCGCAGCCAGCGCGAAAGCTCACTTTGCAGCGCTTGGTCCGGGTGAATACGCGGAGACCCGGCGACGATCGCGATATCCGGCAGGCGGCGGGGCGCGCGCGGCAAGGGCGTGAGGCCCTGAATGGTAATGCCGTGGCCGGTGCGCACCGCAGGGCCGCGCGGACCGTACAGCGAAAGCTCGTATGCCGTGCGACCGAGCACGTCATTGGTGTGAGCCAACACTTCCCAAGGGTTCGCGATGTTGAGCAACCCGGTGTTCGGGAGCACCAACAGCCAGACCTGCTGCGTCGCGCGGGGCATTCCGCTAGTTTGGTAGCGTTGGCCTAAAATGCAATAAAAGTGTCCTTTAGGCCACAGCTACCTGGAGGTAGCACGAACTCATGATAAAAATCGGCATCAACGGGTTGGGAAGAATCGGCAGAATGGCCCTGCGCGCAGCGCTCGAGCGAAAGGACGTCGAGATCGTGGCCGTGAACGACCTGCTCGCGCCGGCGCACCTCGCGTACCTGCTCGAGTACGACTCCGTGCACGGCCGTCTCGGGCGTGAGCTGGCGGCCGATGAACACTCGCTCACGGTCGCAGGGCGCCGACTACGGGTGAGCGCGAGCAAAGATCCGGCTGAGCTCGACTGGCGCGGCGCTGGGGTCGACGTCGTGATCGAGTCGACCGGCGTGATCTTGACCCGCGAAAAAGCGGAAGCGCACCTGCGCGCCGGGGCACGCCGCGTGATCGTGTCAGCGCCGGCCAAAGACGACATGGCCACCTTCGTTTACGGAGTGAACTCGGATCGCTACGCCGGCGAACCGATTTTCTCGGCCGCGTCCTGCACCACCAACTGTTTGGCACCACTCGCGAAGGTGGTCCACGAAGCGTTCGGTATTCGCCGCGGCCTGATGACTACGATTCACGCCACGACGGCCACCCAGAAGGTGGTCGACGGCGTTTCGGGCAAGGATTTGCGCTTTGGTCGCGGCATTCTCGGCAACATCATTCCGGCTTCGACCGGGGCCGCGCAGGCGGTCAGCAAGGTGCTGCCGGAGCTCGCTGGAAAGTTGACCGGCATGTCGTTTCGCGTGCCGGTGGCCGACGTCTCGGTGGTCGACCTCACCTGCGAGCTCGAACGTCCGACGAGCTACCGAGAAATCTGCGCGACCGTGCTGGCCGCTTCCCGCACGAAGTTGAAGGGCGTGCTCGGCTACACCGCCGACGACGTGGTTTCCAGCGACTTTCGCGGCGAAGCCTGCACGTCGGTGTTCGACGAAAAGGCCGGTGTTCAGCTCGACCCGACCTTCGTCAAGCTCGTCGCCTGGTACGACAACGAATGGGCCTATGCGAGCAAGTTGCTCGACCTGGCGGTGCTGGCGCTCAGTTGACCTGCACCGTCGCCGAGGCAAAGTCGACGGTGCCCGAGCCCTTGAGCGCTTCGACCACGATCATGGACTCACGGAGCAGCCCTGTCATGTTCATGCCGAGGCTCTGCCACTGTTTGAAGTGCTCGGAGATGGAGACGTGCCCGCACTGGCGAGCCTTTTGCCGCACACTCCAGAACTGATCGAAGTCGGTGTTGGCGCCCATCGGTGACGTCGCCCCTACGCGGCGGTTGTAGTAGATGTCGTAAGTGCCGCCGTCGACGGTGAAGGTACCTTTGGATTGGTAGGTGGTGCCCGGGCGGGAGACGCTCCAATCCTCGACGATGTAGTATTCGGCTAAATTGCTGAAGGTCCACCCGTAGATGGCAACCCAGGAGAAGCCGTTGCCCGTCGGCTTCGTGAACGCGTAGTCGGCGGAGATGGTGCCGATTTGGTCGTGCGGCTTCTTGGCTCCGAAGGAAAGACCTGCGCGTGCCAAGAAGTCGCCGCCGGTTCCAAGCGCCCATTCGGCGCGGAACGCAGCGCCCACGCCATACATGGTGCCGCAGTTGGTCCCCGAGTCCATCCAGATCTCGTAGCTGTAGCCGTTGCCCAACGAGCCCAACCCGTTCGAGCAATGGGGAGTTCCGCCGCTCAACGGTGGGCCCACCGTGCACACGCCAGGGGTACCTCCGGCACCCGCAGAAGCGCCACCGGTGGTTGCGCCACCACTCGACGCCGCTCCACCGGTTGCCGCGCCGCCTTTCCCTGACCCAGCGCTGCCGGCCGCGGCTCCGCCGCTCGTTACCGTCGTTCCGCCGGTTGACGCGCCTCCCGTCGAGGCGCCGCCGCTCGAGGCTCCTCCAGCAGACTTACCGCCCGCCGCACTGCCGCCGGTCGCTGCGCCTCCGGCAGACTTACCGCTGGTCGCAGCGCCGCCGTTCGCTATGCCCCCAGTCGCTGCGCCTCCGGTCGCTGCGCCTCCGGTCGCTGTGCCTCCCGTCGCTGCGCCTCCCGTCGTCGTGCCTCCAGTCACTGTGCCTCCAGTCGCTGCGGGAGTTCCGCCGGTGCTGGCCCCTCCCGTCCCGCTCATCCCCGTGCTGGCTCCAGTGGCCGGGCTGCCGCCTGACCCGGGGTCTACGGCGGGTGACCCCGTCCCGCTGCATGCTTTCATGCCGAGCGCGAGCGCAAGAACCCCCAGCTTCAGTGCCGCCGGACACACCGCTGCCTTGGTCATGCGCTTCATGCTCGTTAGGTATGGGGGAGGCCTCAAATGGGCTGGAAGAAAATGAACGCAGCGGTCGATTTACCGAAATCGGGCGCGTCGAGGCCGACTGCAGTCGATAGGTAAAAACCCTACCCAATCCCCAGAGCTTGGCGCTGCGCCAAGATTTTGGTCCGCTGGCTCCGGTGGCATGAGTAGCGGAGGTTCCGTCGGGGGCGGAGGTCGCGGCGGCACGGGTGGCACCGCGGGTACCGGCGGCACCGGCGGCGGCGCGGGCAACTCCTCGGGTCCACCGATGGGCTGGGCCTCGTGGAACAGCTTTGCCGCCAAGATCAACTACAACGTCATCAAGCAGCAGGCAGACGCCATGGTCTCGAGCGGCCTCAAGGCGGCAGGCTACCAGTACGTCAATATCGACGAGGGCTGGTGGCAAGGGAAGCGCGACGGCTCCGGCAACTTCGTCATCGACACGGCGGAGTGGCCCGGCAACATGCAGGCCATCGCGGACTACATCCATAGCCTTGGTCTGAAGGCGGGGATCTACACGGACGCTGGCAAAGACGGGTGCGGCTACTACTACCCGACAGGGCGCCCGGCAGCGCCAGGCTCAGGCAGCGAGGGCCACTACGACCAGGACTTCCTTCAGTTTTCGAAGTGGGGTTTCGATTTCGTGAAAGTCGACTGGTGCGGCGGCAAGATGGAGGGCCTCGACGCGAAGACCGCGTATCAGGGCATCAGCGACGCCATCAAGAAAGCCACCGCGCAAACCGGGCGGCCCATGGTCCTTTCGGTTTGCAACTGGGGCGAGCAGAGCCCTTGGAACTGGGCGCCAGCCATTTCGACGATGTGGCGCACGAGCCAGGACATCATCTATTACGGCGAGGCGCCGGATATGAAGCGCGTGCTTCTGAACTTCGACTCGGCACAACATCCGACCGCGCAAACGCCGGGACATTACAACGATCCGGACATGCTCATCGTCGGCATGCCGGGCTTCTCCGCGGCACAAAATCGCACGCACATGGCCCTTTGGGCAATCTCGGGCGCGCCGCTCTTGGCGGGCAACAAGCTCGACAGCATGAGCAACGACACCAAGAGCGTCCTAACCAATAGCGAAGTGCTCGCGATAAACCAGGACCCGCTCGCCAAGCAGGGGGTCAGGGTCGCTGACGATGCCGGGCGACAGGTCTACAGCAGGGTGCTGTCGGGGACCGGGCGACGCGCGGTTCTGCTGCTCAACCGCAGCGCGTCGGCCGCAACGATCACCGTCCGCTTCGCGGATATCGGTCTCGGGGCGACCGCGTCGGTGCGCAACGTTTGGACCGCAACCGACCTCGGAAGCAAGACGACGAGCTACGGGGTCAGCGTTCCGCCATCCGACTCCGTTTTGCTGATGATCACCGAAGGCGCGGGTCCCTGAGCCACCGGTTGCCCGAGCAGTAGCAGCATCGCTGCGGCCGCTGAGATTTGACGGGGTGAGGACGAAGCAATTGCTTTCATCGACGTGGAGGGTTGTGACAATGATCGACGTTCATTGCGTAAAGTTGGGGTTTGCAGCTTTCGTGCTGCTCTTGGGCTGCGGAGAAATTAACCGCGGCCTCAGCGAGGAACAGGAGGACGTCGCGGCGTCCCGTTCGGCGCTCACCACGACGGCGAACCAGGTGCTCATGATCACCAACACGTCGGTGACGGCGGATCCGACGCGCACCCAAGATCCGTGTTCCGCCGTCGCCGGCGACGAGAACAAAGTTTGGACGATCGGACACATGCTGAAGCGCGAGGCGGAGAAGAACGGGATCACACCGTCGAGCTATGTCAGCAGCTGGATCAACGCCTGGACCGGCACTGTCACCATCAACGGGCAAACGGTGCCCCCTCTCTTGGGCCCGGCCGTGCGCGATGACTGGCAGCGGTTTGCCGGCGGCAGCACCGCGCTTCCGCTTCACAAGGCGCCATTTTGGCTGCTCGCGATCGCAAGCCGGCTCGACTTGAGGAAGCATCGTCCCCTGGGCGAGCCGCTCGGTGGCGAGGTTCGGTTCGTGTTCGGCATGCTGCAGGCGAGCACGAACAATCCTGCCTGTCCGACCACTGCGCACGCGCTCCTGTCGACGATCATTCTCGAGTACTCTCCCGTCAAGACGGACGAGAACCAGGTGCGGGATTTCGCTCGCCGTTGGCTTTCGCTCGCGAGCCTGACAGGCTCCAGCTACCGCTCCGCCCTGCAGACCTTGACGGAGGAGGTCATCAACGGTGGACGGCTCCTGCGCATCCGCACCAACGAGGGCCTCGATTTCGGCAGGGTGGGCGGCACGGCTCGTTGGCACTTGGGCGAGTTCAACCCCAACGCGACGACGAAACGTCTCGAGCGCGCGACCATCAAGCAATCGCCGACCATGGCGCTGGCGACGAACGACTCACAGCTCTTGTCTGATTGGATCTGGGCCAATCGGGGCAATCTCGCCGCCAACGCGTTCGACCTCGAGCTCGAGCGTGCGGCATCGGGCGGCGTCACCGAGGTCCCGATTGGGAGCTACTCCGTCCCCAACCAGTTCCCCGGAACGAGCACGTTTTTGCGCGGCAGCCTGAACAACACGAACAACAACAACACTGAGGACTTCTTCAGCGGTCCGTTTCCCACGGGCATGAACGAAGGCCAGATCTTCGACTGGAGCGACGCACGCTTCCGCTTCTCGGTGGGCACCTGTAAGGGGTGTCACGGCGCAGATTCGGGCGCCGGGGCGCTGCAGATCAGCCCCAGCAACGGTCCTGGGGCGGAGGCCGGGCGGTCGCAGTTCCTGAGCGGCCCGGTGACGGTCGACGACCCGACGGGCCTGGGCTTTCCCCGCACACTCGACGAGCTGTCGCGGCGCGAGACCGACCTGCGCAATCTGGCAAATGGCGCGGCGGTCACTAGCCCGGTGTTTGGAAACAACTACACGGTGCGCTTCGCGACCAGCAACAAGTGCTTGGACTCGGCCGGCAACACCACCACGGACGGCGCCTTCTCGCAGCTCTTCACTTGCCATGGCAACGGCAATCAACGCCTCTCTCTCGTTTCGGCGGGCTCGTTCGTCTATAACCTCAAGTACAAGCACAGCGGCAAGTGCATCGACGTGCAGAACGGCTCGACCAGCAATGGCGCCCGCGTCGTGCAGACGACCTGCAACGGCTCGCGCGCCAGTCAAAAGTTGACGATGTCAGTGGTCACTGGCACGCCCGAGCGCCGCGTATTGAAGTTCCAGCACAGCAACCTCTGCCTTCTGGTCCAAAACCAAGCCACCGCCGACAGCACCCCTGTCATCCAAGGCACCTGCCCGACCTACGGCGAAGGCGGCAAGGGCTTCGACCTGGTCGAGTGATGTGCGGTTGGGCCCCCGTGCGAGCGGAGCGAGCGCTTGGCGGGCCCCTGCCGCGCGGAGCCGCAGGCGAGCACGGCAGGCGTTCCGCGACGCGATAGCGCGGGGGCAGCTACTTGAAAAAAAGCGCTAGCGCGATTCGTAAACGCGCATTGCGGGGAGTTCGACCGCGCTGAGGAAGCCGCCGTTGCCGCAGCCGGTGTCGATGCCGAGCACGTTTTCGCCCGCGAAGAGGTCGGTGGGGTCGTCGGGGGTGTACTTGGACAGCTCTTGGGGCAAAAACTCGGTGCGGGTGTGGCCGAAGACCACCGATTTGCCGCGGTAGTTGCGGAAGAAATCTTCAGTGCGGATCCACAGTAACACCAAAGGGTTACTGACCTCGGAAGGATGCAAGAAGTGGTCGCCGGAGCGGGGTAGGCCGGCGTGGACGTAGATGGCGTGCTCGTCCTCGTACCAATAGGGCAAGGCTTCGAGCCAGCGCACGACGGCCTCGGGGAAGAAGGTGCCGGTGGTGAGTGACATCATCTCGTCCTGGCGGGCCACCTCGCCTTCGCCCGGAGGCGGGCCGCCGGTGAAGCTGCGCATGGCGGCGAGGCAGCCGTTGCCGGGCGGCAGCACGAACTCGTCCCAGCCCTCGCGGCAAACGCGGAGCCAGCCGTCTTCGTGGTTGCCGCGCAGGCACACGACCTTGGCCTCGGTGCGCTCGGGAAAGGACATCACGTACTCGAGCACTTCCTTGGAGCGCGGGCCGCGGTCCAGGTAGTCGCCCAGGAAGACCACGGTGTCCTTTTGGTCGAGCTTCGGGAAGCAGCTCAGCAGCTTGAACAGGTGCTGCGGCTCGCCGTGGATGTCTCCGATTGCGAACGTGCGTCCAGCCATTGCAAAGGGAACGATAGACCGCTTCCGTCCGCCTGGGAATGCGTTAGGCTCGACACATGCCGGTATGTAAAGGTTGCGGAGAAGACGTCGAGGCCCTGGTCTCCGTCAAGGTCGGTGGCAAGACCAAAAAGCTCTGTGAGGAATGCAGCGACCGCGCGCGCGAGGAGAGCGAGGTCGCCGAAGCCAGTGAGAGCGTGGTGCAGAACATGATGGGCTTCAAAGGTCGTCGCTGAGCGCTGTCCGACATGGCTTCAACTCTCGCTCGAAGTGCGGGCGTGCTCGCGCTTTCGTGCTCATTTCTCGCCTGCTCGAAGGCGGGGGACGCGCCGCGCAAGGTTCAAGCTAGTGCTGCGTTGCCGAGCGCGAGCGCGGCGAGCAGTGCGACCTTGGCTAGCAGCGCGACCGCGGCCGAGCTGACGGCACCCGCCAGGTCAGGGCTCATTACGGTGAGCGCGGAGCAATTGCGCGCGCGCATCCGCGGGGCGAATGCGAAGGGCACGTTGGTCAACGCCTGGGCGAGCTGGTGCGGTCCGTGTCGCGCGGAGCTTCCGATGCTGGACGCGATGAGCAAGAACTTACGGCGACAAGGCATCGAGCTGGTGCTGGTGTCGGTCGACGAACCCGAAGACCAGCCGAAGGCGGAGGCGTTTCTGAAGAGCTTTCAGATTGAGCTGCCTGCCTACCTGGCAGCGCGCCCGCTCGGCCCGTTCAAGGAAGGCCTGAACCCCCGCTGGCCCGGAATGCTGCCAGCCACGTTCCTTTTCGATGACAGCGCCAAGCTCCGCTACTTCTGGGGCGGGCCGGTCGAGGAGCACGAGATCCTTGGCGTGATCGAGGGATTTTTGGCTGGAAAGGCCATCGACGGCGAGTCCGACTTCACGCTCGCGCCCGGCCAAGTCGAGCACTGATCGCGGCCCCGAGCCACGTCGTTCTTGACGGGTCGGCCGCCGAGCAGCGAGCATGCGAGGCATGGGGTTCGCTTCGTCTGACTTTCTTGGAGTCGTGGCCGCGGTGTGCTTGCTGCCAACGCCGGCCGCGGCGCAGACCGCGCCAGCCGCACCGGTAGCTCCAGGGCCGGTCAATTCTGGAGCGGCGCCCGCACCCGGCGCGCCGCCCGCCGCTGCGCCGGCAACGGCTCCGGCAGCCGCCGCGCCTCCCGCCGCTGCAGCTCCTGCCGCGCCAGCGCCCGTGGCGCCCGTCGCGGCTCCGGCTGCGCCCGCGCCGGTTCAATTGCCGCAGATTGCGCCGACTGCGCCCGTGCGGGGAAGCATGAACGACACTCAGGCCGAGCCGGAACCCAAGCGTGAGGTGGATCCGCACGCGGCCGTGAAGAGCTCGCCGTTCCTCGACGCAACGTTATCCGGACTTTGGCTCGAGCAGCGCTTCGGCGATCCGATCGTATTCGGAATTCAGGCCGGCGCTTATTTCGGTGAAATGGTGCGCTTCGCGGCTCGCTTGGAGATGCCGTCGAAAAACGCTTCGGACGAGTTTTCCTTCAAGTACGACGATCCCTACACGAGCACGAACTACTACCCACGTGACTCGAAGGCGGCCACGCTGCTTTACGGGGGTTCGCTCGGCGTGGTGGCGGCGAGCAACGAGGGCTTCGTGTTTGCGCCGGGAATTACGATTTTGCGCTCCGACGTGGAGGATTACGGAACCATGCTCGGCATCGCCATGCCCTTCGAATGGGTGACCAAGCGCGGGCTGCGCTTCGGCATGGAGATCGATCTGGGTCGGGCCTTCGGCGGCAAGGTTCACTACAACTGTCAGGTGCCCGGCGGTGGTGTGAGCGAGTGCGCGAGCGGACCGACCTTCGAGGGCGATCGCGGCGCCGGGCGCGCGTTCGCCATTCGCTTTCAGATGGGCTTTGGCTTCAATCATCCGAAAATCCAATGAATCTCAGAAAAACTGCAGTCTGGTTCGGGGCAAGCGCGGCCGTTTCATTGCTCCCGCAGGTTGGCTCCGCGCAGACGGCGAAGCCGCCCGCAGCGCCGACCAACCCCGCGGGCACCGCGGCTCCACCTCCGCCGCCGGCCACTGCAACCGCCTTCCCTGCTCCCGGCCCGCCGCCGCCTGCTGCGCCAGCGCCAGCGCCCGCGGCCGCGCCACCTGCTGCACCGGCGACCGAGCCTGCGCCGGCAACCGCCGCACCAGCGCCGGCCCCAATCGCCCCCGCTCCGACCGCGCCCCCTCCGATTGCGCTGCCACCGCTGCAGTCGGCACCTCCCAGCGGTCTCGCGCCGGGTTCCGAAGAAGCAGCGCCCCGTGAGCGGGAACACGCGAAGGGTGGCTCCGCGCTGAATAGCTCGCCGTTCATGGACGCGACGCTGAATGGCACCTGGCTCGAAGATCGCTTCGGCGATCCGTTCGTCTTCGGCGTGCAAGGCGGGGCTTACTTCGGCGGCATCGTGCGAGCCGCGATTCGCTTGGAAATGCCGACCGACAACGCGCGCGACGACTACAGCGACTACGACTACGACTCGGCTCCTGTACCGGGTGGCCCTGTCTACACGTCGAGCTATGCGCGCAACTCGGATCCGCCCACGCTGCTTTACGGTGGCTCGCTGGGCGTGGTGGCGACCAGCAGCGAAAATTTCGTGTTCGCGCCCGGCGTGGTGTTCGTACGCAGCGACGTGGCCGACTACGGCAATATGCTGGGCATTTCGATGCCTTTCGAGTGGGTGACCGCGCGCGGCATGCGCTTCGGGCTGGAGCTGGACCTCGGGCGAGCGTTCGGCGGTAAGGTTCACAACCAGACCTGCTCGGTCAACAGCAGCACCGGCGCTCAGGTGTGCTCCGAGAGCACGATCGATCGGCCAGCAGGGCGCGCCTTCGCGCTGCGCTTCGAAATGGGCTTCGGCTTCAAGCGGCCGCGCTGAGCGGCTCGAAGCTCACGCGTCAGCGGCGCATGTGCTCGCTGTCGGCCATGGTCACGTACTCGGAGCGCGGCCAGTGCCGGTAGAACTCGGCGCGCAACACCGCGCCACCGTCGGCCGGATCGACGTCGTCACTGAGGCTGCCCACCACCCGTAAGAGTGAGCCGGGCTGCACGCTCAGCTTGCCCAGATCGTCGCCGCTGCGTAGGCGAACCACGGCGTGCACGACCGCGTGTTCGCGCTCGCTCACGGTCACGCGGCAGGTGTCTTCGTCCGCCTCGTCGCACAGGTTGCGCGAAGCGAGCGTGCGCATGCCGAGCGTCAAGTACGCGCCGCCACCGGGCGCGTCTTTACGGGCCTTCACGACGCCGAACAGGTTGACCCTGGCCTTCTTCCAGTCGTCCGGCGCGCGCTGCGCCATGACCGGATCGAACTCGCGCGAGTTACCGAGTGCCTTCTCCTCGTCGTCGAGCGGGCTGTACGCTCGCGTGTAGCCGTATTGACCGCCGCCGGAGCAAGCGACGAGAAACCAAGCAAGTGCGAGCGCGACAAGCCTCATGGGGCGGGTACTCTAAATCAAGAGGGGCCAGGCCCGCTAGGCGCGACTGCCGGCCTCGATCGTGGGTTCGACGCCCGCTCCCACCGGCTTCGACCGCCGGAAGTGCCGCACCAAGCGCAGCAGCACCTCGAGGCCGAGCAGCGCGATCAACACCCGCGCGACCTCGGGCGAGGCGTCCACTTCACGCCGGCGGCCACCGAGTGGCTCGGCCGCGCGAGCGGTCTGCGCGATGCGCGGCGCACTTAAAATTTCCTCTGGATCGAGGCTGACCAAGCGCTCTTCCTCGCCGTCGCTACTCCGTACGCGGTAGCGACCGGCCAGGTCGGCCGTGAAAACCTGCGTGCGACGATCTGCCGAGCCCTCGAGCTCGTGCGGCAGCGAAGCGCCGCCCGGCGCGAACACCTCCACGCGGGTGGCGGCAGGAAAGCGAAAGGCCGTGCCGGGCAAACCGCGTCGCTGCCCGCTGTGCTCGCGAGCCAATGACAGCACGTGATCGAGCAACGCCAGGAAACCGGGCCGCAGCGCGAAATCGCTCTCGTCCGCCGAGCTCGGCAGCCCGAAGCTGAGCAGCACCCCGCGACCGAGCTCGCGCTCGAGCAAGAACGGCGCGCCGTCCTCCCAGCGGGCCAGGACGCGCGCATCACCGCCCGCAGCGCCCTCCAAACGCACGCGACCGTGAGGCGAAAGGTCGCTGAGGCCGCCCGCTTCGGGCCCGAGCCACTCGAGTGAGCTCGGCGCGAGGCCCTTTATCTGACTGGTTTCCCAGGGCAAGGCGGCCTGCGCGAACGGCTCCAGCGTCGCGCCGATCACCGCGTTCTCGGCTCGGCGTCCGAGAAGCGCCGCGACCACTCCGCCGCGGGTCACCCACGCCGTCAGCGCGCTCCGTTGCTCAGGACCGAGCCCTCCCGGATCATCCAAAATCAACGCGCTGTAGCGGGTGAGCTGCTCATATTGATCGGGAAGCACCGAGAGCGGCCGCACCGCGATGTCTCCGCCCAGCGCCGCCAGCGCTTGCTCGACCAGGCTCGGCCCGCCCGTCGTCACCGCGCCGCGAGAAGCGTCCGCGTTGACCGCGACCTCGAGCGACGAAGACTCCCGCCCCACCGCGGCCAGGTCATCGCGCTCCAATCGATCTCGGCCCGAGATGCGAACGCCCAAGACTTCTTTGTTGCTCGGCGCGGGCACCGCGACGGTTTGTACGCCGCTGCGTGACAATAGCGGCAGCGCGCCGAGCGCCTCACTGCTCCGAGCCCCCGCGGCGCTCGGATCGAGCGCCAATAGCTCGAGCTTACGGCCGCTGGCTGCTGCCGCCGAGGTGCAGGCCACGCGAGCGGACACCGAGCTCCCGCCCCGCTCCGCGCTGACCACTCCGCAGTTTTCTCCAACGGTCGTGAGCTCGGCCACCGGCGCCCACACGGCTGGCTCGCCGGCTGCCGGCGGCGTGCCCGCAAAATCGCTGAAAACGGCCAACTGCCGGTCGCGCTGCGGCAAATCGCGCAGCAGCGTGCGCGCCATTTGCACCCCGAGCTCGAGATCGGTCGAGCGATCGCTTTCGTGCAGCTCGGCGAGCGCTCGGCGAGCGGCGTCCAGGTCGGTGGTGGGCGAGAGCGCGATGCGCGCCGGCCGCCCCGCGAGCACGATCGCCACCGCATCGCCGCGGCGCGCAGAAGCGAGCAACTCGAGCGCGGCGCGGCGCGCGCGCTCCCAGCGCTTCGTGCCGTCCGGCAGCTCCGTGCGCATGCTGAGTGAATCGTCGAGCACCAGCGCGAGCGCCACCGAGGCGCCGGTCGCGCGTTCCAGGGACAACCGCGAGCAGCGCACCAGCGGCATCGCCCCGAGCAGCGCGAACAGCAGCACCGCGGCCGCGCGCAGCGCGAACAGCACCCGATCTTCGAGCCGCGCGCGCTGCCTGGCCACCGAGCGCGCCGCCGGCACCAAGCGCGCCGGCGGAAAGCTCAGCTCCCGAGCGCGGCCACGACGCAGCAAGTGCGCGATGATCGGCGCGGCCACGAGCAGCGCGATCGCGAGCGCGGCCGAAGCGACGAAGCTCACGCCGCGCCTCGCGCGCTCTCACCGGCCTCGGAAAGCGCGAGCAAAACCCGGCGTACGACCTCGGTCGGCTCCTCGGCGCTGCTCACGAGCAAAAGGCGCGCCCCGCGCCCGAGCAAGCGCTGTTCCCAGCTCTTTTGCAGTGCAGCCAGCGCGGCGAGGTACTGCGCCCGCACGCCCTCGGCCTCGGTTTCCACGAAGCTTGCGCCCTCGAGCGCGCGCAGCGCGACCGCGCCCTGGAACGGAAAGGTCTGCTCCACCGGGTCCAACACCTGCACGACCACCAGCGCGCGCCCGCCCGCCGAAAGCCCCGCCAGCAGATCCGGCGCGTCGTCGGGCAAATCGATCAGATCGCTCAGCACGACCACGGCCGCGCCGCGCCGCGCGTAACGCGCCGTGGGCGCGAGCGCGCGCTCGAGCGTCTTCACGTCGGCGTCGCCGGTCGGCGCCGCGCTTTCCAGGTGCCCCACGAGCCGCTCGAACGCCTCGCGCCCCCCCGTGGAGGGCAGCGGCACGGTGTTACCGCCGCCGATGAAATCGAGCGCGACGCGATCGCCGCGCACCACCGCGACCCGGCCGAGCGCTGCGGCGATCACCGCTGCGTAAGCGTACTTGGCGGCGAGCGCCTGTTCGCTCTTGAACCCCATCGACGCGCTCGCGTCCACGATCAACCTGAGCGCGCGATCGGTCTCGGTCTCGAACTCGCGCACCAAAAGCAGACCATGGCGCATGCGCGCGTGCCGATCCAAAAAGCGTAGATCATCGCCCGGCACGTAATTTCGGTGACCGCCGAACTCCACACCCGCGCCGCGGCGCACGCTGCGATGAGCGCCCGCGTACACGCCGTCGGCCGCCACCTTGGCGTGCAGCCGCAGCGGCGCCAATTTGCCCCAATCGATGGCCTCGCGCAGCTTCACGGAGCGGCCTTCGCGGCGCCACAGGCCCGCAAGATCTTGGGGCTCAGCTCCATCGGATCGAGCCGAGCGCGCGGATCTCGCTTCTTCCACTCCTCGCAGGCGGCCTGGGCCAGGCCGGTCGCATCGAGCGCCACGTAGGCTTCCACCAGCTGCCGGTGCACCACCGCGAGCTGCGACTCGGCGAGCGCGCCGGTCGCGATGAAACGACTCCCGCGCGCGACCGCGTCCACGTAGCGCCCCGCGCGCACGTCGGCGATCAACAGCGGGATCTCTTGAGCGATACGCCGCTGAGTCTTTTGCACGCCACCCGCCGCCTCCGAGCACACGCTACCTGCGTCGCGCGCCGCTGCCTTCTTGCCCGCCTCGGTGAGCGGCAAATCGGTGAGCGGCACCAACAGCACCGTGCCCGGCTCGAGACCGCGCCCGTCGAGCTTGTTGTAGCGATCCAAGATCCAAGCCTTGTTCATGTCGCCCATGAACTTGAGCGCGATGCCGACCAGCGACTCCTGCGGCCGCACAATCACCCTCAGGTTATAAGGCACGATGATTTCCGCGCCTTCCTCGGGCAGTAGCCAGGGCTTCGAATCGTTGGAAAGCGACAGCACGTCCGAGCGCATCGACCAGCCCAGCAGCTCCGCCGACAGCGCCTCCCAGGTGTCCCCGCGCACGATCGTGCGGTGCGTGAGCGCGGGCACCTCGAGCCGCATGCCGCGCGTGATCGACGAACCGCCTTCGAGGTCGAGCAAGTTGGCAGCCACCAGCACGTGCTCGAACTGAATCTTGCCGTAATACTTCTCCGCGATCGAAGCCAAGGTGTCGCCCGGCATCACCGTGTGCGAGAAGGCCAGCGCCGCGCCAGCGCGGCCAAACACAGCCATGAACAGACAGACGGCGACGAGCTTTCGGGCGATCCTCGAAATCACGCAAGCAGCGTGGCGGCCAGCCGCTTTCGCGTCAACCGCGGCGCACCGTCCGGCGACAACCCCGCGCGCCCACCCTGCAAAATGGCCCGATCCCGGGCTCACGACACCTGCAGCACCCTGCCCTTCGCCGCCGAAGGACTGCGCGGTCGAGACCGTTGCAGCGCCTGGGCCAATGGGGGCCCTCGCAGAAAAGTGCGCGCTCTCGCGTCAGGAACGCCGTTGGGCACCCGCTCCTCACCACAAAACGACACAGGTGCCGCGCCTGGCCGCACTGGTTTCGTTCCAACGACACGGCGCGCGCGAGCGCCGTATCAAGGCGGTTGGCGACAGGCGTTAGTCGGGAATTCGTCGGCGCGCGGTTGCGCGCACGTTGCTGCGCTGGTTTTTCGTTTCAGCGACGGGCAGGCGCGGTGTTGCGACGGGGCGCGGGGGCTGTGTCTGCGCTCGCGCCGTAGCTAGCCGAGCAGCGCGCCCTTTTCCGGGTTTGCCAGCACCCTTTTCGTCTCTGAACAACCGACGACGGCGCGGCGCTCGAGTTCCCGGCGAGCTGTCGAGTGTCCAGCCAAGCGGTATTTTTGGCCTATTTCCGCGGCCTTTCCGCTCTCATTCGCGAGGGGGCCCCGACTCGGTTTCGAGCGCTCGGTTTTACTTCCCACCGGCCTCGCGCTACGCCCTGCCCCGCCATGGGAGCCCAGTGGAAGCAAAAAGGTCGTGAGCAGAGCGCCGACGCCAAAGGTAAGCTGTTCACCAAGTTGTCGAGGGAGTTGATGGTCGCGACCCGCGCCGGAGGGCCCGATCCCACGACGAACTCGCGGCTACGCCTGGCAATCGAGCAAGCGCGCCGCGCTTCGATGACCCGCGACACGCTCGAGCGCGCCATCAAGAAAGGCGCGGGCTTGCTCGACGGACAGGCGCAGTTCGAGACCGTGGTCTACGAAGGTTTTGCACCGCACCAGGTGCCGGTGATCGTCGAGTGCTTGACCGACAACAAGAACCGCACCGCGCCGAACATCCGGCTCTTGTTCCGCAAGGGCCAGCTCGGAGCGAGCGGCTCGGTGAGCTGGGACTTCAATCGCTGCGGAGCCATCGAGGCCACGCCGCCGAGCGCGGACGTCGACCCGGAGGAGGCCGCCATCGTCGCAGGAGCACAGGAAGTCGAAGCAGCCGAGGAAGGGCAGAGCCGGTTTCTGACCGATCCGACCGATCTCGATTCGGTCTCGAAAGCGCTAGCGGCCAATGGTTGGCAGGTAACGAGCGCGAATTTGGTTTGGGTCGCCAAGAACCCGGTCAAGCTCGAGGGCGCAGCGCGCGCCGAGGTCGAAGCATTCCTCGCTGCAATCGACGACGACGACGACGTGCAGAAGTTGTACGTCGGCCTGGCCTGAGCCAGAAAGCGCCCGACTCAATTCGCGCGCTGCGCGCGGCCGGGGCTCGGCGGTTGGCTGTCGATGCTGGCCGCGCCCGCGGGCAGCGGCACTTTGGCCAACGCCTTGTCGAGCTCGCGCGCGCTCGCGGGGCGTTCGGACGCGCGCTTTTTCAAGCAGCGCATCACCGCTTCGTCGAGCTCGACCGGGATGTCGAGGTCGGGGCGGCGTTCGCGCATCGACGGGGGAATCGTGCGCTGATGCAGCTCCAAGAACTCCCTCCGACTCTTGCCAGTGATGGGCAGAGAGCCGGTCAGCGCTTCGTACATCATCACGCCAAAGGCATACAAATCGGTGCGCGGGTCGACTGGCGCGCCGATGCATTGCTCGGGCGACATGTACTCCGGCGTACCGAGCGTATAGCCGTCCTGAGTCAGGCTCTCGGCCTCGGCGAACTTGCTCATGCCGAAATCAAGCACCTTGATCAGGCGATCGTCACACAGGAAGATGTTGCCCGGCTTCAGATCGCGGTGCACCACGCCGAGCTGATGCGCCGCTGACAGGGCCTTGCACACCTGACGAAAGAGCGGCACCGCTTCGCTCACCGGCAGCGGCCCGCCCGCCTTCAAGCGCGCGGCCAGGCTCCGGCCTTGCAAGAGCTCCATCACCACGTAGATCGAGCCGTCGGGCAGCTGATCCAAATCCAGGACGCGAATGACGTTGGGATGCTCGATCGAGACTTGAACGCGCGCTTCTCGCCTGAGGCGAGCAATCTCGGAAGCGTCGATCGCCGCGGCGCCGCGCAGCACCTTCACGGCCACATGCGAGCCGAGCGCGATGTGCTCGGCCGCGTACACCGCGCCGATGCCGCCCGAGCCAATCTTGCGCAGGATGCGGTACTTGCCGCCCAACGTCACGCCCGCGAGCTCGCCCGCGGCGTCGCGGAAATGGCCGTGCAGCTCGAGCCCGCGCTCCAGCGCGGCGATGCGATTCTTCTCGAATGCGCGCGCGGCTCGCTCCTCACGCACGCGGGTCAAGAGTGACGACAGGGTGGCGCCGAAACCCAGTCCGAGCAGCGCCGCGATGCCGCCCGCGATGAAACTACCCGAAATGCTGACCAGCCCGCCGCACACCGCCGCGCCGAGCAGCGCGCCCAGAATCAGCCAACGCTGGCGATCCGCGGCGTTCCAGTCGAGCACGTAGCGGCACTCTTCCGCGCCCTCGGCGATGCACTTCGGGTGCACCACGCGCGCGTCCGGAAATCCCCAAATACGCGGCACGCTGACCAGCTCGGCCTGGCGTGCCAGACAAAGCAGTGCGTCGTCCTGCTCGGCCTCGGCCTCCGGTCGCGGTCGATAGCTGAGCTCGACGTGGTTCGGCCCAACCGGACCGAGCTCGTAGGTGCCGATGCGCGTGCTCTCGCCCGAGTTCGCCGCCAGATAGCGGTAGGCGTCGGCGGGCGAGCCGGCCACGCGCAACATGCGCACGTACGCGCCCAACACCTCCGGGTGGGTCATCCACGGACCGCGCGCCTCGAGCGCGCGGTGCCCGAGCGCGGTGTGCAGCGCGGTGAGTGCGCGCCGGGCCGCGGCGACGCTGAGCCAGCCGCTGTCGTTGTCCACGACGCTGGCCGGGATGCCCACGGTGGACAGCAGCGCGCGCACGGCCGCGTCGCCGCGCTCATCGCGCAGGCGAAGCAGATACGGTTTGAGCAGCGCGGCGCGCACTTCCTCGCGGCCGACTCCGCTCGTCGGTAAGTTCGGTCGATCGCGACGACCCGTCTCGTTCAAGCGTCCTCTCCGGGGGCGCCCCGACGCGCCCGCGACCTTTCATGTTAGCTCGACTGACCGAGCAAATGCGCGGTTTCGTCGCGGCTTCGGGCGCGCTACCACGCGGTTTTCGCCACCTACATCGTCCTTCTTGCGCTTCGAGAAGCGACTTGACCGGGCGGCGGGCCGCAAAAAGCAGGCGTTTCGGCGGTGCGATTTGGCGCCGAGGAGCGCGTCACCCCGACGAAAATAGTGCAAAACCGGGACGGAGTTACCGAGCAGCCCACGCCACCCCGCGACACGAGAAAGAGGGATACACGTGAATAGTCAGGACCCTGGATCGGACGCGCTGGTTCTCTTCGGCGCAACGGGCGACCTCGCCTTCAAGAAGATCTTCCCCGCCATCTACTCGATGCTGAAGCGCGGGCACGCGCCGTTCCTGGTGGTTGGCGTGTCACGCGGCGGCTCGAGCCTCGAGGACCTGAAGAAGCGCGTACGCGCCAGCGTCGAGCCCGCGAGCGGAGGTGGCGTCGACGAGCGCGTGTTCGCGCTTTTGGCCGACAACCTGCGCTACGTCGACGGCGACTATCGCACGGTCGAGCTGTTCGAAAAGTTGAAGCAGACGCTCGGCAACGCGAAGCGCCCGCTCTATTACCTGTCGATCCCACCGAGCGCGTTCGCGGACGTGGTCGATTACCTCGGTCGCAGCGGCTGCTCCGAAGGCGCGCGTGTCGTGGTCGAAAAACCGTTCGGGCGGGACCTCGGCTCCGCGCAGGAGCTGAACCGGATTCTGCACCGCGTGTTCGGTGAGTCGTCGATCTTTCGCATCGACCACTTCCTCGGCAAGGAGCCGGTGCAGAACCTCTTGTACTTCCGCTTCGCGAATGCGTTCTTGGAGCCGCTCTGGAACCGCAATTTCGTGAGCAGCGTGCAGATCACGATGGCAGAGTCGTTCGGTGTCGCCGGGCGCGGACGCTTCTACGAAGAAGCGGGGGCGATCCGCGACGTCGTGCAAAACCATTTGCTGGAGGTGGTCGCGTTCCTGGCCATGGAGCCGCCGCCCGCGGGCGATCGCGAAGCGCTGCGCGACGAGAAGACCAAGGTGTTCAAGGCCATTCGCCAGCTCTCGCCCGAGCACGTGGTGCGCGGGCAATTCAAGGGCTACCGCGACGAGGCGGGTGTCGCGCGCGACTCCACGGTCGAGACCTTCGCCGCGCTCAGGCTGTACGTCGACTCTTGGCGTTGGTCCGGGGTGCCGTTCTACATTCGCACCGGCAAGCATCTACCGGTGACCGCCACCGAGGTGCTGGTCGATTTTCATCGACCCCCACACATGGTGTTCCCGGAGCCAGTGCCCGCCAACACCAACTACGTGCGCTTCCGGCTCGGGCCGGAGGTCGCGATCGCGATCGGCGCGCGCGCCAAGCGCGCGGGCGACGTGATGGCCGGCGAGAGCGTCGAGCTCATGGTGCGAAACCAGCGCGCCGACGAGATGGGCGCCTACGAGCGGCTGATTGGCGACGCGCTGCGCGGCGACGCGAACCTGTTCGCGCGCGAGGACGGCGTGGAAGCGGCCTGGCGCATCGTGGAGCCCATTCTCGGCGATGACAGCACGCCCATCTACGAATACGACCCGGGCACGTGGGGGCCGCAGGAGGCGAACTACGTGCTGCTCGGCAACGCGCGCTGGTACGATCCGGGCAAAGTGCCCGCCAAGGGCGGCTAGCGCGTCATTTCGAGCATGGTCGGGCGAAAGCCGCAGCGCGCGAACACGCGCTGCGCCGCTTCGTTCTTGACCATGGTCGACAGCACCACGCGCGGCGCACCGCGTGCAGTGAGCTCGGCCAGCATGGCCTCGACCAACCGCTGTCCGACGCCGCCCCCGCGCTCGCCTTCGCGCACGAATACGTCGTGAATGGCGCCGTGAGCGTCGAGCAGCATGTTGAAATCGCGGTCTTCCACCGCGCCGTAGCTGTAGCCGACCACGTTACCCGCGCGCTCGGCGGTCAAGAGCACCGCTCGGTCTCGCTCGAGCTCGCGACGAAACCACCACGCGTAACCCTCCTCGACGCGATCCGGCAAGAAGAAGCGATCGCTGTCGACCGCGTGGTGCTGGCGCACGAGCTCGCCCGCGAGCTTGGCGATGGCTTCGATGTCCGCGGGCACGGTGCGCCGGATCACGACTTCGCTCGTCATCCGCGGAGTATAAGCCGGATCCACGCAGGTCAAGTCGCCGGCTCCAGGCCGCCGCTCACGCGGACGCCGCCCGAGTGGTAAGCTTGGCTCGTGACCGGTCAGCTGCTCTCCCACGACGGTGGAGACGCGCTGTGCGCGCTCTGCTCCGCGCAAGCGGTCGGGCCGTGCGCGCGCTGTCGAAGCCCGGTTTGCGGAGATTGCTGCGTGCTCACCACCGGCGGCACGTCCCCCTTCGCGATCTGCTTGCGCTGCGACGAGTCGGGCGGCAGTTCGCTCACGGCGGGCTGGCGGCGCGTCCTCGGCTGGGTGCTCACGCCGATTTTGCTCTTGTTTGGGGCGCTGGTCGCGCTCTATTGGCTGCTCGGAGCGTGAGCCAATGAACGCTCTCGCTTCTCGAATCCGCTCGACGTTGTCGAGCGCGCTATTGCTGGTCGCGAGCTGCGGCGGGCGAACGATCGAAAACAGCGACGCGAACCGCGCCGGCACCAGTGGTCACGCAGGTGGCGAATGGGCGAACACGAGCGGAGGCACCTCAGGCGCGATCAGCGCGGGCGGAAGCACGGGTGCCATGACGTCGAGCAGCAGTGGTGGGGGCGGCGCTCCACAGTCAGTCCCTTCCGCCGTGTGCCAGGTGGAATTGGTCGTCGTTCCGAGCGTGCTCGAGTTTCTGATCGACTCCAGCCAATCGATGAAGGCGGAGCTTGCTCCGGGCATCACGCGCTGGAACGCGATCCGAGCGGCCGTTGGGGAGAACCTACTCGAGCTCGAAGAGCGTTCGCTCGCCGGTCTGCTCTTCTATCCCAGCGTGCAGCTCAGCGCGGGCGCGCACGCCGGAGATTCCTGGTGTTTCTTGCGTTACGAGGCAGCACCGATCGGGCCGCTCGATGGCCTGCAACAGAAGCGCATGCTCGATGCGCTGGCCGCAAAAGAGCCGCTCGGCGCCACCCCCACGCACGACGCTTACCGCTACGCATTGAGTCGCCTGGAGATAGCGCCGCGCGGCCCGCGGCGTTTGGTGCTGCTGACCGACGGCGCTCCGACCTACGGCCTCGGCTGCACCGGCACGGGTGACATGCCAGTCGACATCGAGCCGCTGGTCGCTGAAGTCGCTGCCGCTTCCGATCGCAACATCGATACCTTCGTGCTTGGCCTGGGCACGACCGAGAACGGCCCCTGGATGTCGCGCCTAGCCCGGGCTGGTGGCACCGCTCGGCCTGGCTGCTCGGACGGTGGAGCCCCCTACTGCCACTATCAGGTGAGCGACTCGGCCGATCCGAATGCCGCGCTGGGCGAAGCGCTGACCGAGATTCGCACTCGCTCGGTCAGCTGCGAGTACCAATTGCCGAGCCCAGCGTACGGTAGCCTGCTGGCTTCGGACAAAGCCTCGCTCGTCTTCCAACCCGGCACCGGCGACGCGGTACGCCTGAGCGGCCTCCCCCCGGAGGCGAATTGCCCACGACCGTTCGCGCTCGACGCAGAGCGGCGGGCGCTCGAGTTGTGTGAAACCTTTTGCCGCCGCGCAGCAAATTCAGTCGGCTCTCGCGTGCTACTCGAATTTCCTTGCAGCTCCCTGCCGTGAGCCGGAAAAACCGGGCAAAAAACCAGGCAAGTTACCGATAACTCCGCGATAACTAAGCGCCCACACGTGGAAGGCCCTTCTCGAGTCGTACCGACTGCCCTTATAGTGGGAGTAGCGTGCGAGAAGCCGTGATCGACCTCGGAGGGCCAGCGTGGTGACGCCCCTGCCCTTCTCCTTTCGTCAGCCGACCCCCTCCGGGACGCCGCGCGTGCGACGCCTTTTGCTGTTGCAGCCGGATGCCGAGTTTGCGCGTGCGGTGTCGACCACGCTCGAGACCGCGCACATCGACGTCACGCGCGTGAGCACTCAGGCCGAAGCGCTGGCAGCACTCGCGAAATTCGTGCCTGACGTTGCGCTCGTCGATCTGATGCTGCCCGACGGCGATGGTGTGGAACTGATTGCACACCTGGCTACCCTGAGACCCGCCTTGCCAATCGTGGTCATTACCAGCGAGAGTGAGGACGACCGTATCCTGGCGGCCATTCGCGCCGGCGCGAGTGGCTATCTGTTCAAGGCCGATCTCGGTCCGCGCGTCGTGCCGGTGATCGAGGAGGCCATGCGCGGCGGCGCGCCGCTGTCCCGGCAGGTCGCGCGCCTGTTGCTTCAGGCCTGTCGTGGCGCCAGTCGTGATCGCGCGGCGTTTCCGGATTTGACCCGCCGTGAAAATACCGTGCTGGGCATGCTGGCCGAAGGCAAGAGCTACGCGGAAGTGGGGCTCCGCCTGGGCGTTTCGGAGAACACCGTGCGCTCCCACGTGCGCTCGATTTACGAAAAACTCGGCGTCAAATCCAAGACCGAAGCGGTGATCGCGGCGCTGCGACTCGGCATCGTGCGCTTGCCCTGAGCGCGCGCGACCGAGCGCTAACGCTAACGCTGGAGACGAGTCGCGTCGACGTGCGCTCGAATCATAAACAGTCTTTACACTAGCGAGTCCGAAGCTGGTCAATGGCAGCAGGGTGGCTGTCATTGACTTAGACTCGCTGTTGGGCGACGAATTCGAGTCAAGCAATGCGCACCCCTGTTTTGCCGGTGGCCTCGCTCGTCGCGCTGCTCTCGTTCGCAATGCCGGCGCTGGCGCAATTCACGAGAGACCCCGCGGCGACAGCGAAGATCGACGAGGCCATCAAAACACATTACCTGGCCGGCGATTTTCTCAAAGCGGAAGCGGTGCTCACTGGCACCATCAAGGCTTGCGAAACACGCTGCAGCCCCAAGCTCCTGGCCAGGGCATGGATGTACGTTGGAGTCGTGCGTGGCGGCCGCAGCGACCAGCCCGGCGCGAAGGAAGCGTTCATCAACGCGCTAGCCATCGACGGAACGGTGCAACTCGACGCCGGGGTCGCGACCGTCGAAACCCAGGCGACGTTCGTGCTGGCGGGTGGTGCGGAGGCGCCTGCTAGCCCGGAGCCGAGCGCGGGGCCGCCGGTAGCGGAGAGCCCTGCGCCCACTCAGCCGAACACGACGACCGCTGTTCCGAAAGCCACTGCAGTCGTGCAAGGTGACGGCGTCGTGTGCACGCCGGCCGTAAAAGAAGTCGAAACGCGCCGGCCAATCCCCGTGGAATGCACCCCGGACGAAGAAACGACGCGCGCAGAGCTACGTTACAAGGCTTTTGGCGCCGAAACCTGGCAAACGCTCACGATGGAGCGCAAAGGCAAGGCCTTCCGCGCCCAGATCCCCTGCGATGCGACGCAAAACATCGGCCTCCTCAAGTTCTACGTCCAGGGCGAAGACGCGGAAGGGGTCACCGTCGTCAACTGGGGTAGCAAGAAGCAACCGGTCGAGATAGCGCTCGTCGACAAGAGCGCGCTCGAGCCGCCGAGCTACGACGACTCGGACGCGCCCGCTCGTTGTCCGGCGCCGGAGATTTGCCCTCCGGATTTTCCAGGCTGCGCCGACAAGACGGCTGGCGAACCCAAACTGGATTCTGCCGCAGCAGCCGTGGCGCCCTACCGAAAGTGGTGGTTCGGACTGCACGTCGCGCACGACATCGCCTTCGCCGGCAGCGACAACGCTTGCATGCCAGGCACCGAAGACGAAAACCTGGTCTGCTATCGCAGCGGTTCGCGCGAAGACACCTACGATACGACCTTCTTCGAGACGGAGCGCGGGGGCACCATCTCGTTCGGCGCGGTGTCCGCTACCACGCGCATTCTGCTGAGCGCCGACTACGCGTTCACGCCAAACGTCACCGCCGGCCTCCGCCTGGGCTACGCGCTCGGCGGTGGTCCGCCAGCAGGCAGATCGGTGCAGTACGACGCCGACGAAACGGTCAGCGCGGTGACCGACCCGGGACTGAAGTTTTTGCCGCTGCACGTCGAGGCACGCTTCGGCTACTGGTTCGGCGAGAACCCCTTGGGAAAGGTTGGGCTTCGCCCCTATGTCCACGGCGGCGGTGGGCTGGCACAGGTGGACGCCAAGATCGTCGCCTACGTCGAAGACAAGAACGGCGTCGGCAAAGTGGACGCCTGGAAGAAGCTCGGTCGCGCGTTCTTCACGCTCGGCGGCGGCGTGGTCTATGCGTTCACGCCCACGCTCGCAGCGCAAGCCAACTTGAACGCCATGTACCTGGTCTCCGCTTCCGGCCTGGTGATCGAGCCGTCATTGGGCGCGCTGCTCGGTTTCTGAGCTCTCGCGCTGCCATCTTTCTGGCGCCGCGTCGCGCGACGTGGGATGCCGCGCACTCGCCCATGGCCGAAGCTCCGCTATTTGCCTGCCTACCCCCCGAGTCCGACTCGAGCCCCGAGCGCATCCTCGAAGGCTTTCTGAGCTATGTCTCGACGCTGGGGATCTCGCTCTACCCGCATCAGGAAGAGGCCATCCTGGCGGTGCTCGACGATAAGAACGTCATTCTCCATACGCCCACCGGCTCCGGAAAGTCGCTGGTGGCGACCGCGGTGCACTTCAAGGCGCTCGCCGAAGGACGTCGTTCCTTTTACACGTGCCCGGTCAAGGCCTTGGTCAGCGAGAAGTTCTTCGCGCTGTGTCGTGAGCTCGGCCCCGATCGGGTCGGCATGATGACCGGCGACGCGACCGTCAACCGCGACGCCAGCATCATCTGCTGCACCGCCGAGGTGCTCGCGAACATCGCGCTCGGGAGCGGCGCGGACGCCGACGTCGACAGCGTGGTGATGGACGAGTTTCACTATTTTTCGGACCGCGACCGCGGCGTAGCGTGGCAGATTCCGCTGCTCACTCTGCCGAACGCGCGCTTCGTGTTGATGAGCGCGACCTTGGGCGACACCGCGGAGTTCACGCGCGTTCTGCGCGAGCACACCGGCGCCGAGGTGGTCACGGTCAAGTCCGCGGTGCGCCCGGTCCCGCTCAGCTTCGAATACAAGCAATCGCCCTTGCACGAAGCGGTGAACGCGCTGGTCGAGCAGGGCCGGGCGCCGGTGTACCTCGTAAACTTCACCCAGCGCGCGTGCGCGGAAGCCGCGCAGAGCCTGCTCAGCCTCGACTTTTGCAGCAAAGAGGAGAAGAAGCGCATCGCGGAGAGCCTGGTCGGCGAGAGCTTTCGCAGCCCGCACGGCAAGGAGATGCAAAAGCTGCTGCGCCACGGCGTCGGCGTGCACCACGCCGGGCTGTTGCCGCGCTATCGGCTGCTCGTCGAAAAGCTGGCGCAGCGGGGGCTACTCAAAATCATCTGCGGCACCGATACGCTCGGCGTCGGGGTGAACGTGCCCATTCGCAGCGTGCTGTTCGCCAAGCTGTGCAAGTACGATGGCGACAAAGTGCGCGTGCTGAGCGTTCGGGATTTTCAGCAGATCGCCGGGCGCGCGGGCAGAAAGGGCTTCGACGATCAGGGCTTCGTGGTCGCGCTGCCCCCCGAACACGTGGTCGAAAACCTGAGGCTCGAGGCCAAGGCGCGCGGCGACAAGGCCAAGCAGCGCAAGATCGTGCGAAAAAAGCCGCCGGAATGGGGCTACGCGCACTGGGACGCCGCCACCTTCGAAAAGCTCGTGAGCTCCGAGCCCGAACCGCTCGTCTCGCGCTTCCGGGTCTCGCACGGCATGCTGCTCTCGGTGCTGGGGCGAGAGCAGGGCGGCTGCCGGGCGATGAAGTCGCTCATCAAGGACAGCTTGGAACCGGCGGCGGCCAAGCGCCGGCACGGCAAGCACGCTTTGGTGCTGCTGCGCTCGTTGTGGCAGGCAGGCGTGGTCGATTTCCGCCCGGCGAGCGAGGGCGGCGGAATCGTGGTCAACGCCGAGCTGCAGCGCGATTTTTCGCTGTTCCACGCGTTGGGTGTGTACCTGGTCGACGCGGTCGAGCGACTCGACATGCAATCGCCGAGCTACGCGCTCGACCTACTCACGCTGGTCGAGGCCATCGTCGAAGATCCCGAGGTGGTGCTGGCCAAGCAGGTCGACAAGCTGAAGACCCAAAAGATGGCCGAGCTCAAGGCGGCCGGGGTCGAGTTCGACGAGCGCATCGCCGAGCTCGACAAGGTCGAGCACCCGAAGCCGAACTTGGAGTTCCTCGAAGCGAGCTTCGCGCTCTTTGCCCAGCATCACCCTTGGGTTTCGCGCGAAAGCCTGCATCCGAAATCGGTCGCCCGCGAAATGATCGAGAGCTGCCAATCATTCAGCGGGTACGTCAAAGAGTACGGCCTCGCTCGCTCCGAAGGCGCGCTGCTGCGCTACTTGTCGGAGGTGTACAAGACCCTGGTCCAAACCGTGCCCGAGCGCGCGCGAACCCCCGAAGTGGAAGACCTGATGGCAAGCTTCGGCGCCCTGGTGCGCGGCGTCGATTCCAGCCTGCTGGACGAGTGGGAGCGTTTGAAGGATCCGCTGAAACCGCGCACCCGCCCTGAGGACTTGGCGAGCGAGGAGGAGCCTGCGCTCAACAATCGTGCCCTGACCGCGCTCACGCGCAATCTGATGTTCTCCTTTCTGCGCGCCCTCTCCAGCCACGATTTCGAGAGTGCGCTCGACCTGGTCGATCCGGGCGAAGTCGATTGGACACTGCTCGAGCTCGAGCGCGCCGCGCGGCCCCTGCTCGAAGAGAGCGCGCCGATTCAGCTCGATGCCCAGGCTCGCAGCCCTGAAAACACCGTGATCGAACTCGGCGACGAGTTCTGGCGCGTGACCCAAAACATCGTGCTCGACGGCGAGATCAGCGAATACACCGTGCGCGGCCGGCTCGACGTCGCGCGTTCGCGCGCCGAACGGCGCGCCGTGTTCCTGCTCGACGCGCTCGGCTAAGGGCTCAGCGCGCTCGCCAGAGCCGGCCGAGTCGCGCAATTCCCTGCTCCAGCTGATCGGACGGCGCGCCGGCGATGCTGATGCGCACGTGCGGCGCGGGCGATTCGGCCGCAAACCACGGCGCGCCCGCGTTGATTTGCACGCCGTCTGCGAGCGCGGCCGAAACGAAGCTCGCCTCGTCCGCTTCCGCGGGCAACTCCAGCCAGAGGGCGAAGCCCGCGCTCGGCACGCGGGCGAGCTTGGCCTCGGGGAAATGCCGTGACAGGGCGGCGAGCGCGCTGTCACGCCGTTCGCGTAGCGCACCGCGCAGCGTTCTCACGTAGCTTGCCCAAGTGGACGACGAAACCAATTCGAGCGCAGTCTGCTGGAGTAGCCCCGACAAGAACCAGTCGTCGATCGCGCGTGCGGTCTTCAGCCTCCCGAGCACGGGGCCCGAAGCCACGATCGCGCCGACCCGCAACCCGGGGGCGGTGGACTTGGTCAGAGACCGCACGTAGATCACGTGGCCGCTGCTTTCGCGGTAGAGCGGTGCCGGTGGCACGCCGTCGATCACCAAATCCCGAGCATAATCGTCCTCAATCAAGAACGCGTTCGCGCTCGAGACCAGCTCCAGCACCTCGCGTCGGCGCGCGGCCGACAGCGAAATACCCGTCGGGTTCGAAAACGCGGGCTGCAAATACACCACTCGCGCGCCGGTCGAGGCCAGCGCCGCCTGCAGCAAATCGGTGCGAATTCCCTGTTCGTCGTGGGGGATCGGGATGATGCGCAGACCGAACGCGCGCGCAACCGCCAGCGCGCCGAAGTAAGTGGGCGATTCGACGATCAGCGGCCCACCGAAGGGCACTAGCGCGCGGAACAGCGTCGACAGGGCGGCCTGCCCACCCGGCACCAACAGCACCTGCTCCACGTGCGCATCGCCACCCACGTCGCGCGCGAACCAGGCGCGCAGCTCCTCCAAGCCCTCGACCGGCAACCGCGACCAGGTGCGCGTGCTGCGCGCGGCGCGCTGGCTCGCCTTGCTGAGCAGAGCCAGCGGCTGCAGTGAAGGATCGGGATAGCCGCTACCCAGCACCAGCGTCCCCGGCGTTGGGATGCGAAAGAAAGCTTCGAACTCCGCGGAGGTCGCCATCGGCGCGGCCAACGCGACCGACTGCCACGAAGAGTCGGTTGCGTGCGGTGAGCGCGGCGGCTGAGCCACGAAGGTCCCATCGCCAGGCCGCGTCACCAGCCGCCCTTCGCGCACCAGCTGCGTGATCGCGCGTTGAACGGTGACCGGACTCGCGCGCTGTTCGCGCATCAGCGTACGCACGGTCGGCAAGCGCGCACCCGCGCCCAAGGTTCGCAGCAGAGCGCGCAGTTCGTCGGCCACGCGCTCTTCGGCCGCCCCCTCGCGCGGCCCCGCCTTGCGCGCTCGCGATGCTCTGTTACTCTTATCAATGAGCATATCGAGTAACGTTACTCCGATTTCAGGGATAGCGCCACCGGCCCGACGGCCGGGTATTCGCCTCGACCGCGGGCTAGTTTGGGCGTTCGTGGGCATGCTCGGCTTTAGCCTGACGCTCACTGCTACTCGCGCCGCGGTCGGAGAGATGAACAGCTTACTGGTCGGGTTCGGGCGGGCGGTGGTGGCCGCGGCGCTCGCGCTCTCGGTGTTGTGGTTCCGGGGCGAAGCGCTGCCGGAGCGGCGGCACCTCGGACCACTCGCGCGCACCGCGCTGGGTGTGGTGATCGGGTTCCCGGCGCTCTCTGCGCTGGCGCTCCGCTCGGTTCCGGCATCCCATGCGCAAGTCTTTCTCGGACTCTCGCCGATCGCGACAGCGGCCATGGCAGTACTGCGCGCGGGAGAGCGCCCCCCGAGGGCGTTCTGGCTCTCGGCTCTGGCGGGCGCCGCGTCCATCGCCGTGTTCGGCTGGTTCAGCGCGGGCAACGGCGTGCGAGCAGCGGACCTGTTGCTCGTGCTCGCCGTGCTGCTCGTGGGCTTCGGCTACGCCGAGGGCGGTCAGCTGGCGCGCGAGCTCGGCGGATTGCGAGTCGTGTCTTGGGCGCTGGTCATCGCGCTGCCGGTGACCGTGCCGGTGAGCATTTGGTCACTGCTGCACGCGAGCGTTGCGCACGTGAGCCTGCGCGCTTGGAGCGGCTTCGCCTACGTGTCGGTGATCAGCATGTATCTGGCGTTCGTCGCTTGGTACCGCGGCCTCGGCCTGGGTAAGATCGCGCAACTCAGCCAGGTGCAGCTGGCCATGCCGGTCCTGGGAGTGTGCTGGGCCGCACTACTCTTGCACGAAAGGCTCGCGCTCCCGACGCTGCTCAGCGGCGCTGCCGTGATCGTCTGTTCGCTGTTGGCGCAGCGAAGCCGCGCCTATGGACGTTAGCCCAGCCCGTCGCGGGCGATTCGGAGCCGGCCTGCGCCGCGCGGCAAGACCAAAGATCTCGCCGCGCGACGAGCGCGCCGCGCGGCGCTCAGTGCGGGAGCGCGTTGATCCAGGCCTCGATGGTTTGGATCTGCTCCTCCGCCAGCGGAGGGCGGCCGCGCGGCATTTGCTGTCCGCAAATTCCAGGCGTGTTGCGCAGCTTGGCGATGACATAGCTGCTTTCCGCGTGACCGGGCACGACCCGAACGTTGGCCGAGCAGGCCGCAGCGCCGACCGCGTGGTTCACGAGCGACGTGTACGCGACGTCCGCCGGGTCGAGCTTGAGCCCGCCGCTCGCCCCGGTGGTGTGGCACGGCGAACAATTGGCGGTGATGATGCTGTGCACCTCTGGCGGCACGACGCAGGTCGCGTTGGCCACATGAACCGTGAACAAGAACGACGTCTCGGCAGCGTGGCTATCCGACACAGTGACGCGCAAGACGTAGTCGCCCGCTTGACCCGAGAACGTGGCGTGAGAATCGCTCGCTGAAAGGCTGCCCTGATCCGGACCTGAAACCACTTCAAAGTCATAGCTCAGCGCGTCCCCATTCGGGTCGCTGGCAGTGACCGCGATGGTGGCCGATTCACACACCGTAATGAACGTGGATTGCGTGACGCTGAGCGCGGTGATCTGCGGAGGGTCGTTGAGCGTCACCGAGACGCCCACACCACCATTCGGGTTGCCCTGGCACTGCGAAACCAGCGTAAGCTCACTGGTTTGCTCGCCCACCACGGTCGTGAGCTCCGACGCCTGAGCGCAGCTCACCGACGGCTCCGTGTCCGCGGAGAGCGGGGTCGCGCACGTGCGATACTGACCCGGGGCGAGCACGAACAAGCTGCTCGCGAAATGATGCGACGCCGACCCGCCCCCTTCGAGTGACCCCGGCGCAGGCTCCGCTTCGAGCGGCACGGTTTGAGTTGCGATCGGAACCCCGTCGCAACCTCCGTCGGGCGGAACCACGTCGAAACGCACGGCAGCGACGTCGTGCGTGCTCGGCCCGAATTCGATCGCGGCGCTCAGGGAGCCTGGCGAGCCGCCAGTATCGTTCGGCGGCTGACTATCACAGTTTGCCGCGAGAAGACCAAGACCTACCGTTCCAAGCCAAATCAGAGAACTTGTACGCATTACCGCCCTCAGAGGTGAGACGAACCAAGTTGATGCGTGGTGCACCACGCACCACTCACCCCACTCAGATCTCACTATACAGATTCTCGTCACTCGAGGGTGACAATGTTTGCCTCGAGGGTGACAATGTTTGCCTCGAGGGTGATGATGTCTCTGCACCCCGCAGGTCAAGCAAATGACCATGTCGACTCACACGCATATGCGTGACGAAACTCGCCAGAGTTAGAGTGAACAGCCACGAATGAAGCGCGATCACGACGTCAGCGCGTGAGTCATCGACGCCGATTTACTCGTAAATACACAGAGCTCTCTGACATCGCCAGGTGTCACTACAATCCCGGCGAGTGTGGTCGCCACACACGTGAACTTCGCTGTTCAGCGCGCCTCGCAGAGAAAGTAAGAGAGCGGCCGGCGCTGTCACACTCGTCGCCGCACAAGTCATCTGAAATCCCTCGCTAGGGTGTACGAGCTACTGAGTCGCAGAAGCGGCGTCGCTGAACGACGTCGACACGCACGCGCGCACGCGCAGCCAACGGCGCGGCGCGAAGTCGAGCCGCGACGGATCTGACGACCGGCGCGCGCGTGCTCGGCCGTCTGGAGCCCTGACTGATCCGTACCGTGCAGAAATTCTTTTCACCGCCCGGGCTCAGCCACGACCCAGGCGCCGCGACCGCCGGCCGCGTAGGTACGCGGGAAGCAGCCCCCAAGACAACCCCAAAGCGTGGACGGTGGCGCGTCGATTGTGAGGGCTCTGCAGCAAACCAAACTGGAAACCGCCGGATGGCGACGCGATGAAACGGGGCGGAAGTGTGGGAATTGGCCCACACAGACCGACGAAACCCGGGTAAGGTCGGCGCGGTGACGGGGCGCCGGATTCAGAGGTTGTTTGGACTCTTCGCGATACTCGCACTGTGCCTGCTCTCGGCACGGACGAGCCAAGCCGAAGAGAAGGCGCGCCTGGTCTACGCGCGCGGAGCGGGCGCCGCAGGATGCCCGGCTGAAATCGAGCTGCGACTCTGGGTCGTGGCTCGGCTCGGCTATGACCCTTTCAGCCCGCAAGCGAGCCGAGTGCTCCTCGCTCGCATCGACCAACGCGCTGGCAGGCTGTTCGGAACCATCGAGCTGATCGACAAGGATGGCCTCACGAGTGGGCGGCGCGAGGTGTCTTCGCCCAAGAGCCACTGCGACGAGCTGTCGCGGACCATGGCCCTCACCATCAGTTTGACCATCGACGCTGAACGCGCGGCCGCAGCACAGAACCAGACCCCAGGCCGAGTTGGCGTGCTGGTCAGCGGTTCCCCGGACGAGCTACCGGCCGAAGACGATGGGGCCGGCCTTCCACACCGACTACAGGACGTGCGCCTCTTCGCCGGCGGGTCGCTGGTAGGCGCGGCGCGACTCTTGCCAACGTTCGCGCTCGGGGGCGAGGGCTACGTCGGCATCGCGTTGCACAAGTACTCACTCCGACTCGAAGCGCGCGCCATGCGCTCGTTCTATACCGATCTCCCGATATCCGGTTCACTGAGCGGGGAGACGATCGACGCGGGTCTCGTGGGCTGCCGGTCGCAGGGCCCAATGGGCCTGTGCCTGGTCACCCAGCTCGGCATCGAACGGGTGCAGTCGACCGGGCTCGGGCGTCCGCGCACCGTAACGGCCCTTCACGGCACCGCAGGTCCCCGACTCTCCTTGTATTTTCCGCAAACCCCCCGGCTCTCGATGGTGTTCGGTGTGGAGTGCCTCCTGAACCTATCGCGAAACCACGCCCGAATGGCGTCACGGGACGTCTGGAAGTCGCCGCTTTTTAGCGGCACTCTACTAATTGGGGCTGAAACCGATTTCTTGTGATGGTTCCGAGCGGCTGCCCCCAAACCCACTGTCATCGGCGTTTCAGCTCGTTCCCCTAGCATGATTCAGAACCCGGCCACGCTAGAGGTCGTGGGGCCTCAATTCGCTGACGCCAAGGCAGCACCGTTGACGCGTGCGCGCGCATCCGCCTTATTTGCGGAACATTGCGATTATGTCTGGAACACGTTGCGGCGCCTCGGCGTGCGACGGGAAGACTTGGAGGACGTCACCCACGATACGTTCGTCGCGGTGTACAAGCAGTGGTCGACCTACGACCCTGAGCGTCCGATTCGGCCGTGGTTGTTCGGGTTCGCGCTGCGTATCGCCTCCGATCACCGCCGTTTGGCGCGCCACCGCTACGAGGTGGAGGCGCCCGCGAGCGAACCGCGCGACGAAAAGCCAGACGCGGCCGAGCTACTCCTTCAAAAGGAACGCGAGGAGGTGGCCCATTCGGCGCTCTCGTCGATTGAGGTCAACCGCCGCGCAGTCTTCATTCTTCACGATCTCGACGGCTCGACAGTGCCTGAAATAGCAGCGGTCTTGCACATTCCAGTCGCTACTGCCTACTCCCGGCTGCGCCTTGCGCGCGAAGACTTCGCGGCAGCCGTGAAGCGACTCACTCTGCGGGCGAGGTAGCAAGATGTCGAACCCCTCCGAGGAACCCTCTCTCGATTCACTCGTCGGCGCGTTGCGCAGCGACGTGGTGAAGGTCGACGGCGCTGCGCGCGAACGCATCCATGGCCGACTTTCGGCGGGCGTTTTGACCCAGCTCTTCGGCTCTGCCCTGTTCCCGGCCTTTCTTCAGAACGGGTTGGTCAAAAGCACGACTTTCGCGAAAACCAAGGCGTTCGCGGTAGCCGTCGCGTTGCCCGCGGGCATCGCAATTGGTGCGTCGGGGCACGCCTGGTACGAAGGTCAGCACTCGGCGCGCGAGCCGGTCGTTCAAGTCGCAGCGGCGGCAGCGCCGCCCGCGCCGGTAGCCGCTGCGCCGGTAGCCGCTGCTCCCGCGCCGCTCGCCTCGCCGGTCGCGTCGGCCGAACCCAGTTCGCCGCCCGCAGCGCGCTCACGCCCGGCGGCGAAAGCCGCCCGCTTCAGCTGGCAACCGCTCAACCGCGAGCTTTCATTGCTCGAAAAGGCGCGGACCTTGCTATCCGAAGGCAAGACCGAGACGACGCTTTCGCTGATCGCCAAACACGAGCAACGCTACCCGCGTTCGACGCTGGACCAGGAGCGTCGTGCGCTGCACATCAAAGCGCTGATCGCCGCGAATCGTACGATCGAAGCGCGAGCTCGAGCTGTTGCCTTCGTTCGAAGCTATCCGAACAGCACCTTGCGGAGCTCCGTAGAAAAATCGGTCGCGTCGATTCCGTGATAGTTCGCGCGGCGAGCACCCAAACCCAATATCGACGTGCTCAGTCGGAACCTAAGCGAAGCGGCGCTGCGACAGCCTGGTGTTCGGCTCGCGGCGCAGCCAGGGGCGGTTGCTAGAACAAGGGCGGGGACGAAAAGAACGAGAGAGCATTAGAGTCTCGGGGGAAGCGGGGGAACTCCGGGGGGATTGTCGTTGTGAAATAGTCGAGAAGACGGCGCGGGGGGGCATCATTGACGCCCGCAGTGCGGCTCTAAACCGACTGCGCGCGCGCGGAATTCTGCGTTCCGTCGGACGAACTAAGAAAAGCGGCTCACCGCCGCCATTCATGGCAATGACACATGGGTAAGATCGGTATTTTTTACCATACGCGACTCGATGGGGGGTCGCCGCCAATCGATTCGGTGCACGCGCTCAGGGTGCTCGGAGAGCAAATCGGAGATCTGCTCTCCAGCGGGCTCTATGAAGCCGCATCGGAAATCACGTTCGGCGTGAATGCTTCGAGCGAAAGTGCCCAGCTATGCCGCACCATGTCGCCGTCGAAGATCGAAGTGGTACACCATACGCCGGAGTACCAAAGCGAGCTGCCGACCTTTTCGCGTTTGCGTCAGTGGCTCGAAGGTCACCAGGACTGGTACGTGCTGTACCACCAAGCGAAAGGCGTTCGGAGTCCGAACAGTGAGGTGACCAAAGCCTGGCGGCGCTGCATGTCACGGCACCTGGTCCACAACTGGCGCGAATGCGTGGCCGATCTCGATCGGGGCTTCGATGCGGTAGGCTGCCATTGGCTGACGCCCGAGCAATTTCCGAGGATCCGCACGCCCTATTTCGGCGGCAACTTCTGGTGGGCCAAGGCATCCTTCCTGGCCACTTTGCCCGAGCTACCCGTGACCGCGAGCTGCCGCGAAGATTTTTACCTGGCAGAAACGTGGATTGGCCGCGGCCCCCAGTGGCCCAAAGTTCGCGACTACGCTCCACATTGGCCGGGTCTCGAAGAGTGCAGCGTCGCGAGCATGTGCTCCGCGGCGGAGTAACCTCCGGCAGTCCTCAGACGCGCGGCCCGTCGCTACTCGGCGCGAGCTCCGGCAAGCCGTCGCGATACGCGAGCGAGTGCGCGGCGAGCGCCGGGACGCGTGCGCCGGGCAGCAAGGTGCCGACCAGGTTCAGTGGATCGCAAGCCGAAAGCCGAACCAGCTCGCCGCTCCGCGCTTCACGTCGAACCTTGCGGAGCAGCTCGACCGCCTCCGGCAAAGCGTATTGTTCGCCCGAGAAGCCCGCCACGAAGCGCCCGCCGCGGATGGTCCCGCGCGCTTCCAAGCGGCGGAGCGCCCAGAGCACGTCGCGATAGGGAATCGACAGCACCTCACGCTGCACGAGCTCGCGCAAAACGACCCCCCAGCGCGCCAAGAGTTGCTCGGCAACCGCCTCGGCCAGCGCGTCCGCGTCCCCGGCAGGGGCCGGTTGTGGAAAGAACGCCCAGCGACCCTCGGCGGAGAGCGCTCCGCGCGCGCCGCGCCGCAAACGCGTGCTCGTGCGCGGCCCGGCCGCGCTCCAGCGGCCACGCGGTGACATCAGCGTGCGCACGCTCTGAAAGCCGTCGGACGTCAAAAGGCCGCGCGCCACGCCGTCCCACAGCGCCTCGTCGACCTCGCTCGCCGACAGGCCAGTCGCCGCGCACAACTCCGACGCGAACGACGCGCCACGCTCCCGAAGCGCCTGCAAAACCGAACTTTCGCCGGCCAAGTCGAGGATCTCGGTAGCGGCGGTCCCCCGCGCGGCCTGGAGCAGCCAGCCCAAATCTGCGCGCAGCGCGAGCGTCACCGGCGTGGCCCGAGACAACGAGGCCGTACGCAGCGAGTCGGTGACACGCGCTCGGGGACTGAGTCGGCCCCAGACCACTTCGCCCGAGTAACAGAGGGCATCGAGCCATTCCGGTCGATAGCCGTTGATGCGCGCGGCCAGCACTTGCGGCTCCCACGCACCGACTGCGGCCTCGAAGCCTTGCAGCTGTTCGATCACGGCGAGCAGACCCGCGCGCCCGTCGCGTCGCGTCGCCTCGGTCACGCGCTGAAATGAAAGCAAGAAGCGCATGAAGTCCTGCGCGCTCACCGGCTCGATCTCGCGGCGGAGCCGACCCACGGTGTACGAATGAATACGCGCGAGCAAACGGCGCGCCACGACCTGCTCTTCTTCGACCCCTGGCTCGAAGTGGCCACGCACGACGAAGCCCTCGCCTTCGAGCCGGGCGAGCCCAACCTCGAGCTGAGCCGGTGACAGCAGCGTGGTGCGCGCGAGCTCGGCGCGCGTCATCGGACCGAGGGTGTCCAGGTGGCCGCGCAATACCTGCGCGAAAATCGCCTCCGGCTCTGGAAGCGCGCGCCCGGCAAGTGCTTCCGGAAGTGCGCGATCTGGCTCGAACGCCGCATCGGGAAACAGGCTTTCGACGCGTGCTCGCAGTTCGAGCGCACACCAGGCATGCCCCTCCGGTAGCGCGACCCGCGCCGCACGACCGCTCGACACCAGCTCCTCGAACCGCTCCAAAAACTCGGGCAGCGGTCGGGTGACCACGAAACTCGAGAGCAAATCGCAGAGTTCATCGGCGTTGCGCGGATCGGGCGCGGCCTCAGCGCGCACGCGCGCGATGGCCTCTGGGTCCAGCGCGCCCAGGGCCCGCGCTTCGACAGGCAAGCCGCGTCGCAGCTGAACCGCACGCGTCCGCCGCTCTTCCAACGGAGCGTCGTCGAGGAAGGTGTAGGGACGGCTGTTCAGAATTTCATGGGCGAGCGGCGAGGGCTCGGTGGTCTCCCGAAAATGCAGGCGCACGCTGCCGTCGGCGATGTTCCGGAGCAAGCGCTCGAGCCCATCCACGTCCATGGCCTCGTGCAGGCAATCGTGCAGCGTCTGGCGAACCAGCACGTGATCGGGGATTTCACGCGGCCCGGTCGCGTTGTCCTGACACGCCGCCAACGCTGGAAATACCGCGGCCGTAACGTCGTCCGCCTCCATCCGCTGTAGCTCTGCCGGGTTCTTTTTTCCGCCGCGGAAGCGCAGCACGACCAGCGCGCGATTCAGGTTCCAGCGCCAGCGCACGGCGAACATCGGCGTCGGCAAGACGGCGTGAACGAGCGCGTCGCGCACGCCTGCAGGGCGCAAGAAATCTCGCAACTCGTCGAGCGGAAAGCTGTGCTGCGGCCCGAGCGAGAGTACGATCGCGTCGTCGTTCGCCGCCGCCTGCAGCTCGAAATCGAACGAGCGACAAAACCGCTTGCGCATGAGCAGCCCGAGCGCGCGGTTCACCCGCCCGCCGAACGGCGCGTGCACAATCAGCTGCATGCCACCGGTGTCGTCGAAGAAGCGCTCGAACACCACATCGGTCGCGCTCGGGAGCACACCCAGCGACACCCGCGAGGCGTTCAGATACTCGGCCAGATCACGAGCCGCGTTCAAGCCGAGCTCGAGCTCGGCCTCCAGCGCTTCGCGTGCGCGGTGGGTGCCCCCTTGCTCGAGCCAGGCGTCGACCGCGACGCGCAAGGCGGACACCTCCTCCGAGAGCTCGAGCGTGCGCGCCGGCGCTTCGCCCAGCCAAAACGGAATGGTCGGCGCCGCGCCCGCGGCGTCGACCACGCGCACCACGCCGCGCGTGACGCGACGAATTCGCCAAGCGGTGCTGCCCAGCAGAAAGACGTCACCGGCCATGCTTTCGATCGCGAAATCTTCGTTGATCGTGCCAACGAAGGTGTCGTCCGGCTCGGCCACGACCCGATAGTCGGCGTTGTCCGGGATCGCGCCGCCCGAGGTCAGCGCCGAAAGGCGCGCGCCGCGCCGACCGCTCAAGCGCGAGCCCACCCGATCTCGGTGCAAGTAAGCCGCACGCAAACCGCGCCCGGTCGAAATGCCTTCGGAAACCAACTCGAGAACCGCGTCGAAATCGACGCGCGGCAAGTTGGAGTAAGGAGCCGCGCGCCGCACCAGGGCAAAGAGCGCGTCCTCGTCCCAGTCTTGCGCCGCGCACTCGGCCACCACGTGTTGCGCCAGAATGTCGAGCGGCGCCGCGGGCATCACGATGGCATCGAGACGGCCCTGGCTCACCGCCCGCAACAGCGCCGCACACTCGACCAGCTCGTCCCGGGTGAGCGGGTACAGTCGCCCGACCGGCGTCGCCCAGCGACTGTGCCCGGAGCGCCCGACCCGTTGCAAAAACGTGGCAATGCTGCGTGGCGAGCCGATCTGACAGACGAGCTCGACCGGGCCGACGTCGATGCCGAGCTCGAGCGACGCGGTCGCAACCAACGCGCGCAGGGAGCCACTCCGCAATCGCTCTTCCACGTGCTGCCGCCGCTCCTTGGACAGACTGCCGTGGTGCGCGAGCACCTGATCTTCACCCAGAATCGCGCCGAGCTGGTGCGCGAGCCGCTCCGCCAGCCGCCGGGTATTGCTGAAAATCAGCGTGGTTCGCCGCGATTTGACGGCGGCCGCGATGCTCTGCAGCACCTCCGCCACGTGTTCAGCGGACGCCACCGCCTCGAGCTCGCGCTCGGGCAACTCGAGCTTCAAGTCGAGCGCGCGACGGTGCCCGGAGTCGACGATCGTGCACGGCCGCTCGAGCTCGCTGTCGCCGTTGGCACCGACCAGCAGGCGCGCCACCCGTTCGATCGGGCGCTGCGTCGCGGAGAGCCCGATGCGCAAAGGACGGCGACCGCACAGCTGTTGCAGCCGCTCGAGCGAAAGGCTCAAATGTGAACCGCGCTTGTCGCGCGCGAGCGCATGAATTTCGTCGACGATCACGGTCTCGACCTGGTCGAGCAGCGCGCGGCTGCGCTCGGCCGTGAGCATCAGATACAGCGACTCCGGCGTGGTGATCAGAAAGTGCGGAGGCGTTCTCAGCATCGACGCGCGCTCGGACGCTTTGGTGTCGCCGCTGCGCACCGCCACGCGCAGCTCCGGCGCGGCGCAGCCGAGCTCCGCCGCCACCTCCGCGATCTCACGCAAGGGCTGTGCCAGGTTCTGGCGAATGTCGATGGTCAGCGCCTTGAGCGGCGACACGTACACCACCCGAACTTTGTCTTCGCTGAGGCGCCCGCTCTCGAACGATCGATACAGCCGATCGATGCAAACCAAGAACCCCGACAGCGTCTTGCCCGAACCGGTCGGCGCGGCGATCAGGGTGTCTTCACCGCGCCGAATCGCGGGCCAGCCCGACGCCTGTGGCGCGGTCGGCCCGTGCGGAAAACGACGCTCGAACCAACTGCGAACCGCCGGATGGAAATCGAGCAGAACACTGGCGTCGAGGTTCGGTGCAGGCTGCTCGGACGCTGGGCTCATCGCAGGGGCGAGAAATTAGCATGACCCTGCTGTGAGGCTCCGAGCTCGGTGAGCGAGCGGTCTATGGCCTCGAAACAACTGGTTGATTGGGTGGGTCGGGCGGGTCCCGCCGCTCGGCACGTCGAAAATTTCGAACCATCGCAGGCCAGGGCTTGCGCTCGAGCACCACGAGGATCAAATGCTGGGCCTCGCCAATCGCGGCCGCGCTGCGCGGGCCCGATTCGAAGGAGACGTCCATGTACTACCAAATCATCCGCCAGTTCGCGTTCACGCTCAAGAACCTCGACGCCATTCTGACCAAGGCAGAGCGATACGCCGACGCTCGCGGCTTCGACGTCAACAATCTGCTGAGCTCGCGCCTCGCGCCCGACATGCTGCCTTTCGTGGCGCAGGTGCGCATCGCCTGTGACAACGCCAAGTTCGCGGCTGCGAACCTCGCCAAACGCGAAGCGCCCAAGCACGAAGACAACGAGAAGAGCTTCGAAGAGCTGCACGCGCGCATCGCCAAGGTGCTCGCGTTCCTCGACGGCTTCAGCGAGGCCGACTTCGCGCAGACCAAGCCCGACACCAAAATTCCCTTGGCCTACCCGCCAGGCAAATTCATGCACGCAATCGACTATGCGACCGGACGCCAAATCCCGAACTTCTACTTCCACGTCGTCACCGCCTACGACATTCTTCGCCAAGGCGGCGTCGAGCTCAGCAAGGTCGACTACCTGGGCGCCATTCCCATGCTCGACAGCTGAATCACGAGGGGTGCGGAAACGCTCGCCGCTCGCGTCGATGCGGGCGGTGAGCGCAGGGTCGGCGAGGGGCCTGTTGGTCTGGTTTGGGTGGCCACGAGGGAACGGGCGCGCTGATCGTAAGGCGCGACGATTGGCAACGGTATAAGGCGCGGAGCGGCGCAGCAGCCGCGCAAGCCCGGCGCTGGTAGGGGGTGGAACCGCATTCAGAGCCACGGAAAGGCAGCCGCAACGGGGTCCGCCGCGCGGGAAAGCCGGAGCGCGAGCGGGAGAGGCGAGAGCGGGGCGCAAGCTGGGATATGCTTGGCGGCGATGTTCGAATCGGCCGAACTGGGACACCAACTGGACAAGGCGACCTTCGAGCGCGAATTGCCAGGGCTGCGCGAAGAGCTGCTCAAAGCCCAGTACGAGGTGCTCGACAAGAGAACGTTCCCGATCGTGCTCGTCGTCGGCGGCGTCGAAGGAGCCGGCAAGGGCGAGACGGTGAGCGCCCTCAGTGAATGGTTGGACCCCCGCCACCTGCAAGTGCACGCCATGGGTCCGGCAAGCGATGAAGAGCGCGAGCGCCCTCCGATGTGGCGCTATTGGCGGCGGCTTCCGCCCAAGGGAAAGATCGGCGTCTTCTTCGGCTCCTGGTACACCGAGCCGATCGTTTCGCACGCGCTCGGCAAGAGCAGCGACGGGCGCTTCGCGCAATCGCTCGGTGAGATCCGGCGCTTCGAGCAAATGCTGGCCGCCGAAGGCGCGCTGATTCTGAAGTTTTGGTTTCACCTCGGCAAGAAAGCTCAACGCAAGCGGCTCGACACGCTATGGTCCGACAAGCACAACCGCTTCCGCGTCGAGAAAGAAGACTGGAAGCGGCTGGCTCACTACGATGACTTCCGCGCGAGCAGCGCGCGGGCGCTGACCGAAACCGACGCGCCGGAAGCGCCTTGGCTCATAATCGATGGGTCGGAAGCGCGCTATCGGCATTTCAACACTGCGAAAGCACTGGCCGAAGCCATGAAGCGCCGACTGGCGTCCGATTCGGTTGCAGAGAGCGCGCCGGCTCGCGCTGCGGAGTTGGTGGAGACGGTGGAGCGTTTGCCGCTCGTGCGTTCGCTCGATTTGACCCGCCGACTCGAAAAAACCGAGTACGAAGCGCAGCTCGAGAAGTATCAGCGCCGGCTTACCTTACTCACGCGCAAGCGCGGTTTCGCCAAGCTGTCGCCGGTGCTGGTGTTCGAGGGCATGGACGCGGCGGGAAAGGGTGGGGCGATTCGGCGGGTGACGCGCGCGCTCGACGCACGGCTCTACGACGTGCACCCGATCGCTGCGCCGAGCGACGAGGAGAAGAGTCAACCTTATCTGTGGCGCTTCTGGCGCCATGCACCCCGTGACGGCAAATTCGCGATCTTCGATCGCAGCTGGTACGGCCGGGTGCTGGTCGAGCGGGTCGAAGGCTTTGCTTCGGAACCAACCTGGATGCGGGCTTACGGCGAGATCAACGACTTCGAACAGCAACTGGTGCAGGCCGGCAACGTGCTCGCCAAGTTCTGGCTTCAGATCAGCCCAGAAGAGCAGCTTCGCCGCTTCCACGAGCGCGAGGGCACGCCTTTCAAGCGCTTCAAGCTGGGCCCCGAAGATTGGCGGAATCGAGAAAAGTGGCCCGAATACGAGCGCGCCGCTAGCGACATGATCGAGCACACCAGCACCGAGTTTGCCCCCTGGACGCTGGTCGAAGCCGAGGACAAATACTTCGCCCGAATCAAGATCTTGCGCACGCTGTGTGAAGCGATCGAGCGCACGCTGTAGAGCCTGCTCAGCCGATGGCGCTCGCGCGCCGAGGCGCGCCCCACACGCTTTCGAGCGAATCGAAGAGCTTCAGGGCTCGCGCTGGGTCGGGAAGGCCGGCTCGGCCGCCCCCGGGCAGCTCGACTTGCGCCGCGATCTCACGACGAAGCGCGGAGATGGCCGTTCGCTTGGCAGCGTTGACTCGCGCGCGGGCCGCCGGTTCCAGGCGCTGTTCGAACCAGCGCGCCAAAGCGAGGCTCAAAGCCGCGTGGCGAGTCTCTTCTCGGGCGATACGTCCCAGGGCCGCCTTGACCTGCAGGTCCTGCGCGGCGCGGGACTGAAAGGTCGCCACGATCGCGCCATAGAGCTCGCGCACGCAGCCTTCACTGACGTTTTCGGTGGCCAAGGCTTCGAGCGAGCGCGGCGCTGTGGGAGCGACGCGCGGTAAGCGTTCGCGTGCCCCGAAGCGGCGCGCGAGCGACCGCGTGGCGCGCGTATGACGCACTTCATCGCGCGCAGCCCGACTCAGCGCGCGCAACAGCTTGCGCGGCGCGCCGAAGGCGCAGAGCTCGGCGCGCAGCCCGCGAAACGCCAACACCGACGCGGCTTCGAGCTCGGCAGTGCGCGCAAAGTGAGCACCGAGGCCCACACCCAAAACCGAAGCCTCGATGAAGCCCGCAGGCCTGCGGCCAGCAACACAGGTCGGAGGGCACTGGACCGTAACCAAGCCGGTCGTCGCATCTTCGCCCAGGATTTGGCAGGTTCCAGCAAACACCGGCCCGCAGAGAGTCATACACTTGGATGCGTCGAGCGGCGCGGTCGCGCAAGCGCGCGGAAGGTCGCCCTTGCGAGGCATCGTGCAGGACGAAAAATCGCTCTCGCCAGGCACTCTGCAATTCACGCCGCCGGTCGTAGTCGTACCGCCGGTCGTAGTCGTACCGCCGGTCGTAGTCGCTCCGCCCGTCACCTCGTCGCCGCCCGCACCACCCGTACCCGTGGGGCCAGTACCGCCCGAGCTGGGGCCGCTTTCGCCTCGGCTCGCTTCGCCACCGCACGCGGCCTGAGCCGACAGGGGTAAGGCCAACAGGACGATGCGACCGAACAAGGCGTGAAGGCTGCGTTCTTTCATACTCACCGCCGGCCGATGCGAGTCGGCACACGGGCGATGACAGCAACATTGGTGCCAGCTAAGCGCCGCTATTTTTCGCGTTTCTCGCGATCAAAGGCCATTCTGAGTGGCCCAAACTGTGCCGCAGCACGACAGCGCGTGTCAGTACTCCCTTCGCACACCAAAAACGAACCCAGAGCGCCCAACGCCTGCTGCTGAGTATGAAGTGATCGAACACACGCAGAATTGATCACCTTTTTTTCGGCTGTGAGGCGCTGCACGGATTGGACGTGACTGGCGTCGTGTTACAGACTGAGCCCTCTCACGATGCGGCAGTACCGTCGCTGTTTCCCCGCGTACGCTGCGATTCTCGCGCTGCTTCCCTTTGCCGCGTGCGGCGGCCCCGGTTCGAGCTCCAAGGGCACGGGCGGCAAGCTCGGCGCGGGCGGCAAACTCAGTACGGGCGGCAAGCTGGAAACAGGCGGGACCGAAACGGAAAGCGGTGGCTCCCCATCGGGGGGCGGCGGCGCGAGCGGTGCGGCGGGAGAAGCGGGCTCGGGAGGTTCGAGCGCTGCGGGCACGGGACCAGAAGGCGGCTCGGCAGGTTCGAGTGGCGCGCCAGATGCGGGTGCGCCCGGCGCCGTCCCGGGTCCGAGCTGCGCCGGTCTGCCGGAGACATGTGGCCCCAACGCGGACCAAAATTGCTGCGCTTCCACGATCATTCCTGGCGGTAGCTTCCTGCGCAACAACGGAGCGTCGGGCCAGTATTCGGCCTTCATCAGCGCCTACCGCTTGGACGTGTACGAGGTCACGATCGGTCGCTTCAAGCAATTCCTCGATGGCTACGAGAATCACCTGCCCAAGCCAGGCAGCGGGAGCAACCCGAGCAATGGCAACGATCCGGGTTGGCGGGTCGATTGGGACGCATCGCTCGTGAGTTACGAAGAAATGACGGCCGGCATCGCCGCGTGCCAGCAGACCGTACCCGCCTATGCGAGCCACGACGACGACCTCTTGCCCATGTCGTGCCTCACCTGGTTCGAAGCGTATGCCTTTTGCATTTGGGACGGCGGACGCCTGCCCACCAACGCCGAGTGGAACTTTGCCGCCGCGGGCGGTGACGAGCAGCGCGTGTACCCGTGGTCGAACCCACCCCACAGCGAAGACATCGACCCGAGCTACGCCGTCTACTACCAGTCCGAAGATCCGAACGCGATGCCCAGGCCGGAGGACGTCGGCTCGAAATCTCCGAAAGGTGATGCTCGCTGGGGCCAGGCGGACATGTCGGGCAACGTTTGGGAATGGAATCAGGACTGGTACACCGAGCTACCCGCTTTTTGCATCAATTGCGCGGCGCTGAACGGGCAGCAAATCCGCACCATGGTGGGCGGCAGCTACTACGGAGACGGCGAAAACTTGCTGAGCTCGAGCCGCCTGTACCACGACCCGAAGAGCCGAGACTTCGTGCTCGGCGTTCGCTGCGCGCGCCCGCGTTGAGGCTAGAAAAGCCGCCCCGAGTCGGCCCTGGAAAGCTCCAGCGCGCGCGGTCGCAGCGCCGCCGCGGCGAGCACGCAGAGCAGCGGGCTGGCGACCAAGTGATAGCGGTCTTCTCCGAAGAACAGCGAGTGGGTCACCAACACCGACAGCACGAATCCGATGACGTACACGCCCGCAGGGCCGAGCTGCGGGCGCCCGGGGAGCGGTAGAAAACCGACCCCCCCGATGAACAGCGCGAGCCAATGAAAAGGGTGCTCGTCGCCGAACACGGCGTGCAGCGAGAGCAAGAGGACGCACAATGCGAGGCCCGCAGAGACCAGGCTACCCGCGCGGTCCTTGGCGTCGAATTTGGGCAACGAAACAACGCCCAATGCCGCCACCACGAGCAACAAGCGATGGAACGCGGTCCCGAGCTCGCGACCGGCAACGCGGCGCGCTTCCGGCCAGCCTACGGGGTCGGCTTCGTGCAGATACTCGAACGCGAACGATTCGTGATTGAACGTCTCGGCGAGCTTCTTCGGGATGAGACGTAAAAAGCGCACTGGATCCGCCAAAATTCGGCGCTTCCCGACCTCCGCCCAACAGCGATCCTGCTGCACTTGGCCGGTGACCACCGCGCAGCCGTCGCTGGCGCGCAGGGTCTGAAAGCGCCCGCTCTCGCTGATCGCGCCGATCGCGAGGTTCCAGCCGCCGTTCGTGGAGACCAGCGCGCAGCCGTCGAAGCGTTGACAGTTGCGGAGCGTCCAGGGCAAAACCACGGACAGCGTCACGCCGCTCAGCAACACGAAATTGCGAAGCCAGCGCAACACTCCGCCGGGTTGAGTGAAGGGCGCGAGCAGCAGCAGCAGCAAACAGGCGGGGCGCACGAGCACGGCGACGCCGAGCAGCAAGCCCGCGATGATCAGCGCCTGCACGCGCCCGCGGAAAGCCAGTAGGGCCAGGCCGACCAGCACGGCCAGCAGCGCGGCCACGAGCTCGGTCATCACCAGCGCGCTGTAGGCAATCAAACCGGGATGCAGCGCGACGAGCGCTCCGGCGACGCGCGCCCGGGTCGTGCGCAGAAAATGACGCGCGAGGCGGTAGCTGGCGAGCGCGAGCAGCGTGCCACAGACCGCGTTCAGGAGCGGCGCAACGAGTAGGTTCGAGCCGAAAAGTTTGTAGACCGCGCCGAGCAATGCGCTGTAGCCGACGGGGTAGTGGACCCAGGGGCGCCAGCTGAGCTGGCCGCGCACCCAAACGTCTTCGGAGTAGCCGAGGCCAGCGGCAATGCGCTCCGCGCCAAAGTGGTAGTAGTGGCCATCCCACACCGGCTCTTTCGACCAAGCGATGGCGACGTACAGGCGCGGTAAGAATGCCACCAAGGCCAGGGCGAGCACGAAAGCGGTGTCGTAACGCTTCTCGCGCTGCGTGGCTTCGCTCACGAAGAGGCTTCCTCGTCGGGCGCGGCGGCCATTTCGCGCATACGCCGCAAGAACGTGCGCGAGACCTGGGTCGGATCGAGCTTCAAATACTTGGCGAGCTGCTGAACGAAGCCACGCGTGTAGACCAGGGCGGGCAGCTCCGAAAATGTTTCGGACTCGAGCGCGCGCAAGTGCACGAGCGAAATCTTGGTGTGCTTGGCGATGTCTTCGAGCTCGATGCCCTGCGCTTCGCGCACCTTACGCAACAGGCGCCCGGTAAACTCGGTTTCAGCGCTGATCTCGCGGGAAAGCTCCTGGCGCAGCATGGCGCGCTCGGCTTCGACCGCCGCGTCGACCACCGCGGGCGCCGGCGCGCGCTGGGTGGAGTCCTCCGGAAAGGTCGAGGCGTCGTAAGCTTTGCGGCGCAGCGGGTCGAGCAAGGTTTCGTGCGCTTCCTCCACGCGGGCTTGCTCTCGGCGTAGCTCTTCCTCGCTCAGCAAGGAAGTCAGGGGCAAGCTGCCCGGCTGGTAGATCTCGCGTTGGCGTTTGTACGCGCGCCGCAGCTCCTCGTCGCTCGCACCGCGATGGGTCCAGAGTAAGTCGTACAGGTTCGGCTCGTCGGGCACGATCGGCAGCGGCTGCTCCGAGCGCTGCTCCGCACGCGCGGACGCCAAAGCCAAGAGACGCCGCGCCAAACGCTCCATGTTGCGCGCGCTCTTGCTGGTCGGGCTGTCGATCAAGAGCGGCCGGCGCCGCACCACGCTGAGCCACACCGCGTCGTCCTGTTCGACGTGCCCGAGGTAATCGAGCTTCACGCCCAGATAACGATCGGCCATGTCGACCATGGCCGGGCCGAGCTCCGAGTCGGTGCGCAGCCGCAGATTGTTCACGACCAGGCGGGGACGCAGCTGCATCAGCTCCGCGGCCGCGCGAACCCCGACGCTGGTGTCGTAGCGCGCAATGGCACGTACGAAGTGAACGGGGGAAGGTAGCGCGCCAAGGTCCGCCTGCGCGCGCTCGACCATCCGCATCTTATAGCGATCCTCGACCAGCCCGCGCCGCAGTGAGCGCAGGAACACCGCGCGCAGAAAGCGATAGGTCGCTTCCACGCTGGGCGGCTCGGGCGTGGTCACGCACACCCCCTGGTCGGCGGACAAGAACAGATCGAGCGTGGACGGCGCGGTGCCCGACCCCAGGTCGAGCAGCACGTAGTCCACGTCCAGCTGGCGCAGCTTGCGCGCCCAACGCGGTTTTCGGCCTGGACGAATCGGCTGAGTGGAACCGACCCGGTAACCCTGCGGGGAGAGCAGCAGGCCGGGCACGGCGGTCGGCAACGGAGCGAGCTCGAAATCGTCAGGGTCTTCGTCCGACGCCGCGATCGACGGCAGATCGAGGCCCAGCAAGGTGTGCAGCTTGGCGCCGCTGGGATCGGCGTCGATCAGCAGCACGCGCCGCCCGAGCTGAGCCAAGTACACCCCCAGATTGATGGCGAGCGCGCTGGCGCCCACACCGCCGCGCCCGCCGATCACGGCAATCACGTGCCGAACTCCCGCCGGTGGGGGCAGCGTAGGCAGCGGCGCAGAGGAGGGCGGAACGCTATCGATCATCGACCGAGCGGGCTCCGATCTACCACCGATCGGGGCCCCGGCCGCCAGTAACCCCGACGCTCACCGGCCGGTCGGAAAAAATCGTGGGAATTTGGGGGGGCGAAAGGCCGGGAGCTCGGCTAGGCTCGCCGGCGATGTTCAGCTTGCGAGCAGCAGTCGTGATCGGCGTGGCGGCATGGATGAGCGCCCGGATGACTACCTGTAGGAGCCCGGGCGAGGGCGGCTCCGAACCGAGCCCCGCAAAGCGTGAGACCGTCGACGTGACGCTACCGCAAGTGGACACGTCCGCTCTCACCACGCGCGAGAAGTCCGACTGGTCCGGCTACGTTTCGGAGTTTTTGACCCCCTGCGCCGATCAGCCGGTGAGCATCGCCCAGTGCGTGCAGCAGTCGAGGCCGTGTAAAGCCTGCGTGCCTGCGGCGCGCTTCTTGGTCGATTTGGCGCGGCGTGGCCAGGTTCGGCAGCAGGTCGAGGCCGTGTACAAGGCTCGCTTTTCTCCGGAAGCGGTGCGCGGGTTGTCGCTCGACGAGGCTCCGAGCAAGGGGCCGACGGACGCCAAGGTGGTTCTGGCCGAGTTCGCAGATTTCGAGTGCCCCGCGTGTGGCGCGGCGCGACCCCAAATCGAGGAGGTTTTGAAGCGCCACCCGCGCGACGTGCGTCTGGTCTTCAAGCACTTCCCACTAACCCAGCACGAGAACGCGGAAAAGTGCGCGCGCGCCGCGGTCGCAGCCGGCAAACAGAACAAGTTTTGGGAAATGCATGCGGCGCTGTTTCAGAGCCAGCCAAAGCTCGACAGCGAAACGGTCGAGGGGCTCGCCAAGGGCATTGGGCTGGACATGAAGCGCTTCCTTCAAGATAGGGACAGCGAAGCCACGGCCGATTTCGTCGCGCGCGATCGCAAACAGGGCGAAGCGCTGGCTCTCAAGAGCACGCCCTCGATCTTCATGAATGGCCGGCCCGTGCTGATCCTGGGAGGAGATCTTCAGGAGGAGCTCGAAAGCTGGATCCAATCCGAGCTCGAACTCGGAGGCGCTGCGCCGGCTGGCGCGGCCGGTGCGGCGCCCCCTGCCCCACCGAACAGCGCGGCGAGTGACACTGCGCCACCGCCGAGCGCGCACCCCGTCTCCAAGCCGAGCCCGAGCGGCCGCCCGAGCCCTGTCGGTGGAAAGCCTTCGCCGAGCGGCGCGAGTCCCAGCCACTCATGAGGCACCACGAGCCGCTTGGCTGCTTCCCGACAGGGCGCCATTACCCCGGCATCGCACACCTGCTGCGCGTCGTCGCCAGCGGCTTGGCCGAAGAATTCCTGGGCGATCACCCGGTGAATGGCCTGCGGATGGTGTCCATCGACACCGAGACTACCGGGCGCGATCCCACGGTCGATCGCGTCGTGGAAATTGCCTGCATCACTTGGGACGGCAGCCAAATCGTGCAGCGCAAGAGCTGGCTCGTGAACCCGGAGCGTCCGATTCCGCAGGAGGCCTTCGAGGTGCACGGCATCAGCGACGAGGACGTGCGCGACAAACCGACCTTCCGCGAAATTGCCGACGAGCTGCTGCGCGAGCTCGAGGGCGCGGTCGCCCTCGCTTACAACGCCGAGTACGATCGCAAGGTCTTGCAAGCCGAGCTCGCGCGCGTGTCCGCGGCCGCCAATACGCCCGCGCCCGAGCGACAGCCACCGGCCGTGAGGCGCGCGGTCGACTGGATCGACCCGTTGGTGTGGGCGCGCGAGCTGCACAAATTCGAAAAGAGCAAATCGCTCGGCGAGGTTAGCCAACGCCTCGGCATCACGATCGAGCAAGCGCATCGCGCCGAGCACGATGCGGAAGCCGCGCTACGCGTGATGATCGCGTTCTTGCCCGACACGCGGGTGCCCCGAACCTATGGGGCGTTCTTGCAGGAGCAGCGCCGGCTGTCGCGAATATTCGAAGAGGAGCGCAAGATCTGGCGCCAGCGGATGCCCGAGAAGCCAGTGTAGGCACGACACGCCAAAGTTTCTCACAGCGGATTTCGCCGGTCGCGCGACTCTCGACTGTTAGCGAGCATTGACGGAGAGCGCGCGGAGCGCGTAGATTTTTTCGGGTGAAACTCACTCGACTATTGCCGCGCCTGCTCCCCGGGTGCAACGCGCTGCGCGCGATGGCTCGGCAAACGCGGAAACCTGCTCGACTGACGGAGTCTGGAAGAGCACCGCCTGCACCGGCATCTGCTCCGCCGGAGCATGCGTGAACGTGCCGTGCAGCGAGGAGGCCCTGCTCACGGGCGCATACAACTTCCGCTGCCGTGCC
>DASZQI010000097.1:0-5898 GCA_035549735.1 Polyangiaceae bacterium | reverse complement strand
TTTTGGAGGTCGAGAATGAGCCGTAGTCGCTTCGTGAGCAACAAGTCGAAGACTCTGGCAGTCGCAGCAGCTGCGCTTGCCCTTCACGGTTGCGGGAGTCAGGAACCCGGGGGGGTTCAGGGCGAGCTGCTGATTGGCACGACGGACCCGGAAGCGGGCGACGTGCAGACGATGTACTACCTGCACGTGCCGGAAGGGGAGGGCACGGATCCGGAGTTGGTGTTCACGCGCAACCCGTACCTTGCAGCAGGCACCAAGCTACGGGTTTGGGGTGATCGCGTCGGCACCCAGCTGTACGTGAAGCGGCACGAGCTCGTGGAGGACGACTTCGGTGTGCTTCAGCAAGGGCTGATCGGTTCGCCCGCGAAGCCGCTCACCGCCGCGATCGCGATCGTCGACCTGGGCGGCGGTTCGCCGAACTTGACCATCGATCAGGCGAAGACGCGCATGTTCGCGACGACGCCCACGACCGAGGGCAAGTCGATGTCGCTCAAGTACTTCTACGCCGAGCAGTCGTACAACATCATGGAAGTGAACGGGGAGGCCTTCGACAAGGTGCCCTACACCATGAGCGGCTGCGACTACAGCGGCCTCGGCAAGGCCGTGAACGCGGCGGTCGGCAAGTTCGACAAGTACGTCTACTACTTCGGTACGAAAGCTTCCGCCTGTCAGTGGTCCGGTCTCGGCGGTGGAAACCAGGCCTGGCTCAACGCGAGCATCAGCTGCGTGGTGTTGATGCAGGAGTTCGGCCACGCCGTGGCGCTGCCGCACTCTTCGACCATGAACTGCGGCGGCAAGTCGTTCGCGGACGACCTGACCAGCTGTACGCACAACGAGTACGGCGGCAAGCACAGCCCGATGGGCAGCGGCTGTTATTCGATGACCGGCTGGGAGAAATGGCGCGAAGGCTGGCTGCAGAAGTGCAACGGTGTCCGCGTCAAATCGAGCGGCAAGTACACGCTTTCCCCGCTCGAGCTGCCCTGCAATAGCGCCCAGGTGCTGCAGATTCCGATGGCGAAATCGCGCCAGGCGCCGGACGGTTTGCAGGTCACGCTGACCCACTACTACGTCGAGATGCGCGGGTCGTATGGTATCGATACGCCGCTCAAGCCGCAGGTGTTGTTGTTCGCCGGTCCGGATCCTGGGACCGCGCAGCGGCTCAGCGATCAGCGAGCGTGGGCGCTCGACCAGAACACCAGTGACACCAGCATCAATGGTTGGGGTCTCACGGTTGGGACGCCGTTCACGGATCCCGCTGGCGGCGTCACCATCACGGTGGAGTCCATCGACGCTGCTTCGGCGGTGATCAACGTCGAAATCACGAACACCACCGTTCCGAACTCTACGGGTGATTCGACCTGCATCGACAATTCGGTGTACTCGGCGAGCCCCGTCGACTGCGCGGCCACGACCGCGAAGCCCGGCGATACCACCGTCGGCGGCGGCCTGAGCACGGGCGGCACGCCCAGCACGGGCGGCATCGGCGGTAGCGGTGGCGCCTCCGGTGGGTCCGGTGGTGGCAAAGGCGGCGCCGGCGGCATCGGCGGCAGAGGCGGCGCTGGTGGGAAAGGCGGCGCCGGCGGTGGTGGTGGTGCCGGAGGCGGTGGCAATCGCGCCACGGGCGGTGGCGGCAGCGCTGGCGCGAACGTCGGCGGAAACGCTGGCGGCAGCGGCGGCGGTAGCACCGGTGGCTTCACGAACACCGGTGGCACGACCGGCGGCTTCCCCAACACCGGTGGCACAACCGGCGGCTTGCCACCGACCACGGGCGGCTTGCCACCCACGACCGGTGGGCTCCCACCGACGACCAGTACGGGCGGTACAGGCACGCCCGGTGGTCCTGCGACCGGTGTGCAACCACCGGTCGACGCAGGTTGCGCCTGCGAAGTCGGAGTAGGTGCACGGCCGGGTCCAAGTGGCTGGTCACTGGCAGCCGTCGGGCTCTCGCTCACGCATCTGTTCAGGCGGCGTCGAAAGCGCGAGCGCGACCCAAGTCGCTGAGGTCGGTTCTTCGCCGGGCCTGGCTGCTGTTGGGCCCGTGAGCAGGAAACGGTGTGGCGAGTTTGCTCGCGAGCGTCGCCGCACCTCGCGTCGGGTTAGCAATCCTTCCCGCTTCTTAAGCAGGAGGAGACGCCGGCCGTTCCCCGGCGCACAGCGCCTCCGGCGTGTTCCTCGATGTCGCTCACTGAACTCGAGCAGGTGGAAACGTCCGCCGCTCACGTCATTCTCGAAATCCTCGAAGGCGAGGGGGTCGAGTACATTTTCGGCATTCCTGGGGGACCGCTCACCGGCTTCTTCGAAGCACTCCATGCGCGGAAGAGAATCCGCTTCGTGCTGGCCAAGCACGAAGGCGGGGCTGCGTTCATGGCCGCTGCTTACGCGCGCGTGACGGGGCGCTTGGCCGTCTGTTGCGTCACGACCGGGCCGGGTGTCACGAATGCCATTACCGGCGTTGCGAGCGCTTACACCGACGGTTTGCCGGTTTTGATCCTCACTGGCCAGGTTTCGACGCAAGTCTTCGGTAAGGGCGCGATTCAGGAGAGCTCTGCGCATGGCCTGGACATCGTCGACGCGATGCGCGCGTTCACGCTCGAATCGTTCATGCTGCCTTCGGTCGGCCGTGTCCCCGATCTGCTGCGTTCAGCCATCCGCACGGCGATGAGCGCGCGCCGAGGCCCCGTTCACGTCAGCATGCCTGCGGATTTCCTGTCGCGTCCGGTGCGCGGCGGATCGCTCAACGTCGACGAGTACCGCAGCCGCTCGACACCCGTCGACCGCGCTGGGCTCGAGGCGGTAGCTCAATTGCTGCGGACCGCGAGACGACCTCTTTTGCTCGCAGGCCATGGCGTTGCGCTCGCTGGTGCGTCGAACGAGCTCTTGAGTCTCGCCACCGAACTCGGACTGCCGGTCGCGACGACGCCAAAAGGCAAGGGCACGTTTCCCGAAGATCATCCGCTTTCGGTAGGTGTGCTCGGTTTTGGAGGTCATCAGCTGCCGGAGCGATACCTCGAGGCTGGCGGCGCCGATCTGCTCCTGGTGGTCGGGTCCAGTTTGAATGAGTTCGTGACCAACGGCTGGACCGTGCCGTTCAAGTCCGGACGTAAGCTGATTCAGCTCGACATCGATGCGCGAGTGCTGGGCCGTAACTATCGCGTCGACCTGGCCGTGGTCGGCGACGCTCGTGCGTCGCTGGCAGAACTCCTTGCGTTATTTGCAGCGCGGCCCGAGCCGCCTCCGTATGAACGCGAGTTCTTGGCCGCTTTGCGCACCAAGACGCCGCGCTACTTGGCGGCAGACATGATCGAGTCCGACGCGACGCCGATCAAACCGCAGCGACTCATCGCCGAGTTGCGTGCCGCAATGCCGGAGAGCGCGCTACTGTTCGTCGACAATGGAACGTCCATCATTTGGGCGACGCACTACTTCGAAGCGCGCCGGCCGAACACGTACTTCATCGATTTGGGTCTGGCCTCGATGGGCAGCGCCGTCGCGGGCGTGATCGGCGGCGCGCTCGGGGCGAGAGGCCGTCGCGCCGTAGCCCTGGTCGGCGATGCGGCGTTCGCGATGAACGGAATGGAAGTGCACACGGCGGTCGAGCTTGGTTTGCCCGTGACCTGGGTGGTGCTCAACAATGGGGGACACGGCATGGTCTACCAGGGTGAAACGCTGATGAAGGGCGCGACCTTCGGTACGTCGCTGTTCCGGATGCCGATCGATTCCGCGGCGCTCGGCGCTGCTCTCGGTGCTCGTGGCGTACGTGCTGCCACTCCGGACGAGTTGCGTTGCGCTCTGCGCGACTCGCTCAGCGCGGAAGGTCCGACCGTCATCGACGCGATGATCGACCCCAATGAAATGGCACCCACGCTGGTGAGCCGCGCGCAAACGCTGGCCCAGTTCTTTGCACTGGGCCGGCGCACGGATCCGCCGCAGAGCTTGCGGCCCTTGCCCGCCTCGCTTTCCGCGCCGCCCGTCAGTTTGCCGCCGTTTTCGTCGATTGCGCCCAAACCAGGCGGAAAACCGCCGAGCTCTGATAGCTAAACGCGGTCCTCTAGCGGCGCTGGTATCAAACTGCCAGGATCTGGCGGCGATTGAGCTCCGCGATGGCGAGCTTCGTGTCGAAGCGGAGTGGCTTGGGCGGGTTCTGAATCAGCGCTTCTTCGACGGTCGAGCGCACGTGAATCGAGTATCGCTTCGGAGCGAGGAGGAGGATTGCGCCGAGGGCACTGCGCATGAGCGCTTGCTTGAACCCGCCCCCCTCGAACACTGCCACCGCGAACTCGAGGTTCTCGAGAATTTTCGGAAGGTGTGCAGCCTGCTCCTTGCGAAAAGCGTCGCTCGGAATCTGGCTGTCCTGCGGCATGATGAACAGGCCGACCGGGGGACGGCCCTGAGCCTTGCAGGCAACGCTGATTTCGTTGGCGTAACGTTGAACGTCCGCGAGCTCCGGCTCACGTCCCCAACGAATCGCGTAGAGGCCGTCGAGGACACAGGACTTATAGGCCATGGCGTGCGGAGACCCTCTGTCAGCTCCAGAAATGGTCGAAAGCGTATAGATCGGTCGGCACGGTTCGGCCGGCGACGATTTTTCCCGCTTGGAATTCGAATACGACACAGTGCGGGCTGTCGAGCTGACGACCGCTGCGCTCCGCGTGAATTCGTCCATACACGAATAGAAATCGATCGTCCGCGAGCACGGCCTCGGTTTCCAGTCGTAGCGTGTTTCCACTGAGCTCTTTCGAGCGCCGCAGCATATCGAGCAAACTCGACAAAGTCGTCGTATGCCCGGCGATCAAGCTCTTGCCCGGCACGACGTATTCGACGTCGTTCGCGACCAGCTCCTCGATGGTGCTCAAATCATTTTGGTTGAACGCCGCCATCATGCGCTTGTATCGAGCGACGTTGGCGTGGTCGGGGCCGGCACTCATCTCGCACAAATTAGCAAACATCAGGCTACGGGGGTAACGCTGAGCCTTGGCTGGCCACGCGACCGATGCGACTTGGGTCGCGTGGCAGTGGCAGGTTGCTACGACGAGCGTCGACTATCGGAAGGAGGATGCGCATTACCTGGCCCTCCGACCCGAGGATGTGAGCAGTGAGTATGTAGTGGAATCCGCGGTGATGTGGGTGGCTTCCACGCACAGGACCGACCTTACTGAAGATTGCGATCCCAACACTCAGGGACGAACTCAACGACGAGCGCCGGCGATTCCCAAATCAACAACAGCGTTCAACGCGCCATCATTGAAGCTAATGTCACGGACGGCCGAGGGCGGAGGCGATGAATGAGCGTCGCCATTTCGAGCGCCCGCTTTCCGTATCGGTCGTGAAGTGCTGCAAGCTTTGTTCGCATGCCGCAACCAGCTTCTGGCTGTCATCGCAGCGACCGCAGCCGCTGACAGCAGCTGACACGCCCGTTGTCCCGCATTACAGTTTGGCATGAGCCAGACGCTGTACCGCCGACCCCTTCCCTCCGAAGCGATCGCGTTCTCTTCGCTCGAGGGTCGCAAGGTTTTCGCTGAGGCGCTCTCGGCCGGCGGACTTGAAGGATACTTCCCGCTCGCGGAACAATTCCACACGCAGTCCGATCCGTCGTTCTGCGGTCTCGGGTCTTTGGTCGTGGCTCTCAACGCGCTCGGCATCGACCCCGGACGGCTGTGGAAAGGTCCGTGGCGGTGGTTCAGCGAAGAGCTACTCGACTGCTGCGTACCGCTCGCGGAGGTGCAGAAGCGCGGGCTCGACGTCGAAGAGCTAGCTTGTCTCGCGCGCTGCAATGGAGCCGACGTGGCGCTCTTTCGCGGCGACGCCACCAACCTCGCGGGCTTTCGTGACGCGCTCGCAGCAGCGGCGACAGGCGAGGGCGTTCTCGTGGTCTCTTATGATCGCTCCGCGCTCGGTCAG
>DASZQI010000096.1:0-176879 GCA_035549735.1 Polyangiaceae bacterium | reverse complement strand
AGGGCTGACGAAGTTGCGGGAGTGATTGTCCGCGGAGTTTGGCTCGCAGCCGACGTGCTGCAGATAGTTCGTGAGCATCATGAAATAGGTCGCCAGCAAGGCCGGCAGCCCCGCGGACAGCGCGTAGACGAGCGCGCCGAGTCCCAGGCCATGGCAGCCGAGGGCGAGCCCGAGCAAGCACAAATGCCCGCCAATTACCGCAGCGACCTCCAGTCGAATGCGCCTTCGGCGCGCGGGGCGGCCTTCGCGCGCAGCCTGGACCCACGCGCGTATCAGCGGCAGTTGCCAGCCGCTCGAGAACAGCGGGTACGTGAGCGCGGCCCAGGCAGAGTCGGCCACTCTACGGCGGGTGGTGCGTGTCGCGTCGCCCTCACCGTTCAAATAACGGTGATGGTTCTGGTTATGTGTCGGCACCCAGGCGAAGAGCGGGAAGCCGTAGAAGATCGAGAGCCACGCGCCATAGATCACGTTCGCTCGCTGTCCGACGAACGTCGGAGAGTGATTGTGATTGTGAGCGAGCACGCCTGAGCAATACGAAGCGTAGAGCGCGAACGGCAGCAGCCAGGGTATGAGCGCCGGCCGCCAATACGCGAGCGCAGGGACGAGTGGAAACAGACCGAACGCCCAAAGCAGCGTGCGCCGATCTTCACGGAAGCGAAGCTTCATGATCGTAAACCTCGGGTGGGTTGGCGGACGCGCCGCCACTCAGACCCGAGCTTGCGCCCAACCGACGCTTCCGAGAATTCGCGTTCGACTCAGGTGTAGAGCCGGCCGAACGCGCTCACGAACCCCGGAAAATCACGTTCCAGACGCTGGCGCTCGCCGAACGAAGCGGCACTAGGGCTGCATTCGTTCGGATTTTCGACGCATAGGTGGCGAAGGCACGCCGGCTTCAGCGCGGGCGATGTGCCCTGGACTGAGCAGTCGGGCCACTTCGAGAAAGTCCTTCTGGCGCGCAAAAGGCGCCGGGCACACGGGCCCGGGCCGCCTGGCGCGCCAATGGCGCCGGGCACCGGGGCTCGGGCCGCTCGCGCGCTAGGGCTTCTTCGGATAGCTCTTTTTCAAGCTGAAGCCGTGTTCGGGATCGACCACCGCGACCGGGCCGAATTTCGCGAGCTCGGGGCCGAGCGTGGCAGCATCCCCTGCTACCACGATGATCGGAGTTTTCTGATAGTAGCGCGCGGCAACCGTGGACACGGGGGTGAGCTCGAGGCTGCGGATCGCCTTGCGGTACTCGTCGAAGTAGTCGTCGCCCAGGCCGAGGATATAGAGCTTGCTGGTGAGCTCGGCGACGCTGCCCACGGTTTCGAGCTTGAACACGAAGCTGTCGTTCAAGAAGCGGGTCGCGCTTTCGAGCTCGGCGGGCTGAGCGGGTTTTTCGGCGAGCGCCTGCAGGTTCTCGAGCAGGGCGGCGACCGCGTCCGGGGCCTTTGCGGTTTGGGTGCCCGCAGAGAGCACCACGCTGCCCGGTCCGTGCGCAGGATCGGAGACGGATGAGCCGGTGCTGTAAGCGAGCGAGCGCTTCTCGCGCACGTCCAAGAACAAGCGACTCGAGACGCCGCCGCCGAGGATCTGGTTGGCCGCGGAGAGGGCAGGGAAATCAGGCTGAGTGCGGTCGGAGCCGAGCATGCCCACGTAGACTTGGCTCTGCGCGCTGCCCGGGCGATCGACCAGGTACACTTCGCGCTCCTTGGGCGGGAAGGGCTGGCTGAAGCTGATGTTGGGCGGCGATTCACCTTTCCAGGCGCCGAACCACTTCTTGGCGCCTGCTTCGACTGCCTCGGGCGACACGTCGCCCGCGACGATCAGCGCGGCGTTGCCGGGGGCGAAGTTGGTCTTGTGCCAAGCGCGGCAATCCTGAAGGCTGATTTTTTCGAACTCTGCCGGCAGCGCGTCGTAGCGCGAGTAGGGGTGAATTCCGGTCGGGAGTTCGTAGAGCTCACGGTACAAGACCATGGAAGCAGCCCAGGCGGCGCTGCCGCGCGCGGAGCTTTTCACGCGCTCGATTTCGCGCGTTCTAAGCTTGTTGAATTCGACCGGCGCGAACGCTGGCTTCAACGCGAGCGCGGCCAGAATTTCGAGCGCCGGATCGAGATCCCCAGTGGTGACCGAGAGCGAAATGCGTGTGGAGTCGCGGTCGGTCACGACGTCGAGGCTGGAGCCGAGAGCCTCGGCGCGCTCGACCAGCTTTTGCGGGCTCATGCCGCCCGCGCCGCCTGCCTTCAACAGCTCACCGGCCACGCTGGCCAGCCCGGGCTTCTCGCCGTCGGCGGCGCTGCCGGTGCGTACCACCAAGCGCAGCTCGATGATGGGGTGCACGTGACGTTCGACGACGCGCAAACCGAGCCCGTTCTCGAGCTCGCGGTGCGCGATGCCCGGGAACGGAGCGCTCGGCGCGATGCCCGATGCCGGAGGTTCCACGCCTTTGGACGTGGCCGCCGTCGGAGTCAGCGTAGCCGGGGAGGGTGGCGTGGCCGGAGCTGGCGCGGGGGGAGGGGGTGCAGCGCCGCAGCCGAGCGCGAGCGCGGCGAGCGCGGAAAACGAGCGGTAATTCATGGTTTGGCTCCCGGCGCGCGAGCGGGCCGCACTTCTATCGCAAATCGGCTGTCGCTTCGCAGGTATTCGTTGCTGACGCGCTTGACGTCCTCGGGTGTGACGGCGAGATAAAAGCCGAGTTCGCGGGCCAGGATCCGCGCATCCCCGAAGAACACCTCGTATTCGCCGAGGCGCGTCGAGCGGGTGCCGTTCGATTGCAGCGCGAACACGAAGTCGTGCTTGAGCCGCGCCTTCACCCGGGCGAGCTCGGCCGCGCTGGGCGGTGTTTTGCGCAGCCGGTCGAGCTCTGCTTCGAACGCGCGCTCGACGTCCTCCAGCTTGGCTTTCTCGGTGAGAACGCCCATGAGGCCGAACATGTCCGGGCCGCGGCGATCGTCGGTCCACGCGGCGACCTGCTGCAGAATCGCGCGGTCGCGCACGAGCTTTTGATAGAGGCGCGAGCTCTCGCCGTCGGACAGCAAGAGCGCGGCGAGCTCGAGCGCGTAGTGATCCGGCGAGCGAGCGGGCGGGATGCGGTAGCCCCAGAGAATGCCCGGGGTGTTGGTGTTCTTGTCCTCCACCACTTCGCGCCGAGCCAGCGTGCCGCTGTCCTTCGGAGTGGTGGGCGAAACGAAGGGCGGCACCTGGCGTTTTTCGGCCGGGCCGAAGTACTTGCGGACCAGCTCGAGCGCTTGATCGGTGTCGAAATCGCCGGCGATCGCCAGCACCGCGTTGTTCGGTGCGTAGTGGCTCTTGTAAAAATCGGCGACCCACTCGAGCTTGGCGGCGTCGAGATCTTGCATGCTGCCGATGGTCGGGTGCGCGTAGGGAAAGTAGTCCGCGAAGGTGAGCTCGCCGAGGCGCAGGTGAGCGCGCCCGAACGGCGCGTTGTCCACGCGCATGCGGTACTCTTCCTTCACGACCGCGCGCTGGTTCTCGAAGTTTTCCGCGGTGACCGCGAGCCAGCGCATGCGATCGGCCTCCAGAAACAGCGCGAGCTCGAGCTCGCTCGAAGGCAAGCTCTCGAAGTAGTTGGTGCGGTCGGAGGAGGTGGTGCCGTTCAGGGTTCCGCCGCGTTCGGTGATCAGGCCGAAGTGCTGGCCCTTCTTCACGTTCTGGCTGCCCTGGAACATCATGTGTTCGAACAGGTGCGCGAAGCCGCTCTGGCCCGGGCCTTCGCTGCGGCTGCCCACGTCGTAGGTGACGCTGACCGCGACCGTGGGCGAGCTCGAGTCTTTGTTCAGCACCACGCGCAGGCCATTGTCGAGTGTGACGCGCTGAATGGAGAGCGCGAGGCGCTCGAGCGCAACCGCGGCGGGATCGCGCGGAGCCGCATTCGCGGGCGCGGGACTCGCGGCGGGCGCGGCCGCCTTGGCTGCCGCAGGTGCTGCAGGTGCTGTGGGTGCTGCGGCCGTGGTCGTGCCAGCCGCGGGGGGCGCCGCCCAAGCGGAGGAGGCGGACAGCAAAAGTACGGTGGTGACCCTCTTGAACATCCCGGGTCGCTTACCACGGATCGATCGCGGCGCACTCCTAGCTGTGCGGCTGGTTTTTTCAGTGGGGGCCGGCGCGGCTGCTGCGTCGAGGAGGGGCGAGCGCTGTGGCCTAGCGCCGATTTGCGGCGGTTAGCGCGCTCTTTTCAGCGTGGCCCCCCAAAAGTCCTTGGCTCTCAGTCCGGGCGCTTGGGTTTGGCGCGGGCTTCGAGGCGGGCGACGAGCTCGTCGGAGAGGGGCGTCACGAAGCGCACGCCGACTTCGAATTGCCAGACCTCGTCCGGGTGCGGGCGAACGCGCACGACGCGCGCAGGGACTTCTTCTCCGCGCTCGGCGCTTTCGATGTGCAAGGTGAGCAGGAGCTCTTGCCGGATTTCGCAGGGATGGCGGGTGAGCAGCAGCGCGCCGCTGCGACTGGCATTGTAGATGAGCGCGGTGTGGTGGATGTCGCGGCGGCGATTGATGCCGGCCGGAATCGAGGACGGGATGCGGGCTTCGCTGCGGCGTTCGTCGTCGCCGCGCGGGTAGGTGTGGAAACGCAGCGCGCCTTCGCGATCGATGACCGTGACGTCTTCTTCTTCGGTCGGGCCAATCCAGTCGACTTTGGCATCGGGGCCGAGCAAGGGCCGCAGCTCTTCGGATAGTTCTTTTGCGCTCTGAAAGCGGCGCTCGCGGTCGCGGTTCACGGCGCGCGCGAACCAGTTGTCGAAGCCCACCGGAACGCGCGCGCTGCGCGAAGGAACCGGGATCGGATCGTAGCAAATCGCGCTCAAAAGCTTGGGCAGTGACGCGGCCTTGAATGGCTGACGGCCGGTCAGGCACTCGAAGGTCATGACGCCCAGGCTCCACAAGTCGGAACGCGAGTCGACCGCCTTGCACTCCGCTTGCTCGGGGCTCGCGTACAGCGGAGTGCCGAGTAGCATTCCAGTTTCGGTGAGGCCGAGCTGGGGCTCGGTGAGCGCCTTGGCCACGCCGAAGTCGAGCACCTTGACCACTGGCTCTTCGCCGTCTTCGACCAAAAAGACGTTGTCGGGTTTGAGGTCGCGATGAACGAAGCCCTGGGCGTGAGCGCGGGTCATGGCGCGCGCGACCTGACTGATGACCGACCAAACTTGGTTGGGCGGCAGCGGGCCGCGCGTTTCGAGTCGACTGGCCAGGCTTTCACCTTCCAAGAGCTCCATCACCAGGTAGGGGCTGCCCTGGTCGACACCGAAGTCCAAGACCTGGACCACGTGCGGGCTGCGCAGCGAGGCGGCGGCCTGGGCTTCTTGCTCGAATCGGCGTTGGGCTTTGGGGTTCAGCGCGAATACGGGGTCGATCACTTTGACCGCAACCCGCGAGCGGAGCGCGAGGTGATCCGCAACCCAGACCGAGCCCATGCCCCCCCGCCCGAGCTCGAACAGCAGGCAGTACTTGTCCGCGATGATGCGCCCGGCGGTCACGCTGCGTTCGTTGGTCACGCTGCCTTCAAGGTATCCTGGAACCGATGGCCCGGGAAGCCTCGAGTCCTAGTGTTTTTTTCGAGGCAGATTGCGGTTTCTGCGCGATTTAGCGGGTCGGAGTCGTCGTCATATTTTCGCGGACGCGCGCCGCGTAGACGTCTGCTTCTGCCATGCCTTGCTTGCGCAGGGCTTCGGCTTCGGCAAGCTCGCCGTTGATCACGCGCGCTAGGTCGGAGCTCGGCAGCGCGCCGGTGAGCCCGACGCCGTTGATGCGGAAATGCGGAGTGGCGGGAACCGCGATGTGATCGGCGAGCATGACGTCGCGCAGCACTTGGGCGCCGATCGCCGCGCTGTTGGCGCTCTCGATGAGCTTTCGCGGGTCGAGGCCGAGCTCACTTACGAGTGGTACCGCCTCGCCGGAAGCGACACGGTCTTGGTTTTTGAAAGCGTGGTCGATGAAGCGAAAGAATTGCTGTCGTCCGTACACGCCCAGCACCGCCTGCGCCATGCGCGCGGCGGGCACCGCGCCTTCGTGATTCGAGAGCGGAACATGCTTGATGACGACGCGCAGGCGCGCCTCGCCGTAACGCCGCTCGAGCTCGATCAGGGTGGCGTGGGCGCGCGCGCAGAAGGGGCACTGAAGGTCGGTGAACACCAGCACGGTCACCGGAGCGAGCGCGCTGCCCCAAACCCCGTCGTCTGCATCGACCGGCAGCTCCTGCGCGGTCGGCTGGGCTTCGGCTTCGGCTCGGCTGGGCGGCGGCGTTTCGAACGCCGCGGGGGCCAAGCTCGCAGGCGGCGCGCTCGCGCTGGGCGTCGGCTGACAAGACAGCGCGAGCGCGGCCACGAACAGGCGACAAGAGTTGGTCAATTCCAGCGATCCCACGCGGCTCCGTAGTAGGCGACGAGGGCTTGATTGTCCACTCGGTTGACGCGCACGGAGAGGGCCGCGCTGTCCGGCGGAAAGACGAACAGCGCGGCGAGTCGCTCCGGGGTCAAAAAGCGCGCTTGAATAGGGCCAAGTTCGAGCGGCGGCGTGAGTTTTTCGCCGGCAGCGAGCACGAAGCCCCATTCGCCGAACGCGGGCACGAACGCGTGGTAGGGCAAGGTGGCGAGGCCGGCCGCCTGTAGCGTCTTCACGATGCACCAGAAGGCAGGGCGCGCGAACAGCGGGGAGGTGGCTTGCACGACGGCCACGCCGCGTTCCGCCAGGCGTTCGCGGAGAATGCGGTAAAGCTCGAGTGAGTAGAGCTTGCCGATGGCGTAGTTCGTGGGGTCCGGGAAATCCAAGATGATGACGTCGAAGCGCTCGCGCGTGGCGCGCAGGTAGCGCATGGCGTCGTCGTTTTCGACGCGCAGCTTGGGGTTCGCCAGCGAGCCCTCGTTCAGCGACGACAGGCGCGGATCCGTGCGAAACAGACGGGTCATGGCCGGGTCGAGGTCGACCAGTGTGACGCGCTCCACGTCGGGCCAGCGCAGCACCTCGCGCGCGGCGAGGCCATCACCGCCACCTCCGATGAACACGCGCTTGCGCTCGGCGGCGAGGCGCAGCGCGGGGTGCACCAGCGCTTCGTGGTAGCGCACCTCGTCGCGCGAGGAAAATTGCAGATGGCCGTTCAAGAACAGGCGCACGTCACCGGCGTTCTCGCTGACCACGATGCGCTGGTAACGCGACTGTTCGGCGTGCACGATGCGCCCTTGTTGGAGCGCGGAGTCCGAGAGCGCGCTGGCGCGGTCGCTCTGAAACCAGGCAAAGAGCAGGATGGCGATCACCGCCACGGCGCGCAAGCGCGCTTGGACCAGGCCTCGGGCATCGTCGCTGGCGATGCCCGAGAGCGCCCAGGTCGAGGCCAGGCCGACCAGCGCGTTGATCAGACCCGAGGCGATGGACCCGCGCGAAAGGCCCAGCTCGGGCAGCAAGAACAGGGAAAAAGACAGGGAGCCGAGCAACGCTCCGGCGTAGTCGAAGGTGAGCGCCTTGGCGATCAGCTCCTTCAGTTCGAGCCGATGGGCGAGCGCCCGAATCAGGAGCGGGAGCTCGAGCCCCACCAAGATTCCGACCGCGGCGACGGTGGCGTAGAAGAACGGTTCCCAGGCCCCAATCGAGCCGAACGCCGCGAGAAGCACGGGCGCGCTGAGCCCGCCGACCAGCGCGGTCGCCAGCTCGACGTCGATGAAGGTGAGCGCCAGGCGCCGATCGATGAAACGCGAGAGGTACGCGCCCGCGCCGAGCGCAGACAGATACACGCCGATCACCAGTGAGAATTGGTTGACGGTGTCGCCCAGCAAGTAGCTGCCGACCGCCGCCATGCCAAGCTCGTAGACCAGACCGGAGGTGGCGATGGCTAGCACCATGCCGAACAGCAGCGCGGGCTTGGGGCTGCTGTCAGCGCTGCTCGAATCGGACATTCTCGTCCGCGCTTCGGCTAACCGTGGATGGCGGCGGCGATGATCAGGCTCAAGCCGATGATGACCGAGCCGATCAGGATGGCGAGCGCCGTGTTCTGATCCTCCTCGATTTCCTTACGGATCGAGAAGGGGGTGACCGCGCCGATGATCAGGAAGCAAAGGCCGAACAACACCACGCCGATCAGCGAGTAGGTGATCGACGCAATCACGGTTCGCAGGAAGGGCGAGAGGTCGCTCATCGACGGCTTCCGCTGTTGAGGTCGACCGTGCAGACGGTCGACCGGACGTACCGAGCGAGCGAGACCATGAAGCGGCCTGACGATATCCGACTTTCGGCCAGCTTTCCACGCCGCATCGCCCGCGGTTCTCGAAGGACTTCCGCGAGCGCTTATTGAAATGAGGGCGAGCCGGGCTCTCGAATCGAGGCTACCGGAGCGGGGGCTTACGGGCTACCTTGGAAAATAGGCCGGCAATGTTCGTTCTGCTCGGACCCGACTTCGAGGGAAGCAACGACGCTTACCAGCGTCTGGCGCAGGCTACTGGCCTGGTCGCCTATGATTTGCGCGCGCGCGTCCGCAGCGGCGCGTGGGGCGTGGTCAAGACGCTCGCCGACGAAGCACAAGCCGAGTCGCTGGCGCGTGCGCTGCGCCTGGCCGGGTTTCGGCCGATCTTGATCGATCGCTCGGTCGCCCACGATCCGGAACGACGGATCGTGCACGTGCGCGACATCGAGCTCAGGGAAACCGATTTCGCGCTCGGCCTGCGCGATCGGCAGATGGTGGTCGAGTACGCTGCGCTTTCCTGTTTGGTGCGCGGCGAAGTTCAGCCGGGGCGAACCGCGCAGCGGGGCAGCGCTTCCGGTCCGAGTAGCGCGACGTTCCGCGCGGTGGCAGCTGTCGAAACGCCGTCATTGCGCGACCCACAGTCGACGTTCGAGTCGTATCAGGCCGCCGATCTCCACTTCCTTTCGGTGCCTTGGGTGGCGCGCATCGATCTGCACTCGCTCGGCGGCACCAGTCACGAGGCGAGCCCGCGCTCGCTCGACGCGCTCTCGGACGAGCTCGGCAAGCGCGCGGGCGTGCGCGTGGACCGCAGCATCCGGACATCGAGCGTGGCCGCGCTGGCGGAGCAATCTGCGCCCATGCGCACCCTCGGGAGTGAGCCTCCGGGGCTGCGCGAGGCGCGGCGGGAGCAGGCGGACGACCGTTTCGACCCGTACTCCCGCCTGATCGGCGAGGCCGAGCGCCAGATGCGAGCCGGCGCCCGCTCGAACTCCTAGCCGCCCGAAAAACCGTGAGGTGCGGGCGTGCGAGGCCAAAATGGGCCACAGTCCGGCCCCCGGAATCCGGACGCGATGGCTGAGCTGCTCGAATTGATGCGAAAGGCATGCCCTTCGGGCATTTGGACTCAAGGCGTAAAGCTCGCGCGACAAGGCGCAGTCACTCGCGACGGCAAGGAGCCGTTCGTGTTCCGGGTTCGCGCCCCAGGGCACGCCATCGCGCCGACGGTCACGCTCTACCCGGACGAGGGCGAGTGGTCGTGCGATTGTGGCGGTAAAGCGGATCCCTGTGCGCACGCGGTGGCTGCTGCGATCCAATTGGGTCAAGGCGAGCCGGCGGAGGCGCCGAAAGCGGCCGAAGCGAAGCCGCGAGCAAAGCTCGTGTACCGCCTCGGGATGCGCGAGCGAGTGCTCTCGATCACTCGCTTCATCGTGCACCCCGATGGGCGCGAAGAGCGAGTGACCGCGCTCGCTTCCGATCTTTCGCGCGGTCGCTTACCCGCGGATCTCGAGCCGACGCACGACGACCTGACCATCGATCGCATGCTCAGCGTCAGTCGCAAGGACTCGGTTTCACTCGACCGTTTGGGCGCGCTGCTTTCCGCGCTTTCCAGCGCCGAGGAGCTGACTTTTGCGGGTAAACCGGTGCGTGTGAGCGGCGAGCCGCTACCGCCGCGGGCGAAAATCGAAGACACGCCCAATGGGGGATTTCGGCTGACGCTCGAGAAGGATCCGAGCGTCAGCGAGGTGGTCGCCATGGGCGTGGTCCGCTGCGGCGACACGCTGCGCGGTCTGTCCGAAACGGCGAGCACCGGCTACTTCTTGGAGCGACTGCCACTGACCCGGCTGTTCTCGCGCGAGCAGCAGTCGGAGCTTGCCACACAGGTGGTGCCCGAGCTCGAACGAAAGCTTCCGCTCACGATTTCGACGCGACGGCTGCCGCGCGCCAATCGCGAGGTGCGGCCGCGCATCTCCATGGACCTTTCGCATCAAGGTCACACGCTGTCGGTGCTGCCGACGTTGGTGTACGGCGATCCACCCTTGCTGCGCATCGATGGCGAGCAGGAGGTGGCGCTCGGCGACGAAGCGCCGATTCGGCGGCGCGACGAGGAGCGCGAGCTCTTACGCCGGCTGCGTGACGCATTGAACCTGGTGCCCGGGCGTCGCGTCGACCTGGACGGACCCGAGGCGGTGCGCTTTGCTGCGAAATTGCGCGATTGGCAGCGCAGTATTGGCGACGCGAGCTACGCCAAGGTGTTCGAAGAGCGGCCGCTGCACGCGCGGCTCGTGCTCGGCGCGGACACCTTCGACGTAGTCTTCGAGCGCGAGCTCGGAGAGGGCGACAGCGCCGAGCCGAAGCGCGCCGACGCCGCGACCGTGCTGCAGGCGTTCCGCGACGGGCTCGACTTGGTGCCGCTGATTGGCGGTGGCTGGGCGCCCCTGCCTGCCTCTTGGCTGGCCGAGCACGGCTATCGCGTGGCTGATTTGATGGCCGCGCGCACCGCTGAAAAACGCCTGCCGCTGTCGGCGCTGCCCGAGCTCGGCGAGCTGTGCGATGCGCTCGATCAGCCGAAGCCACCGGGCCTGGAGAGGCTGGCCCCGCTGCTCGATGGCTTCAGCAGCATTCCGCGGATGACCCTGCCGGAAGGGTTGACGGCCGAGCTCCGCGCCTATCAGCAAGTGGGCGTCGACTGGCTGTCTTTCTTGAAGTCCGCGGGGCTCGGCGCGGTGCTCGCCGACGACATGGGTCTCGGTAAAACGCTCCAGACCATCTGCGTGCTATCCGGGCGCGCGCTGGTCGTGTGCCCAAAGAGCGTGGTCTACAATTGGGCGGACGAGATCGCGCGCTTCCGGCCGGGGCTCAAGACCGTCATCTATCACGGGGAACGGCGCGAGCTCGATCAGAAGGCCGACGTCACGCTCACGACGTACGCGATCTTGAGACTCGATATCGATCGGCTCTCGCAGACGCGCTGGGACGTGGTCGTGCTCGACGAAGCGCAGGCCATCAAGAACGCGGACAGTCAGACCGCGCGGGCGGCGTTCGAGCTCGACGCGGAGTTTCGGGTCGCGCTCAGCGGCACTCCGGTAGAGAACCGATTGGAAGAGCTGTGGAGCATCGTCCATTTCGTCAATCCGGGGCTACTCGGCGGGCGCAGCAGCTTTCAATCCCGCTACTCATCGCCAATCGCCAGCGGCGACGCCACCGCCGCCGCGCGCCTGCGCGCCAAGGTCAGGCCGTTCGTGCTGCGACGTTTGAAGCGAGACGTGCTGCCGGAGCTGCCGCCACGCACCGATGCGGTACTGCACGTGGAGCTCGACGAAGTCGAGCGCAGTGTTTACGACGCGGTGCGCGCGGCGACGCGCAAGGAGCTCTTGGAGCAGCTGCAACACGGGGCGAGCACGCTGCTCGCGCTGGAAGCACTGCTCCGGCTGCGCCAAGCAGCTTGTCACTCGGACCTGGTGCCCGGGCAGACCGCCGAGCGGTCATCCAAGGTGGATCGCCTGCTCGAGGCGCTGGAAGAGATGGCCGCCGAGGGGCACAAGGCGCTGGTGTTTTCGCAGTGGACCGGTCTGCTCGACCGGGTGGAGCCGCACCTGCGCAGTGCCGGCATTCGCTTCACGCGCCTCGACGGGACCACACGCGATCGCGCCAGCGTCGTGCACGAGTTCCAAGCCGATGACGGTCCGGAAGTGATGCTGGTCTCGCTCAAGGCGGGCGGCACCGGACTCAACCTCACCGCCGCGGATTACGTGTTCCTGCTGGACCCCTGGTGGAATCCGGCGGTCGAGGATCAGGCGGCGGATCGAGCGCACCGCATCGGCCAGGATCGCCCGGTCATGGTCTATCGCATGGTGGCCAAGGACACGGTCGAGGAGCGAATTCTGACCCTCCAGGAGCGCAAGCGACAGCTGGCCGACGCCGCGCTCGGCGAGGCTGACCAGGCATCCCCGATCACGCGCGCTGAATTGCTGGCGTTGCTCGAATAAGCGGTTTGCGGCCCGCCGCGAGCGACGAAATTTGACGGAATTTCGACGGAAATCGGTGGCATGCACGGCAAGGAGGCCGCGCGTCCCGATGGCAGAAGTATACTCGTTCGCCAACCTGGCGAATGAATGGACACGACGATGTTCGCTTCATCGAGCCGTAGCAAGCCGGGCTCGCGCCAGTCGCCTTGGCTTTCGGTGGCTGTCGGGTTGTTGACGCTGGCAAGCTGCGCACCAGCGCCGCGCTCGGCTGGCAACGCAGCAGCCGCGCAGGGAGCCGGGCGCGCGACCGTGTTGGGCGTGGCTTGCGACGCTTCCCAACCAATTCCACCTTGGCCCGTGCAGCGGCTCAGCGTGCGCGAGTACGAGCGTACCGTTTTCGACCTGTTCTCGACCTACAAGTCTTGCGAGGGCGTCGCCAAAGAGGTGTCGATGGAGCTCGGTCAACTCCCTCGGGATGGGGAGCTGAACGCGAGCTTCTCCAACATGGACCACCGCACCAGTCAGCGTCACATCGAGACCTTTTCGCGGGTGGCGGAGGCGATAGCGCTCGCGGTGACGAGTCGCGACGAACGGCTGGTTGCGCTGGCGGGCGCGTGCGCGCTCGCGCCCGCGCTCGATCGCGCGTGTTTTCTGCGATTTGTCGGCGATTTCGGGCTTCGTGCCTGGCGCAGACCGCTGACCGCATCAGAGATCGAACGCCTGGGGACGCTAGCCGAGAGCCAGCGCCCGCGCGACGCCTACCGCTTGCTACTGACCGAGCTGCTGGCGGCACCAGAGTTCGTTTTGCACTTGGACCTGCCAGAGCCGGAAGCGGGGATGGGGGTGCAGGGCGGACGCCTGTCTCCTTACGCGCTGGCTGCTCGGCTTTCGTATCACTTTTGGCAAACGCTGCCCGATAAGCGTTTGCTCGCTGCAGCCGCAAGTGGCGCGCTCGACAGCGAGGCCGGCTACCGCGCCGAGGTGGAGCGGCTGGTTTCGAGTCAGCGTGCGCACGCGACGTGGTTTCGTTTTTTTCGTGAATGGCTGCAGCTGGAGGAATTCGGCGGGTTCTCGCTCGACCGCGCGTTCGAGAATTTTTCGGGAGGCCTCAAGCCAACCCCCGCGTTGTACGACGATGCGGTTTGGGAGGTCGAGCAGCTGGTCGGTTACTACACGTTCGACACTCCGGGCACGTACCCGCAGCTTTTGACGAGCGACCTGGTGGTGACGCGCTCGCCCAGGTTGGCGGCACTCTACGGCGTGGAGCCTTGGGACGGGCGCTCGCTGCCACGCGCATTTCCCGCCGGTGAGCGCAGCGGATTGTTCACGCGGGCCGCCGTGCTGATGTCGGGCAGCCACGCGACGAACCCCTTTCACCGTGGCGCGTTCGTGCGGCGGCGGCTCTTGTGCGAGCCGATCGAGCCGCCCGCGCAGCGGCCACCCGAGGCGTTCGTACTCCCGGTCTTCGACCCCCGCGCGAGCACGCGCGCGCGCTACGAGCGGAAGGTCGAAAACGGTGGCTGTAAGGGCTGTCACGACCTATTCAGCCCGTATGGTTACGCGCTCGAAGCTTACGATGCGCTGGGCCGATTTCGCCGCAATGAGCGGCTGGTCGACGACGCGGGAGATGGACACGGTCGTGTCCCGATCGATGCCGACGTCACGGTCGCGCTCAGCCCCGAGCATACCATCGAAGCCAAAGGACCGGTCGCGTTGAGCCGCGCGATTGCGGACTCGAACTTGGCTAACGCCTGCTTCGCGCGGCAGTATTTTCGGTTCACCTTTCGTCGTCCGGAAACCGCAGCGGATGCTTGCGCGCTCGAAGCCATTTCCGAGGCCTTGCACAGCGGAGGGCTGCTTTCGGCGTATCGCGGCGTTGCGTTCAGCGACGCTTTTCGGCAGGCCACCGCGGCGCCGTCCGGACCGGATAGCGACCCTCAGCGCACCACCAAGGCATCGCCATGAAACGCGACAAGACCGGAAGACGGCTGTTCTTACAGGGGCTTGGCGCCTGCCTGGCGCTCCCCGTCCTTCCGTCGCTCTCGCGGCGCGCGGCGGCTGAGACGCTCGCGCCGAAACCGCGTCGGTTCTTCGCCATCAAATCGTACAGCACTCAGCACCTGATCAACTGGTACCCGCGCTTTGGTGGCCAGGGTTATCGAGTGCGACCGTTCCGGCCGAACGACGGCAGTGCGGACGGGACGACATTGCTCGACCGAAAGCTTTCGACGCCGAGCGGCGTTCGCCGCGACGGCCGCCAGTATTTTGCCGGTTTCGCCCCGCTCTCCGAGTTGATTCAAGGCGGCAGCATTTCCAAGATTCTCGGGCCAGGGTTCAATCGTTACGCGGACGAGCTCTTGCTGCTGCGTGGTTTGGATTTCATGCCCGAGACGAGCCACAACGACGGCGGCATGCTCGGCAACTACGCTGGCGCAACCGTCAGCTATTCGAACGTCAGCGCGTGGCCCACCATCGATCAGACACTGGCTTTTTCCAAGCAAGTCTATCCGCAAAAATCGCTCGGGCCGCGTAGCCTGCATTTGTCGCTCGGCAACCGCAACACCTGCTCCTTCACCGACAATGGGGTGCCGGGTAGCGCGGTCGTGCAAGTGCAGGCCCACACCGATCCGCGCACCGCATTTCGTGAAGTGTTCGGCAATTTGTCGGTGGCCGAGCGCGTCGAGCGCCGCAAACTGGTCGACCGAGTGCTCGACGATTACCGCCGCTTGCGCGGCGATCCTCGCCTGTCGGGCGCCGATCGACAGACCCTCGAGCATCATATGGGGCTCTTGTCCGAGCTCGAGGGGCGGCTTTCGGCGGAGCCCGCGCGCGCGTGCAGCGCGCCGCCCGAGCCCGCGACCGGCGAGCTCAAGGGTATCGAGGCCGCAGAAATCAGCCGCGTGAGCGACTTGATGGTAGACCTCGCGCTGGCCGCGTTTCGTTGCGATTTGACACGGGTGGTGACGCTCGACGTTTGGAAGGCGGTCGCGCGTGGCGTGGGGCCTGGCGGCTCCGATTTCGGGTACGCGCACAGCGCGGTGAAAGATCCACGCGATTGGCACCAGCGCGCGCACGAGTTTGGTCAGCCAGAAGCCGATGCTCAAATTCTGGCCATCAACCAGTGGATCGCGAACGAGGTCGTAAAGCGTGTGCTCGACGGCCTTTCGCGAGAAGAAGAGAACGGCGAGAGCTACCTCAGCCGCTCGCTGGTGTTCTGGGGCAACGAGCTCGGCATGAATCACTCGAACTGGAGCGTGCCTGCTCTCGTGGCCGGCGGCGCCGGAGGCAAGCTGCAAACGGGGCGCTATATCGATTACATCGATTGGCAACAACCCGTCAGAATGACACTCGAGAACGCGCCGGTGATCGAGGGCGTGCCGCACAATCGCTTTCTGGTCAGCGTGCTGCAGGCCTTCGGCCTGACACCGGCAGACTACGAACGCGGCGGGCAGCCGGGCTACGGATCCTACAAAACTACCGGGAAAAGCCCAACGGTACACGCTATCGACTACGACGTTTCGCGCTACGGTCAGCCTTTGCCCGGGCTGCTTCGCTGATTTCGATCGGAGGTCTGCTTGTTCAATCTTCTCCCGAAAAGCCCAGTCGGTCATTGGCCAGTCGGACCAGCAAAGTCAGTGGGAGCCGTGCTGGCGGCGTCGGTGCTTGCTGGCTGCGTGGCGCGCCCGTGCGCGTGCGAGCTCGCTGCGGCGCGCGCGCAGGCGACGCCGGCGCCGTGCGCTCTGCCTTCGACTGCCGGGAGTTCAGAACGCCCGGCGCCGTTCGCAGCGCAGCCGACTCTGATTTGGGACGGCGAAGATCCGAACGCAAAGGCCAAGGGCTGGGCCGCGTGCGAAGAGAAGGAGCTGTGCGCGGCGAGCCTCAACGCGAAGGCGGGTGTGGGGCGCAACGGCAGCACCGGTCTCGAGTTCGTAGTGAAGGGGAAGAAATGGGCCGGCTTCGGCTGGAACTGGTTCGGCTGGTGGCCCGACACCGCTGGCACCGACATTTCGGCCTACAAGAGTGTGCGCTTTTGGCTCAAGATTTCGGCTGAAGCAGGGAAGAAGAAGCCCCCTGCAGACACGCTACGGCTCAGCTTGCATGGCTCGTCCAAGGGTGGCAAAGACACCACCGCGTCCGTCACCGTAGGCGACTACTCGAAGTCCTTCCTGGACGGCGAGTGGCACGAAATCGTGGTGCCTCTGGAGCCACTCTTGCGCGGCGAGGGTGAGACGTTCGACAGTGAGAAAACATGGGAGATCGACCTCGGAGCTTGGACGATGGAGGAGTGCGAGTACACGCTCTCCCTCGACGAAATCGCGTTTCTCTAGTCGCGAGCGGGGCGCTCGCGTGCGCAGCTTCGGTCTTCGGCTGCTCGCGCGGCGGCGAGCCGCCTGCGAGCCCTCCCCCCGCGAGCGTGAGCGTGCGCGTGGAAGGCTCTTTCCAAGCCGCGACGCAGCAAGGGCAAGCCGGCGCGTTGGTTCCTTTGCTGCCCCTGAAAGCAGACAAGACCCTGGTTGGCCTCGGCGTGCTGAGCTCTCTGCGTGGGGAAGTGACGCTCTTCAACGGACAGGCGTTTCTTTCGGTTCCAAGCCAAGACGGCGCGTTCAGTACGGAGGAGCTCGCTGCGCACCAGGACTCGGCGGCATTCATGGTGTTGGCTTCGGTGAACGAATGGCAAACGGTTGCCCTGCCGCAGAACACCGGACTCGACGAGCTGCCTTCTGCGCTCGAGAAGCTGGCTGAAGGGGCTGGGCTCGACGTGGAGCAGCCGATCCCATTCATGATCGAGGGCAGCGTCGGCAACCTGACCCTGAGCGTGACCAACGGCAGCGCTTTCGTCGGCGATCGTGAGATCCCCGAGGAGGCGATGAAGGCTGCGTCGCGAAAAGTCACTCGTGCCACCTGTCAGGGCACGGGCGTTGGGTTTTTCTCCAAGCGCGAACGCCCGGAATTCTTGGCTAATGACACGCACGTGCACCTGCACTTCGTGGAGCAAACCGGCGCGCTTGCCGGGCACGTGGAGCACATAGACCTACCGAGTGGGACTTCGTTTCGCCTGCCCACTGCTCACAGTCGTTGATTCGCGCTCTGCCCGAGTAAGCTGGGCCCTTCGACACTTGGGACGAAGGGAGTCACTCAGCATGAGAGCGTCGGTTGGTTTCGGTTTTGCGATTGGCCTCGGCGTCGTTGGATTCAGCCACGAAGCGTTCGCACAGTCTGACCCGCTCGGCGCGGGGGGACGGTTGATGTTGAGCGCGGATCGTCTGTCCGGTCTCAGCTTCTCCAAACAACGCCAAGAAGACGGCACGACCAACAACGTCACCACGCAATCGCGGACCGACGTCGCCTTCCTGTGGCGGCCTACGACGGTGTCGCCCTACACGGTTCCGCAGGTTGGCTTGGACGTTGCGGTCGCAGGCGGGCTCACCGTCGGTGGGGCGCTCGGTTTTTTCACCGAGTCCGGCACGAACGAGAGTGAACCGTCCGGCGGCGCCAGCACTTCGCGCGATTCGCCGTCGGTCACCGCGTTCGATCTCGCCCCGCGCGTCGGCTACGGGGTTTCGATTTTACCGTGGCTCGCGTTCTGGGGCCGGCTCGGCATCACCTACTACAACATTCACACCTCGTCGGAGACCACAGGGAACAACCCAACGACCACCAAGGCCACCTCCAGCGGAGTCGGGTTGAACTTGGATCCGATGTTCGTATTCGTGCCGGTTTCGCACTTCGGCATCACCGCGGGGCCATACCTCGACCTGCCGCTTTCCGGCTCGGTTTCGAGCGAGGCCACGCTGAACGGCACGACCATTTCGCCACCGGACAGCTCGCTCAAGTACACTTCGTTCGGTTTGAAGGCTGGCTTGCTCGGCGCCTTTTTGTGAACGCTCGTGAACGCGAGCTCAGCGCTCAACGCACCGTCGGTGGCGTTTCCTCGTCGGGTGGTGGCGGCTCCGCGGAACTCGGTCGATCGCTGAAGGGGACCGAGATCGGGCTGGGTTCCGGGAGCAGGCCACGGAAAACCTCGCCGTAGATGTCCCAGACCGTGACGAAGAGTGCGGCCACGATCGGGCCGATGATGAACCCCAGCGGGCCGAAAAGGACGATCCCGCCGAGCGTCGAGAGCAGGATCATCAGATCTGGCAGCTTGGTATCTTTCCCAACCAGCCAGGGCCTGAGAAAATTGTCGACCGAGCCGACCACCAGCGCGCACCACAAGGTCAGCCCGATAGCGGCGCCGGTCTTGCCAATCACGAGCAAATAGACCACGCCAGGCACCCAAACCAGCGCGGCGCCCAGGCCAGGCAGCACACTCAAGAGCCCCATTACGGTCGCCCAGAAGGCGGCGCCAGAAATGCCCGCCGCCCAGAAGGACAGGCCGCCGAGAGCGCCTTGTATCGCGCCGATGACCAACGTGCCTTTGACGGTCGCCCGAGCGACCGAGAGGAAGCGGTCGAGCAGCTTGTCCTCGTCTTCGGCTGGGAGCGGGAAGTAGAGCAGAACCTTTCGCAGGATGACCGGGCCGTCGAGCAAGAAGTAGAACGTCGCGTACAACATCACGAACAGGAAGAGCACGAAGGCGAGCAGCTGCTGCGCCGCTTCGCTCACCACCTGTACGACCAACGCGCCGAGCCCGGCGCCGAACTCGCCGAGCTTCTGCAAAATCTGATCGCGGTAAGGTCGCAGCGCAGCGAGCTGAGGAAAGCGCTGAAAAAGGCCCTCCAGCGCTCCGTTCGAGCTCAGCTGACCACGAATCCAGGGGTTTACCGCTCTGCCGAGGTCGATGGCTTGATCGGCCACCACCGCGCCGAACGCCAAGAGCGGCACGATCACCAACAGCGAGAGCAGCGCGATGGTGAGACCGGCAGCTAACCCCGGCCGCCCGCGGAAGCGGCGCAGCAGCCGACGATAGATGGGACGAACACCGCCAGCCGTGATCGCAGCCAGCAGCAGCGCGATCAGAAAATCGCGGATCATCCACAGGAACAGCGCTGAAATCGCGATCGCGACCAGGACCACCGCGACTCTTCTGACCGAATTCGGCCCGTTCGGCGGGCGCTGTGAAGCGAACATGGCGCGCACAGCATTCAGCGAGTGGCCGGTCTGCGTCAAATCCGCCTGAATGTCCGCGGATTCCGTCGCCACGCAGCGCCGAGCCCCCGCTGGAGCGCGGCGCGCGTGGCCTCTCGGTCCTTCCTAGTTCGAGGTGAAGGTCAGCGTCTTCGGGCAAAGGGGCGTTCCGTCGGGGACGTTGCCCGACGTGTCTTTGACTTTGCTCAGATCCGCGGTGACCGTGTCGAGCGCCCCGCTGACGCCGGCGGGCACGGCAAACGAGACCTCGAATTGGTCGGCGCGCAGGCGTCGGACCTGCATGGTTTTCGCGACCAAGACCACGGTGTCAGCCGCGCCCGCGCCGGCGGCGAACGTGAACTTGGGCACCGGCCCGTCGGCGAGGGGCTCACCGCCTTCGCTCGTGAGCAGGTACTTGGCGCGAATTTCTTCGGTGCCCAGTGTGTTGTCGCTGCTGCCCTGCGACACCACGTTGAGCCGGGGGCAGTGCGTGTCGCTGAGCGTGGCGAATTGAGTAGCGTCCGGGAACGGACCGTCGTTCTTGCCGCTGAAGGCTTGCACCGCGAAGTCGACAGAGGTTCCGAACCCGACCGCGCTGAACGCGTCTTCGCTCGGGAAGGTGTCGAACCCGTCCGGCAACGTCACCCGCACTTGGGGGCGGTCGAATTGACTCACCACGCCCTCGAACAGCACGAGCCAGCTTGTTTGCCGTTGGTTGTTGCGTGCCAAGATGCGGTAGCCGTCCGCTCCGGTCACCGCATCGAACGCGAGCGTGAACGACTTCGCGTTCCACGCGATCGGATCCGGGTCCATGATTTCCACGGCTGTCGCGTCCGCGGGCGCGTCGCCGCTGGTGACGCTGAAGGTCCGGTTGAAGGCCACCGCGACACCTGCAGTGCTGAGCGCCTGCACGGCGAGCGAGTAAGAGTGACCGTTCAAGAGCGGCTCACGCGGCGTGATACTGAGCTCGGTGTCCGAGGTCCACGTGACGTCGACGGACACTTCGATCGAGCCCTCGCGCAGGGTCACGCTGGTTGCGTCCAGGCCGTCGACCATCGGCTGCGCATAGGTGATGAGCAGCGGGCCTTCTGGCGCGACCGTGGCCGCGTCGTCGAGGTTGGTCGACAGCACCTTATCGCTGAAGAAGGGATCCACCGAGATTTCCATGTAATTCTCGCCATCTGGCGTGAGCGCGCCGCCACCGACCCCTCCGGTGACCAGCGCGCTGAAGGTGGCAGTGTCCGGGATCTTGTCCTTGTCCAGATCCACCGGCAGCACCGAGACGCGCGTTTGCGGCGCGCCCGCCGGCAAACCGCTGAGTGAGAACTCGCCCGCCTTACCGGTCTTCGCGGTGACCGTGATCGAAGCGTCCTCGATGCTGTCGGTCGTGTCGGTGAACTGAACCAGAACGCTGGCGCCCGCGACCACGTCGCGGTTGCCGCCGCTGGTGACCCGCCCGCTCAGTTTTCCGGTCTTGGGGTAGAGCACCGAGTTGCGCACGGCGGTCACTCGAATGTTGCCCGCGGCGCCGGGTTCGGTGATGGCGCTCACCGTGTACTTGGCGCGAGCGTAGTCATCGGCTTCGATGAAGAGCGTGTGCGCGCCCACACCCGGCACGCCCAGGCTGTAGAACCCGCTGGAATCGGTGGTGAACGTGTTCATGGAGCCCGCGATGCCAGGCACGGTCACGGTTGCCCCGGCGATCGGCGCGTGGGTGACACCATCGATCACCGTTCCCTCGATGTACGCATCGATCACCAACGGATCGTCTTCCACCGTGGTGTTGGTGTCGCCACCGCAAGCACTGGTGAGCCCCGCGCTCACCACACAGGCCAAGAACACCAAGAACGATGGACGCTTCCAAGCATGGTTCATGTCGAAGTCCTCCTCAGAAACCGCGAGCCCCGCTCACGGCGCATTCGAGGCGGCAGAGTAGGACGAATGCCAGGCGATCGAGAATGTAGGTTTCTCGGCTACGGTAGGCGACTCTGTTGGGGTCGGAATTCGCGCGAAATGTCGCGCAATTTCAGGGCGCGCAGCCCGGCTCGGTGGCCCCGCGCTGCGCGCAGAGCTCGCTCACTCGGGTGCGCAGGGCCTGGGCGTTACGCGGATTTGCCTGCACGATGTCGCCGGCGTCGTACATCTCGGCGAGCCGAGCGCAGGCCAGCGCGCGCCCGGTCTCGCACTGCTTGACGTAGAGCGTGAGCGCGATGCGGCGCAACGAACGCGCTCGCACGACGTCCTTGGTGCCGAGCTTGCCGCTGTCGAGCCCGAACGCGGCGCGCTCGCAATCCTCCGGGCTCGAGCGATTACATTGAACTTGAGCCGACAGCAGGTTCTCTGCGGTCGTCGGCTCACTGAGATCGAACGCGCGACGGGCCGGCGCAGCAGACGCCGCTGGGCTCGCGCTGGGTGTGACCGCTATTGATGCCGCGGGCGCGGCGCTCGGCTCGCCCGGCGCAGCTGCCAGGCCGTTTGCGGGTGCTACGGATGCTGCGGGTGCTGCGGGTGCTGCCGGCGCTGCGGGTCGGTTTGCACTCGCCCGAGGGACCGCGGCGGCGGCCTCTGCGCGCGTCGCGGGGGCCTTGGGAAATGCTTCGAATAGCCCGACGAGCGCGCCGGCGATGCCACCGAGCATGATGGGCACCAGCGTGAGGACGGAGCGATTCATGCAGCGAGCCCTTGCCGCTCCAGCAAGGCTTCCGGTCGCGGTTCTCGTCCCATGAAGCTTTTGAACAGGTCCATGGGGTCGCGGCTGTCGCCGAGCGCCAGCACGCGATCGCGGAACTCCGCGCCGACCTGTGAATTCAGCACGCCTTCGCTGCGGAAACGGCTGAAAGCGTCCGCGTCCAAGACCTCCGCCCACTTGTACGAGTAGTAGCCTGCGGCGTAGCCGACCGGGCTCGAGAACAGGTGCAAGAAGCTGGCGAGCATGCCGTAATCTTCGGGCAGCTCAGCGGCGGAGTAGCGTGAGCTCAGCGCGCGTGCGTAGCGCATGACGTCGCCGTCGCGAGCGGGGTCGTAGTCGATGTGCAGCGCCAGATCGACCGCCGCGAAGCCGAGCTGCCGCATCTGCGCGTTCGCCGCACGAAACGTGCGAGCGGCCCGCAGCTGCTCGAGCAGGTGCTCGGGGATCGGCGCGCCGCTCTCGTAGTGGCGCGCGAACAGGTTGAGCGCGTCTCGCTCCGAGCACCAATTCTCCATGATCTGCGACGGCAGCTCGACGAAATCTTGCGCGACTCGGGTGCAGGCCAGGCTGCGCACGCTCACGCGGCTCAGGCAATGGTGGAGCAGGTGTCCGAACTCGTGAAACAGCGTTTCCACGTCACGGTGCGTGAGCAGCGAAGGCTTGTTGCCCACCGGCGGGCTCACGTTCGCGCAGAAAACGGCCACGTGCGGATCGCTCGCCGTCCCCGCCCAAAGCCCGTGCATCCAGGCTCCGCCACGCTTGTTTTCGCGGGGGTAAAGATCCACATAGAAGGTGCCGAGCCGCGCGCCGGTAGAGTCCGAGAGCGAATAGGCCGTGACTTCACTGTCCCAAGTGGGAAGTCCGCTGACCTGCTCGACGCGGACACCAAACAGCCGCTCGGCGACCAGGAAAGCGCCGGCCAGCACGCGATCGGCCGGGAAATATTGGCGCAGCTCCTCCTCGTCCAGCGCGTAACGCTCGCGTCGCAGCTTCTCGGCGTAGTAGCCGAGGTCCCAGGGTGCGAGCGGCGGCGCAGCGGGCCCTTCGAGCTTCTGTCGAAAAGCGTAGAGCTCTTGGTTCTCGCGTTCGAACGCGGTCTGGGTCTTCCGCGTGAGCTCGTCCACGAACGTACGGGCATGCCCGCCGCTCTTGGCCATGCGATCCTCGGTGACCAGATCGGCGAAGTTGGAGAAGCCGAGCAGCTTGGCCTTCTCCGCCCGCAAGCGCAGAATTTCGGCGATGAGCGGGCGATTGTCGAAATCTCCACCGAGCGCGCGGGCGTTTTGTGCCCGCCAGATCTGCTCGCGTAGGCTGCGATCGTCGGCGTACGTGAGCACCGAGATGACGCTGGGCGCCTGCAGGGTGAGGCGATAGCCGGCCTTGCCCTTGGCCTCCGCACTGGCGCGAGCCGCGTCAATGGCGGAAGCCGGGAGCCCGCCCAGCCGACTTTGATCCGAGAGCAAGACCTCGAAAGCGTTGGTCGCGTCCAGCACGTTTTGCGAGAATTTGTTGGTGATCAGTCCGAGCTCGCGGTCGAGCTCGGCCAGGCGTCGCTTGCCGTCGGCGTCGAGAGTGGCGCCGTGACGACGGAAGTCAGCCAACGTTTTGTCGAGCAGGCGGCGCTCGGTCGGGGCGAGCGAGCGCGCCTCGTCGGTTTCGGAGAAGGCGAGCAGCGCTTGCCATACGTTTTCCCGCAGCGGCAGGGATGTGCTGAAGGCGCTCACCTCGGGCAAAATCGTGTTGTGTGCCTCTCGGAGCTCGCTCGTGGTCGCGACGCTCTCGAGGTGCTCGACGATGCCCATCGCTAGCTCGAGCTGCTCGGTGGCTGCGTCGAGGACCGCGAGCGACGCCTCGTAGCTCGGACGGGCCGCGTCGATGGCGTTGAGCCGCCGATCCGCTTCGGTCAGCAACGCGCGCAACCCAGGCACCACGTGCGCCGCATCGATACCGTCGAAAGGGAGCGGGCGCCCGGGTGAAACTAGCGGATTTTCCATATCTACCAGCGTCAACCTATACCACGCCTTCCAGGGCAGGGCGGAGGCCCGCCGCGCCCAGGAATACCGCGGCGAAACGGCTGTCTGGTGCTAGACGCTGGCGCGTTCGTGCAGTGCGGTCGCCGCCGGAGCTCGTTCAGCTGCGAGGCGCGCGCGGGCCGCAATGTGCGACGCGAGGTAATTGGCGTCCCGCCCGACTCCGGAGAAGCGTCCGGACCCCCAGCTGTAGAGCCACGGCAGGCCAATGAAGGTGAGGCCGGGAACTCGCGTTATACCGCGTTCGTGCTGCGGATAGCCCGAGGCGTCGAAGGCGGGCAGATGAATCCAGCCGAAGTCCGCGCGGAACCCGGTGGAGTACACGATGCTGCGGATCCCTTCGCGTTCGAAGTCGAGCGCGAGCGGCTCGGTCTCCGGGCGCCAGGGCGGCACGTAGTCCGCGTCGCGCGGCGCATCGAGGCCCCGCTCGGCGATGAACTTGTCGATGGTGCGATTGATGCTCGCGTACACCGCGTCGGCCGCGTCGAGGTGCTGCGATAGTTCCGGGCTGAAGGTCGCACCGGTTTCGCTGAACGCCGAGAGTGGGCCGTACAAGCGCATCCCTTCGAGCGCCAGACGACGCAGATCGATGTCACGGCCGCCGTCGCGCCCGGTGACGTAGTGGTTGGTCTTGTCGCGCACTTGCTCGCGGTTCGGGTGCTCATCGATCGGGATATCGTAGTAGCCCATTTGATCCAGCCACTCGACTACGTCGCGGCCCCGATAGCGGCGTGCGCAGCGCGGCGCGTTGCCGACCGCGAGGTGCACTTTGCGCCCGGCGAAATGCAGATCTTCTGCGATTTGGCAGCCCGATTGACCGGTGCCCACGACCAACACCGCGCCGTCGGGAAGTTGCTCGGGATTCTTGTAAGTCGAAGAGTGCAGCGTGGTGATGTGCGGAGGCACGAGTCGAGCGGAGGCGGGCACGCTCGGCTGGTGGTAGCTGCCGGTCGCGATCACCACCTGGTCCGCGCGGAAGCGCCCCGCACTGGTCTCGAGTTCGAAGGCGCCCTGATTCGCCTCGCGCGTGAGCGAGCTCACGCCCACGCCTTCGAGCACGTTGGCCGAAAACGAACGGGCGTAGCCTTCGACGTAGGCGACGATCTCGTCGCGTTTCATGAACCCCTGGGGATCCTGGCCGGAATACGGGTAGCCCGGCAGTCGGCACTGCCAGTTCGGAGTGACCAGGCAGAACGTATCCCAGCGCTCGCAACGCCAGGAATGCCCGACGCGGTGTCGCTCGAGCAGCAAATGCTCGACGCCCTGCTGAGTGAGACAATAACTGACCGAAAGTCCGGCCTGGCCTGCGCCGACAACGATCACGGGAAAATGGCTGTTCATGCTGGAAATCCTGGTTGTTAGAGCGCGCTCTTTTTGACGTCGCGCGGCGGATGTTTTTCGAACGACAAGACTTCGACTCGTCCGCGTGCGTCGGTTTCTGACAGCTCGCCGGCGCGCGCTTTTAGCGCTGACAGCTGGTCGAGCGCCGAGCTGCAGGCAAAGCCGTACTTTGCGCGCACCCGCTCTGAGGCGATGTTGAGCGCTTCGGCCGCGCGCGCGACGAAGTCATCGACGGGGTAGCTCTCGCCGACGCTCAGGTGTTCTTCGATAACCCAAGAGGGTGAATAACAGCGCTCGGTCTTTCCGTCCGGCCAGCGCACGTTGAAGTGCATTTCGGGCATGGTTTACTCCTCAGCTGGGCGCCAGTGCGGCGAGCGCGGGCGGTCGCCCGGCGAGCAGCGCCCGGTAGTGAAGGACGTGCGCCTCGGCCACGGCGCTCCAGCAAAATTGGGCCGAAAGTCGAAGGCCGTTCGCCCGCAATCGGGCGGCGAACGGACCGTCGCAGAGCGTTCGCTTCAGCCCTTCGGCGATGGACTCGACTGAACCGGGGTCGACGAAGCAAGCAGTCCGCTCGTCCAGATACTCGGTAAACGGTGGCTCGCGTGAGACCACTGCCGGGGTCCCGGCCGCGAGCGCTTCGAGCACGCACAGACCGAAACCCTCGAGGCGCGACGCGCAGAGCAAGACGTCACTGCGCCGGTACAGCGCGGTGAGCTCGTTCTCAGTGAGCGGGCCGGTGCAGACCACGCGCTCCCGTAGCTCCACCGGAAGCTCGGCGAGGCGCGCGTCGAATTCGGCCCGGTAGCTCGCGTGCTCGAAGATACTGGCGCCGCCCACGATCACGAACCGAATCCGAGAGTCACTCTCGTGCGCACGGGCGACCGCAGCCAGCTGGCTAAGGCTATTTTTACGCGGTTCCACGCCACCGACGCTGAGGACGACTCGATCCTGCTCCTGGATGCCGAAGCGGCTCGCGAGCTCGCGGGCTGATACCCGGGGAGCGCTGGCGAAGCGAGTCGGGTCGACGGCGTTTTGAACCAGCACCGCCTGCCGCGCAAAAAATTCCTTCACCTCGCCTTGGGTAAATGAGCTCACGCTGAATAGCAGCGCGGCTTGTTCGATCGAACGCCGCTGGCATTCGCGAAGGTAAACGCTTTCGAAGCGATCGACGTGGTGAACCGTGCGCACCACCGGAGCGATATCCGCGCCGAGCAGAGCGTTCGCCGAAAGGCAATCCTCGGCGTGATACAGGTCGTGCTCGCCGGGGATAGCGCGCAGCCCGCGTGTGAACTCTTCGATGCGCTGCCTTACCAGCAGATCCATCGCGGCGGGCGCTGGTTCGGCCGGGAGCAGTCGCAGTGGGCAGCGAAGCGGCCGGTAAAAGCCCTCGCCCGGCTTGCTCAACGCATAGAGCGTGGCGTGGTGGCCGAGCGCGCACAGCGCCTCAGCGAGGGCTGCCGCGTGCACGACGCTGCCGCGCGGCTTGCTCGAATAGGTGAAGATCCCGATCGACAGCATCGCTCAACCAAAGCCGGTCAAAGCCGACTCGCTCAAGTCCCAATAGACGGCGCGCTCGCGGCCGAGCAACAGGTCGAGTCGGCGCGTGTGCGTGAGTCGCCCGACCGCGGCCGCGCTCACCTCGACTTCTGCGAACGCCTCACAAACCTCGGCTACGTTCGCCTCGTCGACTGCGAGCAAGAATCCGTAGCTCGGAAAGGCACACAGCCAGCGCAGCGCGTCGACTTCGGCCGGTGCCGGCAGGCGAGCCAAATCGAGCTCGGCGCCGCAGCCCGCGCTTTCGAGCAACATCAGCAGCGTGCCACACGTGCCGGCCATGCTGATGTCTTTGCCCGCGCGCACCAGGCCGCGCTCCGCGAGCGCCGGCAGCAGCGCGAGCTTCTTGCGAAGAGCGTGGCTCGCGGCAGCGGTCGCGGCGTTGAAATTGCCTCCGTTGCCGCGAAAGCTGCCGTTCAGATCGATCGCCGCAACGATGACCTGGCCAGGCTTCGCCTCGGCGCTCGAAATCAGCCGCTGCGCGCGGCCGACGACCGCGGCGGCGAGCAGTGTCGGGGACGCGATTCGGGTCGTGTGGCCGCCCACGATCGGAACGCCGAAGGCCGCGCTGGCGGCGCTCATACCCTCGAGCAAACGCTGATTTTCGCCGTTGCCGAGGAACAGCACGTCGACGATGGCCCACGGTCTCCCGCCCATGGCCGCGATGTCGTTCAGGTTGACCATGACCGAGCAGTAGCCGGCGAACCACGGATCGGCGGCCACGAACTCCGGACGCATACCCTCGGCGGCGAAGAGCACGTAGCCATCGCCGCCGGGCAAAGCCGTGGCATCGTCGCCGTTCTGAATCGGCTGGCTGCTTGGGAACCAGGCGCTCACGCTCTCACGGCCGAAGGCGCGGGCCACGACTTGGATGTCCTGCTTCAGCTCGAGCTCGCGGCGAGATCGCAGCTCGTGCGTCAGCGCTTGCAGGCTGGGCGATTCGAGCGTCATGCGGCCTTCGACGTGACCGGGGAAAGAGAGGCGGGATAGACCGACAGATCAGCCTCCATCAACCAGTGCGCGCGCCCCAGTAACTCGAGTGGCCGGAGGGCACGGAAGGCGTGGCGCTCGAAATAGCGCACGTTTTGGACCTGTACTTGCGCGAAGAAGCGCGTGGCGCCGAAGGCGTGAGCGCTGGAAACTGCGCACGTGATGAGCGCGCTGCCCACCGCTCCGCGCCGACGGTAGCGCGGACACACGCCGAGGCGCCCTCCGTACCAAGCTCCTCCTTCGGCTTCGTAGATGCGAACTACGCCGACCACTTCGTCGGGCATGCCGAAGGCGTGGCTCAGCGCGACGATGGGGGAGGCGCACGAATCCAACGGGTCGCGATCCGAGCCGCTGAATAGCCCCTGTTCTTCGGCGAAGATCTGCGCGCGCAGGCCGAAATAGGCTTCGACTTGCCAGGGCTCGGCGGCGATTTGCGCGCGCACGTCCTGCGAAAGGAATGGGCGAACCTCGCGGTCCCAGAGCCTACTCGGGTCAAGCATGGCCCACCTCGCGAGCGCGCAAGGAACTGCACGCGCCGCAGCGCGCGCAACCCGCGCGCACGTCACTGCTGCGCATGCCATGGCGCGCGATGAGCCGCGCCACGTCGCTCAGCACGTCGTTCAGAAATGCCGGGCTCGGCGCCGGATGGTTCTCGAGCGGCGTGCCCGAGATGGGCACGAACGGTACCACGAAAGGATAGACTCCCAGCTCGAGCAAGCGCTGGCACGCGCTCGCGATCTCCTCTCGGGAGTCGCCGAGGCCGGCCAAGATGTAGGTCGATACCTGCGCGCGACCGAAGACGCCAACCGCCTGGGCAAACGCGCGATAGTAGGTCTCGACCGGCACCTCGGCTTTGCCCGGCATGATGCGCTTGCGCACGCGCTCGCTGACTGCTTCCAAATGTAGGCCCAAGCTGTCCACCCCGGCTTCGCGCATTCTTTCGAACCAGACGAAGTCTGCGGGGGGCTCGCACTGGGCTTGAATGGGCAGGCTGACTGCGCCCTTGATGGCGCGCGCGGCGGCGCTGAGCACGGCCGCGCCGCGGTCGTCGGTGTGCGGTGTGCCCGTGGTGAGCACCGCGTGCTGCACGTGGTCGAGCTCCACGGCGGCTCGGGCCACCTCCGCCAGTTGCTCGGGTGTCTTCTCGGCAACGGTATTCTTCTTGGCCAGCGACTGCCCGATCGCGCAGAACTGGCACGCGCTCTCGCGGTTGCCGTAGCGGATGCAGGTCTGCAGCACGGTCGTCGCGAGCACGTCACTGCCGTGCAGCGTCGCGATTTTCCAGTAGGGAATACCATCGGCGGTGCTGAGCGCGTAAAAGCGCGGCATGCTCGGGAAGCTCAAGGTCGCCACCGCGCGGCCGTGACGCAGTAAAGTGGCCGTGTCGCCGTCAGCGCTCACGCGTGCGCTGAACGGCGAGTGCGCCGACGCATGTGTGAAGATTGGCACCATCAGCGTTTGGCCTTCGAGGCGAACCGCCTTGTGATCCGACGGGCCGGCACCCCCGCTGCGGCTGAGCCCCGGGCCGCGCGGGTCTAGCCAGCGCATGCCATGAGTCTGCAGCTCGCTCCCGAGTTCAGCCGAGCGCGCGCGGGAGTGCGTCGGGTTCGTAAGCAGGGGGAGGGCACGATTCATCGATTTTTTCTCCGGCCAAAGAGCGAGATGAGCCGCTCGCGCTGCGCACGTGAGGCTGCGCTTCGCGGTTCAGATTGAGCGAGAGCAGTTCGGGGCGAGCGTAGTGACCGACGCTATCCATCATGCGTTTGCGCTTGCGGATCAGCGCAAAATCGAGATCGGCGATCACGATGCCTTCGCCCTCGGTCAGCGGCGGCGCGAGCAGAGACCCTTCCGGCGACACGATGGCCGTATAGGATCCGCCGCTCAGCGCCTTGTCGAGCCCGGTGCTGCCGGCAATCTCTCGTCGTTGCTCGGGCGTCAGGTACCCCGTCGCGTTGACCACGAAACAGCCCGACTCGAGCGCGTGGTGTCGGATGGTGACCTCGATCTGTTCGCGGAAGATGTCACCCACCAGCGAGCCCGGGAACATCGCGACGTGGATCTCCTCGTGGTCCGCCATCAACGCATAGCGCGCGAGCGGATTGTAATGCTCCCAACAAGCGAGCGAGCCAATCCGCCCGATCGCGGTGTCGACCGCGGTCAGGCCCGAGCCGTCGCCCTGGCCCCACAGCATGCGCTCGTGAAAAGTCGGGGTAATCTTGCGGCGCGCTTGCACGAGCGCGCCGTTTTCGTCGAACAAGAGCTGAGTGTTGAACAGGCTGCCGTGGTCGCGCTCGTTCACTCCGATTGCGACCACGGCGCCGGCCTCGCGCGCGGCGTTCCCGATAGCCCGCGTGGTCGCGCTCGGCACGACCACCGACTCTTCGATCAGCGTCAGGTGGTCGGCCCCGAACGCGGCAGGCGCCTTGATGAAGGAAAAATAGGGGTAGTAGGGGACGACCGTCTCGGGAAAGACGACCAGCTGAGCGCCGAGCTTTTTGGCCTCTGCGATCTTCTGACAGACCTTTTCGGTCGTCTTTTCGCGGCTGAACAGCACTGGGGAGAGCTGAACCGCCGCAGCACGCACGCGTCGCGATGTCATGGCTTCCGACGGACTTACAGCGTCCAGGTGTTGATGATGAAGGCGCCGTCGCGACGATGAAGCAGGATCAAGTCGAGCACGTCGAGCGGGCTGATCGGCCGAACACCTTCGATGAGCGACGGCTCGCCGTGTCCGTACAAAGCCTGCAACGCGAAGCGGCAAGCGTACACCTTGCCGCCCTCGGATAAGAATTTCTTCACCTGACCATTCATGGCCAAATGGCCTGGAAACGCCTCGTCTCCGAGCTTCGGGAAGCCGCGCTGAATTCCCAAGGTGACGCCCGGGCCGTAGAGCAGCACCGAGGTTTCGAAGCCCTTGCGCAAGAGGCGCGTGGCTTGAAGTAGGTTCACGAGCCCGATCGAGCCTTCGAAAGCCACGGTGTGGAAGGTGACCAGCGCCTTTTCACCGGGCTTCGCCTTGACGTCTTCGAACACCTTCTCTTCGTAGTCGACCAGGTAATCACCGGGTTTGTGAGGCGTAGCCGTAACCTTGGGCATGGCGAGTTTCTCCGATTGCTGCGAGTCGAGCCTGCCTCGATCGCAGGCGTCCCAATTGCGAATCGCGTGCCAGTCGAGCTCGCGTGCTCTTCAGGCGAAAACTCGCGGTCGCGCGCGACCCGTTGCCCCAGCGGAAACTCACCGAGATTCGCGAGTCACCGAAATTGGTGAGCGAGACGCAGGATCTCGCGAGCTCGCGACGGCGATACGTTTCCGGCAGGTAGCGCGTCGAGCGAGCGGGCGCAGAAGATCACGGGCGACGACGCTCGATGCCGAGCTTTTGCATTCGGTAATTCAGAGTGCTCGGACTCATGCGCAAGAGCTTGGCGGCGCCACGCTCGCCGGCGATTTTGAAGTCACACCGAAGCAGGGCATTTTCGATGTTCTTGCGTTCCAGGTCGAGCAGCGCGCTCACAGGAATCACTTCGGCGTCCTCGTCTCGTGGCTTGGCTTTCGTGTCGCGCGACTCTTCGGCCGCGGCATGGCCCGCGCTAGTGCCTGGCCGCAGGTGATCGAGCGCCGAACGCCAGGGCCCGCCCAGGCCGAGCACCACGGCGCGTTCCATCAGGTTCTCGAGCTCGCGGACGTTGCCGGGAAAGTCGTAGGTGAGCAGGGCAGCCTCGTCTTCGGCCGAGAGCTCAGGCTCGGACACGTTGAGCCGGAGCGCGGTGGTGGCGAGGAAACGGCGAGCCATGGGCAGGATGTCCGCGCGACGTTCGCGCAGCGGCGGTACCGGAAGCGGCAGCACGCTGAGCCGATAGTAGAGGTCACGCCGGAATCGGCCGGCTTCGACCTCGGCCTCCAGCGGGCGGTTGGTGGCCGCGATGACACGGACGTTCACCGTGCGCGTACGATCGTCTCCCACTGGCTCGAAGGATTGCTCTTGCAGCACGCGCAGCAGCTTGCCCTGGAGGTCGAGCGGGATCTCACCGACTTCGTCGAGAAAGAGCGTGCCGCCGTCCGCCAGCAAGAATCGCCCCTGGCGGTCACGTGAGGCCCCGCTGAACGCGCCACGAACGTGACCGAAGAATTCGCTCTCGAACAGCTCGCGCGGCACGCTGGCGCAGTTGACCTTGACGAGTGGTCCGTCCCTGCGACGGCTGGCGTCGTGGATTGCCACCGCCACGAGCTCCTTACCAACCCCGCTTTCGCCTAAAATCAGCACGGACGCGTCGCTCTGCGCGACCGCACGCACCTGCTCCAGCACGCGGCGCATTTCGCCGCTCTCGGCGATGATTTCGCCCTGTTGAAGCGCCGTACGCAAGGCTTCGCGTAGGTAGTCTCGTTCGTGCTCCGCGGTTTCCTTGAGCTTGGCGAGTTCCTCGAACGCCCGGGCGTTGGCGATGGCGACCGCCGCGGAGTCCGCGAACACGCGCAACCACTTCAGGTCGCGCCTCTCGAAGCGCTTGCGGCTAAAACATGCAACCACTCCGAGCACCTGATCTTTGAAGCACAGCGGTTGCCCGGCGAAGCTCTCGATGCGTTCGTTTTCGGCCCACTCGGGTTGCATCAGCCAGTCCCGCGCGCCGCGTTGCAAGAGCAACGGTTGATTGGTGCTCGCGATGTGCCCGACTTTGCCGTAGCCGAGCGGCAGCTTGTGATGGGCGCCGTCGGTGCGCGTCCAGCGCTCCTCCGGGTCGACGACGGACGCGCCGATGCTGGCCCGCAGGGCGAGGTGCGGCGCCTCGCCCGGATCGCGTTGCAGCAGCCACACACGCGCCAGGGCGACGCCTTCGGTCATGCCCAGCCCGCGCACCAGTTCGTCCAGGATGGAGTCGGTCGACCGTGCGGCGGCCACGGAAAGCGCGAGAGACTGGAGCGCCTCGAGCTGCATGCTCGTCGCCTCGAGGGTGCCGCGAGCGAAGTGACGCGCTGGTTTCCGAGTCCTTGCGGCTGGTGGTGCTCGGCCTTCGTGACGTCGGCCCGCCAGCCTCGAACCTCGGAAATTATCCGGTGGCTGTACAATCTTCCCGCCGAACTGCCGTACCGGGGGCGGACAGCCTCGGAATCGAAATACGAACCGGGCGTCCGGGGGCATTCCCGAGTGTAGTTCTCCAAGATCGCCATGGAAAAGGGCCATCGAGTACGCGGCCAGGAACAGCCGCTACAATTGGGAGCTCTGCAATTCGACCCCGACGCACCGATCCCGATGGCCGCCACCTCCAGAGTCAGTCACTCCGAGGACCCGGAGTCCGATCCAGCGCTCGCAGAGCCCCCGCTGACCCTGCCCGAGCGGCCGGGCGCCGCCCTGCGACAACTCGTCGACGGCCATCTCGATTTCGTGTGGCGCGCCTTGCGCCGGCTCGGCGTGCTGCCGGGCGATGTGGATGACGCCGCGCAGCGCGTCTTTCTGATCGCGAACGAGAAGCTCGCGAACATCGAGCCCGGGCGGGAGCGGTCGTTTCTGGTCGGCGTGGCCGTCCGCGTTGCATCGCACGCGCGCCGCTCGTACCAGCGCCGGCAGATCGGTGAGCAGCGCTGGTCGAATCCGGTCGAAGCCAATCCGGATCCCGAACAGCTCACGCAGGAGCTCGAGGCGCGCGCTTTGCTCGACCGCGTGCTCGATGGAATGCCGGACGAACTGCGCGCAGTGTTCGTGCTGTTCGAGCTGGAAGAGTTATCGATCGCCGAGACTGCGCAATTGCTGAGCTTGCCGCGAGGCACCGTGGCCACGCGCCTTCGGCGCGCACGCGAGGTGTTCCACGCACAGGCCCGGCAGGCCAGAGCACAGTCTGAGGTTCTCGGAGGCAAGTCATGACCGATCCGCGACGGCTAGTTGACGAGGGCGCTGACGATTTCGAGGTGCGGCTGCTGCGCGCCGCGCGACGCGACGCTCTGTCTTTGGGAGGTCGCCGGCGGATCTTGGCCGGGCTCGGGTTCGGCGGCGTTATTACGGCGACCCTAGCGGCGTCGACCGCGGAAGCAGGCGTTCGGGGTTGGGCCTCCTCGCTTGGGGCGCTGCGCTGGGTGGCAGGCGGCTCGGTGAGCGCGCTGGCCGTGTGGGCCGGCGTGCAGGCGCTCTCGCCCGCGCCGGTGGTCAAGCCGCCGAGCGGGCAAGTGCACGCGGTCGTTCCCGCACGGCTCGAAACGGCTGACGTGAGCGGAGCGGCCGAGCCGAGCAGTGCTCCACCGGTGGTCGAGCAAGCCGCCGCGCCGAGCCAGATCGAAAAAGGGACTTTGGCCAAAGCGGTTCCGACTCCTCGAGTCGAGCGAGCGCAGGATTCGCTACCAGCCGAGCTTTCCGCGCTCGATCAGGCGCGGGCCGCGCTTTCGCGGCGCGACGCGGCGGGCGCGCTGCGTCTGCTCGACGATTACGCGCATCGCTTTCCGAAGCGCCGGCTCGATACCGAGGCGACGGTGTTACGCATCGAGGCTCTGGTGGCGCGCGGAGATCGCACCGCCGCGGCGCGACTGGGTAAGGAATTTCTGGCTCGACAGCCCAACGGGCCGTACGCTCGGCGCGTGAGTTCGTTGGTCGCCGATCCTACCCGTGCCGCGAAAGCGGAGCCCTGAAACGAGGCCTGCCTGGTCGGGTCGCGCGCGTCCAGGTTTGGCCCTGCGGCAACGCTGCTCGGGCTCGCCGCGAGCGTCGGCTGCCTGAGCTGCTCGGAGCAGGTCTCGCTCGGCGCGTGGGCTGACGGCGGCACCGCCAGCGGTGGCGCCGCGGGCGCCGCAGGAAGCGGCACCGGAGGCAAGGGCGGAGGTGGCGCCCAGTCTTGTCCCCGTGAACAGGGGACTCCAGGTCCGCTCAACGCGGCCGGTTCCAAACTCGAGGTCACCATCACCTATACGGATTGGACTTGGCCTGCGCCTTCCGACTCGCTCGAATGGGATTTCACGCTCGAGAACGGCGTGTCGCGCGACGGGTATTTCTGGGCTCACAGCTTCGATTTGATGGGCAGCTCCGGCGGGTTCATCGGCTTGCAGTACCGCGGCGGGTATCAGGCGGATCCGCCGGACGGCCCGGTTCAAACCGAAAACATGCTGGTGTTTTGGATGTCCTCGCGGCCACTTCGCGCGGAGCTCGGCGACGTGGACTATCCGAACGCGCGCAAGTACCTCAAGATCGATACCAGCGGTGAGTGGTGGACCATTCACGTACTTTACGACTGGCAAGTGTGCCGGACCTATCGGCTGCGCGTGGCTCGCCACTCGACCGAGGCCAACGGCGACATTTGGTACGGCGCCTGGGTGCTCGACACGGTCACCAACGCCGAGCTTTTCATGGGCCGTATCTTGGTACCCGCGGCCTGGGGGCAAATCGCGACGAAAACCCAGATGTTTTCGAATCGCATTGGCTTCACCGAGTTGCACGATTGCTCCGAGTTAGAACCTGTTTCCGCGGTCTTCGGTTATCCGACGGCGAACGGCGGAACCCTGCATCCGGGCGAGCCGCAAAATAGCTTCGAAAACCCGCCGTCGTGCGGTTCCTCGCGCTTCACCAAGTTCCCCGATGCGGTTCGGCAGGAACTCGGCGTACGCTGAGCCGCACTACAGGCGCAGCCCCAAGCGAAGTCCGGCAGCGGCGCCGAGCCACGGTACTTCGTAGATTTGGGTTTCCGGTTCGCGGAATACGAACGTGTAGCGCGTGAACGGAAAGACGAGCGCACCAGCGAACTCGACGAACCAGTTGCTTTCAGGCTCGATCCGTACGCGCAGTCGCACGTCTCCGGCAGCCCAGAAACGTGTCTCGGTCGCCGCGCTCGGCAGGTCGGCGCCGGTTCCCGTTACCGCGCCGAGCTCCGCACCCAAGCAGGGACCGGCCCGGAGCGCAGCAAACAGCGAGAGCTCGCTCGGACAAATGAACGGCCGCGCCAGCAGAAATCGAAACGAAGAGGAGGCCGTGTCCACCGCATAGCTCGGTCCTTGGAGCCAGCTCAATTCGAGCCCGAAACCCGACACGAAGTCGCCCGGACCGTGGCGGTGCCGTTCGAGCTGCGCAGACGCTCCGAAGGACAGCCTGGGGCTGATTCCAGTTTCGAAGCTGGGCCCGAGCGCGGCATTCCACCATTCGTGACCCGCCCCGCTCGCGACTTCGCGTTCGTCGGTTCGGTCTTCGTCCGGCTCCCCATTGTCGCGTTCGGACGATTCGTTGGGGGCGGCCTTTGGCGGCTCCGCCTTTTTGTCAGTGGGGGAGCCGTCGCTTTTCGAGCTCGCGGAGCCGGGCGATCCGTCTCGGTTCACTCCAGCCTCACCCGCTGCAGCGTCGCGTGTCGGTTCGGGTGCCTGAGGATCGATCGCGAGCGCGGTCGCGAGCGAGAGCGCGGTGGCAACTTGCTCGCAACGCGCGCCGTCGACCTTGCGCGCGAGTGTCGCGCCGCTCGCCTCGCGAACGACCAAGCTGCCGACCACGCCCGCTTTTGCGCTTTCGATCGTGACCACGAACGTTCGCGCGGTCTCGGAGTCAGCGGCCGGCCGGGCGCTCCGCGTGCGCGCAAACACCTCGGCGCGAAATTCTTCCACGCTCGGGCACCCCGCGATCGCGCGGTACTCGATGCGAATGGGCTCCGTCTCGGCGTGTGCGACCACCGGAATCAGCAGGCTCGACGCGGCGAGAAACGCTAGCTGACTGCTCTTGGTTATCGCAAGCAATCGAGGCATGGAAAGAGCCCTTTCTTGCTAACGCCAAGTCGGGATGATCACAAGGAATTCGCGTTCGATTGCCGCGCCGCCACGAACTCGACGAAATGGGTCATAAAAGTCGCGGCACGAAGTCCGGCATTCATCGCATTTCAATCGCGGGACTTCTGCAGGTGGCGATCGAGCGGAAGCAGTTGCTGACAAAACAGCACGACGCGCTCGCTCGGCTCCGACTGCCCGATGATGCTTCTGACTTGGCGGAAATAGGCGCGGTACAGGTCGTTGATGCGTTGGAAATCGGCCTCTGAGACGGCGAACACGTTATAGGAAAAGATTCCGCTGTCGCCAGCACGGAGTCGCGCGAGGGCCGTCTCAATCCACCAGGCGCGCAGGGCGAGCTCGCTCTCTGCGTCTCTGCGCGTATCGACAGCCAGGACCTCGCGCAGCTCCCAGCGCCCGCGGCGCAAGCGGATTTGGCCTGTGCGTGCGAGCAACTCGAGACAGCGCTGTTCCTCGTCGAGAGGAATACCGATGCGATGCGCGAGCCAGCCGCGTTGGTGCTTTGATAGGCGCTTGTACTCGGTGAGCTCGAGTGCCCGCAGGATGGCTTGAGTCCAGGGCACGTCGTATGCGGCGCGCCGCGTGGCCTCGAGCTCAGCCCAGGCGACGCTGAGCGACGGCAGCAGTGAGACGTCGGTGAACGTCGAGAGGAAGTCGAGCAGCCGCAACGAGGTGGCTTCGATCAGCAGGAAAAACTCGGGCAGCCGCGGCTCCGCGTCGCCCTTCAGCCAGCGCGCGACTGCGAAGCGGCTGCGCTTGCAGGCTCGCGCGAGCTCGACAATCGAAGTGCGCCCACGCAAATCGTCGAGCAAGCGCGCGACGCCGAGCGCGCTCTCGGGCTTGGTGTCGGCGAGCCAGGCAGGGGAGGAACGGTAGAAACGGCTGAGCGCCGCGTGCACGTCGACACCGGAGCGCACGGCCGCGTTCAGCACGGTTGCTGCGGTCGGGAATGCTCGCCCGGATTCCCACGTGTAGGCGACGTTCGTGCGGTAACCGAGCCGCCGGCTGAAGGCGGCCTGCGACCGGCGGCCGCGCAGCGCCCGCAGGAAATCCCGGGCAATACGCTGGTAATCATAGCGCATATAGTGATGATTCGCACATTTGAGGGCTCGCTGGAAAGAGGAAATGTGCGATCTGACACTGGTGCTCTGGCGCCGCTCAGTGCAGTCTGTAATTCGTGAATCGGAGGCACTCGAGCTCTATCAGGCGCGCGTTCGGCGCCCTGTCACTCGTGTTCTCGAGCGCGGGTTGCCTGGGCGGTCAGACTGGGACGGAGGGTACTGGTACGACCACCAAAGACCCCGAGGTGGATACGGGCGGCGGCAGCTCGTGCGTTGCGCAGGCCACCGCGCTCACTGCCTCCGAGGTTTCTCCGCTCGGGTTCTCCGTGGAGAGCCTGCTCACGGTGGCCACCGGGTCGCGTGCGGCTTCGCTTGCTTGGAGTGCCGTGCCGCCGGAGCTAAGCGGCTTTGGTCCGGAGCAAGGCACCTCGAGCATTACGATCGGCGTGGAGGCGAGCAGCAGGGGCGCGCGTTTCGTGCACTGGACGCCGCGGGCGACCGGACCCGACGTGGGTGGCTGCGCGCCCGACGAGGTGCAGATTGACGCCCAGGTCGCTTTTGCCACCGCTGGCGGCGCGCTTTCCGAACGTTTCCAGGCCGTCCTACACGCGACTCGCGTCGAGGCGGTGCAGCTCACGCTCAGCTTGCCGCTCGCCACGTTGAACGGAACGTTCAACGTGAGCCCGCGCGCGGGTGTGCGCACCGACGCGCTGGTGCTCGACGCGACCATCACCGCCGATAGCACGAGCGGAACGCTGCGCGGCCAGCTCGAGCAGACAGCCGGCATGACTCAAAGTGTTCGCTTCTTTACCTACGCTTGTTGGCCCGCGGGCGCTGATGTCTGCCTCGGTCTTTGATCTAGTCTGGAGGAATTTCGCATGATCCGTTCTGGCAAGAGCTCTCACTCGATTCGCGGCGTCTGTTCGGTGTTGGTGCTGTTCGCGCCGCTGTTCACTGCGCAGGCCGCGTTTGCCGAGCAGGCGTGCGGCGACACCAGCTGCCCCAAGGGCTTTACCTGCGAAATGGAGCCGACGGGCTGTCCTGCCATCGATTGCATCGACGCATCGTGCAAGCCTTGTGTTCCGAGCACGGTTTCCGTGTGTCGGCCGGGCTCCTGCAACACCGACAGTGACTGTGCGGATGGCATGGCCTGCGCCGAGGTGCAGCAGACGAACTGCGTTGGCAGCGATACCGGCGCAGTGCCTCCGGATTGCGTGGACGGCGCCTGTCCCGAAAAGCCCGCGGACGTGACGTGCGAAACCACTACCAGCAAGCTGTGCCAGCCGCGCTGGACGCTTTCATGCGCCGCGGATGCGGACTGCGGCGCAGGCTTCACTTGTAAGGAACAGCAGCAATGCAGTTGTTCAGGGTCGAGCGGCGGCGGGACGCCGAGCTCGCCTCCGAGCGCGGGCTCGGGCTCGTCGGGCTCAGCGGACCCAGCGATGCCGGCACCGACGCCTTCGGCATCGAGCACGCCGCCCGATCGCGTCCCCGAGGATTGCAGCTGTGAACCGTCCGGAACCAAGGCGTGTGAAGCGGCGCGCGTGGCCTGCGCCGCAGATTCGGATTGCCCGAGCGGCTGGTCCTGCCGTGACAACCCCGAAGGCACCTGCTGGGCCGATTCCAATGGCAATTCCGGCTGCGCGCCCGCGGATCCCGCAAAGCTGTGCTTTCCGCCGTACAGCGACTTGGTCGGTGGTGGTGGCCGCGGCATCGCGACCGACGGCGCAGGGGTGCCGACCAATCCCAAGGGGGATTCTGGGAGTGGCGCTCCCGAGTCCAGCGCGGCCAACGGCAATGACAGCGGCGGCTGTAGCTTGGGTGGGAGCCCGCCCGGCAGTGGCGCCGGGCTGCTCGGGCTGTGCACGGCGCTCGGCGCTGCGCTCGGGCTCGCTCGCCGACGCGCTCGTCGCGCTGCTCGCTGAACGGCCGATTTCGCGGACTACACGCCGTAGTCCATGTTCATGGCGCGACGCATCTCACGCAGCGTCACGTCGGCTGCCTCGTTGGCTCGCGTGATGCCCGCGGACAGCGTGTCGCGAACCACCGCCTCGGCGTCCTTCTCGAGCTCGAGACGCCGAGCGCGGATCGGTCGTAGCGTTTCGTTGAGCGTTTCAGTGAGGAGCTTCTTCAACGCACCGCCGCCACCGTCGCCGATTCGCTCGGCGATCGCGTTCGGGTCCTCCCCGGTGCACAGCGCGATCAAGAGCAGCAGGTTGGCGACCTGCGGGCGTTGCTCGGGGTCGTAGCTGATTTGCCGATTGGCGTCGGTGGTCGCGCGCTTGATGAGCTGAGCGGTTTCGTCCGCGGTTGCCCGCAGATCCACCGCGTTGCCGCGGCTCTTACTCATTTTTTGATTGCCATCCAGCCCAAGGATTTTGGGCGCGGCCGAGAGCAGCCCATCCGGCTCGGGAAAGAGGGGCTTGTCCTCGGCGCAGAAGCGGCGGTTGAAGCGGCGGGCGATCTTACGAGTGAGCTCGATGTGCGGGAGCTGATCGCGGCCGACCGGGACCACGTTGCTCTTGCAGAACAAGATGTCGGCCGCCTGATGCACCGGGTAGGTGTACATGGCCGCGTTCACGCGCGTGAGCCCGGCAGCGCTGATCTCTTCCTTGACGGTCGGGTTGCGCTCGAGCTCGCCCATGCCAACCAGGGTGAGGAAGGGCACCAGCAGCTGGTTTAGAGCCGGCACGTGGCTGTGGCAAAAGATGTGCGTGCGCTGGTTGTTCGGGTCGAGGCCGACCGCGCGGTAATCCAGCACCAGCTCGCGCACGTTGCGCGCGACCGCGTCGACCGTGTCGCGGTCGGTGAGCACCTGATAGTCAGCGATCACGACGAAGGTTTCGACGCCCAGGTTCTGCAGCTCGACGCGGTTCTTGAGCGAACCGAAGTAGTGGCCGATGTGCAGCGCGCCGGTGGGCCGATCGCCCGTGAGCACCCGGTAACGTCCGGGGTTCTTGGGCAGATCGAGGCGCAGGGCTTCTGAGCGCCGCCGCGATTCCTCGAAGGTGCTGCCACCCTTGTCGTCGTCGAATTCGTCCATGGGTCCCCGCTTTTCGGCCATTTCTCCGCGCCCCGCAAGCGCATACCATCCGGTCGGTGTCGCTGTCCCGTCGTGAGCTGCTTTCTGCGCTGCTTGGCGCGCCGCTCGCGTCGCTCGCCTGCTCGCGAAAGTCGCGACCGGTGGCCGGATCCTTGCTCGGCGCTCGGCTCGAAATTGGGCATCGTCTTCTGGATCTGAGCGTGGAGCGGGTGAGCGCGCCTGCAGAGCGCGTTTCAGTGTTGATCGTCGGCTCTGGACCAAGTGGCCTGGCCGCGGCCTGGCGTCTCGAGCGACTGGGCGTACGCGATTACCGAGTGCTCGACCTGGAAGGGCTCGTGGGTGGAACCAGCGCGTCGGGCCACGATGGAGTCGTGCCCTACCCGTGGGGGGCGCACTACGTTCCGGTACCGCGGCGTGAACAGCACGAATTGGTCACGCTCCTCGAAGAGCTCGGCGCCGTGCGCGTCGACGCGGCTGGCACGGCTCATGGCGTGGAAGCGGCGCGAGTGCGCGCGCCCGAGGAGCGGCTGTTCATCGATGGGCACTGGATCGAGGGGCTGTTTCCGGCTTCGCGCGCGAACGTCGGCGATCGTGCTGAGCTCGCTCGCTTCGAGGCCGAAGTGCAAAAATGGGTAGACTTTCGCGACTCCTCGGGGCGCAGGGCCTTCACGTTGCCAATGCGGCGCTGCTCGGATGCGGCCGAGCCCGTCGCGCTCGATCGCCTCTCGGCGCGTGGCTGGCTCGATCAGCACGGGTTTCGCTCACCGCTCTTGCGCTGGTACGTCGAGTACGCTTGTCGGGACGATTACGGCGCGTCCCTCGAGCACACCAGCGCCTGGGCCATGTTGTTCTATTTTTGTGCGCGTGCGAGCGACGCAGGCGGCGAGACCGCGCCCTTTCTGACCTGGCCGGAGGGTAATGGTCGCGTGGTCGCGCACTTGGCCCGTGGGCTCGGCGAGCGGCTTCAATTGAACCGCTTGGTCACCGACGTGGTTCCCGGGCCTGACTCGGTGGAGGTGGTGGCCTACGACGCCGTGCAAAAGCGGGCGTTGCGCTACCTCGCCGACGACGTGATTTTGGCCGTGCCCAAGCTGGTGGCGCGTCGCATCGTGCGCCTGCTGCGCGACGCCCCGCCGCCGCACTTATCCGAATTTCACTATGGTGCGTGGTTGGTCGCCAACCTTCATCTGTCCGAGCGGCCGCGCTCCCGGGGCTTTCCGTTCGCTTGGGACAACGTGCTGTTCGATAGCCCTGCGCTCGGTTACGTGGTCGCGACCCACCAAACCCTGGCTGACTTCGGCCCTACCGTTTGGACCTACTATCGACCGTTCTGGGAGCACGGCGAGAAGGAATCGCGCGCGCTGCTGCGCTCGCTGGACCACGCCACCGCGGTCGATGGCATCTTGACCGATCTCGGGCGGGCGCATCAGGGCCTGGAGCCGCTAGTGGAGCGCATCGACGTCTATCGTTGGGGGCACGCGATGGTCACTCCGCTGCCCGGATTCATTTGGGGGGGTGCGCGCGCGAAGGCGAGCGAGCCGCTCGGACGCGTGGTGTTCGCGCACTCGGACTTGAGCGGAATAGCGCTGCTCGAAGAAGCGTTCGATCGCGGGCTGCAGGCGGCCGACGCGGTACTTGCTCGGCGTGGCGCGTCGCTTCCGGACCGCGGCTAGACTAGCTGGATTTGAAGCCGATGCGCGCGTGCGTGCCGTCGCAGAACGGCTTGTTCGCGCTGCCGCCGCAACGGCAGAGCCGTGCCTGCACGAGTCGCGCGACCACCCGCCCGGTGCCGCTCGTGATCTCGAGGTTGCCGCGCACGAGCAGCGGCCCATCCACCTGCGGGTCGACCTGCAGGGGGCCGTCGCGCACCGGCAACATGTCTGCTTGTCCGGTTGCAGGCTCACCCGAGGCCGCAAAGGCGACGTCATGGTGCGAACCGTCGCAGTACGGCTTGTTCTTGGAAGCGCCGCAGCGGCAGAGCGTGGCACGGTATCCGCGCTGCTCACCGTCGATGCGCAAATCGCCGCGCACCGCGTAGGGCCCGGCTTCTCGAATCGCCAGGAGATTGACGGGCGGCGCTGTTTCGTCCGCGACCCCGTCCTTGCGCTGATAGCGGATGGCGCCGGAGGGACAAGCGTGCGCAATTTCGACCAGCTTCTCGACCGCAACCGCATCGGGCTCGATCCAAGGGCCTTTTACGTTGGCCAAGAATACGCTGGGTGCTCCGGTCACGCAGAAGCGCGCGTGAATGCACTTCTTGCCCTCGTAGAGCAGAGTCAGCTTTTCCCCTTCGATGTGATCCACCCCGTCGATCACGGTGGGCACGGGGGGCGCACCGGGCGTTCGCGCTGTCGTCATCGCCTTCACGCTAGCGGCTGGCGCAGCCCCGGTCGAGGCCGCAGTCACAGCGGTTGCCGGCTTGGCAGTCACATCGAAACCACGCTCGGCCCGCCTTCGCAGCTCGGACAGGATGCGCTGGGCACTCCGTACGCGCTCGTCACCAGAGCCAGCGAGCGCACTCACCGCATCGGAAAGCTCCGCGAATCGTTCACGGAAGAAGCGCCGCGCGCCCTCCGCCGGGGGCAGGGGAGAAGCGTCGCGAAGCGCGGTGAACGACATGCCCGCATGGCAGTCGGGGTTCGAAGGTCCCGCTGGCAGCCGTGCGGCGCGCTCCGCGAGCAAGGTCACCGCGCGCATGACGCCGAGCGAGAGATCGACCGCGAGAGCCTTTTCCGGTGCCGGCCGGGGCACGAGATACGAGTAAGCCATCAGTCGCAGCATCAGGGCATAGCCGGTGTTTGCGACGTCCACGGTCGCCGCAGCTTCCTCGGTTTCGAGCCACACGCGCCCTTCGCTGCGCAGGGGCGGGCGCAGCACCGGGTTGGTGGCCGCCGGAAACGCCGGAGAAAACGCTGGGTTTTCTTGCTTCAGCGCCGCGTATTCCCGACGAATGCCGATGAAGCGCTGAAAGTGCGAGTCCTCCGAGTGCTCGGGAGCACCTTCACCTTGCTCGACGATCGCGGTGAACGCGGCGAGCGCGGTCTTCAGGCAGATCACCGGCTTGGCACCACCCAGCTCCACCTCCAGCGGGGAGAGCTGCAGCGCAGGGTCGCCGGAGAACGCGGCCTTTTCTCCGAAGTGTTCGGCGAATGCGCGCAGATCGGCGTCGAGCTTCGCGTAGAACGCGCCCACCGTTTCGTAGTCGATGGCCATGGGCGTGAGGCGCGGTGCACTGAGGCCGCGCTTGAACAAGAATTCCGGCGCAAACCCGGGTCCCTCCGGCTCCGAGGAGCTTTCGGGTCGTTCCAAATGAATGAAGTGCTGAAGCACCGCTTCGCTGAACGGCGCCAGCTTGACCACGATTCCGGCGGGCAGCGCGCCCGCGTCGAGCGGGAAATTGCCGCGACCGAATCGCGGCGAAGCGCCGAGCGCCGCGGTGATGTTCCACACCGCGGTCAGATGCCCCATTTCGTCGATCGCCACGCGCATCAGCACGCGCCGCCAGCGCGCGACCGCTTCGGCTTCGCGCGCCGAAAGTCCTTCGGCCTCGCCGCTGCGCAGGCTGAACGCAGCGTACAGGTAGGTGCACATCAAGGTGTGCTCGAGCTCGGCTGCCTCGTACAGCAGATGCAGGAGTTGTTCGCGACTCGGCGGGCTCGATGCTCTGGTGGGCGCCACGGTCGACTCTCTAGCAGCCGGATCGAGGCGCGGCGAGTGGCTCCCGGCTAACTGGGCTGGCTCCTGCCTGTTCGGGCAGGCCGCGTGGATCCACGGTTTGGCATCGGCGTTGTGGGCCGCAGCGCTCTGATGGTAACAGCCTGAGTTGCGGCGAAGTTTCCAGAACGAATGGCTCGTGCCACCGATGACCGCAAATTACCGCGGACGGCCCGTCAACGAATGGACGCAAGAGCGCCTCACCAAGTGGCGGCCGACGTTACGGTTCGTTCTGGCGTGGGCGCTGCTCGACGTCATGCTCAACCTTCGCTACCCCGCGGACGAGCCGGCGTTTTGGTACCTCGTTCCAGCCATCGACGTGGTGGTGTTGTTCGCCTATTTCGCGCTGTTCGCGCGCCTGAACTTTCGAGTCCCGAAAGCCGTGCGTGTAGCGCTCGTGCTGTGGCTGTTTCTGGTGCGCTTGATCCGGATCGGCGATGGCTTTCAGACTCGCTATTTCGCCGAACGCTTCAACCTATGGTCCGACCTGCAGCTAGCGCCCGAGCTCGTCCGCTTCGCGTACTCGAGCCTTTCGATTTGGCTCTTGGCGCTGCTCCTGGTCGCGTTGCCGGTATTGCTCACGGGGTTGTTCCTTGTCTGCTACCGCGCGCTGGAAGAGTGCGAACGCTACCTCGCAGATACCCGTCATCTGCGCGGAGTGGGCGCGATCATCGCCCTATTCTTCGCACTCGGCCTGGTTCCACACGACCCGCATTACAAGCAGCTCTATTTCGGCGGATTTGGCGCGAGCAGCATTCCGCGCCTGCGACATGAAGCCAAGTTTCTGCTGAATGTCTCCGGCTATCGCACGGCTAACGTGAAGGCGATCACGGACGTGCAAGAGCGGCTGCGCACCACACCTTCGAACCTCGCCAAACTTCGCGGGCGCAACGTGTATTTGATCTTGGTCGAGTCCTATGGGGCGACGGTGTTCGAGCGCCCCGACTTTGCGCGTCGCGTGGCCACGGTTTTCGGCGAGTTCGAGCGCGAGCTCGGCTCCCGAGGTTTCTCGCTGGCGACCGGCCTCATGGACTCGCCCACTTCCGGCGGCCGATCTTGGCTGGCCCAAGCCACGCTTGCGACCGGTGTACGCACTTCGGACCAGCTTCAATACGAGCTCCTGCTGGCCAGTCACCCGCGGCCGATCGCGCGTTATTTTCGCGACGCGGGCTACCGCACCGTGATCGCGCAGCCCGGCACCACGCGCCCCTGGCCGAAGGGCGAAGTCTTTGCGTTCGAACAGCGCTATTACGCCTGGAATTTCGATTACGCGGGCCCCAGTTACGCCTGGGCGACCATGCCGGACCAGTACGTGCTCGACTTCATTCGACGCCGTGAGCTCGGGAGTCGTTCGTCTCCGCTCTTCATCGAGTACGTTCTGGTCTCGAGCCACGCGCCCTGGAGTCACCAACCGATTCTGGTGGAGGACTGGGAACGCGTGCAGAACGGCGAGATCTACAACCACCTCGAGGCCGTGCGGTTTCCCATCGAATGGCCGCACTTCAAGGACGCTTCGGAGGCCTATGTTCGTTCGATCGTCTATGATCTCGAGGTCATTCGAAGCTACCTAGAGAAATTCGTCAGCGACGACTCGCTCGTGATCGTGCTCGGGGACCACCAGCCGATCCCGGAGGTCGCCGGGGCGAGCGCTTCGGTGAGTGTTCCGGTGCACGTGTTCAGCCGTGACGCCGCGTTGGTGGAGCCGTTTCGCGCGCGGGGCTACGCGAACGGGATGCGACCAGGAGAACGAGCGCCGCATCCGCACATGGCTTCCTTCTTGCCTAATTTCCTGCGCGATTTCTCGACGCAGCCGTAGGCGTCGTCACGGGGCGGCCCGACGGCGACGCCGCGCGCCGAGCGCGAGTCCGAGCGAGAGCGCGGCAAAGCCGAGTGCCGTGCCTTGCGCGGGTCTCCGGGAAAAGCTGCAGCCGCCCCCGCCGTCGTCGGAAGTGGCGGCGCCGCTCGTGCCGCTGCCACCCTTCGAGCTGCCGGCGCCGCCAGTCGCTCTCGCGCCGCCCGTGGACGCGCCGGCGCCCGCTTCGTTTGCGTCGTACTCGACGATGCAGCCCGCAACCAGGACGCCGAGAGTCAGGAACGCCAACATCAACAGAAGCCCGAGTTTGCTCATGACGTGCCTTCCTCGCGAAACGCGAGCGCGCGGCGCACGCCCGGATCTCGTCGATCGAAGCATGAGGTTAGTTCCGAATCGCGCGCGCCTCAAGTGACGAGGCCGCCCGCACTCATGTGTTCGGCGCGCGGCCCACGAACGTAGTCAAATACCGAGGTCTACGCTGCTTCGAGTCGAACGGGGTGGCGTGGCTAGAGGCGCGGAACTCGGCGGCGTCGCGCCTTTAGTGAGTGCATGTGGGGGAGACACCGCGCGTGGTGCCGGACGGCTCGCGTTCGCGGTGGTTCTTGCTCCGCGCGCGGCCGAGGGACTCGGCGTTGCGGCTTCGACGATCGAAACGATCACGGGATGAGCGTTTTCGGTCGTTGGGGCGAGGGTCGGTGCCGAGGCCCCTGCCGGCGTTGCGGGAGACGCGGGTGTCGGTCTGGCAGCGGTCGCTGGTGCTTCGCGGGGAGTGGTGGGGGTGCTCATTCGAGCGAACCCGACCCCCAGAGCCAGCAGGCCTGCGCCAAGTAGCAGCAGTAGAGCGGCGGGAGCTCGCCGCCGCAGAGTGTTCGGCGCGGGGCGCATCGACGTGGCGCCGCCGCTCACCAAAGTCGCTTGGAAGTCGCTGCTCGCTCGTTTCGTCGCTTCGGCCCGTTCACACGTTTGTCGCAACTGTTCGGCTGCTTCTTTGGCGGACTCGAAGCGCTGACTCGGGTCGCGTGCGCAAGCTCGCGCGAACCAGCGATCGAAGTCAGCCGGCACCGGACCGAGCTCGGAGGGGATCGGCTGCGCTGCTTCGCGGATGAGGACCAAGAGTTCGTGCAGAGTGTGACCTTCGAAGGGCCGACGTCCGAGCAAGCATTCGAAGGCGATCACTCCGAGCGCCCAAATGTCGGAGCGGTGATCCAGATCGGGCGCCGCAGCGGCTTGCTCCGGGCTCATGTAGTATGGCGTGCCCACGATCATGCCCGGGACGGTGTCGCACAGAGGAGTGTCCGTTCCGAGTTCATGGATCGATTTGGCGATGCCGAAGTCGAGTAGCTTGGCGACCTCTTCGTCGTCGTTCCTGACCAAGAACACGTTCTCCGGCTTGAGATCCCGATGAATGATTCCCGCCGCGTGCGCGCGGCCGAGCGCGCGGGCGATGTGGGTCACGATGTGCGCCGTTTCGAGCGGAGAAAGCCGCGGGATTTGCGCGAGTCGGTCGGCGAGTGATTCGCCGTCGAGTTGCTCCATCACGATGTACGGAGTGCCTTCGTCGACGCCGTGATCCAGAATTTGCACCACGTGCGGGCTGCGCAGCGCCGCAGCCGCTCGCGCCTCGTGCAAGAAGCGCTGCAAGGCGAGCGTGCTGGCGCCGATGGTCGGGTCGAGCAGCTTTATCGCTACCGGGGAATGCAGCGTGAGATGCTCCGCCTGCCAAACTGCACCCATGCCGCCATGCCCCAGAGGGCGAATCAGCCGGTACTTGCCGGCGATCAGGCGCGCTCGAGGTTCGCGCTCGGCTTTCAACGTGGCGGAGCCCACGTCGCCATTGTGTTGCAACTTCCGTGCGTGTGGTGCTCGACAGCGTCGAGTCGCGTTCGATTTTCTCGCGCGTGGCAATGCGCCGCACGGCAATTTGCCCCGTATTTGCCCTGTTTATCGGTTTGCGTGCGCCCTGTGCGGGCGTATTGCTGCGGAGTGAAGGCGCGGCGTTGCTTCCGCACTCCTGCGTTGGTTTTGGCGTTGGCGCTCTGTGCGACTGGTGCGCAAGCGCAAAACGCGCAGGCGTCAGCGCGCACGAAGGCACGTGACCTCGGGTACGCAGGCGTCGAAGCCTATCAGAAGGGCGACTACCAACGGGCCAATACCCAGCTTGCGCAAGCCTACGAGTTGCTGCCGGCGCCGACGCTCGCGTTGTGGTCCGCGCGTACGCTCGACAAATTAGGCAAGTTGCGCGAGGCGGCAGAGCGCTACCGCGCGGCGACGCAACTCCCGGTCTCCAGCGGCGACGAGGGCGTGCAACAGCGTGCTCGTGACGACGCGGGGCGCGAACTCGAACCGCTCCTGGAGCGCATTCCACGCGTGCGGTTCATCCCACGCGGCGCCGCGCTCGACGAGGTTCAGCTGGTCGTCGATAACGAGCCTCTATCCGCTCAATCCCAGCAGGCCGAAGTCGCTCTGAACCCTGGCTCGCACCGGGTGGTGGCGGTGAGCGGGAATCGCCGCCTCGAGCTCGTCATTCCGCTAGTGGAGCGGGAGCGGCGAGACGTGTCCCTGAATTTCGTGGACGTCGAAGCGAACCGCGAGCGCGTTACGAAAGTGCGTACGTCGCGAGACACGCGCGCAACGCTCGGCTGGGTGAGCCTGGGTGTGGGTGGTGGTGGCCTGGTGTTTGGAGCGGTGACCGGCTTTTGGGCGCTGGGTAAGCGCTCGGCGTTGAAGGACAGCGGACACTGCGCCGACACGCATTGCTCCTCCGAAGAGCGAGACAGCGTCTCGACTTACAACACGCTCCGTCACCTTTCGACCGCGGGCTTCGTGGTGGGTGGCGTCTCCGCGGTGACCGGTTTGGCGCTGCTATTCGTGAGCAAGAATTCGCGCGCTGCCGGCTCGTCGCAGACATCGCCGAGCTTTTCGCTCACCGTGACCAACGACGGAGCCGAGCTCCGCGGTAGGTTCTGATGCGGTTGCGACACGGACTCTGGGCTCTGGGGTTTCTGACCTCCGCATGCTTGCTTCCGGGGATGGATATCGTCGACCCCGCAGTGACTGGCACGGGCGGGGCGGGCGGGCAGCCAGCGGGTGGTAAGGCAAGTGCCGCGGGTGCCGGTGACGACGGTGAGGATGGCGGCGTTGGCGCAGAAAACTCGGGCGTGAGCAGGGGCGGGCGCGCCGGCGCTTCGGGCGGGCTCACTGGCGTCGGTGCGAGCGAAAACGGCGGTGGCGCCGCTGCCGGCGGCAGGGCGGCGAGCGGCGGCACACTCGGCGCCAGCGGGAGTCCGAATAGCGGTTCAGGCGGAGCCGAGTCGGCGGGGAAGAGTGGCGCGGGAGGACGAGCGAGCAGCGGTGGCGCAACGTCGACTGGCGGCCGCGCGGCGAGCGGCGGGGTTCAGAGCGGAGGCGTGCGAGCCACCGGCGGCAATGAGGCTGGCGGTTCGACAGCGACCGGTGGTGCGAACACGACCGGAGGCGCAAGATCGACTGGAGGCGCAAAGTCGACCGGCGGTGCGAACACGACCGGCGGAACGAAAGCGAGCGGAGGCGCGAACGCGACTGGTGGTGCGAAAGCGACGGGCGGTGTCGAGACAGGGGGAACGAAATCGACCGGCGGAGCGAAGTCGACCGGCGGTAGTGGAACGGGTGGAGCGCCTTGGACGGGCGGAACGACCTCCACCGGTGGCACCAAAGCACTGGTGGCGCGCCCAACGGAGGCAGCGGCGGAACGAACGCGACCGGCGGAGCGCTTTCCGGGGGGAGCGGAGGCGCGCCAGCGACCGGTGGCACAGGCGGCTCTGACTCTTGTCCATCCGAGCCACCGAAGGCCGGGGATGCTTGCGGTCCGATCGTCGATCTAAAATGTGGCGTCTGTATCTGCTTGGTTCTGGTGCCAGGGTTGCCCGCGGTGTGGGCCTGCTGACGGGCTCAGAACGAGAGTGAGATAACTTATCGGGATTATGAGCGATTTGGGTCGCGGACGACTCGGGCTGAACGCTGCGGAGGGCAGCGAGCGGCGAGATCCGCCGTCTTCTCACGGTCGAGCCGCAATCCTATACCCGAGGATGTAGACCCATTCTCGAGATTGCTTTGACTAGCGACGCTGCTGCCGAGCTCGACTACCGAGCCTTGTTCGAAGCGGGCCCCGGCCCTTGTTTGGTCCTGACGCCGGAGCTCACCATCGTCACCGCGAACGACGCTTACCTGAGCGCGACCATGACCACGCGCGAAGCGATCGTGGGCCGCGGTCTGTTCGACGTGTTCCCCGATAATCCGAATGATCCGGGCGCGGATGGTGTCGCGAACCTGCGCTCGTCGCTCGAACGCGTGCTCAAGACCGGGCGCCCCGACGCGATGGCCGTACAGAAGTACGATGTGCGGCGCCCCGACTCCGAAGGAGGCGCGTTCGAGACTCGCTTCTGGAGTCCCAACAATTCTCCGGTGTTCGATAGCGATGGTCGCCTGATCGCGCTGCTGCATCGCGTCGAAGACGTGACTGAATTCATGTGCGTGCGTGAGGAGGAACGCGCTCAAGAGCGGCTCAATCAAGAGCTCAAGATTCGCGCCGAGGCCATGGAAGCGGAGGTTTACCGGCGCGCGCAGGAGCTGCAACAAGCCAATCAAGACCTGAGGGCGCTGCACGCAGAGCTCGAGCAGCGGGTGCACGCGCGCACCGCCGAGCTCGAGGCCAAGAACGAAGAGCTTCGGCAAGAGGCCGAGGCGCGACGGCAGGCGCAGGCCGCGCTTTCACGCAGCGAAGAGCAACTTCGGCACTCACAGAAGATGGAGGCAGTCGGTCGCTTGGCGGGCAGCATCGCGCACGACTTCAACAACCTGCTGTCGGTGATCCTGAGCTACAGCGTGATGCTGCAGCGGGATCTGAAACCGATGGACCCCATTCGCGGAGACGTCGAATCGATTCGCAAGGCCGGGGAGCGCGCGGCAGAGCTCACCCGCCAGCTGCTTGCGTTCAGCCGTCAGCAGGTGCTCGCGCCGCGCCTGGTCGATATGAATGATGCGGTGCACGAGCTCGAGCGCATGGTGACGCGACTGCTCGGGGAGGACGTCGAGCTCAGCCTGCACTACGAGCGTTCGGTGTGGCCGGTGCGCGTCGACCCCGGCCAAATGGACCAAGTGCTCATGAACTTGATCGTGAACGCGCGCGACGCCATGCCGCGCGGCGGCCAGCTCACGATAGAAACCCGGAACGTCGTTCTGGACGAGCGTCACGCCCGGGAGCATCTCGGCGTAGCCCCCGGCGCATACGTGCTGATCGCGGTGAGCGACACCGGCGTGGGGATGGACAAGGCGACACAGGGGCGCATTTTCGAGCCGTTTTTTACGACGAAGGGCGTCGGCAAGGGGACCGGCCTCGGCCTTGCCACCGCGTTCGGGATCGTCCAACAAAGCGGAGGCACGATTTGGGTTTACAGTGAACCGGGGAAGGGGTCGACGTTCAAGGTGTACCTGCCCAAGGCCGAAGGCCCGGGCGAGCCGTATCAAGACTACGCGGAACCCCGCACGCTGAACGGGACCGAGACGATTCTTCTGGTCGAGGACGAGAACGAAGTGCGCATCGTGGCGCGCGAGATCCTAAGGCGTCACGGTTACGACGTGCTGGATGCCAGAAATGCGGGCGAGGCACTGCTAACCTGCGAGCGCTTCAAGGAGCCGATTCACTTGTTGCTGACCGACGTGGTCATGCCGCAAATGAGTGGTCGAGAGCTGTCGGAGCGGCTTTTGCGCCTACGGCCGGAGATGAAGGTGCTGTTCATGTCGGGCTACACCGAAAACGCGATCGTTCATCACGGTATCCTCGACTCGGGCATCGCCTATCTGCAAAAACCGCTGGTGCCGGATGCCTTGGCGCGCCGGGTGCGTGCCGTGCTCGATGCGCCCGCGAGGACCACGGGTTTCCCGCACAGCGGCTGAGCGGCCTTCGCGCGCGCTAGGCGGCTTGTTACGGCGGACTCGACAAGCGCGGGGCAGGCGGCCATCATCGTGAGGTGCCGACGCGTGCGCGCGCCCAGACCGAGCGGCTCTCGCTAGGGCCCTGGCTCTGGGGTGCTCGCGTCGATCTGAGCGTGTTCTTGGGTAGCGCGCTGGCTGCGCTCGTGCTCTCGCTGTGCGCGCACGCTGGCGGCTTCGCCGTTCTGCCCGAATGGGGTTGGCTCTTGCTCGTGCTGGGCGTCGACGTAGCGCACGTGCACGCGACCTGGTTCCGCACCTACTTCGACCGCGAGGAGCTCGCGCGTCACCCCTTACGCTATGCGCTCGTGCCGCTGGCCGTCTATGGCGCGGCTTTTGGCGCGTATCGAGCGGGGCCACTGATGTTTTGGCGAATTCTCGCTTACCTGGCCGTGTTTCACTTCATCCGACAGCAGGTTGGATGGGTCGCGCTCTATCGCAAGAAGGCGGGGGCGAGCTCGCTGCTCGAACGAGTGGTCGACGAGGCGGCCATTTGGGCGGCCACGCTGTACCCGCTGTTCGAATGGCACCTGCACGTGGCCGAAAAAGGGTTCTCGTGGTTCGTTCCGGGCGATTTCGTGGGTGGCTTGCCGCTCGCGCCGTTCGCCAGCGTGGCGCGGGCGCTGTGGGTGGCGTCGTTGGCGCTGTTCTTTGCGCGCGAGCTCTTGAGTGTTGCGTTCACTCGGCGGGCGGCGCTGGGTAAGGTGCTGATCGTGGCTACCACCGCCGCGACCTGGTACCTCGGCATCGTGCCGAACGAAGGCGACTTCGTGTTCACTGCCCTGAACGTCATCCCGCACGGTGTCCCTTATGTGTGGCTGCTGTTCACTTACACCCGTGAGCGAAGTCAACGCGCGCCCGGTTGGGCTTTGGGCCAGGTCGTTGCCGGTGGCTTCGCGGCGTTCGCCGCGGTCTTGATCGGCTGCGCGTTCTTCGAGCAATTCGCCTGGGATCGCTTTGCGGAGCACGACCACGCCTGGCTGTTCGGTGAAGGCGCGCTCCTGCCAGCGTGGATGCTGTCTTGGCTGGTCCCGCTGCTCGCGTTGCCGCAAGCGACCCACTACGTTCTCGATGGGCTACTCTGGCGTCGGGCGGAGAGTCGGGTGCGTCCGGCGCAGCTTGCCGCGCTCGGGTTCACGACCTCGCCAGCTGGGCCCGCGCGCTTGGCGCCGGCCGTGTCCGCCGCGATACAGGGAGATTCGCTATGACCGAGGCCGAGATCGAGGAGGGAGCGCTGCTGTGGACGCCGAGTCGCGAGTTCGTGGAATCGACGCGACTTCGCGCGTACCTGACTTGGCTCGAGCGCGAGCGCGGCCTTTCGTTCCGTGACTATGCCGAGCTACACGCGTACAGCGTTCGCGATGTGGCCGATTTTTGGCAGACGATTTGGGACTATTTCGAGGTCATCGCGCACGACAAGGCCGAACGCGTGCTGTCGGGCAGCATGCCGAATGCGCGCTGGTTCGCGGGCGCGACGTTGAACTATGCGGAGCACGCGCTGCGCCGGAGCGACTCACATGTCGCTCTGGCTTTTCGCGACGAAAGTGGCGAGCGACAGCAGCTTTCGTACCAGGAGCTTCGCGAACGCGTCGCGGCCGCGCGAACCGGACTGCGGCGCCTCGGTGTCGGCAGAGGGGATCGAGTGGTGGCCGTTCTGCCGAACTGCTTGGAGGCGGTGATCGCGTTCCTTTCGTGTGCGAGTCTCGGCGCGATCTGGTCGAGCTGCTCGCCGGAGTTCGGGGTCGGCAGCATCCTCGACCGTTTTAGGCAAGTCGAGCCCACGTTGCTGCTCGCAGTCGACCGCTACACGTACGGCGGCAAAGTTTTCGACCGCATCGCGGAGCTCGCTCAGATCCGCGCAGGCCTCGACACGCTGAAAGGCGCGGTCTGTCTCGAACGCGCGCCGGAGGGATTTTGCAGCTGGGCAGAGCTCACCGCGCACAGCGAACCCCTCGAGTTCGAGGCGGTTCCCTTCGAACACCCGCTGTGGATTCTATACTCGTCGGGCACCACCGGCTTGCCCAAAGCGATCGTGCACGGTCACGGCGGGATCTTGCTCGAGCACCTGAAAGCGCTCGCGTTGCACTGTGACATCAAGCCGGAGGATCGTTTTTTCTGGTTCACGACCACCGGTTGGATGATGTGGAACTTTCTGATCGGCGGACTGCTGCTCGGTGCCACCGTGGTGCTGTACGACGGTAGTCCCGCCACGCCGAGTCTGCAGGCACTCTGGCAGCTCGCCGAAGAGGAAAAAATCAACTATTTCGGCTGCAGCGCGCCGTATCTGCTCGCTTGTCGCAAAGCCGGGATCGAGCCGGCCGAGCGCCACTCGCTGGACGCGATGCGCTCATTGGGCACCACGGGCGCCCCGCTGCCCGCGGACGGCTTTGCCTGGGTCTACGGGAGCATCAAACGCGAGCTCTTGCTGGGTTCGGTGAGCGGTGGCACCGACGTCTGCACGGCGTTCGTGCTGTCGTGCCCGCTGTTGCCGGTGCACGCGGGCGAGATTCAGTGTGCCGGGCTCGGCGCGAAGGTCGAGTCCTTCGACGACCAGGGCCGTCCGCTCTCGAACGCGGTCGGCGAGCTGGTGTTGACCGAGCCGCTGCCGTCCATGCCCATTCGATTCTGGAACGATCCCGGCGACGCGCGCCGTCTGGATAGTTATTTTTCGATCTATCCGGGGGTTTGGCGACACGGCGACTGGATCAAGCGCACGCCGCGCGACACGTTCGTCATCTATGGTCGCTCCGACTCGACCCTGAACCGTGGTGGCGTGCGCATGGGCACGAGCGAGTTCTACGGCGTGGTCGAAGCGCTGCCCGAGATCGAAGAGAGCCTGGTGGTCGATACGGGGTCACTCAGCGATGCGAGCGGCAAATTGTGGCTATTCGTGGTCGTTCGCCCGGGGTTTTCCCTCGACGAGCGTTTGCGCAAAGCGCTCAAGGACACGATTCGGAAAAACCTGTCGCCTCGGCACATTCCGGACGAGATTCGCGCAATTGACCGAGTCCCGCGTACGTTGAACGGCAAAAAACTCGAGGTTCCGGTGAAACGCATCTTGCTCGGAACCCCGGTCGAGCAAGCGGTCGCTGCGGGCACGCTCGCAGAGCCAAGCGCTATTTCACCTTTCGTCGCGCTAGCGAGCGAAATTCGAGGCGAATAGCCGGGCTGGCCTGCGGGTGCAGAACATCGCGGTCGGGTCGACGTCGAGTCGCAGCGGGCGTCGGAACGGTTTCACTTGCGCGTTCCGCTGCTCGACGCGCCGCGGCCGGCCTCCTGACGGCAGGCTGGTTAGGGCGTCGCGCGCGTTTGTTTGAGCCGAGCTCGAGCCACGTCGAAGGCGACATCACTCTGATCGATGCCGACGAAGCGTCGGCCCAGGCGCTGTGCGACGGCCAGCGTGGTGCCGGAACCGCACATCGGGTCGAGCACCTGGCTGTCCGCGTTCGTGGCCGCGCGCACGATGCGTTCCAGCAATTTTTCCGGCTTTTGGGTGGGATACCCGGTGCTCTCCCGCACCAGCGGCGTATTGGCGCGCATCGCAGGGCAATCGCTCCACACGCTGCCGATTTGGCGGCCTTTATCGGCGTAGTAGCGGTAGGTCTTTCCGCCGATGGTGCGGTCGCGAAAGTAGCGGCCGTCGGCGTCGCACTCCGAAAAGTGCATCTTCAAGCTGACGTCCGCGTACGGCTCACGCACCATGGGATCGTCACCGTGCCAAATCATGTTCTCGCCGGGCGCGTACACCAAAATGGTTTGATGAGTCACGCTGAGCGTGTTGCGCCGTCGCGCACCGTTGCCGGGCACCCAGATCACTTCACCCGCGTAAGCGCGCTTGCCGAAGATTCGGTCTGCCAGCACCTTCGTGTCGTGAACCGCGCGGTGATCCAGGTGGATCCACAGGCTGCCCTGCGCCGAAAGCAGCGGTCGAACGGCGGTAAGACGCGGCGCGAGCATCTCCAGAAAACCCTCGATGCCTCCCCAGCGATCGGCGTAAGCGGCCGTGCCCCGCGCGCGCTCTCCCTTTCCGACGCGGGCGGCCCATGGCCGGCCCGTATTGAACGGCGGATCGACGTACACCAAGTCGAAAGACTGCTCACTGAGCTTGGGCAGAATCTCCAAGCAATCGCCGAAACACAGGCTGCCGCGCGTGAATCGCGCCGTGCCTCGTTTCATGCGCCGCCCGGCGTGCCCTGAGTGCTGGCCAGCGCGGTGTCGTTCGGGCACGGGTCTTCGGCGGCGATGGCGGCCAGCGTTTCCGCGTCCAGCGGCAGCGGCGCTTGGGGCTGAGGGAGCCATTCCCAATACGGACCACCCCCAGAACAGCCGCTGACCGTTTCCTCCGGCGTGCAGGCGATGCGCAGGTGAAGATGGTCGTGGTGGGGCGTGCTGTCCGCTGGTTGCAGGAGCACCGTCTGCGCGCGATGCACGAGCTCGAGCGGCTCGCCGCGCGCGAGCGCGTACTCGATCAAGAGCGCTTCGAGCGTGCGGCTCATGAACAAAAACTGCACGCCCACCTCGCGCGTGGTGAGCAGGAACTTCACGAGTTGCCACTCGCGCTCCAGATCCAGGCGCACGTATTCTCCGGTTTCAGGCACGAAACCGAGCGTATCGCCGTCGAGCGGCACGAAGCCCCGGCTCTCGACCGGCACGCCCGAAGGAGTGGTCACGTAGTAAAGGAGATCCACGTCTCGCCCGCTGCGGTGCGAGTTGTGCCCCTGAATCTTGCCGCCAGAGCGCGCCGACAAATCGCCGACGACCAAGCGCGCGCCGCCCGGCGCGGCTTGCTCGACGTGGCGAGCGGCGGCTTGAATCACGTCGACGAGGCGCGGCAAGCCCCAGTAATGCGAGCCGGCAGGTCGATAGCGCACGAAGCCAGGGCCACGCGCGGGTAGCTCGACTGCGTCCGTTTGCACGCCCAGGTGGGGCACGCCGACCGTGCCCTGCTGTCCCGGCGCGAGCGGCGTGGGCACGCCGACACAGCTGGTCGAGAGCAGGAAAAGGGAGAGCAGCGCGAGCCGGTTCATGCCTTGGATTTGGGAAGATAGCTCACCAGGCGTTGCTCGAGCTCGTCGACCGCGGTCGGGCTCGTGAGCTCGGCAGCAGCATGATACTTGCCCTCTCGGTTCAGCAGGTAGCCTTGATCGCCAAAGGCGCTGTAGGCGCCCGCGAAAATGGGTTTACTGACCGCCTCCCAGCGCTGAATTTCGCCATCGAGGAACATGTGCTGACCCACCGCGAGTGCCTTGCGCGTCAGATCTTTCTCGGCTTGCGGTCGCTCTTGTACGGCCTTCAGCGAGCGCGCCGCGACGCGGTAGCCTTCCAGGAAATTCTGCACGATCGCGGCATAGGCGGCGAGCCACTCCGCGCCGCTCCAGCTGTCGCGACCTACGCCAGGGTGCACACGATCACCCACCAGGGTGAGCTCCGCTGCGCTCTGCATGAGCGACAAAGTCTGGTCGAAAATTTGCTCGAACGGCGCGTCGGCGCGGAATCGGAATTCATACTTGAACAGCCGGGAGAGGTCGCGTACGCGCTCGCGCACCGCGTCGAGCGGGGCGTCCGGCGCGCCCAGGCTGAGCAGGGACAGCGCGACCAGCGCGCGCTCGACGAAGAAGTGCACGATGATGTTCTTGGTCGTGTCCAGAATCAGCCGCTTGCTCTCGACCACCGAGTAGACCGCGCCCGAGCCAGCGCCGGCGTGCCCTGCGCCCGAGCCGGCGCGATCCGGGTGACGCAGCTCGATCAGATCGGCGTCCGCAAAGAGCTGCACCGCTTCGCGCAGTGATTCGGGGCGCAGCTCGCCTCCGGGCGTGGTCAGCGCGGGACTCGTGCGCGCGCCCAGGCTCTGGGCGACGCCGAGCAGGCGCGCCGAGCGCGCCACGAACTCGGCGTGTGACAGGCCGCGTTGATCGTGGCTGAGCAGCACCAAGGCGGTGAGCGCACCCGGCGTCACCGCGGTCACCCGATTGATCTCATCCATCACTCGGTTACCGAGGCGGGTGACCAAGGCGCGGCGCTTGGCCGGGCTCAACGTGCCGAGTTCGAGCCCGAGCTCGGCCGCGATTTCGGGCAAGCTCAAGACCTGGCCGACTTGCATATTGATGCGGCCATAGCGATGGCGAAGCACGTCCCGAGACTTGAACAGCCCGGCCGCGTCCTCCTTTTGCTTCTCGCCGCCCTGCAGCTCGCGCTCGTAGGACTCGCCTTCGATCACGCGCTCGTAGCCGATGCTCACCGGCACGAACCAGCTCTGCGCGTCGGGCACGCCCAGCACCGCGTCCACGACCATGTTCAGCAGGCCGAACTTCGGCGGCATCAGCTTGCCAGTGCGGCTGCGTCCGCCCTCCAGGAACAGCTCGATCGGAAATCCGTCGCGGATCAGGCGCCGCACGTAGGCGTCCACGACCGCCGCATACAATCGATCGCCGCGAAACGAGCGGCGAATGAAGAAGCCGCCACCACGGCGCAAGATGCCGCCGGCGGGGAAAAAGTTCAGATTGTCGCCCGCCGCGATCATCGGCAGCGGCAGGTTCTCTGCGTTGAAGATGTAGCTGAGAATCAAATAGTCGATGTGGCTCTTGTGGCTGGGCAAGAGCACCAACGTGCCGCGCTTGGCGGCTTCCTTCAATCGCTCGATGTCGGCCGGGTCGTATTCGACACCCGCGTAGATGCGCTGGAAGAGCCGTTCGAACACCACCTCGAGCAACTTCACCGTGGTGCGATCGGGCGTCGCCTGCAGCTCTTGCAGCATGGTGAGCGCGCGCGTCTGCAGCGTGTAGCGATCGGTGTGCTCGTCGGCGAGCTCGTCTATCACGTGCCGAAGTCGCGGGCTTCGCACCAGCTCCTGGCGCACGCGCTCGGGTGGTTTTTCCGCGGGTCCGGTGATGACGCGCCGTTCACGCTCGAGCTTTCGGAGCACCGAGTAGGTGAGCCGACGCACGAGCACGCTGTCTGCCTGTTGTTCGGACTCGGCCAGGAAGGACTTCAGATCGATCGGCTCGCCGAGCTTCAGGCTGACGTGCTTGTAGTTGTAAAAAAATTGCGCGACGGTTCGCAGCGGGCTCGGCCACTCACGGGGGCCGATCAATACGTCGAGCGGCTCGGTACCGCGCGTGTCCGGGAACTTGGACCAGACGAACACCTGAGGCACGAGCAAGATCGGTTCGCTGCGCGCGCGCTGCAGTTGGAACAGCGCGTGCACTAGCTCATCGCCCTCTTTCAGCCCGCGCCCACCGCTGGCCCCCGCCGCCACGTCCAGCATACCGGGCGGGCGCTTGAGAAAGAGCGCGGCCGACCCGCCCTGGGTGAGGGCGTCTTCCAACTCGTCGGCGCGGGACACCGCGCGGTCCGGCAGCAGCGCGTTGAGCCAACCCTTGCCGAGCGGGTTCAAAATCCACAGCCCGAGGTCGTTGACGAAGCGGATGCGCGGCAGGTTGTGACGATGAGTCAGGTAGTCGAGCGCCAGAAAATCGATGAAGTTGAGGCTGCGCAGCACGTAGACCACGCTGCCGCGCTCCGACAGTCGCGAGACCTCCTTCGCCCAGGACTCATCGACTTGGATGCGATCGAAGAAACGCCGGTACAGCGCGGCGAGCAGCGGGTTTGGTTCGTAGGTTTTCGTTAGTTTGCGGCCGCTCATCCTGGGCTCCGCTCGGGGCGCGCCATCATACTTGCCGGATCCGCGGCCCGCGAGTACTGACCCTGCATGGTCGTGTCGCGCTGGGCCGCATCGGGTCTTTCGGCGAGCACTTTTGTTGGGCTTCTCGCGCTCACGCTGGGTTGTCGTTCGAAACCTACCGGGACCGGCGGCGGACGTCCGGCCGGTTCCGCTAGCGCAGCAACCGAAACGGTCGCAGTGCCGCCTGCGCCACTCGTTTGTAGCCAAATCGGCGCAGCGAAGGCGCTGACCGTCGGCCAAGCGAATGAAAAAGCGCTGAAGGCCGACGACGAAGAAGACCAGGACGTGGAGCTGCCATTCGCGGTCGATTTGGGCGCGGCGCGCGCCTCGGCCGATCGCTTCGCCGTGGGCGGTCTAGAGACCCGGGCCGGCGCAACCTACGCTTTCATTGCGCTCGTGGAGCAAGGCGGCGCGGCCGGTCAAAGCGTGCAGCTGACACGCGTTTACGGTGAGGTCGATCCGCCGGCCGTAGTTCCTTTTCGAGACGGTTTTCTCGCGGTCGTTGCCGATCACGACGCCTCTTCGGTCGTGCTGCGTTCGTTCGCGCTCGGCCCGCCATTCGATGGCGCCGCGCTTCGTCGGGGCGCAGAGCTTGGCAGTGCTCGGCGCGATGCCGCCGAATTCGCCCTCGAGACGAGCGGTGGCAGCGTGTTACTCGCCTTTACCAAGCTCGAGAAAGGGCGGGGGCTGATTCAACTCGCGCGAATCGACCCTGAAAAGCTCACCCTCCAGGGTACTCCGATCAACGTGGTCAGCTCGGCCGACGGCGAAGCCGAATCTCCGAGGCTGGTGCGGCGCCCCGGGGGCTACTTTCTCGCGTACATCGTGCGCGGTGCCGCCCCTCGGCCAAAAGCAATTCCGGCTCGCGCACCGGAGCTCGACGCTGGCGCGCCGCTCACCTTGCTGGACCAGGGCCCGAGCGCGCTCGAGATCGTTCCGCTCGATGAGAAAGGCAGCACGGTCGGCACTCCGCGGCGCGCGACCCCGGCTGGAGCCCGTGCGCTTGCGTTCGACCTAGCCGCGACTCCGGATGGCGGCGCGCTGCTGGTTTATCGTGACGATCGAGACGGTCCGGGTCTCGCTCGCTCTGGGGTCGAGGCGGTGCACTTGCGGGCGGATGGCTCGCTCACGACGCGCAGCTGGGAAATGGCGGAGAGCGCGGGGCTCCCGGCTCTGCTGACCGACGCAGCGCCGCCGGCCGCGCGCCCGTGGGCGTGGGTGTTCGCACCTTCCGAGCAAGCCAGCGGCCTCGCGCCGCTCTCCGCCGAGCCGCTCGTATTCAGTGAGCCGCTCAGCGACCCGCAGTTGGTGGGCGCCGAAGTTCTAGCCGCGTCGCGCGGTCGTTTGCTGCTCGGTCGTGCGCGCGGCTCCCAACACGAACTCTCCGTGGTCGAGTGCAAGCTGAACCCGGGCGCGCGCGTGCCGCCGCCCGATGCCGGGATTTGACGAATCATGGCCAACGCGTTGCTGCTGTTAGCGGAGGGGTTCGAAGAGACCGAAGCGGTGACGGTCATCGACGTGCTTCGGCGCGCGGGCATCGCGGTGACCGTGGCGGCCCTCCACGCTTCACCGGTTCGCGGCTCACACGACATTGCCCTGGTGGCGGACACCACGCTGACCGACGTTCAAGAACAGAGTTTCGACGCATTGGTGCTGCCCGGTGGCATGCCCGGAGCCAAGCATTTGCGGGAGGACTCCCGCGTACTCGAGCTGGTTCGTCGCTTCGTCGCCGCCGGAAAGCTGACGGCTGCGGTGTGCGCCGGACCCACCGTGCTGGAGGCAGCGGGCGTGCTCACGGGGCGGCGCGCGACGAGCTATCCAGGCCACGCGCTGCCGAGCGCGGTCTATCAAGAAGCGGCCGTGGTCGAAGACGGACCCATCGTCACGAGTCGTGGGGTGGGTACCAGCCTCGAATTTGCGCTGGCTCTGGTCGCTCGCCTCGCCGACACCGAGACCGCCGAGCTGCACCGCGCCCGCCTGCTCGCGCCGCCCGCTTGAACTTCTCTAGCCGCGGTTGGAGCCCCGCCGATGGGATGGCGTCGGCGCGCTGCTCACAGTTGAAGCGCGGAAAAAGCACCGGCCGCCAGTTGCGGGATTCCGTTTTGCTCGCTGCAGAACCGCGGTAAGCACGCGCAGGTGCGTTGGGGCGGAGCTGGAGTAGGTGCTCGCGCTGGAGCAAGTGACTCGCGCTGGAGCAAGTGACTCGCGCTGGACCAAGTAACTTTCGCCGGACCAAGTAACTTGCGCTGGACCAAGTAACTTGCGCTGGACCAAGCACTTGCGCTGGACCAAGCACTTGCGCTGGACCAAGTAACTTTCGCCGGACCAAGAAACTTTCGCGGGACCAAGAAGTTTCGCCGGACCAAGCACTTGCGCTGGACCAAGTAACTTTCGCCGGCACTTTCGCCGGACCAGCACTTTCGCGGGACCAAGAAGTTTCGCGGGACCAAGCAGTCTCGCCGGACCAAGCAGTCTCGCCGGACCAAGCACTTGCGCTGGCCCAAGTAACTTTCGCGGGACCAAGCAGTTTCGTCGGACCGAGCACTTTCGCGGGACCAAGCACCGTCGCTGGACAGCCGCTTGCGTCGGACGGCTACTTGCGCTGGACCAAGTCGCTGCAGTTTGCTGGTCGTGGTCGAGCGGCGGTCATACCGATCGCTTCACGGACTGGCGCAGGTGCGCGATCTGTTTTCTGTCTGCGGGATAGCGCTTTTTTTGTTGACACAATTGGGGACACGCAGCGTGCGAAAGGCGTGGGTGCGCATTTGATGGCGCGGTGCGGAGCCAGGAAGCAGGTTGTCGGCCACGTTCGGGAGTTGAACCGGTTTTGAGGTGGTGAGGTCTGCGAAAACGTTGCTGGGCGTGCATGGGGGAGTCGAAAAAGGGGATGGTACAAGGAGGTATGGGTGAGCTCGAGTTTTGGAATTTGTCGGGGGTGTCGGACGAACGTCTTCTGCGAGATTTGCGGGGGTTCGTCGCGAGTGGGGCGCGCATGGATGCAAGCGTCGTCGCTCATTTGGCGGAAGTCGAAGAGCGGCGACTGCATCTGAAGGCAGCGGCTTCATCGTTGTTCGACTACTGTCTGCGGCGCCTCGGGTTCAGCGAGAGCGAGGCCTTTCATCGAATTACCGCGGCCCGGCTTGCGCGGCGCTTTCCAGTGATTTTCGAGATGCTCGGGGCGCGTTCGATTCACCTCAGTGGGTTGCGGGTTCTGCGCGATCACCTGACGGCAGAAAACCACCGCGAGCTCTTGGCGGCGGCGGGCGGGAAGTCAAAGAAGGAGGTGGAGATCTTGGTTGCCACGCTCGCGCCGCGCCCCGATGTGGCTTCACGGCTCCGAAAGTTGCCCGCGAGGCGCGTGGCGCGGGCGTCGCCGGTAGACGAACTTGCGTCGATGCCGGAAGCGGACCACTCGCGGTCGGTCGCAGCTGCGTCTTTGCCCCAAATGCGCGGCGAACTCGCGTCCGGCGTGATGCAGAGCAGGGACTACAACACCGCACAAGGCCCGGACCAGCGCACGAACCAGAGCACCGGACAGTGCACGAACCAGAGCACCGGACAGCGTACGGACCAGAGCACCGGACAGTGCACGGACCAGAGCACCGGACAGTACACGAACCAGAGCACCGGACAGTGCACGGCCCAGAGTACAGGACAGTGCACGGCCCAGAGCACCGGACAGTGCACGGAACATCGTACCGCCGGACAGTGCACGGACCAGCGTACCGCCGGGAGCGCGGACGAACGCGAGGAGCGGTGCACCGAGCAGAGCGAGGGGTTGGGCGCGCGCGAGCTGTGCGCGAGTAACGCGCAGGCGGTGTCTTTGCTGGACCGGGGATCCTTGTCGTCTCGCGCAGGGCGCGGCGAGGCGGACGAGCTGGCGCGCAGGCGGAGTTCGAGAATGCGGGCGCTCGAGCCGCTTTCGGGTACTCGCTATTTGCTTCGTGTGTGCGTGGGCTCCGAGTTCAAGGCCAAGCTGGGGCGCGCTCGGGATTTGATGAGTCACGGGAATCCGAGCGGTGAGCTCGCGGTGGTTCTTGAACGAGCGCTCGACTTGCTGGTCGAAAGGCTCGAGAAGCAACGTTTTGCCAAGATCGAGCGCCCTCCGGCGCCGCGAAAATTGTCAGAGAATCTTCGGGGTCCGTCGAATAGAGGCGAGCAGGAGAGGAAGCGCGAAATGGCGTCCATCGAACAACGAGGCCTTACTCGACGCCACGTTCCAAATGAGGTCCGGCGCGCGGTCGCTGAGCGTGACGGAGAACGGTGTACGTATGTCGATGAGGAAGGGCGGCGTTGTCCGAGTCGTGTTTTCTTGCAGTTGCATCATGAGGTTGCGCATGCGCTCGGTGGGGCGTCGACGGTCGCAAACCTGCGGGTGCTTTGCGGATCACACAATCGTTGGTTGGCCGAGCGAGACTTCGGGCGCGCGCATCAAGAGCGTTGCGTGAGCCGGAAGTCGCTCAGGCGAAACCACGCGCAGCATCGCGCGGCCGTGCGGCGCCCATGCTGTAAAGAATTCCAGACGCAAAGCGGGAGCTTTGCGGGGCGAGCTCTGCGCCGACCGGAATGACGCTGGGAAGCCGGGCTACACGCGCCACCGACCTGGAACTGAGCGACGCCGCTGGCTGCCCGGTCTCGGTTCTGCAGACGGACGCGGGCGGTGACCGCACGCGCGGTCGGGTCGACCTGCTCGGCTGCGTGCGGCTGTGAGCTTCAGGGATGTGCTGCCGAGTTCGGTTGCCTCACGCGGCACTGTACTGGCGCATGGGGGCTGCCGTGAGGCGACCCCAATCACTGCGATGGTTCCGCTACGGGCGCGGCTTTAATAGCGGACTTCCAGGCGCGGCTTGTCGGGGTCTTCTTCCAAACCTAGGTCGGCGCTGACCATCGCTACCAGTTTGGGGCCCATGGTGCGGGCGACCAAGGTGAGGCCCAGTCGCAGCGCGGCGCCGCTGGTCGCGGCGGTCACGAGTTGTCCGCTGTCGAGTACCGGTGTCAGCAGATCGAGTTGCGCGGCGGGTAGCTCGGCTTCGAGTGTGGCGGACATTTCTTTGCTGGCGGCCACGCGCGCTCCGGCGATCAGGCCGGCCCGCGAGAGAGCGATCACGCCGCCGGCGATGCCCGCGATGATTTCGGCGCCCGCGGCGATGCGGGCGAGCTCGGCGATCGCGGTCGGGTCGTCGGCGAAACGGCGCGCGCCGTAGCCGCCCGGAACGAGCACGATTTCCGCGGGAGCGACCGCGCTGAGCGCGAACGTTGCTTCGAGCCGCACCTGATTACGCGTGGCAACCAGGCCGGGCTGGGGCGCGGCAACTTCGACTTTATAGGGTCGAAAGTTCCAGCGTCGGCCTGCAGTCGAGAGCACTTCCAGCGGCGCGGCTACGTCGAGTAGCTCGACTTCGTCGAAAACCACCACCACGACGCGACGTGCTTTGGTACGCATGGCTCTGGGGTCAGGCTCGAATCAGGGCAAGAGCAGGCTGGAGCCGGTGGTGGCTCGTGCTTCCAGCGCTTCGTGCGCCCGCACCGCTTGGTCGAGGGCGAAGCGCTGGCCGATGCGGACGCGCACCGAACCGTCCGCGAGCACGTCGAACAGCGCGCGCGCCGAGGCCAGCAGCTCCTCGCGCGTCGCGATGTAGTCGTACAGCACCGGTCGCGTCAGGAAGACCGAGCCTTGCGTCGCAAGGCGCTGAACTTCGAGCGGCGCGGGCTTGCCGGAAGCATTCCCGAAACAAACCAATGTGCCGCGACGCGCGAGGCAGGCCAAGGAGCCGTCGAAGGTGCTCTTGCCCACCGAATCGAACACGACGGGTACGCCCGCGCCGGAGGTCAGCTCGCGCACGCGCGTAGGAAAATCTTCGCGTGTGCTGACGATGACGTCGCTCGCCCCGTGTGTGCGCGCGAGCTCGGCCTTCTCGTCCGTGCCGACGGTCGCGATCACGCGCGCGCCCAGCCGAGCCAGCCACTGGCAGGCGAGCAGGCCGACTCCGCCGGCGGCCGCGTGGAGCAGAACGTTCTGACCGGGCTCTACGCGGAACACTCTGCGGATGAGCGCTTCGACCGTCATGCCTTTCAGCAGGGCAGCTGCAGCCGTTTCATCGTCGATCGAGTCCGGAAGCTTCACCAGGCGGGCGGCGGGCACCACCCGCTCCTCGGCGTAGGCGCCCGGCGGTCCGGAGACGTAGCCGACGCGTTCTCCCGGCGTCACCTCGCTGACGGAAGGGCCGACGCGGAGCACCACGCCCACTGCCTCGACGCCGATTCCGGAGGGCAGGGCGACCGGATAAAGGCCGCTGCGATGGTAGGTATCGATGTAATTGATGCCGATCGCGCGGTGCGCGATGAGCGCTTCGCCCGGGCCGGGCTCGGGCACGACCACCGACTCGAGCGTGAGTACTTCTGGGCCGCCGGTTCGGTGAACACGAATTGCGCGTGACACGAGCGCTATCGTACACGACGTCGGGCCCTGCGGTCCGACAACTGGTTCTACCTCATGGGCGCGTGGCCGACGCCGTCGAGACGACGAGGCGCGCGCGTTGGGCTCGGGTCCATGCTATGGAAACCTTCGACAATCATGGGCGAATCCGGCTTCGAGCTTCACAAGACCCCGCGACCGATGAGCGCCGAGCAGCGCGCCGCGGCGATGCAAAATCTCGGGTTCGGGCGCCTGTTCAGCGAGCACATGGTGACCCTCCGTTACCACGCGGACCGGGGTTGGGAGGGGGGCCGTCTCGAGCCGTACGCACCCATCTCGCTCGATCCCGCAGCTTCGGTGCTGCACTACGGGCAAGCCATCTTCGAAGGCTTCAAAGCTTATCGTCAGCAGAACGGCAGCATCGCCACGTTTCGCCCGGAGGCCAACGCGCGGCGTTTCAACTCTTCTGCGCGCCGGCTGTCGATGCCCGAGTTGCCGGTGCAGACCTTCGTCGAGGCGTCGGATGTGCTCATTCGTAGCGAGCGCGATTGGGTTCCGCCCGGTGTCGGTGAGAGCCTGTATCTGCGTCCGCTGATGATTGCGACCGAGGCCGCGCTCGGCGTGCGACCGGCCAGGGAGTACCTGTTCCTGTTGTTTGGTTCGCCCTCCGGTGCCTACTTTCCGCAGGGCGTGAAGCCGCTCAGCGTGTGGCTGTGCAAGGACTTCGTGCGCGCCGCGCCGGGCGGCACCGGCGAGGCCAAATGTGCGGGCAACTACGCGGCGAGCTTGGTAGCGCAGCAACGCGCGCTCGACCAAGGCTGTCAGCAGGTGATTTGGTTGGACGCTTGTGAACGGCGTTTCGTCGAGGAAATGGGCGGAATGAACCTATTTTTCGTGTACCAAGGCGCGGGCGGCGTGCGCCTGGTTACGCCCAAGCTTACGGGTTCGCTCCTGCCCGGCATCACGCGCGACAGCATCCTGCAGCTCGCTGCGAACCTGGGCTATCGCGCAGAAGAGGGCACGATCAGCATCGAGGATTGGGAGCGTGACCTCGCGAGCGGAGAGCTGACGGAGGTGTTTGCTTGCGGTACCGCCGCGGTGATCACGCCGGTCGGCACGGTGAAGTTCGAGGGCGGCTCGTGGTCGATCCACGGCGGCGAGACAGGCCCGGTCGCCACGCGAATTCGCGAAAAGCTACTGGCGATTCAGCATGGGCTCGAGCCGGATTCACACGGCTGGATGCACCCCGTAGTCTGAGCGGTCGGCGACTTCGTTTGGAGCTCGCCGTGACGCGCACGCCCTAGTGGTTGCCGAACGCTTTCTTCGGAACCGATTGTAGATAGAGGTAGAGCGCGTCCACCTCTTCTGGCGAGAGGCGGGAGGTGTAGCTGATGGGCATCACGCGATTGATCGCGGTGCCGTCGGGGCGCACGCCATCGCGGAGCGCTTTGCGGAAGTCGGCCAAGGTCCATTTCGCGAGCCCGCTGTCGTCGAAAGTCAGGTTCTTTGCAGGCGGCCAAGCCGGGTCTCCGCCCTGGATCGGCCCCCCAGAGAGCCCGGCGCCGTGGCAGCCCGTACAGGTCGCGCCGAGGTGTTTGCCGAGCTCGGAGTTGACGGCAATCGCCGGCGGCAGCTTGGGGCGTGGGGCGCGGTGATCGATGACCTCGGCGCTCACCGGCACCTCTCCATTGGCGATCAGCATCGAATAAATCGGCCCAAGTTCGGATTTGGGCATGACCCGCGACACCTTCGGCAGGCTCTGAATGTAGAGCGCGATGTCGCTGAGCTCTTGATCCGAGAAAGAGGCGAAATCGAACGAGGGCATCACCGCGGGTAGGCCCGAGCGCAGCAAGCCGTGACGAATGATGCGCACCCAGTCCTGCGGACGGTAGTCGGCCGTAACACCCCCAAGGGTGATGTTCGGCGCGATCCACTTGCCCATGGCTGGGTTCTCGACGATGGTCTTGCCGCCGAAGTCTTCACCGTGGCATTCGCGACAGCCTGCGCGACTCTCCAAGTAGTGTTTGCCACGCGCGAGCCCGCGCTCGCGCGCGATCGCGATCAGATCGACACCGCTGAGCGGATCTTCGGTGGACCCCGCGGGGAGGGCTTTGCGCTTTTCCTCGCGCAGCTCGGCGATTTCCGCGTCGGTGAGCGGGTAGGGGATTGGGATGGGCTCGACCGCGACGTCGTAGGTCTTGGCGAGCCGTTTTTGCGCGGCGGATTTGAAGTAATAGCTCCCACCGAACCCCATCACCAGCAGCGCGCCGAGCACGATGCCAATCCATTTGACCACTTTCATCCGGCTATCTCCGCGTGCGCTCTCAGGGCTTGGGGCGCCCGAGCTGAACCCCGCCTTTTACCCGAAAATCGCTGGCGTTGCTCCACAATTGCCGGGCCCCCGGGCCTTCCGGGATCTGCGCTCAGCTCGCGGTCGCTTTTTTCTCTTCTAACTCTTCCCAGCGCTGCATCAGGCGGGCCACCTCCGCTTCCGCCCGGCTCAGTTCGGCCGTTGCGCGGAGGACCGCTTCTCCACCACCTGCGTGCGTGGCGGGATCCGAGAGCACCAAATTTTGCGCCTGAACGGCCGCTTCGGCGCGTTCGATGGCGTCGGGCAGCGCCGAGAGTTCTTGCTCTTCCGCTCGGTTCAGGCGCTTCGGCTTCTTGGGTTCGTTCGGGCTCGGACTCGGCTTGCTGCGCGGCGCCGCAGCCGCATCCGGCGCAGGTTTCGCCTGCTGCTCGCGCGCTTCCTTCTGTAGCCGCCGGAAGGTCTCGTAGTTGCCGGGGTAGAGCGTGACCTTGCCGTCGCCCTCGAAGGCCAGGATCGAGGACGCGACGCGGTCGAGGAACCAGCGATCGTGGGTGACCACCAGCGCGGTGGCGTGGCTCTCGAGCAGCATGTTCTCGAGCGCGCCGAGCGTGCCGACGTCCAGATCGTTGGTGGGCTCGTCGAGCAGCACCAGATTGCTGGTAAACCGCAGCATTTTGGCGAGCGCGACCCGGGCTCGCTCGCCGCCCGAGAGGGAGCCGACCGGCTGGCGCTGACGCTGCACATCGAAGCCGAAGCGCTCGAGATACGAACGCGGCTCGACGAACTGTCCGCCGACTTCGATGCGTGATTGATCCCCGGCCACGTTCTCGAGCACCGATTTACCGTCGTCGAGCGAGCTTCTCTGTTGATCGAAGTATGCGATCTTGGTGTTTTGACCGAGCTGCACTTGCCCTGAGCTCGGCGGCGTCTCGCCCGTGATCGCGCGCAGTAGCGTGGTCTTGCCGGTGCCATTGCGGCCCACCACCCCCACGATTTGCCCCTGCGGCAAGAACAGCGTGAGCGAGCGGCAGAGCTCACGCCCGCCGATTGAGAGGCCGAGCTCTCGCAGCTCCAACACGGTCTTGCCCGAGCGCGCGGTTTCCAGCTCGAACTTGGCGGTCTCTTCCTTGAACGGCTTCGGTTGGGTCTTGGCCGCTTCCGCCCGCTCGATGCGCGCCTTCTGCTTGGTGGTGCGGGCCTTGGGCTGGCGGCGGAGCCATTCCAGCTCGGTGCGCAGGAAATTCTGTCGATTCTGTTCGGTGCGCGCGGCCAGCTCCTCCCGCTGCGCTTTCTGCTCGAGATAGAGCTCGTAGCCGCCGTCGTACGAGTACACGCGGCCCGCGACCACCTCCAACGTGCGCTCGGCGACGCGGTCGAGCAGATAGCGATCGTGCGTGATCAGCAGCGCCGCGCCCGGGTACTCGTCGAGCAGATAGCTTTCGAGCCACTCGATGGTCTCCGCGTCGAGGTGATTGGTGGGCTCGTCCAGAATCGCCAGGTCGGGGCGGCTGAGCAGCAAACGCGCGAGCGCGACGCGACGTTGCTCGCCGCCGCTCAAGGTGCTCACGTCCGCTTCCGGCCGCGTGATGCCGACGTGATTGAGCAGCGCAGCCGCGCGATGCTTTTGGTCCCAACCACCTAAGCGCTCGACCTCTTCCTGAGCGGCGTGCTGTTCGCTGAGCAGCTGAGCTTGGTCACCAACGCCTTGCGCGAGCGAGCGCGTTGCCGCCTCGTGCCGGGCGACGGCGCGGGACCAGCCGGACAGCGACTCGAGCAGCGCTTGCTCGGCGCTGAGACCCGCATCGAACTCGGGCACCTGTGAGAGGTAGCCGATCGTGGTTCCGCGGCGTTGCGAGAGCGTGCCCTGATCGGGCGGTGACAACCCGGCCAAGATTCGTGCGAGGGTGCTCTTGCCCGAGCCGTTCGCGCCGATCACTCCCACTCGCTCCCCGGTGCGTAGGGTCAGGTCGACCCCGGCCAGAACGACGCGAGTGCCGTAGGTCTTTTGGATTCCGTGAGCGGCGATGATGGGCAAAGCGCCGGCAGGCTAGCGCGTTTGCCGTCGGAGATCGCCTCGGTGCTGGTTTCTTTTCAGCCGGCGATCAGGGCGGATCCAGATAAACGTCGAGTCGCGGGGCCGCGCCGCCGTCGACGCCGGTGGAAAGGGCGATGCCGGTTGGGTTTTCCTGGCTCGCGCGGACGACGAAGCCGAAGTCATGGCTCGGATGCTGCGCGAAGTAGCGAACGATTTCGGTCACGTCGACTCGCACGGGCAGCGTCGGCGCGGGGCGCCCGATGGCGCGTGCGAAGGGTGGAGCGAAGCCGGGTTGCTGAGACCAACCGAAGCCAGCGTCAGTCCAACTGCGGTTGGTGCGCCAGACTTCGAGTGCCACGTCTGGGCCGAGCGGTCCGCCCGAGCGTGGCTCGAGCAATAGGAAGGCAGCGCGGACGTGGCCGGTGCGCCAGGACTGATCGAAGCGGAGGTAGAGCGCGGCAGGGGCGCTCGCGTGAGCCCCGAGGGTAACGCTGGGTGCGACCCCGCGTGTCGGCTCGCGACTGGCGATCGCGAGCGCCGAAGGGCGCAGCAGAACTCGGCGCGTTTGCGCCGGAACCGGCGCGCCCCCCTCGATGGCGCAGCGCGACGCGAGGCACTCGTGCGAAGCCGGACAACCCGTTGAACCGGCGCAGGGCGTCGGCGCTCCTGCGCAAGACGACGCTGAAAGCAGCATCAGGGAGGCGAACCAGCGGAATGTCACGAGAGCCGAGCCTAGCGCGTTATCGCGGGGCGCCGACCGACCTTGCGTCCGGGGCTGCCCGAGTCTAGTTAGAAGGACTATGGCTGGGACCGAGTCCGCCCGTCCAATTCCGCCGCTGAATCCTCCGCCGATGCGGCAAACGAGCCTGTCGGGTGCCCACTCCGACCCGTTGCGTGCGCCGGAACCGTCGCGCGCGTCCGCGCCTCCGCCGGCGGAGTCGTCCGTCTCGGACTCGCCGGAGCTCGACGTGTTGCGGGTACCGAGCGGCTTTTCACCCGAGCGAGCGATCGACGAACAGATCGAGGATCTCGAGCGCTGGGCGCTCGCCAACCTGCGCCGGGACCGCAGCGAGAAGGCCCGCTTTTGGACGTTGCGCGGCGTCGCCTTCCTCGGAGCGGTTGGCGCTGCGCTGTCGATCGGCTTCGCGCACACGCACGTGGCCATCGCGGCATCGACGGTGACTGCGCTGGCCATCGCGGTCGACTCGGCCTGGCAGGGTGGTGCGTTCAAGAATCCGCACCAGCGCGCAGTGCACGACCTGCGTGAACTGCAGAACACCATCAAGCTGCGGTGGGACAAAGTGCGGCTGGCACACGGCGATCCGACAGCACCGCAGCGCATCGCGCACGCCCTGGCCCTGCTCGACGCGGTGCAGGCGAAACGCGAAGAAATCGGCAAATATCTGGGCAGTTCCGAGCCGAGCCCCGGCCTCGGTCGCCGCTCCTGAACGCCGCTGTCGCGCGCGCCGCTCACCCAGCGGGCGGCGCCTCGGAAGGGGCGCGCGGTGGCTGCACGTTCAAGAGCGCTTCTCGCGCGGTCAGCAGGTAGGCGAGCGCCGCGCGTATCAGCTCGGGGTGAGCCTCTGCCTGGTCGTAGTAATCCTCGTCGCTGATGCGCAGCACCAGTGACGGCGTCAGCGCGCGTGCGCGGTACTCGGAGAGAGCGCGCGCCAGCGCGGGTGGGCCGCCGATCACGCTGCCGGCATTGTGAAAGACGCTCAGCGTCGGCATTTCGCGCGACAGCTCGACCGCGCCGTGCACCAGCAAATACAGAGTGTTTCCGCCGCCGCCTTTGTCGAACAGCAGTTCACCGGCGGCGAATCGCAGCTCGTCGGCCACCTCGGCAAGGCTCGCGGTGGCTTGTAGCCCCGCGGAGCGCAAGAGCTGCGTGTCACGCAGCGCGAGCAGCCGTTCATAGAGTGCTAGTGGCGCGGGAGGAGGGGGCGGATCGTCGAGGTTCGGCTCACCGAGCTTGGGCCCCAAAGCCAGCCACTGCGTGTGGATCTGGCGAGCCAGGCTGAGCGTGGTTCCGGTCGCCAGCTGCGGATCGTCTTCTAACAGGTCGAACCAAGTGCTCGCCCGGGCAACGAGCAAGCTGCTGTCGCGCGATGCGCGCGCTCTCCTCACGTGCGGTCGATCCAGCGTGGCGTCGATCACGCCGACGATCGAGCGCGGCCCAAAGCGCCACTCAGGCTGCTCGGGGTGGTCCATCACGATTTCGCCGGAGATGACGAAGTAGTAACGGGTCGGCGCGTCGCCCGCTTCGAACAGCACGGTCCCAGCGGAGACTTCGCGCGGCTCGAGCATTTCGACCAGACGCGCGGTGACGTCCCCGCTGAGTCCTGGCAGCGCGGCGCGCAGGAACAGCTCTCGCGATAGGAAATCTCTGGAGCTCTCCATCAGAGCACCCATGGATCCGGCGTGTCCGGCGTAAAGGGAGGGAACGACGCCGTAATGCTGCGTTCGGCGGTGAGCAGCGCGTGTCGCGCGATTTCGGAGAGCACCGGATCCGAATCCGCTGCCATGCGATCGAGGGCTTCGGTGGTGCTCGCTATTCGGCCTACGAAGGGTTCAGCGGCGAGCAGGCGTTCGCCGTCGGAGAGCTCGTCGACGACCAGGCGCAGGAGCCGGGGGGTTTGATCCGACGTGCGCTCCCAACTGCGCGCCAGTGCGTCGAGAAATTCGATGGCACGCGCGCGCTCGTGTCGATCGCTGGCGCGCAGGGCGGCGAAGACCGAGGGAATGTCGTCCCCGCGCTGCGCGATTTGCACCAGCCGGTGAATGCGATCCAGCGATTGATGTAGCTTGTCTTCGATCAATCCGAGCGCGAGCGAGCGGCTGGTGCGCGCCCGGGTCGTGGGATCGGCGCGGAGCGGCGCGGCCAACGTGAACAGACGTAAATATTCGATGCAGTTCTTGCCGAGCTCGGTGATGACGGCCTCCAGATCGATGGGCAGCGACGTGCGTAGGGCGAGTTGCTCCAGCCCGCGTAGCGCTTTGTAGCGCACCAAGCCGTCGCTCTCGTCGCGCAAGACTCCGAGCAACACGTTGACCGCCGCCTTGTTCTCGAAAGCGGAGAGCGTTCGGGGTGCGTGCAGGCGGACCCTGCGATCGGCGTCCGGGTCGAGCAGCACCTGCTGCAGCGCCAGGAAAGCGGGCTGCCCTCGGCGCACGAGCGCTTTGCGCGCGGCCACGCGATCATCGCGTGACGCCAGGCGGCCGATCAAAAATGGAATGCTCTCGCTGTCGTCCAGCTGGGAAAGCGCCTGGGTTACGGCGCTGCGTAGCTCGGGCCGTTCGGCTAGCGCGAGTAGGGTCCTGGCTGAATCCGGGGTGGGGTGTGCGGCGATGGCGTCGATCAACGCGAAGCGCAGGCTTTCGCTGGACTCGGAGCTCGAACGCGCGCTCTCCCCGAGCGCAGCGACCGGCGTCGGGGCGCCCGCGAGCTGCGCGAGGTGCAGCGCGGCCAGCGCGCGCAAGGCAGGATCCGCGTGCGTTGTGGCGCGCCGGAGCGCGTCTTCTGCTCCGGCCAGCGCCAGCGCGCGCACCGCGGCGAGTCGCACCGCGGGCGAGTCGTGATTGACCAGGCTCTCACCGAGCGGCAACCAGTCGGTGCGTTCTGCAGGCCCGAACAGCTCTAGCGCGCGCAAGAGGACGCTCTCGTCCTTGTGGTGCAAAATCAGCGCTGGAATCAAGCGACCACGCCCGCGATCGGCCAGCACGTTCATGGCCGCGATCACGTCGCGCGGGTCGGGACGCGCCAACGCTTCGAGCAAGGTTTCGACCGCGGTGAGGTCGAGCTCAGGCAAGCTGAGCTCGCGCTCCAGCGAGCCGCGCCGCAGCGCCCTGCGGAACAGCTCGATGTACGGCGTGCGTACGCGCAGACTCAGCGTGAGCCAAACTCCTGCGAGCACTACGATGGCGAGCGCGAGGGAGGTGAGTGAGGTGGTTTTTCGGAAGGTGAGCGGGAGCAGCGCGAGCGCAGCAACGGCCTGCGCGGCGCGCACCACCGCGCCGTCCACGAAGCCTCGGACCCGCTCGCGCCCCGCGACTGGGGCCCACAGCAGCTCGAAGCCGACTCGGCCGACCGAGTTCTTCAGGACGGCATCCGAGCCCTTGAGCAGGACCGCCGATACGAGCCCGGCGGAGCCGAGCGCCGCCAACGTGCCCCCGCCCAGAAGCAGAGCGGGACTCAACACCACGAGCCCGAGCACGCCCAGCCGCTCCACCAGCTTGCCGGTCAAAAACAGCTGCAAAACCAGAGAAATGCCATTCAATGCCAACTGATAGCGGGCGAAGAACGGAGCCAGCGAGCCCGGGTCGAGTCGACCCCAAACCGAGGCCTTGAAGATGTAGTCGACCAGCACCGAGAGCGCCGTGGACACCGCCGCGATGCCGGCGAGCCTGCGCACGAAAGCGTCACGCGCGAGCGTGCTGAGCGGGCTCGCGCCAGCCGGCTCCTCTGCGCTTGCTCTCGGCTGCGCGTCTTCTTCGTAGTCGATGAAGGTCGCGATCAGCGCCGCCGCTAGGTAACAGACCGTGGCCGCCGCGAGCAAGGCGCGCACTTGAAACGCCATCAAGAGCAGCGTGGCCGCGCCCGCGCCCGCCACTGCCCCGAGCACGCCGCCCGCTGCGAGCGGTCCGAACAGCCTACGCCCCTGAGCCGCGGTGAACTGAGCAGATGCCAAGAGCCAGAACTCCGCGACCAGCGTGGTGGCAGAGAGCGCGCCAAACACGTAGAGCGCGAACACCAGCGTCGGCGACGCTGGCTGATAGCGAAACCAAGCCGCGCCGAATGCGGTCACGACCAACGTCACGCACAACGCGTTGCGTGCGCCCGCGCTCGTGGTGAGTCGCGTGCTCATCGGAGAAACGACGAGCGCACCGAGTGCGACCGCCACGTACACCAGAGTCAGGAAGGCCGGGGGCAGGCTTTCCAAGAACAGCGCGTCACGGGCGGTCTCGAGCAGCGTATGCCCAGCGATGGTGAGCGCGATGACGAAGAACGCGCGCGCGAACGCCACGCCTTCGCCGGCGCGTAACTCGAGGAAGCGGAGCGTGCGCCCCATGCGGGGGTCATCCTGGCAAAAACGACGGCGAACCGCGAGCCCCGCTTGTGGAGGACTTGCGGAGTATTCGGGCAGCCCCATACTTGGCGGGTCATGCGACACGGTTGCCGTGGCCGGAATCTCGGAGCGAACGCCCGGGGTCTGTTCATGCGCATCGGGGTGATCGGCGCGTCCGTGACCATCGCGCTCGGCTTTCTGCTCGCCGAGCTGGGGCTCGCCTCCCATTGGGGCTTCTTATTGATTCTGCCCCTGACTTCCAGCACCTACTGGTTGCTCGCTGGGGTCACGGGTACCTGCTTCTGGACCGGTATGAAGGGCGGACGCCAGGAAGACTACGGCTTCGAGCCGGTGCTCGACCTCGGGCAGAGCCGCAGCCTGCGTCGCCGCGGATGGATGCTGGTTGCAGTCAGCCTGACCCTCGCCTGCGTTTCTGCGGGCGCTTTCGTAGTCAGCGTCTGAGCGCCACAGCGCGCGAGCACGGCGGTACCTGGCCCTTGATCAGGGTCGGCTGGTCGGCGCGACACGCAGATACCGAGTGTTCTGCGGCGCTGCACGCTCGATGCTATCGTCTGCCCGCGGCACGCTGCCGACTGGAGACAGCATGGTAGATCGACCGAATAAACGCCCGCGAATGCCGTCAGCGCCGAAGCTGTCGGGCCAATTGATACGCACCGTGCTGCTCGGCCTGATCGCCGCAGTGCTCGCCTGGACCGCCTTTTACACGGTGCCCGCTGAAGCCGAGGGCGTCGTTTTACGCTTTGGTCGCTTTAGCCGCGTGGTTCCGTCCGGACTGCACTTCAAAATCCCATTCGGCGTCGACAACGTGATCGTCGTGCCGGTGAAGCGGCAATTGAAGCAGGAGTTCGGCTTCGGCACGCCGCAAGCTCAAAACCCCTGGCAGTCGAGCCCTGAAGCCGAGTGGGGCGAGGAAAAGTCGATGGTGACCGGGGACCTGAACGTTGCCCTGGTGGAGTGGGTGGTGCAGTACCGCATCGAGCGCCCGGATCACTACTTGTTCAACGTGCGTCGCGCGGACGGCACGCTGCGCGATGCGTCGGAGAACGTGATGCGCGAGGTGATTGGCGATCGCACCGTGGATGAAGTCATCACCGTGGGCCGCCAGGAAATCGAGGTCGAAGCGCTGCAAAAGCTGCAGGCGTTGACGCGCAGCTACGAGATGGGGATAAAAATCGATCAGGTTCAGCTGAAGAACGTGAACCCGCCCGAGCGGGTGCAAGCGTCCTTCAACGAGGTGAACCAGGCGCAGCAGGAGCGCGAGCGCGCGATCAACGTCGCCAACGGCGAGTACAACAAAGCGATCCCCCGCGCGCGCGGCCTGGCCGCTCAGACCATTCGCGCAGCCGAGGGCTACGCGAAGAAGCGCATCAACGAGGCGGAAGGCAACGTCGCCAAGTTCAACGCGCTGCTCGCCGAGTACAATAAAGCCCCGGAAGTGACGCGGCGCCGCATCTATCTGGAGACCATGGCCGAGATTTTACCCCAGGTGAAGAACAAGACCATCGTGTCGGACGACGTGAAGGGCGTGCTGCCGCTGCTCAACTTGCGTAGCGCCGAGAAAGGGGGTGCGCCGTGAGGGCCGGCCTATTCTGGGGCATTCTTCTGGGCTTGCTCGCGCTGCTCGGCAGTTCGGCCGCATACACGGTGCAGGAGACCGAGCAAGTCATCATCACCCAGTTTGGCAAGCCGAATTTGCAGCCGATCACGCAGGCTGGGCTTCACTTCAAGTTGCCGTTCATTCAAGAAGTGAACGTCATCGACAAGCAGATTTTGGAGTGGGACGGGCCGCGCAGCGAAATGCCCACGCGTGACAAGCTGTACATCTCGGTCGACACCTTCGCGCGCTGGCGCGTGGTTCGTCCGCTCGAGTACTTTCGACGGCTACGCGACGAACGCAGCGCGCAATCGCGCCTGGACGACATTCTTGGCAGCGAAACGCGCAACGCGATTGCCAAGCACGACCTGATCGAGGTCATTCGTACCACCAAGGATCGCCAGCCCGCACGCGACGAAAGCCTGAACGATTCGGCCGAGAGCCGCATCGGCATTTTGCACCCAATCCGCAAGGGCCGAAAGCTGATCGAGCAAGAGGTTCAGGCCGAGGCCAAGGGAAAGCTTGCTGAATTCGGGATCGAGCTGCTCGACGTGCGCTTCAAGCGCATCAACTACAACCCCTCGGTGGTCGAGAAGATCTACGAGCGAATGGTGTCCGAGCGCCAGCAGATCGCCTCCCGCTTTCGCTCCGAGGGGGAAGGCGAAGCAGCCAAAATCCTGGGTGACAAGGAGCGTGATCTCAGCGTGATCGAGTCCGAAGCCTACAAGACGGTCGAGGAAATGCGCGGCTCCGCCGACGCCAAAGCGACCGCGATCTACGCGGCGGCGTACTCGCCGACGCCCGAGGCGCGCAGCCTGTACGAGTTCGTGAAGACGATGGAGACCTACAGCAAGGTGATCGGCAAGGACGATACGCTGGTGTTCTCCACCGGCGGCGATCTGTTCCGTTTTCTGAACAGTGCCAGCGGGACCGGCGCGAAAAAGTAGCTGACGGGGCGCGCTAGGAACGCGCCCCCGCGGTTCGCACTTTGCGGCTTCGCTTCGCGTCGGCAGGCGCGACGAAGCGCGGGCGATCCGCTTCCTCGTCACTCGAGCGTGGCGTCATCGGTTCGGGTGATGCCGCCGGCGGGCTCGGAGACGAGGGCTCGGCGGCGGGCGAGTTGGGCTTCGTTCTCCGCCGGCGGTTTAGCGGCGGTGGCAGTGACGTTCGGGAGGTGCGTCCAGGCATGGGTTCACTTCAGAGCAAGTGTCGGGCCACGCTGTTTGTTCCGGACGGCGCTCTGGTGTCCCGCCTCACGGGCCCGCCCCAATGTGGCGTGATTGTCGAGAGCGCGGCGCTTTTGCCAGGAAAAATCGCGAAATCTCTGCGTTCGCGGGGCTTGGCATTGCGGTTGCTTAGCTGACTTTCGAGAACGTCGAAACGAGCGGCTACGGAGGACTGATTCAATGACACACGCCAAAGCATCCGTTCTTGGAGCCCTGTTGGGGGCTTTCCTTCTAGCGGCGCCTGCTCCAGCGGCCGCACAACAAGCAGCGGTGATGGGCGAGCGGACCGTAGCTGGGCCCAATCGGGACTTGCTTCATACAGGCGCCTGGACGCTGGGCTTGAGCTACGTGCCGGCGCTGGTCGTCGCAATCGAGAGCTCCGAGAACGCCGACAAGAACTTGTACATCCCTGTTGCCGGACCCTGGATGGACGTTGCGACTCGTGACTGTCCGACCTGCGAGCACGAAACTGCGAACAAAGTGTTGCTGGTGACGGACGGCATTTTCCAGGGGATCGGCGCGCTCCAGCTGATCGGCTCGTTCCTATTCGTAGAAACGCGGACGAACGCGGCGCTCGCTAAACCGCATGCCCAAAAGGCGTCCGCGTTTCAGATTGCTCCAACCCGGTTACCCGAGGGCGGCTACGGGCTCGCGGCTCACGGCGCGTTTTAATCTCTAGGAGGTCATGATGCTCACTCTGCTATTGATTGTACTGATTGTTGCGGCGTTGTTTTCTGCTCCGGCTTGGCCGCATAGCCGTGGTTGGGGTTACTACCCGAGCGGCGGTATTGGCCTAGTGGTGCTGCTCTTGCTGGTGTTCATGTTCTACCGAGGCGTTTAGCTGCTCCCTTAAAAATTGGGCGGCGGCACGTAAGGTAGGCTCGAACCACGGATTCAAGAGCCAGAAAGGATGCGGCGTGTCAGGTATGACTACCTGGCGCGCCGTGACCTTTTCGGCGATGAGCTTCTTCAGCATCTCGGGTCGCCCCGGCAAAATCGGGGTTGGCGCGGTGCTGTTGATGAACAAAGTCGGCGCGCTACGTGGGCCCACGTGAAAGATCGCCGATGCGTCGCGCCAGGTGGTCGCCCGCTCTAGATAAGGGCCGCCGAGAAAGCGAGTGGGGGCGCCCGGCTCTCGCTCTTCCTTCTCGAGCAGCGCGTTTTCGGTGAAGTCGACGAGCCCGTCGATGTCGACCACGGCCTGAACCGCGCTCGATTGCTGCTGGCGACCTCCGGGCCCTTCCAAACGATCGACGCCGTTGCTGGCGCCGAGCAGAGCCACGAGCTGCCCGCCCGCCGACATGCCGACTGCGCCTACGCGCTTTGGATCGAGCGTAAAGCGCGCCGCATTCGCCCGTAACCAGCGCACGGCCGCCTTCAGGTCGAAGAGCGCATTGGGGAAGCGCCCCGGCGGTCCCAGGCGATAACTGACCGGCACCGCGATGAAGCCCAGCGCAGCGAGCCGCTTCGCAAAAGGTCGTTCCATGGTGCGATCGCCGCGTTCCCAGCCGCCGCCATGAACCAGCAAGATAGCGGGGAGCGGCGTTTCCCCCGCCGGGCGGTACACGTCGAGCGCGAGCGCGGGCCGTGTGTCGGGTGCGAAGGTGAGGTTTTCCTGAGCCACCACGCCGGGGGGCAAGCGGTCAGCGGGCAAAGAGACGCTCGGGTAGCGGGTGGCGAGCTCACTCAGCACTACCTCGCGCGTGAATGGCTTCGGTGTGCTGACTTGCTGCAAGCGCCAGGCAATGAAGCCGGCGAGCAGCAACGACACACCGCTCGCGATCAGGGGCAATCGTCGTCGGGCTGGGCTCGTGCTCGACGTCGGCTCGAGCCAGCCGCTCACGGCGTGACGGTTCCGCCGCCGAAGTTGTCCCACATGGCCGGGTTTTCGCTGCTGCCTGCCGAATTCACCCCGATGTAGCCACCGGTTTGCTGAGGGAAAGCCGCCGCGTTGAAGGTGGTGAGCAGTGTGCCATTGCGATAGACGGCGATCTTGCCGGCAGCGGTGATGCGCGCGCCAAACTGATCGCCTGCGAGCAGCGTGACCGCGAACACCGGCAAGCTGGTCCAATCCCCGCCGCTGCACAGGTCGACGCCGACTTCATTGCGATCGGGGTGGTACATAACCTCGATCAGCTCGCACGGGTTGTTGACCTGTTGCGCCTTCAGGATCAGGTTGATCTCGCTCGTGGTGCCGTGAAAGCTGGTCAGCGTCGCGAACACCTCCTGATTTGCGCCGAACGCCGTACCCCAAAACAACGGTTGCCCCTTGCCCGCGCTGTCGACCAAGTGCTGCTCCTTGATCGCGAACGAGTCCGTGGCCCCGACCCAGGACGTACCGAGCATTGCGTTGCCGCTATTGAAGTTGTCGAGCACGGGCGTGGCTGGAAACGACGTGCTCGGGCCGCCGCCGGTGCCGAGCGCGCCGCCGATCGTGAGCCCGCCTACACCGAGCCCGCCGCTGGCTGTTCCGCCGGTGCCGCCGCTTCCGAGCGTTCCGCCGCTGGCCCCGCCGCTGGCCGTGCCTCCGGTGCCGGCCTTGCCACCGGTCGTTGGCGCGCCGCCGCTGATGGCTCCACCGCTGCCTTTGCCGCCCGTGCCTGGCGCGCCGCCGCTTCGGGTTCCACCGCTGCTCGGAGTTCCGCCGCTGGCCGCGCCTCCACTGCCTTTGCCGCCCGTGGTGACTGCGCCGCCACTGTTACGCCCGCCTGAGGCGGTGCCTCCTTCGTCGCTGCCAGCTTCCGCCCCGATTCCGCCGTCGCCGCTCGAACCGGCTTGGGGGTTGGAGCCGCCCTGTGTGTTGGGCGCGCCGCCCGTGCGGGCCGCGAGCCCACCCGAGTGGCCACCGCCGGTTGGGTTCGCGCTGCCACCGCGGTTTCCGTTGTTTCCTCCGCCACTGCCCGCTTCGGGGGTGCTCGTGAAGGCCGAACCACTGCAGGCGGGCGACCAGAGCGCGTTCGTTGCTATCAGCGCTGTCAGCGCTGCTCTGCGCGCTCCGACTGCTGCTCGCGTTCTGGTCACGATTGCACCTCGAATCATCGAGGATATCGCGGCTTGGCCGGGGCGTCGAGGTCACCTCTGCGCCACCGGCGAGGACGCCTTCAGCGCCCGGCGTGCTTTTTCAAGGTGATGGTGACCGGCACCTTGTTGATTTCGAGCGCGGTCGAACCCTCGCCCTCGACGAACTCGAGCGCCAGCACCTCCTTGGCGATGGCGCCCTCGTGCTCGCGCAGCGCGGCCGCGACCACCGGATCCGAGCACTGCCAGCTGACCGACACGCGGTCGGCCAGATCCAGCCCCGCGTCCTTGCGTGCGTTTTGAAGCAAGCTGACGAGCTCACGCGCAATGCCTTCGCGCAGCAGCGCCTCGTCGATGCGCGTGTCGAGCGCCACCGTGATCTCGCCATCGGTGGCCACCGCGGCGTCACCCTTGGAGCCGCGTTGCAAGACCACGTCGGACAGGGTCAGCTGCTCGCCGGCCACTTCCAGCGTCTCACCGGCTTCCAGCCGCTGCACCTCGGAGAAGCCCCAGCTCGCGAGGGCGGCGCCAATCTCCTTGAGCTTTGGGCCGCAGCGCTTACCTAGCGTCTTGAAATTCGGTTTTACGGTGACTTGCGCGAAGGCGCTCTCGTCCGCCAGCGCGACCACTTCCTTCACGTTGATTTCGTCGGCGATCAGCGCCGTGGAAGCCAGCACCGCGTCGCGGATGCGCGCCTCGCGATGCACCACCGTGATCTTGGGCAACGGCTGGCGCACCTTGATCTTGTGATCTTCGCGCAGCTTGCGACCGAGCGCGACGACCGAGCGCACCGTGCGCATCCGCTCTTCCAGCGCTGGGTCGACCAGTCGACCGTCGAACACCGGATAGTCCGAGAAATGCACGCTCGCTGGCGCGTTCGGGGCCACCGGTCGCACCAGCTTTTGGTACGCGGTTTCGGTCAGAAACGGCATGAAAGGAGCCAGCACCTTGGCGAACGTGACCAAGACTTCGTACAAGGTGGCGTACGCATTGCGCTTGTCGCGATCGTCTTCCGACTTCCAGAAGCGCGGTCGTGAGCGGCGCACGTACCAGTTGGTCAAATCATCGATGAAAGTGACCAGGCGCGGCACGACCGCGTACAAGCGGTAGCCCTCCATTTCGCGGTTCACGTCGCCGACCAGGCTCTGCAAAACGCTGAGGATCCAGCGATCGATATCGGCGCGTTCCTTTTCCGGATCGGGCGTCCAGCTGCGCGGATCGTAGCCATCGACGACCGCGTAGGTCGTGAAGAAGCTGAGCGCGTTCCAGTACGGAAGCACGACCGTGCGCACGATCTCCTTGATGCCGCGCTCGGAAAAGCGCAACGGTTCGCCGCGCACCACCGGGGAGTCGATCATGTACGCGCGCAGGGCGTCTGCCCCGTAGGTATCGAGGACCAGCTTCGGATCGGGATAGTTCTTCTTGCTCTTCGACATCTTTTGGCCGTCTTCAGCCAAAATCATGCCGTTCACGATTACGTTGCGGTACGGCGAGCGGTCGAACAAGCTCGCCCCCAATACCAGCAGCGTATAAAACCAGCCGCGGGTCTGATCGAGCCCTTCGGCGATGAACTGCGCCGGGAAGAACTTGTCGAAGCGATCGGCGTTCTCGAACGGATAGTGCTGCTGCGCATAGGGCATCGAGCCCGATTCGAACCAGCAATCGAGCACCTCCGGCGTGCGCCGGTAGCGCTTGCCGTCGCGCTCGATCACGACCTGATCGACGATGTGCTTGTGCAAATCGCTGACGCGGACGCCGCTCAACGCTTCGAGCTCGGCGATTGATCCCACGCAAATACGGTCGTCCGGATCCTTCTCGTTGATCCAGATCGGCAGGCACGAGCCCCAAAATCGATTACGGCTGATGTTCCAATCGTTCGCGTCTTTCAACCAGTTGCCGAAGCGGTTTTCGCCCACGGCCTCCGGCACCCAGCTCACGGTAGAGTTCGCGGCCACGAGCTTGTCGCGCATGTCGGCCACCCGCACGTACCAGGCGTTGATTGCGCGGTAGATGAGCGGTGTTTCGGTGCGGTAGCAGAAAGGATAGCTGTGCACGAGCGTGCCTTGGTGCACGAGCTTTCCTTCTTCCTTCAGCCGCTTGATGATGCCGCGATCGGCGTCTTTGCACTGCTGGCCGCTGAAGTCCGGAACCTGGTCGGTGAAGCGCGCCTCGCTGTCGAGCGGGTCGACCAGCTCGATACCCGCGGCCGAGCAGACGCGGAAGTCGTCCTCACCGTAGGCCGGCGCCAAGTGCACGATTCCGGTACCGTCTTCCGTGCTCACGAAGCCGTCGCTCAGCACGACGAAGCTCTTTTCGTGCGTCGCGAAATACGGAAACAGCGGCTCATAGCCGAGGCCCTTGAGCTCGGAGCCCTTCAGTCGGCGCAGGATCTGGTAGTCCGCTTCGTGCTTGTAGTGCGCCGCGAGGCGCACTTCGGCCAGGCCATAAACGGCGTCACTCTGGCGATCCAACACCAGCACGTAGTCGATGTCCGGGCCGACGCCGAGCGCGAGGTTGGACGGCAAGGTCCAGGGGGTAGTCGTCCAAGCCAATAAGAACAGCGGCTTATCGAGGCCGAGCCCTTCGTGTCCGCGCGTCACGCGGAAACGCACGGTGAGCGCGGGGTCCTGCACCTCTTTGTAGTTGCTGTTGGCTTCGAAGTTCGAGAGCGGGGTCGCGAGCTTCCAGCTGTACGGCATGATGCGGTACGACTTGTAGATGCGCCCCTTGTCCCACAACGACTTGAACACCCACCACACGGACTCCATGAAGTTCGGGTCCATGGTCTTGTAGTCGTTGTCGAAGTCGACCCAGCGCCCCATACGGGTCACGATCCGGCGCCAATCTTCGACGTAGCCGAGCACCATCGAACGGCACTGCTCGTTGAAGGCGGTCACGCCGCGCTCGATGATCTGCGCCGTGCCCGCGAGCCCCAGCGCGTCTTGCGCCAGGGCCTCGATCGGCAGACCGTGACAATCCCAGCCGAAGCGGCGCTCGACCGGGTGTCCGCGCATGTTCCAATAGCGCGGAACGATGTCTTTGATCGTGCCTGCGAGTAGGTTCCCGTAGTGCGGGGCGCCGGTGGCGAAGGGCGGGCCATCCGCGAACACGAAGGGCTCGCCGGAAGCGCGTCGCCGATTCGATTCGTGAAAGGCGTCGAGCTCTTGCCAGAGCCGTAAAATGCCTTGTTCGAGTGCGGGGAAGTCGGCTTGTGGCGCGATTTTTTCGAACGGGGAGGGGGCCATGCGATGAGGGCCCGCTTTTAGCACGGCTCAGCGCCGTGTTCGCGCCCGTCGCCGCTCGAGCAAGATCTCCGCCGCGCTTCGCTTCGCGGGCTCGGTTGGCGCGTCCGAGCGTTCGCTCGGCGACGCCGCCGCAATGGGCGCTTCCGTGTGCGGCGGCGTTTGCGCCTCGGACGGGCGAATCACCAGCGGCGGTGCGGTTTCGGGGCTCGGGCTCGCGTCGGTGCGGGGCTCGCCGCGCCGCTCTTTCTTCGCGCGCAAGGCGCCCAGGGTTCGGTTCTCCGCCTTGGTTTCGTTTCCGCTCAGAGTGTTCTCGCCGTCAGCGGCGGGCGCGGTCTTTTTCGTTGGGCGGCGCATGAAATCCGGCAGCGCGAGCCGTCGACTTCCGACTGAAAGGAGCAGCGCGCTGGCCGCGATCAGCGCCAGCCAGGGGCCGAACGGTGCGTAGGCGAAGCGGCGTGCCTCGCGGTCGTTGAATACGCCGGCCAGGGTGTCGCGCAGCTTGCCGCCCGAGAGCGCGGCGATGCGGCGGAGCTCACCGCGATCGGTGCCGGTCGGGCGAAGTTCCTCGCCCGCAGACAGCGCTGCGCCCGTGGTGGCCAGCGCTTGCTCGCTTTGCTCGTCGACCAAGGTGGCAAGGTAGGCACCGGGCCGAGAAAGCGGGATCTTGGTGGCGTAGCTGCCAGCGCCCACGGTCTCGAGCGGCACGTCGCGCGAGAAGCCGTCCGGTCCGCCCACACGCGCGCGTAAGCGGCGCTGCGCCTCGTGCCTTCCGCGGTCGTCGAACACGGTCGCGCGCAGCGAGAGCTCGCCGCCTGTGGCTTCGGCTTCCCAGCGTACGTGGGGGTCGTCCACGCGGCGCGCCAAGTCTCGACCGAGTTGAGCGAACAGGCGCGCTGCGCCGTCCCAGTCGGTCCAGGCGCGCCCCCAACGATCTTTGTAGTCGCTGGTGAACACGCCCGAACGTCCGACCCCCGCCGACCAAGTCGCGAGAATCGGGTCGTTTTCTGGGCCGGTCAGCAGCACTTGCGCGCGCGCCTTGGGGATCGTGACCACATAGCCGGTGAGCGCGGGCGTCGCGCCGAAGTCGATGCCGCGCAAGACCGCGTTGGGCGCGCTCGCCTTGGGGACGAAGGCGACTTCGTTGATCGCGCTGCGCGAAGCGAGGATGGTTTCTTGCGCGAAAACCGCAGGCAAGCGCGTTGCGTCTTCGATCAGGTAGAAGCGTCCGCCGCCGAGCTCTGCCATGCGAGCGAGCGCCGGCACGTCGCTGCCATTGCCCAACGCCACCACGCTGGTGGTGATCCCCGAGCGCTTGCCCTGGCTGACCAGACTCGGCGCGGTGCCTCGCTCTTCGGCGTCGTTGCCGTCGGAGAACAAGAGCAGGTGCTTCAGCTGCACGTTTTCTCGACGCAGCGCTTGGTAGGCGGCGGCCAAGGTCAAATCGACGAAAATTCCGCCGCCACCCGGGCCCACCTTGCGAATGCGCGCTTCGATGTCGGCCTTGTCCCGCACCGGCGCCAGCGGAACGGTCCAGCTAACGATCGTGTCCACGTGCATGACGCCGAGACGATCCCCCTCGCCGAGCAGCTCCGCCGAGCGCGCTGCGGCTTCGTTCGCCAGCTCGAGCTTGGTCTTGCCTCCGACGCTCATCGACATCGAGCCCGAGTAGTCGACCGCGATCACCTCCGCTAGGCTCGCGCGCCGGCGCTCTTGCTTGAGATCGAAAGAAACCGGGCTAATTTCCTCGACCGGCGTGCGCGCGTAGCCGCCCGGGCCGAGCGCGTGATCGCCGCCCATCAACAGCAGGCCGCCGCCCAGGTCGCGCACGTAGCTGCGCAGCGCCTCGAGCTGAGAAGAGCTGAAGTCGGGCGCGCTGATGTCGCCGAGCACGACCAGGTCGTAACGACTAAACGCCGCGAGATCGCCGGGAAGGCCGCTCGGACCCGCGGCGTCCACGCGGAACGCCGCCGACTCCAGCGCTTTCACCATGGCTGCGGCGAGCGCTGGCTCGCTCTCCAGCACCAACGCGGTGGACGGACCGCGCACGCGGACGAACGCGGAGCCCGCGTTGTCGTCGACCGAGCGGTCGAGGGTGGCGTTGGGGGCGCTGAGCTCGACGTCGTAGCGATGCAGGCCCGGGCCGGGCGCCACTTCGCGCAGGTAGATGACGTCCTCACCTTGTCCGAGGCGAGTGGGACCAGAACGAACCAGTTCGCCGTCGCGGTAGACTCGCGCTTCGACTTCGGTGGCCTGGGTCGCTTGGGTCACGATGCGCAGGTCCAGGGTTTCACCCTCGGCGGCGCGCGCGGGCACGCGCACGCTGACCACGCGCACGTCCGGAATCGCGCCTTGGTCGAGCGGCACCGCGTCGACCGGAACGCCCAGAGCGGTCGCTGCCAGCGCCGCTTCGGTGGTGTCCCCACGGGTAGCCACGCCATCGCTGAGCAGGACCACGCGCGCCGCGGAATCAGGCGGAATTTCGGCCAAAGACTGACGAATAGCGGTTCCCAGATCGGTACCGTCGCGCGCCACGTCGGCGCGCTGCGCGCTCGGCAAACGCGACTTCGGCCGCGCGGGATCTTCCACTTGGGCGTTCGCGCCGAAGGCCACGACCGCGATGCGGTCGTCTTCGCCCATGCCCAATTCCGCGACGCGCAGCTCGCTGGCGATGCGGTTCGCAGCGGCCGGAACCAGGTCGATGCTGCGGCTGCGATCGACCGCAACCACGACCGTCAGACGATCGAGGGGTCGCCCGACCTCCAGGCCAATCGTACATAGGGCGGCGGCGAGGGCTGCGGCGCCGGTCGTAAACTCAATCAGGGTGCGACGGAGCGGCGAGATCCGCGCGGACAGGTCGAGCAGCCTCAGCGCAATCCAGAGCGTGATCGCAGCTACGGGCAAAGTGAGCGGCGGGCGATCGAAGCGTACGTAGGGCAGGTCGAAGAACCGAGCCCAGGCGGCCAGAACCAGCAAGCAAGGGGTGACCCCCAGCAGCGTGAACACGAGCAGTACGGGCCTGTGGGCGAGGCGACGTAGGACGCTCATCCGTGAGCGCCTCCGAGCGGGCGGGGGCGCGTGCTGGCCGTGGCGTTCGTGAGCGCTGGGGCGCCGACGCGCCGCCGCGTTAGCCAAAACACGTCGGCAGCTATGAGCAAAAGCGCAGCGGCGCCGAATACCCAGTCGAGGGGGACCGCACTGTCCGGCGCGCTACTGACCCGCGTGACCTGGGCCCGGAGCCCGAGAGGGCGGGCCAGAATCCGGCTCTCGGTTTCGCTAACCAAGCTGGTTGGAATGAGCGCGCTGCCGGGCCGCGCGCCCCTCCAGCTGACATACGCGAATCCCACGCGCGTGGCTGCGGGCAAGATTGCAATGCCGTCGCGCGCGCGAATGGTCTCGCGCCGCCCGCCGGACTGCTCGAGCTCGACCGCTTCCACGTCTGCCGGAACGCGTACGGTCAGCGGTTCGCCCGTGTGAGCGGGCGCGGACGGGCCGCCGATGCGATGCACCCGCGCTAGCTCCACCACGTTTCGGATGAAGAGCACGAACGACGCTCGGAGCGGCCAATTGGACTCCCCCACATCGAAGCCGAGTAGCGTGCCCATGCGTCCCGGCGAGGAGATATCGGCGATTAGCGTGCCAGTGCGAGTGTGGACGAGCGCATCCCGCGCGGCTTCCACCGTGAGCGTTCGGGCGCCTTCGACCTGCACCCCCTCGAAGGTCAGAAATCGAAGCCGCGGGTCGCCCTCGGTCCAGGAAGTGATGACCGGTCGCTCCGTGCGCGCGCCGACCGTGACGGAGCGACACTGCCCCGCCTTGGGGTTCAAGATCAGCAGATCGGCGCCGGGTAGCCGCTCCGGACAAGCGCCATCCACGGCCACCAGGGCGTCGCTCGGCACCGTTTCGGGAACCAGGTTTTCGATATCCGTCCGGAAGAGCTCGACGTTGGGATCGGCGGAGAGCGCGCGAACCAGCCACGGACTGGCCGTCTTGGGCGCGAGTACGACCGGAAGCTTTTGTCCGGCCGGCACCCGCGCGGTCGCACGATCATCGCTCGGCAGGGCGTCGTGGGGCGACAGCTCGAGCTCGAGGCCCTTGCCGACGTCACCGGGAGCAGCATCGAAGCTCAGCACGACCGGCGCGCGCTCGGCCGGCCCGAGCGAAATTTTCCGGGAAGCGAGCGGCTCACTCACATTGCGCAGCCCAAGCGTGACGAATAGGTCACGGCGCTGCTTTCCCTGATGAGCGATGAGTGCGAAGACCTCGACGCGGTCACGCCCACTGACCGGATCGATGGCCCGCGTGACCTCGGTGCGGACGATAGCGGTGTTGTCTTGCTCGCTGCCCACCTGAATCAATTCGAGCGGCAGGCCCGGTGCGACGAGGCTGTCGGTGTCAGCTACCGCGCCATCGGTGAACACCACCATGCGCCCACCACCTCGCTGCCGGAGTTGCTCGGCAGCCATGGCGAGGGCCCGACCCAGCTGGCCCTCGACTTCACGGACGGTGATACGGGCGAGCGCCGCATCGAGCCGCGCGCGGTCGCGTTCGAACGGCGAAATCAGCTCGGCATCGCGGCCTGCGGCGAGGATCATCACCTCGGTTCCGGGGGTCAAGCGGCTGAGCACGCCGCGCGCAGCCTCGCGCGCGAGCGCGAGACGAGTCGAGCTGCCCTCGATCACCCCCATCGAGGCGCTAACGTCGACCACCAGCACGGTGCGCGGCCCTGTCAGGCGATTGCTGCGCGTCACCAACCCGCCGAGCGCCAGCGCGAGCGCGATCAGAGCGAGCGCCTCCAGAAGCAATGGAACACTGGGGAGCAGGCGACGAAATGGAGTCTTGGCCGAAAGGTCGCGCAGGGCTGCCTGCCACAACCAGGTAGACGGTACTACTCGCCGCTCTCTCTGGACCCTCAGCACGTACAGCAGCACGAGAGGCGCGAGCAGCCCCAAGAGGGCGAGACCGGCGGGGCGCGTGAGCTCCCAGGGCACTTGCGGCGAGGATACGGCGGCACGGCCCAAAGGGCCATCGCCCGTCGCCAAATCAGCTGCGCGTCGGGCCGTTGACGGCGACGCGGGGGGGCAGGCCGAGTTCTGCGTAGCAGGTCGCGCGGTCGCGTTCGATGTCGGCGAGCACCGCTTCGATCGCGGCGGGACCCACCTCGCGCACGGTTTTGAGATTGTTGAGGGCGATGCGTTCGCGCACGTCGGGTGCGTCCTCCTTGGCTAATCCGGCGGCAGAAAGCATCCAAACTTCGACCAGGGCGGTTCCTCCGCTGGGCGTACCTCGGACTGCCGCAAGCGCGTCGCAGCGGACGAGCTGGATGGTCGGATCCGGCGACCTGCGCAAGAACGGAACCATGCGTTCGGCGTCGTCGAGGGCGGGGTCCGCCTGCGGGTGGAAGGCGGCCATCGCAAAGGGCACGCACCCCGGCTCATGGCGTTCCGCGTCGGCTTGTCGCAGCCGGCGGACGAAGTGCTCGAAGTCGAGCCGGCCCATGTCGAAGTGGGGGTAGATGAGTAGTCCGACGGTGATGCGAGGGCGGGCCGCGAGCGCCGCAATTAGCGACAAAGAAGCTGAAAAATCGTTTGGGTCCCGGTCGAGTAGAACATGCGGCTCGGCCGCGCCCTCGCGTCGCGCTCGGGTCGCCCAGGGACAAAAATCGAAGCGCTCGACCACCTCCCGGGCGTAGCGATCGTAGACGCGGAGCGCCTCACGCACGATGGGGTCCTCACATGTGGGATGCGGCTGGTGGGGGGTCACGTGGGCTTCACACTAGCAGTCGCAAGAGCGCGCTCGGAACGGGCTTGGTCACATCGCGATTGCGCTCGTGGCGAGCGCGCGTACAAAACGCGCGATTCAGCTGTTTAACAGTAGGTTTGGCGATTCGAACGGACGCTTTTCATTGCCGTGTTTCGCTCTCGCGCAGGGGGCCCGCTGCGACTCGAACGGAGCGCATGCGGCGCCAGCGGCGGGGTACCAGCGCGCGCTCACCGAAGAGCGACACTGTGTGCTGAGGCCATACGCGAACCAAAAATATGGACCACGATCGGCGATCAATCGTGACGATGCACTTGACGGCAGATACCGCTTGGTGAAAAAGTGTGTGCCATCAAGAAGCGCTCGCTGGGTCGAGCTGCTCGAACACAAGAGGACGGAGAATGGCCGTACGTAAGAAGAAAGCGTCGAAGGCAAAGGCGCCGGCGATGGAAGCAGCGCCTGTCAAGAAGGCGCGCAAGAAGCGCCGCAAGAAGAAGGCGAAGGCCGCTGCAGCGCCCGCCGCTGCCAAGCCTGCGAAGGCTGCCAAGCCCGCCAAGAAGGCGCGTAAGAAGCGCAAGAAGAAGGCGTGAACCGATCCGGGTGATACGGGCGCCGCTCGCTTCGCCGGTTCGGCGTTCCGAGCGGCGCTCGTATCCACCTGTTGTTTTTCGGTTCGCTGTTCAGTCGATGCTGCGTGACAGCGCCCTGCGTACGGCCGGCTCCAAGTCGCCGTTGGCCAGGGTGCGAATGTAGACGGCGCCGTTCCGTCGTGCCCAATTGCGCAGATTTTCTACTAAATTCGTTAGTTGTGCCGCGTAGGCGCCGAGCGCGGCCTGATCCGCAGTCACGTCGATTTGCGCGCCGGTCTCACTGTCCTCGAGCGCGTAGTCGCCGTCGAGTGGTGGGTCGAGCTCTTCCGCGTCGAGGATCTGAATCAAGAACACGTCGTGGCCGGCGGCCCGTGCGTGACTCAGGGCGCTGAATAGCGGATTCGGGTCAAAAAAGTCGCTGAGCACGACCAGCATGCCCGCGCGGACCGAGCGAGTGAGCACCGACTCGACCGCGCGCGCGAGATCGGTGGTGCCACCGGCCTGGATGCCTTCGAGCTCGCGGCAGAGCTCGGGGAACGCTTTGCGACCCCGGCGCGCGGGCCCGGCCGCGTCGAGCCCGCTGCCGCGCTCGGCGCCCCGCGCGAGGAAGACCTGAGCGCGTTCGGACCCCGACAGCGCGAGGTACGCGAGAGCCGCCGCTAACCGCCGTGCGGTATCGAGCTTGGGCGGCGTGCCAAAGCCGAGCGAGGCCGAGCCATCGACGAGCAAGCGCAGGACACGATCTTCCTCTGCGCGGTACAGCTTGACCAGTGGCTCGCCGCTGCGCGCGGTCGCCATCCAGTCGACTCGGCGCGGATCGTCGCCGGGCACATACGCCCGATGTTCTCGAAACTCAGCGCCGGATCCGCGGCGCGGCGCGGCGCCTTCGCCGCTGCCGCCCGAGCGAGTTTCCGAGGCCAGACGCCGGCGCAGCGACTCCAACCTGCGCATGAACTCGGCGTCGAGCAGGGCGCTCATGGGCTCGAAGCGCCGGGCGCGGGCTGTGCGGCCGATTCAGTCGCGGATGGTGGTTGCTCGAGCGCGCGCCGAGCCTCGCGCTCCGCGCCCCAGCGCGTGCGGGCTCGCGCCGTGCCGGCTCCGAGCAGGCCGAGGCCCAGCAAACCCCAACCGGTCGAGGCCACGACGCCGGCGAGCGCATAGAGGTCCGCTTCGCCGCCCGGAGACCGGAAGCGATCCACCACCGCGAACGCGAAAGCCGGAGAAGGCGCGGCTACGAGCAGCATGCGCGGACTGCTATCGGCGAAAATGCCGCCGATGGCCATGGCCACGTAGGGGCCAATCAAGGCCACGAACGCCACGCCCGCGAGGAGCACTCGGGGCACGGCCGCAGCGTTGGCGCGCGCTCGCGCCCACGCCGAGAACCCCAGACAAAACAAAGAAAAACCGAGCGCGTAACCGCTGATGCTGAGCAGCGCATAGCGCTCGTCTCGACTGGTCGCGAAGCGTAGACCCGCGACGGTGAGCAAGACCAGACAGATGCACGTGAGCGCCGCAGCCAGTAGCATGGCGCGGCCGATGCCTGGGCCGAGCGCCATACGCCAGCGACTGATCTTGACGCGCGACCAGCGCACCTCGACCCGCGCAGACGGCCCGAGCGGCTCGCCAGCTAGCAAGAACGCCGCGAACACGAAGAAAACCCAACAGACGGTCACGCCGGCCAGGAACCAATCGACCTTGCGCAGGGCGAGCCCGGACGCGGTCATGGCTGCGGTGACCAGCGGCGCGCACACCAGCAGCCACACACGCAGCCGAGTCGAGCGGTCGTCGCTGGGCGAGGCCATGTTGGCGATCGTGACCTCGTAGAAGAGCCAGCCCGGGATCACGGCTGCAACCACCGGAAACAACACCAGAAACACCAGGTACGTGAGCCCGAAGTCGGCGCGAACGTAAGCGGTCGGCAGCCACACCGGGGCGCCCCCCGTGAGCGTTGGCCACAGCTCTCGCACCGCGAAGCTCAGCCCGACCCCGCCCGAGACGTAGACCACGATCGAGAGCGGAACCGCGACGAAGAGCGTCACCAGAATGGAGACCGCAGGGCTCGCGAGCTTGGAGCTCACGGCCAGCCCGAACGCGACCGACAGCGCGGCCAACAGCAGGAGCAAGGCGAACGCGAGCAGCACTTCCGCGGGCGTCACACCACCGAACAAGAACGAAAGCCCGCCGACCGGCGCGAGCATCACCACGTACAGACCCACGTAGGTGAACGAGGCCAGGAACTTTCCACGGGCAATGCTGGCCGGAGTCAGACCGGTGAGCAGCAATGCTTCCCACGTTCGGCCGTTGCGCTCGCTCGCGATCGTGGCGGCGGCAACTGCGGGTCCGACCCAGGTCACCACCGCGAAAGCGAGCGAGAAAAAGGTATGAAACACGCCGATTCCGACCTGCGCGGGCTCGGCCGTGGTGCTGAGGACTCCGCCGATCGAAGCGATCAGCAATGTCATCATGCCGGTCAGCACCGCCAAAATGACGGGTGTGCGCGTCTGACGCGCGGATTGGCGCAGCTCGCGGATCCAGATCGGATTCGGCTGTCGCACCAACATGCGCAGCGTCCAGCGGAAACGAGCCCACAGGCCGGCGTCGATCGGCGGCGGAAGCGACGGGGTGTGAGTTTGAACGCTCATTGCAGATCCCCGCGCGTGACTTCCAGAAAGATGCGCTCGAGTTCGTTGCGTTCGGGCTCGACGCCCACCACCGGCACGCCTTGAGTCACCAGGTGCCGCACGATGTCGGCCACGAACCGTTCGTCGCCTGCGTATTGAACCATCAATTGGCCGCCGGGAGCGGGTTCGACGCCCAGCACGCCGCCGCCCCCCGCGATCAATGGGACTACCGCGCGGGCATCGCCGAGCACGCGCAGCCGTAAGCGGCGCCGCGCATGTTCGGGCAGGGCAGCGCCACCGGGAGTGACGTAGGCGGGGCCAGCCTCGGCGCTCGAGCCCTCGCTGCCCGTGGGCGCGGCGGCTGCGGCTGCGGCTGCGGCGGCTGGGTCGCGCTCCGCGAGGCGGCGTGCGATCTCGTTGATGGGCCCGGCCGCGACCAGCGAGCCTCGCTCGAGAATGCCGACCGAAGTGCAGACGTCGCTGAGCTCGGTGAGGATGTGACTGGAGAGAAATACCGTCTTGCCGAGCTCGCGCAGCTCGAGCAAGAGGTCGCGCACCTCGATGCGCGCGCGCGGATCGAGATCGCTCGCCGGTTCGTCCAGTACCAGGACCTTGGGGTCGTGCAGCAGAATGCGCGCGATTTGCAGGCGCTGCTTCATGCCCTTGCTGAGCGCAGCCACCAGGCGGCCATCGAGCTTCTCGAGCTCGGTGAGCTCGAGCACGGCGTCGACCACCGACGCATCTTCTATCGCGTAGGCGTCCGCGAAGAACTCCAGATACTCGCGAATGGTGATGCGATCGTAAACGCCCGCGTGATCGGGCATGTAGCCGATGATGCGGCGTACGCGTTCGGGGTCGATGCCCACGTCGATGCCGTCGATTTCGATGCGCCCGGCGCTCGGCTCGAGCAACGTGGCCATGGCGCGGATGGTCGTGGTCTTGCCGGCGCCGTTCGGGCCGATGAAGCCGAAGATTTCGCCGTGCGCGACCTCGAAGCTCACTCCGCGCAGCACCACCTGGCTCCCGTAGCGGTGCCAGAGATTCGAGACCCGAATCGCTGGCGCCGGGCTCGCTTGGATTTCCGGCTCGGCCGCGGTTTGAACCTCGGTCATGGGCTGCCCCCGGTGCCGACTACTCGCACCAAAACACGGTCGTAGTCCACGCGCAGGCCCGAATCGGTGAGCTTGCCCTCGCCGCCGTCGAGCGCGCCGAGCAGCACCGGGGCGCCTTCGGGCCACCACTCGGTGTCGCTGACCAGGGCCGGTTCGAGCGCGGTCCAAGCGCGACCGAGGCCCGGAAAATCGCGTTCGAGCGTGGGCGCGAAACGGCCTGCGTCGAGCGGCACCGCGACCGCACCCACCGTGCTCGGTGAGCCGAGCGGTCCGAGGGCGGTGCCCGCTGAAACTCGCACGGTCTCTCCGTCTTTGATGCGCCGGAAGTAGCTGGCCGAGCCGGACGGCAGGCGCACGACGACGCCGAGCAAATCGCGAGCCGCGCGGTTTTTGATCAGGTAGTCGTTCTCCAATGGCAGCAGGCTGATACCGCCGGAGAGCTCGCCGAAACCCTCCTCACGCACCAACACGGTTTGCCAGGGCTTGGTGCGCAGCCCGGTGAGGCGCGGGCCGTCGCGGTCCACCACGACCGTTCGCGGAATATCGTTGGTGAGCCCCGCGAGATCGAGCACGTGCTCGCGCCGGCTCGCGCGGACCAGGAGCTCGCGTGACGAGCCCGCATAAAAGCCGCGGAAACGCACCGCTGCGGCGCGGGTCATGCCGGCGCCCGCGTCGAACAGCGCGAGCCTGCGGGCGCGACCCGAAACTCCCTTGCCCGCCAAACCGAGCGCCACGATCACGAGCAGCGTGCAGGCTGACCAAATCGGCAGCTGCCAGAGCGCGCGCAGCGGTCGACATTTGCGCGCGGCCAAGTAAAACCCCAGCGGCCCGGCGAGCCCCGCATAGATCAACAGCACCAGCGCCGAGACCACGATGGTCCAGCGCGTGGTCTGGTTCGGATCGAGCTCGCGACGCACGCCATCGATGCTCAGCTCGCCCGGCGCGGAGGCGCTGTGTCGCACCGCGGCCTGCGCTTCGCGATCGAAGGCGTGCCGCACCAAATCGGTCAATTTCCTGCGCGTCCACGGATCCGCGAGCGCGACTGGGTCGCGCGTGTCGAGCGCGAGCAGGTGCACCTCCCCGAGCCCGTAGCTTGCGCTCGCCCCGAACGGGGTCTCGTGCAAATTGCCGCCGCTATAGCCGACCAGCTTCTTCGCGAGCTCGGGGCTCGGCGCGAGGCGCAGGGCACGCAGCGGAACCGGCGCGACGCCGGGCGCGGCTTGGTCCGGATCGTCCGGCGGCACCAGGAATGTGGCTGGGGCCCGCAGTTCCTCGGGCGCTGAAGTGCGCGTCGCGTGCCCGCCCACGAATGCTTCGAGGAGCGGTAAGCTCGAGTCTTCGGGTCGATCGAGCGACAGCGCGAGCGCGCCGCCCGCGAGCACGAAATTGGCCAGCGCTGCGCGCTCGGCTTCGTCGAGCCGCGAAAGGTCACGCCCTGAGCCCACGACCAGCGTCGCCGCAGTGTAGCCGGCCGGCATCTCGGGCAGCACCAGGTCGCCCGTGGTCGCATCTTCCATGGCCGCGGCGACCCCGATGGTTGCGACTCGCGCGCGGCCGCCGAACGGAGAGCCACGCCGCGCACTGAACGGCAGATTCCTCAGCAGCGGCCCCAGTCGGCTGGGCGAGCCCAGGTCGAGCACCAGCGCGTCAGCAGGGCGCAAACCGGTGAGAGCGGTCTCGGCCAGCGCTTCGGCGTTGGGCCCGCGCGCGGTCACCTGGATCGACGGCGAGCCACCTCCGAAGCCGTGCGTCGGAACCTCGAGGCTGACCCGCGCGCGCGGCGCGAGCGAAAACGGCACGCTCGTGGTGAGCTCCACGCCCGCGCGCACCCAGCCCGGGCGACTCTCGACCTCGACCGTTCCCGCGATCGGAGTCGCGCTCGGATTTTCGAGGCGCACCAGCAGGCTGCGCCAGCTGCCGTCTTCCGGAGCGGTTCCACCGAGCAGGGGAGACACGTCCAGACCGAGCGCGGGCGGTGCGGCCTGTGCAACCTTCGCGCTCGCGCCGATTGCGAGGAGCAGCAGCCAGGTTCGGCCGATGCGGCGAGCCGCGCTGGATTGAACCAACCCACTCATGCGCGCTGCACGGCTCGCTCGACCGCTTCCGGCAATGTCGGCACGAGGCGCAACAATTCCTCGACGACCTGATCGGTGCTCACCGCGTCCGCTTCGCCCTCGAAGCTCCTCAGAATTCGGTGCCGCAGCACCGGCAAGGCGGTTCGTTGCAGATCCTCGAAGGCGACGTTGGAACGCCCGTCGAGCAGTGCGACCGCCTTGGCAGCGAGCACCAACGATTGAGCCCCGCGCACACCCGCGCCGTAGCGCACCGCGCGGCGAACCAGCGGCGTCGCGCGTTCGGACTCGGGGGAGCTCGCGTTCACTAGCCGCGCCGCGTAGCTCAGCACGGGCTCGGCCACGAGCACGTCTCGGCAGAGCGCGCGGAGCCCCAGCACCTCTGGCGCGCGCAGCACGCGCGCGGGCGCCGCTGACGGCTGCCCGGTCGTTTGCGCCAAGATGGAGATTAGCCCTGCCTCGTCGGGCGCCCGCACCTGTACCTTGAGCAGAAAGCGATCGAGCTGCGCCTCCGGCAGCGGGTAGGTGCCCTCCATTTCGATCGGGTTCTCGGTCGCCAGTACGAAAAACGGCTCCTCTAGCGCGTGGCGCGTGCCGGCGATGGTGACGGCGTGCTCTTGCATCGCTTCGAGGAGCGCGCTCTGCGTCTTCGGCGTTGCTCGATTGATTTCGTCCGCCAGCACCACCTGGCCAAAGATCGGACCGCGGTGAAGCTCGAATCGCCGCCCGCTCTCGCTCTGCCCGCCCATCAGCAGCACATTGGTACCGGTAATATCGCTAGGCATCAGATCGGGCGTGAACTGAATGCGCGAGAAGCTGAGATCGAGGCACTCGGCCAGCGTGCGCACGAGCAGCGTCTTGCCGAGGCCCGGGTTGCCTTCGAGCAGAACGTGGCCGCCAGCAATGAGGCCCCACAGCACCTGCTCAATCACTTCGGCTTGGCCGAGCACGACCTGGCCAATCGCTGCGCGCAGGCGCGCAGCGTCCTTTTGAGCCTGGGCGAGACGTGTCGCGAACGAATCCATTTCGAGAACTATAGGCTGCAAGGTCGCGCACTTCGCCGCCGAGAGCGGCGGCTTCCACGGCGAGGCGCAGCGTACATTGACACCAAAGGTGCGCCTATGTATGTGGAGAAGTTGCGGTCGCCCTTATTTCGGCGGCTTTCTCTAGAGCTCGTTCTATGCGCCTCAAGCTTCCTCTTCCGGTTCTGGCAGTCCTGGTGGTGACCGGCTGTCAGGCCATTTGGGGCGACTACCGCGTGGACGACTCGGCGTTGCGCCCGCCCGAACCGGAAGAGCCGTGCGAGCAGATGGGCTACCGCTGCGACGGCGCGACGCTCGAGCTTTGCTTCATGCCGCCGTCCAATTGGATCCAGATCCCCTGTGAAGCGGGCCTGGTCTGCGATGCAGTGAAGGGGAGCTGCCGGGCTCCCGACTCGGCAACGTCCGGCGGTGCAGGCGGAACAACGGTCAGCAGCGGAGGGGCCGTCGCTGGCAACACCGGCGGGCGCGTCGCAGGGAGTGGCGGCACGACCAGTTCCGGTGGCTCGAGCTCCAGCAGCGGCGGCGTTGCCGGTTCAGTGAGTTCCGGCGGCAGCGCTTCAGGTGGAGTACCCCCTGCTTCCACCGGTGGCGCGGGCGAAGCGGCGGGCGCGGGCGGCGACTGCAGCGCGGACACGGCGGGCTGCGGCCCAAAGACACCCGAGGACGCATGTCCGAACGATCCGCTGAAGACCCAGCCCGGCGCGTGCGGTTGCGGCGTGGTCGACGCGCTCGAGTGCGCCGTCTTGCGTGCCTCTCTCGCGCAGCGCTTCAGCTTCGACGGCACCGGGGCGACCGCGCAAAACTCGGTGGGCGCTGGACAGGGTGTGATTCAAAACGCGCTGCTCACCGGCAGTGGGGCGCTCGAGCTGGCCGGCACTACCACGGATCAATACGTCGACCTACCGAACGGCATGGTATCGACTTTGGTCAACGCCACCTTCGAAGCTTGGCTCACCTGGCGCGGTGGCGCGGCCTGGCAACGGGTGTTCGACTTTGGTTCGAACCAAAACGCCGAAGGTGCTCAGGGCACCGGCGCGACCTACCTGTTTTTGACGCCGATGGCCACGAACACCACTGGCTTCGTGCGTGTCGCGTTCACCACCTCGGGCAACGCCGGCGAAACCAAGCTGGACGCCAAGCGCGCGCTGACCGTGGGCGCAGTCAGCCATGTTGCCGTCGTGGTCGATGACGACAACAACCTGATCTGGCTCTATCTCGACGGCCAGAGCCAAGGTTCGGTCGCGTTTACGGGCCAGCTCGCGCAGCTCAGCGACGTCAACAATTGGCTCGGGCGCTCGCAGTTCTCAACCGATCCTGAGCTCAACGCGAGCCTCGACGAGTTTCGAATTTACCGAACCGCGCTCGGCGCGAACGAACTCGCAGCAAGCTTCGCCGCCGGCCCGAATCCCGCGTTTTTCGCGCGCTAGCTCGCTTTACGGCTCGAAGTAGCGCCCGACGTGCGCGCGATACTCCTCCGGAATATCCGCGCCTTCGACTGCGCCCACTTCGCCGCCCGCGCGAGTCGATAAGTTGCCCACGCCAACCTGGTTCGCGGTTTCGCCGGCTCGCCCCGGGGCACGTCCCAGTGCGCGCCCGGCGAGCGGAGCTCCGGGCAGCCAACGAGCTCCGGCGCGCGAGCGAAGTTCGTTCGCAGCGAGCGGGGGAGAGTTGCCTTCGTGTTTGCCGCGATCGCCGCCACCCGGGCCCCCGGGCGCGCCGTCCGCGCCGCTCTTGGCGTCGCCTGCGGAGCCCGGCTTCCTGTCCGAGCCATTGCTTCCAGTGCCTGGGCCGGTGCCCGGAAGCGGGAGCGGAGCGCCGCCGAGACCGCGCTCGGCCTCCATGCCACCCCGCTCGGCGTCTTCGAGCGCCTTGTCTCGCTGGGCGTCCGCGCTTTCGCTTTGGCTCAACTCGCGCAGCATTTCCTGGAGCCGTTCACGCCCCTTCTGGCTCGAAAGCTCGCGTGCCAAGCGTGAAAGTTCCTCACTCGACAGCGCCGAGAGCTCGCCACTTTCGCCGCCCATGCGCTTCTTCAAGGCTTCCGCGAGCTTTTGGCGCTCTTCCTCGCTAAGCCCGTTCAACGCCTCGGCGAGGGCCTCGCTGAGCCGTCGCGCGGCTTCGGGGTTGCCGCTCTGGTTCAAGTCGGCGAGGTCCCTTCGTGCGTCCTCGCTCAGTTTGCCTTCCAGCGCTTTTCCGAGCTCGCGCAGCGCGCGCATCTTGGCTTCCCGTTGAGCAAACGTGCCGCGCTGCCGGTCCAAGAGATCAGCGAGCTTCTGCGCGCCTTTGGCGCGCGCGGCGCGCGCCGCCTCTTCCAAGGTCTTGCGTGCCGTGTCGCGCGCGCCGGCCTCCGCTTGGTTGGCCAAGCGTTGCATTTCTTCGTCGAACGCGACGATGTCACCATCGCCGAGCGCCTTGCCTGCGCGCTCGGTCACTCGCTCACCCTCCAGGGTTGCGAGCGCCGACTCCAGCCCCGCGCGTTCGTTCTTGTCGGCGAAGCGCTGGCGCTCGGCGCTGACCCCGTCGCGCAGGGTTGCCATGCGTGCTTGCGCTTCACGCTTTTCGAGCCCTCGCGCCAGATCGGCACGCAGCTTTCGCGCTTCCTCTGCGAGTTGCTTGAGTCGCGTCGCGTCGCCCGCGGACAGCGTGGGCGCGCCCTCGAGCGCCTCGATGCGTTCCAGGCCGGGTACGGCGCCGCGCCGCAAGAGCTCACTGCCGCGAGGGGCCTTCGCCACCGGCGGCGCCGGAGGGAAGGGGAGCCGTACCAGCCAGACGCTGACCAGAATCGCTGGCAGGGCGAGCGCGTGCCAGCGCGAGAACACCGGAAGCCGGAGGTCTTTGGGGTTCGCGCTGGCGAGCAAGCTCTCCGCGCGGGCCTTGGCGCTCGCGCCGGGGCCGGCTTCGTCACTCGGAGCGAAGTAGGCGCTGGTGACCGCTTCGGCAGTCTTCAGGCGCGCGTCGAGGAACAGCGCAACCTCGCGCGCGCCCCAGCGCCGTCGGAACCCGAGCCCGGCGCCGATGCTCGCCCCGAGGAGGAGTGAGAGCGAGGCGCTCCAGCGGGGATCCAGCCGGAGCCGCCAAAGGAGCGCGGTCAGCGCACAGGTCGCGAACGCGCCGCCGGCGAAGCCCGAAAGAACCGACGCGCTCAAGCGTCGGAGCCGAACTCGACTCGCCCAGCGCGAGAGCTGCCGTGCAAAGCCGTCAGTCGCTTGCTCCGTCATGTCGCGTCGCTTTCGAACCCGGAGGTTAGCACCACGCCGCGTTCCGGTCTCGCGCCGTCGGATTTTTCGGTCGCCACCACCGCGAGCGCGCCCACTTTGCGGTTTGTGATCCTGTTTCGTGCGGTGGCGCGACTGTTGTCTTTCGGCGACTCGGTCGCTCCCGAACGACTTAGGAACTACCATGTTGGGTGTGCTACCGGCCTTGAACCAAGGAGCGGGCGAGTCGGCCGCTCCGCGCTTTGTCACGTCGCTCGTGCTCTTCGCTGCGCTGCTGGTAGCGGGCTGCAGTTCCTCGGGCGGGGGCCGCTCGGCGCCCCAAGCGGGAACCGGGGGCGCCTCTGTAGCGACGGGTGGTACCAGCAACTCGGGTACGGGAGGGATGCTGATCAGCTCCGGTGGCTCGACCGGCATCGACGTGAACGTCGGCAAAGGGACTGGAGGCGCCGCTGGCGGCGCGTGCGCCGGCCCGGATTGTACGAAGCCGCTGCCAGTTTGCGGCGATGGGCTCATCAACCAGGCGGGTGAAGTCTGTGACGACGGCAATGCGGTCGGCAACGACGGTTGCACCGCGGCCTGCGACCAGATCGAAGGCTCGTACGTCTGCCCGACTCCCGGAAAGCCCTGTGTGTCCACGGTCAAGTGCGGCGATGGGAAGGTCGGCGGCAATGAGACCTGCGACGATGGCGTCGACTCCAAGACTTCTCGTCCGGCGTCGGGTGATGGCTGCAGCGAGAGCTGCCAGATCGAGCCGGGCTTCACCTGTCCGGTGCCGAACGCGGCTTGCCGCCCAGTATGCGGGGATGGCCTGATCAAAGGCCGGGAACAGTGCGACGACGGATCGGCGAACTCGACCATCGCTCCGGCGCCGGGCGATGGCTGCGATGCCAACTGCCAACTCGAGCCTGGTTGGATCTGTCCGCAGGGGCAGCCGTGCCGTCACACGACCTGCGGCGATCAAAAGAAAGAGGGCTCCGAGCAGTGTGACGACGGCAACCTGCACCCATTCGACGGCTGCTCGCCGAGCTGCGCGCTCGAGCCCAAGTGCGGCACCGCCACCACGCCGGTCGGGTCCTGCGCGTCGAGCTGTGGCGATGGCATCCTGCTCGCGTCGGACAAGGAAGAGTGCGACGACGGCAACGCGGTGCCGGGTGACGGCTGCGGAGCGGACTGCAAACTCGAACCCGGCTTTCAATGTAAGACGCTGCGCGAAGAACCCCCGCCCGCGCTCGACCTGCCCATCGTCATTCGCGACTTCAAGAAGTTCAGCAGCTGGGGTGGGCCGGGTGAAACGAACCCGGTGGGTCACCCCGACTTCGAGCGCATTTGCTGCACTCTGGCCGCGGGCATGGTGGCGCCGCTCTTGGACGCGCAAAAGAAGCCCGTGTACACCGGCACTGACGCCGCGCCCGCGCCCCAGACCACCGGGAAGACCTACTTCGACCAGTGGTACCGCGACCAAACCGGCGTGAACCAGCGCTTCGACCAGACCATTCGTCTCGCGCGCCGCGCCGACGGCTCTTACGCGATGGATAGCGCGCGTGACGAGCCATACGCGACCCTGCGCGGCTTCTTCCCGATCGACGAGAAGGGGTTCGGTAACGAGAACCTGGGGCACAACTTCCATTTCACGAGCGAGCTGCGTTACTGGTTCGAGTACAAGGGCGGAGAAACGCTGCAGTTCAGCGGCGACGACGACGTCTGGGTGTTCGTCAATGGTCGGCTGGCGGTCGACCTCGGCGGTATCCACGTGCGCACCTACGCGACGCTGGTGCTGGACAGCACCGGCCATGGTGCGACCTGCACGGGTGAGAACTGCACGCCGGCCGGCAGCACCGATTTCGCGCTCACCGTCGGCAACATCTACGAAGTCGTGGTGCTGCAGGCCGAACGACACACCGGCGAGAGCAACTACTGGCTCACTCTGAGCAACTTTCTCTCGGGCCGCAGCCTGTGTTCACCCTTGTGCGGAGACGGCGTGGTGACGCCCAACGAAGCTTGCGATCTCGGCGCGGCCAACAACACCGGAGCGCACGGCGGCTGCAAGTCGGATTGCACGCTGGCCCCGTTTTGCGGCGACGGCAAGGTCGACGCCGATTTCGGAGAGCAGTGCGACGACGGCGTGAATGCGAGTCTCTACGGGGGCTGCGCGCCCGGCTGCGTGCGTGGTCCGAGCTGCGGCGACGGCGTCGTTCAGGCCCCGTTCGAAGACTGCGATGACGGCAAGAACGACGGTGGCTACAAGGAATGCGCGCCGCAGTGTCACTACGGCGCGCGTTGCGGCGACGGCATCATTCAGACCCCCTACGAGGAGTGCGACGATGGCAAGAACAACGGAAACGGCTCTTGCCAGGTCGACTGCAAAGTGGGGATCCTCCGCTAGCGCTTCAGCTTGCGCTCAGCCGGGCGCCAGCATGATCGGGTAGGCGACGGTAACGATGCCGCCTTCCGGCTCTGGAAAGCTCAGCCCGTAAAAGGCGGAGAGCACGCAGCTCACCACCGCGGCGTCGGGAAGGTCCGAGCCGCCGTTACTCACGTTGGCGACCGAGCCATCGCGCGAGATCACGAAGCGCGCCGAAACTCGCCCTTCCAGGCTGGGGTTGCGACCCAGGCCGGTTTGGTAACACATCCGGAAGCGCCCGAAGTTCTGACGCACGATGCGCTGCACGACCTCGGGCGGCAGGCGTCCGCTGACGGCCAGCTTGCCCTCGCGCATCCTGGGCACCTTGGTGGCGTGTCTGCCATTGGAAAGGCCGTTGCTCGAACCATTACCGATGCCTTGCCCATCACCGAGGCCCAAACCACGGCCAATGGTACCGAGCGGTCCCATGCCGATCCCGGCTCCGTGCCCGCCGCCGCCGTCGCCCAGACCGCTGAGCGTGAGCCCGCCCGCGCCGAAGGCCTCGCCTAGCTCCGTGCCCCACATGTTTCCGTTCGCGCTCACTTCATCGGTGCCGAGCGCGGTATCGCGTCCCCACGGCGCAGTGGGCGCGTTCGGATCGCCGGACAGCAGGCTGATCAAGCCGAACTCGCTGGCCTCGCGTAGTGCTTGCGCGCGAGCAATGTGTGGATCGGGGTTGTCCTTGGGACCCTGTACCGCGTAGCTCTTGTTCTTGGCGTGGCTCAGGCGATTGCCCATCGAGCCTGCCTCGGCAGCGGCTTGCTGCCCGGTGCCGCCGTTCTGCTCGGTTTGCGGTTGCACGTTCTCGGTGAGCTCTCGCTCCTGTTCCCGCTCGGCAGCCGAGTTCAGAAACTGCTGCATCACGTATAGGCGATCGCGATCCGAGTCTTCGTCGCTGAGCCCGTTGAGTGAGGGCAAGAAAAACGCCATCGCAGCCAGGATCGAAGCGTGCGTCAGGAACGAAAGGCCGAAAAATGACGCCACGTTCCAGTCCCAGGCAGTGGTCAGGCCGCGCTTCAGAGGCTTGCCAGCGTTCACGGCGGCAATCTGGAACACGAACCCGCCGATCTCGAGCCGCGCCTTGGCGCCGCCCGGCAGCGCACATTCGTGAGCGCCGCTGAGCTGCGCGGAAACCCGAGCACTCGCTCGCACTTCGCTGAGCGGTTGCTTGGAAGCACCCGAAAGCTCCAGGTAGCCGCGCGCATTTTCTGGGATCAGCAGCGAGACCTGCCCGCCGTCCGCGAGCACTAACGGCATGCGCGTGGTTCCGAGGCGCTCGCTGGGCACGAAGAAATCGCAGGCAACGTGCTTGTCTTCCTCCTCACCCACGTAAAAATTTCTGGGCGGCGTGAGGTGAGAGACCGACAGCACATTGTCGCCCCAGAGCACCATCACTTCCACCGCCAGCACGTGCGACAGCTCGACTTCTTCTGGATCGACGTCCGGACCGCTCTTCAGCAGCGTGTAGCCGTACTGTGCGGGCGCAGCCGAGTCGGCAGCGAGTTCGAAGGTGGACTCGCCCGCGAAGGAGCGCTCCGCGAAGGGGTTTCCGAACAAGGGCGCTCGTGGCAGCGCGGCAGAAGGCGCCCGGAAAGGATCACTGTGCGCCGGCGAAAGCGGGCTCGAGTGCGGTTCGACCCGGCTACCGGTCTCGGCACTCTCCAGTACGAACGAGGTCTCTCCAATCTGAATTTGATCACCGATCTGCAGCTTGATTTTGTTGACCGTGGCGCCGTTGACTCGCGTTTGTGGCTCGTTCCCGAGGTCAATCAGCGTGATGTCGTGCGGGCCCACGACCTCGACGACCGCCTGCATGCGCGCCGAGCCTGGGGCGGTGACGCGGAGGTGGCTGTTCGGGTCGTTCCCGATTTTCACGATGTCCTGCTGCACGGTCGCCCGGCGCTGGAACGAGCCTTGATGATAGAGCGCGAAGTTCAAAACGGTGTTTGCCATGGTCGTCGTGTCTCTCGCTGAGTACCGACCACCGTTCTCGGCAAAAGTTCCGACGCTTACGAATTCGACGGAAAAAACGTGTCCCTCGACCGAGGTCGGTCTGGGTCGCACCTGCGGCGAAAAGCGGGCCGCTATTTGCGAACGAGCGCCCCGCGCACCAACGCGCCGCGCACGAAAGCAAGCAGTCGCTCCCGCGCCGGAGCGCCCAGGCCGCCGGTTTTCGCTCCGACTTCTCTGAGCATCTGCCCGACCGAAGCGGCGCTATCCACCCGCGATAGAACTTCGAGCTCCTCGCTGCTCAGCGGCCAATCACTGCCGATTCCGGGAGCTGCGATGCGAATCAAGAACTCCGCCTTCACGTCTCCGTCGGCGTCGCGAACCTCCCGAGCCACTCTGGCGTGTGGGGAAAGCCTCAAACATTGGCGCTCGAGGACCTTTGGCTGACACTGCAGCAGTTCGAGCCCGCGCAGAAACGTCTCGAGCGCACCGGCGTCTTGTTGCACGCTGCCGAGCTTGAGCCCGATCGTGTAGTTCTGTTCGTCGGGCGCGGCGCCCTCGCGCCGGCTCAACGCCACGAGCGCGCCGTCGAAGGCGTGCATCGACTGCGCTTCGAAATGATCGAGGTAGCGCCGCGCCGTGTTCGCGTAGCGTTCACCCAAGCTCGCATCTTCGAACGAAGCGAACACCGATGCCTGTACCGCCGGTGGCGGCGCAGTGCTGTTCAAGCACAAAAGGTCGACCTTCGCGTCGCCTACCGCCTGTCGCAATCGCGACAGCAACGGGTCCCCCTCGCGCACGGCGGATTGCATGAGCACGTAGGCTCGGCCGCCCGGGGCCAAAACTCGCGAAATTCCGCGCAAAAAGTGGAGCGGCAACTCGTCGCCCCGAGCGCCGCCGAACAAAAACGTTTGCTCGGCGTGGTCCGGCGGACGCACCACATAGGGCGGCTGCGAGAGCACCAACTGAAAGCTCTCGGACGCGACCGGCTCGACCGCGTCCCCGACGTGGAACTCGGCGCTCACGCCGTTGAGCTTGGCGTTGAAGCGCGAAAGGTCGATCGCGCGGGGATTCAGGTCCACCCCGACCGCGCGTCGCGCCCCGGCGCGCGCCGCAACCAGCGCCAAGGAGCCCGCCCCGGTGCCGACATCGAGCACGCTGTCGCGAGGTCTCGCCCGCAGCAGTCGCGCCAGATACTGCGTGCCACCTCCAGGCCCCATCACCGAATCCGGTGAACTGCCGAGCGGGTCCGAAAAGAGCCAGAGCTCGCTATCGAGCGGTGTGACCAAAAAGCGCGCGCTGACGTGGCCCGAGGAGAGACGCTCGAGCACACCCGCGCCAACCAGAAATTCGAGCAGCGTCGCGCCGAATGTCGCTGCTGCTTCACCTTCGGAAAGCGACTCTTCGCACACGAAGAGCCGCGCCAGGACGGCCCCACGCTCGGGTCGTCGGCTGAGCCACCAGCGAAGCAGCGGCAGCCGCGGCGCGCGCAGCACGCCCGGCACGAAAGCGTCAGCTTCTGCGATGAGCTCGGCGGTGAAGCCAGAAGCCTGGAACAGAGCGCGAAGTTCCGCGCAGACGGCGTCCGGAAGGTCGAGAAGCGCAGCCAGCGAAACGGTCACGCGAAAGTCTACTCCTGAACCAAGCGAGCATCTTCGAGTAGCACCGGGTAGCGGTAGCCCATCCCGAAGTCCTTGTCCTTGGCGACCGTTCCCTCGAGCAGCACCTGACTGCCGAGCGCCGGCAGGCTATTGGTGGTCACCGCGAGATCGCTATCGCCCGCGCTGCCCGTGCCGTCTTTCACGTGCAAAAAGTTCTTGCCCAGCACGCCTTCCACGCATTTCACCACCACGGCGTGGACCCGCACGGTTTTGCCTGTGAGCGCCGCGCGCTCGGCAAACAACTCCGCCACCGTTCGCCCGAGCGCGCCTTTCGCGCGCGTCACCTTTTCGACCTTGGCCCCCGTCGTGTCCGGAGCAGCGTGCGGATTGGCGGCGCCGGTCCCTGCGGTCGTTTGCGCGCCGTCGCCCAGCACACCGAAGTAGATCGCATCGAACGTCCGCTTCAAGGTCGCGCTCGTGAACGGCGACATCAGCTCCGCGCTTCGAACACTGACCCGATCACCGACTCGCACCGTTTTTGCGCTCGGCACCGCGGCCCAAGTACCTGCCGCCCCGTGCTCCCCAATTCTCAAGTAGGTGTACTTCTCGACGTCGATCCGTTCCAACACTTCACCCGAGAGGGTAGTTGCGGTCTTGGAAGGAGAGTCTTCGTTCGGGATTGCGGCTGCCGGCGGGCGCGACGGTTCGGACCGAATCTCTCGCGGCGCGGCGGCTTGATTTGGGCGCATACCCAGTCCAAAAACAGCCGCGGCCGCGCCGCCGACGACGGCCAGAATGGGCAGTAGATTGCCTCGAAGCTGCATGGCCGGCGGACGGTACCGCCCGCCGGCCACGGGCGCCAGCGTCAGCAGACCAGCCGGCTCAGCCTGCTTTTGGTGCGGTCGCGCACGCGAGTGCTTTGTCCGCGCGTTTGCGGAGCCGCGCCTCTGCATCCGCAACCCGCGTTCGCCCCAACCGCCATCTACACGGCGCGCCACTTTGCGCTTCTCGCTCCCACTCTCCCGTTCCCGTGCCCCCGCCGGGCAAGCGCGGCTGCCTCGCCACTCCCGCGCCGCCCCTTCCTGCCCAATGTCTCTCCCCCCGACCAGCGCGCCCCGTCCCCGCGCTTGCCCCCCAAACCCCAACTCCGCTCGCGCACCCGCCCGGAACACCCAGTTTTGTGTACCCTCTCCCTCTCATCCCTCCAAGGCCTCTTCCCCATGCCCTCCAAAGTGACGGTCCCCTCTCTCCGAGCCCGCAAATCGCGCGGCCCCAAAATCGCCGTCCTCACCGCCTATGACGCGACCATGGCCCGCCTCCTCGACAGCGGCGGTGCCGACGTGCTCCTGGTCGGGGACTCGCTGGGCATGGTCGTTCAGGGCCGAGACAACACCTTACCGGTCACCCTCGACGAAATCTGTTACCACGGCCGCGCGGTCGCCCGTGGCGTGCAGCACGCGCACTTGGTCGGCGATATGCCGTTCATGAGCTTCCAGCTCTCGCCGACCCATGCCCTCGAATCGGCCGGAAAGATGATGAAGGAGGGCGCGTTCGAAGCCGTAAAACTCGAAGGCGGCGTGCGTTACGCCGAGCATGTGGCTGCGATCGTCGGCGCCGGAATCCCGGTCATGGGTCACCTTGGCTTGCTCCCGCAATCGGTCCACGCCATGGGCGGCTTTCGCGTGCAGGGCAGGGAAGTCGGCGCTGCCGAACAATTGCTCGCCGACGCGCACGCTCTCGAGCGCGCTGGCGCCTACGCCGTCGTGCTCGAAGGCATCCCCGTGGAAGTTGCGCGCACCATCACCGAAGCCATCGGCATTCCCACCATCGGTATCGGCGCCGGCCCACATTGCGACGGCCAAGTTCTGGTTTGCTACGACTTTCTCGGCATGTATTCGCACGTTCGTCCCAAGTTCGTGCGTCGCTTCGCCGAGCTCGGTGACGCGGTGGTCGCTGCCACCCAAAGCTACGTCGCCGCCGTGCAATCGAGCACCTTTCCCGCGGCGGAGCACTCTTTCGGCGCGAAGCCCGGAAACGCAAAGCCCGCGCCAGAACCCACCGGTGCTCGCCCTGTGGTCGAAGAAGCCCCGCCGAGCTACGGCCCTGCCAGCGACGAACCCACGCCATGACTTTGCAGTTTCACCGCACCGTCGCGGAATTTCGTGACGCTTGTGATCACGTGCGCAGCTCCGGGGGTCGCCTTGGCCTCGTGCCCACCATGGGCGCGCTTCACGAGGGCCACCTGGCGCTGGTCGACGCCGCGCGAGCGCGTGCCTCGCAGGTGGCGCTCACCATTTTCGTAAACCCCACCCAGTTCGGTCCGAATGAAGACTTCGCGCGCTATCCCCGCACGCTCGAGCGCGACCTTTCGCTGTGTGCCGAGCGGGGTGTCGAGCACGTCTTCGCCCCCAGCGTCGAAGAGATGTATCCGCCCGGGGAAAAGACGCGCGTCAGCGTGAAAGGCTTGGTCGACGTGTTGTGCGGCCCGAAACGCCCGGGTCATTTCGACGGCGTCACCACCATCGTGAGCAAACTCTTCAACGTGGCGGGCCCCTGCGTCGCCGTGTTTGGTCGCAAGGACTACCAGCAGCTTCAAGTCATTCGTCGCATGGCCGCGGATCTTCTGATGCCGGTTGAAGTGGTCGGTCACCCCATCGTGCGCGAGCGGGACGGTCTCGCGCTGAGCTCGCGCAACGCTTTCCTCTCGCCCGAAGAGCGTGCCAGCGCGCCGGTCATCGCCCAAGAGCTCGCGCGTGCGCGCGCCGCGTTCGAGGCAGGGGAGGTCCGCGTCGGCGTGCTACGCCAGCCCATCCAAGCCGCGCTCGAGCGCAATGGATTCCGCGTCGACTACGTCGAAGTCACCGGCGCCGACGAACTCGAACCCATTCCCGATGAAGCCGCGGTCCCACCCCGCGCGCTGCTCGCCGTTGCGGCCTTCCTCGGCAAAACACGGCTCATCGACAATCTGTTGCTGGGCGAAGATCCGGATCCAACCCGTGGGAGTGAAGCGTGACCCAAGGCGAGCGGAAAGGCCGCTTCATCGTGCTCGAAGGTGTGGACGGCTGCGGCAGTACCACCCAAACGCGCCGCGTCGTCGAGCAGCTGTGCGCCGCTGGCCACGACGCGCGCTCGACCTGTGAGCCGAGCGACGGCTCCGTTGGCACCTTGATCCGCGCAGCGCTCGAGAAGCGCCTGACGGCGAAGAACGGCGACCCGCGTAAGCTCGACTGGGCCACTCTGGCGCTGCTCTTCGCTGCCGATCGCCTCGACCACGTAAACTCTGTCATCGTGCCCGCGCTCGCCGCCGGCGCGATCGTGGTGAGCGATCGCTACACGCTCTCCAGCATCGTTTACCAGTCGGTGACTGCGCCTGAAATCAGCGACGCCGTTTCGTGGATTGCCTCGCTCAACCGCGCCGCTCTGATCCCGGATCTCACCATCGTCCTCGACGTCCCGGTGGACCTCGCCGCCGAGCGTCGTCGCGCCCGCGGCGGCCCCGAAGAACTCTTCGACGCCCTGAGTCTGCAAGCTCGCCTCGCCGAAGCCTACGCCCGCGCCAAAGAGCTCTGCCCGGGCGAACGCATCGAGCACATTTCGGGAGTCGGGACCCCTGAAGCCATCACGACCCGCCTCCTCGACCTCATCAGCCCCGCACTCCGCTAGCCCCGCTCGCGCTCCCATCTCCCCGAATTTGCCCACCGCAGCCCCTCCGGGCATATTCCCCCCGTGCGAGCCGCCTTTTTCCTCCCCCTGCTCCTGCTTTCCGCGAGCTGCGGCGGAACCCCGATTATCGAAGGCCCCGCTCCCGCGCTGCTTCCGCCCCCGCCCACCCCCGAAGCCTCGCTGCCGCCGAATCGCCCTCCGCGCGGCAAACTCTATCGCGACGACGTCCAAGCCGTCGTCGACCGCGGGTTCCCCCAATTCCTGCAAAAGCTTCAGGTCGAAGCCAATGTCCGCGACGGTAAATTCGCTGGCTGGCTCGTGCGCGCGCTCTATCCCCAGGACTTCTGGGCCGACGTCGATCTCCAACCCGGCGACATCGTCACCCAAGTGAACGGCCTGCCCATCGAGCGCGAAACCCAAGCTTACGACGCGTTCCAAGGCCTCAAAACCGCTCCGCGCTTGGTCGTGAGCTACACGCGCGACGGCGCTGCTCGCACGCTCGCCTTCGAAATCATCCCGCGCCCCGCAGCTCCGAGTGCGGTCGCGCTCGGTCACTGACGCTCAGCCGAGCTGAAACCGCGCGATCGCGTCGACCAGGGCGTTGAAGCGTTGCCGCGTAAAGCGCGCCCCGCTCGTCACCCAGTCGGTGTGGTTGGTCGGCTGAATGTCGTCGTGGAAGTGACCCAGCACGTCCAAGTGGTCCGCTTCGCCCACCCAAATCAATTCGCCCCACAGCATGCTCAGGGTGGGCACGATCCCGTCGTTCGAGCTCTCGTTCACTTCGTGATCCACCCCCGCGCGGATCAGCTCACTCTCGCGCGGAGTTGGGCGCGCGTAGGGGTACACCTTCGGCCGCTGGCTCGTGAATTGGTACAGCGTCGAGTACAGCGCCGCCGTGAGCGCGGCATACGGCGAGCGAATGCGCCGCGCCGCGCGCAATGAACGCGGCGGCGGCGCAGCGGAGGCGACCGAGGCGTAGCGCACGTCAGCGTGGCTCTCGGTCGCCGCGTTGAACAGGTCCATTGCCTCCGGCATGATTTGAATCACGCCGCCCTGGTCGACGCGCACCTTGCTCAAAAACTCGTGAATCTCCTCGCGTCCGTCCTTGTCCACGAAGCGCAGGATCGAATCGGTGACACGGCTGACCAGCTTCAAATCGCCGCCGAACAGCGTGTCGATGCTGCCGAAGCCGCTGAGCACGCGGGAAAAGATGGCGAGCGACGGTTCACCGAGCGAGAGCGAGACGACCGTGAGCAAGCTCAGCGCGTACAGGAGCCGCGTGCCGGAGACGGTCGCGAAGTAGCTCGCGAGCGGAGTGCCGTAGTGCGGCGTATTCATGGTGACGGCCGTGCGCACACGTTCGCGAAAGGCCATGAGCTCCGCCGGTAACCCCAAATTCGCGCTCGGCGACAGCACCAGGCGCACATCGAGCCCGCCCGTGGAGTGCCCGATCAGATGGATCGGTCCTTGATCGAGACTCGCCGTGCGCGCGATGGTCGTGAGCAACACCCGCGAGCGGTAGCGTAGCGACGACGTGGGCGGCGCCGGCACGTCCTCGAACGCCACCTCGATGCCCGCGTCGCGATAGCGCCGCGCGAGCGCCGCGCGCAGGTGCGTGAAGTAGTCGTAGCCCGCAAGCTGTCCGAACCCGAACATGCCGGGCACGAAATAGACGCGATGGGGGCCGCTCATGGGGGCGCAGGGCGAACGCGACGGCGAGTGGCTCAGCGCTCCACGAACGCAACTTCGGTCGAGAGCTCGAAATCGAAGCGCAGCTCACCGAGGTCGATGCCGCCGCCAGGGGTGCTGCCGAGCGCCACACTGCGCAGTCGATGCACCGAAAGCTGAATGGGGCCCGCATGCGGTATCACGCTCGCCGGCAGCCGCGCGCGCCCGGCGTCGTCGCGGAAGGTGCAAGTGGCGGCGCCCTGAGCGCTGTCCGAGCCGGCCAGGCGCACGTAAACCAGGTCCCGCGCGCTGCCGGGCGTCCAGCTGAGTTGGCTATCAGCAAGGGAGAAAGAGCTGCTCGGGCCGAGCGCGATGCCGTCGAGCGCTACCCCGTCGAGCGCCGCGGGCGCCTCGGCGCTGACCGCGAGCGCCGACAGGAACGGGCTACCGCCCGCGCTCAGCGCATAAGGCTCGCCGGCGGGCAACGCGGCGGTGCGATCGCGCGTGGTGTAGACCACACCCGCGACCATGTCGGTGACCGCAGGAAAAGCATGCGGCGCGAGCTCGACGCGTCCGGCGGGCGTCTCCAGACTGACGTCACCCGCAGCCAGCAGCTCGACCCGACGGAGCGGGCTCAGCGCGAGCGAGTCGCGGTTCGTGGCGCCGACCGTGCATTCACCGAGCTCTGGCAGATCCAAGTCGAGGCCGGTGAGGCGAGTGACCGCCGCGGCGTCCACTTCTGGCGGCGTGCGCACGAAGCTCGCGAACGCCTTGGCTTGCAACGCGTTCACTCCGCCCGGCGCGTCCCGTCGTTCCACCGTGATGATGGCGTGCGTGGTGCCGCGATCTGCATCCGACGTGTACGGCGAGGTCGAGCCCGAGCAAGCCAGGGCAAGCACTCCGATTGCTGCGTAACAAGCTCGCACGACCATGGCCCGCACTCCCCAACCATAGGCAGTCGCCTGCCTGCGGGCAAGGCGCGCGCCATCGCGATCCGGCTGGCGCCGGGCCGGCACAAAAGTGATTTGACAGCGCTCGAGATTAGACTATGTCTATATCGCGACTGATTCCAGTGGCGCACTGCGCCACAAACGCCAGAAACCACAGGAGAAATTCACCATGATCGTGCCCGGTAGCAAACTACCCGAGTTCCGTACCCAGGCCTGCGTCAGTGTCGAGAAGGGTAAGGAATTCAAGGAGATATCCTCCAAGGACTACCCAGGCAAATGGCTGGTCCTCTACTCCTATCCGAAAGACTTCACCTTCGTGTGCCCGACCGAAATCGTCGAGTTCGACAGCAAGGTGAAGGCGTTCGCGGATCGTGACGCGGTCGTGCTCGGCGGTTCGACCGACAACGAGTTCTCGCATCTCGCTTGGCGCAACCAGCACTCGGACCTCAAGGGCATCAAGCACGCGCTCTTGTACTTTTCGCCCAGCTTGACCGCGGGGCTCGGCATTGCGCACCCGGTCGAAGGCGTCGCGCTGCGTGCGACCTTCATCGTCGATCCCGAGGGCGTGGTGCGCTACGCGGCGGCCAACGACCTTTCCGTGGGCCGCAACGTCGACGAGGTGCTGCGCGTGCTCGACGGTCTGCAGACCGACGAGCTCTGCCCCTGCAACTGGAAGAAGGGTGAGGAGACCCTCACCGAGAAGGCCAAGAAGGCGCTCTGAGTTTCGAGCGCGATCGAGCTGCCGCGCGGTTCCGCGAACCGCGCGGCATCGCTATTTTCGGAACCGCGATGGGTACACGCCCGCCGTGGCGCGAGCCTTGAGCTCGTCGTCCTCGGGGTGCAATTGGAGCGCTCGGTCGATCAGGGTGTCCTCGGTCTCGACGTGGCCCGGGTCGGGCAGGCAGCACTCGACGGGGCATACCGCCTGGCAGGCCTCATGGTCGTAAAATCCGACGCACTCGGTGCATAAGTCCGGGTCGATCACGTAGATGTCGTCACCTTGCGAGATCGCGGAATTCGGGCACTCGGGCTCGCAGGCACCGCAGTTGATGCAGTCGTCGGTAATGCGCGTCGCCATATCCCGCGCGTTCTAGCGCAGGGTAGGGGCCGCTGCGAGGCCGCTCGACCGGGCGGGCCGAATTCCTGGGCGTTCATCGCCACGGGCCCGAACTGCCGACCTGGTGTAGAGTCCCGCCCGCTCATGGCTTACCCCCCCAACCGCGTCCTATTCTTGGCTTTGCTCTCCGCGCTTTCGGTCGCGTGCGGACACAAGATCGGGGACGAGTGCCAGACGTCGGTGGATTGTTCGCAGGGTGGCGAGCGTCTCTGTGACGTCACTCAGCCGGGCGGGTACTGCACGGTGTTCAACTGCGAGCCGGACACCTGCCCGGAGGAGTCGGCCTGTATCGCCTACGGCGCGGCGCTGTCGACCGCGCCGGCCTGTCGCGATCCGAACCAGCTCTCGCGCGTCGAGCGCGCGTTCTGCATGTTGAACTGCAGCTCGAACAGCGATTGTCGTAGCGGCTACGTGTGCACCGACTTGAACGATGAGCGCAACGCTTGGCGCAACGCGCTGCCCATCGATCGCGATCGGTCGTCCAAGGTTTGCATCACGAGCGCCACGCCTCCCGACCCCGAGCCAATGATGAGCACAGAAGTGTGCACCGCCTCTGCGAGCAGCGGCGGCAGCTCGAGCAGCGGCGGTAGCTCGAGCAGCGGCGGGACGAGCTCGGGCGGCAGCGGCGGGACGAGCTCGGGCGGCAGCGCGGGCAGCGACGGCGGTGGCAGCAGCGCCGGGGCCGGCGGCGACGGCGGCTGATGTTCGCGCCGCTGCCGCTTCCGCGGAAGCTCGGCGCGGCGCTGCGCGACGCGACGCACGAAAAAACTGCGGTTCGGCTGTCCGCGCTCGGTGACTTGGCTCGGCTTGCTCGCGGCGGGGAGGCTGAGGCGAGCGCCGCTCTCGGCCGCGCGCTCACGGACGCGATTGACGAGGTGCGAGCGGGTGCGGCGCTCGGCTTGGCCGATGCGGGAGTCGAAGACGCGATCCCGGCCCTGATTCAGGCGGCTCGCAGCGATGTTTCTCCACGCGTTCGGCAAATGGCGTTGCTCGCGCTCGGCGAGCTCGCGACGAGCGAGCACGCGGGCGCAATCGAGGTGCTGCTCGCGGCGCAACGCGCCGACGCGCCTGCGGAGCGTTTTCAGGCGCTGCTCGCCCTGCACCAGCTCGGTGCCGCGCGCGCACAGCAAGCCATCATCGAGGGCACGGTCGATCCCGATCCGGAGGTGCGCCGAATTTCGTTTCGCGTGGCCGAAGCCGAGTGGGCGGACCAGGAGCTCCCGGAGCTCGTGCGCGCCCGAGCCCGCGCAGCGCTTTCCGACGCGCGAGACGGAGTGCGCACGGCAGCGGCGCTCTTGCTCGGACATTTCGGTGATCGCAGCGGCAAACACCGCGTGCTCGAGCTGATCGAAGGACGCGTTGCGGGCGCCAGCCTCGAGGACGAACAAGCCGCCGTAGAGCTCGCGGGCGCGCTCGGCTTGAAGGAAGCCGAACCCTTGCTCGAGCGGCGCGCACACTCGTTTCTCAACCGCGATCCGCTCGGCTTTCATGCGCGTGTGACACTGGCCAAGCTCGGTAACGAACGCGCGATCGCTGCCATCTTGCGTGGCCTGGACTCTTGGTCGTTCGACGCGCGCACGCTGGCGGTCGTCGCCGTGGGGCGCGCGGGCCTCGTCCAGGCACGCGCGCGGATAGCCGAGCTCGGAGATCGCGTCGATCGCGTGGCGGCCGAGGAAGCGCTCGGTTTGCTCGACCAAGCCGAGCGAGCACGCGCGCTTGCCGAGCGGGGGTCGGACGCATGAGCGCGCCCGAGGGCGCGGACGGGGATGATCCCGCGCTCGGCCTGCGCCGTTTGATCGGCGACGACGGCGCCTTGCTCGGCGCGCCGCGTGTGACGATCGACTTGCCCGTGGCGCGCGCGTTGTTTCGTCACATGCGCCGGATCCGTCGCCTCGATGAACGGATGATCGCGCTGCAGCGGCAGGGTCGGATCGGCTTTTATGGCGCCTGCACCGGGCAAGAGGCCGCGCCGGTGGCCGCAGGCCTTGCGCTTTCCGAGAGTGACTGGGTTTTTCCAGCGCTGCGCGAGAGCGCGGTGCTCTTGGTGCGCGGGCTGCCGCTCGTCCCCTATTTGGCACAGCTTTTCGGCAACGCGCTCGACCTCGGCAAGGGGCGGCAAATGCCGAGTCACCAGGCGAGCCGACGTTTTCGTCAGGTTTCATGGTCGAGCTGCATTGCGACGCAGCTTCCGCATGCGGTGGGCGCGGCCTATGCCGCTCGGAGATTGGGCCGCAGTGAGGTGATGCTCGCGTTCCTGGGCGACGGCGCGACGAGCCACCCCGACTTTCATGCTGCGCTGAACTTTGCGGGAGTGTTTCGCGCGGGGGTAGTGTTCGTGTGCCAGAACAACCAGTACGCAATCAGCTTGCCCGCCGAGCGGCAGACCGCGTCGGCGACCTTTGCGGTCAAGGCGCGCGCGTATGGAGTTGCCGCCGAGCGCGTCGATGGCAACGATCCGCTCGCGGTCTACGAGGCGCTCGCGCTCTCGCTCGAGCGGGCGCGCGCTGGGGGCGGCGCCACGTTGATCGAGTGCGTGACGTATCGCATCGGCGCGCACTCTTCGAGCGACGATCCGGCGCGTTATCGCGCGGAATCCGAGGTCTTGGCCTGGCGCGCGCGCGACCCCATAAAGCGGCTCGCGACCTACCTTTCGCGGGCGGGCGAGACGGAGGCGGACCCCCTGGGCATCGAACGCGAGTTCGAGCTCGAACTCGATCAGGCGCTTTCCGAAGTCGAGGCCGCCCCTCCGCCCGCGCTCGGCAGCCTATTTGACGACGTCTATGCGGACTTGCCGTGGCCGCTGCGAGAGCAGCGGGACGAGCTCCTGCGAGTCGCCGCGGCGCCTTCCGAATCGGGCGCTTAGGCCGGGATCCCGCGGTGAATCCGCTGGGTGATGCCATCGCTTGTGATGGCCGAGAGAGTCCGCTATGCGGTGCCTCGCCATGGATGCTTCGTACGATGCGATTGTGTTGGGCGGCGGCCCCGGTGGATACGTGTGCGCGATTCGGTTGGCACAGCTCGGTCTGAAGACGGCCTGTGTCGAGGAAGAAGAGTACGGCGGCGTGTGCCTCAACTGGGGCTGCATCCCGTCCAAGGCGCTGATCGCCAACGCCCACTACTACGAGAAGTCGAAGCACATCGCGGATCACGGCATCGTGGTCGGCAACATCAGCGTCGACTCCGATCGCATGCAGGATTGGAAGAACGGCATCGTCAAAAAACTCACGGGCGGGGTGCGCAACCTGCTGAAGTCGAACGGCGCCGACGTGGTGGAAGGACGCGGCAAGCTGATCGGACCGCGTACGATCGAGGTCGAGGGCAAATCCGGTAAGAGTCGCCTGACCGCAAACAAGGGTATCGTGATCGCTACCGGCTCGGCCACGATTCAGGTGCCGGGCTTCGAGTTCGACGGCGAGCGCATCATCGGCGCGCGTGAAGCCGTGAGCCTGCGCAAGGTGCCAAAGCGCCTGGTCGTGATCGGCGGCGGGGTAATCGGGCTCGAGCTCGGCATGGTGTACCAGAGCTTCGGCAGCGAGCTGACGGTGGTGGAGCTCACGAACAGCCTGCTGCCCGGGATCGATCCGGACTGCACCCGCATCGTCGAACGCAACATTCAGAAGCGCGGCGGCAAGATCCTGAAGGGCACTCGCGCCGATCGCTACGAGGTTCTCCCGGGCGGCGACGTCGCGGTTACCATCACCACCGGAGACAAGAGCGAGCGCATCGAGTGCGACGTGGTGCTGGTCGCGGTTGGCATGAAGCCCCGCTCCAAGGGCATTGGCTTGGAAGAGGTCGGTGTTCAGGTGAACCCGCAGGGGTTCGTGACCACCAACGAGCGCTGTGAGACCAACGTCGCTGGCGTCTACGCAATCGGCGACGTGAGCGGGCGCCCCATGCTGGCGCACAAAGCTTCGAAGGAGGGCGAGGTGTGCGCCGAGGTGATCGCCGGGCACCCGGCCGCCAAGGACTGGGTCACGGTGCCGGGAATCGTGTTCACCGAGCCGGAAATCGCGACCGCAGGGCTCACCGAGCAAGAAGCGAAGGAGCAGGGCCTCACGGTCAAGGTCGGTCGCTTCCCGTTCGCCGCGCTCGGGCGCGCGATGAGCATCGGAGAGACCGATGGTTTCGTGAAGATGGTGACCGACGTCACTTCGGGCCGCGTGGTGGGCATCCACATCGTGGGCCCGTCGGCGAGCGACCTGATTAGCGAGGCGGTGCTCGCGCTCGAGACCGTCGCGACCGCGGAGGACATCGCGCTGTCGATTCATCCGCACCCGACCCTCGGCGAGGCGCTCATGGAGGCGGCCGCCGCCTCGCTCGGGCAGGCGATTCACATGATGAATCGCTGAGCGCTGGGTCGAGCGCTCACAGCAACCAGCCGAGCCGCAAGTTCACCGTCGGGATCGGCGTGCGGCCGATCTTTTCGAGCGTGCTGCGCACCTCTTCCTCGTGGGGCTTCACGTACTCGTCCACTACCGTTTGTGGCAGGTTCGGGGTTTGGGTCTCGAACGCAATCTGGCTCGGCGCGATCGGAATTTGCGCGCCCAGATCCATACCGACGCTGAAGCCGCCCGCGAACGTGCGCAAGAAACCGAGCTGCGGGGTCAGCACCATCGTTTTCACCGAACCGACGGAGGAGAGCGGGACGGTGGCAGTGTCGACCCCGTTCACGGTGAACGAAGGATTTTCGATGCTGCCTTTCACGGTGGCATAGCCGACGCCTGCGCCGAGAAAAAGGCTGCCGCCGAAGGGGTAGATTCGGCCGTACACATCGATCTCTTGATACGAAAGCTCCGCTTGCCCGTAGAACGAGAGCCGAGTCGAGGGAATGAGGCCCAAGTTGATGCCTCCGCCGAGAAAGCGCGTGAGCTTGATCGTTCCGCCCAAGCTGAGCAGGCTCGGCAGTCCGACACCCACCAAGGGACCGAGCCGAAACGGCCCGAGCAAACCGTTCGACTCGTCTTTTTCGCGCGGCTCCCAGGTGTCGGCGGGCCGCTCGGGCGAAGACGATGACGGCGCTGCAAAGGCGGGCGCTGTCGACGCTGGCTCGGGCGCTCGGCGCGCAGCGGGCGCATCGGAACGCGTTGCAGGTCGTGGTTGCGGTAGCATCGCGGTCGAGTTGGGTGCCGCTCGCGCGGCCCCGGGGGGCTGCGCGGGAGCCCGCGTTGGTGCCGGCTCGGCGGGGAAGGCCCCGGTCGGTCCGCTTTCAGTCGGCGCAGGCGGTGGCTCGGGTGCGGGAGCCGGGGATTCAGGAGCGGGCGGGGGAGGTGGAGCTGGCGCCGGCGCTTCAGAAGGAGGGGGTGACGCTTCGCCGGGCAGCTCTTCTCCACTCAGCGGAGGCTCTTGCTGAGCCCAGCTCGGCTGCGCCGAAAGCAGCCAAGCAACCATGCACGAAGGGAACGACAACGCGCGGTGCACGCGCCAGCTTGGTGGCATCGAGCAATAGGCTAGCACTGGCACGCGCCTGTACCGTAGTACCCTGAGCGTGTGTGCGACTGTCGCACTTTCGTGCGCGGGCAGGCGTGCACAGACCGGAGCGTGACCTTGCCCGCCCGGGGCCGCAGCGCGATCAGGGCGCTTCGTAAGCGCCGAGGTCGGGGTTTCCGGTGTAGAGCTTGTTCCCCCAGAAATCCTGACCGCCGTTGTTCGCGATGCTGGTGCCCGCGTTGAGCGCGGGCGAACCCGCGGACAGATAGTAACCGGCGAGCGACGAGAGGGCAGGGCCCGCCTCGCTCCCGTTCGTGCCTTTGCCCGGGTTCACGAGCTTGGGATCCACTTTCAGCGCGCGGGCGTCACCCGCGGGGGCAGTCACGCTCGCCCCGAAATACAGATTGTTCGAGTAACTGATGCCGCCGCCGGTGGTGAGCACCGGGTTCGTCTTCGTCGACATGAAAATGTTGTTGGTGAACACGTAGGCTGCGGCCAGCGAGTCGCCGTAGCCGTAGGCGAGGCTCGCGTTGTATTTGTCGACGTAAATCGTGTTGTTGTAGATGGCGCTCGAAGCCTTGGCATCCGAGTGCAGGTACACCTGGTAGCGGCTGTTGTTCTGGATCACGTTGTAGCGAACGATCGAGTCGCCGAACGAGAACTGGCAGAGCAGGATGCCGTCGCCGTTATCGTGGATATAGTTGTACTGAATGATCGACTTGGTGGTGGCCTTGTCGGTGTCGATACCGTTGTAGTCGGCGCCGCTTGCTTTCCTTACCGTGCCGTAGGTCTCGTTGTGCTGAATCGTGACTGAATCGGTGTAGTAGAGCTCGATGCCGCTGGTGCCGGCGTCGGCCACCACGTTGCCCTCGATCATCCCGTTTTGTACGCCGGTCATGTACACGGCGTTGCAGCCGTAGTTCGTGTTCTTCTGGCTCAGGTAGTTGTTGCGGATGACCACGTTGGTGTGGGGCGTGAAGGCGGTGTCGCTCGCCGAGTTGCGGATGCCCCAGTGCACGTTGCCGTCGAGTTGCTTGAAAATGATGCCACCGAACGAGCAATCCTTGACCACGTTGTTCTCGATCACGACTTCATTGAACTTGGTCTTGACCGGTTGCGCCGCGCTGGACGCCACTTCGAACACGATTCCGCCGGTGCGCTTCGACGCATCCCAACCGGTCTGGAAGGTGACGCCGGGCGCGTTGTCGGCGACGTCGCCGCCAATCCAGTTCACCTCACCGCTCACGTCGTGCACGAAACAGTTGCGAATCACGATGTGGTTGAGCGTGCCCGCGTCGCGACCGACTACCGAAATTCCGCGATAATCGCCGAGTGCGCTCTTTTGGTTGGTAACCTCGAGGTTGTTGATCTCGATGTACGACTGATTGTTGAGGCTGACCGTATCCTTGTCGTTCGCCCCGGCCAAGAACTTGGGCTTCGCGCCAGTGCCGAACTGGTCGATGACGATCGGCGCGGCCGCGCTGCCCGAGCCGAGCGGCTTGAGCTGCCCGGTCCAGCTCCCGCCAGCGCGGAAACACAGATTGTCACCGGCCTTGAGCGTGGTGCCGTTCACCTTGCTGAGTGACTTCCAGGCGGTCGCCGGCGACTTGCCATCCTTGCTGTCATCCCCCGCGCTCGAGTCGACGTAGTAGCCGGGGCCATTCGAGCTGCAGGCGCTGGCCTTGCCGCCGCCTGCGCCGCCTTGGCTTGCGCCTGCGCTGCCGCCGGTGCTGCTCGCGCCGCCGCCGGTCATGCCGCCCGTGGGCGAACCGCCATCGCTCGCGCCGCCGCGAGCGGTGTTGCCGCCCCCTCCAAGAGTACCTCCGGTGTTTCCGATACCACCCATTGGAGTGATGCCGCCCGAGCCTGCTTGAGTCGAGCCACCGGAGCTTGGCACACCACCGGTTTGCGTCGCGCCGCCGCTGGTGGCCCCGCCGCCCATCGAGGCGCCCCCAGCGCTCGTACCGCCAGTGCCGGTCTGACCGCCGCTGTTCGAATTCGAGCCCCCGCTGTTGCTCGGGTTACCTCCTGTCGTGACGCCGCCATTTCCGTTCACGCCTCCGCTAGTGGACGGCGCGCCCCCGCTGCTTTCGGACGTCGAGCCCGACGAGCAGCCGAGCCCCAAGCTCAGCGCGAGCGCGCTGATCGCGGCGATTCGCGGCAGCTGCGCCGTGGCCCTAAAGAATCCGAGGAAAGCGGCTCTTCCGAGCGATTGGCTGAAGCTCACGTCTGTGTGAAGGGGCGACCGAGCACAAATTGGGATCAAAAAAATCGAGCGAGCGCCGCGTTACGCACTGCGTCGCGTCGCGTCGCCCACCGGACGGCCCTGCAAGTCGATTGCCATGGTCGTGGCGTGCCCGGTGTTGTGCTGGCCAAGTCGGGTGCCCGTGCGCAGCGCAGTCCCTCGCTCGCGCCACCAGACCCGCGCGGCCTCCATGTCGTAGCGCTGCGCATCTTCGCAAGCCAACAGGGCCGCCCGCAACACGGCCGCTGATTGCGGTCGTGCGTTCTTGTCCTTGGCCAGACAGGAGAGCACCAGGCGCTCCAAGTCGCTCGCGATCGGGCGGCCCAGGCGCTCGGATAGGGGGATCGGTTGCTCGAACATGTGTTTGCTCAGCACCTCCATGACCGAGCTGGCCTCGAACACGTGTTGACCGGTCAAAATGAAGTACGCGACCGCGCCGAGGGCGTACAAATCAGCGCGGCCGTGCACGCTTTCTGGCGTAGAAATGGCTTCCGGCGCCAAGTACAGCGGCGTCCCCGTGATGGAGTTGACTCGGGTGATGCCGGCTTCGCCGGGGCCTGGTTCGAGCGTCTTGGCCAAGCCGAAGTCCACGACCTTGACCACGTCGGGTTCGTCGCGCCGTTCGGTCAATACGATGTTGGCGGGCTTGATGTCGCGGTGAATCAAGCCGAGCAAGTGGGCTTCTGCGAGCGCGCCGCTCGCCTGCGCGAGGATGTGAATGGCGCGACCCGCGGACATGGGCCCGTCCTCGCGCACCAGGCGCTCGAGATCCATGCCATCGAGAAACTCCATCACGTAATAAAATAGGCCGTCCGCCGTGCGCCCGTAGTCGAAGATCGAAATCGTGTTGGGATGCGCGAGCCGGCTGGTGAGCTGCACTTCGCGCTCGAAGCGCGCCAGATCACGCTCCCCCGCTCGCTCTTTGAGCAGGAGCTTGATCGCCGCGGGGCGCCGCAGCATGGCGTGCGTGGCCCGGTACACGACGCCCATCCCACCCTCGCCAATCTTCTCTTCCAGCGTGTATTGGCCGAGATTGATGCGTTCCGCGACGGTCTGGCGCAGGCGGCCGATGGTGGCGAGCGTGACGTAGCCGCCGGTTGCGGCGAGCGTGAGCGTGAGCCCGACGAGCAACGCGAGCCACGGTGTCCAGGTGTCGGGCAGGCGCGTGCTGCTGAGCACGGTGTAGCGGCGGTTTCCGAATTCGAAGGTCTCGCGATGAACCATGCCGGCGCGCTCGGCCGCCGCGATGGTCCCTGGCGCGCTCTCGTACAGCACACGCACGTCTGCCGGCGCCGCGGGGTCGTACAGCGCGATCGCAATACCTTCCCGCATCTCCGTGGCCAGAGCAGCGTCAATCAACGGCCGCAGGCGGAACAGCGCAATGCCAAGTCCCCGCAACGCCTCTCGCCTCTGCGCCGGCGCACCGTGCAAGCGAGTCGGATCGTAGCCGGGCGCGTAGACCGCGACCGACTGCACCCCTTCCGGATCTTCTACCAGGCGAAAGCGGTGCGAGACGTGCAGCGACCCTTGGTCGATGGCCGCCTGGATTTCGACCCTTCGCACCGGCTCGAACAGCACTTCCAAGCCGCGCACGGCTTCCACCGCGGGCTGCAAGTAAGCGAGCGGCAGGTACTGCTCGCGCACGCCCGAGCGGACCATTTTTCCGTCGCTCCCGGGCTCGCGGATTTCGAAATCGAGAAAACCTTCCTGCCTCATCTTGGCTTCGAAAGCCTCGCGCTCCGCCTGCTTGACCAATGGCGCCCACTCGAGCGCGGCCAGGCTGGGGTGACGCTGCAGCGCCGGGCGCACGAAGGTCGTGAACTCGCGCTGCTCGACCCGGACCGAAGCTTCGAACAGCGCGGGTAGCGAGAGCACCACCTCACGGGTCATCTGAAAACTGCGCGCGATGGCGCCGGTCAGTACCGACGCGCGGCGGTCGAACGCGTCGCGATTCTGGGCGTTCTCTCGGTGCTGTGCCAGCGCGCAAGCGACCAGCGAAAGAGCGATGCCAGCGCCCGTTATCAGCCAGGCCCGCGAGCGCTGCGCCGGCGTGATGCCGCTGGAAAGTCCCCGCGCTCCGGCATCGACAGGCTTCGCACCCGAGCCGAGCTCGCTGCGCGGGCGTTCTTCGGAGTCGCTCACCTTATTCCCAGCATAGCGTTCCCACTAGCCCGCGGGGAAGAGTGTGCTCGGGCTAGTGTTCGGAGGGTCACCGTGACGCGCGGGCGCCGTCACCCTCACCGTTCGGGAGCAGCGCGCGCACCGTCCGGGCCAGGGTGTCCATCGTATACGGCTTGACCAGCCAGGTAAGCCCCTTGCTGACCGCGAGCTCGGCGCGCTCGTTCGGCGCGTGCCCGCTCGCCAGCACCGCCCGCTGCTCCGGGAACAGGCGCTGAATGTGCTCGAGAACCTGCAGCCCGTCCTCGTGTTCGTTCAAGATCATGTCGAGTATCACCAAGTCGTACGGGCTCTCGTGGTTGCGTCGTGCGCGTTCGAACAGCTCGCGCGCCTTCTGCCCGCTCTCCAGGGTGTCCACCTCGTAGCCCAAGTGTCGCAGCACCCTGCGCCCGGTTCGCAGCTGAATCGGCTCATCGTCGACGATCAGAATGCGAGCGCGACCCGGGGGCGGCAACGAGGGACGCTCGGAAACCCGTGGTCGAGAGGCGGTCAGCGGAAAATAGAGCGAGAACGTCGTGCCGCTGCCGAGCGCACTATGCACATCGACGAAGCCATCATGCTCCTTGACCACGCCATGTACGATGGCCAGGCCGAGCCCGCTGCCGCTCTGGTCGCGCACGCGCTTGCGGCTGAAGAACGGTTCGAACACTCGACCGAGGTCCGGTAGCGCGATGCCGGTACCGGTGTCGGTCACGATCACGACCGCGTAGTCGCCCGGATCGATGGTCTCGAAACCGGCCAGCGGCTCGCGCAGTCGCGTCAGCCCCGTGCGCAGCGAGACCTCGCCCTCTCCGCTGATCGCTTCCACCGCGTTGCGGACCAGATTTTCGATCGCACGAGTGAGCTGCGACTCCGAAGCGCGAATCAAGAGCGGGTTCTGGTCCAGCTCGGGAACCACACGAATTCTGGGGTTTCCTTCGAGCAAGAAGCGCAGGCTCTCCGAACCCAAATGGGACTCGACGACTTGGTTCAAGTCGAGCGGCTCCTTGTGCGTCTTGCCCTGACGGCTGAGCGTCAGCAAATCTTTGATGGTCTGGGAGGCGCGCGAGGCCGCGGCGCCCATGTTGTCCATGTCGGCTCGAAACGCGGCGAGCTCGGCCTCCGATCCGGAAAATTGCTCGAGCTCACGACGAATCACGTCGGGTAACGCGACCAGCGGCCCGAGCACGTTGTTCAAGTCGTGCGCGACCCCACCCGCCAGCACGCTCAGGGACTGCATGCGGGTCGCGGTCGCTAGGCGCTCTTGCACGCTGCGCTCGTGCAAAATGGTCTTCTGCGTCACTTCCTGGAGCAGCCAAACGCTGCGCAAGGCGGAGCCGATTTGCTCGGCGAGCATCTGGTGACCGCGACTCGTCGCGTCGTATTCGAACAGCGCGACGCCGAAGCGTTGCGCCTCCGAAGTCAGCGGAAACACCAAGGTCGAGTGGCGCCGCCGGTTACGATAGCTGCCGCGCGGAAATAACGAGTTGGTGCGGGCAACGGGCAGTTCCTGGCGTTTGCCGTCTGCGAGCCACAGGAACGGATCGAGCGTTTCCGGCCGCGCCTCGGCGTGCCGATAAAGGATCGCGTTGACGATCCCGACTGCGGGCAGGCGGGCCACCAGCGCACGCTGCAGCGCCGAAAGGTCGGCCGCCGCCGAGATTTGCTCGGCTGCGATCAGCATGAGCACGTAAGCGTTGTCGAGCTCGATGCGGTGCTGCACCTGGTAGGCCCGGCTGGCGAGGTTGATGCGGTCGCGCGCGCCGTGCCACAGCTCTTCGAGCGCCGGCGTTGCGAAGCCGGCCAGCGTACCGCGCAGAAAGGCGACCGCATTCTCCAGACCCTCGTAAATATCGTCGTCGCCCTTGGCCTCGTCCAGAAGGTCTTCAATCAATGACAGAAACGCGCCTGAGCGGCCGCTGAGCTCGTCGACCAGGCCCGTGAACGCCCGCTCGGCCTCCGGAGCTCGCGCGCGAAAAGCCCCTCGCAACGCGATCTCCACGTCACGTAGGACGCGCGCTTTCGAGTCGAGCAGGAAGGAAGCCGCGTCGAGCTTGCTCGGTTTGGTGACTCCGGCGGCCCACGGGCGCGCTCGGCAACCTCACGAACGGCGCACCCTGAACTCACACGGCAGCAGCGTCGTGCTGCTGGGCTTACCGCCCTCGAACTGCACAAGGATATGGCGCACCGCCGTAGCCGCCATGGCCTGAAATGGCTGGGCCACCGTGGTCAGGGGTGGGTTGCCGAGGCGCGCGACCGTGAGGTCGTCGAAGCCCGCGACCGGCACATCGCGGGGCACGCGAAACCCGCGGCTGCGGAGCGCAGCGATCGCGCCGAGCGCCATCGAGTCGCTGGCCGCGACGACCGCGTCGAAGGCCACGCCGCGGTCGAGGAAGTCCAGCATCGCTTGCTGAGCCACGCTGCCCACGAAATTGCCGGGAATGATCAACTCGTGAGCCGAGGGGAGCTCGTGCCGCGCGAGCACTTGCTGGTACGTGCGCAAGCGAATTTGCGCCTCGGGGTTCTGCTCGGTGCCCGCGATGAACAAGATGCGTTTCGAGCCATGCGCCTCGATCATGTGCTCGAGCACCGCTGCCATACCCGACTGGTTGTCGACTACGATACTGGGAACCGACGGAAGCTCGATGCCCAGGCTGCACGTGGGTAAACCGGGCCAGTGCTCGAGCAACCGTGACACCGCGCCACCACCCCGTCGCGCAGCGAGCACGGTCGAGCACGCCACTACCGCGTCCACCTCGTGTGCCGCGACCAGCTCGAAGACCGCGTTGCGCGCAGCGAAGGCCGGGTTGGTCTCGTCCAGCGAGCCCCCGTAGAACAACAACAGATTCAGGTCTTGCTGCCGGCACTCGTGCTCGAACGCGTTACGAATCTCGGTTTCGTAAGCGCCCGAGAGAAAGCTCATGTAATCGAGCAAGAGCGCGATGGTCTTGCGCCGCGGCCCATTCCGGCTACTCGGGCTCGCATCGGATGCGGGGATGGACGCGCGCTCGGCCACTGTGACTCGAGGTTACGGTGCCTTCCGTCGGCTTGAATAGCGGTCTTGCCCGAGAATGCCTGTCGCCTACCTCGGCTCCAGTCCGCTACTGAGAGCGCACACATCCCACATCGGCTGTCAGGCTTGGATCGCGCGAACGGGCTGAGTTACATTAGTAGCTTCGAACTCGGTGTAAGGCGCGAGCCCGCGAGCAATTGGCGATCATGCAGGCGATGTTGAAGAGTACCCGTTCGTTCGTGGATCCACCTTGGGATGCGCCTTTGGACGTCGAGCGTATCCTCGCGACCATTCCGGCGGAAGCCAAGATTGCGGGAATGTTCTACCTGGCCGTGATCGAGGCGGCCAAGCGCAGGGGCGTGACCTTGCCCTTGGCGCGCGAGCGCTATCTGCCCTTCAATTTCTACTCGGTTTCCGAGTTCGCGCGGTTGCTCTTGACCGCGGCCGAGCTGTTTCATCCCGGCCTGCCGTTGCGACGCGCGCTGCGCGCGCTCGGCGTACAAGGGCCCAAAGCGTTCATCGCTTCGACCCTGGGCAAGGTCACCTTGGGCGCAGCTCAGGGCGTGCACGAGGTAGTGTCAGCGATCGCCAAGACCTACGAAATCAACATTCGTCCGAGTCGCTGCCTCATCCTCGAAAGCAAGCCAAGCTCGATGGTGCTGAGCTTGGAGGACGTCCACTACTTCCTCGACACCCACCACGTCGGAGTGTTCGAAGGCACGCTGAGCCACGCCGGGGTTGCCGGTCGGGTGAGGGTCGCCAGTTACAGCCGCAGCTCCGCCGAGTTGTTGCTCGAGTGGTGAGGGCCGGCCGGGCGGCAAGGCAGTCGCACGCGGCGTTCGTCCTGACATCACCCGCTTGAGTTAAGTTAGAAATTTGTCACCCTATGGGAATACTGGTCGTGACCATCTCGAATGCAGGTTTTGAGGCGCATCTCGTGATCAATGAGCGCGCGCCCGGGCATCGGGGGAGAATGGGCGCATTCGGACGCCCTGGAGATCCGCTTTGCGTATGAGATCGCTTCAAATCTTTGGCTTGAGTGTTCTGTTTGCGACCGTGGCGTGCTCCTCCCCGTCGGATGACGGGGACGGCTTTCCGAGCACCGGCGGCATGGGGACGACCGGAGGCAGCGCCAGTGTGACGGGCGGCACGAACAGCACGGGCGGTGTCGGTCCGACCGGAGGCAGCTCGACGACCGGAGGCAGCAATGCGCAAAGCGGCGGCGTGAGCTCGACTGGCGGCGTCACCAACACTGGCGGCTTCGGCACTACGGGCGGGGTCAGTTCGAACACTGGAGGCATGCCCGCGACCGGCGGCAACAACGCTCAGACCGGGGGGACGAGCACGGGTGGCGCGGCCGGCGGCAGCAAAGCCAGCGGCGGGGCAGGCGGCTCCAAGTCGACTGGCGGTGCTGCCAGCACGGGCGGTTCGAAAGCTACCGGTGGCACGAACAGCGGCGGAACCACGGGGGGCGGCAGCACCACCGGTGGCACGCCCAACACGACCGGCAAGTTCTTCGGCAACATCACCACCAGCGACGCGGTCGACACCGACGGCAAGGTTTTTTCCAAATATTGGGACCAGATCACGCCGGAAAACGCGGGCAAATGGGGCTCGGTGCAGTCGAGCGCGACCGCCGCTTTCAACTGGCGCACTCTCGACGCGATCTACGACTACACCCAGAAGAACAACATCATCTTCAAGCAGCACGTGTTCGTGTGGGGCAGTCAACAGCCGAGCGGCACCCTGACCGAGACCCACGTGAAGAGCTGGATGACCGAGTTCTGCAAGCGCTACCCGAACACCAAAGTGATCGACGTAGTGAACGAGCCACCGCCCCACACCACGCCTTCATACGCGAACAACATCGGCGGCGGTACCAACGGAACCTGGCAGTGGATCATCAACTCTTTCAAGTGGGCCCGCGAAGCCTGCCCGAACGCAGTGTTGATCCTGAACGACTACAACAACATCGAATACACGAACGACGCCAACCACTTCATCGACATCGCGAAGAAGGTGAAAGCGGGCGGCGCGCCAATCGACGCGGTGGGGGCCCAGGCTCACGGGCTCAGCAGCGGGCAGGTCTCGGTGGCCACGGCGAAAAACATGATCGCCCAGCTCAACAGCCAAACCGGCTTGCCCGTCTACATCACTGAATTCGACATCAGCAATGCGGACGACACCGCGCAGCTGAACCTCTATCAGCAATACATCCCCTTCTTCATCAGCACGAGCTACATCAAGGGCGTCACCATCTGGGGCTGGATCTACGGCAAAACCTGGAGCCAAGCAGCGCAAAGCGGCTTGATCCGCAATGGCACCGCGCGCCCGGCAATGACCTATCTCATGCAACAACTGGGTCGCCCCGCGCCGTGAACGGCGCCGCGCTCGTGAGCCTCACGGGCGCGCGTCGCCGAGCGTCAGTGTCTTCAAAGTCAGCCGATCCGGCCCGGTGTCGCTGAGCCAGGCTACCCGAGTGCGGCTCGCGGCCAGCGCGGCCATCGGAGCTCGGCCGTTCTCCATCATCAAGCGAGCCGGTTTTCCGCTGCCGGGCAGCTCGTACAGCCCTTGCATTTGCCCGCAGTAGACTCGGTCGGCAACGGCGATCGGTGAACAGATGAAGTCTTTGATCAACGTTGCTTCGTGCTGAAAATCCGGTGAGAGTGCGCGCACTTCGAGCTGATTGCCGTCGTAGTACGTGACCTCGCGCGTTCCAGCGAGCATGGCCGGCGACCTGCCCGATTTCGGCGCGGAGAAGTCGGGCGCGCCGCCCGTGACGCTGACCCGCCCGAAGCGCCACGAGCCTTCCGCCACTCGCTCCACGAAAAAGACCGAGTCCTGAATCATCGTTACGGCGTCGATCATCCCGGGCGCGGAGTAGAGCAGCTTGGGTTTCCTGCGATCCAAGGTTTGAATCGAAAACTTGCCGGAGTCTTCGTGGTCGAGCCACGCGAAGGCGTCGCCGGAGCTGACGAAGTATTGCGGCTGGTGCGCGAGCGTCGCGATACGCTGCGCCTTGCCACCCCGTTTTGGCGCCCGAAAGAGCCCTCCCTTGGACCAGAACAGCACGAAGCCGCGCGTCAGCGCGGGTCCAATGCCCAGGTCGAGCGCGGTCTTCTGCACGTGGCCCACGTTGGGCACACGGTAGGCGGCATCGCTGGTGAGCACGTAGACCGCGTCCTCATCGACCGCGAGCGACGCTTGGTACGCCGAGCTCGATAAAGACAGCCGCTCGGTCGGTTCGGCAGCGGCACGCGGAGCGGAGCCGGCCGAGGACGAGGACGAGGGGGCAGGTGGGGAAGACGAGCTGAGGGACGGGGAGCGTGATGACGCGGCCGCGCTGGTGACGGCGCTGCTCGCGGGTGCCGATTTTTGCGTGCTTTCCGGTTCTGGAACGCGGCGGCTGCACGAGCACCCCGCGCTGAAGCTTAGGGCACAAGCGACCAGTGCGATGAAGCGGGAGCGGTGTGCGCCCGTCGGGAAAGGCATTGAACACGACTATAGCAATTGGGGTGAGTGGGAGTGGCGGGGAGGCGGGGGCAACGTGCGATTGGGTTGGGAGAAGGCGTGGGAACGGGCGCGCTCGATCGGCGGAGACGGCCGAGGGCAACGGGGCGCAGCGCGGGGCGTCGCGGCAGCCGCGCCTGCTCGGCTCTGGTTCGAAAGCGCGCATTCTCGGCGGAGAGGCGGTAGGCTCGAGGGCATGGGCATGTCGAAATCCATTGGTGGCGCTCTGATCTTGCTCGGGCTGTTCGCGGTGTTCGGCAGCGCAGGTTGCGGCGGCGAGGACGACGCTCCGGCGGGCACCGGGGGCAGCTCATCGACTGGAGGTGGCACTTCGACCGGGGGCGGAAGCGGGGCAGATTGTCCGAACGTGGCTGGCTCTTGGAAGGTGACGATGCATTGTCAGAGCTCGCTCGTCGGCACGACCGTGCAAGTCAGTCAGAGCGGTTGCTCCTTCACGGATGAGACCTACGGCTTTACGGGTACACTTCAGAGCAACGGGACGCTGACCGTCAGCAGCGGCGCCGCCAGCGCGACGTGCACGGGGACCGCCTCGGCCAGCGCCATTACCGAGAACTGCACGGTCGCCGGCCAGCCGTGCAACGTGAGTCTCACTCGCTAAGCGCGTGGGCCAAGGGCGCCACTAACGAGCAATGACCGCCAGGCAGGGTGCTGGCCGATCTGTTCGAGCGCGACTGCGGTCAGCGTTTTGCCCGGTTCGGTGCGCGGCCAAGTCGAAGCACCAGAAGGATGCGGTAGCGGAATGACGTCGAACGTGAGCCCGGCTTGAGACACGCGCCTGCGCTTGCCAACCTGTTCGACCAGCGGCCTGGGCGGTAAAAACTGTTCGATCGCCAGGCGACCGACCGGAATCACGAGTCGCGGTCGCAGGAGCTCGAGCTCGCGCGAAAGCCAGGGGCGGCAGTTTTCGATTTCGCTCGGCGACGGGACTCGGTCTCCGCCTTTCGGATTTTTGCCGGGGAAGCAGCGGCAGACCGCGGCCATGTAAACCCTGGCGCGAAACTCAGGCTCGCTCAGCCCCAGCGGGGCAAACCACTTGAACAGTTGCTTGCCTGCGGTCCAGGCAAAAGGGCGCCCCAGCATCGGCTCCTTGTCACCTGGCGCCTGCCCGACCAGCACCACCGGTGACAGCAGCGGGCCGCAGACCACGGAGGGCCCTTGCATATCCGTGCAGCGCACGCACGCGCGGAGCAGCGTTTGATGTCGTTCGATGAGGGGCAGAGAGTTGCGCGGCACGCGGGCCACGATTCTAGCTAATTTTCAGGCCTCAGTCAGGCGCCGCGCGCGCGCTTGCAGCTGGCGATCACCTGGCTGAGCTCGGCTATGCGATAGGGCTTCTGCACGAACCCAACCGCGCCGCGCCTGAGCAGCGCGTCGACGTCTTGCTCCGCGCCGTGGCCAGACCAAATCAGCACGGGTAGCGCGGGAGCGAGAGCCTTTAGTTTACCGAATGCGGTCTCACCGTTCATGTGCGGCATGCGCAGATCCAGCAGCACCAAGTCGTAGCGCTCGGGGGCGTCGCGAACGGCGTCAATGGCGCTTTGCGCATCCGAAAAAGGGGTTACGGTGTAGCCCAGAGAACGCAACGCGGCCACGCAAGTGTTGCGAACCGCAGGCTCGTCGTCCACGACCAGCAACTCACCGCTGCCACGGAGCAAGCCGGTGCCGCGCTCAGCCGAGAGCGTTCCCTCTGCCGTGGTCCGCGGCAGTAGAATGCGGAAGGCGGTACCAGCTCCCATTTCGGTTTCGACCGTGATCGCGCCGCCGTGTGCCTTGATCGCCCCAGCGACGGCAGCCAGGCCGAGACCGCTGCCGCGGCCGACCGGCTTGGTCGTGAAGAATGGCTCGAAGATGTGAGGCAGCACTTCTTTGGGAATGCCCACTCCCGTGTCGAGGATTTCGACCAACACGCAGGGGCCTTCCGGCGCACCGGGTGTGGGCGACGCGTCGCAGTTGGTGGTGGCAACCGTGAGCCGGCCACCCTGAGGCATCGCGTCAATGGCGTTGAGCAACAAGTTCACGATGGCATTCTGAAGCAGTGTCGCGTCCGCGGAGATGGTGGCGGGTTCGGCTGCGAGCTCCAGCACGATCTCGGCGCGAAGGTCGCCTGAACGGCGAACCAGCGCGACTGCTTCTTCGAGCAAGCGATGCAGGTTGGTCGGCACCAGCAGCATTTGCGCTTTGCGCGAGTAGACGAGCAGCTGCCGGGTCAACTCCGCCGCGCGTTGCGAAGATTGCGTGATCGCGCTCACCAGCTCCTGCGCGCTCGAATCGGGCGGGAGCTCCAGGGCCAAGAGCTCAGCACAGCCCAGGATCGCGGTCAGGTTGTTGTTGAAGTCGTGAGCCACGCCGGCTGCGAGTCGACCCACGGTTTCGAGCTGCCGCGCTTCGAGCGCACCGATCTCGGCCTCGGCGCGGGCTCGCTCCGCCAGTTCTCGGCGCCCGGTCTCTGCCCGGGCCAGTTCGAGCGAGTGCTCCATGCGCGCGACTACGGTCAACGTCAAACTGCCGAACATTCCGAGCGCAAGGAACGTGACCAAAATACTGCGAAGCCACGGAATCGCTTGGGTCATCGACACGTCTTCAGGGTCCGGCGCCGGCAGCAGCCCATGCACCATGGCCCAAGCGATCGTGCACAATGCGAGACAGCTGATGCCGGCCAGAATCAGCATCGATCGGCGCCCGAGCAACAGGCCAGCGAGCATGAGCGTCATCGCCAGCACCACCGCCGGCCCGGCGAGGAAGCCGAGCCGCGCGAACGCGAGCAGCCCCGAAAGTACGCCAGGAGCAACAATCAACCAGGCGCGCAGGCGACCGCGCGGGCGACCGGTCAACGCTGGTAGCGCGACCAGCAGCGTCGCGACGCTGCCCATCACCACCAGGTTCATTCGCTCGCGGTGCCCATACAGCATGGTCGCGGCAATGAACGTGGTGAGTGCGAACAGCACCGAGAACGCGCGCGTCAAACGCAACGCAAGTTGATCGCGCCACGACTCGGAATCCTGCGTGCTTTCCGGAATGGATTCCGGCGCCCTCATCGGCCCAAGATTAGAGCTTGAGCTGCCGCGAACGCTAGAAATGAGTGAGGGGCCGGTTTCTGTGCCTATGTTTACTCGAGCACTGGAATCAGCGCGACCAGCGTTACGAGCGCGGCGCCGATCCAGAGCAGAATCCCGAGTGGGCGCCGCGAAGGGTCGATTGGCGGGCGCCTGTTGCCGGTCATTCGCCGGCCCCCGAAAAACGGCGCCAGGCTCAACAGCCACAAGCCGACGGTGATGAGCCCGTCCAGGTCGCCACGGCTGGTGGCACCAATCAGCGTGCTCACGATCAAAGTCGCGATCCACAGCCCGAGCGCCGCCACCAGCGGGCTCAGGGCGCGTTTCAGCCGCTCGTTCGGCGCCGGCGGGTCCTCGACGAAGCTCCGTTCGATTGCGAAGAACCAGGTCACCCCGAGCACGAACAGCACCCCGAGCCAGCCGAGCGGTTCGGGAAAGCCCGAGCGCACCACGAGCTCGCCCGCGATCACGTACGCCCAGAGCAACGCGCCGAACAACCACAGCGACGGCCCCAAGACCGGGCGCGTTGGGTGAGCCTTGAAGTCGACCGCGGGCAATTCGTTCGTGGAGAGCTCGTTCAAAGGAAGGCCTCGCCGTTCCAGCGGAGCTCCACCGGTTTGCCGTCCGCGCTCACCTCGACTTCCCGCGTGATCAGCCGCGAAGCTTCGCGATCCTCGGCGAGCACCAGCGCGGCTACCTTGACGCGCGTCGCGCGGCTCGAGCTCGGATCGGCCGCGCGAAGGAAGCGCACCTTCGCAGCCGCTTCGCCGCGTTCCAGCCGCAGCGCCGCCAGGCCGAGCGCGCGAGCGTCGAAGTCGGGTGGTTTCGCTTCGCGATCTCCGGACTCGCGCGCGATCTCGATGCGCACCGTGTCGTCTCCGGGCGGCGCTTCGATGACCATGACCGCGGCCACGTCCGGTAGTGGAGTCTGCAGGAGGCGGCGGGTGATTTCGGCCGAAACATCGGGCTCGCTGGTCAGTGCACGCGCGCCAGACAGCAGCACGGCTTGGGTGATCGAAGCAAGTTCGCCCAAACGTCCGTCGTCGCCCGGGCCGCCGCTCTGGCTAACGCGTTCCAATAGGCGGGTGGCGATGTCGAGCCGGCCCGCGCCGGCGTGCGCGAGCGCTAGGCGCAGCCCGACGCCTGCGTCGTTCGGCATCAAGCGCGAGAGGCTCTCGTAGGCGGCGACCGCTTCGTCGAACAACTGCTCGGCACGCAAGCGGTCGCCGACGAAGCCGAGCGTCCACGGGTCGCCCGGCGCGCGTTCAATCAGCTCGCCAAACGCACGGCGCGCCCGATCGGTAAGACCCAGGCGATGCAGAGCAGAGGCTCCGGCTGCGAGCAGCCCCGCGTCAGCGAACGGATCGCTCTGTGCCTGTTCGATCTCCGAGACCAACGCGGCCTTTTGCCCGAGCGTTTCCAGGAGTGCAAACAGGTGGCGGCGCGCCAGGGCGTTGTGCGGTGCGAGGCGCAGGAAGCGGCGGACTACCTCGAGTCGCGCTTGGTTGCTTGCCGCCGCGCGGTAAGCTTTCTCGAGCTCATCGTCGATCACGGGCTCATTGGCCAGAATCAAACGACTGAGCTCGGCGAGCTCTTCGAAGCTGGTGACGCGCCGCAACGCTTCGCGACGGACGAAACTGGCCGCGTCGGCTTCGCCGAGCTCGTCGAGTGAGTTGGAAAACGCGATGCGCGACGCGCCGTCGTGCTTGGTCTCGAGCATCAGCAGCAAGAGCTCGCGCTTGTCCGACCAGGCGGGCAGCTCGCAGTTGCGCAGAGCGGCGAGATAGTCCTCGGCGCTCGCGTGCGGCCCGGCGCGCCACACTGTGCGCCGGATCGGCAGCGAAAGTTTCGCGGTGGCAGAACAGCTGGTTCTGCGCGCGGCGCGCCCTTCCGGCACCGAGAGCGTGTGACTCAGGGTCAGCGGCAGGCCGGCGGCGAAGTAGGGCAGGCTCTGGACCACGCCTTCGACGCAACGTTCGAGCACCCGGTCACGCTCGCGACCCGAACCAGCCTCCACGCGAACGTGCGTCGCGTGACCTTCACCGGACACCGAAAGGTCGATCACGAAGCTGCGGCTGACGTCCGGCCGCACCACGGCGCGCGCGTCGCGGCAGGCTCGCACCGCCTGCCGTGCTTGGTTCAAGATTCGGCGAGTGGCAAGCTCGGCGGCCTCCTTGAGCGAGACTCCTCCGCCGAAGGAACGTGGGGGCTCGAGCAGGGTCGAGCTCGGAAGCAGCAACGGCTCGACGTAACGCGCGTACGGCGCGTCCAACGCGGGCGATAGCTCTTGGAGCCGCTGCGCGAACGGCAGAGATTGGGTCGGGCCGATGCCGTCGAAGAACCAGCCGGTCCAGGGCGTCAGCAGCTTTGCGGACGCGGCGAGCGCGATGGCCGGCTCGAGGCCATCATTCTGCGCAGTGATTTCGGCGATGCGCGCTGCGGCCCACCGCTTTTCGACGTCCGCGCCCGCTGGCAGCGGTGTGCGATAGAGCGGAAGCGTTCGCGAGAGCAGCTTCGCACCGTCGCGAAAACGCAAACCGACTCGCTGCGGCAGGTCGCCGCGCAATCGGCCGAGCACGCTGATGGTAGAGCCCGCCAAGGTGGCGCGCGCTTCTCGTGGGTAAACGCGATCGACTGTTGGTCCGAGATCCAGCTCGACGTCGCGCAGAGTCGGTTCCAGCGCGTCGGCCAGCAACGCTGCGCCAGAACGCGCGGCGTCCGCGCGATCCGCGACTTCGTAGACCGCTCCGGTGCCGTTCACCAGTTCTGCGAGCAGCCAGCGGTTGGCGCCTGCGCCCACCGCCACCGCGCCAATCCGGGGCATGCCGCTCGCGCGCCGGCTCAGTCGGCGGCGGAGTTGTTCGGCGTCTGGCTCTCCGACCGTTGGACGGCCGTCACCGATGTAGACGACCATGCCGGCGCCCGCTCGCCCGGTCGAATTCGACGTGTCGAGCGCATCCGCGGCCTGCTCCAGCGCGAGCCCGAGGTTCGACGCTCCGCCGGGTCGCAGGTTTCCGAGCGCGGCTTCCAGTTCACGGCGGAGCGCGGGCGTTGCCGGCTTCGGCGAGGCGGAGCCCAGCGCGGAGACGGTTTGGTCGGCCGCAAACACCGCGATCGAATCGCGCTCCCCCAGACCTTCGAGTAGGGCGTCGAGCACTGCGCGTTCGGTTTCGAGCGCGCCGCTGCCCACGCTCATGGAGGTATCCAAGATTACTGCCAATGTGACGGCGGGCTCGATTTGCTCGGGAACTTCGGTGCGCACGAGCAAGTAGGGATCCTCGCCCGGCGCGCCGGGCGCGACGTAGGCCCGCGCCGAGCCCGCTCGCACTACGCCTGGCGAAAGCTCCACGACCAAGTCTCCGGTTGCGCGGAAGTCGCTCTTGGCGAGCGAGATCTTGCGGTCTTTGACTTCCGCGCCCGAGTTCGTCGAAAGAAAGGGCGTGTTCGCGCGCTCGGTGTCGATGTTCGCACGCAGCTCGGCGATGAGTGGCGGTTCGGCATCGCCAGCGAAAGGAAAGCGGTAGCTCGCGTGCCCGCTGCGCGTCGCCAGCCATTGCGTGTACTCCAGCGTGAGCTGCACGCTTTCGCCTGCGGGCAGCGCAGCCAGCGAGCCGCGCAGAAAGCCGCTACCGGCCCATTCGAGGCGCGCTTGTTGAATCGCGGGGGAGTCCGGGTCGCTCGCAGGCCTAGCGATACGCAGGGCGCCGGTGGTCTCTACTGAGCCTTGCCGGGTAACCACGCGCGAGAGGATGGCGTCGCTCGGTAGGGCCAGGCGAATGTCCGGCTGCACCTGCTGATCGAGACCGTTGAAGTAGGTGGTGCGCGTGCGGGTGCGCGCGACTTCTCCGTCGATGGTGACCTCGACCTCCTGCGCGCGAATGACGAGTGGAAGCCCCGCGTCGTTGGGCGACACGCGCCCACGAACTTCGCCGAGCGCGCTTTGGCCAGCGGTCGCCGAAGACCAGGGGACGGCCAGCCCGCCCGTCCAGTCGTCGAAGGCTTTCTCCGGAGCGACTTCCGCGGAGCCGACCGAAAAACGTGCGGTTTCGCCGCTCGCGACGCGCAGCTGCTGACGGCGGGGCGCCGTGATCACCAGGTCACCCTGCGCGCAATAGACCTTGCTGACGCCAGAAGCGTTGCGCTCGAACGCGGCCGCGCTGGACGAAACCGTGGTGGAGGCGGCGCCCAGCGCTACCTCGGTGCGCGCGTTTGCGCCGCCTTGCACGAACAACCGGCCGGCAGCCAGCGTCAAGCGCGTGCCGCGCAGCGATAGGCGCGTCGAACTGTCGACGACGGCGATTGCGCCGTCATCCAGCCGGAGGCGCGCACGGCCATCGGGGCCTGTTTCGAGCTCATCGCCGTCGCGTAGCCGGGCGCTGCCTCGCACGTCGCGTCCGCCGACGCGCACGTCATTGTGCACCGCCTGCACGTCCCCCACGGTGACGATGACCCGCTCGGGCGCTCGGCGCAGGCCTCGCTGTACGGCCCAGCCCAGCCCAAGCAGCAGAAAAACTACGCAGACCGCAAGCGCGAGCTGGAACGCACGCGCGCGGCTCATTCGGGCTCCTTGCTCGATTCACGGGTCTCGACGCGCAGTTCACCGTGCTCGAAGCGCACACCCAGACGTGTGATGGCTTTAGCGCCATCGCGAAAGCCCAGCTCGATGCGGACGAGGCGCTCGTTGCTCGCGCCTTCGTTGACGATAGCGGTGATCACTGCCTTGGCGTCGAGGCGTGCGGCACGCTCCGCATCTTCGGGATCGAGCCGGAGCTCGAGCAGGGGAGGGGGCGATTCGGCCACGAACGCTTGCGCCACCCCGTACAGCGGCAAATTGTCGGGCGCAGGCATCAACTCGCCGAGCGCATTGCTCCACAGCGCCGGTCTCAGCTCGGGGTGCTCCCAGGTGAGCAAGAAGCGAACCCCGCTGTGGCCGGATCGGTCACTGGCGAGCCGCGCGGCCCGCGTGCGCAAGCGCTCGACCTCTTCGCCACGACCTGCCTTGGCGGCGTCCAGGCGGGCCCAAGCCAAAAACGCGCTGCCCAGCGCGCGCGCGGCGAGCGAGACTTGGCTCGAGCCGTCCGGAGCGCCACTTTCAGCCACCTTTTGCGCCCAGCGCACGGCCTCTTCCACACGGCCTACGCCGTTGGCGGCCGCGGCGAGCAGGAGCGGAACGCTCGGATCATCGGGAGTCAGCTCGCTCAGCGTTTGATATTGCCGGAGCGCCTCCTCGTACCAGCCGTGCGCGCGCAGCAAGTCGCCGAGCCTGCGGCGAGCCAGCGGATCGTCCGGGGCAAACTCGACCAGCTCACCGAAGGTGCGGCGCGCTTCTTCGGCGTCGCGTGTGGCGGCTGCCCCGTTCGCGCGCGTGCTGAGTCGCAGATAGTATTCCCCGACGTTGGTTCGCACGTGGCTGGACGCGTCTGCGCGGTGGCGCAAGCGGCGAGCCCAAGCCCGACCGCCAGCGTCGTCGTGCGCGTCTTCGTAGGCGTCGAGCACAGTGAGGGCGAGCTCGGTATCGTCGGGAAAACGCTCGGCAGCGCCGCGTAAGAGTGACAGCCGCTCGCTCGCCGAAGTCGCCCGCTTCAACAGGGTTGCCAGAATGCTCGGTTCGATACGCGCCAGCCCAAGGGCCTCGTGCAGCTCTTTCAAGTCCTGGGCCGTTTGCACGCGCAGCAGCAGCGATCGGTACACCGCGTCGGCGGCGGCGGGGCTCACCGCAAGCAGCGCACGCCACAGGCTCACACGCTCGCCGATGTTTGGCAGACGGTCGACGATGAACACCAGCAACGCCGCGCGTTCGTTCCAGCGCATGGCCTCGCAGTCTCGGAGCGCTTGCTGATAGACTTGGAGCGCAATCGAGACCGAATTGGCGATGCTCAGGCGCTCACGCCAAAGCAGCCTGCGTTCACTGAACGGTAGGTCTGCAGCGGGGCTACAGCGCCGGGGTTCGTGACCAATCGCACCGAGGGCCACGCTCGTACCGGAGGACGGCATGTGCGTGGCTGCGGGCGAAGGTTCCTTCACTTTCGTAAGCGCCAGCGCCTTTTTCTCTTCGGGGACCGCGCTGGCGGCTGCCCGCGGCGCGGGGAGCGACGCTGGCTTCGCAACCGTTACAGGGTTGTCGCGCCGAGCGCCGAAATCGGCATTCGGGCGAAGGTTGCGCAGGGGCGCGAGTCGCGAGCGCACGCTCGCGCCAGCGACGCGAGGGGCAGGCGCCTCGTTGAGTGCGCTGGTGGCCTCCCCCTGAAGCGCGAGCCCACCGCCCCCAGCGGGAACCGACCCACCGCTGAGGCCTTGGCGATCAACGGTCCCCTTCGCGTCGGCTTCCTGGTCTTTCGGAGCATCGAGCGCTCCGACCAATCCGAATTCCTGTGCTGGTTCAGGCCTAGTCGGCGGTACGGGCGGTGCTGCCGGTGCTGCCGCCTTTTCCTGCAGCGCGTAGCGGCGCTTGCCCGCCAGTGCACTGTAGCTCGCGGAGGCTTCTTCGCCCTTGGCGCGATCGGCGCCCGGCGCGCTCGCGATGGCCTGTGTCGGGGGTGCATACTGGTCTCGTGCCCACGGCTTCCAGCGCAGTTTGCGAGCCACGACTTGGTTCGTCGGTTGCTCCGGCTCCTCCTCGGTGTCCGGGCTTTGCACCTCGCGCTTGGTGGGCACGTACAGGGCCGTAAAAGGCGAAATCAAGCCGTAGCGGCGGGCCAGCTCGACCAGCGACGAGCGCCCGGCGCCTTCCGCGATGAGCTCGGACAGCCGTGCTTGCCCCCAGCGCCGCCGCAGATCTCCCGCATCGGACAGGTTGATCAGCGTCAAGCGTCGCTTGAAGGTGCCGCCGCTGCCGCTCAGGCTGATCTCGGTCGGCAGCTTGCCCGTGATGCGGCCGACCACCAGCGTCGATTCATCGCTCGAAATCGGGGGCAACTCGCGGGGTAGCAGACGTTCGACGCCCGGACCGAAGTCGACCTTCGCGGCGAGCCACAGCGGGCGTCCTGCGGATTCGAGCAAGCGCAGCGCCGCGCGTGCGGCGCCATAGCCGTCCGAGACTTGCTCGACTGGCGCGCCGCGTACCACACTTTCGAGCAGCGCAATGTTCGGCTGGCTGCCCACTGCGGCTGCCAGCAGGCGCGTGGTGGGCGGCAGCCGCGCCAGCCGATCGCGCAGCGATTTCGGCGCGAGCTCACCAACCGTCGGTTGCCCATCGCCGATATATAGGATCGCGCCACGCCGCTTGGGGTCGAGCTTGCTTGCGGCTTCGCTCAGCAGCGCGCCGAGGTCGGTCGCGCCGCCGCGCTCGACGCTCGCGAGGCCCGACAGCCATGCGCGGCGGCGCGCGCTATCGACGCTTGAAAACGTTCCGCTGCCTTCGACCACGGGGCGCAGGCTCGCGTCACCCGCCCACAGCGCCGCGCGATCCTTCGGCCCGAGTTGCGCGAGCAGCGCGGAGCTCATGCTGCGCGCGAGGGCGAGCGCGGAAGGTTCAGTGGCAGCGGAGCTGTCCACGACCACTCCGATGTCGATGCCGCTCGAGTCGTCGCTGCCTTTGTTTGGAACGCGCAACGGCACCGCGAGGTAGTCCGCCTCTTCGCGGGCGACCTCGCTCGCGAAGCCCGCGCTGGCGCTTTCCGGCACGTCTTCCGGACCGAGGCGATGCGGCGCGCGATAGGCGACCGGAGTGGGTTGCCCCGAGTCGAACAGCTCAATCGCGAGATCGGCGCGCGGAACGAAATCGAAAGCCTTGACCACGACGCGCGACCCTTCGCGCTTTCCGGCCATGCCCGCGCGAACGCGCGTCGCTCGCGCCCCGCCGAGCTCGAGAGTGAAGCGCAGTTCTTCGATGCGCGGCAACGACGCGCGTGCACCCTCGGCTGCCATTGGGTAGACGTACAAGCGGCGCTCGCCGTTCGGCCCTTCGCGTGACAACCACTCGGAATAGCGGGTGACCACGCGGCGGGTGGTGCCGGGGCGAATCGGGTAGAGACGCGCGTTGTACAGGCCGGCGCCGGCCCACTGCAGTAGAGCGGGATCCTCTTCCGAACCTTCATACACGTTGGCTTCGTATTGCCGGACCGCTGCCTGTTGTTCCTTGACGCGCCCCCACACCAGGTCACCCTGGCGATCGACACCGAAGCGCGAGAGCACCGCGCCGGGAGCCGTACGAAAGCTGAAAATCCCTTCGACGACGTCGCTGCTGGGGTTGACGAAGGTCTCGTCGACCTCGGTCACGGCAAAATCCTGCTCGACCGTCACTTTTACGTCTAGCCGCTGCACGACCAGCGAAAAGCGTGGTTTGCCCTGGTCACCCGCCTGTCGCGCGCCGATCGTGCCGATGCCGAAAGGAGCGGGTTCGGCGACGGGATCGGCGGTCGCGAGCCCGCCCGTCCAGTCTTCCCACGAAACCACCGACGAGCGCTGGGACGAGCCGTCCGGCTTCAACGTCAATAGCTCGCCCGTGCCGACGCGGGTGCCGTTTGCTGCGCGCGCCGAGCCGCGCAGCACGTAAGCCGAGACCCTGCCGTTCGCGTGGGCATGGAGACTCACGCGCGCATCGGCGAGCTCGACCTTGCCGCGGGGGGTGAGCACCTGCACGGGCGCGCCGAGCTCGCTATCGATGAACGCGCGCCCAGAAAAGAGCTCGACATTGCTTGCGTGCAGCGTGAAGCGCGCGGGGCCTGCCACGAGCCAGGTGGCGCCCGCGTCCCGGCGCATCCAAGCGAGCCCGCCTTCTGGCAGCTCCACCGTTTCACCGTCGGTCAGGCGTTCGCGGCGAAAGGGCGCGCGAGCGGGCTCACCCTTGGGCTGAACGGTGATCGGCCCCTTCACCGTTCTGAGCTCGGCGAAGGTTTCATCCGCGGACACTTCTCGCGTAGCACCTTGGCCAGGAGCCTCACGGGCGCGACAGCCGGCGAGCGAAAGCAGGAACGACGACAGAACGACGAGGAGCGACGCGCGTTGCATTCGTCTAGCTGACAGCGAGACCATTCGCGAGTTCCGAACGGGCCCACACCCTTCGATCGAAAACACCTACACCTCCCGACTCACGAACTCAAGCACGGGCGCGAAGCGCCGCATGAGCATTTGGTTTCCCAGCTGAGCCACCGCGCTTCAGACACCGCTTCGCGACGAGCCTTGGCTGACGTCGGGAGAACGAGCTGGTTCTCTGGCCAAAATCATGGCAGATCCGGGCATCACCATGGGGATTTTCGATCGCATGGGCCGCGTCATCTCGAGCAACTTCAACGCCTTGCTCGACAACCTGGACGACCCCGGAAAATCGGTCGACCTGTTGCTCGAGAAAATGCAGGAGCAGCTGCGTGCCGCACGCCAAGAGATCGTGAGCGCAGTGGCAGCGGAAAAACAGCTCAAGGAAAAGGTCGATACGCTCGACGCCGAGGCGAACAAATGGACCGCGCGCGCCGAGTTGGCCTTGAAAAAAGGCGATGAGCCGCTGGCGCGCGAGGCGCTCATTCAAAAGCAACGAGTGGTCGGCGAGCGCGATCGCGCGGAGGCATTGCGCGCCGAGCAGCGCGGTGCGGCGCTCGACATGCGCAGCGAGCTTTCGCGCATGGAGCAAAAGCTCAAAGAGTTCAGCCTACGGAAATCGACGATCGCCGCGCAGGCGCAGATCGCTCGTGCTGGTTCTGGACCGGAAGCGCTCGGTCGAACCGGAGCGGCGCCCGGGCCGTTCGACGACTTGCGCCGCATGGAAGCGCAGATCGAAGGTGTGGAAGCTTCGGTGCAGGCCCAGCGCGAGCTCGATCAGGCGCTCTCGCCGGCAGGGCCGACTGGGCTCTCCAGTGCGGAGCTGGAAGCCAAATTTCGGGCGCTCGAAGCCAGCGGTAGCGAGCAGCAAGCGTCCTCCGACGTCGAGGCGGAGCTCAAAGTCTTGAAGCAGAAGCTGCGCGTGAAGGAGTAGCGCTCACGCGTCGCGTTGCTCCGCCGCCCAAACCTCGCGCAATATTTCAGCGACTGCTTCGTACAGCGCCTCGGGGATCTCGTCACCGACCTCGAGCTCCGACAACGCGCGCGCGATCGGAACGTCCCGGACCACTGGCACGCCGTAGGCGTGTGCGGCCTCCACGATTCGTCGCGCGAGGTCGCCCTGCCCCTGGGCAAGGATGTTCGGCGCCGCGTCCTCCTCATTGCGATAGCGCAGTGCCACGGCGAGGTGAGTCGGGTTCACGATCACGACCGAAGCGTCTTTCACGGCGTGAATGGCCGCGCTCGTCAGCATTTCTTGATGCGCCCGGCGACGCGCGGCCTTGACCTCCGGGTCGCCTTCGCTCTCGCGCGATTCTCGTCGAACCTCGTCGCGGGTCATCATCCAGCGCTTGAGCCAGGCGCGGCGCACCACCAACAAATCGAGCAGGGCGAGCGCGAGCCCCACCATTGCCGCATAGTTCGCGAGCCGACGCGAAGCGACGGCCGCCGCTGCCACCGCGGCTGGCAGGTTCGCGACGCTCCCGAGCAAAGCGGGCAAACTCGCGCGGAGCACCAGCCATGACAGCACGAGCAGCACGCCGCTCGCGAGCAGCGCTCGGAGCAGCCCGATCAAGCGCGGTCCGCTCACGAGTGAAGCAAGGCCCGATAGCGGATTCAAGCGATCGAGCTTGGGCACTAGCCGCTCGAGCGCAAACAGGCCTCCAGTCTGCGCGGCGCTCAGCGCAGTAGCCGCGAGCACGCCAACCGCGACGACCGGTAGTGAAAGGCGCAGGAGCAGCAGCACGCTCTCTTCGGCGCTCAGGGCACGACCCGCGAGGGTGGTGCGCAAAGACTCTCCGACCAGCGCAAAGGTCGCGCTGAGCGCGCTCGGAGCCAGCGCGAGCGCGGCGATGAAGACCACTGCTTGCGATAGAGCCCCGGAGACCGGCACGTCGCCCTGCGCGCGCGCTTTGCGCAGCTGCCTGGCGCTCGGCTGTTCGGTCTTTTCGGCCATCTTCGCTTACCGTTCCCTCGAGTCGGTCACCGGGTCGCTCGGTTGCTCACGAAGAACCGCGGCCCGCGCTTTCCCGGTTAAAACCCCAAGATCGGGAGCCCGCGCCCGCCGGTCGTGCGCCATGCGGCGGCCGTTTGCTGGATGATCGGGGAACGGACGGCCGGCGGCGGATGGCTGCGCTCGAAGCCGAACAGAATGTCGATGGGGCTGAATTGGTCGATGCCCGAGAAGAACTGCATCGTGAGCAGCGCGCCCCCTTCGACGAAATGGTAGCCCTGGCGGTGCGCGCCGGTGGTGAGCACGTTGTTCACGCCGGCCATGTCGGCCGCGACTTCGTTCGGTTGGTTGAATAGCGGGACCGCGTCGGCCAAGACCCGAGCAACCTCGGCGGCGCTGAGCCCCGAGCTGGCCGCACAGGGCAAATGCCCGAGGTAGTGGTGAGCGAGCTCGTGCCCGAGCACGAACGCGATTTGCTCGTCGAGCACCTCGTGCTGCCGCGCCACTTTGCGACCGTCCACGGTTTGGCGCGGGTCGAACATGCCCGCCGGCGGTTGCGCGATGGGCGTCTTCGGACGCTGATTTTGCGCGATGAAACGCACGTATTCGTCCACCTTGCGCGACCCGAACAACTCGTCGATGGCGCGCGCCTGAGCGAGGTGTGCCTGAATGTCGAGGAGGCCATCGGTGATGGCCATGGCCGTCTTGCCGTCGCGGGTGCAGGTGGCAAATGCGTTCACTTCGCCCACCGTGCTGTCGGTAATGAGCGGGATGCCCGAAACCCGGCTCTGTTGCGGTTGCGGCAGGTTCCCGACCAACTCTCCGAGCACTGCGAGCGCGCGGCCGCGCAAGAAGTTCACGTCGATGGTGTTGATCGGATCGAACGGCACGGGCAGCGACGCTACGCTCGGCTGCGTGGGCACTGCTGCCGGCTGGGTGGGCACCGGCGCTGGCGCGGCCGTCGTCGGCGGCGCCGCGGTCGCGCCCGGGGCTGGCGGCTGACCGTACGGCGTCGTGTAGGTCGGCGCGGGAGTCGGGTAGTAGGCCGGGCGCGGCTGACTGCGCTGGCAAGCCTCGAGAGAGAAGGAAAGCGCGGCCGGCAAGAGCAGAGTGCAGGCCAGGCGAACGGGCGCACGAAGCATGGGCCGAGCATAGCGCGCTCTCGCGCGACGCTCGACTGCTCGTCGCCGGGGCCCGGGTCGCGCTAGGCTGGCCCCGGACATGCAGAGCAGCGCCCTCTCCAAGCGGCCCGAGCGCCTGCCGTGGGCGCTGCGCAACGTTGGGGACGAGCGCTTCGTCGCGGGGAACCGCATTCGTCTATTGCACGACGGACGTGAGGCGTTCCCGGCCATGCTCGACGCGATTGCAGGGGCGCGGGCTCAAGTGCTGCTCGAAATGTACTGGTTCGACTCGAACCGCATCGGTCAGCGGTTCGCGAGCGCGCTGCGCGATGCGTTGCGGCGCGGCGTGGAAGTGGCCGTCATTTTCGATTCGGTAGGGTCCATTGGCGCCGATCCGGCCATGTTCGTCGAGCTGGCGGCCGCGGGCGCGCACGTCTTGGAGTTCAACCCCGTTGCACCTTGGAAAAGACGTTTTCGGCTGTCGCGTCTGACTCGTCGGGATCACCGAAAGATTTTGGTAGTGGACGGCGCCATCGGCTTCACGGGCGGGATCAACATCGGCGACCAGTGGTTGCCGGAAGAAGAAGAAGGCGGCGGGTGGCGTGACGACATGGCCCTGGTGGAAGGGCCGGCCGCGCGCGGATTCGTGCAGTGCTTTTTGTCGACGTGGCGTCGAATGGGTGGCCCTACCCTGAGGGTGAGCGCGAACGATGAAGCGTTCGCAGCGCCGAGCTCGCGAAGTGCCGAGCAGGGGCCGAGCTCTGGCCAAAAAGTGCGAGTGATCAGCGAGTCTGGGTATCGCCGACGACACGCGATTTCGCGCGCCTACTTGGCGCGCATCTACCGCGCCGAGCAGCGGGTCTGGATCTCGAACTCGTATTTCGTGCCCGACCGCAGCGTGATCCGCGCGATCACTCGAGCGGCGCGGCGCGGCGTCGACGTGCGGATCTTGCTTCCGGACGAAAGTGACGTGAAGGTCGCGGATTGGGCGAGCCGCGCGGTGTGGGCGAAGTTGATGCGCCGGGGCGTGCGAATTTTCACTTGGACGCGCGGCATCCTGCACTCGAAGACCGCCGTCATCGACGGGCGCTGGAGCACGATTGGCACGTTCAACATGGACCACCTGTCGCTGCGCTCGAACCTGGAGGTCAACGTCACCGTCCTGGACGAAGGTTTCGGGGAAACCATGGAAGCGGCGTTTGCGAGGGACCTCGCGCGCGCGGTCGAAGTCGATCGGCGAACTTTCAGCTATCGACCCCTAGGTGAGCGCATCCTCGAGATGCTCGCGTACTGGGGGCGGAAGCTGCTTTGACGCGCGCTGGCTCGGCCCTCACATTTTCGCTAGTCTAGGACCGGTCATGCATCTCTCGCGAACTCGCTTGCACGGGCTGTCGCGAAAGTATCGGGTGCTTTCGGCTTTGCGACGTGGGGCGCTGGCTCCGAAAGAGGCGCTAAGGCCGCTGGCGCACGAGTTTCCAGGCGCGCTGCGCGAGCTCGACTGCTTGCCGATGGCAGAGCTCGAAGCGCGCCTTCACGCGGTTGCTGCCGCCGAGCGGGGCGAGGTGCCACAGCCATGGATTGCCTGGATGCTCGCCTATCACGAGCGCATGCGCTTGGCGCTCGAGGCCAAGCAGCGCTTGCGTGGCGCGCGCGCGAGCGACGCGGCGAGCATCAGCGCGGTCGCTCACGAACTCGCGCGCGCGTCGAACACCCCGGCCGACGTCGCCTTCGTGGCACGGGTCTCGGCGCCGCCCGGCGGCCGTTTGAATCGTCTGGTGTTCGAGCTTTTGGAGCGTGACCTGGGCTGTCCGCGCGCCAAGCTCGAAGAAACGCTGTTTCCTCGCCAGCGTCGCGATTGATGCAATACGAGCTGCGCACGCACACCGAGCTTCGTCAGATTGGGGCGCCCGCGCTCGAGAGCCTGCGCGATGCCGGCACTTCGCCGTTCATGAGCTATGCCTGGCTCGAAGCGCTCGAACACACCGGCTGCGTGGTGGAGGGGCGTGGCTGGGCGCCGCTGCACCTGACCCTGCACCGCGATGGCGAACTGGTGGCCTTCGCTCCGGCCTACCTGAAGGGCAACAGCGAAGGCGAGTTCGTGTTCGATCACTCGTTCGCGCGTTTCGCCGAGACCTCGCTGCACCTCGACTACTACCCGAAATTAATCGTGGCGGTTCCGTTCACGCCGGCCACCGGTTCCCGCCTATTGGTGCGCCCAGGGGAGAATCGCCCCGAGCTCCTGGCGGCGTTTGCCGCCGGTCTGCGTAAGGTGTGCGAGGAGCTCGGCCTGTCGAGCGCACACGTGCTCTTCCCGCCTGAAGTCGAAGCACAAGCGCTTGCGAAGGCCGGCTTCGCACGGCGGACCGGCGTGCAGTTTCAGTGGCACAACGCGGGCTACGCGACATTCGACGATTTTTTGTCGCGTTTCAACGCCAAGCGGCGCCACCAAATCAAGCGCGAGCGGCGCGAAGCCTTGGCGCAAGGCGTGGACGTCGAGGTGCTCACCGGCAGCGATCTGACCCCGGCTCTGGCCGATTTCGTCTACGACTTCTACCGCGTCACGGTCGACAAGCACTTTTGGGGTCGTCGTTACCTGAACCGCGCGTTCTTCGAGGAGGTGCTGGTGCGCATGCGAGACCACATCCACTTGGTGGTGGCTCGGGATCGCGCGTCCAAGCGGCTGGTCGCCGGCGCGTTCAACCTGCTCGGCCAGGAGGCTCTGTACGGGCGTTACTGGGGCGCGCTCGAAGATCGCAATTTCCTGCACTTCGAGGTGTGCTTCTACCGCGGCATCGAGGACGCGATCGCACGCAAGCTCGCGCATTTCGAGCCGGGCGCCGGCGGCGAACACAAGCTCGCGCGTGGCTTCGAGGCGACCGCGACCTACAGCGCCCATCACCTGGTCGATCCGCGTTTCGACCACGCGGTGCGTGATTTCCTGCGCCGCGAAGACGAAGCGCTGAGGGCCGAAATTGTGGCATCTCGCGCGCAGAGCGGGCTACGGCCGCTGGCCGGCGAGGCCGGAGTCAGTCAATCAGAGGAGTGATCACGCTCTCGTAAAGACTCAGCGCGACCAGCACCCCGCCGCGGCCTTCGTCCAGCGCAGGTCGGAAAAAGCCGCGACCTTCCAGCCACAGGCCTTCGGCCTTGGCGAACAGCGGGATGCCGAGTCCGACCGAGAGCTCGAGCCCGGCTTTACTTTCGCTGGGCTCGCCGCGGCGGGCCACGAACACGCCGGCGCCCAGCGCGAGCGAATCCAGCGTCAAGTCGACGAGCGGGCAGCCGCACTCGAGATCCAGCGACCAGCGCGGGAGAAACAGCGGACGGAGCTCGATGCTTGCGCTGGCCACGCGCCTGGGCGTCACGTCGCCGCCCAGAGCGTCGGCGTAGCTGAGGGTGAGCCCGCCGGTGTGATAGTAAAGTGCGCGACCTAGGAGCGCGCCGCGCGGGCCGTCGTGAAGCTCCGCGCCGAGCCCGATGCTGAGCGTGAGATCGCCGTCGAATCGCCCGTACACGCCGTCGTGCTCGTGAAACTTGTCGCGCGGCACGACCTCCCCGCGCACGGGCGAGGTGGTGCGCTCGCCCAGCTTCCAGTCGGACTCTTCCGCCCGCGCGTGCACCGCGCTGCCGATGGACACGGCGAAGCAAGCCCCAGCGAACGTTGCTCGCGCGAGCTTCATGAGAGCGCCCGCCGAATGTCGTCGCGCAGCTCTTCGGCGAAGATTAAGCGAACGCGTTCCATGCGCTGACCGAACAGGCGACTGAGCAAGAAGGAAACCTCCGCGAGCGGACGCGCGCGCCCGTCCGGAAAGACCACCATCAGCGGGTCTCCGTCTTCGTCGAACGCGCCGGTGGCAGCGCTATCGAGCCCCACGTAGATCTCGGGATCCAACCCGCGCGAGCGGGCGACGTCGCGCGCCGCGTCCAGCGCCGCGACGCGATTCTCGAACGAAGCCTGTTCGCCGAGCAGCTCGTGAGTCTTGAACAGTCGGCGCGCGCAGAAGCGCTTGGCGAGATCCGCGAGCACCGGGTCCGGCGCATCGCGAAAGGCGTTGAGAGCGACCCAAAGTACCGCGTCGTCGAGCGCGAGGTAGTCGCGGAGCTCGGCGTCTCCGGTGCGCGCGATTGCCGCAATCGCCGGCGGAACGCTGGGCACGCGCGTGCCGTCCAGAATCAGCTGCGCGACGCGCAGCAGGATGCGAGAAATCATCCATTCGCTCGCGCGCTCGGTCTTGTGAAAGTAGACCTGTTGGAACATGAACAAGCGCGCCAGGAGAAAGGATTCGATCGCCGGAATGCCCTTTGCGCCGTCAATTGCCAGGGGCGGCCCCCCCTCTTCGTTTTCAGTGCGACCGAAGCGCAAGCTGCGAAGCAGCCAGTCCAGGTCGAATTTGCCGTAGCCCACGCCGGTGAAGTGCGCGTCCCGTAACAAATAGTCACAGCGGTCGACATCGAACGTGCCGCTCACCGCGCGCGCCAGGTAGGTGAGCTCGTGCTTGCCACGTACGAGGTCGACCACGCGCGCGGGCAGCGCAGAATCGTAACGCGACAGGATGCGATAGACGTCGCCGTCCGGATCCAAGACGATGCGCGCGGTCCAATCTTCGTGCCGGCGGCTCTGCGGCAGCACGACCTCGAATAAGTGCGAAAAAGGGCCGTGTCCGACGTCGTGCAGCAGCGCTGCCGCCAGCGCGTCCCGCGCGCGTTCGGTGGTGAGCCGCTGCCAAAACGGCAAATCCTCGTGAATCATCCGCAGGCGGCGGATTAGCCGTGTCATCACGTGAGCTGCGCCGAGCGCGTGGGAAAATCGCGTGTGATCGGCGCCGGGGTAGGCGAGCGACGCGAGGCCCATTTGCCGGACACGCCGCAAGCGCTGGACTTCGCTGGCTTCCAGCAGGGCGGGGACGATCGACTCCTCGGCGGACTCGAACGACACGAGACCGTGAACCGGGTCCCGGAGGATCATGGCGGCGGAGTCTATAGCCGGATGGGGTCTCGAGCACCCTCGTTTGTGGGGATCCGCGCGCTCGCGCGCGGGTGACGGTGCACCGCCGGCGCGCACCGCACGCGAAAACGGGCAGGGGCACACTCAAATTGCGGGGGTGCGCGCGAAAATCCCACCCCTGAGGCAGAGCTTCGGCCCATGAGCCCTTGCGGGCGCGCCAATTTCGAGCTTGAGTAGGCTGGTTACTATTTGGCTTCCGTGCGCAGCGGAGCGCGGGTCGGGTCCCCATCGTGGCGGAACGTTCGGCGCACCAAGCGGAGTCCTCGCAAAGTCGACCTCAGTTTCTCCCGTCCCACCATGTCCAGCCGAGACCAAACTCAACGATTTGCGGCCATTCGCCTGGTGGAGGTGCTACGGCAGCTCCCGGAGCGCGAGCTCGATTCACTGATCGAGCGGCTGAAGATCCGCGTCGACGAAGCCAAGCGTATCGACGTTCCGTCTCAGGTGGCGCGAGCCTTGATTCAGCTGCCGGAGCTGCGGGATCCGAGCATGTTGCCCGGTCCCACCCGCGAACTCTTGTATCGCATCGCGGAGGCGCGCGGCGTACTCGTGACTCAGACTTTACCGGCCGCGGTCGAGCCATTGATTGGTCGCGGTGTGGTGTTCGCGCACGGTGGCAGCCGCGGTATCGAGTTGCTCCTACCCATCGCCCAGATGCTGGTGATGCGCTCCTGGGAGGGTGAGGATCCGCGCGGCGCGCGCGCGTTGCTTCATCAGCTCGGGCAGGACGTCGCCTCGACCATCGCGGGTCACTACTTGGGGCGTCCAGCCACTCCGCCCGTCGCGCTGTGTTTGGAACCGGCTTGGGAGGTGCTCACCGATCCGGCCGCGCTGCGTGCCGAAGTCGAAGAGCTCGCGCCGCTCGAGCGCAAGCTGCTCAGCGCGATCGAACGCGTCGGCGGTGAAGTGGACACGGAGGAGCTCTTGGACCTGGAGCGCGAGCCAATGCGATTGCGCGGCGCTTCCGGTGCCACCCCCTCGCGGCGCGGCGTTGGTTTCGCGCTGGAACGGCGCGGTTTTTTGATTCCGGTTCACCCGAACCGCCACGTGATTCCGTCCGAAGTGGCGGCGGTCATCGGCGCACAGCGCCAAGCCGAACGCGAGGCGCACCGTCACGAGATCCGCAGCTTCGTGCTCGCTGAAGATCACGCGCCGCATCGCGCTCGCTTCGCGGAGGATCCGGCGCCGCTCGCGATTGCGATGGCGCTCGCGGTGCGCGATCCGTCGGTGGAGGTACGGGCCGGCGTGGGCACACCGCGCTCGCTGATCGCCAAGTTCGCCGCGCGCTTCGGCAAGGATCCGGAGACGGTCGGCTTCGCGGCTGCGCTCAGCCGCGCGGTGGGTCTATGGGACCCGTCTGCGGTTGGTCTGGCGGCCCCCCCCGGGTCGCTCGACGTGCAGGATCTCGGGCGCGCCCTGTTCGAGGCCTGGCGGCGTGGTGGCGCTTGGGACGAGGCGCGCAGCGACGGCGAAGTACTGCGAGCTCCACCCGAGTCGCGCGAGACCAGCGCGGTCGGCGTGCTGCGCGACCTGGTGCTCGACGCGCTGCAAGAGCTCGGCGACGGGCGCTGGGTGCCTTGGGAAGCGATCGCAGGCTACGTGCGGTCCGACGCGCGTACGCCCGGCGTTGGTCGGCTGATCGAGCGCTGGGCGCAACGCGGCGGCTGTGAAGCGATGCAGCCGTCGGAAATCGCGCGGCGCATCGCGTTCGAAAGCTTGCACGCGCTGGGCGTGGTCGATCTCGGCGACGCCGAAAGCGACGAACCCGACGCGCTCGGTCCCACGCTGCGGCTCACCGCGCGCGGTCGCTCTTACTTGAGCGACAGCCCGGAATCGCGGCGCCCGCCCGAGCCCAGTCGCTTCCTCGACAATCAGGCCATTCGGGTCGGTCGCAGCGCGAAGATCGGCTCGATCATCGCGCTCGCCCCGTTCGTCGAAATCGGCGGCGTCGCCGGCGCGCTCGACCTGCACATCACCGCGCAGGCGATCGCACACGCGCTGAGCGCAGGCTTCGAGGCCGACGTCATTCGCGCTCGCATCGAGCAGCTCTCGACCTTGCCCGACCCCATCGCGCGCTTGCTCACGCAGGCGAGCGCGGTGATCGGACGCGGGGAATTCGTAGCCACGATGGGGTTTTTGTGGGTCGAAGACCCGGAAATTCGCGAGCTTTTGCGCACGCGCCGGCAGACCGCGGATCTGTTCATCGACCCTTCGCCGCCCTCGGGGCTGCTGATCGCGCCGGGCGCAGATCTGGATCGGCTCGGTCGTCGCTGCCGTTCGCTCGGCGTCGAAATCGTGGTGGACGGCGAGGTCTATCGAACCCGCTCGGTGCCTCCGGGTCGTGGTAGCGGAGCTCGCCGCATGGAGTCGAGCGGAACGCTGCCCGCGCTGCGCGGCGGACGTACGCCGAGCAGCTCGCGCACCCCCGCGCAGCGCATCACGCCGCCGCCGCTCAAGCGCAGCGGAGAATAGCCATGCCGCTGCTCTCGTTGGAGCACGTCAATCTTCGCACCGCGCGACTCGAAGCGATGTGCGCGTTCTACACGAACGTGCTCGGGCTCGAGCCCGGTCCGCGTCCGCCGTTCGCATTCGGCGGGGCTTGGCTGTATTGCGGTGGCAAACCAGTGGTTCACCTGGTCGAGGTTTCGGAGCCGGCGACCGCTGCCGGGCCCCTCAGCCTCGAACACTTTGCGTTCGCAGGGTCCAGTTTGTCCGAGTTCTTGCAGCGCTTGCAGGCGAACGGTGTGGAATATCGCCTCACTCGCTTGCCCGGCTCGGGGCAGCACCAAGTGTTCGTGCACGACCCCGACCGAAACCGACTGCACGTCGACTTCGACGCCTCTGAGTCGGCATAAATCGACGCGCAACAGCCTGGACTCGTTCGCGATTTTGCTAGGCTCGCGAGCGTGAAGGCAAAACGGGTACTCGGGGCGAAATCAATCCTAGGTGTGACCGCGCTCGCGCTGTGCGGGTTTCTCGGCGGTGGCTGCGCGCCGGCACGGACGTCCGTGCCTCCGCCAGCAGCGACCAGCCCCAGTGGAACCGCGCCGAGCGCGACCCTGCCCCCGGCACCGATCAGCGCGACGCCGGCGCGTCCCGACTACAAAGCGATCGTCGATGCACCGGATCGCTCGCCGGAGGACCGCGCGCTCGACGCTGGGCGGCATCCGCTCGAGCTCCTGCAATTCCTCGGGCTGGGGCCCGGCATGAAGGTGGGCGAGGTCGCGGCCGGCGGTGGCTACACCAGTGAGCTCTTGGCCCGCACGGTCGCGCCCGACGGCGTGGTCTACGGCCAGAACAGCAAGTTCATTTTGGAGCGGTTCGCCGAGAAACCCTGGAGCGAGCGGCTCAAGAAGCCGGTGATGAAGAACGTGGTCCGCGTGGACAGTGAGTTCAGCGAGCCGTTCCCGGACACGATTCACGATCTCGACGCGGTCATCGACGTGCTCTTCTATCACGACACGGTTTGGCAGAAGGCCGATCGCGAACGCATGAATCGCACGATATTTCGCGCACTTCGCTCGGGCGGACAGTACGTCGTCGTGGACCACAGCGCGCGACCCGGGTCAGGGCTCAACGACGTCGAGACCTTGCACCGGATCGAAGAGTCGGTGCTCAAAGACGAAGTGCTGAAGGCGGGCTTTCAGCTCGCGCGCAGCGCGGATTTTCTTAGAAGTCCCGCGGACACACGCGACTGGAGCGCCTCTCCGCGCGTGGCCGGTGAGCGGCGCGGAACGAGTGATCGCTTCGTGCTCGGTTTCGTCAAACCGTGACTCTCCGCTAGACTATGGGGGTGGAGCTCGCCACTGCCGTGCGAATTCGCGCCTTGCGCGCGAGCGATCGCAGCTTCGTGCTTGCGCTCTCGAACGCGGCGTTTTCCGAGTTCTCGCCCGAACCCGCGCGTTCCACGCTGTGGCTCGCCGAGCATTTCGTAAGCTTGGTCGCCGAGCGTGAAGGGGCGCCGGTCGGCTTCGTGGTCGTGCGCATCGAGCGCGACAAGCTGGCCGAGTTGGTTGCCATCGCGGTGGTCGAGAACGAGCGCGGCCACGGTGTTGGGCGCGCGCTGCTCAAGGCGGCGGAGATTCGCGCGCGCGCGGGCGGGGGGACCGGAGTGGTGCTGCATACCGCCGAGGCCAACCTGGCCGCGTTCGAACTGTTCGTGAAGAACGGCTTTCGTGTGCGCCGCCGGATCAGGCGCTACTACGTGGGCGTTTTCGGCGCCTGCGAGATGGTCAAGTCCTGGTCGGCGCGGAGCCGAGCCCGCGAGTGAGCCACGCCGCGGGTCGGTCGGTTCTGCGCTGCGGCTCGATGACGGGTGTCGATTTCAATCCCGGGGTTGATTCGTGAAGACGCGCGCGCGGAGCGGGCCCGGCCGAATCGCAAAAATGTCGGATTCGATCGCGCTCTCGAGCCAAGCGTCGGTCGGGCGACGCCGCTCGTCACGACCCAGAACGGCGATCCTCGGCCACGCGGGCGGATCCGAGCAGGGGCAGCGCCTTGCGCATCGCGTCGAAGCCGAACATAAGGCCGCATGCCTTACCAGCTCGCTCGCGGTGGGCAAGCGGTCTGAAACCCGCGCGAAGCCCGCGCTGACGTGCGAGCGAGCTTACGTCAAGGTATTCATCTCTCCTACCCCTGGGGGCGTGCCCTGTGGCATGCTGCGCGGCACACTTCGCGAGTCCACGAAACTCTGGTCGGTCTGCGAGGCCGCTCTCCAACTCTCTACGGAAAATCGTTCATGATCGCTCGTCGCGCCAAGATTGTTTGCACCATCGGTCCCGCCGTCGAAACTCGTGAAGGAATCCGTGAGCTGATTGAAGCCGGCATGGACGTGGCGCGTTTGAATTTCTCGCACGGCAAGCACGCCGAGCACGGCGCTCGCTTCGACATGATTCGCGAGCAGAGCGCAGCGCTCGGCAAACCGGTCGCAATTTTGCAGGATCTGTGCGGACCCAAGATTCGCACCGGCGTCACGGGCCCCGCGGCGCTCGAATCGGGCGGAGAGATCGATCTGGTCGCGGGCAAGGACGGCGACGACAAGACGATCGCCATCGACTACGAGAGCCTGGCGCACGACGTGCGTCCCGATGATCGCATCCTGCTCTCCGACGGTCAGGTCGAGCTCAGGGTGCTCGACGTGCGCGGCGAGCGCGTGCACTGTCGAGTCGAACACGGCGGACCGATGCGCGCGCGCATGGGCGTGAACCTGCCCTCGGGCAGCTTGCGGCTTGCCGCGCTGACCGAGAAGGACAAGCTCGATTTGGCCTTCGGTCTGGAGAAGGGCGTCGACTACGTCGCGCTCAGCTTCGTGCGCCGCGCGGAAGAGGTGCAGGAGCTACGCGAGCTCTGCGAGCGTAAGGGTCGTCCCACGCCGATCATCGCCAAGATCGAAACGCCCGCGGCGGTCGAGCGGCTCGACGCCATCGTGCGCGCGGCCGATGCGGCCATGGTGGCTCGCGGCGATTTAGGCGTCGAACTGCCGCCGGAAACGGTTCCAGTCATTCAGAAGCAAATCATCGGCACCTGCCGCATTCACCGCAAGCCCGTGATCGTGGCGACCGAAATGCTGCAGTCGATGGTGGACTCGCCGCGGCCGACGCGCGCCGAAGCCAGTGACGTGGCGCACGCGGTGTTCACCGGCGCCGACGCGGTGATGCTCTCGGCCGAGAGCGCCACCGGGAAGTTTCCGCACGCGGCCGTGCGCATGATGGATCGCATCATTCGCCAGGCCGAGGGCAGCCGCTTCTTCCTGCCGAACCCTTCCGAACCGGACCACACCACCGCGGACTCGATCGCTCACGCGGCCGTGGCCATCTCGCGCGAGGTGGGCGCAAAGTTGATCGTCGCGCTGACCGAGACCGGCGTCACCGCGCGGCTGGTCTCGAAAGCGCGCGCGATGGTGCCAATTTTGGCTTTCTCCACCGAAGATCGCGTGTTGCGTCAGCTGGCGCTGCTTTGGGGCGTGGCGCCGCGGGTGCTGTCGAAGCAAGCGAACTTCGATGACCAGGTGCAAGACACCACGCAGTTCCTGCTGCAAAATGGGCTCGTGAAGTCGGGTGAGCGCTACGTGATGGTGTACGGCGCTCGAGTGGGTGTGCGCGGGGCGACCAACGCGGTGCGTGTGGAGCAGCTTCCGTGAAGGGCTTTCAACCAGTGCCGCGCGTGGGGCGGTCCGCTTAGGAGGGGCGGGTCCTGAGCGCGTCACCGGAGCTGACTCCCAGGCTCGCAAAGTACGAGCTCCTGGAGGAGATCGGCCACGGTGGCATGGCCACCGTGTACCGCGCGCGGGACCGAAGGCTCGGCCGCGAGGTTGCGGTCAAAATCATCCACCGCCACCTCAGGGAAAATCGTGAGGTCGCGCAGCGCTTCGACAGCGAGGCGCGCGCGGTGGCGAAGGTCAAACACCCGAACATCGTCGAGGTCTACGACGTCTCGGACGCCGAGGAAGACGAACGCTATCTGGTGGTCGAGCTGGTGCGCGGCTCCACGCTGCGCCAGCTGCTCACGACCCGCGGTTTTCTTCCGCCCGAGGTAGCCGCGGCGATTGGCATCGAGCTCGCCGACGCTCTCGATCACGCGCACGGCCTCGGGGTCATCCACCGTGACGTAAAGCCGGAGAACGTGTTGGTCGCGAACACGGCCAGCGCCGAACGCGACGCGCCGCTGATCAAGGTCACCGACTTCGGCATCGCCAAGCTGCTCGACGCCCAGGGCGTCACCTCTACCGGCCAAGTGCTGGGTTCGCCGGCGCACATGGCGCCCGAGCAAATCGAGGGCGGCGATGTCACCGCCCGCTCCGACGTGTTCGGACTCGGCGTGCTCTTGTACGAGTGTATGGTCGGGCGCTTGCCCTTCGACGGCAAGAATCCGGCGCAGGTGCTGCGGCGTGTGCTCGATGGCGCCTTCACCGCGCCGGAGCGCGCGCGGCCGACCATCGGTGCAGGTTTTTCAGAGGTGCTCTCGCGCGCGCTCGCGCACGAAATGTCCGAGCGCTACGCGAGCGCCGCGGAGCTCGCCGCGGCGCTGCGCGAGCAGCTCAGCCTGCTCGGGATCGACTCACCGGGCCGCGAAATTCAGGCCTTTCTCGCGGATCCGGACGCTTACGGCAAAGAGCACGAGCCGCGCATCGTCGCGCGCTTGATCGAGCGCGCCCAAGCGGCGCGCGAGCGACGCGACATTCCCACCGCCGCTGCCTGCTATAACCGTGCGCTTGCCTATCGGCCAGATGACGCCGAGCTGCTCAGCAGGGTCTCGAACCTGGCACGCGGGCAGCGCACCAAGAAGGCGTTGGAGAGGTTGGGCGGCGCGCTGATTGGTACGGTCGTGATTGCGCTTGCGATCGTCGCGTTCGTGAGGCTCGCGCAGCGCAGCTCCGCGCCCGCGAAGCCCGTTGCGAGCGCGAGTCCGCGTCCGGCTGCTCCGCTCGAGTCCTCCGCACCGCGCGTCGCGTCGTCGAGCGCGCCCGAGCCGGCGCCGAGCGCCAAGGCGCGCCGAGTTCCGCGCGCGGCCAGCGCGCGTCCGCCGGCTGCCGGAGCCGAACCCGAGGAAGAGGGGATGGCTCGCGTGCAGATCTTGGTACACGGTCCGCAGAACGCCACGGTGCGGGTCGACGGCACCGAGACACCGTGGTTCGGTAAAGTTCAGGAGCTCAAACCGGGTGAGCACACCTTCGAGTTCGTGGCCCCCGATGAGCAGTGCTGCGAACCGGGCAAGACGGTCCGGGTGCGCGTGCCCGCCGCGACGGGGCCGGACGACGTCTATACCGTGCGCGGGCGAATCGAATTCCGGCCCGCGACCCTCGACCTGCGCGGGGCGCCCGGGACGACCGCAAGCTGCGGCGCGCTCGGTGAATTTCCGGTCCCCAGCCAGCACCTGATTCCCATGGCGGATGCTGTGCGCCGGGTTAGCTGCCAGCTGCTCCCGCCGCCCGGAAGCGTCGAGCCGCCGAAAGAGTTTGACGTCACGCTCAGGCCCGGACGACTCTCTACGAACCTCGGGCAGTAACGCGGTTCTTGAGCCCGGGGCGGCTCGATGCGGGTTCTGGCACAAGTTCTGTTGACGCTCCTGACGCTCGGCGCGGCCCCCAGTGTTCTGGCAGCTCCCCCGCGCGCGGGTCACGCCGACGTCAAGCCCAAGCTCCCCGAAGTGGAGCTCGGTGACGAAGCGAAGCTGGCCAGCGTGGTCAGCTTGTACGAGGCCGGCAAGTACGCCGAGTGTGCGGGCGATCTGGCGCACCTGCTCGCGCCCGACGAAAAGAACCGCTTGCGCGAGCGCGAGGTGATCGAGACCGCTCGTATCTATCAGGCGGCCTGCCTGATCGGCAGCGGGAAACCGGAGGCAGCCGACGAGCCGCTGCGCGCGGCGATCCGCAGCAACATGCAGATGCGGCCGCCCGACAGCTTGGTGTTCCCGCCGCCGGTCATCGATCGCTTCCTGCGCGTGCGGCAGTCGCTGTACGACGAGATCAAGCGGGCCGAAGATCAACGCGTCGACCAGGCCCGTAAATCCGCGGAAATTCAGGCCGAACGCGAGCGCGCGGAGAGTGAACGCGTCGCGGCGCTCGAGCGGCTCGCCACCAGCGAAACCGTGATCATCCGGAACCGGCGCTGGATTGCCTGGGTTCCGTTCGGCGTGGGCCAGTTTCAAAACGGAAATGAGGGGCTCGGCTGGGTATTCCTCACGGGTGAGACTGCGCTCGCGGCGACGGCGCTGACGTCGCTCGGAATGCAATCTTACCTGGAGGTCGAGGCCAATCGCCTGAAGAACCCGGACAACAACGCGGTGCTGCGCACCTGGAACACGCTCTTGCACGTGAGCAGTTACGCGTTTTTCGGGGTGGCGGCGCTGGGCATCGCTCAAGCGCACCTCGCATTCGTGCCCGAGGTCGAGCAGCAGCGCTATCGTCCGCTGCCGCCGCAGCTCCGGCGCGCCAAAGCGGTCGAGCTCACGCCGACACTAGCGGCCGGCAGCAACGAGCTGATTTTGGGCGTCAGCGGGCGCTTCTGAGCTCGGTCACCACGACCTGATCACGCTCTGCGGCGCGTTCGGCGGCTTCGCTGCTGATCGAAATGGCGTCCTCGGCGTTCGCGTCGCGAGAGCGAAGGCCGAGCGCCCAAAGCAGTAGCCGTGGCGGCGTGAGCCCGAGCTCCGGTCGTCCGGCGAACAGCGCGGCCAGCATGCGCGCGTAAGCACGCGCAAGCTCCGCGGTCGAAATGCGGTCGAACGCGAAGGCCTTGGGGCGGCTGGCCAGCGGCAACGCGACCAAGCTCACGAACAGAAGCTGGTACAGCGCACGCAGTCGTAAGCGTTCCCAGCCTGATTTACGCTCCAGCACGCGCAGCATGAAGTGTACGTTGAGCGGAACGTGAAACGCTTCGTCGCGCGTCAAGATGGTGAGCATCTGCCGCGCGGCGGGCTGCTTCACGTTGGCGAGCGCCATGCGGTAGGTCGTGGACCCGATGGTCTCGAACATCAGGTTCGTGAGCACGATGGTTTCCATCCGACGCGCTCTGCCGTACAGGCCGTACAGCGTGCGCGTGACGCGCCCCATCGGTTCGACCCCGCCGCCGAGAAAGCCCAAGAACTCCGTGAGCAACTCTCGGTGCCAACCCTCTTCGTTCCCGTACAAACGCAGCACGTCTGCGAGCGTCGGGTCCCAGGTCGAGACCTCGTCGGCCAGCTCGTGCGCTTGCCTGAGCCCCGACTCCTCCGCGCGGAACGCGGCGTTGAAGAACTTGAGCGCAGCGCGGCGCTCGTCCGCGCCGGCGAAGGTCATCGGAGTCGAAAGGTCGAGCACCTCGTCCTGCATGCGCACGGCCCGCTTTTGCAGCGTTTGCAGCCACCATGCGCTGGGGCGATCGACGGGGGAGGGAGTCTGCACGGCTATCAGCGGAGCTTCTGGAGTGACACCACGTAAAACCCTGCGAACACGCAGAGCGGCGAGTCGCATAGAAATCGCTCGGCGTTCGCGAACACCAGGCGACCGAGACGCGTGCGCATCACGTGGGCGGTCGGCGTCGCGATGCGCACGCCACGCTCGGCTACCAGCTCGCACCCTTCCGGAATCAACGCGCGGACCTGCGCCGGTGAATCGAAGCGTGTGTAAACGTTGCGCTCGTGGGCGCCCTTCGCGATACGTCCCGCCGGTCCGAAGCGCTTGACCAGCCCGCGCAGGCTGAATGGGTTGTAGAATTCGGCGATCACGTGGCCACCGGGGCGCGTCACTCGGGCCATCTCCTCGAGCGCTGTCCCGATCTCCCGGATGTGAGCCAGCACCTTGAAGCTGCAGGTGACGTCGAAGCTTTCATCCTCGAATGGTAAGGCGGTGGCCGAGCCTTCGACCACGTCCAGGCCGCGCTCGCGGGCCTTTTCCAGCATGCCCGGCGAAAGGTCGACCCCGCGAGTCGCGCTGGCAAATGTGGCGATACGCCGCAGCAATAGCCCGGTACCGCAACCGACCTCGAGCACCGAGCGGTTTTCGGCGAAGCGCCGCACGAACTCGGTCTCGAGCTCGTCGATCAGCTCGTGGTAGCCGCCCGGATCATTGCTGCCACGGCGCGCCTCGTAGCGAGCCGAGAAGGCGTCGTAGTAGCTGCGGTTCGAGTCGTGACTTCCCGAGGCATCCATGCGCTAGCGCCTTACCACGTGGCCGCCAACGTGCCCGCAGCGACTGCACAGCAGCACTTCGCTGACGCCGAGCGCGGTCAGTTTTTTCCCGAGATTTCTGCGTCCGCTGACGCTTTCCAGCTCACCACCCCCGCATTTTGGACACACCTCGCGCGCAGCGGGGGTGGGGGCGTCGGCGCCGCGCTCGGTGAGCGCGACGCTGAGGCGCTCGGTCACCGGGTTCACCTGGGCGTCGTGCCACAGCCGCAGGCCAACCGCGGTGAGCAACAGCAGGCCCGCGAACGCGCCGAGCGCAAAGAACCAAACGCTCACGCCCAGGCTCGTCGTGCGCGCGTAGGTCATGGCGCCGACCAAGACCGCACACACCACCAGATCGCGCGCGGCGGCGCTGCGCAGACGCCGGCGAATCCGCGCCGCGCGCTCTCGCAACGAGGCGTGAGCCTGCTCAGCGGAGCCCGAGCCGTCGTCGATCGACAAGGCGGCGCGCCCCAGATCTTCGAGCCAGGCCGAGTCCCGGCCGCCTCGCGCTGCGCTGCGCGGTGCGGCGCGACGCCGGACCGCCGAGAGCAAAACTGCGACGTCATCGTTCAGGAGCGCCGCGCCCCGGGCCAGCGCAAAGCCTCGAAATCCGAGCCAGAGCACGCAAACAGCCAGGGCGACTTCGAGAGTCGGAAACTCGTCGTTCACGCCGAATTCAGCCAGTACCAGGCCAGCTCGATAATGTCGAGACAGCGCGGTATCGCTCAGCATCGGCCGCGCGGCCAGGTGCATTTTGGTCCGTGGCGATTCGGCACCGCGCTGCTCGGTTCGCGCGGGTGCTAGTTTAGCGCTGCTTGAGGGTACCGCGCTCGGAACGCCTCGTGATTGGGCTCGCCGAATACGTCGACATACCGGGTTGGCGTATTCTCGGGCTGCGGGCCAAGGTCGATACTGGAGCCCGCTCGAGCGCGCTCCATGTAGAGAATTTGAAAGAGGTGAGTCGCGGGCGCGTGCGCTTCGACGTGCGTTTGCACCGCCTGCGCTCGGACCGTCGCGTCACCGTCGAAGCCAAGGTCGTGCGGCGAGCACGCGTTCGAGCCAGCACCGGCGTCGCATCCACCCGGATTTTCGTGGCGGTGACCATCCGCATCGGCTCGGTCGTTCAGGAAATCGAGCTCGGTTTGGTCGACCGCGAGCACATGCTCTATCGCATGCTGCTTGGTCGTATGGCGCTCGCTGGGCACTTTCTGGTCGATCCCAGTCGTCGCTATTTGATTACGGGCGCGCGTAAACGGCCGAAGCGCGCGCCCGCGGCTCGCACCGCGCGTCCGTCACGCCCGCCGTCTCAGGGAGCCGCGCCATGAACCTGCGCGTGCTCATCTTGTCGCGCGTGGCCGGGTCTTACAGCACGCAACGCCTGAAAGAGGTGTGCGTGAAGCGCGGGCACACGGCTCGCGTGCTGAACACCATGAACTTCAGCCTGCTGGTCGAGCCCGGCGGTCCGCAGCTCTGGTACCGCGACCGGCAGCTGTCGCGCTACGACGCGGCGATTCCGCGCATCGGCGCGTCGGTGAGCGCGCATGGCACCGCGGTCGTGCGTCAGCTCGAGCAAATGGGCGTCTTCACACTCAACTCGGCGCGCGCGATTGGCACCTCGCGCGACAAACTGCGCACGCTGCAAATTCTCAGCAGACACGACGTCGGGTTCCCGTCCACGGCGTTCATCCGCGACCGCGAAAGCGTGCGCGATGCGATCGAGCGCGTGGGCGGCCCGCCGGTGATCATCAAATTGACCGAGGGTTCGCAGGGCGCGGGCGTCATCTTGGCAGACAGCAGCAAGGCCGCCGAGGCGGTGCTCGAAACGCTGCTGCTCGCGCGCCAGAACGTGCTGGTGCAAAAGTTCGTGAGCGAGAGCTCGGGCAATGACTTGCGCGCGCTCGTGGTGGGCGGGCGCGTGATCGCGGCCATGCGCCGGCGCGCGGCGCCGGACGAGTTTCGAAGCAACGTGCACCGCGGTGGTCGCACCGAGCGCGTGCGTCTCGATCCGGAGGTCGAGCGCTTGGCCGTGCAAGCCACGCAGATTTTGGGCCTGCGCGTGGCCGGCGTCGATTTGATCGAAAGCGACGAGGGGCCGCTCGTGCTCGAGGTGAATTCCTCACCTGGGCTAGAGGGTATCGAGTCCGCGACCGGCGTGGACGTCGCGTCGGAAATCGTCGAGCACATGGAGCGGGAGATGGCTTTTCCCGAGCTCGATTTGCAGCAACGCCTGACTTTGACTCCTGGTCATCGCGCGGCGGAGCTGGTCGTTGGGCCGGGCTCGGGTTTCGCCGGTCGCACGCTCATCGAGCTGGAGCTCGCTGCGCGCGGCATCGCCGTGCTCAGCCTGGTGCGCGGGGTTGCCGTGCACCCGAATCCTGGCGCGACCTGGACGTTGCAAGCGGGCGATCGATTGCTCTGCTTTGGGCCGCACGAAGCATTGCGTGTCTTCGTTGGCGGAAGCGGATGAAACCAGGCGATCACCCGGACTTCTTTCGCTTGCCGCCGCCACCCGGTGCCTCGCGCGAGAGCACGATCGTGCTCGACGCGGAAGGGCGCTTCTTTCACGACGGAGCCGAGGTCGTGCACCCCGGCATGGCCAAGGCGTTCGCCACCTGGATTGCCCGACACCCCGACGATGGCCGTTACATTTTGAGCAATGGCTATGACTGGAGCTATATCCGAGTCGAGGACGTGCCGTTTTTCGTGCGGCGGGTCGTGCTTGCGTCGCCGGGATCTGCGAGCGAACCGGGCGTAACGCAGCCGCAAATCGAGCTTTCCGACGGCAGCATCGAAGCGCTCGACCCCGACCGGCTCTGGTTGGGCCCGCGGGACGCACTTTACACGGACGTCAAGGGCGGAGCGTTCCAGGCGCGCTTTACGCGCTCGGCCCAATTGAGCCTTTCGGACCTGCTCGTCGAGGGCGAGGGTGGCGGGGTTTTCTTCGATTTTGCCGGGCGCCGCCGAGCGATTCCGAACACGCCACGAAAAGCATGATAGAAGGGGCCGCCTGAAATGCGTGTATTGGTTGCTGATCGACTCAAGGAAGACAGCCTCGATGAAATGCGCTCGTTGGGTGTGGAAGTCGCCTACGAGCCGGATTTGCGCGCGGAAAAGCTGCCCGAGGCGCTCGATGGCGTGAACGTTCTGGTCGTTCGCGGCACCGAGGTCAGCCGCACCGCGCTCCGGGCTGGCAAGGCGCTGAACCTCATCATTCGCGCCGGGGCAGGGGTCAGCAACATCGACGTGGTCGCGGCCAGCGAGCGCGGCATCTACGTCGCGAACTGCCCGGGTAAGAACGCGTCCGCGGTGGCCGAGCTCACCTTCACGTTGATCGGTTGCTTGGATCGTCGCGTTCCGGACGCGATCGACAGCCTGCGAGCCGGCAAATGGCAGAAGGACGAGTTTGCGCGCGCGGAAGGTCTATCCGGTAAGAGCATCGGAATCTTGGGGCTCGGGCACGTCGGTCGCGCGGTGCTGCGCATCGCGCACGCGTACAACATGAAAGCCTACGCCTGGAGCCGCTCGCTCACCAGTTCGCGTGCCGCCGAACTGGGCGTCACGGCAGTGCGCAGCCCGGAAGAGCTCGCCACCGAGTCCGAAATTTTCAGCGTGCACCTCGAGCTCTCCGAGCGCACGCGCGGCATCGTCGATCGACGAGTGCTGGAGGCGCTGCCGGACGAAGCCATGTTCGTCAATACCGCGCGTCCCGAGCTCGTGGATTACGAGGCGCTGGTCGACCTGGTTTCCAAAAAGCGCTTACGGGTCGGTCTGGACGTTCTGCCGAACGAGCCTAATACGCGGCGCGCCAGCTACGAACACGCTCTTTTGAAGAGTGGCCTGGTCTACGCCACGCCGCACATCGGCGCGTCCACCGACCAGGCTCAAACTGCGATCGCCACCGAGTGCGTGCGAATATTGCGCAGTTTTTTGACCAAGGGCGAGGTGCCCAACGTGGTCAACATCAGCGCGACCTTCTGGTCGCGTTACCAACTCGTGGTGCGTCACATCGATCGGGTTGGGGCTCTGGCCAACGTGCTCGGCGTGCTCAAGCGCCACGGCATCGACATTCACGAGCTCGACAACACCGTGTTCGAGGGCGGGCGCGCTGCCTGCGCTAAAATCAGGCTCGGTAGTCGGCCGAGCGAGGATTGCCTGTCCGAAATCATGGCGTTCTCGGACGAGATTCTGCACGTCGATCTGGTGACGCTGCCGAACCTCGCTTGATGTCGCAGCGGGCATGCGGGTGAGCGAACGTTCCAGGCGCGGTCTGCTGCTCGCGCTACTATTGCTAACGGCGGGGAGCGCGTGCGGAGTGCGAAAGGAGCTCGCCGTTGCGGCCGAAGTGCGCAGCGACATTCAGCGCGAGCTGCGCGTCGACGCGAACGTGAACGTCAACGAGTTTCGCGGCAACCTGGTCCTGACGATCACCCTGCAGGCTCGCCCGAGCGGTGACCTCGACGTGGCGCGCGAGCGCGCGGTGGCGATTGCCCGCGCGCGACTGCCGGAGGCGACGCGCATCGACGTGTTTACCCGCTTGTGACCCGTGCATGGGCGGTGCTGTATGCCGTCAGGGAGTAAATTTCGGCCTCAAACGTGTTTGATGCGGCCTTCCGCACGCGCGGAGAAATTCCGCCCTCGGCTCGCGCGCGCTTTGGTAGCCTACGCGCCGAGGAGAATCTCGTAATGCCGAATAAAGCCTTGCTGCTCGGTCTGGTCGTGGTGTGTCAGGCGTGCATTTTCGACAGCGTCGTCAAGCTCGACCCAGAGGCTAGCAAGGTCGAGATCGTGCGCGATACGAGTCGCCCGCTCGACTGCGACTACAAGGGCAAGATCAGCGGCAGCTCGCGTTCGGACGACGAGAAGAAGGCGCGCACGGGCGCCGAGAACGACTTTCGCAACCACGCCGCGGAGTTGAAGGCGAACTTCGCCCTGATCGAGAACGAGCGTACTGGTCACGTCGGTACCACCTCCAAGAAGGAGGCGTTCATCGGCGGCAAGGCGCTCTATTGCCGCACTCTCGAGATGCAGCAGGCCGAGGAAGCGCGTCAGGAGAAGGCGGCGCAAGAGAAGGAAGAGCGCGAGATCAAGGAGCAGGCCGAGAAGGAGCGCAAGGCCGAGGAAGAAAAGGAAAAGCGCGAGCGCGAGAAGGAAGAAGCCAAGGAAAAAGAGAAGGAAAAGGGCAAGGACAAGTAGTGCCGACGTCCAGCCAAACTTTGCGGATGATGCGCTCGTTTGCGGGCGCGCTGATTCCTCTACTCGGCGTCGCGGCCTGCTCGCGCAAAGAGTCGAGTTCGAACGACGCGCCGGCGGCCACGGCGTCAGTCGGAAGTCAGGCGCCCGCGCCGTCGGTCGAGCGTGCGCCGGCGACGTTGCCCCCGCTCACCGGGCTCGACAGCTGCTTGGTCGGAAAGTGGAAAGCGACCGGGGTGACGCTCAAGGTCGACGCGGTGAGCGCGGAAGGTGGCGCGAACGTGACGCTCGACGTGGCATCGTCCGGCGCGAGCACCCTCGACTTCACGCCGATGGACCTGATCAAGGCGACCGGGCGCGGTTTCAACTTCGACTTCCGCTATTCTGGAAAAGCCACGGCGCTGCTGTCGACGCCGACGCGCGGCATCTTGGAGAGCAAGGACGCGAGTTACGCCGCGTTGCGGGTGACCGCGAACGTGCAGCTGCCCGGCGCAGGGTCCATCCCGCTGTTCAAGGACAAGCCGGTGACCGAGCTCGCTGCCATGGGCGCGGCGCTGGCCGGCGCGGCCAAAGGGCTCGCCAAGGGCGCTCCGAGCGCAGCCGCTTCACCCGGGGCGGCTGTCGGAGCCACGCCAGCGCAGGGCATCGATTCGAACCCGGTTTTTGCGAGCAATCGATACACTTGTGAGGGGAACACGCTCTCGTTCCGCGGCGGAGAGCGCAATTTCGAGTGGCTGTTCGCGCGCTCTGGACCGTAGGCAGAGCCGGCCCGGCGCGGCTGCTGCGGCGCACTGAGACCCGAAGGGAGACCTGGCGCCGTCGGGGCCGGGAAAGCGCGCCCTTTTCTGGGCGGGCAAACCAAACCCAGTGGCCTTGGTCAGTGGGCCGGTATCGCCCCTGAACCCTTGCGCCACGTGCCCCCTCTGGCTAGACTGCGCGCGTTCGAAAAGCCAGGTGGATCCCGCTCCCAGCGGACCCGCTCCTGCAGGGTCCGTTTTTTTTTCTCTGAAGTCCGTCATCGACGCCTCATTTCACCCCCAGTCGCACTCGTCGAACCCGAGCCCCGCTCCGTTCGAAGCTTCCGCACGTATGTCGATTGCTCACGTCAAATTGGATGGTCTGAACCGCGAGCGCGTGCTCGAAGCGGTCTTGCCCGTCCTGCGTGCGCACGGCGTCGACGCGGTGGAGCTGGTGTGGCGAACCGACCGCGGAGGTTGGGTCTTGGAAGTGACGGTCGAGTACCCCGAATCGACGCTGCCGGGCGCTGGGGTGACGCTGGATCTGTGTACTGAAATTTCCCGGGGGCTGTCGGCGGCGCTCGACGTCGCGGACATCATTCCTCACCGCTATCGCTTGGAGGTGGGTTCACCGGGGCTCGAGCGCACGCTGTACGGTGTGCGCGATTACGCACGTTTTGCCGGGCAATTTGCCCGAATCAAGTTGAAGGCTCCGGTCGATGGGCAGCACGTGCTCCGAGGGACACTCCATGGCCTCGATGCCGAGGGTCGTGTCGTCTTGGAGGACGAGCGAGGTGAGCTCGTTTCGCTCGCCTTCGACGGGATTCACAGCGCGCGGCTCGAGTTCGAGATGAGCAGCGCGGGTGCTCGAGGCGGCAAGGGGCCGCACGGGCGCGCATCCGGCCGCGGCCCTCGGGCTCAGCGGCCCCAACGTTGAGGTTGAGTCATGGCACAAGCAGCGGGTTTTTCAGAAGGGCTCGGATCCATCGTCGAGCAGGTCGCTCAGGAAAAGGGCATCGACAAGAAGATCCTGATCGAGACTATGGAAGCCGCGATCCTCAAGGCCGCGCAGGCTGCGTTCGGCCCGACTCGTGAGCTGGAGGCTCGTTACAACACCGACTCCGGCAACATCGATCTCTTCCAGTACATGACCGTGGTGGAAGAGGTGGCCCAGCCCGAGCGCGAGATCGCGGCGGACATCGCGCGCAAGCACGGCCTGGATGCCGAGGTGGGTGAGGAGCTCGGTTTTCAGGTGTTTTGGCACCCACGTGACACCGAACGCGCACGCCAGCAGGACAAAGAGTTCGGCACCGTGCTGGACATGAAGCAGGCGCGCAGCGCGTTCGGGCGTATCGCGGCGCAGACCGCCAAGCAGGTGCTGTTGCAGCGCGTGCGCGACGCCGAGCGCGACATCATTCACAACGAGTACAAGGACCGCCAGGGTCAGCTGATCCGCGGCATCGTGCGGCGCTTCGAGAAGGGTCACAACCTGATCGTCGATCTGGGCAAGACCGAGGGCGTGCTGCCGGCGCGCGAGCAGACGCCGCGCGAGACCTACCGCCCTGGCGACCGCATCGTGGCTTACGTGAAGAACATCGATCGCGAGTCGCGCGGGCCGATGATCATCCTCAGCCGTCAGTCGCCGCACTTGGTCGAAAAATTGTTCGAAGCCGAGGTGCCCGAAATTTACGAAGGTATCGTGAAGATCGTGGGCGTGGCGCGTGAGCCCGGCTCGCGCAGCAAGATCTCGGTCACTTCGCGGGACTCGGACGTCGATCCGGTGGGCGCGTGCGTCGGCATCAAGGGCTCGCGCGTGCAAGCGGTGGTGCAGGAGCTGCGCGGCGAGAAGATCGACATCGTCCCGTTCGACAAGGACGTGGCCCGCTACATCATCAACGCCATTCAGCCGGCCGAGGTGAACCGCGTGGTGGTGGACGAAGCCAATCACCGGATGGAGCTCGTGGTTCCGGACGAGAAGCTGAGCCTGGCCATCGGCCGCAAGGGCCAGAACGTGCGGCTCGCTTCGCAGCTTACGGGCTGGCGCCTCGACATCGTGAGCGAGAGCAAGTTCCGCCAGATGGAGGACGAGGCCATGATTCAGCTCGCCGAAATCGACGGCATGGACGAGGAGCTGGCCAAGAACTTGTTCGGGCTCGGGTTCCGTGCGCTCGACGAAATTGCCGAGGCCGAAATTGGCGAGCTTGCCACGATCGAAGGCGTGGAGACGGAGGAGCGTGGTGCGGAGCTGCAGCGCGCAGCCGAGCGCGCGCTCGAGCGTCTGCGTCAGGATCGGATTCGTCGGGTGGTCGAGCAAGGCGGGGCGCTCAGCGACCACGACGCGCTCTTGATCGTGCCCGGCATGGGGACTCGCACCGCGCAGCAGCTGGAAGAGTCGGGCTACAAGAGCGTGCGCGACGTGGCCAAGGAGGATCCGGATCGGCTGTCGATCAAGAGCGGCCTCGGGCACAAGAAAGCGCGCCAGATCTGGCAGGGCGCGGTGGATTTCCAACGCACGGTGGCCAAAGAGATTCAGGTCGCGCGCGAGAAGCTCGAAGCCCAGCGCGCCGAGCTCGAAGCGCAGGCGCAAGCCGATGTGGCTGCGGGCGTTCCGGCCGCCGCTTCTGGCGACGAGGACGAGGACGAGGAGGCCTGAGCCGGGATGCAGCGAACGTGTGTCGGATGCCGCTCGGTGGCCGAGCCCAGCGAGCTAGTGCGCCTCGTCGCGGGGCCCGAGGGTGAGGTCGTAGTGGACCTCGCCGGTGGCTCGTTTGGTCGGGGTGCCTGGTTGCATCCGCGCCCCGAGTGCATGCAGAAGGCAGTGCCTGCCGGGCTCTCGCGCGCGTTTCGCATGCCGATTCGTCTGTCTGCGGCCGATGTGGCGGAGCGCTTTCGCGCCGCCGCCGCGCGGCGGGCGCAAGGGCTCATTTTGGCCGCGCGCCGGGCGCGCAAGCTCGAGGCTGGCGCGACGGTAGTCGAGCAGGCCGTAACGGAGCGACGAGCCGAGCTCGTGCTCGTGGCCACGGACGCTCGCGCGTCCGCGGAGTTTTCTTGGCTCGAACCGCTCGTCGCGAGCGGCCGAGCCCTCGCTTTCGGCACGAAAGCGGCCTTCGGGAGCTGGCTTGGACGTTCGGAGACGGCGCTGGTCGCCATCACCGACGCCGGGATCGCGCGCGAGGCGAAGCAGGCAATTCTTTGGACGATGCTTGGAGGGCCGCATGCTCCGACGACGGGGGCAGGGCAGGCCGTTTCATCGGAGGCTGGATGACGATCAAGATGCGTGTCTACGAGGTAGCCCGCGATCTCGGGATGGAGAACAAGGCGCTCGTCGCGCTGTTGCAGTCCGTCGGTGTGACCGATGCCAAGAATCACATGAGCGCCATCGCGCCCGAGGCCGTGGAACGCGTCAAGCGACACCTCGAGAAGCAGAAGACCCCCAGCGTCGTGGAAGAACGAATTCGTCCGACAGTCGTCAAGCGCCGAGCGGCGGTGAAGCCCGAGTCGTCTTCGCCGGTTGCTTCGGTATCCCCCCCTCCGCCCTCCGTACCGGTCATTCCGCCGCGCGCGGCGCACATCGAAGGCGCGCGGCCCAAGCCGCGCACGTCGACGCCGCCCGCAGAAGCCAAGGCCGCGCCCGAGGTGATCGAGTCGGCGCCGGCGCCCGCATCCGCGCCTGCGCCGGTTTCTTCGCCGGTTTCGGCGCCGCCGAGCCACGCGGTTGCGGCGGCTCCGAGCGCGCCCGCCGCGAGCGCCGAGCCGTCTGCTCCTCCGCCATCGGCACCGCGCTCGTCTCCAGTGAGCGCTCCGGTTTCGGCAGCGCCGCAGGTCCAGGCTGCGCCGAGCTCCGCACCGGTGCACGCCGCGCCGGTGCCAAGCGCGCCGCCCGTGCCCGAGGTGGTTTCGGCCGCTCCGCCGCCGGTCGTGGCCGAGCCTCCGGCACCGGTCGCGGCTGCGACGCCCGTGCCGTCCGCAGCGCCAGCGCCAACGCCCGCGCCGGTTACGACTTCGAAGACGCCTTCGTCGCCGCCGCCCGCGGGCGCGCGTCCCGCGGGCGCAGCCAAAACCGGCATCGACGTCTGGGAAGGCCGCCCTGGCGTGCCCATGCCGCAGGTTCAGCGCGGCACGCCCACGCCGCGCCGCGTGCAGTACGATCCGAAGGCCGGCAATCTTCGTGGCCGTCCGGGGCAGCAGCCGCCGTCCGGCCTCGCTGGGCGCATGCCGGGCCGTGGCCCGATGCGGCCCGGTCAGCGCGGTCCGATGCAGATGTCGCGCGGCCCGCGTGTGAACGCGCCGCCCACCACGCAAGAGCGTTCAGCGCACAAGAAGGTCGTGCGCATCGAGGAGTCGATCACGCTGCAGCGCCTGGCCGGCGAAATGGGCGTGAAGGCCACCGAAGTGCTGATGAAGCTGATGCGCCTCGGTACCACCGGCGTGAACATCAACAGCACGCTCGACGCGGACACCGCCAAGATCGTCGCCAGCGAGTTCGGCTGGGAGGTCGAGGACGTCGCGGTGAGCGAAGCCGAGCAGCTGGTCGCCGCGCAGGGCATGGAGGGCGACGCCAGCAGCGATGACCGCGTGCACCGCCCGCCGGTGGTGACCGTCATGGGCCACGTCGACCACGGCAAAACCAGCTTGCTCGACCAGATCCGCAAGACCACGGTCGCGGCGGGCGAGGCGGGCGGTATCACCCAGCATATCGGCGCCTACTCGGTGCCGACCAGCCACGGGCCGATCACGTTCCTCGACACGCCCGGTCACGAAGCGTTTACGGCCATGCGCGCGCGCGGCGCGCAAGCCACCGACGTGGTGATCCTGGTGGTCGCCGCCGACGACGGCGTCATGCCGCAGACGCGCGAAGCCGTGAACCACGCCAAGGCCGCGAAGGTGCCAATCGTGGTCGCGGTCAACAAGTGCGACAAGCCCGGCGCGGATCCCGACCGCGTGAAGCGTCAGGTCAGCGAGCTCGGTCTGGTGCCGGAAGAGTGGGGTGGTGACACCCTGTTCGTCAACGTGTCCGCGCTCACGCGTATGGGCGTCGATACGCTGCTCGAGCAGGTGGCGTTGCAATCCGAGGTGCTCGAGCTACGCGCCAACCCGAACAAGCCCGCCACGGGCCTGGTGATCGAAGCGGAGCTCGATCGCGGTCGCGGTCCGGTCGCGACGATCCTGGTCACCGACGGCACCCTGAACCGCGGCGACGTCATCCTCGCTGGCGGCGCCTACGGCAAGGTGCGCGCGATGGTCGACTCGCTGGGCAAGCAGATCGAGAGCGCCGGGCCGTCCACGCCCATCGCGGTCATCGGCCTGAACGACGTGCCCAGCGCTGGTGATCCGGTGCACGTGGTCAAGGACGCCAAGAAGGCGCAAGAAATCGCGGAAACGCGCAAGACCAAGGAGAAGCGCAGCCTCGCGCCCTCCACCGGCGCTCGCGCGATGACGCTCGAAGACTTGGCACGCGCCCTGTCCGAGAACGAGCAGCTCGAGCTGAAGCTGATCATCAAGGCGGACGTGCAGGGCTCGGTCGAAGCGGTGGCTGACGCGCTCACCAAGCTCTCGACCGAGAAGGTGCGAGTCATCATCGTGCACTCCGCGGTCGGTGCCATCACCGAGGGCGACGTGAACCTGGCGGTCGCCGCGGGCGCGATCATCATCGGCTTCAACGTGCGCCCCGCCGGCAAGGCGGCGAGCCTGGCCCAGAAGGAGAGCATCCAGATCCGGCCCTACAACATCATCTACAACGTGGTGGATGAGGTGAAGGCGGCGATGGAGGGCTTGCTCGCCCCGACGCTGGTCGAAAAGAACATCGGCAAGGCCGAAATTCGCCAGGTTTTCCGGGTCAGCAAGGCCGGCAACGTGGCAGGTTGCATGGTCACCGAGGGCAGCATCAAGCGCTCGTCCGGCGTGCGTCTGACGCGCGACGGCGCGCCCATCTTCGCGGGCAAGCTCTCGAGCCTCAAGCGCTTCAAAGACGACGTGCGCGAGGTCAAGGAAGGCTTCGACTGCGGTATGGCGTTCGAGGGCTTCTCGGAGTTCAAGGAAGGCGATCTGATCGAGGCCTTCGAGGTCGAAGAGGTCCGCCAAACGCTGTAGCCGCTAGGTACCTCGGATGTTCGTGGGCGTCGCACGCATGGTCTTGTCCGTTCCCGGCGCCCGGTCTCTGAAGGACAAACGCCAGGTCGTGCGCTCATTCCGGGATCGCGTGCGTGCTCGCTTGAGCGCGTCGATCGCCGAGGTGGGTGAGCTCGAGCGCTATCAATTGGCGACGCTGGCCGTCGCGGTGGTCGCTCGGGACTCCGCGCACTGCTCCTCACTGCTGTCCGATGTGCGCCACATGGCCGAGGGTCTGCGCGAAGCGCTGCTCTCGGACGTGGCCACCGAGATCATCCCCTTTGGGCCAGGGGGCGCGGGTGTGCGGGGCGGCATCGAGCAGGCGCTTTCGCGCGATTCGCTGGAAGGCCCCGACGACGAAGGCGAAGAACCGTGAAAAAACAGCAGCCGGCGAGCCAGGCGGGACGGCGTGGCTTGCGCGTCGCCGAGATCGCGCGCTCCGAATTTACCCGCGCCGTATTACGGCGCATCGACGATCCGCGCCTGCAAAGCCTGGTCGTGGTCAACGTGCACGTCACCGACGACCTATCGCTGGTCGACATCGGCGTGCGCTTCGTAGGCGTCGACAGCTCGGACGAGCAGCGGAAGCTGCTCGCCAAGCTCCAGCGCGCCTTGCCGCGCTTGACGCGCGAAATCGTACCGCGCCTCGAGCTACGGCGCGCGCCAAGCCTGCGCCTTCACTTCGATTCGGGTGAGGACGCGACCCGGCGCGTGGAGGAGCTCCTCCACGAGATCCAGGTCGAGTCCGAGACCAAGCCGAAGTAGGCCCCTACTTCTTCAGGATGATCAGCTGCACGCGCCGGTTGCGTGCGCGGTTCGGTTCCGAGGTGTTGGGCAGAATCGGCTTTTCCTGCCCGTAGCCCTTGGCGGTGAGGCGCGAAGCGTCGACGCCCAGTCGGCTCAGCGTGTCGGCCACCGCCTGCGCGCGGTCCTGGCTCAGTCGCAGGTTGTGCGGCTGGGTGCCGGTGTTGTCGGTGTGCCCTTGCACTTCGACCGAGCTGATCTCCTGGTGAGCCTTCAGCACGTCCGCGATCTCTTCCAACAGCGCCATCGAATCCGGCAGAATTTCTGCTGAATCAGTGGCGAAGTGGACCTGCTTCTTGAGTTTGACCTCGTTGCCCTGAACCACCACGTTGGGTTGCGCGGGGCGCTTGTTGAGCACGATGCGCGCCTGCAAGTCCTCCAACGCGCGGACGTCGAGATCGGCGGTGGTGGGGAAGTAGCCCGGTGCGTCGATCGAGAGACGCAGCCTGCCGGGCGGGATGTTGGTGACCTTGAACGCGCCGCTCGAGTCACCCGGCAGCTCGAGCACGCGGTTCTTGCGATCCTCCGCGCGAATGTGGGTGCCGGTGACCGGGCTGTTGGTCTCGCCGTCGATGATCGAGCCGATCACCGAGCCGAGCTTGGGCAGCGATTCGAGCTCGCAGGTGAGCGGTACCACCACCTGGTTTTGCGAGACCGGCGCTTGGCCTGGCGCGATCGGTTGCGGCGGCAGGCCCGCTGTACCGGCAGCCGGAGCCGCTGGGGGCGGTGCAGCGGAGACCGTGACCGAGCATTGCCCGTCCTTGTAACCGGCCGCGCTGACGTTGAACGTATAGGTGCCCGGCAGCAGCTTGGTGCTGCGGAAGCTGCCGGTCTCGTCGCTGATCATGCCGGTAATCGGGCGACCGTCGTAGCGGACGAGCGCGTTCGGCACGGGCGCCTGGGTGCCCTTCTCCAGCACGCGACCGGCGATCAGATGCTCCACCTCACGCACCGGCTGCGTCGACGGCGTGCTCACGCGCTGCACGATCGGCTTCGGCGGCTCGGTGTCGACCGCGTAGGCGACGCCCAGCCACAAGTTCCAGGGCAGCTCCGGCACGGTCTCGTCGATGAAAGTGCTGGTGCCGCTGGTGCCCACATCGAACGCACCGAGGAACGCGAGCCCGCGCCCTTCCCACGGAAACAGCTTCGCGCCGATGGTTAGGCGCGAGGGCGAGATCGAAAGCCCTTCCTCCAGCTTCAAACAGCTGTCGCCGTGCGCCTCGGCTTGATCGATGTTGCACACGTAACCCTTGCGGTTGAGAGGAATGTCCAGTGTCCACTCCACGAAGGGTCGGATCACCGGATGCACGTATTCGCCGCCCACGCCGAACTGGAAGAAATCCACGCGATTGATGCCGAGGCCGAAGCGCTCGATGCGTGAGATGCGTGCGCCGCGCCCCTCGGGCGGAGGCGTGCCTTCTAGATCGGACACCAAATTGCCCGAATTATCGAACTTGTAGCCGAGGTTCAGGTGCGCGCGCACCGGTACGCGATCCTCGGGGTTGATGCGATTGCTCGCGTCGAGCGTGCCGAGCGCGCGGAACACGAAGCTGGTTCCTCCACCGTCGAGGCCCACGCCGCCGGTTCCGTTGAGGAGCCACAGCTCCGCTTCTCCGCCGAAAAAGAACAGCTGATCGGGCGCCGCCGGCATGAAGCCCTTCACACCGAGGTTGGTGTCGCCGAGCACTTGCAACAGCTGCGGGCGGCTTCGCGTATCGGAGGTCGCGCGGTTGTGAAAGCCCAGGTACGCCTCGAGGAAGGGCAAGACCGTCGCCGAAATGCCCAGGTGCGCGGTCATCGCGTCGAGGTCGTCCGAGTTGGTCGTCGCTTCGCCGCGCGCGCTGGGGCACGGGTTGCTCGAGTCACAAAGCACGCCGGAACCGCTGAAAATGCTGGTGGTCAGCGATAGACGGAACGTGCCCTGCGCGCCCGACCCTGCCTGACTCACGTGCAGCATTCCGGTCGAGCCAGAGATGCCGGTCTGCAGTTGCAGCGAGCTGCGGCGCCACTTGTCGCCCAGCTCTTCGGAAGGGGTTTCGGCGCTCGCGGCCTCGCGGTTTCCGGCAGGCGGAGCGGTGCCCCAGGTTTCGACACCGGCGTCGGTGTTCGCCGACACGCCGACCGTGGCACTCGCGGCACCAGGAGCAGCGGGCGGCGCGCCTGCAGGCGGCGGCGCCACGGCGCCCGGAGCGGCGGGGGCTGGGGCAGCAGGGGCTGGGGCAGGAGCCGCGGGCGCAGGCGCTGCCGGAGCCGCGGCGGGTGGGGGAGGCGGCGGAGGCGGAGGCGGCGGAGGTTCACCGGCTTGAGCGGCTGCCAACGTGGTGATGGCGAGCGATCCCAGGATGGAGATTGACGCAGTACCAACCCTGTTCATCGAAATTCCTCGTTCCCTTTGCCCTGCGGTTAGACGCACTGTGGGC
>DASZQI010000095.1:0-2766 GCA_035549735.1 Polyangiaceae bacterium | reverse complement strand
CGCCGGAGGTTGACCGCCCTCGCCGATCGTGAGAGGGTTCCGAATCACACGATCGATTCTAAGTATTCGTTAACATAAGATAAATTACGCGAACACAGCGGTGGCGTGACCCTCGCGTCGGCCTTCGGGCCCGCCAGCGTGGCTTTCGGCGAGTGGCCAGAGGCTGTCATCCGCGAGCAGGCGTTCGACACCGTCACCCACGCCTCACCAATCATGTTGGCGGACTCGTCCTACTTGCTCAGCGAACGACACGGGGATGCCATGACGGCCACGGAAATCCGCGAAACTCGTCGAGGAAGCGGGCGCCGGGCTCGAGCAGGTCGACCAGGCTCTGGCGGCCGCGTGCGAGCAGCGCGCGCGGTTGCGGGCCGCATTCACGAAACTGCAACGTGCTGGCGCGGCGCTGGCGTTGATCGAAACGGAGAAGGCGGATGGCTGAGCATGATAATTCTGACCTTGTGCAAGTAGCGGAAACCATCGAAGACTTGGTGGAAATGCGATATCTAGAGATCGCGCATCGCCTAGCGGAAAGCGGTCAGGGCTCGAATTTCCTAGACTCTTTGCGTCGGAAGATTCGAAAGTCTGGAGAGAAACCGCTAGAGCCGAACGTTGTTCGCCTGCTTGAGCTTCACGCGGCCGGTGCGATTTGCTTACGTCCCGCAAGCCTCGGTGTTTGGGTGGACGAAGCGGCCGCTTCCATGCAGGCAATGTTGGCGGAGGAGGGCTACCCCAGGGACGAATTCAACGCTTGGGTCGAACCGATTTGCCAGCGGTTGCTCATCCACGACCAAGAAGAGGCAGCGCCATGACTCGCACGACACGCCTCGTATCGTCCCTCGCGGCATTGGTGACCGCGATGATGGTGACAGGCGGGACGTCAACTGCTGCACCTGGCCAACCTCCGGGAGGAATCCGGGTGGAACCGCTGTGCGTGAAAACAGATGGGAAGCTGATGATCAACGCGCTGATAACAACGCGGTTCTCGAAGTCCAAACCGGATGTCGCCGTCTGGCGCATCGATTGCGACTTGCAGACTAACCAGTGCCACGGTGCGAAACTGGACGTGGGCCTTCTCCAACGCGACCGCAGGCTCTGGGCCGGATCCCCCGGGCTCTACAGCACCGATCGCGTCAGCATCGGCAGCGACTACACAATCACGCTCGATCCTTATCGGAAGCTTGTCTTGCCGGCGGACCTTTCGAGAGTGGTGTTTGAGTACACCGACCCGAATGAAACGGGACGCGGCGAGGCGTCGTGCCAAGAATCCGCGTACTTCAATCTGTTGGGAGCGAAAAAATGATCGTGAAGAAGGGTGGCCGCCCCCGCAAGGGCTACCTCGAATTCCGCGGCGGCTCCTGGCACGCACAGCTGACGATCACCGTCGACGGCGAGCGGGTGCGCAAGTGGTTCAATCTCGAGACCGACTCGAAGCCGATCGCGAAGCGGAAGCTTGCGCGCCTCGTGAAAGAGCACGGCAAGGGCGAGGCTCCGAGCGTCGAAGCCGTTGCGGCGGATGCCGCGCGCGAGGAGACGGTGCCCGAGGCCGTTCGCCGGATCGTCGCGCGGCAGGGCGAGGAAGGACTCAAGAGCTGGAAAGAGCGCCTCTCGCGGCTCGAACGCTACGCGGTGCCCCTGCTCGAAAAGCTATCCGTGAAGGCGGTTCGCCCGCTCCACGTTCGCGAAGTCCTGGACGAAGCGAGCAAGGCGGGGCTCAGCAAGCAGAGCGTGATCCACGTCCGAAACGACCTGAGCGCGGTGTTCGGCGATCTCTGGCGCGACGAAGTGATCACGGAGAATCCGGTGAAGCGGGTCAAGTTGCCGAAGAACCTCAGGGTGGACGGCCGCGGGCGCGTGATCCTGAGCGACGCCGAGTTTGCGCACTTCATGGCGGCGAGCGGCGTGCCCGAGCACGTTCACTTGATGGCGCTCGCGTCGCGCAGCTTCGGGGGCATGCGCACCAGCGACTTGCACGCGTGGGACTGGTCGCACGTCGACACCCAGACGTGGCAGAGCGCCGAGGTCTATCGGCCCAAGACCGACGGACCGGAGGCGAGCGCGGTACTCGAACGGCTCGCGCTGCCAGAGATGCTTCAGGCGCCGCTCGCCGCGTGGTGGTCTCGACAGCCCGCGCCCAAGGCGAAGCAGGGGCCAACGGAAGGCCCCGTGTTCCCCGTGCGCAAGGGCAAGCGCGCGGGCGAGCGCCAGACCAAGCGCAGCCACGCGCGGGAGCTCCGCTTCTACCTTTGGCGCGCTGGCGTGCACCGTCCGCTCGAGGGGTTCGCCGAGGCGCTAGCGACGCTCCGCACAGCTCAAGCGAAGCTTGCCGAACTGCGGGCCGGAAAGGCCAAGGGCGAGGTGAGGGAAGGGCAGTGGGCCGCGGCTGCGGCGCTCGCCGCGGCCCAAGCGCTGGACGCGATCCAGTCCGACACCGAGCGGTCGCTCTGCGCTGACTTCCACAGCTTCAGGCGCGCGTTCAACACCGCGCTCGGGGCCGCTGGTATCAACGTGCAGCAGGCGATGGCGCTGGCCGGTCACAAGGACGCTCGGACGCACTTGCGCTACGTCGACCTGGGCCAGCGGGGCGCGCTCGAGATGCCGCTCGCTGCGCTACCGACGCTCTCGGGTTGGGGACAGGACATCCAAAGGCCACCCCGTGGCCAAGCGGGCGCCGGAGGTTGACCGCCCTCGCCAAGCGTGAGAGGTTCCGGATCTCACGAGCGCTCGTAAGTTATTGTTAACATAAGTGAATTTACTCGAACACAAGCC
>DASZQI010000094.1:0-28471 GCA_035549735.1 Polyangiaceae bacterium | reverse complement strand
GTCTCGAGCCAAGCTGCTGCGAGTCGAAGCCCTTTGTTTGCGTTCGCGCTCGATTGTCCGAGCGAGCGGCCCCGGGCGACATAAGGTCCAAAACCAGGTTTCGCCAGGTAAATAGGGTCAAGCTCAAAACGCATAACCGTTTAAAATGTGGTGCGGAGAGGGGGACTTGAACCCCCACGAGATTGCTCCCGCTAGCACCTCAAGCTAGTGCGTCTGCCAATTCCGCCACCTTCGCGTGGTCTGTTTCCCGATCTTCGTCGATGTTTCGAGGACTGAGGAGTTCGAGCTATCGCTGAGGTTCCGAGGGCCAGCCTGGGGGGCGGGTCGCCGGAAGCGATGGCGACGGGGTCTACCTCAGGCTGGGTGAGATCGGCAAGCCCCGAAGTGGGCAAAAGATGACGGAATGGGCGCGAAAGGTCGGGCGCTCGAGGGAGCGGCGCCTCTTTTCGCGGCAATTCAGCCGGTTCTCGTCTCGGCGGAGGCGTGGGGACGCCGCGCGGCCAGCAAGCCGCCCATGACGTCGATGACCTCCCCCATTTCGAAGGGCTTGCGCACCCAGGCGGAGACGTCGCGTTCGATTTCTTCGGGCACGCCGCTGGCCACGCCGCTGATCAGGATGACCGAAATGCCGGGGCTGGTCGCGCGCAGGCGGCTCAGCACCTGGGCCGGCATGTGCGCGATGGGCGACAGATCGAGCAGCGCGAGGTCGAAGCCTCCACACTGCAGGGCGCGCTCGAGCTCCGCCTCGGTTCCGACCAGCTCGGTTTCGGCGCCGCGCGCTTCGAGGGCGAGCTCGATCAAGGAGCGCACGGCTGCGTCGTCTTCGACGACCAAGACGCGCGCGCCGCGCACGCTGGCGGAAATCGGTTTTTGCGGGCGGGTGCTGGAGCGCGCCTCGGCGATCGGCCAGCGCAGCTCGAAACAGCCGCCGCTCGCCACACCCGCCTGATTCGGAATGACCGAGAGGCTGCCGCCGTGCATCTCGGCGAGCGAGTGCGAGTGACGAAGACCGACACCGGCACCGCCACGACGAGTCGAAACAGGGCCGCCACAGAACAGGGACTGCGCGCGCTCCGCAGGAATGCCGGGCCCTTGATCGCGCACGGAGAAAACGGCGTGCGCGGACTCGTCACACAGACTGAGCGTCACACTCGAGCCGCGCGGCGTGAAAGCAATCGCGTTGAGCAGCAGGTTGGTGAGGATCTGAAGCGCGACGCCGACGTCACCGATCAGTGCGTGACCGGGATGGGCGTTATCGAGCACGAGCTCGACACCGCGACGCATGGCCTCGGGTGTGACACCGGTGATGGCTGTACGCGCGGTGGCGCGCATGCTGCCCTGACCTGACACACTGTCCGACACTTCCGCGCCGATCGCCTGACGCGAAATGCTGTAACCGAGGCGAGCGTGCGTGCGCGCCACTTCGAGCGCTTCTCGCTCGGGCCCGTGCGGCAGCTTGGAACGCGCCACATCCAACCATCCAAGTACGACCGTCAGCGCGTTCGACACCTCGTGCAGGGCCCCGGCGAGGTCCTGCGCGCGGTCGTCTGCTGGCGCCACAGAGGTGGACCGTGCTCGCGTCACTCGAAAACTCTATTATGGGCGGTTCGTTCCCGCCAGTTCTTTTCGCTCACCCGCCAGTGTGGGCGATGCGAGCGGCGGAAACCGTCCATAAACGAGGCGATTTTCACACATACAGGGCGTTCAGCGTCGCTGGAAGGTCACCGGCGCGTGCACTGTCGGAGAGCTGCGCACCCACCGCCCCGAAGAACGCGCCCGGTTAAAGACGCCGCGTCCGGTCGGCTCGGGTCGTTCGGCGAGCTCGCGACTCAGCGGCGCTCTGCAAGCTGTCAGCGAGCGGCGCGCCCCAGCCACCAACGGATCTGGGCGTACTCCGGGCTGGTCGCAAGTAAGAGCAGTGAACGAATCGAACGGTGCTCTTGCGCGAGCTCCGCGACGCCGCGATAGGACTTGAGCTTTCCTTCCGGAATCGACTCTTCGCGACAGATTTCGCTGAGCGCCACGCCCAGGTCACCGCAAGTGAATAGCCCTGCGCGACGGACCGCGCTCCGCGCGGTGCGAATGGCGCTGTCGTACTCGAGATCGGCCGAAGCATCACAGAGCTCTCGCAGCCGGCGCTGTTGTCGCGCGGGGATGCTCTCCCAGAGCACCTCGGCGAGGCTCGGCACCGCGCGCGGCGGGGCGGCGCCCGCGTTCGGCGCACCGAACGCGAAACCGAGCGCTTTGAGAATGGCGCGAGCCTGAGACTCGGGGGAGCCCAGCAAGAGCACGAACGGCGGCGTCGCCGCGAGCAGCATCGCGCCCAGGTGGAAGCGCAGCTCGGGCGTTTCCTGGCGTACGTCGCCGGAGAGCACGACCGCGGGCGGCGAAAGCAGCGCCAGGCTGACCGTGATCGCGCCGGCGCTGCGCCGCTGAAACAGCGGGGTTCTCAGCATGCCGAGCGCGCCAGCTACGGAAGAATAGGCACGCGCGAGCGGGGTTGGCGCGCCGAGCGGCACGCGCTCGAGACCGGTCACCCCGTAGGTGGATGGATCCCGACGGAACACGTGCTCGGCGCCTTCCCAAACCAAGGACATGGCTTCGAACGCCACCGCAGCATGGTCGCGCATCAGCAGCGTGCGAACTGCGTCGGGCTGCTCGGTTTGGTCGGCGAGCGGCGGTGGTTCGACGTAGGGCGCGCCTGGGTCGAGCACACCGATCACGTGCTCGATGGCGCGCGCGTAAGCGAAATTCTTGTCGCCGAGCGCCGCGCGGTGCAACCGCCCGAGAGCCCAGGAATCCGCCGGCTGCGTCGCGACCAAGCGCCGGCACACCGCCACCAGATCGTGGGTTCGGTCACTGCGATGCTCGAGCTTTTCGATGAGCTCGAGACCGGCCTCGCGCGAACCTGCCGCGAGGGCTGAGTAGAGAGATGCCTCGTCAGCGTCGAGCCGAGAGAGCTTGGTGGAGGAGTCGGCACGCGTTTCTTCGGTGTGCTCCGGCGAGCCTTCAGGGCGCAGTGAATAGCGCCCCGGCGTCTTGGGCGCTGACTTCTCGGAGCTTGGCGGAGGCTCGGATCGTCGATCCTCGGGCGCTGGCTCGGCGGGCGCTGGCTCGGCGGGCGCGCGTTCGAGCGAAGCGCGGCTGTCCACCGCGGACAACGTCAACGAAGGCCGAACAGGAAACGAGATGTGTTCTTCAGCGACTTCGGGCGAAGGGCGCTGCGAGTAGAGCCCGAGCGATGCCAGCGCGCGCTCGGAAGAGACCGACTGAACCAACGCGCCTGGAGCGCGCGAGCCCGGGCGCTGCGAGGGGACCCGCGGACGGCTCGGCTCCCCCGGAGGCTGGTCGCCCGCGAGCGGCGGAGAGCTCACGCGCTCCTTGAAGAGCTCACGAATGCGAGCTTGCGCCTCTTTCTTGGTCTCTGGATCCTCGACCGCGGTTTCGAGATAGCTCGCGGTGCGGTCCAAATCACCGAGTGCTCGCGCGACCTCGGCCGCGTGCCAGGCCACCTTGCCTCGACCGCGCAGGCCTCTCAAATCTCCGCCGAGCGCAGCGTCGAAGTAGCCGAGCGCGCGCTCGAGCTGTCCGATGCGCCCGAGGCGTTCACCCAAACCGAGCGCGATCAAGGGGCGCAAGCCGAGCTCGGCCTCGGCGCGATCCAGCTCCGCGAGCGCTTTTTCCGCGGCGCCTTGAGCCTCGAGCGCTTCGGCGCGTAAGAACGCGAGCAGCTCGGCCTGTTCGGGGTTCGGCGCGAAGCTCGGTTCGGACAGCTCATTGAGCGTGGTCTCGGCGTCGTCGCTGGAGCCGGCGCCGCGCAACCGATACTCGAGCGAACGCGCCAGCAGCTGTGCGCTCAGCGAACTCGACGAGAGGCGCGCGGCGCGCACCGCGCGGGCCAGGCCGAGTTCGTTGGCATTACCCGCGAGCGACGCCTCGGCCGCCTCGACCAAGAGCTCGGCGCGGCGCGCCGGTTCGGCCGTGGTGATGCCCGACAGGTCGTCGAGCGCGTCGGCCAGGGCGAGCGGGTCCTGGCGACGGCGCTCCACCTCCGCGATCAGCGTGAGTACGCGCTCGTTCGGGGACCAGACCTGAATGCCATCCAGGATTCGGCGCGCCGATTCGACGTCGCCGCCGAGCAGGTAGGCGTCGCACGCCCGACACGAGAGATCGGCTGCCTCGTCGCGATCCGGGGTAACTGCGCTCGCGCGCAACCAGAGCGGCGCGGCGCGCAGCGGAGTGCCGAGCCGCTCGTTCAGATCGGCCAGCACGCGCAGCACGCTCAAATGGTCGCCGGTGGAGACGGTCAGCGCTTCGAGCTCGGCGCGCGCTTCGTCGGCGCGACCGAGTCGCTGTTCGAGCACCGTCGCCCGGCGCAGGCGAATTCGCCGGACCTCATCGACCGAGCCGGCCAAGCTCGCTCGACGTGACAGCAACTTGATCAAGGCGTCGTAGTCCGAGCCGCGCTCGGCCTCGCGCTCGAGCGCGGCCAGCGCGTCCGCATCGTGTGGATCGAGCTCGCTGAGCTCGGCCCAGGCGCGAGAAGCGGCGGGATAGTTGCTGACGCGCTCGTGAAGCTCTGCGACCTCACGTAGCAGCGGGCGACGCTGCTCGGGATCACTCAGCTGGTCGAGCAGGGCGAGCAGGCCGTTCAGCAGGCGATCGTAGTCACCCGCCGTGCGCGCGAGCGCCACCATCTCAGCGAGCAAGTCGCGATCACGTGGCGCGTCGCGCTGCGCGAGGTCGAGCACCGCTAGAGCGCGCAGCGGATCACCATGTTCGGCAAACGCGGCGGCGAGCTTCCGCGCGAGCAGCGTGCGTCGCTCGCCATCTTCCGCTTCGCTCTGCAGCTCCTCCTCGATCAGGATTTCGACGCGCTCCGACTGCTCCGTCTCGCGATACAGCGAGAGCAGCTCGTCGAACAGCGCGCGCGCCTGCTCGCTCGGGCCGCTCATCGAGCGCGCTTGCTCGTACAGCTCCATCGCGCGCTCGCGGTCGCCTTCGCGCGCAGCGGCGCGGGCCATGTCGATCAGCGTGCCTTTGCGGTCGCGCAAAGCAATGCCATCGAGCGCGCGCCGCAGCAGCCTGGCGTCGCCCGCGCTACGTGCAGCGCGTTCCGCGGTGGCCGCGAGCTCGGCATTTTCCGGGTCCCGCTGAGCCGCCTCGACGTACAAACGCGCGGCCCCCAACGAGTCTCCGCGCGCTTCTGCCAGGCGCGCGCACAGGTCGAGCAGCTCGGCCCCGACCGGACGAGAGCCCCCGGCGAGATCGAGCACGTGCGCGAGTAGCTCGCCCGCGTGAGGAGCGAGCAGGTCGACGAACGGCAGCAGCTCGGCGTATTGGGCGAGGTCCGAGTCGCAGCCGATGGCGCGCTCGAGCGCGGCAAGCCCAGCTTCTTCTGAACGGAACGTGCCGAGCATGAAGCGCGCGGCCGCAATCGCCACGCGCGCCCCTTCCGGACCGTCGAACTGCGGGAGCAAACGCTCGACCGCGCGCCGCATGCGCAGCTCGAGAATCGGTCGCTCGTCGGGAACTTGGGCGCAAAGCTGGCTGACCGCTTGGCCTAAACCCGAGAGCACATCGGCGTCGGGCCGTACCAGGAGGGCACGCAAGAGGACCTCGACGCGCTGGCGCAGCCCTTCTTCGCTCGGGCCTGCCAGCATTGCCGCGCGGCGGAGCCAGGCCGAGCTCTGCTCCGGCCTTCGGCTGGCTGCGGCGACGCGCTCGATCGCTCGCACGACCTCTGCCGTCTGCCCCGTGCGCTCGGCCAAGCGCACCATGGTCACGAACACCACACCCTCCGAAGGAACGGCCTCGAAGGCGCGTAACGCCTGCTGAAATGCCCGATCGGGTGCGCGGCGCTTCTCGAGCTGACGCGCCGCTCGATAGTGCACCGCGCGCTCGCCGTAACGGCCGAGCGCCGCCTGACCGATGCGCACGTACAAGCGCTCGAGCACTTCCAGCTCTTGATCGTCGACCGCGCGCTCGAGCACGGCCAAAATGTCGGTGCGGCGCGGATCTTGGTCGAGCGCACGCACCGCGAAGTCGAGCGCCCGGGTGCGGCGACCGGTCTCCAGCGCGATGGTCGCAGCCAAACCAAGCACGCGGGCAGCCGCGCTCGGATCGCTGCGACGCGCGGCCAGCTCCGACAAGCGAGTGAGCGCGAATTCAGGCCCACCGAAGGCGACCAGATCGCTGCCGAGGTTCTCGACACCATGATCGACGTCGAGCGCGGCCGCGTGTTCCCAGGTGCGCAGCGCAGAATGCTCGTCGCCCGCGAGATCCCAATACGCCGCGCCGAGTTCGCGCCAGGCGCGCGCGGTACCGCGCTGGTCGGCTTCGCTCAACGCGCTGAGCGCCTCTGCGCGCGCAAATAGCAGCGCGATCTCGCCATCCGACGTGCGCGCCGGCAGCGCCACGTCGAGCTCGGCGAGCACCGAGGTCGCCCACGCTCCATCGCGAATGGCGCGCATCAGGGCGCGCGCCGAACCATCGGCGTCGCCCGCGGCGCGCCGGCGGCGCGCCAGGTCCAAAATGAGCTCCGCGCGGTCGCCGCTCGGAGCGCCCGAGGCGAGCCAGCGCTCGATGGTAGCGATAGCCAAGCCCCGCTCGCCCACGACGTCCGCGACCGCGAGCGTGGCCAGTCGCAATTCAGTGGAACGGGGGCCCATCACGTCGAGCGCTCGCCGCGCGAGCGCCGCGCCGCGCGTCGGCTCGAGCGGCGCGAGCGTGCGGAGCGCGCTGGCGATGTCCTCCGAAAGTTCGGCGAGCGGCTGTGGCTGCGACAAGAGCCAGGACAGCGTGTCGGCGAGCCGCGCGCCGTCGCGGGCCCGAAGTGCGCGCCCCAGACGATCGCGAGCGGCGCCCAAATCGCCCGGGCGAAGTGCGATCTGACGCAAGCAAAAAGCGAACGCAAGCGCCGGCTCTTCGAGCTTGTCGTAAGACTCGGCTAGCGCGGCGCACAGGGCCGCGCGCGGCACGATCACGCCAATGGCGCGCTCCATCGCCTGGGCGCCCCAGCGATCGCGCGTGGCCATGGCCACCGCCGCACGCGCGGCTGCCGGTCGTGCCGCTGCCGGATCTGCGGCCGCGGCTTGGTCGACCGCGCGGCGAGCGGCTTCCACGTCTCCAGCTCGCAGCAAGGCTTCGCCGGCGAACGCGCACAGCACGGCGCGCAGGGGGGCAGCCAGCACGGTCGCCAAGCGCAACAAAGCACGCGCACGAAAGGCTTCGTCCCCTTTCTGAGCGGCGAGGAGCACGGCCATCGACAGCGCAGCCGGGTAGGAACCGGCGTCTTCGACCACCGGCGCCAGCACCGAGAGCGCAGAGTCCAAATCACCGCGCCGGCGGCGAGCGTTGGACAGCAGAAGCGCGAGCCGGGCCCGCTCGGATGCCGACGCAGCGCGGGTCGAGAGCCGTTCGTAGAACGCCTCGAGCTCTTCGAAGCGGCCTTGCCGCCCGAGCACGCGCTCGACCGCGCCTTGAAAACTGCGCTCTTCCGGGGCGAGCTCGACCAGCTCGAGCAACACCGGTAAGAGTTGATCCGCGTTGTCGGGCCGGCTCAGCAACAAGCTTGCGATGCGACTGAGCGGTTCGATGCGGTCTGGTCCCTCGGCTCGGTCGCTCTCGGCCCGCAGCTGCGCCAGGGCTTCGTCCGAAAGCCGAACGCGGGGAGCCAGCGTGTCGAGCGTCTCGCCGAGCGTGGCATCTTCACGATCGAGCTGCATCAAGCGCCGAACGGCCCACGCCATCAGGCTGCCGTCTTGCAGCCGCTCGTCGGCTAGCTGGTAGACCTCACGCAGGCAGGCCACGCGCTCGGCGACCGGTCCGCCGCCCTCGGCGACCCGCACCAGCGCTTCCACCAGCGGCGAGTGATCGCGACTCGTAGCGGCGTGGCGGAGCAGCGCGAGGCGCGCCTCCTCGCTGCCCGGATCGGCAACCAGCGCGTCGATGAACGCTTCCACCGCTCGCTCGGGGCGCGCCAAGGCTCCGGCGTAGAGCCGCGCGAGCGCGACGCGCGCGCGTGCCCGCTCACGCCCGCTCAACAGGTCGCAAGCCAGCTCCAAGCGAGCCGCTAGCAACTCGAGCAAGCCGAGTCGCTCGAGCAGTTCATCGAAGCCGAGGTCGAGCTGGGCCTGTTCCTCGCGCGGAGCGAGCGCGATCAGGACGCCCTTTGGTTCGAGCTCGGCGTCGAGGCGTGCGTCCAGCGCCGCGCCGAGCGCGCGAGGCAAATCGCCGGCGCGTAGCGCGTCGTGTTTTCGACGCAGGTGCACCGCGCGGGCTTGCGGGCCCGCGTGACGAGCATGTTCACGGCGCACCTCGTCGGCGGCGCCGACGCGAGTGCGCTCACTCAGTGTCTGCGCCAGTCGCTCTGCGGCCGGCGCGAACTCCGGCGCCACTTCGAAGGCGCGCAAGGTATTCTCGAACGCCGCCGCGCGCTCACCGGCACGCGCGCGCCGCTCGGCCGCCTCCAGGTAAAAACGCGCCGCTTCCTCGCTCGACACGGTGTCGGTCGCCCAAGCACCGAGCGAAGCCAAGAGCTCTGCAGGCAGCGGATCGGTGGGCGATTCGGCGAGCGCTTGCTCGAGCGCGTCGCGCGCGGCACGCGCCTCGCCCGCCCTTGCCAGCAGCGTGCCGATGCGGAGCCGCACCTGGCCCGCTTCCGCGCCGCTCACGTGCGCGAGCAGGGCGCGCAGAGTCGCGGCGGCCAGCGCCGGCTCGCCGAGCATGGCGAACCAAGTCGCGAGCTCCTCGCGCAGCACCGGGTCGTCACCGAGGAGCAACGAGCGGCGCGCGAGCTTGGTCGACTGATCGAGCTCGACGCCCATGGCGGCGAGCGCGCGTGCCAGCGTTGCGGCGAGCGCGCGCTCTTGTGCTTCGTCTCCAGCGCGGCTCGCGATCGCCATGCGTGCGGTGAGCGACTCGAGCTCGGCGCGGGCGCCAGTCCTGCGCGCCACCGGCTCACCGAGCGTGTACCGCTCGAGGGCGACCGACGCAGCCGAGCGGGGCCCCTCGAGCCCCATCCACTCGGGTGGGGGCAAAGTTCGCCGAACCGGGGCAGCGGCGCTCAGCGGACCCTCCGGGATTTTGGGGGACTCCTCGGTTGGAAGCATGTCGGACGAGTGGGAGCGGTCCATCGTGCGGCCCGGGGAACCCGGCCTTCAGAGCGAGTCTCCACACTATAGCGAAAGCGGGGCTTGTCCCCGGAGTTCCTCGCGGATTAGCCTGTGGCCCGCCGCCCGGGTCCCGGGCGGGGTCCGCGGAGGCTCGCTTTCATGCATCACACTCGTTTTGCGCCGTTTTTTCGCCTGACTGCATTAGGCGTTTCAATCAGCCTGTTTGGGCTCTCGTTGACGCCACTCGCGCACGCACAGCAGCCCACAGCCGCGCCAAAGGCTGCGGCCCCTGGCGAAACCCGCCCCCCCGCGCCAACTGCAGCGGATGCGGCGAAGAAGCCCGCGGACGTGAAGAAGCCCGAGGCCAAGCCTGTGGACGTGAAGAAGCCGGGTGAGCCGGCGGCCGCGAAGCCACCAGACAAGAAGACGCGAGATGCGGCGCGCAAGGCCTACGGACAAGGAGAGAAGGCGTTCGGCGAAGGCAACTACTCCGCCGCCTACGAAGGGTTCCAAAAAGCGCACGAGCTGATCCCCTCGCCGCACGCGGCGTACTGGATGGCGAAGAGCCTCGACAAGCAAGACAAGACTGCCGACGCGCTCGCGGCGTACGAGAAGCTGCTCGCGGATCCAGACGCCAGCAAGATCGGCGACGACAAGCTGATCGACGCCAAGTCTCGAGTCGAAGAGCTCAAGTTGAAGATGATTGCGGTCATCAATCTGGTGACCGTGCCGACGGGCGCTGCAGTCTCTGTCGACGGCAATCTGGAGACCGGCACCTCGCCGCTCACGCTCAAGCTTCAACCCGGGCCGCACAAGATCACGGTGGGCGCCACCGGATACGAGACGAAGGAGATCGATCTCGAAGCCAAGGCCGGTGACAAGGGCGAGCAGCGCATCGAGCTCATCGCCAAGCCCGCCCCGCCACCGCCGCCTCCGGTGCTGCCCGCAGAGCCGGTGACTGCCCCGCCCGCGCCGCCACCGCCCGCCGAAAAGCGCAGCATGGTTCCGGCTTACGTCACGCTCGGCATCGCCGGCGTAGGCGCCGCGGTCGGCACTGTTTTCGGCCTCAAAGCACTGAGCAAGAAGAGCGACTTCAACGACAAGCCGAGCACGTCGGCCGCGGACGACACCGAACGCAACGCGCTGATCTCCGATATGGCATTCGGCGTGGCGATCACGCTCGGTGTCACCGGCATCGTGCTGCTCACGAGCGACGACGAAGCTCCGAAGGAATCAGCGAAGCTCTCGCCGCCTTCGAAGTTGAAGTTCGAGTTCGATACGTACGCGGGCAAGACCGGCGGCGGTGCGAAAGCACGGCTGCGCTTCTGATCGTGTGCTCGCCGCGCGCCCTTTGCGAGGGCGCGCGGCGATCTGCTAATCAGAAGTGTCCTCGAGCCTTCTCACTTCGCAGAACGTTTCTTTCGGGAGCAGACGCCCCGAAAATCGAGAGCGTTGCGAACTGAGAAAGCATCGCTAGAACTTTCCAGAACTAGAGCGCTTGCTACTCGCAAATTTGCGAAAAATGCGGCCCCCCGCGTGGGGAAAGTCTCTTTTGAATTCGCTTCGGAAGAGGGGGCGGCGCGTGCCACCCCCAACGAACGGTGTGAGTTCTGGGAGCGGTTCCGGGTTTTTCGTCGTATAGCTGGGCAAAGCAATGCGCGCGCCCAGCCACGCCCTTTTTTCGCTTCAAGTCGCCTTTACTTTCCTCGCCGCCGGCATCGCATGCGGCCACCGCCAAGCGCCGGGTGCTGACGGCAATTCGAGCGGCACCGGGACCAACACCGGCGGCTTTTCGTCGCCGAACACGGGCGGCTCGACGAGCACGGGTAGCACCCCCGCGAGCACGGGCTCGACCCCCGGCACGGGAGGCACGAACAACCCAGGCGGCGGAAACACCGCGACCGGAGGCACCAACAACCCCGGCGGTGGAAGTAGCAACCCAGGCGGCGGAAACACCACGACCGGAGGCAGCAACAACCCCGGCGGCGGAACCACTTCCACTGGAGGCAGCGACGTGGTGGTGACCGCAGGCTCGGCGGGCATGGTCACCAAGACGTCGTGCACGGACATGCCTTACAGCGACAAGTACACGCCGGGCTATACGCCGGACCCGGCCATTCAGTCGCAAGCGCAGAGCGTGATGAACTCGATGAGCTTGGCGGAGAAGGCCGATCAGATGCGCGGCAAGCCCGCCGGCGATCGCATGGACTTCAACGTCTTCAAGCAGCCCGACAACACCAGCAAGGGGATCATTGGCTTCCGTTTCCGCGACGGACCGCGCGGCGTGAACCTCGCCCCGGAAGGCGCCAACCACTACTCGACCGTGTTCCCGGTATCGATCGCGCGCGGCGCCGCGTTCGATCTCGACCTCGAGTATCGCGTGGGCGTGGCGATCGGCGACGAAACCCTCGCCTCGGGCAACAACATGATGCTCGCGCCGACCATCAATATTTTGCGCCATCCCGGCTGGGGCCGCACCCAAGAAACCTATGGTGAGGACTCGTTCCAGCTCGGTCGACTGGGCTCCGCGTTCGTGGTCGGCGTGCAGCAGTACGTTCCGGCGTGCGCGAAGCACTACGCAGCCAACAACATCGAGAACGACCGCGAAAACATCAACGCCACCATCGACGATCAAACGCTGCGCGAGATCTACGCGCGCCACTTCGAGATGGTGATCAAGGACGGCGGCGTCGCGTGCATCATGGCCTCGTACAACAAGGTCAACGGCACCAAGGCGACCATGAACAAGGTGCTCTTGACCGACATCTTGCGCACCGAGTTCGGCTTCAAGGGCTTCGTGCTCACCGACTGGTGGGCGCTTCCGCCCGGCTCGGCCGCGGTGACTACTGACGTGGCCAAGGCCACCACGCTGCAAGCGGTGCAGGCGGGCCTCGATATGGAGCTGCCGTGGGGCCACAACTTCACGCAGATCGAGGCGATCACGCCGTCACAGCTGCCGCTGGCCGCGGTCAACACCGCAACCGCTCGCATCTTGGAGCAGAAGTTCCGCTTCAAGGTGGACAAGGCCAATCAGGGGCTGAAGGCGCCGACCACCACCTTCAACGGCACGGCGATCGGCAACAACGACGCGAACATCGCGATCGCGCTCGAAGCGGCACAGAAAGGCATGGTGCTGCTGAAGAACGACGCGAGCACGCTGCCCATCAAGCGCGGCGGCACGATCAAGTCGATCGCGGTCGTCGGCGCGGACGCGGCGTTCACGCTGAAGAACGCCGATACTCTGGCCGGTACGATTCACTTCGCGACCGACGTGCGCACGGGCGATCTCGGCAGCAGCCGTGTTCAAGCCGATCCCGCCAAGAGCGTCGGTCCGTTCGCGGGCATACAGTCCGCAGCCGGCGCGGGCATCACCGTCACCAGCGGCAACAGCGTTGCAGCCGCGCAAAGCGCTGACTTCGTGGTGGTCGTCGCGGGGCTCACGCCCGAAGACGAGGGTGAGGAGTACACGGGCGCCGGTGATCGCGCGAACTTCTCGCTCGACGGCAAACACGGCAGCACCGCCCAAAACAACTTGATCACGCAGGTGGCTGCGCTGAAAAAGCCGATGGTGGTCGTGCTCGAAGGCGGCAGCGTGATCGACATGCCCTGGCTCGCGAGCGTGCCCGCGGTGGTGATGGCGTGGTACCCCGGCCAAGTCGGCGGTAAGGCGCTCGGTCAGCTGCTGTTCGGCGACGTGAACTTCAGCGGCAAGCTGCCCATCACCTGGCCGGCGAAGTGGGCGGACGAACCGACCTTCAACTCGGGCGCGTCCACCACGATGGATTACTACCTGGGCTACCGCCACTTCGACAAAAACGGCATCATGCCGCTGTTCCCGTTCGGAGCCGGTCTCAGCTACACCACTTTCAAATACGCCAATCTGCAGGTGCCGTGCAGCGACGTCACCAAGGGTGGCGTCGTCAACGTGAAGGTCGACGTGACCAACACCGGCACGGTCAAGGGCGATGAAATCGTGCTCTTGTTTGCGTCGTTCCCCGGCAGCACCGCGCGCCGCTCGGTGAAGGAGCTCAAGGGCTTCTACCGAGTGTCGCTCGACCCTGGCCAGACCAAGCAGGTCACCATTCCGGTCCGTGTCTCGGATCTCAAGTACTACGATGCAACAGCCAAGGCCTGGCAGGTCGCGAGTGGAACAGTGGAGTTCCAGGTCGGTCCGAGCGCTGGGAATTTGCCGCTCAAAGACTCCGTCGTCGTAAAGTAAATCAAGGCAGCGATGCAAGCGAACAACGAGCGGCCGGCGCGCCGCGCTATGCGCCCGAGGGCTATCACTCTTCGGGTAGGACATTGGATCACCGTGGCCCTGCCGCTCATCGCGCTCGTGGCGGCGCGTCCGGCTCTGGCAGCGGACGACGACAAATCGCCGGATGCCGCGTCCAAAGAGGGCGCAAGCGACGCTAAAGACGGCAAAGACGCTAAAGACGGCGACGGCGAAAAGAGCGAGAAAACCGAGGCGGGCGCTTCGGCGAGCGCGGCAGCCAGCGAAAGCGTGGGCACCGACGCCGCAGCGAGCGCCAGCGTGGGCGGTGAAGCCAGCGGAGCCGCTGCCGAGCCCGCGACCGCGGCGACCAGTCCCGGTTCGATCCCCGCACCGCCAGGTGACGTCGCTCGTCTGCCGGGCGAGGCCTATCCGAACGAACCGATCCGCGGCATCGAAGGCGGCTCGCTGTGGATGACCTTCCACGGCCTACAGTGGCCGGTCTCCCCGTTTCACACCGACACGCCGCGCACGCAGCTCGGTTTCTCGGGCTCGGCCTGGGTCGACACCGGCTACAAGAAGGTCGATAGCGGCACGCAGGGTGCAGCGGACGTGAACCGTTTGATCACGCAGGGCCGCTTCGTGCTGCGCGTCACCCCGACCTACACCAAGGGCGATTGGTTCGTACAGGGGCAGGGCGAGCTGGTTGCCAACAAGGATCAAACCGTGAGCCAGCCCAACGTCGCCGACACCGACGACCTCTGGTTGCGCGCGGGCCGCTGGAACAAGTGGGACGTTCAGGTTGGCCGCTTCGAGGCCTGGGAGCTCTACCACCTCGGCATGGGCCTCGACCTGAACACCGTCGAGCGCGAGGGCGCCAATGACGGACAGAACCGCCCGCCGCCCGATTTCTACGGCGTTACTTTCGCGTATTATCGTCCGTCCGGCGTCGGCAATGTGGCGTTTCACGCCTATCCGACCAAGTTTTTGCGCGCCGAGTTGCTCGGGCAAATCGGCAATCAGTCGAGCCTCAATACCCTCGCCGTGCGCCCCGCGGTCGTAGCCGATTTTGGTATCGTCAAGCTCAAGGGCGGCGTCGAGTATTTGAAGGTGACCGGTCAGGCCGACGACAATCAAACCGACCAGCAGCTAAAGGGCGGCGGTGGCGCGGTTCAGGTTGTGCTCGATCCGCACGTGGAGTTCGGCGTGAACGGCGCCTACGCCATCGTCGACAAGATCGACGCGCAGGGTCGCGTCGACACCGAGGGCAGCATCACGACCTACAGCGTCGGAGGCTTCGCCAACGCGCGCGTGGTGGGGCCAGTTTTGGTCGGCGTGGGTGCGAATTACACGCGCGTCGACGACCTGCACGACGAGCCGCCCCCCTCGAACCTGCACGGCGAGTTCTCGCACCTGCAGGCCTTCGGAGCCGTGCAAGTGGTGGTGCTCGATCAGCTCTTCATCAAGGCCGTCGCTGCCTACGCCAAGGCCGACTTCGCGCCGACCTTCACGATGAGCGAGCCTTACCAGAACACGGCCATCAGCGGTCGCCTCCGCCTCATGTACCTGTTCTGAGTGCGCTCGCCCGCCATTGCGGGCGCTGGTCGAACTAGTCGAACCGCTTCGAAATCGCGTCCACAACCTGGCCGAAATCCGCCGGCAAATACACCGGCGGATTGGCTTGCTGCATGCTGACGCCTTCGATTTGGCGCTCGTGGTAGCGCACCTTGAACTCGGTGAACTTGAGCCCGGCGGCGGTCGAAACGCAGACCACGCGGTCGTTGCTCTGAATCACTTTGCGCGCGACCAGCTTTTCGAGCACGGCGAGCCCGACCGCCGTGTGCGGACAGGTGTACATGCCGGTGCGATCAGCGCGGGCCGCCGCCTCGCAAAGCTCTTCTTCGCTGGCCTGTTCGACCATGCCGTTCATGGCTTCCAACGCTTGAATGGCGCGCGGTGCGCTGACCGGGTTACCGATCTGAATGGCGGTCGCCAAGGTGGGCTTGGCTTGAATCGCGTCGACCTGGCGCTTGCCCTGATTCCAAGCGCGATAGAGCGGGTTGGCGTTCTCGGCCTGGGCCACCACCAAGCGCGGGTAGCTGGCGATGACGCCCAGGTCACGCATCATTTTGAAGCCGGCGTAGAGCGCGGACGCGTTGCCCAAATTGCCGCTCGGCAAGATGATCCAATCCGGCACTTGCCAGTCGAATTGCTGCACGACCTCGATACCCACGGTCTTTTGGCCCTCGAGCCTGAGCGGGTTCATCGAGTTGGCGAGATAGACCAGGCCTTCTTCGGCCAGGCGCTGCACGATCTCCATACAGCCGTCGAAGTCGGTATCCAGCCCGAGCACGAGCGCGCCGTGGGCCAGCGGCTGTACCAGCTGAGCCGTGGAGATTTTTCCACGCGGTAGCAGCACGACCACGGGGAGCGCGGCGGCCGCGCCATAGGCCGCGAGCGACGCGCTGGTGTCCCCGGTCGAGGCGCAGGCGATGGCTTTGACCTTCAGGCCTTCGCGAATCGCCATCCGCACCACGCTGACCAGCACGGTCATGCCGAGATCTTTGAACGAGCCCGAGTGGCTATTACCGCATAGCTTCACCCACAGGTCGTTCAGTCCGAGTGTCTTGCCATAACGATCGGCCCAAAACAGGTTGGTGCCGCCCTCGTACATGCTGACGATGCAGTCGTCGGCCATTTGCGGCATCACCCACTCCCGCTTGCCCCAGACCCCCGAGCCGTAAGGCCAGGTGTTTTGGCGATAGCGCTCGTCGAACGCGCGCATCCAGGAGGCGCCACTGCGATCGTGGAGCGCCTGGATGTCGTGGACGACTTGGAGCAGCCCACCACAGGTCGGGCAGCGATAAATGGGGCGGGTCACCGGCCAGGAGCCAGAACACCCAGCGAAGCATCGGAACTCGGCGGCGTACGACACGGGGCGGACTATACCAAAAATCGCCGAGCGCGCCGGATCGGCCGGGACAGGCGGAAGGAGCGAGCTATGCTCGCGCCGCCGATGACCTGGGTGCTCGTGCTCGACCGCGCTTCGGGCGATCCGACCCTCCGGATCGCCGGCCTTCCGGTGGCGCTTCGCCTCGCTCTGGACGCGCAGCAAGGCGGCGCCAGCGCGGTGGTGGTGAGCCCGGAAGCGGCCGCCGCGCGTCCGGTGCTGTCGGACGCCCGACTGCGTTTGCCCGTGCTCGACCAGGCGCCGGGCGAGGCGCGCCGGGTGCACGTGCCGGCGAGCTTCGTGGTGTACCGCGGGCTATTTCGCAAAATCGCCACCCAAGACGAACAATCGCCCTCCCCTCCCCGCGAGCGTCATCTGGCAACAGAACCGGTGGCGCACGAGGCGCGCTGGGGCTTCGAGCCGATCGACGTGCACGACGCGCAAACTCGCCGCGCGGCCGAGCGCGCGCTGTTCCGCGCCTTGCGCAAGCCCGAAGATGGTTGGACCTCGCGCTATCTGAACCGCTACATCTCGCTGTTCCTATCACGCTGGCTGGTGAAAACGCCGCTTCACCCCAATCAAATCTCGGTCGGCATTCTGGGCTTCGGAGTGGCGGGCGCAGTGTTCGCGGCGCAGGGCACGGAGCTCGGCTTGGTGCTCGGCGCGGCCATGCTGCAAACACAGAGCGTGCTCGATGGCTGTGACGGGGAGATGAGCCGCATCACCTATCGGGGCTCACGCACCGGAGAGTGGCTCGATACCATCGGCGACGATCTGTCGAACTACGGGTATTTCGCGGGCGCGGCCTGGAGCTCGTTCCGGCTCTCCGGGTCACTTTTGTACTTGCTGGCGGGCGGCGTGATCCTGTTTTCGGGGTTGCTCTCGAGCGGGCTCGAATACCGCTATTTGATCAAGATCGGCTCGGGCGATTTGCTCAAATACCCGCTGAGCCAGAGCCAGAATCAAAGTAGCGGGCTCTTCTCGCAGCTCACTCCGCTATTCAAACGCGACACTTTCGTGCTGCTCACGCTGCTCGCCGCGATCGCGGGTTGGGTGGGCCCGATGCTGCTGGTGTTCTCGCTCGGGGCGCTCGGCATCTTGATCTCGGTGCTGCTCACCGAGCGGAGGCTCGCCCGCGAGGGTCTACCGTGAGACTGGGGCGGGCCGCGCGCTCATTCCCGCTCGCCGTACTCGTTTTCGCCCTCCCCGCACGGGCCGAGCTGCCCCCAAACGGGGACAGCATTCGCACGCACGACTACACCATCGATCTGAGCCAGACACCGGTGCTCGCCGGCACCCGCGTCACCGGGTTGAGTGGGGCTTTCGTCGCGATTGGCGAGGGCATCGACGGCATCGCGCAGAATCCGGGCGCGGTCGCGTTGCGTGTCCCCTGGTCACGCGACCATGTCGACTACGAGCTCGGGCTCGGGCTCACCTTCTCGTCTTCGCTGGCCCGTTCGGACGTGTTCAACTCCGGCCGGCGGACGGTGCTTTCGCCCCAAGGCGTGGAATCGCTCGCGTTTTTGAACCTGGCCGCGAACCTTCAGGTCGGTCGCTGGGGTTTCGGTCTGTCCACCGACTTGCAGGAATATTCGCTGGATCGCTCTTCGACTCCGAGCGAAACCCAGCAGCAAGATCGGCTCGTCGCGCGCTTCGCGGTGACGCACGCCACGATCGGCTACGCGTTTCACGAGCAGGAGCTGTTGGTCGGCGTCGGCGCGCGCTGGAACGCACTCAACGTGCTGAACGCCAATGCCCCGGCCGGCGCCCAAGAGAATTTGTTCGAAGCGATTGGTTCGGGTTTCGAAGCAGGCGTGCTGTTACGGCCAAACGACACGCAGTACCGCGCGGGCCTCTGCTTCCGTTCTTCAGTGGTCTCGAACGCTTCGCCGAGCAGTCGCGTGCGCGTGGTCTATCCAGGCGATCCGGAGAACGAGCTGTTCTTACCCGATCACGTGATGCTGCCCTGGGAGTTGAACGCGGGCTTCGCGGTTCAGTTCGGGCCCCGGCCCTTCAATCCACGCTGGCTCGACGCCCAGCTGGAGCTCGAGCCGGTGCGCCGCTACCTCGACTGGCGCGAGCGGGAGCGGCTCCGCCGTCACGCTGAAGCGCTCGATCGAGCTGAGCGCGCAGGGCTCGATCTCGAGGCAGCGATGCGCGCCGTGGACGCCGAGCTACGGACCGAAGCAGCCATCGACGCCCTGCACCTGGCGCGCGCCGAGCGCGAGCTCGATCAACGCTTGCGGCGCCGCTACCAGGGGATGGATCGCTTTCACGTTCTGGTCTCGGCCTCGTTGGACGTCCTCGGGCCGGTCTCCGACGCGGTTGGGGTCGAGTCCTTTCTCGAGCGTAAAGTGCAGCGCTCGGGCAAGGCGGTGAGTGTCTCACCGCGGCTCGGCGTGGAAACCGAGGCGATTCCGCATTGGTTGCGCGTGCGCGCAGGCACCTACATCGAGCCCACGCGCTTCGACAACAACCCGCGCGGCAGTCGCACCCACTGGACCGTCGGCCTCGATCAACGCCTCTTCCCGTGGGAGGTGTTCGGTTTGTGGGCCGAAGGCTCGATTTGGCGGGTCAGCGGCTCGCTCGACGTCAGCCGCGAGTACTTTAGCTGGGGCGTCGCGATCGGAATGTGGCATTGAAAGGCGGCGTGCGCTCGAACTGCTTGGCCGTGCTGCTCGTGCTGCTGCCTCTTCTCGGCTGTCGCGAGAAGCCGAAGCGCGTGGTGCGCACCGAACCGTGGCCCGCGCCTGCGCTCGCAGTCTCGGGAGCAACGGCCGGCGAGAGCCCGAAGTCGGTGCGTTACACGTTGGAGCACGCCGTGGTCGAGCTAGAGCTACCGGCGAAGCGAAGTAAACCCCGAGGCAAGCTGAGCCGCGTGGAGGGCACCATCGATCTGGATCTCGCGCACCTCGAGCGCAGCCGAGCCAGACTGACCGCGGATTTGCAGTCGCTTTCGTTGGGCAGCGGAGGCGAGGAGGACGCCGCGCTGCTCGCCCGGGCCTTCGATTGGCTCGAGCTCGGCCCGGAGCGTTCGAGCGGCGATCGCGCGCGCGACCGCTACGTCATCCTGAATATCACCTCGCTCGAGCCCCCTCCCATCCAGGCCGACGAAGGCAACAAGCAACGGCGCGCAGCGCGAGTCATGGCGCACGGGGATCTGACGCTGCACCACTTCCGAGTTCCGGTCGCATTGGAACTAGACGTGGAGCTATGGCCTGCTGATGGCGGTTCGGCCGATTCGCTCGTGATCCGGACGCACAGACCGCTCGTAGTTTCGTTGGCGGCTCACGACATTCTGCCCCGGGACGCCCGAGGCACCCTGATTCCGAGCCAACTTTCGTTGCTCGGAAGCGAGGTGGGCCGTGACGCTCGCGTCACGGCCGAGCTTCGAGCCCGCGTGGCGCCCGCCCCTTCGCCGTCGAATCCATGAAACCCAGGCTAGCAGCCGGCGTAACGTTTCTCCGCGCCCTTTGGGCGCACCCCACCGACCCCCCTAAGGAGCCCCTGCCGATGACGCAACCGATCACCTTCCAGCAGCTCAAAGCGACTTTTGCCGCACTCAGCGCCACGGGCCTGGTTGCCTGCGCGAGCCCGAGCGAGCCGGCAAAGAGCCCGGTCGAAGCGACCGAGGTACCCGCTGCCACTGCGGCGCCAGAAGCCGCGGCGCCCGCTGCCGCGGCGACGCCAGAAGCCGCCGCTCCCGCCGAAGCGCCGGCCGCCGACGCCAAGGCCGCAGTCGCCGCGACCGAGGAAGCGAAGCCGGCACCCGCCGCCGCGGCCGACCCGAAACCTGCAACTGAGGCGAGACCTGCGGTGGAGCCGAAAAAGGCGGCCGGCGCCAAGGGCTCGTGCAGCGCCAAACAAAAGGCCGGCGGCGCCAAGGGCGGCTGCGGCGCAGGCACCTGTAGCTGAATCGCCAACAGGGGAAGCGTCATGGCAAACGGCGCCCGCACCCCTTCCGGAGTCGGCCTCGGCCTGCGCTGGGAATTTCTCGAAGAAGTCGTGGACGGCCCTGAGCTTCCGCTCGGCTTCTTCGAGGTCTCGCCGGAGAACTACATGCGGCGTGGCGGCTACTACCCGGAGCAGCTCGAGCGCGTGCGGGAACGCTACCCGCTGGTCACGCACGGGCTCACGCTCTCGATCGGTTCACTCGAGCCGCCTGCCGCAAGCTACCTGGCCCAGCTAAAGTCCGAGGTTTTGCGCCTCGGCACGCCCTGGCACTCCGACCACCTGTGCTTTTCCTCGTCAGGCGCGACGTTTCTTCACGACCTGTTGCCGCTCGCGTTCGCGCGCGAAAACGTGGAGCGCGTGGCCGAACGCGCGCGCCGCGTGCAGGGCGAGCTCGAGGTTCCGTTCGCGCTCGAGAACATCAGTTACTACGCGCACCCAGGCCGTAGGGAAATGCCCGAAGCCGAGTTCGTGGCGAGCGTGCTCGAGCGCGCGAACGTGGGGCTGCTGCTCGACGTCAACAACGCCTTCGTCAACGCGCAGAATCACGGCCACGACGCACGCGATTTCCTGGGCCAGATGCCGCTCGAGCGGGTGCTCGAAATTCACGTCGCGGGTCACAGCGCGAGCGAGTCCGGACTGATCATCGATACCCACGGCTCGAACGTGGCGGATCCGGTGTACGAGCTGCTCGAGTGGACGCTCGAACGGACCGGTCCGGTGCCGGTGCTGCTCGAGCGCGACAACGACGTGCCGCCGTTAGCGGAGCTATTGGAGGAAGTCGGGCGCCTACGCGCGTTGTACGAGCGCGCAACCGCGCGGTTTCGGGAGCGCCATGCAAAGAGCGCTTGAAAGCGCCATCTCCGAGCTGGTGCTCGGCGCGCGGCTGGATCCGAACGACCCGCCCGCAGTGGACGCCTGGTTGTCGCGACACGGCGTCTCGACCGAGGATGCCGCTGCGCTACGCGGCCCGGAGCTCGAGCGCCTGCTCGTCTATCGCAAACTCGTGCGGGGCACCTTGCGCGACGCGATCGAGCTCGGCATGCCGCGCGCGATGGCGCGACTGGGACCGCTGTTCGACGAATATTTCGCGCGGTTCTTGGGCGAACGCGGCCCTCAAACCCACTACTTGCGCGACGTCACGAGCGAGCTCATCGACTTCTGCGCCGAGCACTGGTCGGACGATCCGCGCGTGCCCGACTACTTGCTCGAGCTCGCGCGACTCGAGGCGCTACGCATCGAGATCGCCGCGGCGCCGCCCCGTGCCGAGAACGAGCCGTTCGCGCCGCTCGACCTCGAGGCCGGGCTGGCGTTCAGCGAAGCGCAGCGCCTGCTCCATTGCACCTACCGAGTGCACGAGCTCAGCGAGAGCCTCGAGGACCGAAGCGCGCCCGCGCCCGGGCCCGCGCATTTGCTCGTGTATCGCAGCCCTGACCACATGGTGCGCTACCTCGAATTGACCCCGCTCGCGGCCGGCATCGTGGCGCGTCTGCTGGCCGGAAAATCGCTGAAAGACAGCTTAATCGGCGCCACCCGTGCCGAGGGCGCCGAGCTCGACGACGCGACGCTCTCCGGTGCGGCGACTTTGCTGTCCGACCTCTCCGCGCGCGGTGTGTTGCTCGGACCGTGTGCCGCGCGCGCTGACAACCCGACCTGAAAACCGCTAGGCTCGCCCTACCGCTACCCATAGCCCCCTGAAATTTGCAATGACTGAGCGAGACCCGCTGCGCATCGTCGGCCAAGTCGTGGCTGAAAAGTATCGGATCGAACAGCTGGTCGGTGAAGGCGGCTTCGCCGTCGTCTATCGAGCGCAGCACACGATCTGGAACAAGCCGGTCGCGATCAAGTTCTTCAGCGGACTCTCCGCTTCGCCGGTGGATCAGCGCGACCATTTCCAGCGCGCGTTCATCCAAGAAGGCGCGTTGCTCACCGAACTGTCCAGTCAGACCGCGGCCATCGTGCAAGCGCGCGACGTCGGCACGTACACGACGCCCGACGGCAGCTGGATGCCGTTCATGGTGCTGGAGTGGCTCGATGGCCGCTCACTCGAGGCAGTGCTCGAGCAAGAGCACGCCGCGGGCGAGGCGCCGTGGACGCTCGACGCAGTGGTGCGCCTGCTCGGTCAAGCCGCTGCAGCGCTCGACGTGGCGCACGGTCGCGGCATCGCGCACCGCGACGTCAAGCCCGCGAACTTGTTCGTGCTCGGGGAGCCGCGCGGCAAAGCGACGCTCAAGGTGCTCGACTTCGGCGTGGCCAAGATGGTCACCGACGACACTCAGCTGCAAGCGGCCCTCGCACGCACCGGCACCAACGTCACCTCGTTTACTCCCGCCTACGGCGCGCCGGAGCAATTCAGCCGTCATCACGGCGCGACTGGGCCCTGGACCGATGTCTTCGCGCTCGCCTTGGTGGCCGTAGAAATGCTCAGCGGCAGGCCCGCGCTCGACGGTGAAGACGTGGTGCAGCTTGCAGTGGCCGCCGGGCACCCGGAGCGACGACCCACCCCGCGTGCGCTCGGCGTCGCCGTCTCTGACGCGGTCGAGGCCGTCTTCGCGAAGGCGCTGGCGATTGCGCCGGCGCAACGTTTCGCGCGCGCCGCCGAATTTTGGAGCGCGCTTTCGGAAGCAGCCGGCGTTTCGATGACGCGCACCGACATGCTGCCCATCCGCGTTTCGACCGCGCAAACGGAGCTCGCCCCGCCGTCGCTCAGTGTGTCTCAGCCGGTCCCCGCGTCCCTGCTTTCGCCGGTCTCGAACACGACCTCGAGCACCACGGGCACGCCGTCCACGCTCACCACTCAGGCCTCGAGCACGGCGCGCGGCGGCGCGCCTTGGCTCTTGCCCGCGCTCGGCGTTGCTCTCGTGGGCGGGGGAGCGTTGTTCTGGCTGACACGCGGCCCGTCCAGCACTGCGGAATCGCCTGCTCCTCCGCCGGCGAGTGCGGCTGCCGCTGCAGCCGCGCCGCAGCTCGCTTCCGCTTCGGCGTCCGCCGCGCCGGTCGCCGCCTGCCCGGAGCGCATGGTCAAGATCCCCGCTGGTCAGTTCTTTCAAGGCTCCGACGCCAAGGACGCGCGCGACAACGAGAAACCTGCGCACAACGTGGCGCTCGGTGAGTTCTGCATGGATCTCTACGAGGTGACCGCAGGCGAATACAAATCCTGCTCCGACGCAGGGCGCTGCAAGCGCGCAAACACCGAAGTCGACTGGCCGAACATCACGCCCAACGACAAGAAGATCTACGCGCCTCTCTGCACGTTCGGGGATCCCGCTCGCGCCGACCATCCGATCAATTGCGTCAGCTGGGACATGGCGAGCCTGTACTGCAAGGCCAATGGCAAACGCTTGCCGACCGAGGCGGAGTGGGAGTACGCGACGCGCGGACCCGACGGTCGAGTCTACCCTTGGGGTGATGAAGCGCCGACCGAGAAGCACCTGAACGCCTGCGGCAGTGAGTGCGTCGCGTGGGGTAAAGATCACAAGGTGCAGCTCACGGCGCTGTACCCAGCGAGCGATCAGTTCGCGACCACCGCGCCGGTCGGAAAATTCGAGGCGGGGCGCTCGCGCTTCGGCCCGTACGACGTCGTCGGCAACGTGTGGGAGTGGGTCGCGGATTGGGAGGGCGCCTACACCGCCGAGGACAAGTCGAACCCGACTGGGCCGGAAGCAGGCGACAAGAAGGTCATCCGCGGTGGCGCCTGGAACGGAAGTTTTGCGAGCTGGTTGCGTCCTTCTTTCCGCTACGCGCAGGACCCCAAAGCGCAGAGCCACGGCATCGGCTTTCGCTGCGTGAAATCGCCGTAACGCTTCGACCGGACCTCGGACCGACGCGACGTCTCGGCGCAGGGGTGGTGCGAAGCAGAGCCTTGGCGGATATGATGAGGCATGGGTCAGGGTCCGCTGCGCGATCCCCGGCTCTTGGAAATCGAGTCCAAGCTCAACGCCGGTCGCTTCGATGAGGCGCAGCGCTTGCTTGCGACGATTTTCGACGTACCCGGCGCGGAGCTCGCCAGCGCTTACTTTGCGACCCGCATCCTCTACCAGCGTGGGCGTCTGGATCAGGCCGGCGTGGTGGAGCGACTGCGCGAGCTGATGGCGCGCGCGAGTCACTTTCCGGAAGCCCAACGCATGCTCGACGCCGCCGAAGCCGGCGTTCTCGAGCCGGCACCGGACGTGTTTCGGCGCGTCACCGGCGCGCCGCAGTCGCCCACGCCCGCACGCTCGCCCGAAGTAGTGGGCACCAAATCGCTCTCGCGACAGGACATTCCGCGCGCGCCTCACGTTCCACGCTTCACGCCGCGTGCCGGTGTCCCGAGTTACGTTCCGGAGACGCCTCAGCCTCCCCCGCAGCCCAGCGAACCGCAGAGTTTTCGCGATCGCGAGGCGCCCACGCTCAGCGCGCCAGGTGAACCGCTGCCGGTGATCCCCTCGCTGCAACTTCCCAAGAGCCATAACCAGGCCGCGTCGACCCTGCCGCCGCCGGAAGCGCCGCCGGTGTCTCGAGAAGAAGCCACCACCGAGCGCCCGCTCGTCGAGCTCGAACGCGAAGAAAAGCCGACGCGTCCGCACGCCCCCTCCCTGTTCGAAATCGCGGCCGCGCTGGAAGCGGGCCATCCGGCGCGCGCGCTCGAGCTGTGTGAACGCGTCGATGCGGGGAGCGGACCGGAGCTCACGCTGCTCGCTGCGCGCGCTCTCGCCGCGCTCGGCGAGAGAGAACGCGCTGGATTTCAGCTCGAACGCTTGCTGCGCGCGCCGTTGATCGAACCCTTGGTGCGCGCTGCATCCGCGCGCGTCCTGATCGAGATCGGGCGACCAGAACAGGCGCTGCCTCAAGCGCGTCGCGCCGTGCTGGAAGATCCGGACGACCCGGTGAGTCGCGTGACCTGTGCCTGGGCTTTGGTCCGCGTGCTACGTCGCACCGGCAATCTCGCGCTGGCCGAAGAGGCCGAGCCGCTTCTGACCTCGACTCGACTACGCGAAGGTCCCATTGCCGGGCTGTCTCAGTCGCTGCGCGCAGCGCTCTACGCCGAGGTGGGCGACGCCGCCCGCGCGATAAGCCTCGCTCAGACCGCACTGCAGCAAGATCCTCGTCAGCTCGACGCGCTGGCCGCCATCGCGGTCGCGTCGGCTCGGCTGGGGCTGCGCTCGGACGCCTCGCGCGCACAGCTACGGCTCAGCGAGCTGCACGCGGAAGAAGCCGCGGTCAACGCGCAAGCGCTGAAGCGGCACGGCTTTTCAGAGTCCGAACCAGCGATCGCGGCGCACGCAAACAGCGCGCGCGTCGCAGAAATTTGGGGCGAAGCAGAGGCCGCGCTGCTCGAAGGCCGTCGCGAGCCGGCCGCTGAGGCGCTCGGTGCGGCCTGCGCAGCCCAGGTCAACGCCGTTTCCCGCCGAGGTGGCGCCGAAGGATGGTCGCTGCTGGCGCGCGTCGCGGCGCGGCTGTTCACCGAGCTGCCGGTGTTCAGCCATTTTGCGCCGTACGACTGCTCTATCTTCAGCGTCGATCGCTTGGATGCAGCGCTCTCGCTCATCTACGGCAAAGGCGGCCAAGGTCAGAGTGACGAGGCCATCGAGCAGCTGGTGGGCGCGTATGTTGGCGAAAGCTTCCGCCAAGCCTTCGGCGCCGAGTGGCACGGCGTACCCGCGTTCCCGCTGTCGGCGACCATCGAAGGCGTGGGCATCTCGGCGCGCCCCTGCGAGCGGGTGCGCGCACGCCTGCGCGAGGGCACCCCGCTTTCGATGGAGCCGCCGCGCAATCTGCACCCTGGCGCGGATCCGCTGGGCAATTCGGTGCCGCTGTCGCTGTGCCCGCCTGCTCCCTGGGATCCCGCGCAGTTTCCCGATCACGAGCAGGTTCATGAACTTGGACGGCTGCTCCCGCACTCGGTGGTGGGGCTCTACTCGGCTCAGGAGCTCGAGCTGCCGCTCGACCACTCGGTGTCGGGTACGGTCGCGATCGATCGTTATGTCGCGCTGCTGGTTCCGCCAAAGGCGCCGCCGGATCCGGACGCGTCTTGGACTCGGCGGGTCGCGATTCTGCTCGGTGGCTACTTGGGTGAGACGCTGGTCGATGCGGTGGGCGCGCACTGGGAAGGTTCGGGCCAAGCCGCGGGGCACGAAAGCTATCGACTCGTGCTGCCGCATGGCACCGTGACGCAGCCGGTGACGCGCGTGCTCGAGCGGTTGTCGGGGCGTCGCGTGAGCCCGCTTTCCGAGTACGTCACGCGACTCGCAAGCGGTCGCCTTTCGGTCCCCGCTTAGCGAACGCGGAGCGCTGCTAGAACTTTCCATTCAGCCGCGCGCGGCTTTGTAGCGCAACGGTCGCTCTTTCATGTGGCCCGAATCCGGCCAAAAACAGCAGGAGGGGGGACCGTTTTGGCACGTTGTGGGGCGCGCCGCGCGCGTGCGACATCTGAACATCGAGCGAAAGCGCAGCGCCATGAGCAGTTCCGTCTATAGCCACGCGTCTGCTGTGATTTCGAGCCTCGTCCTGCTCGCAGCGGCCTGCAGCAGTACCGTCGAGCCCACAGGCGGGAGCGGTGGAAGCGCGCCCGCAAGCGGTGGCACTAGCACGGCGTCGGGCGGCACGACCACGACGCCACCTGGTTCGGGCGGTGTTCCCTCGAGCGGTGGAGTGACGCCCGGCTCCGGTGGAGCGCTCGCCACCGGCGGCAGCACCACCAGCTCGGGTGGCGCGTCGGCTCCGACCGGCGGCACGAAGAGCGAGGGCTCCGGCGGCGTGCCGAACACTACCGGTGGCAGCGGTAGCGGGATCACCGGCGGAGCAAACACAGCTGGCGGCGGCGCGGGCGCGGGAGGGAACGCAGGTGCCTCACGCGGCGGCGAAAGCCCCGGTGGCGGCTCTTCAAGCGGAGCCGCAGGCAGTGCCGGGCGTGCGAGCACCGGTGGTGCCGCGACCAGCAGCGGAGGCACTGGCGGCGCGGCGGGCGCGCCGACCGGGAGCACGGGTTGTGGCGCCAGTGATCCACTGAAGAGCGGGCGCGCCAGCATCGACGTGTCCGGTACCAAGCGCGAATACATTCTGGCACTTCCAACCAGCTACAGCGCTAGCAAGCCTTACAAGCTCATCTTCGCGTTCCATTGGAAGGGTGGCAGCGCGAACGACGTCGCCACTGGAAACACCGGCGGCGGGCCCTACTACGGGCTCGAGCAACGCGCTGGCGGCAATGCGATCTTCGTCGCGCCGGAGGGGATCGACGCCGGTTTCGCCAACACCGGCGGCCGCGACATCGCGCTGGTCAAGGCCTTGCTCGCGCTGTTTCGAAGCAAGCTGTGCATCGACGATCAACGCATCTTTTCCACTGGATTTAGCTACGGCGGCATGATGTCCGACTCGATCGGCTGCGAACTGGCCGACGTGTTCCGCGCCATCGCGCCGATGTCGGGGGCAATCCCGAACGCGAACCACCCCTACAGCGGCTGCAACAAGGCGACCGATCACCCGATCGCCGTATGGATGTCGCACGGCGACAACGACACGGTCGTGCCGCTCGCCGACGGCAAGGACGCCTTGAATCTATTCGTGGCCAGGAACAAGTGCCAAACCACGACCGCCGCGGTTAGCCCAAGCCCCTGCGTCGCCTATCAGGGCTGCACCAGCGGCTATCCTATTCACTTTTGTCAGTTCGCAGGCGGACACGGCGCGCCGAACTTCGCGTCCGCTGCGATTTGGGCCTTCTTCAATCAATTTTGAGGCAGGGTTCTCGGTAAGTCGGATACGTCAGGCGCTCCCCCGACCTAGCAGCTAAGTCCGCGCTTTCGCATAAACCCCGCTTACGATCCGCGGAGCACGTGCCTTGGAACTGGAGCGCGCCGCCGTCGTCCAGCTCGGAGCGTGCCCCCGTCTCCTGGTCGACCACGACGACTCGCTCACCGTCGACGCACAGCAATCTGGCTCCTGCTCCACCGACGATTGGCGTGAGCAAGCGGCCACCATTCCCCGTTTCAGGGCACGATATCGATCAAGCTGCCCTCGCGGAGCGAGAACGCGCCATGCCAAGCAGGAGGCACTGGAGGATCGGTCCAGTGGAACAGCCAGCGAGCGTCGAGGGGAGCCAAATTGATGCAGCCGTGACTGCGCGGTGCGCCGAAGCCGTCGTGCCAGTAGGCGGCATGGAGCGCGTAGTTGTCTTTGAAGTATTGGACGTAGGGCACGTCGCGGAGGTCGAACTCGCTGCCCGCTTCCTCGCTGTTCATGGTCACGCTGACGTGCTTGGTGTGAATC
>DASZQI010000093.1:0-154482 GCA_035549735.1 Polyangiaceae bacterium | reverse complement strand
AGGCGGTTGTTAGATCTTCACGCGCTCGGGCAGCACACCCAAACCGAAGATCCTTGCCGGCACCGATCGCACGGCCTGCGACTTCAAGACGTTTCGCAGGAACGGTGGGATCGGAAGCGGATGACCATCGTCGTTGGCTCGCAGCGCAGGTGCGATCACGCGATCTTGGATCTGCACTTGGATCGCCTGCACGACGCGTGTCGGAATCTCTCGACGCAGCTGCACGCTGGACAAGATCTTCGTGCTTGGAGTCGCGCCTCTCTGCAACGCCGGTGCGAGCGCGTTCGCTGCCGCCACTGCATCTTGAATCGCCAAGTTGATCCCGACTCCGCCGATCGGCGACATCGCATGCGCCGCATCGCCGATCATCAACAAGCCCGGTTCGTACCAGCGCTTCAAGCGATCGACGCGCACCTCGAGGAGCTTCACGTCGTCCCAGCTCTCGAGCGCATGCGTGCGGTCGGCGAGGAACGTCACCTGGCGCCCGACCTCCGCGCGAAAGTTCTCGAGCGGCGCATGTCGCAGCGACGTCGAGCTGCCCTTCGGGATCACGTAGGCGATCTGCCAGTACTCGCCGCGCTGCAAGAGCGCGAAGAAGTGCCCGCGGCCGATCACGCCGAAACTCTCGGTCGTGTCCGTCTTCTCGCGTGGCAATCGAAACCACAACACGTCCATCGGCGCGCCGAGATCGACGGTCGTGAGACCCGACTCCGCGCGCACCGTGGAGTGCCGCCCGTCGCAACCGACGACGATGTCTGCGTTCACGCGCAGGTAACCTTCAGGCGAAACTGCCGTGACGCCCGCGACGCGCTCGCCTTGATAGATCAGTGACGCGACTTCCGTGCGCATCCGAAGCTCGAAGTTCGGATATTTGCGCGCTTCATCCGCGAGAAAATCGAGGAAGTCCCACTGCGGAACGAGCGCGAGATACGGGAACGGCCGAATCCTGCGGAAATCGATGATCGGGTAGCGCCCATCGGCGAACTGCGCCTTGATCTGTTCGACGCGCTGCTGCGGAATCTCGTCGAATCGCCGCTTCAATCCGATTTGCCGCAGGATCTCCAGCGTCGACGGGTGCACCGTGTCGCCTCGAAAGTCGCGCAGGAAATCCGGGTGCTTTTCGAGCACCGTGACCTTCACGCCAGCGCGAGCTAGCAACAAGCCGAGCATCATGCCGGCAGGCCCGCCACCCGCGATGCAGCAACGGGTCGTGATCGTGCGTTCCGAGGCTTGATAGTCCATCGCGACCTCCAGCGGGCGAACTGCAGCGGGCGCCGAAGGCGAATTGCGACCCGAACGCGCCCGCGTCAATCCCGTTCTTGCCGCAACGTCCGCGACAAGAGCGAGCTGACGGCTTCGATCGGGGGTTTCCCTTCGTAGAGCGCACGGTAAACCTCGGTCGTGATCGGCATGTCGACGTGCTCGCGCACTGCGAGGTCGTACGCGCTCTTCGCCGTCTTCACACCTTCGGCCACCATGCGCATGTCTGCCAGGACTTGAGCGAGCGTTCGCCCGCTTCCCATCTCGAGGCCGACGCGCCGGTTGCGCGACAGATCTCCCGTACACGTCAGCACGAGATCTCCGAGCCCCGAAAGGCCCGCGAGCGTGAGCGGGTTTGCGCCGAGCGCTTGTCCGAGCCTTGCCATCTCCGCGAGCCCGCGCGTGATCAGCGCCGCGCGCGCATTGTGCCCGAAACCGAGCCCATCGGCCGCGCCCGCCGCGATCGCCATCACGTTCTTGAGCGCGCCGCCGATCTCGACGCCGACGACGTCTTCGGTCGTGTAGACGCGAAAGCGCTCGCCTGCGAGTTGCTCTTGCGCGCGTAAGCCGGTCGCGTGATCGCGGCTCGCGAGACACACGGCGCTCGGCATGCCGGCTGCGACTTCGCGCGCGAAGCTCGGGCCGCCGAGCGCGCAAATGCGCCCGTGCATCGTGCTCGGCAGGACGTCCTCGAGCACTTGCGTCATCCAATGAAGCGATTCGTTCTCGATGCCTTTAGTCGCCGTGACGATCGGCCCGCGCTCGGGCATGAACGGCTTCGCTTCGCGCACGACTTGGCGCAGACCGTGTGAAGGAACGACGACGTACACGCCGTCCGAACCTTCGAGCGCGCGTTCGAGGTCGTGCGTCGCGAGCAGATTGTCGGGCAGACGGACGCCCGACAGGTACTCGAGGTTCTCGCGCGTCTCTTGGATGCCGCGCGCTTGGTCTTCACGACGTGACCAGAGCCGTACTTGATGCCCGCGATCTGCGAAACCCTTCGCGATGGCGGTTCCCCACGATCCCGCTCCGAGGACGGTTAAGCTTTCCATGCCGCGACCTTACTCCAAATGCAAAAAAGGCCGACTCGTTTCCGAGCCGGCCCTTTTAGACGCGCAGAGAGAAGCGAGAGCTACGGAGCAGGCTCCGCGATGCTCTCCTTGCTCGACTTCTTCCCCTTGCCGGGCTTCGGCTTGAGGTCGAGCTTCTCGGGCGTCTCGAGTGCCTCGAGCAGCACCTCGTCCATCTTGGTGACGGGCACGAACTCGAGCTCGTCGCGCACCTCCTGCGGCACCTCGTCGAGATCCGCAGTGCTGCGCTCCGGAAGGATCACGCGCTTGATACCCGCGCGATGGGCCGCGAGCACCTTCTCCTTGATACCGCCGACGGGCAGCACCTTGCCGCGCAGCGTGATCTCGCCGGTCATCGCCACGTCGTGACGCACGCGAATCCCGGTGAGCAGTGAGACCAGCGCGGTCATCATCGTCACGCCCGCGCTCGGTCCGTCCTTCGGAACGCCACCGGTCGGGATGTGGATGTGCACGTCACTGTTCTCCAAGAAGTCCTCTTGGATGTGCAGCTGTGCCGCGCGAGCGCGCACGTAGCTGAGCGCGGCCTGGGCCGACTCCTTCATCACGTCGCCGAGCTGACCAGTCAGGGCGAGCTTACCCTTGCCGTGCATGCGCGTCGCTTCAATGAAGAGGATCTCGCCGCCGACTGACGTCCAGGCGAGGCCGGTCGCGATGCCCGGCTCGTCCATGCGCTCGGCGATCTCCGAGGTGAACTTCGCTGGACCCAAGGTGGGCCGCAGGTCCTCCTCGATGTCGATCGTAAAAGGTCCGGTCTGACCTTCGGCGACCTTCACGGCGGTTCCACGAATGACGCTGGCGATTTGCCGCTCGAGGCTGCGGACACCGCTCTCCTTCGTGTAGCTGTCGATGATCGTGTCGACGGCCTTCTCCGTGATCTTCAGCACGCGGTCGTCGATGCCGTGCTCTTCGAGCTGCTTCGGCACCAGGTGGTCCCGCGCGATCGCCGCCTTCTCACGCCGCGTGTAACCGGGGATCTCGAGGATCTCCATACGATCGCGGAGTGCCGGGGGGATCGTGTCGAGCACGTTCGCCGTCGCGACGAACATCACCTTCGACAGGTCGTACGGGATCTCGAGGTAGTGATCCTGGAAGGTGTCGTTCTGCTCCGGGTCGAGGACCTCGAGCAAAGCGGCCGCCGGGTCACCGCGGAAGTCGTGCCCGATCTTGTCGATCTCATCGAGCATGAACACCGGGTTCACGGTCCCGGCCTTCTTCATGCCCTGGATGATCTGACCCGGTAGGGCGCCGACGTACGTGCGGCGGTGGCCGCGAATGGCGGCTTCGTCATGCACGCCACCGAGCGAGATGCGCACGAACTTGCGTCCGAGCGCGCGCGCGATGGACCGGCCGAGCGACGTCTTACCGACACCGGGCGGGCCGATGAGGCAGAGGATCGGACCCTTCTTGTCCTTCTTCAGCTTGCGGACCGCCAAGTACTCGACGATGCGCTTCTTGATCTTCTCGAGGCCGGAGTGGTCCTCGTCGAGGACCTTGCGGACCTCGGCGATGTCCATCATGTCGGTCGTCGACTTGCTCCACGGGATGTCGAGGATCCAGTCGATGTAGGTGCGGACCACCGTGTACTCGGCCGAGCCGACCTGCATCGAGCGAAGCCGTTTCAGCTGCTTCCGACAGACGCTCTCCGCCTCTTTGGCCAGGTTCGCCTTGTTCAGGCGTTCTTCCAGCACGTCCAGGTCGCTCTGGTCGCCCTCTTCCTCACCCAGCTCTTCCTTGATCGCCTTGAGCTGCTGGCGGAGGACGTACTCGCGCTGGTTCTTGCCCATCTCCTCCTTGATCTGGGAGTTGATGCGCTCACGCATCTTCAAGATCTCGAGCTGGCGAGTGAGGAGCTTCAGCACCTTGCGGATGCGCTCCTTCACTTCGACCGTTTCGATCAGCTGCGCCTTCTCTTCGACCGGCGCGTCGAGGTTCGCCGCGACCAAGTCCGCGAGCGCGCCAGGCGCCTGAATCGAATCGATCAAGGAGCCCGCTTCGCGCGGCAACTCCGGCATCAGTTGAATCACTTGCTTTGCCACGTCACGCAGGCTCATCGCCAGCGCTTCCGCTTCCACGTCCTCGGTGGGCGGCGTGTCGACGCGCGTGATGCGCGCGCGCATGTACGGGCTGCTCTGCGTTATGCTGTCGAAGCGAATGCGCGTGAGGCCCTGCAAAATCAGCGAGTAATTGCCGGAGCTGTGCTTGAGCGCCTTGAGCACGCGCGCCGCGCAGCCGACCGGATAGAGATCGTCCGCGTTCGGATCATCCGTCGCCGGGTCGCGCTGCGCGAAGATTGCGATCACGGGGTTGGTGAGGTTGTGCACGTCCTCGACCAGCGCGACCGATTTCTCGCGACCGACATCGAACGGCGCTACGGCGCCAGGAAACAGCACCGCGTTGCGAATCGGGAGCACCGGCAGCTCATCGCCGAAGCGAATGTCTTCCTCGTTCACGGGCGGAGCTGGCGGCGGGGACGGCTTCTTTTTCTCGCTCATGACTGCCTCATCATGTCACCCCTCGGGGCCGACGCCCACCCGGTAGAGCGGGCAGCGCGCAGCATGCGCGAGGCCCCCGATGAAAAGCTCCGGGCTCTCGGGACATCTCTGTTTTTAACAACGGCGACCACCGTCGGAACCTAACCACTCACACGAACGTAGCCAACAAGTTCTGCGTTTTTCCGAGCGAATAGCCGGCGCGCAAAACCATTCGCGCGACTCGGAACGCGTCACTCCGAGCCGCGCCAGAGGCTACTTCGTCCGGCTGGCAGGAGTTCCTGAGCATCTCTTGGTATAGAGGAGCCACGCACATGAGAGCAGTCTTTTTCGGCACTCCGGAGCTTGCCGTACCGTCGCTTCGCGCGCTCTCGGAGGTCTCCGACGTCGTCGGTGTCGTGTGTCAACCGGATCGGCCTGCAGGCCGAGGCCTCGAGCTTCGACAACCTGCAGTCAAACGCGCCGCGCTCGAGCTTGGGCTCACCATCTACCAGCCCGAGAAAGTGCGCACCGGCGAGCTCGCGGCTTGGCTTTCGGAGCTCAAGGCCGATGTGGCATTAGTGCTCGCGTACGGCAGGATCTTGCCGAAAGCAGTGCTGGACGCGCCCCGGCGTGGTTGCGTCAACCTGCACGCTTCGCTGCTGCCGCTCTATCGCGGAGCGGCGCCGATTCAGTGGGCGATCATTCACGGCGAGCAGCAGACCGGCATCTCGCTCATGCAAATGGACGAAGGGCTCGACTCGGGCCCGGTCTACTCGCGACACGAAATTGGCATCGGCCCCGACGAGACCGGCGCCGAGCTCGCGGCGCGGCTCAGCGAGCTCGCCGCCCAAGTGGTGCACGCGGATCTCGCCCGGGTGGTCAAAGGTGAGCTGACAGCGGTCGCCCAGGACGAATCGAAGGTCACGCTCGCGCCTCCACTGGAGCGCGCTCACGGCGACCTCGACTTCAAGCAGCCGGCGCGCGCCGTTCACGACCGGGTGCGCGGGCTCGCGCCGAGGCCCGGCGCTCACACCTTCGCGCGCGGGAAGCGCTTGCGCATCGCCGAGACACGCCGGATCGGTGCGAGCCCCGCGCTCGCGCCCGGTGAGGTGCGCGTCGAGCGCCCGCGCGTGCTGATCGGCACGGGCGACGGAGCCGTGGAGCTCGTGCGCGCCCAGGTCGAAGGCAAGCGCGAGCTCACGGCGCTCGAGCTGGCCAATGGCCGAGTGCTCGTGGATGGCGACGTGCTCGGGGGAAGCTGAGCTCGGGCAATGGCCGGCGCTCGCGATGCGGATCGCTTCATCACCGAGCTTTGCTCGGAATTTCCGCGGTTTCGTATCGTTTACAAGCGCTCGAGCCCCCTGTGTCATGCGCTGCACGCAGGGCTCCTGCTCGTCACGCTGGGCGGCCAGCGACGGTTCTTGAGCGGGTACTACACGGTTCTCGGCGACACCCTGTACGTGCCCGATAGCTGGGATTCGCTCGGCAGCGCGGACCGCGTCATCCTCCTGCGCCACGAGCGAGTTCACCTGCGCCAGCGCCGCCGCTACGGCGCTCTCGGCATGGCGTTGCTCTATCTTCTGCCATTCTTCCCTTTGGGGCTCGCCTACGGTCGCGCGCGCATCGAGTGGGAGGCGTACACCGAGACGCTGCGAGCGACCGCCGAGCTACTGGGGCTCGAAGCAGCGCGGGATCCAGCGCTCCGCGCGCGTATCGTGTCGCGCTTCACTGGGCCGGATTACGGCTGGATGTGGCCCTTTCGATCTCAGGTAGAGCGCTGGTACCAGAGCGCGCTAGACCGCATCGCAGCCGACCTTTCGCCTTAACGCCGGGCGGTCGGCCTGGTTTCCAGCAACAGCGGACGCACGAATCTCCTAAGCGCCGCTCGGCTCAAATCCAGACCGCGGGAGCGCTATAAGGCTCCTCTAGATGTCACCGGTAATCGGGATCGACCTGGGCACGACCAACACCGTCGTCGCTGTCGTGCGAGACGGCCGCGCCGCGGCCATCCCCGATGAAAACGGCAACACGCTGTTGCCGTCGGTCGTCTCCTTTCACCCGAGTGGCAGCGTGCTCGTCGGTCGTCCTGCGAAGGAACGGCGCCTGGTCGACGCTGCCAACACCATCTACTCGGTGAAGCGCCTGATTGGGCGCAGCTGGGACTCCGAAGAGGTGGGCCGCGCGCGCACGCGCTTCGCGTTTCAGATGCGCGAGGGGCCAGGCCAGGCAACCTTGGTCGTTGGCAGAGGTGAAACCTACACCTTGCCCGAGATCAGCGCCTTCGTGCTGCGCCGCGCCAAGCAAGTCGCCGAAGCGGCCCTCGGGACCACCATCGATCGCGCGGTCATCACCGTGCCCGCCAATTTCAACGACCTGCAGCGCGCTGCAACCAAGGTCGCCGGGCGCGTCGCGGGCCTCGAAGTGTTGCGTATTTTGAATGAGCCAACGGCCGCGGCGCTCGCCTATGGCTTCGGGCGAGCCAGCGGTGAGCGGCTCGCGGTCTACGACTTTGGCGGCGGCACCTTCGACGTCACGCTGCTCGATCTCTCGGACCACGTGTTCGAGGTTCTGGCCACGGCCGGTAATACCTTCCTCGGGGGCGACGACATCGATCTGTCCATCGCCGAGCGCATGGCGACCGAGTTCCTGGGACGTCACCGCTATGATCCGCGCACCAACCCGCAGGCTTTCGAGCGACTGCGCGTGGCCGCCGAGCAGGTCAAACAGCGCCTCAGCGTCGAGCAGGAAACCAGCATCGAGCTGGAAGACGTGGCGCACGGCCCAGGCGGAAAAGGGCTGGGCTTCAAATTCCGCCTCTCGCGCAGCGAACTCGAGCACTTGATCCGCCCGCTCGTGGAGCGCACGTTCGACACGTGTCAGGAGGCGCTTTCGATCGCGCGCCTAACGCCCAAGGACTTCGACCAGGTGCTGCTGGTCGGCGGTTCGACACGCGTGCCGCTGGTGCGTAGTCGCGTCGAAGCGTTTTTCGGGCGCGAAGTGAAGGGCAACATCAGCCCGGACGAAGTGGTCGCGCTCGGCGCTGCGATTCAGGCGAGCGCGCTCGCCGGCGCGGAACGCCGACGCGGCACCGTGCCTCCAGCACCAGCGGCGGCGCGGGCTCAATTGCCGAGCGCGCCCGACGTTCCGGCGGGTCGAATGCGCGCGGAGACCATGCCCGGCGTTGCGCCGCCGAGCACCCAGAGCTTCGGTGAGCGACGACGCGCGCACACCGCGCCGGGCGTACAACCCGACCCGCACATGCTCGTCACGAGTTTGCCCGACGACCCCGCGCTCGGCGTGATCGGTCGCGCGGGCGCGAAAGTACCGCTCGGGACCGAGACTCTGGACGGGCTTGGCGCGCGCGGAAAGATTCGCACAGGTGCGGGCCTGGGGGTTCCCGCGGAATCGGCGGCTAAAGAGGTCCAGCAGAAGCGATCCGGACCGACGCTGCAGAGCGCATCGGAACAAGCACAGCGCGCACGAGCCGGCGCGACCGAGCCGCTGCCCGAGCAGGAAGAGCCGACCGTACGCGGCGTGGTCAAGCAAGTCCCAGGCACGACGGAGGAGAGCGTCGCTTTCGCGCTCAGCGACAGTGATATCGAGGACGTGACGCAAGTCCCGCTGTCGAGACCGCGAGCGGAGCCCGGGTCGTCGCCCTACGCGCAAGAAGACATCGTTACCAAGACTGGCGAGCCCGACTTCAGCGAGGACGAGCCCACCAAGGTTGGCCGCATTACCGGCAAGGCGATTCCGGTGGTCAGTCCGCCGAGCTCGGGGGCGCATCGCGGCGGGACGATTCCGCTCGCGGCGCCGTTCCCACCGCCATCGTCGCTTGGCGCCACTGCGCCGTTGCCTCCGCCAACCTTCGGAGCCACCGCGCCGCTGCCTCCACCAACCTTCGGAGCCACCGCGCCGTTGCCTCCGCCAACCTTCGGAGCCACCGCGCCGCTGCCTCCGCCGACCTTCGGAGCCACCGCGCCGCTGCCTCCGGTGCAGGCGCCCCCGCCCTCTTCTCCACCCCCGGCCTTTTCGCGGACTTTCTCGGACTTCGGTCAGCTCCCTCAGCCGCTCGCTCAGCCTCAGCCGCTCGCTCAGCCTCAACCGCTTACTCAGCCGTTGGCGGTAGCGCCTGCCGCGCCTGTGCCGCGCGCTCCGCTCTTGGTGGACGTCACACCGCTCACTTTGGCGGTCGAAACGGTCAGCGGCTATTGCGATCCGATCATCGCGCGCAACACCCAGGTCCCGTGCGAAGAGCGGCGAGAGTTCGTGACCGCGAGCGACGGTCAAACCGTAGTGCGCGTGCGGGTTTCGCAGGGTGAGTCGAAGCGCTTCGGAGAGAACACGTTGCTCGGCGAGGTCGAGCTCAGCGGGCTTCCGGCTGCACCGCGTGGTGCCGTGCAAATCTCGGTCTGCTTCGGTCTCGACGCCAACGGCATGCTCAATGTCAGTGCAACCGAGGTCCAGACTGGGCGCGCGACCGCTGCGCAGCTGCGCCTGATCGGGTTGCCGGAGGCGCAAGATGTAGGCGCCATGGCCGCCCGCCACAACCAGCGCCAGACTGCGTAGCGCGGAGCCCGCGATGGACGAGTCCGATCGACAGCGCATCCTCGACTGGGATCGAACTCTCGACGCGGCGAGCTACTACGAGATCTTGGGCGTGCTCGAAATCGCCGACGAGGCGTCCATCCGCCAGGCGTTCCACGTCTTCTCGCTGGCCTTCCACCCCGACGTTCATCTCGACGCCGATCCCGACATGGCGGCGCGGGTGCGCCGAGTCTTCCAACGTGGGGCCGAGGCCTACCGTGTCCTTTCCCATGCCCAGCAGCGCGCCGACTACGACCTCACCTTGGCCAAGGGCCATGTGCGGCTCGGCGTGCCCAGCATTCCCCCCGGAAGCACGTCGAGCGGCGTCCGTTCGCTGGACGAGCTGTGTCACACCGCCAGTGGCAAGCTCCACGCGCGCAAGGCCGACCGACTGATATCGGAGGGCGACCTGGTCGGTGCGAAGCGCGAGCTCTACCTCGCCATGCGGTGCGAGGAAGAGCTCGAGCCCGAGCTTCGGGAGCGCTTGGAAGCTCTCGACCTCGCGCTGTTCGCAATGGGTAGCTGACGCGGCACAGCAAGCCAAAGCGCTCCATCAGGAGCCAAGCTTGCGGCGGCTCAGCGGGTCCCATTTGCTTGGATCAGCGGCACGCGATTTTTCCACCCCGTTCCGGCCCCCTAGCACTATTCTGCAGGAATGATAGAACGTGGCCCCCCGCCGGAGCGGGTGGGCACACTGATTCCGATATCCCAGCCGGGCTTGACGCCGCGACGGCGTCGCCGGGTGATTCGAGAGGCCGCTCGTGAAGATCTCCTGCCCTGCCTGTTCAGCCAAGTACTCGATCGCGGACGACAAAGTTCAAGACCGTCTGGCCAAGATCCGTTGCCGCAAGTGTGGCGCCACCATCGTCATCGACGGCAAAACCAGCCCTCCAAACGTGTACACCTCAGCCGGCGAGGCGAGCGAGGTAGCCGAGGCGACCGAGGGGTCGTCGGGCGGCGAGTACTCGGTCGATTTCGGCGAAGGCGATCAACGCACGCTGGCCCTGCGCGATCTGATCACCGCCTACAACTCCGGACAAGTGACGGGGGAAACCTACGTGTGGGCGGAAGGTTTCGCAGATTGGAAGCCGCTCGCCGACGTGCCCGAGATCGTCGAAGCGCTGAACGCGGGAGCAGCCGCGCCTGCCCCGTCGCCGTGGGACAAGCCCGCGGCCGCGTCGCGCGCCGCGGCGAGCCCGTCGATGCCGCGCGCCGCCGCGCGTACCGCGAGTCGCTCGGCCACCGCAGATCTCTTTGGCGGTATCGACACCGCAGGAAGTGAAGACGACGTGGCGACGAGCGCACCTGAACCGCATGCCCCCATTGGAACTCCGAGTAGCGCTTCGGCCACTGGCCAGCGCAACGAGTCGTCCGTGCTGTTTTCGCTCAGCGCCCTCACCTCCGCGGCGCAGACCCGGCCGTCGACGCGCCCCAGCGCGACCTCAAACGGCAGCGCATCGCGCGACGACTCCGGTCTCATCGATCTGAAGGCGCTCACCGCAGCTGCCATGAAGACCGAGGCGACCGGTGCCGCGCCCGCGGTCGCTCCGGCCATGCCGCAAATCGCGGCCATGTCTCCGCTCGGTGTCGCGCCCCCGCTGGGTTTGTCTTCACCGCTCGGCCAAGTCGCAGCCGCCAGCAGCTTCGACTACGGGATGCAGCAGCCGAAGAGCAAAGCGCCGATTTACATCGGCGCGGGTCTGGCGGTTGGCTTGCTTGCCATCGCTGCGGCCATCCTGCTGAAGCCAGAGCCGCCGCCCCCTCCTCCGGCGCCGGTGGTCGTGGCCGCGCCGCCAGCGGCTCCATTCGTGCCCACGCCTCCCCCCGAGCCCGTAGCCAAGCCACCGGCGACTGGAACTGGCGAAGAAGCCGCGCCCGATGCGAGCGCGAAGGCCGCGCAGGCCAAGCGTCGCGTGGTCGGCGGCGGCGGTGGCGCAAAGAAGCCCGCCGGCGGCGCTGCTCCTGCAACAGGCGGCGGCGACACCGCGAAGCCGGCTGCTCCGGTCAAGAAGAGCGGCGGCTGCGGCTGTGCGCCCGCCGATCTGCTCTGCAACATGAAGTGCTCGTCCAAGGGCTAAAGCGCCCTTTCCCTGGAAGCGGCTCTGGGCCGGCGCTCGAAACGAGCTCCGGCCCAGGTCGTTTTGTGCAAGCTCGGCGTCGCGAGCGACCGTTCGCGCCTCGCGACGGGGGCTACTTGTCGCCGAGCACGATGCCGCGAGCTTCGTCGCGCGCGAACTCGTGACCGTGATCCGACAAGTAGCGCCGCGCTTCGGCTGCCGCGCTCACGCGATCGCCCATGCGCTTCAGCGCACGCATCCGCTCCACCTGAGCGAGCTCTGCGTAATGCCCGTCTGGATAGGTCGCGATGAGCGCGGCGAACAACTCGAGCGCCTTGCGATCGTCACCGCGGTTGCGCGCGTCGAGCGCGACTTGGTACATGCGGTTCTGCTCGCGCAGCGAGCTCGCTGTGACGGCCTGAGCCCGACTCGCTGCGGCGTTCGCTGCGCCCTTGCGTACCGAGCGCGGCGCTCGAGGCACACTCTCGATAGCGACCGGAGCCGGCTCCGGTGCGTCGCGGCCCACGAGCGCCTTGCCCTTGCGCTCACCGTTCGACGCCCATTCTTCGCCAACACTGAGCAGCTCGCGCTCGCCTTGGTGCAGCACCCAAACCGCGCCTTCGGTCACGCGAACGCGGGTCACGGTGACGTCGTTCTCGGAACCGACCGCGACGGTGAACTCGGTGCCCCGCACGACGACCTCTGCGTCCGGCGTCTCGACCACCACGCTGCGCGGCGAGTGCGGTTGCTTCGAAACCTTCAGATCCAAACGGCCGAGCGCGAGGCGAATCCGCTCTTCCACCATGCTCGGACTCAGCACGCTCACCTGAGTGGCCGGCTGCACCTGAATTCGGCTGCGTTCGGTCTGCAGCGTGGCTTCACCGTCAGCGGCGGTTTCAAGCTCGTCCCCGCCGACCAGAGTCGGCAGCTCATTGCGATCGACGACGCGGGCATGGCCGCCGTGCGTAACGACCAGCGTGCCAGTGAGCGACTGCACCTGCGCGACGCGGGTTGGCTGCGCGACGGGCGCGGCCAGCGCGACCGGTTTGGTCGGGTGCAGCGTGCGAAAAGAAACCCCCAACACCAGTGCCGCCGCCGCCGCCAGCGAGAGCCCGACGAACAGCACTTTGCGCCGTCGCGCGCGTCGATCGCGATCCACGGCTGCCTCGCGAATCGTTCGCCCGATACCCGCGATCATGCGCTCGCGCCGCGCAGCCAGCACGGACGGATCCTCCGGAGGAACGCGCTCCTCCGAAAGCTCGCGAACCAGCGCTTCCGGCTCTTTCACGGGGGTCATGACACCGCCTCTTCTTGATGGCGAGTGCGCGCCTCGGCATCGAGGCGGCGATAGAGTTCGCGCCGGCCGCGCACCAGGCGCGACTGCGCGGCGGCGACCGAGACCTGCATCATCAGCGCGATCTCGGCCAGCTCGTGGCCCAGAACGTCATGCAAGAAGACGGTCTGCGACTGATCGGGCTTCATCGACAGCAAGTGCCTGCGCACGCGGTCGAGCTCGACGCGCGCGGTCGCCAAGTTCTCCGCGTCGGTACGCACCGGGACGATCGTGCCTTCGATGGCGACTTCGCGGTCCAACACGCGCCGTTCGCGCCGACGCGAGCGCAGCGCATTGAACCCAACGTGGCTGGCGATGCTCGAGGCCCACGTCTTCAGATTGCACGCGCGGGCGTAGGAACGCCGGCTCAGCGTGACCACGATTTGCTCGAACACCGTCTGCACGAGGTCGTCGTGATCGACCTCACGGCGCCCGAACACGCGAAACAGCGTGTGATCGACCACGCCGAACAGTCGGTCGTAGAGCAAGCCGGCGACGCGATGCTCACCGCGCTGCACCGCTTCGATGACCTGCTCGTCGCTCGGCGGCTGCTCGCCTTCGCCGCGACCAGGCACGAGGCGGAGGGCGGGGCGGACGGTACCTTCTGCGCGTGAAATCACGAGTTATCCTGTGTCTTAATGGTACCCCGTGTTCCGATGAGCAGGCACGCCTGCTTCGCACCACCGCGTGGTACGATAAAGAATCATGGCGCGTCACTGGCATGCTGCGGCTCTGTCGAGCACGTTAATGCTCGCGCTATTAACGGTGCGCTGCGGGAGCAAAACGTTCGATCTCCTTCCGGAAAGCGACGCCGGTCGGGGCGGGAACAGCGACACCGGGGGCAAGGCAAATTCCAACAAAGGCGGAACCTCAGGTGTCGGCGATAATTCGGGTGGGCGCGCGATGGGCGGGAAGGCGGCCGGGGGTTTCGCCGGGGCTGGCGCCCCGCCGCTTGGAGGCTTCCCATCGCTCACCGGTGGCCGCCCCAGCTCGAACGGCGGTGGAGTGGGTCAGTGTGCGACGGATCCAGACTGCGCGCTGTTCGGAAGCGCGCGCTTTTGCGACCAAGGGTTCTGCGTCGAGTGCAAGAACGGCGATAGCAACCAGTGCAACTTCGACAGGCTCCGCAACATCTGCAACGTCAAAAAGGATATCTGCGTCGAATGCACCGGCCCGCAGCACTGCGATGATCCTTACCCTGCGTGCAACTCGCAAGGCAGCTGCGTGGAATGTGTCGACGATTTTCAGTGCACGAAGGAGCCACGAACGACCTGCGACACGCAGCATTTCCGGTGCGTGGAGTGCATGGACGAAAACGATTGCCGGGACCCCAAGTTCCCGAGATGCGACATGCAGTTCCACACCTGCGTCGAGTGCACTAAGCCGAGCGACTGTCAGTTCGCAGCCCAAAGTTCCGGCTGGTGCGCAGGCAACAAGGTTTGCGCTTGCGACACGGGGAACGACGCACAGTGCGCGGGCTCGCCATTTGGGCCGCACTGCATCGCAATGCACTGCGCCGAGTGCGGCTCTCAGTACCCGTGTCCCGATGGGCAGATGTGCGACCCGACCGGCAAGTGCGTGATGCACTGAGCTCACCAGAGCTGCAGGCGAACTCCCCCGTCGACTGAAACCCGAAACGGGCGATCCTCGGTGTAGGGCGCACTCTTCAGCTGGATCTCGGTCCGTGAGAGCATCCAAGCTCCCTCTGCGCCGAGATAGAAGCCGAGCGGCGGCGCCGGAGTCCACGCGCCAGCTACGCCAAACGAAAAGCCTGGGAGCCAACGACTGGCGGCACCGGTGCGCCCCTGCTGGTCTTCTACGCTGGCGCGGAAGTACTCCGCCCGCAGGTCGAGACTGGCGCTCAGCTCCGAGATTTCATTACCCAACACTCCGGCGACGCCCGCAGCGAATGTCAGCCATTGTCCTCGGAGTCCGCCGTCGTCCCGCGGACGCTCGACATATTTGAGTGTGAACAGCGAGCGCAGCGGCTCGAAAATGGGAAAGCGCGAGCGAAGTACGCCCCCCGCGCGCAGTCCATCGAGCCCTGGGCCCATCACGGCGCCGAGCTCGAGCGCAGCTCGCGCAGGGTGACCCGCCGGTGTCTTTCGTACTTCCGAAACGAACGGGTTCGCAGGTTCCGCGCGGGGCTGGGGCCGCGCCGCATCCTCGACGGCTTTGGGTTCCGGCTTCACTTCGTCGGCTGCGCTCGCGGCCGCTGGCTTTTCCGGTTCCTCGCCGCGCGCCAGCGTGCCGACCACGAAACCGACCGCGCGCCAGCGCTCGAGCGGCTCATCGCTGGGCAAGAAGCTCACGTTGCGTGACCGCCACTCGGGCTTCCCTTCTTGCCGGAGCCCGACTTCGACGGTGGCGCGCCCGTCGCTCTGCCAGGTGACGATCGCCACCGCTTGCGTGCCGCTGTCCGGAGCATCGGCGGCAAGAACGCAGTCCGCGTCGCCAACGGCGCGCGAACAAGCCGTGAGCAGCGCCGCCACTTGCTCGCGCGGCGCGTTGGCTGGGGCGACTTCGACGGCGACGGGCAGCATTTCTCCCTGTTTTACTCGCCGAGCGCGGCGTGGGTCGATAGCTCGACCTCACCATCGGGAACGCCGAGCTCACACACCGCGCCGCGACGATCTGCCGCACCATGCCGGGTCAAGCCATCGGGCCGTACCAACGCGAACGGCGCGCGGGGCACCGGCGCGGCATCGCCCGCGGGGACGACGAACACCAGCACTTCTCCGGCACCCTGTGCCGTTGCGCGCGGCGAAGCCTGACAGGCAGCGCCCACTGCGCCGATTGGCTCTTCGCTCGCGCAACGCTCGAGCGCGCGGACGTCCTGCTCCGAGCGATCGACGTCGCGTATCAGCAACGCCGCCGAAAGTCGGGCTCGCGCCGAACGATCCGAGCTCAACACGCGCCGTTCGCGCCCGTCGCCGCAGCGTTTGGACACGAGTCGCAGCGCAGACAACGCGCCCGCGCGCACTGCGTCGCGCCGATCGTCGAGCAACGCGCAGAGTTCGCGATCGACCGCGACTTTCTCGCGCAACGCGACGCGACCCAGCGCGCCGGCGGCGTTCGCGACCGTCGCAACGTCCGCGTCGCGCAGCGCGCGCAGCAGCGCCGGAACCTCGCGCTGGGAAGCGACCTTGCCCAACGCCCAGACCGCGTTCGCGCGCACGGTCGGATCCGAGTCGCTGGCGAGCGCGACCAGAGCGGTCGGCGAGTCAGCTCGAAACGCCAGCATTTCAGCGACTTTCGCGCGGTCAGCAGGGTCGAGGCTCTTGGCGAGCTCGTTCAGAGAGCGCTGAGCGGAGGCGGGCTTTGCGTGCGCAATCGCTTCGATCAAGGCGTCGCGTTCTCCGCCTCGACTCGACCCGAGCATCGCCACTGCGCGCGCCAACGCCCCATCGCTCGCCGAGCCGGAGAAAACGCCGGCCAGCGCTAGACCGAGCGCGCGCCGATCCTGTGCGGAGCCCCGCTCGAGGCGCTCCAGAACCGTCTCGCTCAGCCCGCGCGGTGCGCTCTGCCGAATCGCGAGCGCCGCAGCGAGTCGCACGGCCGCCTCGGGATCGGAAAGGCCCTTGAGCAAGGTCTGGGGCGCCGCATCGGGGCCGAGCTCCCCGAGCGCGCTGAGCGCTGCCACGCGAAACTCCAAATCGTCGGCGCGTTCAGCGATAGGCGTCAGCAGGCGAGCCGCGCGCGGAGAACCCGTTCGACCGAGCAAGCGAATCAACTCGAGCCGCTCGGGGCGCCGCTTCTGGCCACGCTCGAAGGCGGTCTCGAGCGGCTCGACCGCGCGACCATCGGCGCGGCGCGGATCCAAGAGCGCACCTGCAGCCACCAGCGCGGCCCGACGCACTCCGGCGTCCGCATGGCCGAGGTAGCTGAGCGCGATCGCCAGCGTCTCTGGATCTCCCGCGCGACCGAGCGCCAGCAGTGCTACCTCGGGGCCCACACTGCCGCGCTCGAGCGCGTCGCGAATCGCCGGCCCAGCTTGCGCCGCATGCGTGGCGGACAGCGCGAGCGCACAGCCCTCGAGTTTGTCTTCCGGCTGCGCGGCACGCAGGCACAGCGCGAGCGCGGGCGCCGCCTTCGCGCCGACTCGCGCGAAGGCGCCGAGAATGCCCTCCCGTTCCTCGCCCGCGACGCCCAAGGCTTCAATCAGCGCAGCGACCGCTTCGTCATTGGCCAGACGCGCGAGCGCCGCCACCGCAGCGCGACGCACCGCCGGATTGCTGTCGGAGCTCAGGACGCTCGCCACGCTGGCCGTGCTGCCCGCATCCCCGAGCGCGCCCAGCGCGGAAAGCGCCGCCGCGCGCACCGAAGCGTCCGGATCGCGCAGCGAAAGCACGAGCGCGCTCGAGGCACGACGGTCGGCGAGCGAGCCGAGCGCGTGAGCCACGGCCCGACGAACACTCGGGCGGGTATCTTCGATCTTGGAAATGAGCGGCACCACCGCGCGCACGTCACCCAAGCTCGAGAGAGCGCGCACGACCGCTTCGCGCACTTCCACCGCGCCATCGTCCAACCGCCCGAGCAGACCGACCACGGCCTCTTTGGCTCCGCTCTCCCCGAGCGCCGACGCAGCCACTCGTCGGACTGCCGGTTCGGAGTCGGATAGTGCACGAGAAAGCGGTGCCACCCCGCGCGCGGAAGGCGCTTCGCCGAGCGCCTCACACGCCGCGATTCGCAGACGCACGTCGGACTCGGTCAGCCAGGGGATCAGCCGTTCACCGAGCCCGGGGAGCGCCGCGCGCTTGGCAGCGCGTGCCGCGGCCAGGCGGACCTCGACGTCCGAATCGGCGAGCGCGTGCAGAGCCGCGCGCGCGAGCATGGGCCCCGGAAGCTCCGGTAAACGCTCGGCGGCGCGCCGCCTCACCGAGACTTCGTCGGCTGACAAATCGCGCTCGATCCCGCGCGCTACCGTTGGCCAGATCAGCGCGCTCGCAGGAGCGCTGGACAAAAGCGCGATTGCCGCGAGCAAAACTCTTGGCCAAGCGGAGCAGCGCACGCCCCGAGGCTAGCTCACAAGCCGAGGGCCTGAAAGGCGGCTTTGGACGCGGCTCGTTGCGCGGGCCGCATGAAGCCGTAGAAAAAGGCGTTCAAGACCAGGAGCCTGAACAGCATGTAGTACTGAACCACGTCGAAAACGAGCGAGACGCTGATGCCGAAGACCAGCGAACCGAAGCCGAACCAGCGCCGCCAGTGGCGCATCGACGGCTCGCAATGCTGGCTGTACACCGCGGCGCTCTCCGGCGTGTAGGGCGGTAGCTTGGACAACGAGAGCTTGGTGTTCGGGTCGAAGCCGCGAATGAAATCGGTCTGGCGGCTCATGTAAAACAGGTAGAACGGCCACGCCGCGCGCTCGGCGAGCGAGCCCGTGCCCCGTCGCGAGCGGTACCGTTCGAGCGCCGACTCGTAGTCCTCGCCCTCTCGAAAAGTGGCGTGCGTCATGCGCAGAAACAAATTCTTGTAATGATCGTAGGTGGCGGTGTGCGTCGAGCCGGTGACGATCGTCACGATGCACATCACCAAAGCGATCACTCCGTGCCACCAAGGCTCCCGAAAGTGCTGCCACACCACGTAAGTGCCGCCGGCCACCGTCGCGGTCGAAACGATCAAGTCGGCCACGCCGTCGAGCATGCGACCGAACGCGGAGGAGCTGCCGCGCAGGCGCGCCAGCTGCCCGTCCGCGCAATCGAACACCGCCGAGGAAAATAGCGCCAAACCGGCGACCTGCAGGTGCCGCGGGAACGGCTCGAACATGCAGTACGCCGCAAAGAGCCCGAGCACGATCGAGCACAGCGTGATCAGGTTCGGGCTGATCGGGGTCGGGTATGCGGCGCGCGCCAACAGGTAGGCGAGCGGGCGATGCACCCAAACGTCGATCGGTTCCTCGACCGAGAGGGGCTTCAGGCTCTTCCAGTAGCCGTCCCAGAAAGCCATGGCTCAGGTACCGGCTACATCAGCCAAGGCCCGGTGCAAACCGAGCCCAGCCGAAAAAGCTCACTCCGCGTCACTCACGACGGCGCTGACGAAGGGCCGGCGCGAGCGCAGCGTGCGCGCACTAACCCGCTCGAAAGCAGCGACGCACAGAGCGTTTTGCTCCTCGGTGCCGACCGTAACGCGAACCCAGCTGCGGCTCGCGTGGTGAACGCCGAGCGAGCGCACCAGGACACGCTCGCCCACCAAGGCCTCGACCCAGCGCTCCGCGCTGAGGCCCGTGGCCGACACGTCGACCAGCACGAAGTTACCTTCGCTCGGCACGGGGCGCAGGGCGCCGATCGAGGCGATGCGGCGCAAGAGCTCATCGCGCGAACGGCGCAGCTCGCCGAGCCGCAAACGATGCTCGGCCTCGTCGTCCAGCGCCGCGCTGGCCGCAGCGAGCGTGATGGCCGGCAGATTCCACGGCACCTTCACGCGGCTGAGCAAGCGCTTCACCGACGGATGCGCCATCGCATAGCCCAGCCGGAGGCCGGCCAAACCATATGCCTTCGAGAAGGTACGGAGCACGATCGCGTTCGGGAACTCAGCGATCCAAGGTGCGAACGAGCCGCCATCGCCGAACTCGTAGTAGGCCTCGTCGATCACCGTCGGCAGGCCGAGGCGCAGCAGACGCCGCAGATCCTCGTCGGAAATGCGGCCGCCCGTGGGGTTGTTGGGCGTGCACAGGAAGATCACCTTGGTGCGTTCGGTCACCGCACGAATCAGACCGCCGAGGTCGTGCTCGTGATCGTCGGTCATCGGGACCAGCACGGGGATGCCGCCCTGGGTCCGCGTGCGCGCCTCGTACATGCTGAACGTGGGCACGCTGAGCAGCACCTCTTCGCCCGGTGCGACGAAGGTGCGAATCACCACGTCGATGAGCTCGGTCGAACCCGCGCCCAAGAGAACGCTGCCCGAAGGCAGGCCATCGCGCGCGCCCAGACGGTCAGCGAGCTGCTCCCCGCCGGCCGGGTAGAGGTTTCCGCGCAGCGCGGCCTCCAGGATGGCGTTCACCACGCGAGCGCTGGGCGCATGCGGGCTCTCGTTCGACATCATCCGCACGAGGTCGCTCTGACTCTCGGCGACCGCGAAATGGGACTCGTTGTACGGCTTGGCCGCGCGCACCCAGCTCGGCGCGAACAGCTCCATCGCCTCGGGATCGATGGTCGGCGACGGGGCGGTGCCCGGCTCGTCGCCCAGGCTCTCCCCGAACACGCGGAGCATGGCCTCCGCGCGCGCCAACGCTTCCTTGGTGTCCACGTCGATCCAGCGCACGTCGCCCACGTCTACGGCGTAAAAATCGCCTCGCCGCGCCAGCGCCTGCACGCCGTCGCTGAGCGAGCAATCGCCACGCTCCTGCTCGAGCTTCTCGAGCTCGGAAAGCAGCGCAGGGCCAATCCGGAAAACGCCGGTGTCGAGCGCGTCGTAGCGCTCGAGCTCCTTACCAATGCGCGAAATGTGCGTGCGCTCGACGCAAACCTTGGTCGCGTCATCGATGTCGAAGCAGCGCTCGATGTCGTAGTCGACGCCCAGCGCGCAGGCACCCGCGGGCAAATCCCAGGCGAGCAGGCTGCGGACCAACTCCGGCGAGTACAGGTGATCCGACATGGTCAGAATGCACTCTTGGTCGACGAAGGCCTTGGCCGCGAGCAGCGACACGCCGTTCTTCTTTTCGAAGTGAGGGTTTTCGACGAAGCTGAGCTTGATGCCGAGGCTCGGCTCGCTGAGCAGCGCGTGGCGCACCGCTTCGCTCTGGTAGCCGACGATCACGACCGCTTCGCGGATCCCCGCGGCCTCGAGCGTTCGGAGCACTCGCACACACAGTGGCACCCCGGCGACGGGCCGCAGGGGTTTCGGCAACTCTTCCTCTCCTTCGCGGAGACGGCTGCCGGTGCCCGCTGCCAGGATGACCGCTCTTCTGACGCGCTGTTCCGTCATGCTCGAGACTCGCTTTCGTCGACTTTCAAGTGAAGCGAATCATCGCTTAACACGTGGCATGCCAACGGCGCAAATCACTTTCCTATCGCGTACTTAGGCACGCTGTGACGCTGTGCGGGCCGCACCACACTGTAGCAAATCTGCAACAATACCGTTCCAGCCTCCTACCTTCCCCTGCACGCGAACTGAGCCGAAAACTACACTGACGCACCACTTGCCCCAACCGGAGACAATCAGCCCGCGGGCCAGTTCACGAAGAGGTGCGTCACAGTTTTCGCACCCGTCGGACGGCTGTCACACACACTGCCGCGCGCGCGCGAGGTCCTCGAAGGTGTCTACCTCGGACCAGGCGAGGTCCCCGACCTCGACCGCGAGCGCCGACAGAGCGCCGCGCTCGACGAGATCGGAATAGAAATCCTCGTAGTAGCGATCGCGAACGCCGCGCGCGATCGCGGCATCCATCGCCGAAAACACCTGATCACCGGCGTCGCGAGTGAGTCGCTCGATGCCGATCGTTTCCGCGGAGGCCTCCGCGACCGCGATGCGCTTACCGAAGGCGAGAATTCGATTGCCCTCGGTGCGGACCTTCATGGCTTCCTCGTCGAGCCCGCGCGCAGAATCGACCGCCACCGCGAGCTCTGCGTTCGATTGCTGCAAGCGATCGAGCACGGCCGGCTGAAACACCACATCACCATCGAGTTTGAAAAAGCTCTTCCCTGCCAGCGCTTCTCGACAAAGCGCGAGCGAAACGCTGTTTTGGGTCGTGTCGAAGGCCGGGTTAGCGATCATCGTGGCAGCGATCCCCAAACGAGACAGCGCGGAGCGAATCTGATCTTCACGATATCCAGTGGCGAGCACGATATCGTGGACGCCCGCGCTGCGAAGCAGGCGTAACGCGCGCCCAAGGATGGTTTCACCCCCCAAATCCATCAGGGCTTTCGGGCGATCATCGGTCAAAGGGCGCAGTCGTGAGCCAAGGCCTGCGACCAAGATCACCGCGGCGTCCGTCTTTGCTGTCATTGTGGTTGGTTCAGAGCTCATGGTGAGTTTCGAAGTGCCGAGGTTGCGAGTTGCCGCGCGGCACGACGCTTGCTACCACGCCGCTCGTCATGCAACGACCTCAAAAGATCGAATCACCCCGGGGCAAACTCGGTGTTCTGCTGCCCGGCCTCGGCGCGGTGTCCACCACTTTCATCGCGGGCTGTCTGCTCGCGCGCCGCGGCCTCGCCAGCCCAGTCGGCTCTCTCACACAGACCGGCACCATTCGTCTCGGTAAGCGGACCGACGCTCGCACTCCGAAGATCAAGGAGTTCGTGCCGCTCGCAAGCCTCGATGATCTGTGCTTCGGTGCTTGGGATCTGTTCCCCGAGAACGGCTACGAAGCGGCGGTCAAGGCAGACGTGCTGCAGAGCAAGCACCTCGACCCCGTCCGCGATGAGCTGTCGGCGATCAAGCCGATGAGCGCGGTGTTCTATCCGGAGTACGTGAAGCGCCTGAGCGGCCCGAACACCAAGTCCGGCAAGACCAAGGCGGATCTGGTGGAGGCAATCCGCGAAGACGTGCGGCGGTTCATCAAAGACAATGGCTGCTCGCGCGCCGTCGCGGTCTGGTGCGGTTCGACCGAGATCTACCTGCAAGCCGGCGACGTTCACCAGACAATCGCGTCGTTCGAAAAGGGGCTCTTGAACAACGACCCCGCGATTTCGAACTCGATGATCTACGCCTGGGCGTTCTTGAAGGAGGGCGTGCCCTTCGCGAACGGCGCGCCGAACCTGACCGTCGACATTCCGGCCATGCACGAGCTCGCGCGCGAAACGCAGACGCCCGTGTGCGGCAAGGACTTCAAGACCGGCCAGACCCTCATGAAGACCATCCTCGCGCCCGGCTTCAAAGCGCGTATGTTGGGCATGAAGGGTTGGTTCAGCACCAACATTCTCGGCAACCGCGACGGCGAGGTGCTCGATGATCCGGAGAACTTCAAGTCCAAAGAGGTGAGCAAGCTGGGCGTACTGGAGCAGGTGCTACAGCCGGACGTCTACCCGGAGCTGTACGGCGACCTCTATCACAAGGTGCGCATCAACTATTACCCGCCCGCCGGCGACGCCAAAGAGGGCTGGGACAACATCGATATCTTCGGTTGGCTCGGCTACCCGATGCAGATCAAAGTCGATTTCTTGTGCCGCGACTCGATCTTGGCGGCACCGCTCGTGCTCGACTTGGCGCTGTTCATCGACCTGGCTCGCCGCGCCGGCTTCCGCGGCGTGCAGGAGTGGCTGAGCTTCTACTTCAAGTCCCCGATGACCGCGCAGGGCTTGTACCCCGAGCACGATCTGTTCATCCAATCGATGAAGCTGAAGAACACCCTGCGCTGGATGAAGGGCGAAGAGCTCATCACCCACCTGGGTCACGAGTACTACGACTGAGTCGTGTGCAGCGGCGGGCGGTGTCTCGAAACTCGCTTCGAGCCCGCCCGCGCTAGTTTAGGCGAGGCCCGCGCGCCGCCGCGCAATCCAATGCCAACCGAGCGCGCCCGCGGCGGCCAAAGCCCAGACCCAGGGCGGCATCAGCGGCGAAACTTCGCGCTGCGCCGCCACTTCGGTCGGCGGCGGCATCGGCAGATCGGCGACGCGCTCGGCGTCCACGTATTTGCCGCCACTCACCCGCGCGATGCGCGCAAGGCGCTCGGGATCGGGCCGAGAATCGCTCCAGGCGCTCCCACCGCGTTCGCACGCAAAGTCGAAGCGAGTCGCGGGTGCCTGCCCTACCCTCGCCCGCGCCGTGTAGCCGCCGACCGCGAGCGGCCCAGCTTCGATTTCCACGCTACCCGAAGCCGGAACCTTGGCAGTGCGAGTGATCTTGTCGCGGGTTCCTCCGCGCAGCGGCTCGACTTCGAGCGCAACGTCGCCTTGCGTGCCCGGCAAACAATTGAGCCGTAAGCGCGCGCTCTGACCGGCCACGCACGGCCCGACGAGCTCGATGCGCGCCGCCTCGTAGCGCGGATCGCGCATCAACCAGCCGAGCAGACCGTCCCACAGCGCGCCGTAGGCTCGCCCCGCCGTTCGCTCGGCAAACTCACTGAACGCGAGCTGATGCGTGCCGTCCACGGCGAGTGAAATCGCCCGACCGTCCCCCGCGTCGCCCAGCGCCAGCACCGGCATGGGCTCGCTTCCCACTCGGCGCTGCGGGTGCTCCCAGAGCACGATGGCCCCCTCTCGAGCGCGCCCGAGCGTGTTCGAGCCCAGCATTCTCGGCAAGTCTTCCGCGACCAGATCGCGCACCGGGCCCAACACCGGAGCAACGCGGCCGGCGTCGGTGTAACGCGGAACGAACTCGGCCAGATCGAATGGTCGGTCCGGCTCACCGATCTCGGTGGGCAGCACGCGCTCGAGCGAAGAGCGCGCGTAGCCACCGCCCGCGAACGCCGAAGGCCCGCCGACCATGATGATTCCGCCACCCGAACGGACGTAGCGCTCGAGCGCGGGCAAGTACTGAGCGAGCTCATAGGTGACCGCATCGATGTCTTGCAGCACGACCGCGTCGAAGCTCGGCAAATGCTCGGTGAACAAATCCCTGACCGGAAATGGAATCAGCGCCAGCTCGGAGTCGTCAGTGGTGAGCGGATTGCTCTGGCGAGTGCGCAGAATGAAGAACGCGACCAGATCCACCGACTCGTTGCTCTTGAGCCACATGCGGAGCGAGCGGACGTCGTAGGTTGGCCGCCCCGCGACGTGCAGCAAACGCACGCGATCGCGGGTCACTGTGAAAGTCAGGATGCGTCGATCGTTGTCGGGCACGCGATCGCCTTCGGGCGAGCGAATCATCACTTCGACGATGCGCGCGCCCGCGCGTTCCAGCGTGATTTCGAGGTCCACGGTGGCAAGCTCTTTACCCTGGAGCTTCGCGACCCCCTCGGCGAGCACGGCAGGTTCTTCGCCCTGCCTGAGCTCGCGCACCGTAACCGGAACGTCTTCGCAGCGCAGGCCGCCGGTGCACGCAATGTCGACGCGCAGCGACAAGGGTTGATGGGCGACCGCGACGCCCGCGTTCTGCACCGCTCGAACTTGCGCATCCGGCGGCGCTACGCGCGCGAGGCCCACCGCGTGCACCGGAACGCCCACCTGACCCAACAGGCGGGCAAGCTCGGCGTCCGCGAGGCCCTCGGCAGGGCGCAGCAGGCGGCCGTCGCTGACCACGACCACAGCCTGGGCGCGCTCACCGGGGGCGTGCGCGAGCGCGCCGAGCGCGGTGGCCAGGTCGCTGTCGTCCTTTTGAGGTGGGCTGCGATCCTCGGGCGAAAACGGTACCGGGTCCCCCTCGCCAAAGCCGAGGAAAGAAAGCCGCGCGCCGGCGAACACTTTACCGAGCCGGCCCACGACCTCATGCAAGCGTGCCTCGCGGGTGCTGTTGCCTTCGGGCAGCTGCAGTCGCCGCGAGCGGTCGACCAGCACCACCACGCGCGGACCGACCAGGTTGGCGCGCGTCTTCACACGCACGGGGCGCAGGACCGCAAGCACCACGAACAGCAGCGCAAAAACGCCGCTGACCGCAACCAGCGCGCGACCGCTGCGCAGCCGCACCAACTCGAACGCGAGCATCAGTACCCACAGCGTGAGCACCACCGCGATCGAGAGCAGCGCAAAGCCGCCGAGATCCTCCGCGACCGAGAAGTGCGAGGACATCAGCGGGTCTGACTTCTACGCCGGCGCATCAGCCACTCGGCGTGGACCTGATCGTCCTTGTAGTCCGAACAGAGCACGTACATGGCGACGTTCACGGCCAGGCGCGCAGCCTGCTCGCGCTGCTCGCTGCCGCCCGGCTCGACCTCGAAGGACCACGATTCCCCGACGCGCGCGAGCGCGCCGAGCAAGTCGAGGTCCAAGAACAGCACCTGGGCGCTGCGCCCGCGCACGATTGCGTCGATGTGGCCCGAGCCGACCACGCGCCCCACCGGTTGTTCGATCAGGTAGTAAGTCTTGAACAACACATGCGTCGGATCGAGCCGGACCGGGGGCGATTCGGGCAAAACTCGCGCAAGCTCGCGCCGCACCGAACGCGAGAAGGCTCCAGCCGCAGGCGACGCGTCGTCGACGAGCAGCAAGCCACCCAACCTGAAGAAGCGCGTCAGTCCGGCAAGTTCGGAGTTCCCGAGCGTCCCCACGTCGGAATCGCCGGCCCAAATGGCGAAAGGCTCGCTCCAGAGCTCGGAGCGATCGGCGAGCACCTTTCCTGGCACCAGCCGCGCCGGCGCGCTCGTACGGCGCGCGAGCTCCCAGGACCAACGGCTCGCGCCGCTCTCGCGGGCGCCGAGCGCCTGGCGATTGCCTGCTTGCAACAGCCTCGGGTTGAACGAGCCGGCCTCGCCGAACGCGCTCGCAAGCCGCGAAAGCGCGCTGCCGGCGCCGAGCCATGCAGAGGCGTGCAGAACGGCGCGGCGCGACGGTAGTAGGCTCATTTCAAGTCCTCGACGCGCCAAACGCCGGACTCGCGCTTGAGCTTGACCACGTGACCGCCGGGTAGCTCGACCTCCGCCTGATCGCCTTCGACCTCGATCTCGAGAGTCTCCGGATCTTCGAGCCCGCGCACGATCGCCGACGCGTCGCTCTCCAGCGCGCTGCGTGTTTCGGCCGCCAAAACGCGCACGAGCGCGGCATAACTGCGGCGGGCCAACGCCTGGCGCAACCCGGCGAGCGCCTCGCTCGGAGTGCGCGGCGACACGGGCAGCGCCGCGGCCGAGCTCACTCGAAAGACTCCTTCCTCGAGCGCGAGCTCCGCCACTTCGCCATCTTCGTAGCGGACCACCGCGACCGCCTCTGGTTTTGCTTCCGGTCGCCCGAGGAACGTTCCCTGCGCGGAAAGCTCTTTCTTCGCGTCGAGCATCAAGCGACGTGTGCCATCGCGCCCGAGGTCCCGGCGAGAGCGCTCGGACAACAGTCGGTACACCGCCTCGCTGTCCCCGCGACGGGTCGCATCCGCGTAGGCCGCGACCACTGCGCCCGGATCGGCGACTCGCGCCCGCTGGCAAGCCATGGCACCGATCGCCGCCGCAACGACGACGATCGAACGGCGCAGGAGCGGCCACATGGCTCGAAGCTATAGCAGCGCTCGGGCGCGGCGAACCCCCCCGCAAAGCGCGGCCGCGCCGTCCCCTCGGCCGGCTCGCGCCCTTCAATTCTCATGTCGCACGCCCACGCCGGCCACCAGACCCAGTGCCGCCCGCGATGGCCGGCCATGGCGCGGCACAAATGCCCGGGGTAGCAGCCGGATCTGGCTAAGTCCCGCGCTCTCCATTAAGGTCAGCCCTCGAAATGCCGTGTGAGCCCCTGCTCCGGCTGGTGCCGTTTCGAGCACTGTTCCTCGCGCTTGGCGCCCATTCCTTGGCGGCTTGCAGCGGCCCACCCCCACGCCTCGCCAACCCTGCTCGGCCGCTCGACGAGCGGCGCGCGTTGGAGGTGATCGCCGAGGCGTTCCGGGAGGAACGCGAGCACCCGACGCCGGGTGGAGATATTTTCTTGTCCGCGCAGCACCGCTTGCACATCGACGTGGCGGCCGAGGGCAAGCGCTTCGGCGTGGCCTACGTCACCGCTGGCGAGCGTGCGGAAATCGAACCCGTGGTCGGCATGCGCGATCCGAACAAGGGCGACGCGTTACAGCTGGCGACCGGAATTGGGCCCGATAGCGACGCGCGCGTTTGTCTGCTGTACGACAACGAATACCTGTACGACGATCAAGTCGGCGAAGCGCACGAGAAGAGCACCACCACCGCCGAGCTCAAGCTCCGCCGGGATGCGCGCGACTTCTTGGTCTACGCACACCGGGAACATTTCAAATGAGCAGCGAGGATCGACAGGTCACCCCGGCCGAGCAACGGCCGAACGAAGCCAGGGCGCGCTCCTTGATCAAGATCGGCGCATGCACCAGCGCCGCCGGCATCGTGCTCGCGGTGACCGGCGACAACGACGTGTCACGCTGGCTCACGGTGGCCGGCATCGTGCTCTTGGTGTGGGGGTTGCACCGCTTTGGCCGCCTGGGCGGCGACCGCCCCAGCGAGCGCAGCACCACGGCTTAGCCGAGCGAACTCGGCTCAGGTTTCGCTGCGAAGCACGGCGATGCCGACGTCCTTGCCGAGCTCCTCGACGCGCACGAAAGCCAGGCCGAACTCGCGTCCAGTGATGTCGAGCTCGAGTACGAGCGGCTCTTTGCCCTGCGCGCGCGTCGACAGGTTCTGCTCGCTCAGCGTGCGCGCGATCACTTCCGGTGAAACGGGCGCATAAAAGACCTGCTTTCCCACCACGATGTAGACGTAAACGAGCGGCTCGTGCTCGCGCTGCTGCTCCTTGAGCGCCGAACGCAGGCTCCCGCGCAAGTGATTCTCGAGCCGGTAGGCATACGCGGACCAAGACCAGCCCGCCGCGTAGCTGCCCTTCAGCGCCCCACCCGCGCGCACCGGACACGCGGTGACCCATTGGCCGTCCGAGCGACCGCGCACGCGGGAAGCCTCGGGCATCTCGCCGCGGGTTTCGACGCAGCCGGCGCCGAGCCCGGTCTTCAGCTCGGGAAACGAGGCGAACAGGCTCTTACCCGCCATCAAATCGGGGCCCTGATCGGTGCGCAGCACGATGCCCTGCGCGTCGACCAGCGCGAAGAAGGTCGCCTTCGCGACGCGCAGATCCTGCACTTTACCGCGAGTCTTCTCGAGCACTTCACGGGCTTGGCCGGCGTCCTCGAACTTCCCCGCTTCGAAGTAGTCCGAGAGCAGCTCCGCCCCGCGCGGCAAGCCGCGCCGCACCTCGCCCAGATCCTCCTTGATCGCGGTCGTGAGCAGGCCGAGGTTTTCTTTGGCGCGCGCTGCACTCACCTGACTCGATTTCTGGCAGCCCGCGAGCGCGCCCGAAAGCGCGAGAGGCAAACCAAGAGACAGCGAGCGCCGGGAAATTCGGAGGCGCGGAGCGGTGTCGGAAACGAGCTTTTCGGTCATGGCGTGATTGAGGTGTGAAGCATACCTGGGTCCAGAAGGTCGCACACTGAAGGTGGTGGTGTGCCCGCAAAATCCGCCAAATTTGGCGCCCACTCTCGCCCACACGGCGTGCCCGGCCGCAGCGAATCGCCCGCGCGGGGCGAGCGTTCCGCGGCTTTGGCCATTCGAATCATTCCTTAGTTGGGAGTCGTGAATTGCAATCTTGAAATATGGTGTAGCGCGAACGCACACCGTGACTTTGCTCAACATGAGCAAAATCCGCGTGGTTATTTGTTTGTTGAGCACGGAGAAGCGTTGAGCGTAACTGAGCAGAGTGATAGTTTGCGATTATCTGGGAAGCTGCGCCCAGAGTCGCGTGTCGAGGATGCCCTGGCACAACCACCCAAGTACAACCCGAGCCCTTATCCCTCGATGAACACGACGCTGTCGCCCCCCGCGCGCGTCGCGCGCGACTCGTTCTTCGCTTTGCAGCGCCTGGTCTCCGTGGAGGACTTGAGCGTGGTCTTCCAGCCCATCGTGAACCTGGCGAGCGGTTCGCTGTTCGCTTACGAGGCTCTGGTTCGCTGCAGCAAACCAGAGCTCAAGAACCCGCTGGTGCTGTTCGAGCGCGCGGTCTCTGCGGGCTGCGTCGGGCGCCTGGGCCGAATGATCCGCGAAATTGCCATGCCGCTCGCCTCCGGCATGCCGATCTTCCTGAACGTTCACCCGCAAGAGCTGCAAGAGCGCTGGCTAGTGCGCCCGGACGACCCGATCTACCTGCACGATGACAGCGTGTTCTTGGAAATCACCGAGTCGGTGCCGCTCACGCACTACGATCTGTGCATCGACGTGCTGCGTGAGGTGCGCGCGCGCAGCGGAGTGCACCTGGTCGTCGACGATCTCGGCGCCGGCTACTCCAATTTGAAGCGAATTGCCGATTTGGCACCGCAGGTAGTCAAACTCGACCGCGACCTGGTGTGCGGTGTCGATCGCAACGTGCGGCAGCAGCAGTTGGTGGCCAGCGTGGTGCGGCTGTGTACCGATCTTCACGCGGTGGTGGTCGCCGAAGGCATCGAGACCGAGAGCGAGCTGCATGCCCTGAGCGATACCGGCGCGCACTACGGCCAGGGGTTCTTGTTCGCGCGGCCCGCATTCCCGATGCCAGCCGTTACCTGGCCGCCCTCCGCGCCGCGCAGCCTCGAGCCCCCGGCGATCAGTATGGACGAGCTACGCCGTCGCGCCGGCGTCGCCTGAAGCGTGCGCGGCCTTCAGACCGTGTGAACGACTTCGTCGACGTGGCCTGGAACGCGCACGCGCCGCCAGGCTCTGCGCACGATGCCCGAGCGATCCACAAAGAACGTGCTGCGCTCGACGCCCATGTACTCTCGGCCGTAGTTTTGTTTTTTGACCCAAACGCCGAAGGCTTTGGCGAGCGTCTTTTCGGGGTCGGAGAGCAGTGGGAAGGTGAGGCCGTACTTCTTGCGAAAGCGGGCGTGCGTCTCGGGTGAGTCGGGGCTGACACCGAGAACGCGCACGCCCTTCGCCGCGAAGCGCGGCGCCGAATCGCGAAAGCTACACGCTTCGAGCGTGCAGCCCGGCGTGTCGTCCTTCGGATAAAAATAGATCAAATACGGCGAGCCGCGTAACGATTCCGACGACACCAAGGCTCCGCTGTGATCTTTGAGCACGAAGCTCGGCGCGCTGTCTCCCTCGCCGATGCCGGACGGCTCATCACTGGCTTTGCTGCCACGCGCTGCCGCTTTCTTGATGAGGGCGGCGGTTGGCTTCGTCGGCGCGCCACGCTTGCCGCGCGGCGGCGCATCGTCGCGATCCACCTCGCGCATGAGCTCCACGCGCGGAACGCCCTTCGCGACCGCTTTCTTCGGCTTGGCGGCTGGGCCAGTGGCCCCCTTGACTACAATGGTCTTCTTGGCTGCTTTCTTGGCGACAACCTTCTTCTTGGCCATGAAACTCCTCGTCTCGACAGCGAATCTGCAGGATAGCCGAAGGCCTGCTCAGCGTGGGCCGCAATCCGCCCGCACATTGCTTGTGCGCGGGCCGCGTTCGAGCTAAAGCCCCGCGTCGCCCCCTTCAACTTTCGCAGGGAAAAACATGGTCGATCTTCCGGATCCAGGACTTTACCGAACCACTCAGCCCATGCCCGGTCACGAGGATGCTTTCCCGGCCGGCGTCTTGGTGTACGTCGGGCAATCGACGAATGGCGGCGGCAAGTTCGTCGTTCGGCCCGTGGACAATCGCCGGAATCGCTGGTTCTGGCGAGATCCGACCACGCCTCTGCGTTCGCCAACCTGGGCGCGCACGCTCAAGCCGCTGCCCGCTGAAGGCTTCTATACCCTGCCCGAAACGCTGGAGTTCGAAGGCGGCGGCAAGTGGGTGAAGAACGCCATCATTCAGCTCGGCTACAACGAGAACGGGCAAGCCATCGCCTTCGTCGCCGAATGGAAAGAAGACGGAGACGTGAACGCGCTCAACTTCAGCGATCGCGGCCTGCTCGTCAGTGACGAAACGTTGGAGCGCTTGATCTGGGCTCCGATTCTACCCGTTCGCACGCAACAGACCTGACGCGTCGACGCGCGAGCGCCCGAGCGGCACGAGAACGCGCCGCTCGGAGCGCATCGTCGCGCGCTACTTGGCCGAGCGCAGGTTCTTGGCGACGAACTCCCAGTTTACGAGTTTGTCCAAGAACGCTTCCAGGAAGCCGTTGCGATTGTTGCGGTGATCCAGGTAGTACGCGTGCTCCCAGACGTCGCAGGTGAGCAGCGGGACCTGGCTGGTGGTGAGCGGCGTCTCGGCGTTCGGAGTGTCGATGATCTTGCCTTTGCCGCCGTCGAGCACGAGCCACACGTAGCCAGAGCCGAAGCGGCCCGCGCCGCCCGCGACGAAGTCCGTGCGGAACTTGTCCCAACCGCCGAGGCCGGCGATCAGGTCGGCGACGTCGCCGGCAGGCGGGGCACCGCCGCCAGCGGGCTTCATGCCGTCCCAGAAGAAGGTGTGATTCCACACCTGGGCGGCGTTGTTGAAGATGCCGCCCGAGCTGCTGCGGATGACCTCGACCAGCGACTTCTCCGCTTCGGGCTTGCCTTCGATCGCGCCCTTCAAGCGGGTCATGTAGCCCTTGTGGTGCTTCTCGTAGTGGAACTCGAGTGTCTCCGCTTTCATCACGGGCTCGAGTGCGTTCTTGGCGTACGGCAGCGGGGCTACCTCGAAGTTCATTTGATATTTCTCCTGTTCAGCGTGGGAGCGAAATGTCCGACCGCACAGAAGCGCTGTCAAGCAAACGCGGCGCTTCAGCGGCCCAACAAAATCGTTACTGCTCGCGCTGCAACAGACTCTCGCTGTTCGATCTGTTAGCGCTCACGACCGTTTCGAAGCGTTCTGCCACGACCCGGAGCGCGTCCCGGCGATCGTGGTGCGCTCGCAGAGGCAGTCGCGCGCGCACCGGTTTCGGAGGGGCGCGCCACGATCTTGCTCGCCCGACGGGCCGGTCAGCACCGCGGAAGCACGCGGAAATTCTGGCCGGACAGCGTTCGGCGTTGCCGATTGGGGAGCCCTGATTTAGGGAATGGGGCCCCGACGAACGGGGCACCCCTCCACCGACCCGAGGTCACCGTGTCCAAGACTGTTCTACTCGCAACCGAGAAGCCGTTTTCCGCAGCCGCCCGCAACGAGGTGGTCGCGATCATCGAGAAGGCCGGCTACACCGCGCGCGTCCTGGAATCTTACAAGGGCAAAGCCCCGCTGATTGAAGCCATTGCCGACGCCGACGCGGCAATCGTGCGCAGCGACATCATCGACGCCGAAGTGCTCGACCAGGCCAAGAAGCTCGCGCTCGTCGTGCGAGCTGGCGCCGGCTACGACAACATCGACACCGCCGCCGCCAAGGCGAAAAACATCGCCGTGATGAACACGCCGGGCCAGAACGCGAACGCGGTCGCCGAGCTGGTGTTCGGCATGCTCGTCTACTCGGCGCGCGGCAAGTTCAACGGCAAGACTGGCAGCGAGCTGCGCGGCAAGACCCTCGGCTTGCACGCCTTCGGCGCCGTCGGTCGCGCAGTCGCCACCATCGCCAAGGGCTTCGGTATGACGGTGATCGGGTTCGACCCGTTCGTGAAGCCGGAAGCGTTCGCGGCGGCCGGCGTGGAAGCCGCTGCCAGCGTCGAAGACCTGTACAAGCGCTCGCAGTACCTCTCCCTCCATATCCCCGCGACGGCGGAGACCAAGGGCTCGATCGGCAAGAAGCTGCTGTCGCTCATGCCCGCGGGTGCGACGCTCGTGAACACCGCTCGCAAGGAAGTCATCAACGAGGCCGAGCTGCTCGAAGTGCTTGAGGCTCGGAAGGACTTCCGCTACGTGTCCGACATCGCTCCGAGCGATGCCACGGCCGCGACCATCAAAGAGAAGTTCGCGGACAAGGTGTACGTGACCCCCAGCAAGATGGGCGCCCAGACCGAAGAAGCCAACGTCAACGCCGGCCTAGCCGCCGCGCGCCAGATCGTCGGGTTCTTCGAGCGCGGCGAGAAGCAGTTCATCGTCAACAACTGAGCGAATCGTGAGAGAAGGAGCGGTCGGTCTGCCCGGCCGCTCTCGACGAACGGTCGGGCCAGCGAGCCCGACCAACCCAAGCCGAAGTGGCGGAACCGGCAGACGCGGCGGACTCAAAATCCGTTTCCCTAACAGGAGTGTGGGTTCGACTCCCACCTTCGGCACAAAGTGAACTTGAAAGGAGCCCGACTCGCGCGGCTCCCAGCGGAGCCCCGATGAGCGCTCGTCGCCACGCACCGGCAAAGGGACCGAGCCCGCTCGCCGACGTTCTCGAAGGAACTCGACGTGTCACGTTGGAGCGCACGCGCGCGGCGGTCGATCGTGACACCTGGCGGCGCGCGGTGGGCACGCGCATCGCCGATCGCACGGAGGTCGGGCAACTGCGAAACGGGGAGCTCGTGGTGCACGTGGCCTCCGCTGCCTGGGCACAGGAGCTCAGCCTGCTGACGCCCGAAATTCTGGAACGCCTCGCCGCGCACGGGGTGACGGCGGAGCGCGTGCGGTTTCGTGTCAGCGCGGAGCTCGGCGCGAAAAAGAGCAAGGGGCAAGCAGCGCCGACGAAAGCCACGCCGCGGCCGAATGCGCCCGCACCCAAATTGCCCGACGAGTTTCGCGCGCGGCTCGAGCACGTGCGGGACGACGAGCTTCGTGGAGCGATTGCGGGAGCGGCTGCGCTCGCCCTTTCGCGTCTGGCCAAGGTGAGCGCGAAGGCCAAGCAGCGCGGCGCGGCTACTTCAGAGAAGCCACACGCTCGAGACCCTCGATCCGCTGCAGCACGAAGCGCTCCGCAGGACCAAAGCTCTGCTGCACCGCGCGGAGCTCCGCGACGTAAGCGCGAAGACCCGGCAGGTTGACGACGTCCACCTTGCGCAGAACCGAGTAGAGCTGGTCGACGACTTCGCTCGGCAACGGCCGCTTGAGCCCCGCGTAGAGGTCGATGGCGTAGTCGATCCAGCGCCCCTTGCCAGTCACCTCCGCCAGCTTCACGGCGTAGTGCACGGCCTTCTCGTAAACGTGAGGCTGCGCTCCCCCGCCCCGCGTGCGCACGTCCGAGAGCAGGTTGGTGAGGGTCATCGAAAGCACCTTCTCGGCCTCTTCTCCCCGGCCGAGCGCCAAGACTTTCTCGGCCACGCCACCCAGCAGGTCGAGGGTGTGCGCGCTGAACGTGGCCTCGGTCTCGGTGAGCATGGTCGAGAGCGGTCGCCCCGAACCTCCCGAAACATCGACGCCGCGCAGAGTCTCCGCCGAAACGCGCGGCCCGCCGCGGGCCCGTGCGGGATCCAATACCGAGCGCAGAACCATCACCTGCGTGCCGACCTGGAGCTGGTCGCCTTCCTTCAGCTGCTCCGGACCGGAGATACGCTTCTGGTTGACGTACACGCCGTTGACGCTGCCGAAATCCTGAACGACGACGCTGTCCGGGGTGACCGTGAGCTGCGCGTGCCGGCGCGAGACCAGAGCGTCATCGAGCGCGATTTGAGAGGCGGAGCTGCGGCCGATGACGAGCGTGCCGACGCGCAGCTCGATGTTGCGAGCGCCATGCTCGAGCCAGAAGCGCTTAGCCACGGACGGCCGTGTGACGTCCGCTGCCGCGGGCGGCGTTGCCTTCGAGTGACGGTCGTCGTCCACCGTGCCTCTCAGCAGGCTAATCGCGCGGAAGGCTCAGGGCAATCGCGGAACGTCAGCGGGCGCCGATCAGCCGCTCGAGGCCCTCGATTCGATTCACCAGGAAGCGATCGGCTGGCCCGAGCTCCAAGCTGCGAAGTACGCCCAGGTAGGTCCGCAAGATCTGGGGTGTGGGTTTTTGCACCTTCCGGAGCACCGTATAGAGCTGATCGACCACGGGCGCCGCGCACGGGCGGCGAAGGGCTGAATAGAGCCGAAAAATGAAGTCCGTCCAGCGGGCATTCAGCGTGAAAGACGCGATCCGGAGCGCGTAGTCGGTCGCGCGATCGAGGTGCTCCGGGCTCACCGTGCGCCCGCTCTCCACGTCCCCGAGCAGCTGGTCCAACTGCTGACCGATCAAGCGCTCGGCCTCGTCGCCCCGTCCCAAACCCAACGCCTTTTCGGCCAGGGCACCCAGAAGGCCGAAGCCTCCGTTGCGCTCGGGAGGCTGCACGAGCGTGTCGGCGGCCGCTTCACGGCGCATGAGCAGCACCATTTCTTGGCTGCCAATCACGATTTGATCGCCGTGCTCGAGCTTTCGCGCGCGCTGGATGCGCTCTCCGTTGACCTTCACGCCGTTCCGACTGCCAAGGTCCTCGATGCGGACTTCCGCCTCGCTCACGCAGAAACGACCGTGGCTGCGGGAAACCATCGGATCATCGAGCGATAGCTCGCAGGTCTCCGCGCGGCCAACGACGAACTCTCCCTCAGCGAGGTCGAAGTCGTGTTGCTTGTAGCGAAGGGTGTACCTCATCAAGGAGCACTCGAGAGCAACTGGGACTGCAAACGGTCAACCTGGGCCACGCCTCAAGGCCAAACGGGAGAAAGCTCAAAAGGTACTTGAGCCGCGAAACTGCGTCGCGAAAAAGTATCGGCTTCGCGACCGAGACCGCTCTCCCGGCTAGGAATCTTCACGCTTGCCGCGCGCGTACGCCTGGGCAACGTTGCCCGAATGCCACGGAATTTGGCCTGGATTGCAGCGATCATGCTCGCACCCTGCGCGGCGTTGGCCGAGCCAGGCAACCCGCCCAGTTCGGATTCGGCTCCCCAACCACCCGAACCTACTGTGGAGCCCGCACGCACCCCGACCCCCACTGCGGCGCCGAGCAGCCCCGAGCCCACGCCGGCGAAGCCCTCCCCCACACCGGTCCCTGCGCCGGTCGCGAGCGCGCCGAGCGCCGCGGCGCTTCCGGCCCCGAGCGCCGGTACGGCGCGCATCCGCCTCGCCATCGACTACCCGAACGCCTGGCTCGAGACTCGGCACTTTGGCGAGACCGGCGCGTGGCAACGCGGCTGCGCCGCTCCATGTGGCCAGCTACTGCCCGTCGATGGCGTCGAGCTACGGGTGAACGCGCCCGACATGACGCCGTCCAAACCTTTTCGGGTCGAGCCGGGCTCGGGCGCCGCGCTGCTCAAGGTGGACGGCGGCTCTGCGTCCGCGCGCGCCTGGGGTCGCGCGAGCTTTGCGGTCGGTGTGCCGGTCGCGCTGCTCGGCATGACCGGGTTCGCGCTCGGCAGTTTCGACGATCGCGACGGCTTGCGAACCGCCGGAGCGGTGTCGCTCGGTGTGGGCGCGGCGCTGATCCTGGTCGCGCTTCCTCTGCTCGTTCACGGCGCAACCGACGTCAAGAACGAGAAGGGCGACTCGGTCGCGCTGCGTAAACCGAGCGAGGCGCTCTAGCGCTCGGACAAAAAGCGAAGCGGGCGCACGCCGAGTGACGGGCGCCCGCTTGCTCGCGTCCGCTCAGCTCTTGAAGCCGCGCATGAAGTCGGCGAGCGACTTCACGGCTTCGAGCGGCACCGCGTTGTAGATCGACGCGCGCATGCCGCCGACCGAGCGGTGACCCTTCAGCCCGACCATGCCGCGCTTCTGGGCCTCGGCCAGGAACTCGGCCTCGAGCTCGGGCGTCTTCAACGTGAACACCACGTTCATGGTCGAACGCGCGTCCTTCTCGACCGGGCAAGAGTAGAAGTCGCTGCGCTGATCGATCACGTCGTACAGCAGCTTGGCCTTCTCACGGTTGACCTTCTCGACCGCTGCCATTCCACCGTTGCGCTTCAGCTCATCCAGCACGTTGCGCAGCACGTACACCGAGAACGTGGGCGGCGTGTTGTAGAGCGAGTTGTTCTCGGAGTGGGTGCGGTACTGGAAGATCACCGGGATGTCCTGGCGACCCGCGGCGACCAGGTCCTTGCGAATGATCACGACCACGAGGCCGCTCGGGCCCAGGTTCTTCTGCGCGCCGGCGTAGATCAGGCCGAACTTGGAAACGTCGATCGGCTTCCACATGATGTCGCTCGACATGTCGGCGACGAGCGGCACGTTGCCGGTGTTCGGGAACTCATGCCACTGGGTTCCGAAGATCGTGTTGTTGGTCGTGATGTGCGCGTAGGCAGCGTTCGCGTCGAGGTCGAGCTCGCTCTGCTTGGGGATGCGCGCAAACTTCTTGTCCTTCTCGGTGCTCGCGGCGACGCGAACGGTGCCGAGGGTCTTGGCTTCCTTGTAAGCCTTCTGCGACCAGGAACCGGTGAGGATGTAGTCAGCGCTCTTGCCGGCCGGGAGCAGGTTCATCGGGATCACGGCGAACTGCTGGCTGGCGCCACCCTGAAGCAACAGGATGTCGTAGTTCTCCGGCACGGCGAGCAGCTCGCGGACGAGCCCGATCGCCTCGTTGTGCACGGCCTCGTAGGCTTTACCGCGATGGCTGTGCTCCATCACGCTCATGCCGGTGCCTCCGAGATCCAGCAGCTCCTTCTGTGCGCGTTCCAGCGCGGAAAGGGGAAGCGCTGCGGGGCCTGCGTTGAAATTCATTGCTCGAGCCATGGTCCTCCGAATGATGTCGATCTGGCGTGGGGCTAGTGCTGCAATCGACTAGCCGCAAGGGTCTCTGAACTGTGGCGAAACGGGCGCCAAGGAGTAGCGCCCATGCTGCGTCGCGTCAAGGCGCACCGTGCCCGCTCTTTACGAGCGCCCGCGCCGCGATGTCACGCCGAAACTGCGCCCCGGCGAAGCGAATCGCTGAAACCGCGTCGTAGGCGCGCCGGTGCGCCTCTTCCAGCGACGCGCCGGTCGCGGTGACGCCGAGCACGCGGCCGCCGCCGGTGACGATCCTGCCGCCGTCCGCGCGGGTGCCCGCGTGGAACACCCGCACCGAGGGCAGCGCTTCTGCGGCGCCAAGGCCCTCGATCAGGTCGCCCTGGCGCGGCGTTCCGGGATAGCCCGAGGCCGCGAGCACGACGCACACCGCGCTCCGCCCCGAGTACTGCACGACATCCGAAGTCAGCTGGCCCGAGGCCGCCTGGACGAGCGCCTCGGCCAGATCGCCGTCGAGAACACTGGTAAGGACCTGGGTCTCGGGATCGCCGAAGCGAACATTGATCTCGATCAGGTGCGGCTCGCCGTCGGGGGCAACCATGAGGCCCGCGAACAGCGCGCCGCGAAACGGACGGCCTTCGCTCGCCATTCCGCGCAAGGTCGGGCGCAAGATGCGCTCCTCGACTCGCAGCAAGAGGTCTTTCGAAGCCGTGAGCGCGGGCGCGTAGGTGCCCATCCCACCCGTATTCGGACCAGTATCGCCCTCTCCGATGCGTTTGTGATCCTGCGCGACTGGTAGGACCACGTAGCGCTCACCGTCGCAAATGGCGTGCACGCTGGCTTCGACGCCGAGCAGGCGCTCCTCGAGCACGATCGTGCGGCCAGCTTGACCGAAAAGCTCGCCGCCCAACATGGCGAGCGCGACTTCCCTAGCCTCGTCGTGCGAGTCGGCGACGACCACGCCTTTGCCCGCACACAGCCCGTCCGCCTTCACTACAGGTGGATTTCGAAAGGTAGCCAGGGCCGCTTCGAGTTCACTCGGCGCTCGGACGATCACGTAGCGCGCAGTCGGAACCCCGGCGCGCGTCGCAAACTCCTTCATGAACGCCTTCGAGCCTTCGAGCGCCGCAGCCACTCGCGTCGGCCCAAACACCAAGTGTCCTGCCAAAGAGAGCTGATCGGCGAGGCCCTCGCACAGCGGCACCTCAGGCCCAATCACGACCAAGTCCGGGCGCTCCGCCGCGGCCACGTCAGCCGGTGAACCGCTGGCATTGCGTAGCTTTTTGTGCGCCAGATCCGCGGGTGGTGCGGCGGTACCGGGGTTTCCCGGCGTCACCACCACTTCGGCCACTGACGGCGAAGCGAGCAGCCGGAGCGAAAGCGCGTGCTCGCGCCCGCCCGAGCCCACGACCAAAACCTTGCGAGTGGAGCTCATGGAAGAGGCTGTGGGATGCCGGAGCCGGCGCAGCCTGTCAATCAACAACGAACGCCGTTCGAACGCTCGCGCGCGGCCTGGAAAAAGCAGGCGAAATCCGCTCCCGAGATGCGCGTTTCCCCGCTAGACTGAACTCTTCAGGATGACCCCGGTCGTACTTCACGTCGTCAGGCCCTACTCGTCGGAGGACGAGTACCTCGCGGCCGAAGCGTGGACGATCGATGCGCGCGGCATGTTGCTCATCAATCAGCGCGAGGTCGAGCTCGATCGCTCGGTGGTGTTCGACGTGGCGCTCGCCAACGGCAGCAAGGTCATTCGCGCCGAAGGCCGCGCGATCGGTTTTCAGCCGCCGAGCGAGGGTAACCCCGGTGGGTTACGCATTCGCTTCCGCCGTTTCGGCGCGCAGACCAAGGCGTTCATCGATCGCGCGCTGAGCGCACGCGAGCAGAGCCTGTCGGCGAGCCTATCGTCCCGCCCCCCGGCTGCGCCGCCGGCTTCTGCGCCCCCCGCGGCCGCTGTCGCAACCGCTTCCGTCTCAGCGCCGCCCGCAGCGCCGCCGCTGGCGCCCCCGGTCACCGAGACGCTCGAGGCTCAGTCCAAGCCGGCGTTCAGCCATCCGGGCGCCGATCCGCGCGAGCGAAGCGGCGTGCACCGCCGCCCAGCCGGCCCCGTCGACACGCCCCAAAACCGCGCTGAGCTACTGGCTCGGCTCCGAGACCGCGCGACCAAGCTGACTGCGCGCGTCGACGCGAATCAAGACGAACGCTCGGTCGAGAACGGCTAGCTGCGCGCTCACGGCATGGCGCGCGCGACCTGCGCTTGCCGGCGCGGCCGCGCGAACGCGCGCTGCACGAGGCGATCGCACAGCGACTCGAACGGGATGCCCGCCGCCGCGGCGGCTTCCGGGAACAAGCTCACCGGCGTCATACCGGGCAGCGTATTTACCTCGAGTACGATGAAGGAGCCTTCGCCCGCCGTGTCGACGATGAAATCGACGCGCGAAAGATCGCGGCAACCGAGCGCGCGGTGCGCAACCAGGGCCGCCGCTTGAATCCGCTCGGTGAGCGCCGGCGCGAAAGGAGCCGGGCAAACGTGTTCGCTGCCGCCGTCGCGATACTTCGAGACGAAGTCGTAGTGGCCGGAGGCTTTGGGGCGAATCCAGGTGGGGGGCAGCGCACGCAGCGCGGTCCCCTCCTCGAGCACGCCGCACGTGACCTCGAGCCCGGGCGCGAAGCGTTCGACCAACAGCAGGGGTTCGAGTTCGAAGGCGCGCTCCGCTGCGGCCTGGCCGTCCGCGTCGCTCGCGGACTTGGCCAGCACTTCGACGCCAATGGCGGAGCCGCCCGACGCGGGTTTCAGCACCACATCGCTGGCAAAACGCGCGCGCAGCTCGGCGAGCCGCTTGCCAACGTCTTGGCCTCGTTCGAGCAGCGCCTCGTCGGCGAGCGGCAAGCCCTGCGCACGGAACAGAGCCTTCGCGTGCGGCTTGCTCGCGGCCAGCGCGCTCGCCAGCACCTGGGAGCCAACATAGGGCAACCCCTGTACTTCGAGCAGCCCTTGCAGGCAGCCATCCTCGCCGAGCGGGCCGTGCGTCACCGGGAATGCCACGTCGAAGCTGCCCGACAAGAGCTTGGTCGCCAGCGCGTCGTCGAGCTCGAACAGCGTGGGCGCGTGACCCGCCCGCTCGAGCGCGGCGAACACGCCACGCGCGCTGGTGCGGCTCACCTCGGCTTCCGCGCTCGGGCCCCCGGCGATCAGCGCAACTCGGAGTCCACTCAAGCCGGAAGCTCCTCGATCTTCAGGTGGTCGAGCTGAATATTGAGCTGCGCGCTGAGGTCGTAGATGCGCTTGTCGCGATAGAATTCACCGAACACGATGCGTCGCAAGCCGGCGTTCGCGATCAGCTTGAAACAGCCAAAACAGGGCGACGCGGTGACGTAGATGTCGCCACCCTCGAGACGCACGCCGTTGCGCGCAGCCTGAACGATGGCGTTGGCCTCTGCGTGCACCGTACGAACGCAGTGGCCGTCCTCCATGAGATGACCCTCGTCGTCGCAGTGGCTGAGACCGCGAATCGAGCCGTTATAGCCCGTGGTCAGGATGATCTTCTCGCGCACGATCAACGCGCCCACGTGCTTGCGGTCACAGGTGGAACGGGTCGCCACCTCGCGAGCGATGGCCATGAAATACTCGTCCCAACTAGCTCTCTTCCGTTCGGCCATTCGACGCCTATAGCCCGGCCCCGGCGCTGACACGAGAGCCTTGACCCGGGGGCCCTTGCGTGGCTTGGTTTCGGCGTGAAATCTTCGCGGCCCTCGCAGCCGGCCTCCACCTTCGATCTCGACTTCAGCTTCCCGCACGGGCGACACGGCCAGCGTCGGCCAGTCAGCGCGCTCGGCGCTGCGCTGCTTGCGATTGGGCTGGCCAGCGCGCCGGTGCACGCCGAGGAAGGGGCCCGAGCCCAGGCCGAACGCGTCGCTCGCGAGCTCGGCGCGCAAACGGCGGACAAGGCCCTGCTCGCGCCGCTCTTGGACAAGGTGCGCAGCGCGCTCGAGCGGGCCGCCAATGCCCGACGCGCGGGCGACCAACGCCACGGCAGTGAGCTCGAGGCGCTGGCGCTCGAGCTTGCGCAGAGCGCAGCCGACCTGGTTCGCGAAAGGCAAGCCCACCGCCGAGTCGATGAGGCCGAGCAGAAGGCGCAAGCCGCGGAGACGCGGGTGCTGCGGGCGCGCGCGCTGGTCGAGCAAACCGCGGCCCGCCGCGGCCGCGCGGCGGAGCGCCTGCGCGAGCTCGAGGCCGAGAAGGCAAATCCGACCCCGGGCGCAGCGACGCCCCCGGCCAAACCAATGCCAGACCCGAAGACCGCCGTTCCGGCGCCAAAGTCGGCGGCGCCCGCCGCGAAACCTGCCTCCGAAAAGAAGCCTGTCGCACCCACCGCAAAGCCCGGCAAAGCCAGCGCGGGGTCGCCATGAGAGCGGTCGTTCTTTCGTGTTGGTTGTTGGTCGCTTGCGGCGCCGCAGTCCCCCGCCCGCAGGTCTTGGGCACGCTCGACAGCGCCAGCCAAAGTCCGGCCGTGTTGGAGGCCAAGGCGGGCGCCCCGCAAGCCTACGCTCACGCCGAAGATCTGAGGCGCCGGGCCGAGGCCGCCCTGAGCGAGAAGGACTCGGCGAGCGCACAGATTCTCGGCGAGCAAGCGCTGGCCGCGTTCGAACACGCGGTCGTCCTGTCGCGGCTGACCCAGGCGGAGGTGCGACGCGGCGACGCCGAGGCCCGACTTGCGCACTCGGAAACCGAGCTCAAGGCCCTCGACGCCCAAGAGCAACGGGTGCGAGCCGAATTGGAGGATCTCGAACTCCGCGCGCGCGTCATCAGCGACGCCCTTCCGCTCCCCGCGAGCGCTCCTGGAGCACCCGAGCGCGAACAAGCCCGCTTCGAGGCGGCGCGCGCCCTGGGTCTGCAGGCGCGTTTGTTGTGCGCCGCCGCTCGGCTTCTGGAGCCGACACGGCCCAGTCTGTCGCCGCTCTTGGGCGAGCTCGACGGGCTCGACAGCCGGCTCGCCAAGAAAACACCCCCCACCCCCATCGACGACAGCATCCGGCTCCGCGCACGCTGCCTCGCGGAGCTTTCGCAAGTGCGCCGCCCCAAAACGCTGCAGGAACCGGCGCGAGGCACTGAAGACGCCCTGCTGGCCGAACTCTCGAACGCGGCCTATTCCCCCTCACGAGATGACCGGGGCGTGGTCGTCACCCTGCGCGGTCTGTTTGGTAAAGACAGCACGCTCAGCGCACCTGCGGTTTCTACCCTCCAGGCTTTGGGCCGCGTCGCGGGCTCGCATCCCGCGTTTCCGGTTCTGGTGGTGCTTCACCGAAGCGGCGCGCAGAACGCGGATCGCGATAAACCTCGCCTCGATTCGCTTTCCAACGCATTGAAACAGGCCGGTGCGGCACGTGTCGATTCAGCTTCCGGCGGCGATGCAGTACCCGTAGTCGACCCGGCCAGGCCAGGCGCGAGTGAGCGAAACGAGCGGGTCGAGGTGGTGTTCGTCGCGCCGAGCTCGGGCTGAAACGAGCCCGACCTCTTTCCGCTGGCCCAAGAACGCGGACGCTCCCACCTGCACCTACGACGCTGGCAGGCCTGGACTGTAGCCGAACCAGGGCGCAAGTTATCTAGTGCTGGGTCGTCCATTGGTCTGAGAGGTAATCGGTGCCCCGCGATTCGTTCTTTGGTGAGCGCATCATCTGGCAAGGTCGTCCGGAGCTAATCAAGCTCCCCCCGTTCGTACGAGCGCTCGCCGCAGTCGCCTTCATCACGGCCGCCATCAGCATGTCGTTCGCGACCGTGCTCGTGGTCGCGCTCACCGAGTTTCCGCTCGGGCCGCTGACCTTTGCCGTCTGGTGCATCGCGCTCGGCGTGTTGCTGTTGGTGCTGCCACGCCGCTGGGCGGAAAAGGCGCGCTACGTCGTGACCGACGCGCACGTGGTCGTAAAGTACGGCCCGTTCTCGCGCAGCATCGAGCGCAAGTCGATCAGCTTCGCGCGCATCTTCTGGAACGAGGATTCGCCCAACACTGGAGATCTCGAGGTGGTTCGCGCGGTGCCCACCGGCGCGCTGCGCCGACGGCTCAGGCTGCGCCTGTCCGGGCTGGTCGCACCGGACCGAGTTTGGGCCATCGTGCGCGGCGCGGAAGACGTGGCGCCCGCGGCGGCGGGCCAAGGTGAGCGCCCGGTCGGGCAGCGGCTCGACCAGGGAGAGCGCGTGATTTGGACCGCTCGCTCACACACCAAGCTGCGCTCGTTTCTACCGCAGGGCCAGCGCGAGTGGGCGCTGCTCGCTATCGCAGCGTTCCTGCTTTCCGGTGTTGGCCGCATGAGCTGGAAGGTCGTCCCGACGCTGGAGCGGCTCGGCCAGGGCGTGCTGCCAGTTCGTAGCTTCTCGTTCTTCGCCCTCTCGCTGGGCGTCTCGCTCGCCATGTTGCTGATGCTCGCGGTCGCCGCGTACCTGGCTTACGACGCGGTCATTCGTCAAGGGCTGATGGCCAAGGACACGCGCTACCTGGTCACCAACAAGCGCGTGCTCATCCAGCGCCGCGGGGAGGAGCTGCACCTCGACCGCACACAGATCTTCGACGTCATCGACGCGCCGGCGGGCGACGGCCTGCGCGACATCTTCATCGTGCTCGACGGGCCCCGCGCCCGAGCCGTGGCGGCGAGCGGTGCTTTCGGAGAAATGGCGCGCGGTCCTCACCTGCGCCCGGTGTTCGAAGCGGTCGAAGACGCCGAGAGCGTCAGCCAGATTCTGCGCCAGCGGCCGCTAAAAGAAGCTGCCTGAGCTCTCGGGCGGCGGCTCTTGAGGCTTGAGCGTCCGCGCCAAGCTTTCGTGCGCGCGTTCGCACTCGCCGGCGTGCACGCGGGCAACCGCGACCCAGCGGTCGCCCTCGGGGACGAGCGCGGCGTAGTGCCGGAAAAGGACCGCGGCGCGTTCGTACCCGAGCGCGGCCTCCCGGGGCTCGCTGGCCGTTCGAGCCGCAGCTAAGGCGTCGAGCGCGGCCAAGTACTTCGAGTCGGCCGGACGAAATACGAAGATGCCCGGTACGTCCAGCTCACCGATTTCGGTGCCGCCCAGCGCGGGCGCAGTCAAACGAGCCAGGTGGATTTCATTCAGGGCGCTGGGGAGATCCCCCGCGCGCTCCAACGCGAGGCCGAGCGCGTAGCGAGCCAGGGCGCGCTGCACGTTGCTGCTGGCCGCGCTCAGCGCCGCGCGGGCGTCAGCCGCGCTCGCGCGCACTTGTCCGAGCGCCATTTTGGCTTCCGCGCGTTCGCGGAGCAGCAGCGAACGGACCCCAGGTTGCCAGACCAGCCGCAGAGCACGGGTCACCTCACGCGCGGCGCGCGCGGGGTCGTCGCGCAGGGCGGCGGCGAGCAGGGGCCGAATTTCGGCCTCCAGCCAAACTTGCTCGGGCGGCGTCCCTTCGAGCGCGCGCTCCAGCAAGGCCGCCGCCTCGCCCTCGCGGCCGAGCTCCGCGTCGACGAGCGCTTGAGAGAGCAGGACCAAGAGACGCGGATCGCCGAGCTCGCGCGCCCCGGTGAGCTCGGCCACGGCCAGCGTACCGAGCCGAAAATCCTGCATCATGTCCTGGTCATCGCGAGCTTCGCTCACGCGATCGAGCACCCGCTCCATACGGACGAGCGCTCGCTCGACCCGTGCCGCGCGGGGCGAGGCGGCGCGCTGCCAGAGCGAGGGCTCCGCCGCCGCGCGCCCGGGAGAAAAGCACGCCAGCGAGAGCAGCAGGGCGACTGAGGCGTCCGCAACGCCTTTCATGGCGCCCCCGCGCGACCGAGTGAGGCCAGGCGTTCGCGCGCCCAATCTCGGAATGGGCCCTGGCCCGAGGGGCTTTCCAGATACGCCTGCAAGTGCGCGCGAGCGAGGCGCGGGTCAGAGCGGGTGGCGACGCACGCGATGGCGGCGTGCAGCTCGCCTTCGGCGAGTAGCGGCGCACGCTCGGAAAACTCGAAGCGCGGGAGCTCGACCGCCGCAGCCGGAGCAGAACCCACGCGCGAAAGGCGCGCGCGGTCGCGCGCCGTCGCGAAACGCTCGAGCGCCCACGCGCCCTCGAGCTCGCGCTCCAGAATCTTCACTTGCTCGACTTTGCCCGCGCGATCGAGCGCCAGAGCCAAGAGTGCGGTCGAGAGATCGTCGAGACCAGGCACTGGCGCCTGCCGCCGAGCGTCCGAAAGGTAAAGCGTGGCATCGCCGAGCCCGCTAGGTCCGCTCGCCATCAGCGCGGCTGCTGCTTCCAGCACGACGAGGCGCGAGAAGCTCGGATCGTTGCTGAAGCCGACCCGCGTTACGAGCGCGCGATAGGCCTCGACCGCGCGGGGCAGCTGACCGGACACCACCGCCGTCAGGCCGAGCTCGCGCAGAGAGAGCACGTCGCCGAGCGGACGCCCCTTGGCCATCACGCTCTTTTCGAGAGCGGCGTAGGCGAGCTCGAACTCTCCGAGACGAAGCCGCGCACGCCCTTCCAAGACCCGCGGCTCGATTTCGCTCGGCGCGAGGGCCGCAGCTTTTTGCGAAAGCTCGAGCGCTGCGCGCGGCGTGCGGGTCAGTCGCGCATAGCCCGAAGCGAGTAGCAGACAATAGCGTCGCGCCGCGCCGCCCTGCACCTGCGTCCAAAGCCGCCCCTCCTCGGACAGCGCTTGGGGGCGGCACGACGCGGTGCGCGGGCTCGCCGCCGCATAGGTGCCGAGCGCGCCGAACTCAGTCGGCGCGGCCGAGCCGAGCAGCACCAGGGAAAGCCCCGCGGCGAACACCCTGTCAGGCTAGCACGAAGGGCCGCGCGGGCCCTCCGGCTCAGGGAGCCGCCGCGCGACCGACGAACGGGTTGTGCAGCACGATGGTCTCGCCGCGACGCGGCCCGACGCTGACCAGGTAGAGCGGAACCTGGCTCTGCTCCTCGATGAAGCGCACGTACGCGCGGGCAGCCCGCGGCAGATCGTCCAGAACGCGCGCGGTCTCGATCCGCTCGGTCCAACCTTCCAGCTCTTCGTACACCGGCTTGAGCGAGCCGGGCGGCCCGTCCAGCGCGTCGATCGGCAAGTCGGTCACACGGCCGTCGGGCGTGTCGTACGCGACGCACACCTTGATGCGCGACATGCCGGTCAGCACGTCCAGCTTGGTGAGCGCCAGGCCGTCGAAACCGTTCACGCGCGCCGCGTAGCGGAGCGCGGGCAGGTCGAGCCAGCCCGTGCGACGCGGCCGCCCGGTAACCGAACCGAACTCCACGCCGACTTCGCGCAGATGACGACCGTCCGCGTCGTCGAGCTCGGTCGGGAAAGGACCGGCGCCGACACGCGTGGTGTACGCCTTGGTGATGCCGAGCACGGTGTCGATGCGGTTCGGGCCGATGCCGGAGCCAATCGCTGCGCCGCCCGCAACCGCCGAGCTCGAGGTCACGAACGGATACGTGCCGTGGTCGATGTCGAGCAGAGTGCCCTGCGCCCCTTCGAGCATGACCCGCTCACGCCGCCGAATTGCGCCGTCGACCATGGCCGAGGTGTTGTCGAGCAGCGGAACCAGGCGCGCCGCCGGCCCGGCCAAGGAGCTCATGATTTCATCGATTTTCGGCGGATCGCCACCGAGCGCGCGCACGGTCGGCGCCCAGGCTTGAATCGCCGCCTCGATGCGAGTCCGCAAGCGAGCGAGGTCGCGAAGCTCACCGGCGCGCACGCCGGTGCGCCGCACCTTGTCTTCATAAGCGGGGCCGATGCCCTTCTTGGTCGTACCGAGCGTGACCCCTTCCGACGACGCTTCACGCAGCGTGTCGACTTGCACGTGGTACGGCAAAATCAGGTGGGCGCGGTCGCTCACCACCAGGCGCTTCTCCACGTCGGTGTGCCCGCGACGGATCAAATCGTCGATCTCGCCGAGCAGCACCCAGGGGTCGACCACCATGCCCTGGCCGAGAATGCAGCGTGTTCCGCGCCGCAAAATCCCGCTCGGCAATAGGCGCACGACGATCTTATCGTCACCGACCACCAGGGTATGCCCCGCGTTCGGCCCACCCGCGTAGCGAACCACGACGTCCGCGAACTCGGTGTAGATGTCGACGATTTTGCCTTTGCCTTCGTCGCCCCACTGGGCGCCGACGATCACTACGGCAGACATGCCTTATCCTTTCCAGAACCACCCGGAGCTACCCGGTCCGAGAGCAGGGAGACCCAGTCCGCCGCCGGAGCGGCGATCGTCTCGCTGTGAGAACTTTCGACTTCAGTCAGTCGAAGGCCACCCGATTGGGCTTCGACGACGTGCGAATAGCGCCAAGCCCGCGCGTAAGCCAGCGGATCTCCACTCGGCGCCAGCGCGGCCGCGAGACCAGCCGAACGCAAAGCCTCGACGAGCCCGCTCGCGCTCGCGGTAAGCAGCAATTTCGCGGGTAGATTCGGCACCCGGCCGGCGTGCTCGAGCGCCCAAGCGACGTCGTCCAGTCCGAACGCAAATCCGACCGCCGGGCGTGCAGCCCCGAATCGCTCGAGCAATCCGTCGTAGCGGCCGCCTGCGCCGAGAGCGCGACCCGGCCCCTCGGCGTGAATCTGGAACAGGGCGCCCGTGTAATAAGCAAAATCGCGGGTCTCGCCGAGGTCGACCAGAATACCGGACGAGAGCCCGGCCGAGCCTGCGGCCTCCCACAGGTTCCGGAGCTCGAGCAGAGCCGACTCGGCCTGGGTGCCCTTGAGCACGCGCTCGGCACGCGGCCAGACATCGCCCGCGCCATGCAGACTGGGCAGCTCGGCCAACGCGCGCAGCTCCCGCGCGCCGAGGCCGTGACGCTCGGCGCGACGCACCACCTCGGTCTCGTCCTTGACCTCGAGCGCGTCGAGTACCTCACGCGCGTCGGCTGAAGCCAACGGCTCGACCAGCGCGGCAGCAATGCGCGCATGACCGAGATCGATCACGAAATCCTTGAGCCCCGACGCACGCAGCGCAGCGACTGCGACGCTGAGCACCTCGAGATCCCCTTCCGGTCCGCTCGAGCCCAAAAGCTCGATGCCCGCCTGCGGAATTTGGCGATGACGGCGCGCGCGCTCGTGCCGGCGCCGCAGCACCGACCCCTGGTAACAAAGACGCGCCGGCGCCGGCGCCTCCGACAGCCGCGTGGCCAATAGGCGGGCCACCTGCGGCGTCATGTCCGGGCGCAGCGAAACCACCGCGCCGCTCTCCGGCTCGACGAAGCGCAGCACCTCGTGCGACTCGAGCGCGCCGAGCCCGCGCTCCACCACTTCGGCGAACTCGAACAGCGGCACCGTGACCAGCTCGTACGCACACAGCTCGAAGGCCCGCACGATGCGCCGCCCGAGCTCTGCGTGACGCGCCGCTTCGGGCGGCAACAGATCGCGCATACCGGCGGGCACCGGATGGGCCAACGCCGAGGCGCCCGGGCCGAGAGCGGAGCCGTGATCGACGGGAGGTGGTTGGGAAAGCCGAGCCAAAGCCGGCGGAGTGTATCAAAGAATCCCAGAATGCAAGCTTCGAGCCGCTTTGTCCGGCGCGAACGGGATCCCGCGGCTCGGTCGTGTTACTTCTTCGGGCCATGACTACCGGGCATGAACTCGAAGGGCTCGACCTCCGTGAGAAAGGCAAAGACAAGGACGGCCAACCGATCTCGCTCGATCGCCGCCTGTTCATGCAGCTGCTCGGCTTCGAGTGCACCCCGCAGCAACATCCGACCGACGTGGTGAACGCGCTCGGCGCCGCGCTCACAGCGGCGGGCGTCAACGCCGTGATTTACGAAGACGTCAATCACCCTCGCGGATTGGCGGTGCTCAGCTGCAGTGAAGACCCGGAGGATTTCGTGACCAAGGTGCGGCCCGCGCTGGTCGCGCAGGCCGGCATCAGCATGCGGCCGGAGCTCAGCATGCTCGGTCGCAGCTATTCCACCGGCTACGAGCAGGATCTGGAGTACTGGCTGCTGCGCCGGCCGCGCGAGACGATCATGAACGAAGCCTGGCCCTGGGCCGTGTGGTACCCGCTGCGGCGCAAGGGTGGCTTCGAGCGGCTCGATCCGCGTGAGAAGGGCGGCATCCTGCGCGAGCACGGAGGCATCGGTCGCGCTTACGGCGAAGCCGATTTCGCTCACGACGTGCGCCTCGCCTGTCACGGCCTCGATCAAAACGACAACGACTTCGTGATCGGCCTGATCGGCAAGAACCTGCACCCGCTCTCGCACGTCGTGCAGGCCATGCGCGCGACCCGCCAAACCGCGGAGTTCATGGAAGAGATGGGCCCCTTTTTCGTCGGCCACGCGGTCCTACGCACCACGAGCAAGCGGTGACCGGAAGGCTCGCGGGCGCGCAGCGGCTGCGCGGAGTGGTGTTCGACCTCGACGGCACGCTGATCGATTCGGGCGGTGACATCGCCGCGGCTGCCCTGCACGCGCTTCGAACGCACGGCTTTCCGGAGCTGCCGCTCCCGCAGCTGCTCAGCTACGTCGGCGACGGCGCGCGGCCTTTGCTGTCGCGCTCCGCGGGCATCGAGCCGAGCGATCCGCGGCTCGACGCGCTGTACGAGAGCTTCATCAGCTACTACCAGGCGCACCCGGTCGTGCACACGCGCTTCTGCAGCGGCGCACGCGCAGCGCTGTCCGAGCTTTCTGGCCTCGCGCTCGCGCTGTGCACGAACAAGCCGCGCGTCACCACCGAGCTCGTTTTGTCGGCGCTCGGGATCGCCGAGCTGTTTCGCGTGGTCGTGGCCGGCGGCGATCTGCCGCGTAGCAAGCCGGACCCCCTGCCGGTGCTGCACATTGCCAAGGCGCTGGGACTTCCCGCCGAGGCGCTGGCCATGGTCGGCGATGGCGCTCAGGACGTGCTCGCCGGGCGCAACGCGGGCGCGCTGAGCGTCGGGGTACGTGGAGGCATCCAGCCGATCGAGCGCTTGCTCGCGGCACGGCCGGACATTCTGCTCGACAGCTTGGCCGAGCTGCCCGGCGCGCTCTCCGCTTACTACTGAGCTACTCCCCGCGTTCGAGCCACACGCTGAGCTCGCCTTCCACGCTACCCGGCTCCACGTGCACCACGCGCGGGCGGCAACAGAGCGGGCAGTCCTCGGTGTACACTTGGTGTTCGCCGCCGCCCGGATCCACGTAAATCTCCTCACTCTCGCCGCAAAAAGGGCAAATTACCGTCTCCGCGCTGCGCCGCCTTCGAGCCTTGCCGCTCACGACAGTTCTCCGGCGAGCGCGCTGACCGACGGAGCGTTGCCCGCCGGCGTGCTCCCGACGCGCTGCGCGAGCAGTTTCGAGAGCTGACGGCTATCGATGGGCTTCGCCAAAACCCGGTCGGCGTGAAGCTCGATGAACTTTCGCGAGCGCTCGGTCACCCCGCCACCACTGATGAACACGAAGCGATCCGCGAGGCTCGGATGGTTTTTTTCGATCTCCTCGTACACGTCCATGCCGGTCAGATCCGGCATCATCAGATCGCACAGCACCAGGTCGAACGGCGGCCCCTCGCGCGTCAGGCGCGCGAGCGCCTCGCGCCCGTTGCCCACCACCTCGACACGGTGACCGCTGAGTAACCGGGCCAGCGTGCGCGCGACCAGCACGTCGTCGTCCACGACCAACAAGCGCCTATCCCGGAGTGAGGGCGGCGGGATCGACGAGATGCGCTCGGGCTCGGGCGCTACGCCGCGGTCGACCGGAAGCACGATGCGCACCAAGGTGCCCTCCCCCACGCGACTTTCGAGGTCGATGCGCCCGCCGAGCGAGCTGACGATCCCGAGCGACACGAACAAGCCGAGGCCCGTGCCCTTGTCCTGCGGCTTGGTCGAAAAAAAAGGCTCGAACAGCCGCGCGCGATCCTGCGTGGCAATGCCCACCCCAGTGTCGCTGATTTCGATCGCGATCTCCCCAGCATCGGTCGCGCGCGTGCGCAGCGTGATGATCGACCCGGGTTGGCCCGCGCGCTCCTCCGGAATGGCTTGCACGGCGTTCATTAGCACGTTGACGAACACCTGAGTCAGGCGATTGGGATCGGCGACCACGGGCGGAACCGGCGAAAGCAGGCGCTCGAGGTGAACGCGATGGCGCAGCTCCCCCCAGACCAACTTGACCGCTGCCTCGAGCACTTCACGCACGTCGACCAATACACGCCGATCCGTGTCGGAACCGCGGCTGAACGCGCGCAGTTCGTGCACGATCTTGCGAATGCGATCCGCGCCGCTGCTCGCGTCGCGCAGCGCCTCGAGCAGCGCCGGCTCCGAACCAGAGCGCTCGAGCTCCTTGTAAGCGTACTCGAGGTTACCAATCACGTACGAGAGCGGGTTGTTGATTTCGTGTCCGACGCTCGCGCTCAACCGACCGAGAGCCGCCAGACGCTCGGCGCGGATCAGGTTGTCGCGCGCGTCACCGAGCTCGCGGGTGCGCTCTTCCACTTGCCGCGAGAGCTCGGCGGAGAGCGCCTGCAAATCGCGCGCGTCTCGCGTCACGCGGTAGGTCATCTCAGCGGACACCGAGAGCACCGCGGCCAGAAAGCCCACATCCGCCAGGTACAGGTTCTGAAACACGTTCAACGCCACCAAGACCTCGTTGATCCCGGAAGCGAACAGGAGTGAGAAACCCACCAAGTGGGTGCGCGCGCCGGGCGCCCCCTCACGGGCCTTGCGATAGTAGAGCAACGCCGGCCCGAGCAGCGTGAGAGGGATCAGCGGCACGACCAGAGAACCAAACCAACTGGTTGGGGCAATTTGGTAACTCACGTTGGCCCAGCCGATGGTCTGCGTGACCACCGTGTCGGTCATGACCACACCCGGTATCAGCGCCAGGACACCGACCAGAGCGAGCCCGGCGATCGTTACTCGGGATGCCCGTGAGAACGGCTGCGCATACTGAGTCTTCGCGTAAACGATCCACGCTGCACAGTGGAAACAAGCGAGCATCGCGTTGGTTCGCCCGAACCACGGGATCAACACCGGGTCCCGATTCCCTGCCGCGAAGAAAGCGTCACCCGCGCTGTAGAGCGCGGCGGAGAACGCCACGAACGCAAACGTCTTGAAGTGCTTCCAGCCTGGCGCCGCGCCGAAGGCCAACGCCAAGAAACCAATCACGAGGTCAATCGCGGTAGCGATCAACGAGAGCGCGGTAGCGGCGTTCATGGCGAGCGAGCCCACATTGTAACCGACATGGGCTCCTAGCGAGCCAACAACGCCGCAAACGCGCAAACGGGCAATTTTCGCCGTGCGTCAGCGCACGCCTGTCCGTGGCTTCGTGACTTGGTGACGAAACTCACAAAGTCCACGCAAGTCGCGCCGAGCGTGGCCGTTGCCGATCCCAGGTAACTCCGTGGAGTGGCCACGGTCGCTGAAACCCGGCGAACGAGCCTCTCGGTTAGGCCCCAGGCTGCTGCCCTCGCCGTGAGGCACTCGCTCGCCTGCACGAAGCCAACACCCAATCGAGGGCCGCATGTCGAGTTCGAATTCCGCCATTCGCACTAGCCTTTCCGATCGCGTCAGCCTGCTGCAAGACAGCGCGCGTGCACTGCGCGCACGGGGGCTGATTCACCGGGTCGCCGAGGACGAAAGTCTGGACGGGCGCACCATCACACTCGGCGCTCGGCAGCTCGTGAACTTCGGAAGCTGCTCGTACCTGGGGCTGGAAACCGACCCACGCTTGAAGGCCGCCGCCTGCGCCGCGATCCAACGCTATGGCGTGCAGTTCTCCTCGTCACGCGCCTACGTTTCTGCCCCGCTCTACGCCGATTTCGAGGAGCGCCTGTCGCGGGCCGTCGGCGACCTGCCGCTGGTCCTCGCGGCCACGACCTCACTCGGGCACCTGGCAGCGCTCCCCGTACTGGTCGGCGAACGCGATGCGGTCTTGTACGACACGCAGGTACACAACAGCGTGCAGGCCGTGCTACCGACGCTTCGGCAACAGGGCACGACGTGTGAGGCAATCGCACACAACCGCTTGGACCGCGTCGAAGAACGCGCGCGACGGCTCGCGCTCGAACACGAACGCGTCTTTTACCTGTGCGACGGGGTGTACAGCATGCACGGCGACTCACTGAACGTGGACGAGCTGTTCGCCGTGCTCGACCGACAGCCCGCGCTCCACGCCTACGTCGACGACGCACACGGGGTCGGCTGGGCCGGACGTCACGGCGCCGGCATCGTGCTCGGACGCGCGGGCCTGCATCCGAGAGCGGTGGTCGTTCTCGGGCTTTCCAAGGCATTTGCAGCGGCGGGGGCCGCCATCGTCGTGCCCGAGCCCGCGCTGGCCGAGCGCCTGTTCACCTGCGGCAGCACGCTGATTTTCTCGGGCCCGCTGCAACCCGCCCAGCTCGGCGCGGGCGTCGCAGCCGCCGATATCTTGCTGTCCGACGAGCTGCCCACGCTGCAAGCCCAGGTGCTCGAAAGAATCGCGACGTTCGAGGCCGTGGCCGCGCGCGAAGGTCTGGCCGTAAAACCGTGCCCCCCCTCACCGATTCGCTTCGTCGAAATCGGACGCGAGGAGCGGGCCATGGAAGTCTGCGCTCAGCTGCAGGCAGCGGGCTACTTCGTCAACGTGGCGGTGTTTCCGGCAGTTCCGCGTCGCCGCGCTGGCGTACGCCTGATGCTCAATCGGAATCAGACCCTGGACGACGTGCGCGGACTCGCACTCGAGCTCTCGCGCCGTGTCGCCCGCCTGACCCACGAGCGGGACGCGGCCGCGCCCGACGCGCAAATCTGAGTCGCTTGAAACCAGCGCCGCTGCGGCTCAGCGCGTCAGCGTGTGGTACGCGGCGCTGAGCTGCGCGAAATGTCGCAGCATCAAAGCGCGCTTTTCGGCGTCAGCGTCCGGGTGACGGTCGGGGTGTGCTTCCGCCGCGAGCCGGCGAAACGCGCGCTTTACCTCGGCGAGATCAGCGCCCGGCCGCAAACCGAGCGTGTTGAGCGCTTCGCGCTCCGCGCTCGAAATCCGTGACGCGACGCCTTGTTGCCCGCGCTGCCGCGCGCGCGGCCGATCATGCAAGAATTCGCTCGGCTCGAGCGGGCGCGCGCCTTTGCCGCCGCGCGGTGGCCGCACGTGGAAGCGAACGAGCGCCTCGGGCAAGCGGAACAACGCCTCCAGCCGCAGCCTCAGCTGCCGCCGCAAACCGGAGAGCACCGCCTCACCGCTCGCCAGCTGCTCCTCCACCAGGATCTCACCCGAGCGTTTCTTCGGTTCAGCGGTCAGCCGCCGCGCCAGTCGCCCCAGCGCTTCACGCGTCAGAACGCCGTCCCGTGACAGCAGCTCGCCCAGCCGCGGCGCGGGCAAACTGGTCTCCACCTGGTCGACCAACCCCGCGTCGAAGAACACTCGGTGCGCGCGGCCGGAGGCGGCGCCGCTGGCCTCGACCAGCTCCAGAATGCCGTTCACTCGGCCGCGATGCAGCTGCCCGAGCAGATCGCCGAGCGTGGTCGAGCACAGCCGACCCGGAAGGTTCATGGCCATTCGGATAACAGGCCGGATTCGCGGCGGCCAAGTTCCGCGCCTCAGCGCCCGACCACCAACTCGACCGACGCGGCGTTCGATACGGGGCGGCAAGCGCCCGTTCCGGTACGCGGGCAGACGACTGCCCGACCGCGCACGGTCAGGGTGCCGCGCCCGGTGCTGCTAGCGAGCAGAGCGAGGTGTACCTCGGCCTTGCTGTCCTTACCGGTGAGCTTGCGCTGCGGAACCCGCGAGCGTAGCGGGCGCGCAAACTCGGGGGTCGCAACCACGAGCGCGTCGACCCAGCTCAGGCGCAGATCGCTCGCCACCGCGAGCTCCAGCGCACACCGCACCCGGCCCGGCGCCGGCGTCGGCTCACAGCTCAATCGAGCGCCGAGCTCCGGCGCCGCAGCCGGCGCGATGTTCGGCAGAGAGCCCAGTAGCAGCAGCGAAAGCCAGAAGGTGCGGCCGAGCCCCCGCACCTAGGCCTCGACGCTCGGTGGCGCATACAAATCCACGAGCTCGATGGGCGTCGGACAGAGCACCACCCGCAACGACGAGCGCTCACCCCGCAAATCGCCCCCAACCTGAAAGGGCGTGGGTGGGTCCACCTCGATGTCCACCGACTCGACCAGGTAGTCGAACACCGAGTTCGGATTTTCATAACGCCCGCGCCAAACCTCGGAAAAATGCGTGACGAACGCGAATGGCGAGATGGTCGCCACGCGCAGGTGCATCCGGTCCGGTCGCTCCTCCGCGTACGGGAACATCCGGAACCCGTAGCCGTAATAAGGGATGGTCGACAGCGCGGCGAGCCGTGCCGGCCCTTCGTACACGACCTCGCCGGTCGCGATTGGACGCCCCATGGCGCTGCCCTTGGCGCCAATGCGCAACGCCTCACCACCGCGGTTGATGATGCGACAATGCGGCATCTTTCCGAACAGCTGGTGCGGCAGCGAGCGCGTGATCGCGGCCAGCCCGTAGCTCAAAGGGCCGGGAGCGATGCGCTTCAGCGGGGTACGCATCAGCCAATCCTTCACGCGGTTGTAGTCGGTCAAGACCGACGCATCGGCGCCCAGCCCGCAAAACGGCGAGATGATTCCCTCGACCTCGATCAGCCGCATCGAGCGGCTACCTGCGTCTTGATACAGCCGCTCGATGTCCGCGCCGAGCTCCCTCCCCTTCACGTCGCGCGCCCCGACCACCCAGGCCAGCGAGTTGCCGGTCCCGAGCTTGAGCAGGCCGAAGCGTGGCAGCGGCTTCTTTGCGCGGCGCGCTTCGCGAACCACTTCGGTAACCATCACCGTGAAGGTGCCGTCGCCACCCCCGGTGAGCACCGTGCCGTAGCCGCGGGTCACCAGCGTACGAGCGATGTCGCGCGCGTCCTCGAGGCTGCGCGACACGAACAGATCGCCGCCGCGCAGGATTTGATCGAGCGTCGAGATCACCTCGTTGGTGACATTTTTGGCGCGACCGTTGACCACCACCGCGACACGCTGAAAAATGGGCGCGACGCTGGCGGCCGTTTCGCTGCTGGTTCCGTTGGAAGGCTCGGGGTGCGCCGTATTCGACATTGAAGGAATTTGGGGTTTCGGGGGGCGAGTATACTAGGGTACAGCTTCTGCGCCCTTTCGCGGGCGTCCCGCGCAACGACGCGGGAGGTTCAACATGGCCAAGAGCACCGCAAAGCGCCGTTCCGTGGCGCCCCCAGCGCGAAGGTCCGCGGCACCGCCGGCGCCCGAACGTCGTTCCGTTCCACCCCCGGCTCGGCGCAGCGTCCCCCCACCGGCGGGCGCGACGCGAGCCTCCGCCCGCCCACCAGCCCCGGCCGCTGCTCCCAGCGGCGGCGGTCGCAAGCGCTCGCGCGGGGCTGCGCCCTGGGCCGCTCGCCACGCCGCCAAGCACGCCGCAGAAGCGGCGGCGCGCAACTTGGAACCGCCGCGCCCGGGCAGCGCACGCGCCACGCTGCGCACGCCGGATCACGCCGAAAACATCAAGGCGCGGGTGATGCAGCTGCACGACGCCCTCACCCGCCTGCGCGGCATGAAAAAGCAGCTCAATGACCGCTTTTTCGAGGCCGCCCTGGTGCTCCACGGCATCCGGGAGGCCAAGCTCTTCGACGCCAAGGGCTACGCCTCCTTCGAGGCCTTCGTCGAGCGCGAGGTCGATCTGGGCGGGCGAACCCTGGCGCTGCGCCTCGCGCGCATTCCCGAAGTCTTCCTGGAAGATGCCGCGCGCGCCAACGGCTTGGACGCTCTGCTCGCCGCGCTCGAAGCCATGGAGCAGGCGGCGCAGCGCAATCAACGGGCTCAAGTCCGCCCGCCGAGCCCTGGCCGGCGCTAAAACCGGAAAAGCCGAGCAATCGGCTTGACGGGCCGCCCCGCCTAGGAAATGACAGCGTCAGCGTGCGGTTCATCGATGAGTGCGATCTGCGAGTCGAAGCAGGCAACGGCGGAAACGGCGTCGTGGCCTTTCGCCGCGAAAAATACGTCCCCTTCGGCGGCCCGGCCGGCGGCGACGGCGGGCGCGGCGGCGACGTCATTCTGGTCGCCGCCAGCGGCCTCGGCACGCTTTACGACCTGACCCACCGGCGCGTCGTGCGCGCCGACCACGGCGCCAACGGCGAAGGCAAAGACTGCTACGGCCGCTCGGGTAAAGATCTCGAAGTGCGGGTTCCGGTCGGAACCATCGCCTTCGACCGCGAAACCAACGAACGCATCTGCGAGCTCGTGCTGCCGAACGATCGCTTCGTGATCGCGCGCGGCGGCAAGGGCGGCCGCGGCAACAAGCATTTCGCGACGCCGGTCGACCGCGCGCCGCGCCGCTGCGAGCCCGGCGAAGCCGGCGAGAAGCGCGACTTGCGTCTCGAGCTGCGCGTCATGGCGGACGTCGGCCTGCTCGGCTACCCCAACGTGGGCAAGAGCACCATGATCAGCGCGGTCAGCCGCGCGCGCCCCAAGGTCGCCGACTACCCCTTCACCACGCTCGAGCCGCACCTCGGCGTGGTCACGCTCGGCGATCCGCGACGCGGCCCCGGCCGAAGCTTCGTGATCGCCGACATCCCCGGCTTGATCCCCGGCGCGAGCGAGGGCGCGGGCCTCGGCGTGCGCTTCCTCCGTCACCTCGAGCGCACCCGCGTGCTGCTTCACCTACTCACGCTGAGCGACGACCCCGAACGCACGCCGCTCTCGGACTATCACGTCATCCGTAAGGAGCTCGCCGCGTTCAAGCCGGAGCTCGCGCGCTTCCCGGAAATCGTGGCCATGACCAAGGCCGACTTGCCCGACGTCCGCGAGGCCTACCCCCAAGCACAGGCCGATTTCGCCAAAATCGGCGTCGATCTGCACCTGGTCAGCGCGGCTTCGCACGACGGCCTGGACGCCTTGATGCAGTCGCTAGCCGAAAAGCTCGCGGTCTGAGCGCATCGGTTTTTTTGGGGCGCCTCACTGGAACGGGCGCGCTGGTCGTGCGGACCAACGCTAGGCAACGCACGCCGGCAGAGCCCGCCGCAGCAGCCGCGCCAGCGCGCCGCCGTAACGGCTACCCAGCCGGCATGAAGTCGTCGAACTGATCGACCTCGAACGCCTCGGCCTCGAGGTTGTCGAAGCGCGTGAACTCGGACGTGAACTTGGTGAGCACGGTACCGGTCGGACCGTTACGTTGCTTGGCCACGATGATCTCGGCCTGACCTTTGAACTCACTGTCCTTCGTGTAGTACTCGTCGCGATAAATGAAGATGATGCAGTCGGCGTCCTGCTCGATGGCGCCGCTTTCACGAAGGTCGCTGAGCTGCGGGCGCTTGTCCTTGCTGGTGCGCGTTTCGACCGCGCGGTTCAGCTGACTGAGCGCGATCACCGGGATTCGCATCTCTTTGGCCAACTGCTTGAGCCCGCGAGAAAGTTCGCTGATTTCCTGCTCGCGGCTACCCGCGTCGCGCCGCCCCTGCATCAGCTGCAAATAGTCGACCACCACCAGGCCGAGCCCTTGTGCGCGAGCCGCGCTTTCACCACGGCTCACCTCGGCTTGCAGGCGGCGAATCTTGGCGCGCAGATCCAAGAGCGTGAGCGCCGGCGTGTCGTCGAGCCAGAGCGGCAAGCGCGCGAGCCGCGACGCGGCCTCGGTCAGCTTGCTCCAATCGTCGCGCGACATGCGGCCGCTGCGAATGTTGGACATGTCGACCTGCGCCTCGGAGGCGAGCAAACGCGCAGCTAGCTGTTCCTTCGGCATTTCGAGCGAGCAGAACAGCACGCCGTAGCCCGGCTCCTCACTGGGCGCCTCGAAGTACTCCTCGGCTTCGCGGCTCTTTTGCACGCGGGTCGCCGCGACGTTGAGCGCGATGTTGAGCACGAACGAGGTCTTGCCCATACCGGGTCGGGCCGCGATGATGTACAGGTCGCCGCCGTGCATGCCCGAGCACTGCCGATCGAGGCGCGTGAAACCGGTTGGAATACCGGTGATGCCGCCGCCGCGGCGCTCCGCCTCTTCCAAGATCTTGAAGGCGCGCACCACGGCGTCGCGCACCGGTTCCACCGTGGTGCCCTCGGGCGTGCGCGCGATGTCGAACACCGCTTGCTCGGCTTGATCGATGAACTTCTGCACGTCGGGCGGCGTCGCGTAGCCCTCCGCCGCGTAACGTTGGCAAATCGCGATCAGCTGGCGCAGGCGCCACTTCTCGCGCACTGCTTGCGCGTGGGCCGCAATGTGCGCAACCGCCGGCGTCGCGTCCGCGAGCTGCGCCAAATAAGGGGTGCCGCCAATCTGCTCCAGCCGATTTCGGTCTCGCAGGAAGCCAGCCACCGACACCACGTCGACCGGACGCCCGGAGTTCTGTAGCTCGAGCACCGCCTCGAAGATGCGACGATTGGCGTCCGCATAGAAATGGTCAGGGAGCAGGTACTCCTGCACCTGATCGAAGGCCGACGAGTCGAGCAAGATGGCGCTCAACACCGCGGCCTCGGCGTCGAGATCGTTCGGGGGCACGCGCCCGGGGGACGGCACGAGCTGATTGGCGTCCGCGCGCTCGGAGCGGGCCGACTGATTGTGGTTGAAGCTCACGGAAGCGCCCTCGCCGACTGTGAAGCGCGCGTCATGTCCCGGATTATTCCTTGCAACGCCCGTGCGCGATAGGACAGGTGCTGTCCTATCAACGACGTTTTGCTCTTGCTTGTACCCAAGTCATACGCGCAAACCCCACCAGCTATCCGGATGACATCCATAACTTGTCAACAGGCTCCCAAATGCACGGCGCCCCGGGGACCTTGCGATCTCCGGGGCGCAGACGGGCGGCTCAGGTGCCGCCCCGCTCTCGTTTCTCGTTATCAGAAAACGAAAGCCGTGTCAGTCGTCTCGTCGTTCGTGCTCAGGCTTTCACGACCTCGACCTTGATGGTCGCGGTCACGTCCTGGTGCAGTTTTGCAGAGACCTCGAACGTGCCGAGCGTCTTGATCGGCTCGCTCAGCGTGATGCGACGGCGATCGACCGAGACGCCAGCGCGCTCGCACGCCTCCGCGATGTCTTTCGCGGTGACCGAGCCGTACATCTTGCCCTCATCGCCGACTGCGCGCGCGATGCTGACCGAAACCGAGCTGAGCTTCTTGCCGAGCTCGGAAGCCGCGTCGTGCTCCGCCTTCTTGCGCGAAGCTGCGGCCTTCTTCAGCTCCTCGACGCGGCTCAGGTTGCCAGCCGTAGCGGGCAGCGCGAGGCCGCGCGGAAGCAGGAAATTGCGAGCGTAGCCCGCGCGCACGCGGACCACTTCACCGCCGGTGCCGAGGTTGTCGACATCGGATTGCAAGAGAACCTTGACGTTGGTTGCCACGACTCCTCCTACTCGTTCGAAGTGAAGGGCAAGAGCGCGATGTTGCGCGCGCGCTTGACCGCGAGCGTGACGCTGCGCTGATGCTTGGCGCAGGTACCCGAAATGCGGCGGGGCACGATTTTACCGCGCTCCGTCACGAAGTACTTCAGGCTCTGCGGGTCCTTGTAGTCGATGGCCAGGGTGTCGTCGGAGCAGAAGCTGCAGCCACGACGACGAGTGCGACGGAACGTGCCGCCACCCTCTTTGTCGCCGCCGCCACGAGCCTCGGGACGATCGCTGGTGCGTTCGCGAGACATCTCTTTCATGACACGTTCCCTCCGCCTTCGATTTCCGGCGGGACCTCGAACTCGTCTTCATCGGGAGCGGGGGGCCGCTCACGCTCCGGGGCTTCTTCGAGACCGAGCAAGCGCTCGATCGGCTCCGCCAACTCTTCGGGAGTGGCCGGCTCGACTGCCTCGAACTTCACGCTCTCGGCGCGCACTTCCACGCTGCCGAAGTCGATGTCCTGAGCGACCTGCACGGTCTGGAACTTCAGGACGTCTTCCTTCAGCATGCGCAGGTTGCGTTCGACCTCGTTGACCAACGCGCCGCCGCCCAGATAGCGGACGTATACGTAAACGCCGCGCCGAAACTTGGACACGGTGTACGCGAGCTGACGTCGGCCCCAGTTTTCGAGCGTCGTCAGCTTGCCGTTTTCACGGGCAACGACCTCGGTGACGCGAGCGGCGATGCGCTCTTGACCCTCTCGGGCCACGTCGGGCCTGAGCACGTAGATGGTTTCGTACTCGCGGACCCGATGGGGTACCGCGACTGCTGCTTCTGCCATGTAGTCTCCTTCCGGACTATTGGCCCCCGGCACCGGCCGGGAGCAAGGAGGTCAGCGGGGTTTCCGCTGATTGGTTGCGTTCATCGCAACCGAGATCCCACGCGTGGCCGCGAGCACCAGCGCGTCTGCGGCACGGTCGATCAGCTGATCGAGATCGGTCCGTTCCGCAAGGGAGAAGCCTTGTAGCACAAAATCCGCGGGGTCACCCCGAAAGTCGGGCGGGGGGCGGCCGATTCCGAAGCGCAGCCGCACGTATTCCGCGCCGATGCAGCCGGTGATGGAGCGCAGCCCGCGATGGCCGCCGTCACCCCCGCCCTGCTTCAAACGAAGATCGCCGAAGGGCAGGTCCAGCTCGTCGTGCACCACGAACAACGACGCGAGCGGCACCTTGTACAGCTGCACCGCCGCCTGCACGCTGCGGCCGCTCTCGTTCATGAACGTGAGCGGCTTCAGCAGGCCGAACGCAGTGCCATCCACGGTCGCGGTCGCGAAGCTACCGTGGAATTTCTCGCGAAACAGCGCTCCGCCAGCGCGCGCGGCGAGCCTGTCCACCACCAGAAATCCGGCGTTGTGCCGGGTCTCCGCATAGCGCGGGCCCGGGTTGCCCAGGCCCGCGACCAGGATCACTTCTTGTCGGTCTTCTTCTCGGCGGCGGCGGGCGCGGCGTCCGCCTTGCCACCAGCCGCGGGCGCGGCAGCCGCCGCGGGTGCGCCGGCCTGCGCCTCTTCCTCGGGCGCCTGCTTCTCCTTCACGATCGCAACCAGCGTTCGCTCGGGGGGCAGACGGGCCTTCACGCCCTCGGGCAGAGCGAGATCGCGCACCTGCACGTGGCCGTCGAGGCCCAGCGCGGTGATGTCGTGGGTGATCTTGACCGGAATCTTCTCCGGCAAGCAGCGCAGTGGCAGCACGCGGAAGACCTGGCGCAGCGTTCCGCCGAGCACCACGCCGGCAGGCTTGCCGGTGAGCTCGAGCGCGACGTCCACGTCCACCTCTTGGTCCAGGCGAATCTGCAGGAAATCAGCGTGCAAGAAGGCGCGGCTGAGGGGGTGGTACTGGTAGTCGCAGAGCAGCGCGGTGAACTTGTCCTTGCCCTCGACCTCGATCTCGACGACCGAGTTGCGGCCGCGCTCGCTGGCGAGCACCTGATGCAGCTGCTCCGGCGACACCGCGAGCGGCAGCGCCGCCAGGTTCTTGCCGTAGGCGATCGCAGGAATCTTACCGGTGTCGCGCACGCGGCGCGCCCCACCCTTGCCGGCCTGCTGGCGCGGGGTGGCGTTGATCTTGATGGTTTGCATTGGTGCTTCTCTCCTGAACTCTCTGCTCGCGCTCCCTCAAACGAACAAGGAGCTTACCGAATCGCTGTGGTGGATGCGCCGGATGGCTTCGCCCAGTAGGCGAGCAATCGAGAGCACCCGGATCTTCTTGCAAGCCCGCGCCTCCTCGGAGAGCGGGACCGAATTGGTGACGACGACCTCTTCCAGCGGAGACTGCTCGATGCGCTGCACCGCGGGGCCGCTCAGCACGCCGTGAGTGGCGCAGGCCACCACGCGCCGCGCGCCGTAATCCATGGCGGCGCGGGCGGCGTTGCACAGTGTGCCTGCGGTGTCGATCATGTCGTCGACGATGATGCAATCGCGGCCGCGCACGTCACCAATCAGGTGCATCACCTCACTGACGTTCGGCCGATCGCGGCGTTTGTCGATGATGGCCAGCGTCGCGCCGAGTCGCTTCGAGTAGGCACGCGCGCGCTCCACCCCGCCCGAGTCCGGCGACACGAACACGGTCTCGGCGTTGAAGCGCGTCTTCAGGTAGTCCTCCAAGAACACCGGCAACGCGTACAGGTGATCGAAGGGGATATTGAAGAAACCCTGGATTTGACCGGCGTGCAGGTCGACGCACAAGACGCGCGTCACGCCCGCCGCGACCAGCAGATCGGCCACCAACTTGGAGGTGATCGGCGTGCGCGGGGCGACCTTGCGATCCTGCCGACCGTAGCCGTAGTACGGAATCACCGCGGTGATGCCTGCCGCAGATGCGCGGCGCAGCGCGTCGCACATGATGAGCAGCTCCATCAAGTTGTCGTTGACCGGCGACGACGTGGGCTGCACCACGTAGGTATCGAGGCCGCGCACGTTCTGACGAATTTCGCAGAACGTCTCGCCGTCGCTGAAGCGCGACACCTTGGCCTCGCCGATCGGAGTCTCGAGCACCTGCGAGATTTCGCTGGCCAGCGCCGGGTTCGAGTTCCCGGTGAGGATGCAAACCTGCTTCAGAGCCATGGCTGCCCCACCGGCTCGGCCGGGCGGAAAGTGGCGCGGGCCCCTCCGTTACGGCTGCCCAGACTTAGCAAGATCGGCTCCTTCGGCGCTCATCAAACTCATAAGTCTCCGAAATCATTGAAATAGAATCCAGAGACCCGGACGAGCGCGCGAGAACTAGCAGCCGGACCGCGCGGTGTCAATCCGGCGGCAGGAAGGGCGGCTGCCGGGCCAAGGTGTTTGGGCGCCCGTCGACCCAAGATGGCGTGGGGCGGCGAGAGCTTAGCGGTAGGGGTTCGTGGGAACCGCGTCGTCCTTCTTCTTCCTAGGATGAGCGACGGCGCGCGCGGCGGGCCGAACGGCCGCAGGTGCCGGCGGGGGCGCGGGAGCCGCGGCCGGAGGCGGGACCGCCGCCGAGGCCGCAACCACAGGGGCCGGCGCAGGTTGCGCAGAAGCCACGGCGGTCGGCGCGCTGGGCGGCTCGGAATCGGGTGGCTTGAGCGCGGCGACCGGCTCAGCCGCCGGCCGCGCGGGCTGCTGCGCGGGAGCGCTGGCCAGGTCGTCACCGTGACGCAGCACCCGCACGCCGTAGTAACCCCCAGCGCCGCCGCCGAGCAAAAGCACCAACCCGAGCAATGCGAGCGGCACGCGCGAGCGCCGCGGCGTATCCGCCAAAGTCGGATGAGAGATGATGCTCGAACCATCGGGCAGGCTCATCGCCGCCGACGACACGCTCGACGACGGGTTCGCGGCCAGGGCGAAGCCCGCGGCGTCCTGGGGCAACGACTCGGTGCGCGCGAGCCAGGTGCGCACTGCCTCGCGCTGGCGAGCGATTTCTTCGCCCATCACCTCTTGCACGTAAGCAGCGAGCTCACGCGACGAGGCGACTTTCACACGGCTCGCGCTGGCTTCGAGCTCGTCGGCGAACTGGGCACAGCTCGAGAAGCGCTGATCGCGATCGCGCTCCAGCGCGCGCATGATCACGTCGCCGACTTCCTTACCGACGTGCGGCGCGACACGAGACAGCGGCGGCACCGGCTCCGACATGATGCGAGACAGCGTGGCCGCCTCATTGTCGGCCTTGAACAGGCGCTTGGCCGCGAGCGCTTCCCAAATCACGATGCCGGCCGAGAACACGTCGGCGCGCCGATCGAGCTGCTCGTCGCCTTGCGCTTGCTCGGGCGCCATGTACGCGATCTTGCCCTTCAGCTGACCGACGCGCGTGGCCGAGAGGCGGCTCGCCGCGCGCGCTACGCCGAAGTCGGTGATGCGCGAAATACCGTCGCCGCCGACCAGCACGTTCTGCGGTGAAACGTCGCGGTGCACCAGGTTGATCGGCTGGCCGCGATCGTCGCGCAGCTCGTGCGCGGCGTGTAAGCCCGCCAACATGTCGAGCGCGATGCGCAAGGTAATCGAGGGCGGAATGCGCTTTCCGCGGCTGGCAGCGCGCGCGAGCATGCGCGCCAGCGTGTCGCCCTCGATGTACTCCATCACCAGGTAGTAGCCGACCGGGCTCGCCCCGACTTCGAGGATGGGCACCACGTTCGGGTGGTGAATGCCAGCCGCGAGCCGCGCTTCGTCCAGGAACATCTCGACGAACTCGGCCTCGTTGGCCAGGTGCGGGTGCAGCCGCTTCATCGCGACGAAGCGCTGGAAGCCTCCGACGCCGGTCAGGCGCGCGAGGAACACGGTCGCCATGCCCCCCGATGCGATTTCACCGAGGAGCTCGTACCGATCGACGCGCTGACGGCCAGCGGCGGGGTCGAAGAGCTTCGCTGCGACCACGTTCTTCAGAACCTTCCCTCCGCACCGACCAGCGCCCCGTTGCCGACGGCGACCCAGGGCACTATGCGAGCGTGAGCCACGCTTCGTTGGTGGCGACGAGCAACCGGGTATTCATCGGGATTCTCCGGTTGATCGGAAGGCGGGGCTGCCTCGCCCCCACTCCAATCGGTAGCCAGTATGCCGATGAGCGCCGTGGCCACGCCCACGCCCGCAGTCACGCCGATCAAAACGTTGGTGCGACGTTGGTGAGCGAGCCCATCCTGGTACACCGAACACTCGGTGTCGCCCGCCTTGCACTCGCTTCTCACCCGGTCTTTGCCCGGGTTGTTGAGCGTGTCGATGCCGCTCCAAATGGTGGTTCCCGCCATCACCGCAGTGACGCCGGCGCCGACCCAAAACACCGCAGGCGACCAACCCGAGTGAGCCTTCTTCGGCGCGGCGTCGGCCGGGGGCGGCTTCGCCGGTTCCGGCGTGGCCGAGGCCGCTGCGGCCAGTTCACCCGGCGACGCGGGCGCGTCGAACGCGACTTGCCCCTGCCCGCCGACCACAGCTTCGACCTCGGTCGAGTCGCCGCGGCCCCCGTTGAAACCTGCCCGAATCGTTTGCTTGCCGGCGGGCAGATAGATGGTGCGCTGCACGTCCGGCGCACCAGGAACAATTTTCCCGCCAATCGCCAAGTCGCACGGCTCGCTGCAGCCGACGCTGAGCTCGTACAGGCCGGACTTGGACTTATCGAGAATCTCGCTCGCGATCTTGCCGAGGTTCGCGTCCTCCGGATAGCGCTTGCCCACCAGCACCGAGAGCGTCGCCGCGCGGTCGAGCTGACCGGCTTTGTCACGCGCGCGAATCGCATACTCGAGCGCGGTGGGGCTAGCGGCCAGTGAATCTGCGCGCTCGAATTGCTCGGCAGCCGTGACCCAGTCCTCGGTCTTGTAGGCTTCGCGCCCGCGATCGAAGGCCTCGGCGGCTTCGCGAATCTGCGTCGGCGTGGGCTCGGCAGCGAGGGCGACCGCGGAGGTCGACAGCACAGCGCTCAGTAACGCCGCGCTCATCAAGCGTGGAAGCGAAACACCCATTTCGAGCATGCAGATTCGAGAAAAGGTTACTCCGTCCGGGCAGCGCAGGCGAGCGGCGTTCAGCCCTTCGCGCGACCCGTTCGGCAGCGACAGACCCTGGGTCGGTAGCACGTTCGGCGCAGGCGCTGAAGCAAGGCGAAGCAGGCGGGGCGCGCCGCGCAACGCTGAGCACGAACGAGAGCTTGGAAGGTGAGACAATGTGGTTCGGTGTCCCCCCTCTGATACTTGCCGGAAAAAGGCAAATTTTCCGCATTGGTCGCGCGCGTGTAGCGACCGGCGGTCGCGCGACCGCCGGTTCTCCGGCGGCCGCGGTGTCTCATCTTGGCCCGAGCGGCCTGGCGCGCTCGGGGTGCTGACTTTCGCCTACATCCGCGCAGAAGGCCGAGCACGATTTGCCCGGGCCCCCTCACCCCTTGGGGGGAAGTTGTGGACGGCCGCCGGGGCTCAGCTCATCTCGACCAGCAAGCGGTCGGGCTCTTCGAGATAGGAAATGATCTCCTGGGCGAAGGCGGCGCCGACGTCGCCATCGATCAGCCGGTGATCGAACGAAAAGCTCAAGATCATCACGTCGCCGATCACGATCTCGTCGCCCTTCACCACCGGCTTCCGCTTGATCGCGTGCACGCCCATGATGCCGAGCTCGGGATAGTTGATGATCGGCGGAGCCATCAGACCGCCGAGCTTGCCGAGCGAGCTCACGGTGAACGATGAGCCACCGAGATCTTCCTTTTGGATCTTCCCGCTGCGCGCGAGGCTCCCCAGGCGGTCGAGCTCGCGCGCGATGTCGACCAAGCTCAGGCGATCGGCCTCGCGCAAGACGGGAACCATGAGGCCCGCCTCGGTCGCCGCGGCGATGCCGATGTCGTAGTTCTTGCGCAGGATGTATTCGTGCTGTGTGTCGTCGACCACCGCGTTCAAACGCGGATGACGCTTCAACGCGGCGACCACCGCTTTGATGATGAAGGGCAAGAACGTGAGCTTCACGCCCGCGCGCTCGGCGTGCGGCTTGGCGCGCTCGCGCAGCGCGATCAGCGCGCTCACGTTGCACTCGTCGATGTAATTGAAATGGGCGGCGGTGTGCTTCGACCGCGCCATGTTCTCGTAGATGCGCTTGCGCATGCCGCGGATCGGCACGCGCTCGTCTTCGGCGCGCGACGCCGGCCGCGCTATCGCGGCGGGAGCAGGCGCCGCCGCTGGGGCCGCGTTTGCCGCCGGGGCGGGCGCCGAGGCCGGCCCTCGCGCGGCGCGCTCGACGTCTTCGCGCGTGACACGACCGGCCGAACCCGAAGGCGGCACCGCACGCAGGTCGACGCCCAGCTCACGAGCCAGCTTGCGCGTCGCGGGCGCCGCCAGCGGCTTGTCCGAGAAATACTCGGCCGGGGCCGCGGCAGGCGCGGGCGCTGGCGCACGGGTTTGGGCGATGTCGGTCCCGGGCAACGATTCGCGAATGTCCCCGACCGCAGTTGCGGCGCTGCCCGCGCTCGCAGCCGGCGCGGGAGCTGCCGCTTTTTCGGCCGGAGCAGCAGCCGGAGCCGGGGCAGCAGCCGCAGCCGGAGCAGCCGCAGCGGCGCCACCGCCGTTGAGATCGAACACCACCAGCACCTCGCCCACCGGCACGGTGTCGCCCACCTTGAACCGCCGCTCGGCAACCTTGCCAGCCTTGGGCGCGCCGATGGTGACGGTCGCCTTGTCGGTCATCACCTCGACCATGTCCTGGTTTTCGGCGACGCTGTCGCCGTCCTGGACCAACCAGTTGACGATTTCGCCTTCGGTGACGCCTTCTCCGATGTCGGGGAGCTTGAACTCGAACTTCGACATGATCTTCTCTTCGGGGTTACTTCGCGGCTTGGCTCAGGAGCGGGCCGCGTCCAGCAAGTGGGGCAGGATGCGGTGAGAGAGCGGCATATACTCCATCTCGAGCGTGTACGGGAACGGCGTGTCGAAGCCGGTAACCCGAACCGGCGGCGCCTCCAGATGGTAGAACGCGCGCTCGCTGACCAGGCTCAGCAGTTCAGCGCCAAAACCGCAGGTTTTCGGGGCTTCGTGCACGATCACCAGCCGGCCCGTACGTTTCACGCTGTCGACGATGGTCGCAATGTCCACGGGCCAAAGCGTGCGCAGGTCGATGACCTCGGCTTCGACCCCCTTGGCCGAAGCCTTGGCAGCGGCGTCCAGCGCCTCGTACAGCATGGCGCCGTAGGCCAGCACCGTGACGTGCCGGCCGGCACGAACGATCGCCGCGCTCTCCAGCGGCACGGTATAGGCGCCGGTCGGTACGTCGCCCTTGGCCGCGCGGTACACGCGCTTCGGCTCGAGGAAAATAACCGGATCCGGATCTGCGATGGAGGCCAGTAAGAGGCCCTTGGCGTCGTGCGGGTTCGACGGGCAGACCACCTTCAGGCCGGGCACGTGAATGAATAACGCCTCGGGGTGTTGCGAGTGGTAGTGCCCGCCCCGAATGCCACCGCCGACCGGCGTCCGGATCACCAGCTTGGCCGGGTACTCACCGCCGGAGCGATAGCGGTACTTGGCCAGCTCGTTGACGATCTGGTCGTAAGCCGGCCAGATGAAGTCGGCGAACTGGATTTCCACGACCGGCACCAGGCCGTAGAGCGCCATGCCGACCGCAGTGCCCACGATACCGTTTTCACTGAGCGGCGTGTCGATCACGCGAGCGTCGCCAAATTCGTCGAAAAGACCGGCCGTTACCCGAAAAACGCCGCCGACCTTGCCGACGTCCTCGCCCAGCATCACCACCCGCTCGTCGCTGCGCATGGCAGTGCCCAGAGCGTCGTTGATGGCTTGCACCATGTTCATCTGCGGCATCGTAATTTCTTCCCCGTCATCTCAGCCGCGACCACGCCCGCCGATTTTGGGTTTTGGCTCCGTTTTCGCTGCGCTTCGGTGCTCACGTACAGTCGTACGCTGCGCTCCGATGCTCGCGAAAGCCTCGCCAAAACGCCAAACTTGTCGGGCGGGCTTGCTGAGGCGTCTGCTCATCGTGTGTCCAATGAAGGTTCGATCAGCTGCCGTGCGAGCTCGGAGCGCGCGGGCCCGCGAGTAGCTCGGCGCATTGCTCGGCTAGGTGCCAAGGCGGGCGCTGATACACGTCTTCGAACATGGTCTCCAGCGGCGGCGGCGGCGTGCGCTCGGCCACCGCGACCGCTTCGCGAAAGCGCTGGTCGACATCGGAAAGCAAACGCTCTTCGGCGGCGCCGTCCCACTGATTGTGCTTTTCGAGGAAGGCGCGAATACGGCCGATCGGGTCACGCGACGTCCACGGCTCCAGCGCTTCACTGCCGCGGTAGCGGTTTGGATCGTCGCTCGTGGAGTGACCCCCCATGCGATAGGTGATGGCCTCGATCAGCGTCGGACCCTCACCGCGCAGGCCGCGCTCGAGCGCGCGCTTCACGACCGAGACGACCGCGAACAAGTCGTTGCCGTCGACGCGCACGCCGGGAATGCCGTAGGCGACGCCCTTTTCGGCCAAGGTACGACTCGCAGTTTGCCGCTCGGTCGGCACGCTGATGGCCCAGCCGTTGTTGCGACAGAAAAACACGGTCGGGATCTTGAACACCCCGGCGAAGTTCATGCCGCCGTGGAAATCACCGGAGCTGGTCGCGCCATCACCGAAGTACACCAGCGTCGCCAGGTCCTGCTTGCGGATCTTGGCGCCCCAAGCGAAGCCCACGGCCTGGGTAATCTGAGTGCCCACCGGGGAGCTGATCGAACCCCAGCCCACGCGGCGACAGGTGTAGTGGTCCGGCATTTGGCGCCCCTGGACGGTGTCCTTGGCGTTGCCGAACATGTTGTGAACGAACACCTGCAGGTCGAGCCCGCGCATCAGCGCGGCGCCGAACTCGCGATAGCAGGGGAAGATGAAGTCCCCTTTGCGCATCGGGTAGGCCGCGCCCAAAATGGCCGCCTCCTCCCCGAGCGAGCCGACGTGAAAGCCGATGCGGCCCTGGCGCTGCAAGCCGACCAGGCGCTCGTCGAGCAGCCGCGTCATCACCATGTGGCGATAGAGCTCGAGCACCTCCTGCGGCGCGAGATGCGGATCATGCAGGGGGTCGAGGCTCAGATCGTCGCGCAAGACGCGGACGATGCCGTCGTCGGACGAGGGAGAGTCTTGTCGCTGTCGGGTGGCCGTTGTCATCACTCTGATTGCTGTGCGGAGCGAGCTCGTGGCGAAGCGCCAGGGCCGCTCGGAGGCTTCATCGACGCAGCGCGCTCTTGGCTTCGGAGAGGGCCTGTTCGAGATCCGGCTCGGCCAAACCAAGGCGCTCGCTCAAGCGTTTCATCACGCTGCGTTCCAAGTCGCTCACGCCGCCGGATACTTCCGCGAGCAGGGCCGCAACACGCAGGACCTCGCGCGCATGCTCGGGCTTGCTGACCGCGCGACCAACCATGTCCACTCGCTTGTCGATCCCGTCCTCGAGCAGCAGATCCTTGAGATCGAGCAACAGCGCTGCCACCTGACGCTCGGCCACGAAGCCTCCGCAGGCGGCCAGGACCACGTGCTGAAAGGCGGCCTGCTCCATGGGGTCGAACTGACCGTCCGCGTGCGCAATCAAGTACGCGCTCTCGACGATCGCCTCGAACAGGCGAGCGGCCTCCGGGTCGAAACCGGTGGGCTGGGTGAGCTCGTCGAGATCGGCACGGAAGCCGTAGGAGGCTGCGGCGACCGACAAAATTGAGCCCTTCACCCCGGATTCCGCGTAAGCGGGCGGAGAGCTGAGCTGCTTCACGACCTTGGTGATGAGACTCGTATCCACAGCGGGCATCGTCCTCGGCTCGCCGGCGGAGCGCACTACTTTCTACCTCAGAATCGGGGAGAGCGGGGTGCCTTGCGACACGGTTCAGCGCCGCACCAGGGAACTTGGCTGAATCAGCGGCACGGCCCTTGGCCCGTCGACCAGCAAGGAAGAGGGTTGCGCCGCGCCGGGGACTGCCGGGGCCGGCGCGGAAGGCCGCAGGCGGGCGGCCACGAAGCCCTCCGCCGCGTGATAGCTCGAGCGAACGAGCGGCCCAGACGCGGCAAATGCGAAGCCCAGCGTGCGTGCCTCGGCAGCGTACGCATCGAAAGTGTCCGGGGGCACGTAACGGTCGACCGCGGCGTGCTTGGGTGTAGGCCGCAGATATTGCCCAAGGGTGACGATGTCGACCCCTGCCCCGCGCAAATCCGCGAGAGTTTCCGAGACCTCGGCGTCGCTTTCACCGATGCCGACCATGATCGAGCTCTTCACCAGGCGCTCGGGGTGCGTGTCTTTGGCGCGCTTCAGGACCGCGAGCGAGCGCTCGTAGTCACAGCGTTGATCACGAATGAGCGGGGTCAACCGGCGCACGACCTCGATGTTGTGCGCAAAGACGTCGGGCGCGCTCTCGAGCACCACGTCCACGTCGCGGCGGCGACCGCCGAAGTCGCCGACCAGCGTCTCGACCAGCAGCTCCGGCACCTCGCTGCGCAGCGCTTGCACCGTGCGAGCGACCTGCGACGCGCCGCCATCGAGCAGATCGTCGCGATCGACCATGGTCAGCACGACGTACTTCAGACCGAGCCGCCCGATGGCGCGCGCGACGTGCTCGGGCTCTCGAGGATCGAACGCGCCCCGCGGATTGCCGGTGGTCACGGCGCAGAAGCGGCAGCCGCGGGTGCAGGTATGGCCGAGCAGCATCACCGTGGCCGTACCCGCGCTCCAGCACTCCCCTACGTTCGGACAGCGCGCCTCTTCGCACACCGTGTACAGGTCGAGCTCGCGCAGCGTCTCTTTCAGGCGCGTGTAGTTTTCACCGCCCGGCGCGCGCACTTTGAGCCAAGGCGGTTTTGGCTCGCGCAACGGCAAGCTGCGACGCTGCGCGGGCTCTCCCTCACGCGACGCGCTGGATTCGACCTCGCTCGGCATGCGCGCACTCTACGGCTCCGAGCGCACTCGCGCCAGCCAGCGGTTAGCCCTGGATGATCGATTCCAAGAGCTCGCTCACGAGCTTGGGATTGGCCGAACCGCCCGTCTCTTTCATGGCCTGTCCAACGAAGAAGCCGAGCAAGCCTTTCTTGCCAGCGCGCAAGCTGGCCGCCTGCTCGGGGAACTTGGCGACCAGACCTTCGCACACCGCGCGCAGCGCAGCGCTGTCCGAGACCACGCGCAGCCCGCGCTCCTCGACGATTGCGCTCGGGCGTTTATCGCTGCCCTCGACCGCGGCGAACACTTCCTTGGCCTGTTTGCCGGATATGTCGCCCTGTTCCACCAAGGTCAAAAGCTCCGCTAGTTGCGCGGGGGTGACGCTGAAGGTCGCTTCGAGCCCGTGAGCCTTGGCGCCGCGCAGCACCTCGTTCGTGAAGAAATTGGCCGCCTTCACGGGTTGCGCGAACTGCTGACACAGCGCGTCGAAGAAACGCAGGTAACCTGGGTGTTGCGTAATGGTCTGCGCGGCGGCGAGCGGGACGCCCGCTGCAACCAGGCGATCGCGCGCGGCTCCCGGTAGCTCGGGCAGCGCGGATTTCACCTTTTCCACGAACGCGGCTTCGAGCCGCACCGGCGGCAGATCCGGCTCGGGGAAATAGCGGTAGTCGTGAGCGTCTTCCTTGGAACGCAGGGTCTTGGTCTGACCGGTGTCCGGGTCGAAGCTGCGCGTCTCTTGTCGGATCGTACCGCCCGCGTCCAAAATCGCGGTTTGCCGCGCGATTTCGGCGTCGATGGCGCGCTGCACGAAGCGGAACGAGTTGATGTTCTTGAGCTCGCAGCGCGTACCGAACTTCGACGCGCCCTTCGGACGAATCGAAACGTTGGCGTCGCAACGAAAGCTCCCCTCCTCCAGGTTGCCGTCGTTCACGCCGATGAACACCAAGAGCTCGCGCAACGTGCGCAAATACGCGGCTGCCTCGGCGCTCGAGCGCAAATCGGGCTCCCCCACGATTTCGATCAACGGCACACCCGCGCGATTGAGATCGACGAGGGAGTCGCCCGCGACGCCGTGCACGTTCTTGCCGGCGTCTTCTTCCATGTGAACGCGCGTGATACCGGCGCGCTGCGGCTTCCCGTCGAGCTCCAACATCAAGAAGCCGTGCTCGGAGAACGGCTCCTCGTACTGGCTGATTTGGTAGCCCTTCGGCAAATCCGGATAAAAGTAGTTCTTCCGCGCGAAAATGCTGTGTTCGCGAATGGTGCAGCCGAGCGCGAGCGCCGCGCTGACCGCCATCTGCACGGCCTTTTCGTTCAGCACCGGCAGCGACCCGGGCAGACCCAAGCACACCGGACAGACGTTCGAGTTCGGCGAGTGTCCGAAATCGGTCGAGCACGAGCAGAACAGCTTGCTCTCGGTGAGCAGCTGCGCGTGAACCTCGAGGCCGATGACGGGCTCGTATTCCATCGGGCTCAGTGCCCGTGTTCGCGATCGACCCCGGGGTGCGAGGCCTCGCCCGGCTCGTGCCGCGGGTTCGCCGTTTGGTGCGAGCCATCCCGTCCCGGGAACGCCATCAGCAGGTCCTTCTCGAAGATGAACTGCTCGCGCGAGTCGTAAGGCGCTGCGTGAACGCCGGTGTCCATGCGAATCGCATCGCAGGGGCAGGCCTCCACACAGAAGCCGCAGAACACGCAGCGCAGCTCGTCGATCACGAAGCGCTGCGGAAAGCGCTCGTAACCACGGCGCTTGTCGCCCACCGGGTACTCCGCAGCCTCGATGTGAATGCACTGCGCCGGGCAAGCGGTGGAGCAGCACAAGCAGGCCACGCAGCGCGGGGAGCCGTCCTCGCGGTGAGTGAGCCGGTGAACCCCGCGAAAGCGTGCGGGGTACGGCCGCTTCTGCTCGGGATAGCTGACGGTGTTCACGCCCGCTTCGATCGCCTCGAGGTTCGGATCGTTGCGCTGCCCGAACGCCATCTCCTTCGTGTTCTGGAAGAAATGGCGCATGGTGATGAGCAAGCCCTTGGCAATTTCGGGCACGTAGCTCTGCACGCCCGCGTTGCGCGACGGGCGTGCCACGGGCTTGCCGACGACTTTGCGGGGTCCGAGCGGGCGCGGGGTCGAAACTTCGGTCATCGGGGATTTCCTCAGGCTTCCATGCGGGCTTCGCGGGTACCGCCGAGCGCGGCCGCGAACTGTGCAGAGGTACTGGCCAACGTACGGCGCTTGTTGCGCGGTTTCAGCAAGAACAGCACGAACGCCACGACCGCGCCGAGCCCGAGCAGGGCCAGGAACAGCTTGGTCAAGTCGCTGATCACGTCGAGCCCGTGGCTCACGCCCGGGCCGGCGCCCTGCACCGCCAGGATCAACACGCCGGTTACCAGGATGTTCACCAGCGAGGCGGGCAAAAGCTTGCGCCAACCGAGCTTCATCAGCTGATCGTAGCGGAAGCGCGGCAGCGTCCAGCGGATGGTGAGCTGCAACCAGCACAGCGCCACCGTCTTCAGCACGAAGCCGAGCGCGCCGATCACCACGATCAGCACGTGCGGCAAGGTCTCGCTGACCAGCACGGTGTCACCGATGGCGATGTGCAGCCCGTCCGGGCGAACGAAGGGCAAGTCCCAGCCGCCCAAGAAGATGGCGGACATGAGCGCGCTGGAGGTGACCACCGCGATGTACTCCGCGAAGAAGAACATCGCGAACTTCATGCCGGCGTACTCGGTGTAGTAACCGGCGACGATTTCGCTCTCGCCTTCGGGCAAGTCGAACGGGATGCGCTTCGACTCGGCGACCGCAGCCGTAAAAAACAGCACGAACGCCAGCGGCTGCACGAACAGCCCCCAGGTGTTCTCGGCCTGCCACTGCACCATCTCTTCTACGCGCAGCGTGCCGTAAATCATGAACGCGCCGATCAGCGTGAGGCCCATGGTCACCTCGTAGGAGACCATCTGGCTCGCTGCGCGTAGCCCGCCGAGCAAGCTGAACTTGTTGTCGCTGGCCCAGCCGGCCAGCGCCGCGCCGACGATGCCGGTGCCGGCGAGCGCGAAGAAGTACAGCACGCCGACGTTCAGGCGCACGACCTGCAGGGGCAGGATTACGCCCGTGCAGCCCTCAGGCGGCAGGGTCGCGGCCAGCTGATCGAAGGCGATCTTGCCGGTCGCCGGATCGGCGCCGAAGCACAGCCCGCTGCCGAAGGGCACCACGCCGAGCACCACCAGCGCCGGAAAGAAGGCGATGAAGGGCGCCAAGCTGTGCAGGAACTTGTCGGCGTTCGGAGGAATGAAGTCCTCCTTGAAGATCGTCTTCAGGCCGTCTGCGGCCGGGTGAAGCAGCCCGAACAGCCGTAGCCCGACGCGTGGCTCGTTACGGATGACGTAAGCCGCGTAGCCCGCGCCGAACACGATCGCGAACGCCAACACCGGGGCGCCGCCATAGAGCCCAATCTGCTCCAGGAGCAGCCCGGTCTCGGTGCCGCGATAGACGATACCGATCGCGAAGACCAAGGCGTGAAGTGCCAGCCCTGCGTAGACGAAGCGACGGGGATCGCCTACTCCGGCGATGGACACATCGAAGAGGTTCAAGGGGCCACGACCCGCGACTTTGCCGGCGATGACCAGGCCGGTCATCCACACGAAAAAGATCGCTGCCTGGCTCACGAGCATCGCGGCCGTGCCCTGGGTCTCCGGAGTGAACTGATGAGTTGCAACCAGACCAACCACGCCCGCGGCAACTCCGAGCGCCGGCAGTACGGCCACGCCCTGGGCGACCTTGGTCGGCAACCAAGCGACCGCGCGATTCGGACCGACGCGATCTTGAATCGCCGCGCCCTGACGCCGGTCTGCCCAGGTGAGCAACACCGCCACGTTCATGGCGAACATCACGACCACGAACGCCTTGAGCACGAAGATTCCGAGTTCGATCAGGGTCACAGTCATCCGTTCGCTCCTGCGCTCGGCGCGGGTATCGATGAAATACGGGCTGTCTTCGGCACCGCGGCTTCGACGTCCTCGGGGCGCTTCCAAGCCGCCGGGCGATCGAGCGCGTTGCCGAGCTCGGCCACCAAGCGCCAGGCCGGGCGCGAATCACCCCGCGGGCTGATGGCTTTCTCGCTCAGCTGGGCGAGCCCCTTGGCGTTCACGAACGTGCCGTCGGACTCGGCCCAGGTCGAGGCCGGTAGAACGACCGTGGCCGCGTCCACCCAGGGACCCGCGTGGCTGGCGAGCGCGATCAAGGATCGCAGCTGGCCGGGAGCCTTGGAGGCCTGCGGCACGCTCGAGCCGAGCGAAATCACCAGGTCGAGCTTGCCGGCGGCGACCGTGGTTTCGAACTCGGAGAACGAGCGCAGCGGCGCGACATCGACCAACTCGGCCACGCCGGCCGAGTTCGGGTTCTTGTCCGAGTTGATCAGGATCTCGTCACCCTGACCTTCGGGACGGCCGCTCACGAAGATCTCTTTGGTCCCGATCACTTCCCGGGCCAGCCAGATCACCGCCAGGTTGTCTTCCTGCGAATGCTCGGCGCTCAGCACCACGCCGATCGTCGCCGGGTTGCGGCCGCGGATCAGCTCGGCCGCTTTGGCGACCGCCGATTCGCGGGTGACCGCCTCGCTCTTGATCTTGGCAGCTAGCACGCGGCCTTCGTGGATGCGCTGGTAGTCGAGCATACCGTCGTCGCACATCCAGTACTTGTTGACGGCCAGGTTCTCGCGCGGGCGATAGCGGTGCACCTGCTGCGAGCGCGGATCGAAATCGGTGAACGAATTGCAGCCGGTCGCGCAGCCCGTGCACACGGTTCGCGCCGAGCGCAAGAACCAAACCCGCGCCTTGAAACGGAAATCGCTCGAGGTGAGCGCGCCCACGGGGCACACGTACTCGGTCATCAGCGTGTACTTGTGGTCGAGCTGGCGACCCGGCGAGACCGTGATCTCGTTCAGGTTGCCCCGCTCACGCACGTCGAGCACCGGGTCGAGCGCGAGCTCCGCGGAGACGCGCACGCAGCGCGTGCACACGATGCAGCGCTCCGCGTCGTACACGATGGTCGGCCCGAACACGACGCCCTTCGGCTTGTGCACCGGCTCGTCGCGCATGCGCTTCTTCTTGGCTTGATGCTCGAGCCAGTAGTCTTGAAGCCGGCACTCACCCGCCTGATCGCAGATCGGGCAGTCCACCGGGTGATTCAAGAGCAAGAGCTCCTGCACGGCCGAGCGGGCGCGCGTCACGTGCTCGCTGGTCTGGCTCTTCACCACCAAGCCGTCGGCGGCGCCGAATTGGCAAGCCGGCTGCAGCTTCGGCTTCTTCTGCGGGACGTAGTCGCCCTTTTCGGCGTCCCAGCTCAGGACGTCCAGCATCATCGCCGGGCGCCCGGGCGGCGGCATGATCTCGACCAAGCACATTCGGCAGTTGGCCGCGACGCTGAGCCCGGGGTGCCAGCAGTAGTGCGGAATGTCGACGCCCACGCGGTGCGCCGCGCGGATGATGGTGTCTCCCGGCTCGAACGGGATTTCGCGATCGTCCAGCTTGAAGGTAGGCATCAGAGCTCCGACTCCGGATGGGACCAGGCGCAAGGCGTCAGCGGTCGCATTCGCCACCGATCATGTTCAGCGAACCGAAACACGGCACGACGTCGGCCATCATCTGGCCGGTGATGACTCGCTCGAGGCCGCCTGTGATGTAGTAGCAGGGAGGGCGAATGCGCACGCGCCACGGGGTGCCGCTGCCGTCACTCACCAGGTAGAAGCCGAGCTCGCCGTTGCCGCCTTCGGTGTACCCGTACACCTCGCCGGCCGGCAGCTTCAGCCCTTCCATCACGATCTTGAAGTGCTGAATCGTGCCTTCGATCGTGTTGTAGACCTCTTCCTTCGGCGGCAAGATCACGCGCGGGTCGTCGATGTTGACCGGACCCGAGTCGGCCAGGCGCTGCAGGCACTGCTCCACGATGCGGGCGCTCTGCTTGATCTCTTCGATACGCACCATGAAGCGATCGAAGCAGTCGCTCGCTTGCCCGACCGGCACGTCGAACTCGACCTCGTTGTACTTCATGTACGGGTGCGCCTTACGCACGTCGTAGGCCACGCCGGCCGCGCGCAGGCAGGGCCCCGTCCAGCCCAACGAAATGGCGTCCTCGGCCGAGATCACCCCGACGCCCTCGAGCCGATCGAGGAAGATGCGGTTACCGAGCAGAAGCCGCTCCACCTCTTCGACGATCGAAAGGATGTGCGCGCACACCGCGCGCGCGTTCTCCTTGAACCCATCGGTTGGAGGGTTGGCCATGCCGCCCACGCGCCCGAAGCTGTGGGTCAGGCGCGCGCCGGTCTCTTCCTCCATCAAGTCCCAGATCATTTCGCGCCCCTTGATCATCCACAAGAAGGGCGTGAACGCTCCGAGCTCCATGGCCATGGCGCCGTCGCAGGTCAAATGATCCGAGATGCGCGCGAGCTCACCGAGCGCCATGCGATACCACTGGCAGCGCTCCGGCACCTCGACGCCGAGCAGCTTCTCGCAGGCCAAGGCGAAGGCCACGTTGTTGAGCATCGGCGAGACGTAGTTGCAACGATCGACGTACGGGAAGACCTGGGTCCAGGTCCCGCGCTCGCACATCTTCTCGAAGCCGCGGTGCAGATAACCGACCTGCACGTCGCAGCGCAGGATCGACTCGCCGGAGAGCTCCATCACGCAGCGCACCGTGCCGTGCATGGCCGGGTGCGCCGGGCCGACGTTGAGCAACATCGGTTCGGTCGGCAGCTCGAGCTCCGTATCCAACAGCTCTTGATCCAGAGGTTCCATCAGTTGCTCCCGCGATCGAAGCCGCGTCGCCCGCTTTCGTACGTTTGCCGCCCGAAGGACATGCCCTCGTCGGTGCCGAAGGGCGCGATCTTGTCGGTGTTCGGAACGTCGCGATACTCGACCAAGGGCTGAATGCGGTCGGCCGGGTAATCCTTGCGCAGCGGGTAACCCTCGAACTCGGGGTACAGCAGAATCCGGCGCAAATCCGGGTGGCCGAGGAAGACCACGCCGAGCAGGTCGTAGGCCTCACGCTCGGCCCAGTTCGCGCTCGCCCAAAGGTCGGTGAGCGAAGCCACCTGCACCGTTTCACCTTCGGGGTCGCCGACGCGCGTCTTCATCCGCAAGCGGTGGCCCTTCGCCAACGAACACAGGTGCACGACCACCTCGAAGCGCGGGTCGCGATCCGGATAGTCGACCGCGGTGAGGTCGGTCAGCATCTGCATTTGTGAGCGCGGGTCGTCGCGCAGAAACTTGGCAATCGCGTGCCAAGAAGCAGTCTCCACCACGATGGTGTCGTCACCGTGGTGCGAGCTGGACTCAATCACGGCACCGGGGAACTGCCGTTCAACGAGGTCGATCAGAGCTTTCGCCATATGTCGCTCGGGCTTTCGAAAGGCTCGTTAGGCCGGCGGCCGCGATGGCCGCGAACGCCGCAGCTGCACGAGGCCCAGGTTCGGATCCTCGTGCGGGTCCTGGCGCGGCTTGACGATGGCAGGGCGGCGATCACCGCTCTGGATCTTGTCCTGGAGCAGCATCAGACCGTCGAGCACCGCCTCGGGCCGCGGCGGACAGCCGGGTACGTACACATGGCACGGGATGATCTTGTCGATGCCCGCCACGCACGCGTAGTTGTCGTAGAAGCCGCCGCACGACGCGCAGGTGCCGAACGCCAGCACCCACTTCGGCTCGGCCATTTGCTCGTAAATTCGCCGCAAAATCGGGGCTTGGCGCTGGGTGATGGTGCCCACCACCCAGAGCAAATCCGACTGCCGGGGCGAGAAGCGCGGAGCCTCCGAGCCGAAGCGCGAGAAGTCGTAGCGCGGGCTCGACACCGCCATGAACTCCATCCCGCAGCAGGCGGTGACGAAGGGATACATGAACAGCGAGTACTTTTGCGCCCAGGCCAGCAGGTCCTCGACCCGCGTGGTCGCGAAACCTTGTCCCTCGCCCGGTTCGATGACCTGCTTGGTCGTATTCGTCAGCTCTCCCATTCGAGGGCTCCCTTTTTCCAGCAATAAGCGAGGGCTACGAGCAGCGCGACGATGAAGCCGAACATGCTCAGAAAACCTGTCCAACCGAGCGACTTGAATAGCGCCGCCCACGGGTACATGAACACCACTTCGACGTCGAAGACGACGAACAGGATGGCGCTGAGGTAGAATTTCACGCTCATCCGCACGCCGCGCGCACCGTCGCTGTCGTTGCCGCACTCGAACGGCTGCATCTTCTCGGGCGTCGGGTTCTTGGGACCGATGAATTGCCCGCCAAGGAACATGACGGAGCAAATCACAAGTACAATCAGGAACATCACGAACATGGGGAGATAGAGTTCCACCATGGGGGCAGGGTCCTTGCAGAGACCGCTTTCAATGGGCTCGAAATATAGCCCGCGGGCTCAGGGCGGCTATCTAGTGCCGGCACAAGTGAGCTGTCAATGCGAGCAGCGGCGAGCTAGGCCAGATGGTTCAGGCCGGCGATTTTTCGAGGGTTTGCCGCAGGGTTTCGAGCGTGGGGCCGAGTGCCTCGCCGACCTGCTCGAGCAGCCCGGACAGCTCCTCCACCGGCGAACCGGCCGCTTTCGCTTCGAGCACCGCCGAATAGCAGGCCACTAGCCGCCCGCGCTGAAGAAAAGCGCGCGCGAGGTTGGGCCAAACCCGCTCGCCGGGCGCCCCGAGGTTCGCGGCGCGCCGCAACGGGCCGATCGCTTCACCCGGACGGGAATCCAGCATCATCGCCTCGCCCAGGCGCATGTAGACGTCGGCTGCAGCGCTGCCGTCGCCTGCGTATTGAACGGCCAGCCGAAGGACCTCTTCGCCCTTTCCGATTTCGCCCAGAGCGACGCACGCACCGCCTAATAGGCCGAGCGCCCGGGCAATGAGCGCGCGGGTATCCGCCGTGAGGGTCTGGCCCTCGGGGGTGCGCAGGAAGATGGCGAGCGGCGCGGGCCAGGCACCGAGCAGCTCGAGCACTCGGATGTGGTCGCCACGCAGCCCGGCCTGCTCGGCCTCGCTGAAGCGGCTGAGATCGATCGCGCTGCGCGACTGCGGCCGCGCGACGCGCTCGAGCTCTTCACGAACGTGGGTGCGTAGACGCGCTCGAAAGGCGCCGAGCGGGTAGAGCTCATCGACGCCGTCGTGCAAGAGCTTGATGCGCGAACCGTCGGAGTCGACCGTGAGTTCGCGTAGGGCGTAACCGTAGAGCGGAGCCAGCAACAAATAGCGAACGCCGATGTGCAGTTGAAGCGCTTCCACATCGGTTTCTCGGCGCGGAGGCGGCCCAATTGGCTCCTCGGTGACCAGCGCGTTCACCAGACGAATTCGAAACTCGGAGAGCGAGAGGCGCTGTACGTCGGCAGGGTCGGCCTCGCCGTCGTCGCCCCCGACCACGAACTCGACCAGCGTGTTGTCCGGGCTCCGCCGATCCACCGTGAGCGAGGTGATGCGGGCGCCGGTGATCATCGCGAACGCGAAGAAGCGCGCGCCGATGATGTCGCACAGCGCCTGAAAGCTACCTATCCCCTCCCCCATGCGCTCGAACCAACCATCGGTGCGGATCGCTTCGAGCGGGATCACGAGGGGTTCGGGCATGCGGGCCCCAGCATTTTCACACGCTTTTCGCATGCGCCACAACAAAAACGCACGAGAGAAACTTGACGCGAGTCCGGCTCCGCGTTCCCTGAGCGCGGCTACCATGAATCCTGCTCGAAGCGCGCGCGAGCGCATCTCCCGCCCCCTGCTCGCCTGGTACGACCAGGTGCGACGCGACCTGCCCTTTCGTCGCACACGCGACCCCTACGCGATTTGGGTCAGCGAAGTGATGCTGCAGCAGACGCAGGTGAGCACGGTGCTGCCCTACTTCGAGCGCTGGATGCAGCGATTTCCCAACGTAACGGCCCTCGCCCGCGCGAGCGAAGACGAGGTTCTGCACGCTTTTCAGGGTCTCGGGTACTACTCGCGAGCGCGCGCCCTGAGACGCGCGGCGCAGGCGGTGGTCGAGCGCTTCGCGGGGGAGCTGCCGAAATCCGTCGCGGAGCTCTTGAGTCTGCCCGGCGTGGGACCGTATTCGGCGGGGGCCATCGCCAGCATCGCCTTCGAAGCACGCGTGCCAGTGGTCGACGGGAACGTGATCCGTGTCCTGTGTCGGCTGTTCGGGCTCGACGGCGATCCGGCGCGCGCTCCGCTGAAGCAGGAGCTATGGCGCATCGCGGATGAGCTAGTGCCCGAGTCGCGTCCCGGCGACTACAACCAAGCCTTGATGGAGCTCGGCGCGCTCCTTTGCACTCCGAAAAAACCAGACTGCAGCGCGTGCCCGCTTTCGAGAACTTGCGCCGCGAACGCCGCCGGAAATCAAGAGTCGCTGCCGCGCCTCGCCCCGCGACCGCAAGTCACCGAAGTGCACATGGCCGCAGCGCTGGTGTTTCGTGCCGGGCGCGTCGCGGTGGTCAAGCTTTCCGCGGATGCGCCGCGCTGGGCTTCGATGTGGCAATTTCCTGCCGTGGAAGTCGAACGAGGTGAAACACCCGCGGCAGCTGCCGCGCGTGCGGCGCGAAAAGTCGCCGGTGTCGCAGCTCAGGTGGAGAGCGAGGTCGCGCGAGTGAAACACAGCGTCACGCGCTATCGCATCACGGTCGACGCTTTCCGCTGCCTGGCCGCCGAGCACAGCGACGCGGCGGGCAAGGGCATCGAGCAACTGGTGTGGCGTAAACCTGCGGAGCTCACGGCGATCGCGATGCCGGCCGCGCATCGGCGCTTGGCGCGGGTCGCCGCCGAGCTGACGCCACCCGCCAAGCTCGCTGCTGCGACGAGCAAGAAGCCGAAGCGTTCACACGGCGCGGCCAAGGGGGCAGGATGACAGAGAGCGTGCAAGTCGCGATCGCGCTCGTATGGGATCGCGAGCGACTGCTGATCACGCGGCGACCGCTCGGCGCGCACCTTGGCGGGTATTGGGAATTTCCCGGTGGCAAGCTGGCACCGGGCGAAACGCCGGAGGCCTGCGCGGTGCGGGAGGTGCGCGAAGAAGTGGGACTCACCGTGGGCGCACGCTCGCGTCGCGCTCGAATCGAACACAGCTACAGCGAGCGGAGCGTCGTGCTCTACCCGGTCGATTGCGACTTCGTGGGCGGCGAGCTTCGGTTGCTCGAAGTCAGTGACGCGCGCTGGGTGCTTCGTCACGAGCTGCTCACGCTGACGTTCCCAGAAGCGAATCGAGGCTTGATCGCCGAGCTGGTCGCTGAAGTGGCCCCGCCGCGCGACGGCCGCGCTGAATGAAACATTCCGCGCTTCACGCCTAACGGTTGTTTACTAAGTTTCTCCATTCACGGTCGCGCAGGGGGGCACCTGCTGGCCTCGGGGCCAAATATGGTCACGCTCGCCTGCGCGGTTGCGCGTAGGGCCACAACTATGAATGCTCTGGGACCGGTTCCCGCACAGGAGTAACTCGTGAGTCGTAACGCCAGGTTGAGCATTGGGTTTCTCTTGGGCGCCGTCTGGTGCGCTTGTTCCCCAGAAAACGGCGGAGATTCGCCTGCCGCGACCGGCGGCGCTCAGCCGACGACCGGCGGCGCAAGCCCGATCACTGGGGGCACCTCGACCGGCGGGGCCGCGCCTACTACCGGCGGCACCAACCCGACCGGCGGCATCGGTAACACGGGCGGCACGAGCGCCACCGGCGGCGGCAGCCAGGGCGGTACCAGCTCCGGCGGCACCGGCGGCTCTAACTTGGGGGGCACGGCCAGCGCCGGTGCCGGCGGCAATAGCGCGGGAGGCACGACCGGCGGCTTCGGCACGAGCGGCGGCTCCGGCGGAAAATCGAGCGGCGGCTCGGGTGGCAAATCCACTACCGGCGGACAGGGCAATGGCGGCCGTGGTGGCCAAAGCTCCGGTGGCACCAGCAGCGGCGGAAAGAGCACGGGCGGCAGCAACACCGGCGGCAACAGTACCGGTGGCACCAGCACCGGCGGCACGAGCACCGGCGGCGTGACGTCGACCGCCTGCAACCTGACCGGCTCGCCCACTCCCAACACCGGGTCGTTCACCTATTACTATTTCAGTCAAGGCACCTACAAAGACCCGAACAGCGGCAAGTTCCAAACCGCCTGCGGCTATCTCGGCACCGGCAGCGGTATGACCGACACGGTCGAGAACATCGCCGGACCGAATTACTTCGTGGCTATTCCGGGTCAAAACTCGTCGAACTTCGAGAACAACAAGTACTGCGGTGGCTGCGTACAGCTCACCAACGGCGGAAACTCCGTGATCGCGACGGTGATCGACGAGTGCCCGCACGATAGCAACCCGCTTTGCACCAGTGGGCATCTCGACGTCAGCAAGGCGGCGTTCGATCGCCTCGGCTACAACGTGGGCAACCCGAGCATGACCACCTGGAAGTTCGTGCCCTGTCCGGTGATGGGCAACGTGAAGGTGCGCGTCAAGAACGGCAACCCGAACGAGATCTACATCGAGAACGCGATTCTCGCGCTGCAGTCGGTGACGATGAACGGCGCGCAGGCCAATCGCCAGTCTTATGGCGCCTGGCACTTCAGCGGTAACATCGCCGCGGGTGCGCAGCTGGTGCTGACCGACGTCGCGGGCCGAAGCATCACCGTTACCGTGGCCAACACCAATCAAGGCCAAAACCAGGACACTGGTAAGCAGTTTCCGACTTGCCAGTAGACCGCGGCCTCGGGCTTCGCGGCAGGGCGACGGCAGCTACGCGCTCGAGTAGGCGTGCGCTACGCGGTGTCGGGGGCTTGTCTCGACCAGCGGGTGGCAAGCCAGCCGCACACGATGAGCTGAAGCGGGTGGTAGATCATGATGGGCAGCAGAATGAGACCGAGGCCCGGGTGTGCGCCGAACATGAGCTGCGCCATGGGCACGCCGGAGGCAAGAGTCTTCTTCGAGCCGCAAAAGACCGCCGCGATGCGGTCTTCGCGTGAGAAGTGGAGCGCGTCGCAGGCTAGTCCAACGAAGGTCAGGGCGAGCAGCAAGAGCACCCCGCTCGTGCACAAGCAAAAGATCAGCCCGCCCGCGCCGGTGCTGGTCCAAACGCCGGATTTCACCGAGTCGCAGAAGCTCGTGTACACGAGCATCAGAATGGTGAGCCGATCGACGATGGCCACCCGCTTTTTGTGGCGCTCGACGATTGGGCCGAGCAGCGGTCGCGATAGCTGACCGAGCACTAGCGGCAGTACGAGCCAGGTGAGCAAATCGACGATCACGGCGCCGAGCGGCAACGCGACGCCTGCGCTCTTCTGCTGCAGCGAGACCCAGAGCGGCGTCGCGAACACGCCCAGCAAGCTCGAAAGCGTGGCGTTGAACACCGCGCCCGGGACGTTGCCACCAGCAGTCGCGGTCAGCGCAACCGACGACGACACCGTGGACGGCAGCGCGCACAGGTAAAACAAGCCGAGCGCGAGCGGCGCCGACACGCGGGAGCCGAGCACGGTCACCAGCAGCAACCCGAGCAGCGGAAACGCTACGAAGGTCGTGCCTTGCACCAAGAGGTGCAAACGAGGCTTGAGCGTGCCCGAGCGCAACGCCGCGAAGGAGAGGCCCGCGCCGTGTAGAAAAAAGATCAGCGCGACGCCCACCTTGTTCGACACTTCGGCGTGCAGCGCGCCGCCGCGCGCACCCGCGTTCGGGAACAGGAAGGCGAGCCCAGTCGCAACCCCGAGCCCAATCAGAAACCAGTCGACGCGCGGTTTCACGGGAAACCCGGCGCCTCGCGCGTTCAGCCGCGAAAGCTGGCCAGCGTGGCGAGCCCGTAGCGTAGGAGCGCGCTGGCGCGAGCTTCGCTATCTGCCTCGACGTAGCAGCGGAGCTCGGGCGCATTGCCGGAGGCTCGCACGTGCAGCACCTCGCCGTTCTCGAAGGTCATACGCAGGCCGTCGACCTCGTCCACGCTGGCGAGCGTGCCGAGCTCCGGGAACGCGCGCTGCATGGCCGCGGGGCCGCCCTCGGAGAGCTCCTTCAGCTTTTGACGCGAGAGCTCGGTGGGAAACTCGGGCAGGCGATCGCTCTGCGTGAAGCGCTGCGGCAGCTCGCCGAGCAACGCCGAAACCGAACTTTTGGCGCGCACCGCGCTGGCGAGGATCGAAAGCTGGACCACGACTGGGTCGCGCGTCGGCAGCGGAGATAGAGCTCCGCCTCCGGGCACCGAGAGCTCGGTGGCAGAGAGGAAACCGCCGTTGGCCTCGTAACCCACGACGCCGGCGCTGCCTGTGCGCGCGGCCTCGACCATGGCCTCGATCACGTACGGCGAACCGATCCGGGTGCGCTGCGTGCGAAACCAACCGCTGCGCTCGAGCGCGGTGTTGCAGCTGACCGGCGCGGCCACGAAGGTGGCAGCGAGGAAGCGCGCGGTGAGCACGCCCGCGACGTCGCCGCGTATGAAGCGCCCGCTTTCATCGGCGATCAGCGGCCGATCGCTGTCCCCATCGCTCGACACCAACGCGAAGAAGCCGTGCTCTTTGGCCCAGCCCAGGGCAAGCTCCACGTCTTCCGGGCGAATGGCTTCGGTGTCGACCGAAATGAAACGCTCGGACCAGCCCAGGCGCAGCACCTCGGCGCCGAGGCTCTCCAAAATTTCGACCGCCACCTCGCGACCCACCGCTGAGTGGCCGTAAACCGCAATGCGCCGCCCGTTGAGCAGTGTGCGCGGGAATGCATCGAGCCAGCGCGCCACGTAGCGGCGGGTCGGCTCGGCCAGGGCGGGCGGCAGCTGGAACGCGGTGTCCGCCCGGAAATTGCCGTCAGGCCCGAACACATCGGGCAGCTCGACCAGTTCCCGACGAATTCCCTCTTCGTCGGCCTTGGTGATTTCACCCTCGGCAGTGTTGAACTTGATGCCGTTGCGATCGTCGGGGATGTGGCTACCCGTGACCATGATCGACGGGATGCGCTGGTCCATGCCGTACAGCATCAGCGCCGGGCTGGGCAGCCTGCCGGCGTAAACCGGTTGATGTCCACGATCTGCCGCGGCGCGCGCCGCGGCGCGCAGTATTCGCTCGGTGCTCGAGCGCAAATCGCCGCCCAACGCGACGCGCGAACCGGGCGAAAGACGCGAGGTGCGCTCGAGATAGCCCAGAAATGCCGAGCAATAGGAGTACGCGACGCGATCGGTGAGCGCGCTCACCAAGCCCCGCGCGCCGCTGGTGCCGAACTTGACTCCCGAGCTCTCCATCAGCTCGGCGATGCCGACGCGCGCGGCCATCTCAGATCGTCGCGGGTTCGACCTTAGCGGGGTCGACGCCGAGCTCGCGAATTGCCTTGGCCATGTCGGTTGCCGAGAATTTGCCCTCGAGCCTGAGCGCGTCGAGCGCGCCGATCACGATGTTCTCCGCGTCGACCTCGAAGTGCCGACGCAGCGCTTCGCGCGAGTCGCTCATACCGTAGCCGTCCGTGCCCAGGGGCACGACGCGACCGGGCATCCAGCGCCCGATCAAATCCCCGAGCGACTTCATGTAGTCCGACGCGGTGATGAACGGCCCTTCTACGCCGGACAGAGCGCGAACCAGGTACGGCACGCGCTGCTCGGCGTCCGGGTGCAGGCGATTCCAGCGCTCCGCCGAGAGCGCGTCGGCTCGCAGACGCTGGTAGCTGGTGACGCTCCACACGTCCGCGGACACGCCGTAGCGCTCGGCCAAAATCTCCTGCGCGCGCACCGCTTCACGCACCATGGGCCCGCTACCGAACAGCTGTACGTGCTTGCCCAGCTTCTTTGCTGCTGGTTTGAAGCGATAAAGGCCGTCGATGATGCTCTGCTTCACGCCCTCCGGCATGGCCGGCATCGGGTAATCCTCGTTGTGAAGCGTGATGTAGTAGTAGACGTTCTCGTCTTCCGCGTACATCCGACGCAGGCCGTCTTCGATCACGGTCGCGAGCTCGAAGGCGAAAGCCACGTCGTAAGCGCGGCAGGCCGGCACCGTCATCGCGATCAGTTGGCTGTGGCCGTCTTCGTGCTGGAGGCCCTCGCCGTTCAGCGTGGTCCGGCCCGCAGTGGCGCCGAGCACGAAGCCGCGCGCCATCTGATCGCCGGCAGCCCACAGCTGGTCTCCAGTGCGCTGGAAACCGAACATCGAATAGAAGATGTAAAATGGGATCATCGGCTGGCCGTGCGTCGCGTACGACGTGGCGGCCGAGATGAACGAAGCCATCGAACCAGCCTCGGTAATGCCCTCCTCGAGCACCTGGCCTTCTTTGGTTTCGCGGTAGTAGAGGAGCTTGCCTTTGTCGATCGGCTCGTACAGCTGGCCGCGGGGAGCGTAGATGCCCACCTGACTGAACAGCGGATCCATACCGAAAGTGCGCGCCTCGTCCGGCACGATTGGCACCACGCGCTTACCGATGCCCTTGTCGCGAATCAGCTTGGATAGGAGGCGCGAGAACACCATCGTGGTGGACGCCTCGCCCTTCTCCATGCCCTTGTAGAACTCGTCGTAAAGCTCCGGCTTCGGCAGCTCGAGCTTGACGTCGAGCTTGATGCGACGCTCCGGAATCGCGCCGCCGAGCGCCTTGCGCCGATCGAGCAGGTAGCGAATCTCGGGGCTGTTCGGCCCGGGGTGATAGTAGGGCGGATCCTCCATCTCCTTGTCCGAGATGGGCAGGCCGAGCGTGTCGCGGAAGGCCTTGAGCTCGTCTTCCTTGAACTTCTTCTTCTGGTGGGTGGCGTATTTGCCCTCGAAGCTCTCGCCGAGCATCCAGCCCTTCACCGTGTGAGCGAGCACCACCACCGGCCGGCCCTGACCGGCGAGCTGCACCGCGCGCTGGTAAGCGGCGTAAACCTTGCGATGGCTGTGACCGCCCCGCCGCAACTTGCCGAGTTGCTCGTCAGTGAGATGGCTCACGGTGTCGAGCATTCGCGGGTCCTTGGCGAAGAACTCCTTGCGCACCTGCTCGCCGGAGGCGGTGGTGAAACGCTGCCACTGGCCGTCGACGACCGCGTTCAGGTGGTCGCGCAGCACGCCTTCGTGGTCACGCGCAAACACCGAGTCCCACTCCGGACCCCAGATCACCTTGATCACGTGCCAGCCGGCGCCGCGGAACATCGACTCGAGTTCCTGGACGATCTTTCCGTTGCCGCGCACGGGGCCGTCGAGGCGCTGCAAATTGCAGTTTACGACCCAAATCAGGTTGTCGAGGCCTTCGCGCGGCGCGACCGTGAGCGCGCCGAGCGTCTCCGGCTCGTCGCTCTCACCGTCACCGACGAAGCACCAAACGCGCTGCTCGGAAGTGTCTTTGATGCCGCGCGCGTGCAGGTAGCGATTGAAGCGCGCCTGATAAATCGAGCCGATCGGCCCGAGCCCCATGCTGACCGTAGGAAACTCCCAGTAGTCGGGCATGAGCCGCGGGTGGGGATAAGACGACAGGCCCTTCCCGCGCTCCGCCTCGCGGCGGAAGCGCTCGAGCTGCTCCGGGCTGAGGCGCCCCTCCAAGAAAGAACGAGCGTAGATGCCAGGTACGGCATGGCCCTGGAAGTAAATCTGATCGCCGCGCCCCGCGGCGTCCTTGCCGCGGAAGAAGTGGTTGAAACCCACGTCGTACAGAGTGGCGCTCGACGCGTAGGTCGAGATGTGGCCGCCGATGCCGGGCGACTGGTGGTTCGCGCGATCGACCATCACCGCCGCGTTCCAGCGAATGATGCGCTCGAGGCGCAGCTCCATCTCTTCGTCGCCGGGGAACGAGGGTTCCTGCTCGACCGGGATAGTGTTCACGTAGTCGGTGTTCAGGGGCAGCAGCGGCTCGACGCCGCGACGCCGCGCCGAGTCGAGCACCTTCGCTAGTAGGAAGCGTGCGCGCTCTTGACCCTCGTGCTCGACGACGGAATCCAGGGAGTCGACCCACTCGCGGGTCTCTTGGGGGTCTCGGTCTGAATCAGGCCTGTAGCTGTCCACTCTGAGGTCCTCTGGTCGGGGAGCGAATACGTATGCCGGACCGGGCGCATCTTCAAGGAGCGCGTCCCATTTGTCTGAATGAAGGCGGGAAGCCGAGCCGTTGTGGGCCCGGGTGCGCGGCTGCCCGCCAAAGCAGCCGCGCCAGGCGGTCTTAGGGCTTGCCGCGACGGCCTCCTGGCCCATATCTCGTGGACGTGTCGCGAACCGTTTCGTTTCTGTTGTTTTTCTCCGTGGCGCTCAGCCTGGTCGGGGGCGTGCACTATTACCTTTGGGCGCGTTTGGTGCGCGATCCCGGGCTGCCACCGGACCTTCATCGCGGGCTCACGATCTTGTTCTGGGCACTGTTTCTGACCGTGCCAATCGGTCTGGTGCTCGCCCGCTCTATCGATAACGCGGCAGGTCGGACATTTTTGTGGGTGTCCTTCATTTGGCTCGGCCTGCTGCTGCTGCTGTTCGTGGTGGTGGGCGCGCTCGATCTGCTGCGCGCGGGGACCTTGCTCGGTTTTCTGGCGTTCGAGCCCGAAGCGCCCGCAGATCCGGAGCGCCGGCGATTGCTTTCACGTTTGCTGGCCGGCGCGGCCACCGTGATCGCGGGGGGCATGGGCTTCGCTGCGCTCCGTTCGGGGCTCTCGGGTGTCATCGCCCGCGAGGTGACGGTGCGGCTCGCGCGCTTACCGAACGAGCTCGATGGTACGACCATCGTGCAATTGAGCGACGTGCACGTCGGGCCCACTATCAAGCGCGCGTTCATCGAAGAGCTCGTTCGCAAGACCAACGCGCTCGAGCCTGACGTGATCGCCATCACGGGTGACTTGGTGGATGGCTCGGTCGAGGCGCTCCGCCACCACGTCGAACCGCTCAAGAACCTGCGCGCCCGCTACGGCGTCTTCTTCGTGACCGGAAACCACGAATATTACTCGGGCGCCGACGCCTGGTGCGAAGAGCTCGAGCGGCTCGGTATTCGCGTGCTGCGCAATGAGCGGGTCGTGATCGGTAGCGGCGAAGCCAGCTACGATCTCGCGGGCATCGACGACTACCACGCCGAACAGTTCGGTGGCGGGCACGGCGCCGATCTGGCTCGTGCAACGCTCGGGCGGGACCCGAGCCGCGAGCTGGTCTTGCTCGCGCACCAGCCTCGCGCCGTGTTCGAGGCCAAAGAGCGTGGCGTGGGGCTACAGCTCTCGGGCCACACCCACGGGGGCCAGATTTGGCCTTGGAACTGGCTGGTTCGGCTGCAGCAGCCGGTCGTGGCCGGGCTCGCGCGCTTTGGCGAGACGCTGATCTACGTGAGCAGCGGCACCGGTTATTGGGGGCCGCCGATGCGGCTCGGTGCACCCGCGGAGATCACCAGAGTCGTGCTGCTCGCGCCGGAAGAAGCGCTGGCGTAGCTCGGGCGTTCGAACTCACGAGGCGGCGAGCCGCGCCAGCACCGCTTGCGCCACGCGCACGCCGTCCATGGCGGCGCTCACGATGCCGCCTGCGTAGCCGGCGCCTTCACCCGCCGGGAATAGTCCTCGCACGCCTTCGGCCTCGAGTGAGACCGGGTCGCGCGGCACTCGCACAGGGGCGCTGGTGCGCGATTCGACGCCGATCAGCAGCGCTTCGTCGCTGACGTAGCCCGGCATGCGACGGCCAAAGCTCGCCAAAGCTTGCGCAAGGCGGCGCGCGAGCGGAACCCCGGCCGAATCGAGCACCGCCGCCAAATCGGCGCCGACCACGCCCGGAATGTAGCTCGAGTCCGGCACCGTACTCGAGACGCGGCCCGCCACGAAATCGCTGGCACGAACCGCGGGGGCACGCAGCTCGCCGCCGCCGGCCACGAAGGCCGCGCGCTCGATGGCTCGCTGCAACTCGACCCCGCCCAGCGGACCCTCGAAGCCTGCGCGTTGCCAGTCACTTGGCTCGACCGAAACGACCAAACCCGAGTTGGCAAAGGGTGAGCTGCGGCGAGAAAGGCTCATGCCGTTCACCACCAACCCACCGGGCTCGGTCGCGGCAGGCACGACCCAGCCGCCGGGGCACATGCAAAACGAGAACACGCCGCGCCCCTCGACCTCCTGCGCGACGCGGTACGCGGCGTTGGGCAACCGCGGGTGTTCCGCGTGCGCGCCGTACTGAATGCGATTGATGAGCGGCTGTGGATGCTCGATGCGCACCCCCAGCGCAAACGGCTTTGCCTCGAGTTTGAGCCCCCGCGCCAGCAACAGCTCGAACATGTCGCGCGCGGAATGTCCGGTCGCCAGCACGACCGCGTCGGCGACCAGCTCACTGCCGTCACTCAGCCGCACGCCGCGGGCCCTGCGTTCGGGACCGGCGCCTTCCAAGAGCAGATCGACCACCTTGGCGCCGAAGCGCAGCTCGCTTCCGGCAGCTTCCAGCCGCTCGCGAATGGCACTGACCAGCTTGGGCAGTCGATTGCTGCCGATGTGAGGCCGCGCTTCGGTCAAAATTTCGGTGGGCGCGCCGTTGTCGGCCAGTATTTCGAGAATGTCTCGAACGCTGCCGCGCTTGTGCGAGCGCGTGTAGAGCTTGCCGTCGCTGTACGTGCCGGCTCCCCCTTCGCCGAAGCAGTAGTTGCTATCCGGGTCGACGTGGCCGCGACGGTTCAAGGCTTTGAGGTCGTGCCGACGCGGCTGCACGAGCTTGCCTCGATCGAGCACGATCGCGCCAACACCGCGACAAGCGAGCTCGTACGCGCAGAACAATCCGCACGGCCCGTCGCCTACGATCAGCACCCGCGGCGAACCCGAAATCGAAACCGGGCGGCGGACGCGCTCTTCCAGGCTCAGCTCGCCGCCGAAGCCCACTACCAGATGAAAACGCACCGCGCCGCGCCGCGCGTCAATCGAGCGCTTGCGCAACACGACCTCGGGCATCTCGTCTTCGCGTCGGCCCAGGCGGCGCGCGGCCAGCGCGCGCAGCGACGATGCATCATCCGCCTGATCCAGGCCGAGCTCGAGCTCGAGCTCCTCGGGCAACTCCGAGCTTTTTTGGCCCTTTGGACGGCGGGCGTGCTGAGGCCTTCGCATACGCGTACGCGGCGGATATCACAAACCGCGCCGCAGTCGCGTCGATAACTCCGAGAAACGCGCTCGCTGGCTCGGCAAAACCGCGGCGCGCGAAGCCCGGAAAGGTCGATTTGCCAGAAACTGGCCCGGGCCTTGACTAGGCGGCACACCCAAACGAGACCCGCGCCCAGACCGCACTTCCGAAACGTCTCCGGGACCGGTATCTTCATCATGAGCGTGGAACGGGTCCAGACACCGAGCAGCGCGAGCGAGCCGACCGACGTCGACTTGGTCTCGTCCATGGCCCGCGGCGACGCGACCGCGCTCGGCGCGCTGTACGATCGCTACGCCCCGGTCATGCTCGCGCTGACCGAGCGGATCGTCGGGCGCGGCAACGAAAGCGAAGACCTCGTGCAGGAGGTGTTCCTCGAAGCCTGGCGTCGCTCGGCGAGCTACGACGCGAGCCGCGCCAGCGTGAAGGCTTGGCTGCTTCTTCGCATGCGGAGTCGCTGCCTGGATCACAAAAAATCGGCGCGCGTGTCGCGTCGCGTGCACGGCGGTGACAACGACTGGCTCGAGGAGCTCGCGGCGCCCGACGCGGAGTCTTCGTTTAGCCCGGACCGAAGCAAAGTTCGGGAGGTTCTGGCCAAGCTGCCTCTGGAGCAACGCTCCGTGCTGCTGCTCGGATACTTCGAAGGGCTGAGCTCGAGCGAAATGGCCGAGCAGCTCGCCATTCCAATCGGCACCGTGAAGAGCCGAGTGGCGGCGGCGCTCGGCGCCCTCCGCGCCGCACTCAACGACGAGCGGAGCGACGCATGAAGCAAAGCGACGACGTGCTTTCGGAATTCCTCAGCGAGAGCGAGCGCGGCGAACTCGAAGCGCTCGCGGACCTATCGCAAGCGCTGGAGGCGCGGGCGCCCGCCGGTTCGGCGCGTAGCCGCTTGCTGGCCCGGGCAAAGAGCCCCGGGCTGCGCTGGGCCCCGCACTTCGACAAGCTCGCGGCCCTCTTCGACCTGAGCGAGCCAGCGCTGACCGAAATCGCCGAGCGAAGCAGCCAAGAGCAGCACTGGGAGCAGCTGCCACTCTCGGGCGTGCGGCTGTTTCACCTGCAGGGCGGTCCGACTATTGCGGGCGCAGACGCCGGTCTCGTGGCCATTCGAGCAGGCACCCAATTTCCTCACCACCGACACGGGGGCGAGGAGCGCACGCTGGTGTTGGAAGGCGCGTTGCGTGAAGCAGACGGCACCCTGCTTGGCCCTGGCGATGCTCAGATCAAGCACGCCGGCAGCTCGCACTCGTTCACGGTGTTGGAAGGCGCATCGCTGATTTATGCGGTCGTCTTGTTCGCGCCGATCGAGATCGACGGCGCTCGCTTTCCGCCTGCGCGCTGAGCCCGAGCACGCAATCGGCTCGTCTGATTTGAATGGCGCGCCCGCGCGCGAGCAACTAAATCAACCCAGTGAGCAACTCGCAGTCGATCATGCAAAACGTTTGAATGGGTCGCTGCAGTTTCGTTTTGGTTGATTGAGTTTTCTTTCCGTTCTTGCGCGTGAGTCGCAAGCTACGAGGCCAGTCCATGCATACGAACGGTGCACGCGCGGCTCTGCGCCGCGCGGTCCACGTAAAACTCCGGGTCTGTGCGGCGGTCGCACATTTTGCGTTGTTTGCGGGGTGTATCAGCCCAAACCCGGTTCCAGACGGCGAGAATTCGCGAGCGGCCAGCGGCGGCGCGACCCCTAGCAGCGGTGGCAGCACTGGAGGGTCGTCGGTCACCGTACCGGCGGCGGGCAGCGGCGCGGGCACGGGCGGCAAGTCCGGCGCCCCGACGCCCGAGTGTCGCTCCAGCCTCGACTGCGCCCCCCCTACTCCCTATTGCATGGGCGGAAGCTGCATCGAGTGCACCAGCAATGGCAACTGCACGGGCACCGGGCGCCGCCTTTGCAGCGCCAACTACACCTGTGTGACCTGCCTGAACGACGCCCAGTGCGCGGCGGCCGAACCGTACTGCGCTCCCGACGGCAACTGCGTCCAATGCCTTTCCACGCGAAACTGCGGGGCTTCGGACGCAACGTGTGACCCGGTGCTCCACCGTTGCGTTTCGGTATGCGTGAGCGACGGGGACTGCAGCGTGGACGCCGGACGCCCATTCTGTAACTCGAAGCTCGGCGAATGCGTGCAGTGCATCGCGGACGAGGATTGTCCGCCCATCCGCGCGCACTGCTTACTGAGCGCGGGGACTTGTGAGAAATGTCTGGCGGACAGCGACTGCACGACCCCGACCCCGCACTGTGACGCGAAGAGTCACGCTTGCGCCGAATGCGCCAAAAACGCAGATTGTCGCGCGGGCTATTTCTGCCAAGCCGGCGCGTGCACCGTGATTCCGGAGTAGCCGAGCGCCTCAGCGCGAAGCCACACCGAACACCACGTATACCCGACCCGAGCCCCGATCCGCCGTCGAGTCTGCCAACGCCAGATCCGCGAGCCCATCACCGTTCGCGTCGCCCAGTATGGCAAGCGCGGTGAAAGTACCGCCGCTTCCGGCACGCAACGAATAGCCATCGGCGCCCAGCTGGTTCAGATCGACATCGAGGAATCCGCTGCGCCGCCCGTAAACCACGTAGGCCGAGCGATCGTCACTCAGCACCACGTCGCCGAGCTTGTCGCCGTCGATGTCTCCGCCGCCGGCGATCGCGACCTTGTGCGTCCCGCGTGCGAATCCGCCAATTACCCAGCCGTTGTTCAAAGTGGGGGGCGGCCCGAACACCACGCGGCAGAACTCGGTGTCCTCGCAGTAGCCCAGGTCCGAAACGCCATCACCATTCACGTCTCCGAGGCTCGCCACCTCCGCGGCGCCGGTGGTGGTGCGTCGACTCAGCCAGCCGCCGCGAGCGCCATCGACGGTCAGGCTGCTCAAATCTGGCGGGTAGCCGATGCCTCCGCGCAGGAGCACGATGCTCGCCTCGGTGCTCGCCAGCACCTCGGCCGTACCATCCCCGTCGAGATCGCCGACGCCGGTCGCCGCGAATGGGAAGCCGTCGCCCGAGAAAGCGGCGCGAACGTGCAGACCTGGCGCGCCGGTCACGGTTGCCCGCCCGCTCAGGCCAACGCTACCGAACAAAACGTGCAGCCAGCCGTAGTTCAGGTTGCTGGCCGAGACCAACACGTCCGGAACCCCGTCGCCGTTGACGTCGCCGGCGCCGTGCACGACCCGACCGACGTCGACGTTCGCGCTGTCGCCCTCGAGCACGTAACCTTTGGCCGCGGGCAGCGTGACCGCAGCGTGCACGTCGCTACCGGACACGACGTAGGCTCGCCCGTTACCGCCATTGCCACCGAGCACGAGATCCGGCGTGCCGTCGCCGTCCCAGTCGCCCGCGCCGCTCACCGAGACGCCGAGCGCGTCGCTCGGGCCCGCGCGAAGCGAGGCAAAGCGAGTCTCTTCGCTCGCGGCGGTGAGCGGCGAAAGCTCGAGCGGGGACAAGTCTCCTTTGCCGAACACGACGTAGGCGGCTCCCGCGCCGTCATCACTGGTCGGCGCGCCCACCACCAAATCGCGCAGGCCGTCGCCGTTCACGTCGAACGCCCGGTCGAGCGACGCCCCGAGACTAGAAGCGGGCGCACCCTGCAGAAAATAGCCACCGATACCGTCGACGATGGCGTCCAGGTCGATGTCCGTTGGCACGACCCGAACCTCCACGCTGCCGAGCGCGGTTTGCTGATTGGCGTTCGCCGCGGTGTAGGAGAAGCGATAAGAGCCGAAGAAGCGAGCCGCGGGGACGAAGCGGAACGAGCCATCTTCCGCGACGTCGAGGACCCCGTCGAACGCTTCCGGTCGCGCCGGATCCGCGTTGACCCAATTGCTCACGCGCAAGAGAACCGGTGTATCGTTGGCGAGCAGCCCGCGCTCGACGGGCACGCGAAGCTCCTCACCCTGAAGGATGACGTAGCGATCGTCCTTGGTGCGCGGACGCGTCACGCTCACGTTGCCACCTTGGTGACCTTGCATGCCACCGAAGTTTGGTCTGCCACCGCTTTGGCTCGGGCCGCCCGAACTCCCCGCGGTACCGCCGAGCGGCCCGGCCTCGTCCACCTCGAAGGTGCGCAGCGGGCAGCCGGCGGTGAGCGTGAGCACCGCCAAACCGAGCCCCAAAACCGCGGTGCGCCCCGAGGCGGTCACGCTCAGAACGCCCCCCTTAGCCCCGCCGACGAGCCGAGCCAATACACGCCTACCCGCGCAGCTCGCGGCTCACGCGGTGCGGTCAAGTACATGACCACACCGGTCGCGGTAAGCGCCGCTCCCGCGAGCAACCCCACCGTTGCCACCGTCTTGCGAGACTCGTACGCCTCGACATCCGACGAGAGCGCGCTCCGACAGTGCAAGTCGGGGCACTCACTTTGCAGCCTCGACTCGTCGTCGACCGCTAGGAAGCCGAACACCGCGCCGGTCAACAAGGCAGCGCCGCCGACGCCCATCGACACGTAGGCGAGCAGGCGACGACCGTCGCCCGTACGGGTGGAGTCGCGCGCCGCGGAAGGCTCGGCTCCGGCTCGCGCCTTGGGCGAGAGCGCAGGCTCTGGTTTCGCGCTCACCGGCGGCGGAGGCGGCACGAACGAGAGCCGCACCGTTTTGAGCTCGCCCTCGCCGATTTCGACCCGAGTCTCGGTCACGAATTCAGCGCGCGTTCCCCGCACCCGAACCGACCCTGGATCGACCATCCGCGACACACCGATTCCGTTCGCGGGCAGGGCTTGCCCGTTGACCGTGACCGAAACCTCTTCTTTGGCAGCCCCATCGACCACGACGACCACGCTCGGAATGCGCGGCAACAGCTGTCGCCGCTCGCTCTCCGCGTCGCGCTTCGCGGCCCAGTCGCGACTGTTGGCGTCCGACGGCAAGCTTTGCTGAGAGAGCGCCCGGTAGCGATCCGACGCCTCGAGTAAGCGACCCGCTCGCGCCAGCGTGCGAGCCACCCACAGCCCGAGCGCTGGCGTGTGCTCAATCTCGTAGGCGCGGTCGAAGCGATCGATGGCCTTTTCGTACTCTCCGCTGTCGGAGAGTTGCCTCCCCTCCAGCCAAAGCTCGCGCGCCGGACCGCTTGTCGGGCCCTCGGGTGACTCGGCTCGGCACGGAGCCGCGAGAGTAGCCAGCAGTATGAGGCTCTGCAGCGCCCGGACGATGCGCCGAGGTGACTCGGCGGAGAGCGGCTTTCTACCCAACAACATCAAAGGTGCCGCTATCTTCTAGCAGCACCGCGACGCGCTGGGCAGCGGCCTCGCGCTGACTCAGCCCTTGGAGCCAGAAACGGCCTTGGTTCCGGCAGCCGGCAGCGTGATCTCGAGCACGGCACCCGAGGGGCGCTCCGAAAAAGTATGCGTGGGCGTCACGTCCTCGCGCAGCCGCAGCACGAGCTGCACCCGGGGCAATGCCCCCTCCCCGCCGCGCGCCTTCTTGCCTTTCTTGCGCGGCACCGGGACGACCACCAGCCGAGCGCTATCGAGGATCGTGGCAAACTGACTGGTAATGAGCGGGTTGCGATTGTTCTTCAGAAGAACCTGCGCGCCTTCCAGCTCGTAAGTAACCACGTTCTTCTGCTTCTGTACGGTAACCGGGACCTTGGACGTGAGCTCGACGTAGAGCAACGCGCGGCCGTCGTTGAGCAAGCGAAAGCCCGTGAACGTGACGTTCGGCAGCGCGGCGTTGACGGTATCGTGAGACCGCGCGCTGCGCGGCGCCGCGCTCGAAGAACCCGAGACCAGCGTTCCAACCGCGAGCAACGCGCCGAGCGCTGCCGCGCGAGGCGCCCGCGAACCTCCGAATCGCCTCAACAGGAGTCGCGTCAGCATGTTCAACCCTTCAATTCTGGACCCATACCGAGGCGAAGGGAAAGTACGGAGTGTCGAAGCGGTCACGAAAGGTCAGCGCGGCAGGTCGAGCGCGCCGCTCTCACGATTCTGCTTATGTAAGCGCCTATTTAGCTCAGCGCCGCTCTTCCGCGGACAGCAGAAGGCGTTCACGCGCGCCGCCTCGAAGCAGGGAAAGCTCGACTTGACTGCCGAGTGGAGCCTGAAAAAGCGCGCGCTCCAAGTCGCCGACGGCGGAAAGCGGCGCGCCCCCGAGTTCGAGCAGCACGTCGCCCAAGAGGACCCCTGCCCGCTCGGCTGAGCTGTCCGGCTGAACCGACATCACGAGCAGCCCTGTCGGTCGGCTGAGCGAGTCGGCCAAGCCTTTCGGTAGCGGCACGGCCTGAATGGCCACACCGAGGTAGGCTCGCCGCACACGCCCGTGCGCGACGAGCTCATCCACGATGCGCCCCACGCCCTCGGCCGGAAGTGTCAGCAACGCGCCGCGAGCGAGGCGGCCATTGTTGAGTCCGATCAATTCGCCGCTTGGCCGAAGCAGCGGGCCACCGGACGCGCCGCGAGCGGGCGCGAGGTCGCTCTCGATGTAGCGCTCGAAAGCAACACCACCCCCGAGCCGCCATTCCGGACCGAGCACGCTGAGTACTCCCAGGCGCACGCGCAGCTGCTCCCCTGGGCGAGCCAGGGCCAGCACCAACTCGGCGACCCTGAGGCTCGCAGGCGCCGCCCAAGGCAAGGGCGCGAGTTCGGCATCGACCCGCAGAACCCCGATGTCGCTCCCGACGTGCACTCCGACGCGCTTGGCCGCGATGAGGGTTCCGCCAATCGACACGTCAACGCTCGCCCCCCCTTCGAGCGCCCGCGCGGTGGTCACGACCAGGCCAGGACCCCAGGCAAGCCCAGTTGCGAGCGGAGCACCCCGGGTTTGGACGCGAACGACGCTGGACTCCGCGCCGGCGGCTGCCTGGCTCAACTCTTCGGATATGGCGGAAAGGTTCGACATGGGCTCCTCGGTCCTGCCCTGATGGGGGACTCGGAAAAAACCTATGGCGCGGTTCGCCCGATTGAAACTCGCGGATCGGTCAGCGGGGCCTACCTGATCGGTTAGGGCCGGCGAGGCCTTTACAGAACCAAAGCCCGACTTACCTTCCCCTGACAATGCTGGCCCTCACCCTGGCCGCGGCGATCGTCGCGGAATCGGCACTCGTGCGCAGCGGCCTGGCCGCGATCCTCGGAACCTCACCTGGCATTCGCGTCGTCGCGGAAGCCACCCCCAGCGAAGCGCGCGCGCTTCCCGCTGACGGCGTCGATCTGGTGGTATGTGACGTGCCTGACGGCGCTAGCGCACAATCGGCGCTCGAGTGCGCGCCTCCCGGTGTGCCGTTGCTTGCGCTCGTAGGCCCGCCCGAACGCGCGCGCGAGCTCGTGCGAGCCGGCGCGCGCGGCGTCATCAGCCGCGACGCTACGAGCGAGCGTCTCTCTGCGGCCTCCATGGCGGTGGCCTCGGGTCTGTGCACTCTCGACGCGCAAACGCTGGCCGAGCTGGTCTCGCCCAAGCCGGTCGAGTCACCCGCCGCCTCTTTGACTCGCCGGGAGCACGAAGTGCTCGAGCTGCTCGCGGAAGGCTTGTCCAACAAGCTCATCGCGCTGCGGCTCGACATCAGCGAGCACACCGCGAAGTTTCACGTGAACTCCATCTTGGACAAGATGGAAGCGGACACCCGCACCGACGCAGTCGTTCGCGCGGCGCGGTCCGGGGTGTTGGCTCTCTAGGCGTCGGAGAGACGCGAAGCTACCCGCTTGCGCGCCGGTGGACTCGACCGGGCACCGGCGAGCTGCCGCTCTCCGTTGCCTGCCGCCGCCACAAAACCTTGTGCACGCGAGCTGCAGCGGAGCAGCCCCCTCTCCTACTCGCTGCTGTACCCGTTCGGGTGGGTTTGAAACCACTTCCACGCGCTCTCGATTGTGGCAGCGACGTCGGTCCGCTTCGCGCGCCAGCCGAGCTCACGCTGAATCTTGCTGGCGTCGGCGTAGAGCGCGGGCGGGTCACCCGGCCTTCGCGGGCCGGTCTCAATCGTCAGCGGCAGCCGCAGCACGCTACGCGCGGCGTCCACGATTTCCTTGACGCTGTAGCCCCGCCCGATGCCGAGGTTGTACACGCGCTGGTCCCCGGGGCGCAGCGCTTCCATCACGTGAACGTGTGCCTCGACCAGGTCCTCGACGTGAATGTAATCGCGAATGCAGGTTCCGTCGGGGGTGGCGTAGTCGTCGCCGAACACCACTAGTTTTTCGCGCAGCCCGAGCGCAGTCTGCAAAATCACCGGGATCAAGTGGGTCTCGGGCTCGTGGTGTTCGCCGAGCGTGCCGTCCGCCGCAGCGCCAGCCACGTTGAAGTAACGCAGAATCGCGCACGAGAAGTTCGGAGACTTGCGCGCGAGCTCACGCAGCATGCGCTCCGAGAACAGTTTGGACGCGCCGTACGGGTTGATCGGGTTCTGCGCGGTCTCCTCGCTGATGGGCATCGAGTCCGGCTCACCGTACGTGGCGCAGGTGGAGCTGAACACGAAACGCCGACACTCGCTCTGCTCGACCGCCTTCAACAGGCTGAGCGTGCCGCCGGTGTTGTTTTCGTAGTAAAGAAGCGGGTTTTCGACCGACTCGCCGACGTAGGCGAAGGCAGCAAAGTGCATGACGCAGTCGATGTGCTCGGAACGCAGCACGCTGACGACGCGCGCGGTGTCGCGCACGTCCGCTTCGACGAACGGCAAATCGCTGGGCAAGGCCGCGCGGTGACCGCGGCTCAAATTGTCGAGCGCAACGACGCGGTGGCCAGCCGCTGAGACCGCCTTGACGGCGTGAGAGCCGATGTATCCGGCGGCGCCGGTTACGAGAACATTCATGCTGAGAGCTACCCCTGAGTGGACTCGACCTACGTTACAGGCTTCGAGCCGCCAATGGAAACCGCCGGCGCAAGGAAGCCACCGAGCTGGGCGGCACCGGCCGAGGAACCGACAAACACACGCCCTTCGTGCCCCGACTCGGCGGCGTAGCGGCGCGAGAGCTCGCGCACCTGCGCCTCAGCGTCCGCACGGCCGAGCAGTGCCACGGTGCCGCCGCTGCCGCCGCCGGTGATTTTGGCTCCATAGATGCCGGCGCCGGGCCCGAACGCACGGGCCAAGCGCACCAGGTGGTCGGTGTTTTCCGAGCCCAGGCCGCACGCGGAATAACTCTGGTGTGACTGGTACATGAGCTCGCCGAGCTGCAAACGCGCCTCCTCGCCGGGCTCGGTCGCGAGTAGCTCGGCAAATTGCTGGACACGCTGATGCTCGCGGATTGGATGCTCGGTCGCCGCCCGCACCGGGTAGCGCTCGGCCGGGTCGACGCGGGTGACCGCGTCGCTGATTCCGCCATAGCGCGCGAGAAACTCGGCCCCCGACAACGATTCCGGCAGATTTGCGAGCGAATCGGGCCTGAGCTCGGAAGGCGTCATGTTGGCGAGATAGCCGAGAAACCGTCGGTCATCGACGCGAACCACACCATTGTCGTCGGGTGGCTGGGCGGCGAGGCCGAATGCCTCGGCGAGCAAGCGATAACCCATGAACGCGGCAACCCGTACCCGACGGTAGTCGGAGCCGCTCACCGCGTGGCGCACCCCGGAATCGACCCCGAAGAACGCGAGCCTCTCGGACACGGGCACCGCGCCGAGTAGGCACGCGGGCTGACACAGAATTCTGAGCAGGCCGCCGCGTTGCCCGCAAGCAGCCGCGATCTGATCCATGACGCCACACGGCGCGCCGACGACCGAGTTTTCGACTTTTTGACACAGCACCGCTGCCACCTCGGGCGCGACGCGCACGCCGAGCGCTTCGGTCAAGGCGAAAAACGCCGCTACTTCGAGCGCGGCCGAAGAGCTCACGCCTTTGCCTTCCGGGACTGCCGAGCTCACCAAGAGTCGTACGCCAGCTGGAATGGGCGCGCCGAGCTCGAGCTGAAGCGGCAATAGAACGCCAGCGACATAGGCCGCCCAGGGCTCGCCAGACTCCCGAAATAACCGCTGCGCGCCCGCGTAGCCGCCCTCGAGCAATGCCGGGAGCGGGTACTCTGCGCTGCGCCAGCGCTCGGGCTGCTCCCAGTCCACGCTCACCACGCGCACGCCCGGCTCCGGGTGCAACTGGGCCGCCGCGAACGCGGCCTCGGCGATCGGAAGCTCGAGCACGAGCGAGCCGGAGTAGTCGGCAATGCCGCCCATCACGTCGAGCCGGCCCGGAGCGCGGGCCACGCCGAGTGGCAAGCTCGGCGTGAAGAATTCGCCGAGCTCCGCGCCCGGAGCGGTGATTCGACGCACGCGTTCGATGAACGCATCGCGCTCGCGCGCTTCTTCAGACAGGTTCACGCGTCGCTCCGCAACAATCCGCGTCGGCTCAGTGCGCGCACCAGCAGCGGTTCGATCTGACGTTGAAGCTCGGCGTTCGCGTAGCCCGCCCAAGCGACGTCCGACTCGACGTCGAGCGGCGCGTCGAACGAGTGGCCCTCGGGGCTCCGCAAACGCACCCCGAGCTCTTCGGCGATCACCGACGTACAGAGATCGTAAGGGTGGCAGCAGAGCGGGCGCGGCAGCCCGCGAGCGCTCAGAATCGGCGCGAGCAAGGGGCGCAGATCGCAAATGAAGCGGTCGTGACCCACCATCAGTTCGTAGAGCTGTCCCCCGCTCGAGGCGTACTGCTCCTCGAAGCAGAGCGCCTTGCCAGCTGGCGGCGGGCCCAAGAGCGCGCCCACGATCTCTTCGTCGATCGCCGCGAGCTCATCGCGCGCGCCCGGAAAAAACCGGCAAATCATGGCATAGCCGTGGGCGATGCTCGGCGAACGCGAGGGCTGAAGCGAAAGCGGCGAGCTCTCTCCGCTGAGCACGTTCACTCGCTCGGCGCGTACCCCCTGCCCGCGCACGGCCCACAGCTCGTCGCTCAGATATTGTTTCACCAGAGGGATTTCGGTCTGAACGCCGAGCTCGATGTCGCTGAGGCGCGTTGCCTTGCCCCGATTCGGAGCGACACCGGTGAGCACCCAGCCCGGGCGCTTCTGATACATCAAGCCGCGAGTGCCATCGATCGGATCGACGATCATCCGGTAGCGACAATCGTCCTCGTTCGTCCCCTCCGGGAGCACCAGCTCGCCGCCCACGAGCCCCTCGGCGACCAGCACGACGCCCCCGAATTCAGCAGCGCAGCGGGACAGCTCTCGCACCAACAAGGCCTCGCTCACCTTGTCGACCGCGTAGATGGTGTCGCCGTCTGCGTCGTCTGCCACGGCCGAAAGCGCTTCGACCGCCTGCTCGCGGCACGCGGCGAGCACCCCTGCGCGAATGGTGCGGTGGAGTGCTCGAACCGTGGACAGCAGGGGATGGTGGGGCTCTGCGCTCATGCTTGGCGGCTTTTTTAGCTCGAGACTTTGGACGCGGGGAGAAAAGCGACGGCCACCGCGCAGAGCAATAACGCGAAGGCCACGACGTAGTTCCAGCGCGGCGGTTCCTTCAGCCAGAACAGGGCGAAGCCGACGAACACGACGAGGGTGATTCCCTCTTGGACGATCTTCAGCTGGTACGCCGAAAACTGACCGTAACCCCAACGGTTTGCTGGCACCTGCAGGCAATACTCGAAAAAAGCGATGCCCCAGGACACCGCAATCGCCTGCCACAACGGTAGCTCGCGGAAACGCAGGTGGCCGTACCAGGCCGCGGTCATGAATAGATTACTAGCGAATAAAAGCAAAACCGTCTGCACGCGGCGAGCATAGCGCTACGCTCCGCGCCGTGCTCAAGGCCCCGGCCATAGACTGCCCCCACGCCGATCGCTGCGCGGGCTGTCCGCTGATCGCCGAGCCGTATCCTAGCCAGCTTGCGCAGAAGCAGGTCGCCGTTAGCCAGGCACTTTCCCGTTACCCCGACCTGGTCGGGCTCGAGCCCGAGCCGACCACGCCGGCGGACACGCTGCTCGGCTATCGCTTGCGCGCCAAGTTGGTGGCCGACGGGCGCGCGCTGGGCCTGTTCGCGCGCGGTAGTCACGAGGTCATCGATATCCCGGAGTGCCGTGTGCTCCGCCCGCTGGTCGCGCGCACGGTTGCGGCGGTTCGCGCGGCCCTGCCTTTCCGCTTCCAGCTGCTGGCGATCGACGTCCGCGAAGCGGACCGCGGCGCGCTCTTGACCCTGGTGGTTCCGAACGAGGTCGATGAACGCGAGGTGCGACGCGCCGCGGAGGCCTTGCGCAGCGAGCACCCTGAAATTCTCGGCGTCGCGATCGCCCGGCGCCTGGCCCACTCGGCCCAGGTCTTGGGCGGTGTGCCCAAGCCGTTGGTCGGGCTTTCGTCAGCGCCGCATCGCCTCGCGCCCGGCACCCCATTCCACGAAGCAGTCCCGGGCGGCTTCGTGCAAGCTCACGGCGCTCAAGCCGAAAAGCTCCATCGCAGGGTCGAAGCGCTGCTCTCGGCCACGCTCGGCGGACTGCGCGGTCGGCGCGTGCTGGAGCTCTACGCCGGCGCGGGTGCGCTCTCGCTACGCCTCGCGCAAAAGGGGGCTCTCGTGAGCGCGGTCGACAGCTTCCGTCCCAATTTGGCGCGGCTGGAGCAAGCCGCGCGCGCCCAAGGGCTCGCGCTCAAGACGCGCGCGGTCAGCGCGGAAATCGCGCTGGGCGCAGCCGAGCGCCCGGACGCGGTGATCGTCGACCCTCCGCGGCGCGGCCTATCGCAAGCAGTGCGGTGCGCGCTGGGCGAGCTCGCTCCGCGGGCGGTCGTGTACATCTCCTGCGAGCCACGAACGCTGGCCCGCGATCTGTCGCACCTCCGCCAGCTCGGGTTGTCCGCGGAAAGCACGACCCCTTGGGACATGATTCCGCTCTCCGAAGCGGTCGAAACCATCACCCTGCTCAAGCCCAGTGCGCCGCCGCCCCTGCGCATTCTGTACCAAAGCCCGAAGCTGCTCGCGGTGGAACGGCCCGCCTCAACCATAACACCCGCGGGTGATAAATTCGCGCCGCTGCTCGAGCGAATCCGAAAGCTGCCCGGCTACGCCGAAGCCGTGCTGCCGAGCGACCTCGATCCGGTCGGCAGCGGCATTTGTCTGGTCGCCAATCACCCGCGCGTTCTCGCGGAACTCAGGGGCGCGCTGCAGGAGGGAAGCCAGCAGTATCTGTGCTTGGCACGCGGCATTACGCGGCAGAAGGGACGCATCGAGCGCCCCACCCGCTCCGGGCGCTCGAGCACGCGCTATCGCCGCGAGCGCGTGGTCGGAACGCACTCGTTGCTCTCGGTTCAACCCGAGCCTGGGCAGCGCTCGGAGCTGCGGCGCCACCTGGCAAGCATCGGCCACCCGGTGCTCGGCGATGCTCGCTACGGGGACGCGCCGTCGAACCGTTACTTCGACGAGAGGCACGGCCTCGATCGCGCGTTCGTGCACTGCACGCGCGTGGAGCTCGAGCTCGATGGCGCCCCCGTCACCATCGAAAGCCAACTGTCGCCGGACCTCGCCGCCGTGCTCGAGAGCCTGGAAGCGCCGACCTCAGCCGAGCTCGATGAAACCACGCCGAGCGGCGAGTAGAATCGCTCCAATCTGTACGCCGTGACAAATCTCACCCGTGTCGATCAGTTTGCCAAAGCTTTTCCCCGGCCAGAGTTCGATCTGAAGCAGCTCGGTCTGTTCGGGTGTGGAGTCGCCGATGCGGCGCGCGCCCCGCGCGACGAAGAAATGCGCGTGCACGCTCGACCGCGCAGGCTCGGTGCTCACCACCGACAGCGCGTGCCAGTCGTCGCTCGCATAGCCGGTCTCCTCGAGCAGCTCACGCTGAGCCGCGAACAGATCCGACTCGTCGGGCTCTATCACTCCGGCCGGGAGCTCCAGGCTGCCGCGTCCGAGTCCATGACGATACTGCCGGACCATGACCACGTCGTTTTGCTCGGTGAGCGCCAGTACGCCTGCCCAATCCGGGCCCTCGAGCAGGTGAAATTCGTCGATTTCGTGGCCGTTCGGCAACTCGACGCGCTGCTCCCGCAAGCGGAGCCAACGCCGTTCCACGACGACTTGCTCCGAAAGCACGCGCCAGGGGCGAACCAAAGACATACCCGCTCTTCTAGCAGCCCGCCCGGAGCGCGCCCATGACCGAGCTTTCTGCGCTCGAACGCTGCTTGTCGGATGCCGGCTACACACCGCCGCGCAAGGAACTGGGCGCGCTGGTCCGAAGCCTCGGCGAGCTCCAGCCCGAGCAGGCGCTGCGCGTCGAGCGTTGCTTGCACAGCGCCGGTTGGCCGGCTGCGGAGGCAACCCGGGACGCGTTGCCCGGCGCGAGCGAGAAATTGCGGATTCATGCCTATTCGCTGCTCGCACGCTTTGCCAGCGAGAACCCTCCGCCCGGTCTATTCGACTGGCTCAGCGCCGGACTTTCTGATGACTCCGAACGCTGCCGGCGCGCTGCCGCCTCGGCGCTCGGCAAGCTCGGCGACGAGCGGGCCGAGCCCCTGCTGCTCGCCGCGCTAGAAAGCGCGCCCCTCGAGCTCTTGCGTGTGCTCGTGGAGGCGCTCGGCAAAGTCGGAAGCACGAAGGCAAAGGCCGCGCTCGACTCGCTCGCCACGACCGACCCTGAGCTCGAGCGCCGCCGCAAGCGCGCCCTTTTGCTGCTCTCCCGGCGCCTTTCGCGCGACGAAAGCTCCACGCTCTGCTTCGAGCGGCCGCTGCCGGCACGAACACGAATTCGCTTCGAGTGCCGCAGCGGACTGGTCGAATTGCTCGCCCAGGAACTTGCCGCGTTCTCCCCTCAGAGGCGCTCGCCCACCGAGCTCGAAATCGAGCACGCCGCTACCTTGAACGAGCTCTTGCTGGCCCGTACCGCGCTGCACTTCGGTATCGTGGTCGAGCTGCCGGGAAGCGATCAGCCGGCTGAGGTTCGCATCGCCGCCGCGCTGGCTTCGCCCGCAACAGTCGCGGCGCTCTCGGCCTGGACCGACGGCGCGCTCCGACTCCGTTTCGAGTTTCGCGACGCGGGCCACCAACGCGCGCTCGCGTGGCGGATCGCCGAACAGCTTTCACTGCGTGAGCCCAGGCTGGTGAACGACCCGCGCGACCCGACCTTCACCGTTCACATCCCCGGCAGCCCTGAAGACGATCTGTTGATTGTCCCTCTGTTCGCGCAAGATCCGCGCTTTGCCTTTCGCAAACGCGACGTCCCGGCTGCGTCGCACCCGACCATCGCCGCGGCCCTGGCTCGCACCGCCGGGGCGCTCGCGTCCGACGTAGTTTGGGATCCGTTCGTGGGCAGCGGGCTCGAGCTCGTCGAGCGCGCGCGGCTCGGGTCGTACGCGCGCCTGATCGGCTCCGATCTCGAGCCGCGCGCCCTCGCGGCCGCTCGGGAAAACCTGGAAAGCGCGGGAGTCGAGCGCTTCGAGCTGCTGCGCGCCGACGCGCTCGGCTGCGCGCCCCCCGGCGTCACTCTGATTCTCACGAACCCGCCCATGGGACGTCGCGTCGCCCGTGACGGCTCGATTGGCAAGCTACTGGAAGACTTCGTATTTCACGCCAGCCGGGTGCTGGCCTCCGGCGGCCGCATGGTCTGGCTGTCGGTGCTCGACCGCCGCACCGAGCGCGCGGCGCGCAGCGCGGGGTTCGACGTGCAACAAGGACCCGAGCTGGATCTCGGCGGTTTCTCCGCACGAATTCAGGTTCTTTTCCGGCGCTGAGCCACGAACGCAAAGTTCGTTGCCCTTACTTACCATGATCGCGATTGTTACTTCGTGAACTGAGCGCTAGAGGAATTGCAAGTTCACTCTGGTCTGCGCCGCGCACGCGGCGAACGAAGGATTATCACGCAATGCAAAGCGGTCTCGTCGTCAAAAAAGAGGGTGCCATCGATCTGATTTCGCTCGGAGCGCTCGTTCATCGCCTCGATCCAGGCATCGTTCCGTTTCGCAAGGCGAGCGAGTGCCAGATCCACGTGAGCGGTGGTGAATTCAACGTGGCCGCGAACCTCGCCGATTGCTTTCAGATGAAGACCAGCATCGCCACGGCGATGGTCGACTACCCGATTGGCGACCTGATCAGCGAGCGGGTGCGCGCCATGGGCGTGCAGCCCATCTACAAGCGCTTCAAGCACAATGGCGTGAACGGCCCCAACCTGGCCACGGTGTACAGCGACCGCGGTCATGGCGTGCGCGCCCCGGTGGTCTTTTACAATCGCGCCAACGAAGCCGCGGCTGCGCTCAAGCCCGGCGATTTCGACTGGGACGCCATCTTTGCCGGCGGCGTGCGCTGGTTCCACAGCGGCGGCATCTTCGCCGCGCTGTCGGAGACCACGGGAGAATTGATCATCGAGGGCATGAAAGCCGCAAAGCGCGCGGGCGCGGTGGTCAGCTTCGACCTGAACTTCCGCGAAAAACTGTGGAACGTCTGGGGCGGTCAGCAGAAGGCAGTGTCGGTGATCGGTCGCATCGTGCAAAACGTCGATGTGCTGGTGGGCAACGAGGAAGACCTGCAGAAAGGGCTCGGCATCAAAGGGCCCGAGGTGTCGAGCAAGTCGAAGCTCGATACCAGCGCGTTCTTCGGGATGATCTCCGAGGTCGTAGCCAAGCATCCGCAAGTGAAGGCGGTCGCCACCACGCTGCGGGAGGTCCACTCCACCAATCGGCATAGCTGGAGTGCGGTCGCCTGGATCGACGGCAAGAACTACACGGCGCCAACCTGCGAGCTGGACGTACTCGATCGTGTCGGTGGCGGTGACGGCTTTGCCGCAGGCCTGATCTACGGCCTGCTCAACGGCGAGAGCCCGGAGCAAGCGGTGCGCCTCGGCTGGGCCCACGGCGCCCTGCTCACCACCTTCCCGGGCGATACCACCATGGCCAGCGTGGATCAGGTGCGTGCGTTCGCAGAAGGCGGCTCCGCGCGCATTCAGCGCTGAGTGCTCGGCGCGCGGACGTTAGCGCCGGCGCCGCGCTGCGAGCCAGGCCGGGTCGAGTTCGAAGTGGCCCACGCCTTCGACCGGCCCTTCCAACAAAATCCCGGTCGCCGACACGGTAACGGTCAGCTCGCCTCCGGGCATCAGCACGCTGATGCGCCCTGGGGCGAGCCGGCCCGTACGCACGCCGGCGGCGGCAGCGGCACACGACGACGAACCCGACGCTTGAGTCTCGCCCGCGCCGCGCTCGTGAATGCGAATCTCGAGCTGTGAACGAGTGACCACGCGCGCGATCTGCACGTTGGTGCGATTCGGAAACAGCGCGTGACGCTCGAGCTCGGCGCCCCAGCGCCGCCAGGGCAGCTCGTCCAGCGGCTCGCTGCGAAACACCACGCAGTGCGGGTTGCCAATACCGACCGCAGTCGCGATCAGCGCTCCGTCGCTCAGCGCGATCGCCTGTTCGACGAACTCGCCGTCGGCGAGCACCGGCACCTCGGCGGCCACGAACGTGGGCGCGCCCATCTCGACGCTCACCGCGCTCGAGCTTGCGTGGCAGCCCACCTTGCAGGCGTCGGTCGAAACCGTGAACGCTTCCCGCGCGCCGCGCTGGGAGTGCAGCCAGCGCGCGAAAATGCGCAGCCCGTTCCCGGACTTTTCGGCCACCGACCCGTCCGGATTCCAGATGCGAACGCCGAAATCGGCGCCCAGGCTGGGGGCGCAGGGCTCGAGAATGCCGTCGGAGCCGATACCGCGGTTGCGGTCGCAAATCGCCGAAACCAGCGCCGGGTCGAGCGAAAGCTCCGCCTCCAGCACCAAGTAGTCATTGCCGAGCCCGTGGGCCTTCCAGAACTTCACGGCACCTGCTCTATCATGGTGTCCTTTTCACGCCCACACCTCAGCCCCGACTCGGTCCTTTCAGCCGCTAGCCATGGCCGTCACTCGCCCAAGCCCGGTCGCGCAGCGCGCGCAGGAACGCGGCGTGGCGCTGCTCTTCGCGCTGCTCACCGTGGCCGAAGCTCGATTGATCGTGGGCGCGTTGCTTCGAAACCGAGACCAGGTCGCGTTCGTGCTGCACAATGCAAGCGCCATTCTTGCCGGTACCCCGGTTTGGAAAAGCTCGCAGCACCGCTTGCTCGGCCCCGCGCTGCTCCGCGTGCTCGAGCCACTGATCCGCGACCCGGCGCTCGCGCTCGGCTGGTTGCTGGGGCTCGGCATCCTCGCCGAGAATCTGCTCTTGTGGCGGCTATTTCGGCGCGAAGGGAGCGGTCGCGCGGTCGCCTTCGCGAGCATCGCGACGTTCGGCCTCTTGCACTTTCTGAGCTTGTACAAGCTCGAGTACCCGTGGGACTCGCTCGACGTGCTGCTGTTCACCGGGTTCGGCTATTGGGCGTCGCTCCAGGCGAGGCTCCGCGTGCTGCTGCCGCTCGTGCTGCTCGGTCTGTTCAACCACGAGACCGTGCTGTACGTCCCGCTCTGGTGCGCGCTCGCGGTCACGGATAGCGCGCTCTCCCCCACCCGCCGGCAGCGTGAACTACTCTGGGGGGTTATAGGGCTGGTCGCCACGATCGCCGGCATTCTACTGCTGCGGGAAGTGCTTTACGTCGGCCCTGCTTCGCTTCCGGCCCACGCCATCGATAGCGCCACGCCCTGGCTCGCAAACCCGCTCCACTTGCGCCACAACCTGCGCCAATTCTGGATCGAAAACTGGGGCGCCGGGCGGGCGTGGATCAGCGTCTCGCTGCTGCTCGCGCTGTGGGTGTTGCTCGCGGCCGTGTGCAAGCGAAGGCCAGAGACCCGTGCAGCGCTGTGGTCACTCCTCGTGCTGCTCACCGTCTTCTGCTTCGGCTACGTGAACGAGACGCGGCTGTATCTCCCGCTCTTCGCGTTCTGGTTTGGCTATCGAGGCCCCAGTGCGGCGCGCTATTTGACGCATAGGCTGCGACTCAGCCGCGAAAATTGAGCAAAAGCTCCCAATAACGGGACGCGCGACGATAATCGGTCACACTCCCGCCCGCGTGCTGGATTTCCTCACAGACTCCGCGTCCGGCGAGCGGATGAGCGCTCGTTCCGGCGAGACCGACGCGGACGGTCTGGGCGTGTACGTACATTTTCCGTATTGCCTGCAGAAGTGTCCGTACTGCGACTTCTTGAGCCTGCCGAGCAAGCGCGAAAGCATTCCGCACGCGCAGTACGCCGACGCGGTGCTGGCCGAACTTTCCGCGCGCGCTCCGGATCTGTCGTCGCTGCCGTTGCGCAGCGTCTTCTTCGGCGGCGGCACGCCGTCGCTTTGGGACACGCGGGAGCTCGGCCGCGTGCTCAGCGCGATTCTTGCGCGCTTTCCGCACCATCGTGAGCCGGAGATCACGGTCGAGTGCAATCCGTCGAGCTTCGACGCGCGCGTTGCCGCAGGGCTGCGCGCGGCGGGCGTCAATCGCATCAGCCTCGGCGTGCAGAGCTTGAACGCCCAGCGGCTTGCCTTTCTCGGCCGCCTGCACGACGCGGACGGCGCGTTCGCCGCGCTCGGCGCCGCGCGTGCCGCGGGCTTTCCCGAGGTTTCGGCGGATCTCATCTTCGGTGTGGCCGGCGAATCTGCAGCAGAAGCCGCGCACGAGGTCGCCGCCATCGCCGAGGCCGGCGTCACTCATTTGAGCGCGTACGCACTCACGATTGAGCCCGGAACGCAGTTCGGAGAGCTCGCTCGCCGCGGACGGCTGCCCTTGCTCGGTGAAGACGCCGTGGCCGAGTCGTTCCGCGTCGTCGAGCAAACGCTCGAAGCGCGCGGGTTCGAGCACTACGAAATCAGTAACTACGCGCGTCCCGGCAGCCAGGCACGGCACAACTTGGGCTACTGGCGCGGGTTACCTTACTTGGGGCTCGGCACGGGCGCTTGGGGCACCATCCCGCTCGGCGAGCGCCGAGTTCGCTACCGCAACACGCCCGCGGTCGAACGCTATCTTGCCTGGGCGAACGAGCCCGGGCCCTCGACTTTGGATGCGCCCAACGCCTTCGTCAGCGCGGTGGAAGAACTTAGCCCCGAGGTCGCGCTGAGCGAGCAGCTGATGCTCGGGCTGCGACTCTCCGAGGGGCTCGATTGGCAGGCCGCCGAGCGCCGAACCGGCGCTTCGATGTGGACCCCGGAGCGCCGGCGCGCAGCCGACAAGTGGCTGGGGCGCGGAGCGCTGCGACTGGAATCCCCGAGCCGACTCCGGCTCGAGCGCTCGCATTGGCTGCTGGCGGACGGCATCCTGGCCGACTTGATTTAGGCTGGAAGCCCGGCAAACCGGGGGAACCTCCCCACCGGGGTCCGGCATGCGCTAACATTGGGGCGAATTCGGCTCGCGTCTGCGAGTCTGCCCCGCAGGAGATCGATTGGACGCCCCCGAAGCAGCCCGTATCGGCGAAGTACTGGCCGGAAAGTACCGAATTGAACGGGTATTGGGTCAGGGCGGGATGGGCGTGGTGGTCGCCGCCACGCACCTTCAGCTCGATGAGCGTGTGGCGCTGAAGTTCTTGCTCCCCGAAGCGCTGGCCAACCCCGAAATCGTCGCGCGATTCGCGCGTGAGGCGCGCGCGGCGGTGAAAATCAAGAGCGAGCACGTCGCCCGGGTGACCGACGTTGGCACGCTCGAGACCGGCTCACCGTACATGGTGATGGAGTACCTGCACGGCAGCGATCTGGGCGGCTTGGTCCACGAGCGAGGCCAGTTGCCGATCGAGGACGCGGTCGATTTCATTCTGCAAGCAAGCGAAGCGATCGCCGAGGCGCATGCACTCGGCATCATTCATCGCGATCTGAAGCCGGCGAACCTGTTTCACACCCGGCGTGCCGACGGCAGCGCCTGCATCAAAGTTCTGGACTTCGGAATCTCCAAGGTCACCGGCCTCGCCAATTCCGGCTCCGATCTCAGCATGACCCGCACCAGCACGGTCATGGGCTCGCCGCTTTATATGTCGCCGGAGCAGATGGCGTCGTCACGCGACGTGGACGTGCGCACGGACATCTGGGCGCTCGGCGTCATCTTGTATGAATTGCTGGCGGGCCAGGTGCCGTTCGTGGCCGACACCATGCCTCAGCTGTGCGCGATGATTCTGCAGCAACCACCGCCGCCGCTGCGCAATCGGCGCCCGGACGCGCCCGAGGGCCTACAGAACGTGATCTCGCGCTGCCTCGAGAAAGACCCCGCCCGGCGCTATGCCAACATGGGTGCGTTCGCGGGCGCGCTGCTGCCGTACGCCTCGCGCAGCGGGAGAACGTCGGTGGAGCGCGTCACCCGCTTGATCAACAGCGCGAGCGGCGGCAATGCCAGTCCGCCGCTCGAAACCGAAGCGTTCGATTCCATTCGCCCCGGCGGGGCCACTCAGTCAGCCTGGGGGCAAGGGACGCAACAGGGCAAGGGACGCGCACCGTGGGTCGTGCTCGGCTTCACCGTGCTGGCAATCGGCGCGGGTGCGACGCTGCTCTTGACCCGAAAGGTTGCGTCGACCCCCGCTGCGGAGCCAGTGCCCGCCGCGGCTGCGCCGAGTGAAGCCGCCGCCGCTCTGCCGGTCGCCCCCGCCGCTCCCAAAGCTGAGCCGACGAGTGCGCCCGTCGTGGCCCCGGCCGGCGCGGTCTCCGCCATGCCGGCAACCAAGCCAAACGTGGCTGCGCTCGCAGCGCGACCCGCTGCGAAGCCGGCGATCGTCTCGCCCAAGCCGAAAAAGCCCGAGCCAAATCGCCCGCAAGCCGAAACGCCGGCGGCCGCGCCCGCCAAGCGCAGCGCGGCCGACCTGTACAGCGACCGCAAGTAGCGCCCTCGTCGAGGACGCTACCTGCAGCGATGTCGCTCAACGCTTTTCAGCGGTCGGGCGTAACGACGATCTCGACGCGACGGTTGTTCGCGCGCCCTTCCGCGGTCGAGTTGTCCGTGACCGGACGGCTCGAACCCAAGCCCGCCGAGCGCACCTTGTCGGCCGGAATGCCCTGGCTGATGAGCTGCTGTCGCACCGATTCGGCGCGCCGGAGACTCAGCTCCTCGTTCTTCGCCGCGTTGCCCTGTGAATCCGTGTGACCCTCGACCAGAATCGCCTTGAAGCCCTGATCCTTCAGCGCCTTGGCCACGTCGTTGATCTTCTGTTGTGCGATCGGCAAGAGGTCGCTCTTGCCCGTCGCAAACAGCACGCTGCCGGAAAGCGTGATGACGACGCCGCGCGCCTCTTCCTTGACCTTGGCCACTTCGGCCAAGCTGGCCATGGCGGCGGCAGCGCGCTTCTCCGCTTCCTCGCGCGCCTTCTTCTCGTTCAGCAGATCCGCTTTGGTGCGGGCGACTTCGTCCTTGGTCCGCACGACCTCGGCGCTGGTCGCTTCTTTGGCGCGACGCTCGGCTTCGAGCTCGGCTTTGGTCTTGTCGATCGTGGCCAGCTGCGACTTCTTCAGATCCTTGTCGAGCGCTTCGCGATCTCGCTCGGACTGAACGATGCCGGCTTGAGCCTCGGCGAGCAGCGCCTTGCGTTCGGCGATGTAGGCCAGATCACGAGTCTTCGGCACGTCGCCGTCAGCTTGGAAGCTGCCCTCGGCACGCGACAGCGCCTGCTTCGCGGTATCGAGCTCTGCCGGCGCCAGCTGCGCCGCGCTGCCCTTCGCCACGCGATCGTACGCAGAGCGAGCGTCGTTCAACTCTTTCGGCGAAACCGCGGCGCCACAGGCCGCCTGAAGCAGCGCGGCAACGACCACCGACAGCGTGGTAAAGCGACTTACGAGCATGCGGGAACCCTTCTGTGATCGCTCGATCATTTCTGCAACCTCTGCTTGAGCTCTTCCACTTGTTCACGCGCGTCGGCTGCTTCCTTCTTCGCGCGCGCTTCTTTCGCGAGCACGATGGCGAGCTCGGCATCTGCCTGCGCGCGATCGACGACGCTCGCGGCCTGCTCGTTGTCGCCGTTAGCGATGAGCGCCTTCGCTTTGTCGATCTGCTCGGTCGCGAGTTTCAAGTGCAGCGCCGCCTTCGGATCTTCGGCCGCACCCGCGACCTCGGCGCCCTTTTGCGTCGCCTGCGCCGTGGCCAGTTGATCCTGAGGTACCGCTGCGCCACCACACCCGATAAGCAGGAGTGCCGTCGCTGAACTTGCCCAAATGACTCGTTTCATCGTCACGGTTCGCCATCAAAGCTCAAGCGTGGCGCCACGTAAAGGTAGAGAAAGGTGGACCAATACCCGACTACCTAGCGCCCGCTTGGCCGTCCGGCTGGAGGTTCGGGGCCTGCTCGCTCCGGCTAGCCAGCGCACTGGGGCAGATCAGCTCGCAAAGACCGCCAGATTGCGGCGAACCTGCTCGGGCCCAACCGGCGAGTGCGCCACGCAGTCGAGTCTCAGCTCCCGCGTCGCGAGCGAAGCCTCCGCCAGCGAACAGTAGTGCGGCTTCTGCTCGTTCCCGACTCGGGGCTGAAAGTGCCGGCACGAAACGCACATACGCTGGGTCGGGACGCGGCCCCGTTCCACCAGCGCACCAATCATTTTGATGAGCGCAATCAGAAACGCTTCTTGTTCGCATTCGGACAGCGTCGAGATGGCGCTAACCAAGAAGTCCGGCCAAGCCGCGGCGCACTCCGCTTCGGCCTGACCTCGCCGAGTGAGCTCGAGCGCGATGGCGCGAGCGTCGCCCTCCGCTCGAGCCTTTTGCACGAGCCCCTTTCGCACGAGAGTGCGCACCGAGTCACTCGCAGTCGGCGGACTGATACCGAGCGAACTTGCCACTTGCGATAGGCGCAGGCTCGACTCGGCATGCGAACGGAGCAGCGTTAGAATTTGCCCCTGTGTTGGCGTGAGGCCGCGCTCACTCGCGCCCGCCCAAGCTTGGCTTTTGATCACCAAGCCGAGCTGGCTCAAGCCCGACGCCACGCGACTCGCGATTGAGTCCGGTGCCTCCTCGAAGAATCCGGCCACGAGCCGGACATAGCCTTGCTCGGATAAGCAGGTCAACGAGTCATTTTCATGGACTCCTAAGTCTGGAATCGCGCCTTCCACTCTGCATAAGGCATTCCGTAGATGGTTTCGCGAGCGTGTTCGTCAGTGAGTTCCACCCCGCGCTCGACGGCCGCAGCGCGATACCACTTGGCCAGGCAATTCCGGCAAAATCCCGCGAGATTCATGAGCTGGATGTTCTGAACGTCGGTCCTCTCGCGCAAATGTTCAACGAGACGACGAAATGCCGCTGCTTCTAGCTCGGTACGGGTTTTCTCATCCATGGCGCCCCAGCTTAGTCCCGCGGCGCGGCGGCGCCGCCCGCTTCGACCGTTCGACCGTCCCAAACTCGATTTACGGGATTGCTTCGCTACCAAACGACCTTAGGTTCCAGAGGCTCAATCCCTGAAAAGGACCCCCATATGCAAATCCGCCGCTCGGACCAGCGCGGCTTCGCCGACCACGGCTGGCTGCGTTCTTTTCACAGCTTTTCGTTCGCGGACTACTACGACCCGGCAAACATGGGATTTCGCGCGCTGCGCGTGATCAACGAGGATCGCGTTCAGCCCGGCAAGGGCTTTCCGACTCACCCGCACCGCGACATGGAAATCATCACCTACGTCCTCGACGGCGCGTTGGAACACAAGGACAGCATGGGGACCGGCTCGGTGGTGCGACCCGGCGACGTCCAGCGCATGTCGGCGGGAACCGGCGTCACCCACAGTGAATTCAACGCTTCCAAGACCGATCCCGTGCACTTTCTACAGATTTGGATCGTGCCCGATCGCCGCAACTACCCGGCCGGATACGAACAAAAAATGTTCAGCGAGGCGCAGCGGACGGCAAGAAAATGTCTGGTTGCTTCGCAGGACGGCCGTGACGGCTCGGTCACGGTCCATCAAGACATGAACTTGTATGCCAGTCTGCTCGCGCCGGAGGCGAGCGTCGAACACACCGTACTTCCGCAACGGAACCTGTACTTGCACGTGGCGCGCGGCGAAGTGGATCTATCCGGAACTTTGCTCGCCGCTGGCGACGCGGCCATGGTCAGCGACGCCGGAAAGCTGCAAATCACGGGCAAGCAAGCGGCAGAGCTCCTCCTTTTCGACCTCGCCTGAGGACTTTCCGCGGCGTTCGCCGGCACATCGGTGAGCCGGCAGCGTGAATGCCGCCTTGTTGAGCCGCTCGCAGGCTTCGGTATATAGTTCGCGCGGCCTCGAACGCGGGGGTTCGAGGTCTGCGGCTCGTAAGCCGTATGCGGCGACGGGGGTCCCTTTAGACGAACGCTTGGAGGAGACGATGAAACTCATTGCTAGGTTCTCGCCGGTGCTTGCGGTCCTGCTGCTGGCCATGGCCTGTGGCGACGATGACGACGACACCACGCCGACCGACACCCAGTGCAAGAGCCCCTACACCGATCGCACCGAAGCGAAGTTGAAGGAGCAGACCACTGCGACCGGTGCTTGCGCCGACGATTCCGCGGCGGTGTGCGGCAATGACGTCATCACGCAAACCAGCATGTGCGGCCAGAGCTGCTTCACGATGTACCCGGACAACGCGACCCAACGAGCGTCGTGCACGAGCGACTGTCTGAAGGGCGTGCTCACGCCGGTGCCGAGCGACGCCTGCCTCGCCTGCTACCTGGGCTCGGTCGACTGCACCGCGCGCTTTTGCCTGGCCGAATGCCTCTCAGCTGGTGCCTCTGGACCTCAGTGCATTTCGTGTCGGCTCGACAACAACTGCACGGCGACGTTCTACGCCTGTAGCGGGCTGCCGATTCCGCCCACCTCATCGGGTGGCACGGGCGGAACCAGCTCCGGCGGGACCAGCTCGGGCGGCGCGGCCGGGAAGACCGGTGGCACCGTCAGCATGGGTGGCGACGCTGGCGCAGGCGGCATGGGCGAAGCGGGAATGAGCAGCGCCGGTATGAGCGCAGGCGGCGGGGGCGCCGGAGGCATGGGCACGGGCGCCACTAGTGGCCTGCCGGGCGGTGGCGCCGACTCGGGATCGAACGCGGGCGGTAACTCGGGCGCCGGCGGCAACTAGCCCGGCATGACCGCCCCCGCGCTGCGAAGCGCCTTTGCCATCGGGCTGTCGGCCGCGGCGTTTTGCGTCGCGCCAACAGCCCGGGCAGGCGGCTACGACACGCCCATGCTCTATGCCGCTCGCCACATGGGCATGGGCGGCACCGCAATCGGCTACGTGCGCGACCCGTCGGCGCTGTTCCACAACCCAGCGGGCCTCGCGCACGTGCCGCACGTCGCGGCCATTGCCGACTTCTCGCTGTTGCTCGGCGGACTGCAGGCGAGCCCCAACATCGCGGCGCGCAACGTCAGCTCCGATATGACGGTCGCGCCATTCTTTCTAGTCGGCGGCGCCTTCCGCTTGACGCCCTGGCTCAGCGCGGGGCTCGGGCTCTACCCCGTCGCATCTTCGGGCGCGACCTTTCACTACGGCGCCCCGGGTTTCGAGGACAAAACGTCGCTGCTGTTCGTGGAAGCGTCTCCCGCGCTCGCGCTGAATTTGCCGGGCAAGCTGCGTTTGGGGCTCGGCTATCGCGTCACGTTCGTGCAGCTCGAGCGCTTCCAAGGCTTTCCGGACCAGGCCGCGACACCTTTTCTCGATTTCAAACTCACGGGTTACAGCTTTCAGGGCTTTCGCGGCGGACTGCAATGGTCCCTCACACCCGAGCTGGAGCTCGGCCTGGTCTATCGACACAAGACCACGACCAAGGTCGAGAACGAGCGCGGCATCGCGCTGGCCGCGGTCTATGAAGACGTATCGACCGAGTTCGTGTTGCCGTCCAAGCTGGGTGCTGGCGCGCGCTACGACTTCAACCGTATGGGCCCGCACCTCGCGTTCGCTCTCGATCTCGAATACGGCTTCAATTCGCAAAATGGCGGTAGTCCCTTGCGGGGCACGCCGCCCGATCGGACAAAACCCTCCTCGGTCGCAAACGTCTTCGACTGGAGTGACTCGCTCACGCTACGCTTGGGCGCCGAATACCGGCTGGCGCCCGACCCGGAGACCAAGCGTGACCGCGTCGCGCTTCGCGCCGGCTGGGTTTACGACAGCAAAACCGCGAACGAGAAGTACCCGACCGCGTTCGGCACGCCGCCCGGAAAAACTCAGGTCTTCACTGCGGGCGTTGGCTACGATTTCGGCCTGGTGCAGAGCAATCTGGCCCTCGCCTACCGCTTTGGCGAAGGCCAGGTAGACCCGTCGGATCTGAGCGCCCCGAACCGCAAACCTTGTAGCTTCTGCGGCGCCGCCGGGGACTACGAGATTCATCTCACGGGGATCTACATCGACGTCGGCTATTCGCTTTAGCGCAGCGCGCTCAAGGCGATAGCACGCCGGGAATGCGCGTGAGCGGCGAGAGCTCCCCTTCCACCACGAAAGACGTGAAGAGCAGATCCTGTGTTCGCGAGGAGCCGCCCACCCCCAGCTCGAACTCGCCAGGCTCGACCACGCGTTGATCGAAGGCATCGATGAGCGACAGCCGCTCGTGCGGAATTTCGAAATGGAGCGTCCTTGTTTCACCGGCCTCCAGCAGCACGCGTTCGAACGCGACCAGCACGCGCGCGGGCCAGGTGACGCTAGTCACGACGTCGCGCAAGTACACCTGGCTCACCTCGACGCCCGCTCGCTCTCCCGCGTTGGTGAGCTCGACTTCGAGCCGTAGCGGCTCCCCGGGCTTCAGGCTGGGCGAGAGCACGCGCGGATTGCGGTACTCGAAGCGCGTGTACGACAGGCCAAACCCAAACTCATAGGCCGGCTCCAGCGTCAAATCCGCGTAATTTTCACCGTGCTGGTGGCGCAGACGCGAATAGAACAGAGGCAACTGCCCGACGTGCCGCGGAAACGTCATGGTCAGCTTGCCAGAAGGGTTCTGCTCGCCGAACAGCACTTCGGCAAACGCGGTGCCGCCGAGCATACCGGGATTGAAGCACTCGATCACCGCGCTCGCCTTTTGTGCGGACGGCGGCAGCACCAACGGCTTGCCGTTGATCAACGCGAGTACGAACGGCTTCCCCGTGGCGGCTACCGCGTCGATCAGGGCCACTTGACCGCCCATCAGCTCGAGCGTGGCGGTGCTGCGACCTTCGCCGTTGTAGGTGAAGTTGTCACCCACGACCAGCACTGTCAGGTCCGCTCGTCGCGCTGCCTCCGCCGCGGCAGGCACGCCAGAAGTGTCCGGATCGGTGACACTGCAGCCGGGCACGAATTCGAGCTCGAACGTGCTCGCCCGAGCACGCAGTCCGTCGAGCAGCGTGACCGTGCAGTCGCGCGGGTGCTTGCCGGCCTCGACCGGATACTGTGGAGCGCCGAGCGACCAATCCCCGAGCTGCGCCAAATCATCGTCGGCATTCGGCCCTAGCACCGCCAGCCGGCGCACAACCCCCGCCTTGAGTGGCAAGGTTCCGTCGTTCTTCAGCAGCACCAGGCACTCGCGCGCGGCACGCAAGGCGACCTCGCGATGCGCGCTGCAGCCGATGACCCGCGCCTGAGCCTCGAAGTCCGGCGCTCGCGGGTTCTCGAACAATCCGAGCTCGAACTTGAGCCGCAGAATGCGCCGCACCACGCGATCGATCTCCTCTTCGGTCAGCAGTCCGCGCTGCACGGCGGTCTGCGCCGCCTCGTAAAACCCAGGAGTGACCATGATCAGGTCGTTTCCGCAGCGCACCGCGACCGCGGCCGCCTCGACGAGCGACGGCACGATTCGCTGCCCCCAGTGCAGGCGCCCCACGTTGTCCCAATCGGTCACCACGATGCCCGAGAAGTCCCACTCGTCGCGCAGCACCGAGGTGAGCAGCCAGCGATTTGCGGTCGATGGCAGGCCTTCGATCGAGTTGTAGCCGGTCATGAAGGTCCGACAGCCGGCGCGCGCGGCCCGCTCGAACGGCGGCAAGAAATAGGAGCGCAGCTTGCGGCGCGACAAATCGCCTTCGGAGGCGTCGCGCCCGCCCTGCGTCTCCGAATAGCCGGCATAGTGCTTGGCCGTGGCCAGCACGCTCTCCGGGTCGGAGAGGCCATGCCCCTGGTAACCCTCGACCATCGCGGCGCCGAGCTCGGCGATCAGCAACGGATCTTCGCCGAACGTCTCGTCGACGCGCCCCCAGCGCGGCTCGCGCGCAATGCACAGCACCGGCGAAAACGTCCAATGCGCGCCGGTGGTCGACATTTCGCGCGCGGTGACCCGCGCCACGTCTCGAGCCAGCGCGGGATTCCAGGCCGTGGACAGCCCTAGCTGGCTCGGGAAGATGGTGGCACCAGCGTGAAACGAATGACCGTGAATGCCGTCTTCGCCAATCAACAACGGAATTCCGAGACGGGTACGCGACGCTGCTTCCAGAGCCGGCAGCAGCTTTTCGTCCAGGATGTGCAGCAACGAACCAGGTGTGTATTTTTCGACTTGCGCGACCGCGTCGACTCGACCGTCGAGCTGCAACATTTGGCCGACCTTTTCGGGAAGCGTCATGCGCCCGATCAAGTCGTCGAGGCGCTGTTCGATGGGCAGGCTTGGGTCGCGAAAAGGCTCGTTCATCGGCTCGCGAATGTGAACGAGCGCGACCGCCTTTACAAGCTAAAACGCCGCAGAAAAGTGCAGTAACGGCGCGGTCATCGTGGCGTTTCTCAGCGGCGCCGTCGCGTTCGCACCGGCTTCGTCCGGCGCCTTGGCTCGCGGGTGTAGCAGCAGGGGCATTGCGATACCCAGCGCGGTACCCACTAGCGCTCCGGTCAGCACGTCGCTCGGCCAATGAACGTCAGCACCGATGCGCAATAGCCCAGTCGCGGTTGCCAACGTCGCGCCGACTGCGGTCACGTACGGCGCCGACTCGTAGCCACGCATGAACGAGATCGTGGCCGCGGCGCTCGCGGCAGAGAACGCTCCGCTCGTGTCGCCCGAGAAGAACGACAAATTACTCTCCTTCGGATCGGCGGCATACTCGGTTTGCCCGACGCGCCCGTAGTAGAAGGCCGGTCGCCGGCGCGCGACCCACCTTTTGATGGCCAAGTTGAGCGACAAGTCGAGCAACACGACCTCCGCCACCAAGACCAGGTTCTCCGCGGCGTGATCGTTGGGCTCGTTGGTGGTGACCGGCGGCACGACCATCGCGGCCCCGGCGAGCACCGGCACGGCCACGTACGACAGCACATGGCTCATCCTTCCGGCGCTACGCCGCTCCTTCACGGGCGACGCGAGCGCCTGGTCGAACTTGGGCGGAACGCACCAATGACAGTCGGTCGGGATCGGAATCAACGTCGTCGAGCTGCCGAGTAGGAGCACCGCCCCCAATTCGAGCGACAAGGTCGGCAACGCGACCCGTGACAGCTCTTGGTCGGCCCGAGCCACCGAAGCCATACCGAGCGTGGCAGCCAGCGCAAGCAAAGCGGCGCACAGAGCCCGCGAAAACCCGGCGGCGGCAGCGCGGCGCTTGGGCCGAGATCGAGCGAACCGAGCGTCGAGCATGGGGCGCGCCTATACTAACGTGCCCCACCTCTCTCAGAGCAAGCTGAACCCCACGTGCCGCCGCGCCGGATCCTCCACCGCTATCAAGACCCGCTCGATTTGGTTTGGCTGCGCGCGGCCGAGCGGCTCGGCATGCGCGTCGAACGCTCCGGGAGCGTCTATGCCTCGTGGGACGGCAAGCAAACCTTGACCTTGGCGGAGCCCCAGGACTTCGACGCGGATGACTCGCTCGCACAGCTGATTTTTCACGAAATCTGCCACGCCTTGGTCGCGGGACCCGCAGGGCGCGAAAAGCCGGACTGGGGCCTCAGCAATACCTCCGATCGCGACCTGATCTTCGAGCATGCCTGCCACCGGGTTCAGGCCGCGCTCGCCCGCCCGCATGGTTTGCGCGCGTTCTTCGCGGTCACCACCGAGTGGCGCGAGTACTGGGACGCGCTGCCCGAGGATCCGCTCGCGCCAAGCGACGACCCTGCCCTGCCCAGCGCCCGCCGCGCCTTCAGCGCCGCGCAGGCCGAACCCTGGGGTCCAGTGTTGCACGAAGCGCTCGAGAGCACCGCGCGCCTGGCCGAGATCGCGCGTGCGGTCGCGCCGAGCGACTCACTCTGGGCCGAAACGCGCGCGCGCCACGTCAGTGGCTTTCTCGCAAACGTCGACCCACGGCTTCGCTGCGGTGAATGCGCCTGGGCGCGTCTGCGCGGGCACAAGCTCGCATGCCGGCAAAGCGAGCGCGTGGGCCGCGACGCCCTGCGCGTCGAGCCCAACACTGCGGCCTGCGAACATTGGGAGCCCCGCCTCGACGAAGCGAGCTGCAAAAACTGCGGCGCTTGCTGCCGGGAAGGCTTCGACCGAGTCGAGCTTCGCCCGCGCGACACGCTGCGCAAGAAGCATCCCGAGCTGGTGCGGGAAGATCATTGGGGCGTGTTCGTGCCGCGTCCTGACGGGCGTTGCCTCGGGCTCGTCGGTGACGGCGAGGCCGCGCCGTTCCGCTGCACCGTGTATCAGGACCGACCGCGCTCGTGCCGCGAGTTCGAGATTGGAGGCGCTGCCTGTCTCATCGCACGACGGCGCGTCGGCCTCAGCGGATGAGGCAACCTTCGTCTAAATGCCGTAGTCCGGACCGCGCACGACCCGGCGCTTGACCGGCGGCTGTGGCGCGGGCCGGCGCTTGGTCTCGGCCGACTCCACGCTTCGTGTCGGAGAGGCAGAATTCTCGGGCGCAGCGCTCGCGTCGAGCGAGCTCTGCGCGGTCGAACTCGTCGCCTGTTGCGCTGACGGCGCAGCGTCGACCGCGCTCGGCGTCGGCGCTTCGAGTTTTTTCACGGCTGCCGCCGTAGCTGCCGCTTGAGTGTGCGATAGCGGAGGGTTGCGCCGATCGCTCGCCTCGACCTGCGGCTCGGGGCCGAGCAACGCGAGCGTCAACACCGCGCCCAGCACCACGCCGGTGGTGATGGCGACGGCCACCAGCACCTTCTTCGGTTGTGCCCGAAAATTCGCGAACGCCTTCTTCGCCCCCTTCTTGGTGAGCCACGGGCGAAGCCTGCGCGGAATGCGCGCGACGAGCAGCGCCAGGCCATAGCCAGGCACCGCCGAATGCCGGGTGCGCGACACCGGGGCATCGGTCTCGACTCGGTCCTCGGTCCACTCCGGATCCGAGAAGGAAGGCAGCACCGAGTTCGGTGTGCGATTCAAATCTGGCAAGCCGGGCGCCGGCGGGAATGCCCCACTGCTCGCCGCCGGCGGGAAGCTGCCCGTACCGTCCGACATGCTCGGCCGCCGTGGCGCGATGGTCGGGACCGAGATCACCTTGCGTACCCCGAGCGCGTGGCCCAGCGCGTCCGCCATCTCCTTCGCCGACTGAAACCTGAGCTCGCGATCGCGCATGGCCGCGCGCTCCCACCAGGCATCGACCGTTGCTGGAAGCTCCGGATTTCGTGCGGTGAGGCGCGGCAGATCTTCGTACAGAATGAGGCCCATCAGCTCGCCCAGCGCTTCGCTTTCGAACGGCGGGTGCCCCGTCAAACACTGGAAGACGATGATTCCGAGCGACCACAGATCCGAGCGGTAATCAGTGGATTTTCCCCGCGCCTGCTCGGGGCTCACGTAAAAGGGCGTGCCCAGGAACGAACCGGTACGGGTCGCTTTGTCCTGCAGGGAGTAGGCATCGAGCTTGGCGATGCCGAAATCCAGCACTTTCGCGATTTCTTCCTCGTCTCCCTGAACCAGGAAGATGTTCTCGGGCTTCAAGTCGCGATGAACGATGCCGTTCGCGTGAGCGCGCACGAGCGCGCGTGCCACATGCGCCACGATGCGATAGGTCGTGGCGGCGTCGAGCCGGCCGACGCGATCGAGCCGCGCCCCCAGGTCCTCGCCCTGGAGGTATTCCATGGCGATGTAGAGGGTGCCGTCCGAGTCGCCATGGTCGAACACGTCCACGACGTGAGCGCCACGGAGCTGGGCTGCCGCTTTCGCCTCGCGCGCAAAGCGCAGCCGGACTTCGTCGCTCTTCGCTTTGTCGTCGTCGATCAGCTTCAGCGCGAGCTGCGAATCCAAAGAGGTGTCGTGCGCGAGCCAGACGGATCCCATCCCGCCCGCACCGAGCTTACGCACCAAGCGGTAGCGCCCGGCGACTACGACTCCTTCGGTGCGCTCCAAAATCTCCTCTTCAACTTAGATAGGTGCCACTTTTGGCGGGTTCCGGATCAAAAATGGCAAATAGGTAAGAGCATGTAAGATAATGAGGCTAGCTCACCTACCCTCGTTGTGCAGCTATTTCGCACTAACCCGCCACCGTGTTTCGGTAATTTTATAGCAAAGAAGCAATTTGGACCACCCGGAATCGCATGTTCATGTGACGTGCAGACTCGCACTCTGCCAACCATAAAATGCCCGCTAACGCCCCGGCCTTCCAACAAAAGGCGACGAAGCGCTCAACCGCCGCGACGGTTAGCGCCCCGAGAGCACGCTCTGCACCTTGCCCACGACCAGCTCCACCGCGGCTCGGTTCTCGCCACCCTCGGGGACGATCACGTCCGCCCAGCGCTTGGAAGGCTCGACGAACATGAGGTGCATCGGACGCACGGTCGTGTCGTACTGCTCGCGCACCGACTCGAAGCTTCGACCGCGCTCCTCGATATCGCGCCGCAAGCGACGCAGGATGCGAATGTCGGCGTCCGTGTCGACGTAGATCTTCAAATCGAAGGTGGCGCGCAAACGCGCATCGGCCAGCACCAGAATGCCTTCGACCAGCACCAGCGGCGTGGGCGAAAGCGACTGCGCCTCTCGGCGGCGCGTGTGCGAAGCAAAGTCATAGCGAGGGATCTCGACCGCCTGCCCCGCGCGCAAGCGCGTCAAGTGCTCGACCAAGAGCTCCGTATCGAGCGCGTCGGGATGGTCGAAGTTCACGAGCTGACGCTCCGCGTCGCTCAAATGCGAAAGATCCCGATAGTAGGCGTCGTGTTCGATGAGAGCCACGTCCCGCGCAGCGACCGCGCCGGCGATGCGCTGGGCAATCGTCGTCTTTCCGGACCCGGTCCCACCGGCAATCCCAATCACGAAGGGCTTCACGCGCGATGCTCTCGGCACTCGGCTTCGAAGTGCATGTCTTGCCGTTGCATGCGAGAGTTTGGCTTCAAATGCGCGCGCCGCAAAGGTAAAAGCCCACAAGCCTCACGATACACAGCGGAAATGCAGCATCGCCCCCGTGCCGAACGCCCGCCCAGCGCTCAGGGCCACTACTATTTCGCGAACTATCTCGAGGCGAAGGCGCGGGCGGAGTTGCTCGCTTGGCTCGAAACGCTGCACCCGATCTGGGAGTACCGCTACTCGACCGAGCGACCGCCCCCGGCCGGTCGCGAACAGCGGCGCTTGCTGCGCCCAGTGTATTGGCTCGGCAATTGGCAGTTCGCTTGTCTCGACTATTACCGTCCGCCGCGCGGCGTGCACGATCGCTGCGTCGCGGCCGAACCGTTCCCCGCGGTCATGGCCAAGCTGCTGCGCGACGTGGAAAAGAAGGTCGCGCGGTTGTTCCCTCCCGCGCAGGTGCCACGCGGCTTTCACTTCAACACCTGCCTCGTGAATTTCTACGGCAGCCGTTTGGAGCACGGGCGCGCGATCGACGTGGCGCGCGTCGGTGAGCACCGGGATTTCGAGCCGGGTCCGGTCGCATCGCTTTCCATCGGGGAGCGCGCGTTGCTGCAATTCGTGTTGCCTCACCGCTCTGGCGAGCGAGCAAAGCCGCTGCTCTCGCAATGGCTGGACGACGGATCTCTGCAAATCTTCGGCGGGCCGCTGTTCAAAGACCGCGCCTTGCACCGGGTGCAGCGCGTCGACGATCGAACCGAGCGCACGCTACCGCCGAAGATCGAGGGTTTTTCCACGCGGCGCATCAACTTCACGTTCCGCTACGTGCCCGACCAGCACATCGTGCCTTTCCATCGGCTGAGCCCGGAGGCCCAGGGCGACGTACGGGGCTACCTCGAACAACTCGCCGCGAATTCGAGCTTTTTCGAGCGCACGCTCAAGGCTAGAGCCGGCGACGGCTCGCGACACAAGTCGACCCGTTGAGATCCCCGTTGCGCCCGCGTCGCCCGCGGCTAAGCTCGGGGAGTGCGGCGGGCTCAGCGCGGATGGATGGCGGCAACGGCCGTTGGCCTTTGGGTCTGCGCTTGCTCGAGTGACCCCGGCTACGCGCCCCTCGTCGGCTCAGCCGGCGGGTTCGGCGGTCAATCGAACAGCACCGGCGGGGTCCCCGGCGTCAGCTTCGGCGGCAAAACCGGCGGCGGCAAGGTCGGGGTGCCGAGCAGCCGCTTTCTCGACCTGTGCCCGGAGGTCGGTGGCGTGGGCGTTGGCGGCGCGTTCGACATTTTCGGCGGTGCCGCGGGCGTCTCCGGCACAGGCGCGACCGTTAGCGGCGGCGTCGCAACGGGCGGCGCGTTCGGCTCCGCTGGCCAAAGCAATGGGACAACGGGCGGTGGCGCAGGCGGCGCGGCCGCAGGCGGTGTGCCCGCGGGCGGCACCGGTGACGAACCGGGCGGCGAGGCGGGCACCAACGGCGGTGGCACGATCGTCCCCTGTCCGAGCGAACCTCCGATCGCGCTCGAAGCGCAAGAGTGCCCCGGGCCCGGTGTTTGCTCTTACATCGATCGCACGGTCTGCCGGTGTGCGGCCTGCGGCGATAGCTGGTGTTGGCAATGTACCGTGCGTGAGCTCCCGCTCGGCTGCCCGCGGGTCCCGCCCACGGCCGGCACCAGCTGTCCGTGGACGGGCGTCATCTGCGACTACGGTGACTGCATCCTTTACGATCAGGTCGTCGCTGGCTGCTGCCTTGGCAGTTGGCGCGTGAGCACGATCGAGTGCACACCCAGGCCCTGAAGTTCACCCCTCGAGCGAGGCTCGCAAGAACCAAGCGTGCTTTTCGAACTCGGTGATGACCGCCGTAAAGAGGTCGGTGGTGTCTGTGTCACCGTTCTTCTGAGCCACGTCGCGCGACTCGCGTAGCCCGCCCAGATAGACATCGAACCGCTCGGCGAGCAGCCGCACGTGCTCCAAGTCGCGGCTAGTCTCTTGCGGATACTCCGGGAGCTTCGAGGCTGCGGCGACATGGCGCGCCGTGCCATACGCCTTACCGCCCAGGGTCACCGCGCGCTCCGCCAAAGTGTCGTTGTATTCGGCAAGGCCGACCGCGAACGACTCGAACAGCGGGTGCAGCGCCGCGAATTGCGGCCCCTTGATGTTCCAGTGCGCCACCTTGATTTGCGAGTGCAGGTCGAGCCCATCGGAGAGCCGCGCGTTGAGCGTTTCGACCAGCTGATTGCGGGCGCTCTCCGACAGATTGCTGGGGCTTCTATACAATTTCATGGCCAGGCTCCTGATTCAGCGCGCCTCTTGCGGCGCGGTTTCGCGCGAAAGCGCGGATAGTTCCAGAGAAACCGCCGCCGCGTTCAGCGTGGCAGCGATGCGAACCGCGTCGTGGACGTGATTCTCGCTCAGACCAGCTGCGAGCACCGCCTCTTCGTGCGCGCGCAGGCACGCCTCACAGGCATTGATGGCGCTCACGGCCAGGCAAAACAATTCGAAATCGGCTTTATTGGTGGCCGGCCGCGCGATGCGAGTCATCCGAAGTCGCGCCGGCATGTCCGAGTAACTCGGCTTCTCGATCAGGTGCCTGAAACGATAGTAGACGTTGTTCATCGCCATCAGCGCAGCCGCAGCCAGCGCGTCGTCGATCACCGCGTCGGAGCTCTCCGCACGCGCCGCCTCGAGCACGGCCTGGGTGAGCTCTGGGTGGCGCGCCGCCGCAGCCGAGGCCAACGCAACCCCCCAGCGCTGCGCCGCGTCGAGCGCGCCGCCGGCAGCGAGCACCGTCTGCAGGTTCAAGCGGATGTCCCGCATCGGATCTGCAATGCCTTCTCGCAAGTTTTCGAGGTGAGTCATGGTTCCTTTCCGAAGTCTAAATTTAGATTAAGTCTAAACAAGCGCGCGTGCAAGCCCCAACGCACGGGCGGGCGTCGGGGCTACTTTCGCCGGGCCGCGCGGCGGCCGCGCAACACGACTTGGTACTCGTCGATCTCGAACTCTTCGAGCGAGCCGACCTTCTTCACTTCCAACGCTTCCCACGGCACGTCGTAGATGCGACCGCTCGACTCGTCCAGGAAGTGGTGGTGCCGATCCATTTTCGGGTCGAACACGATCTTGCCTTCGGCGAGCACCAGCTCACGCAGGAGCCCCTTCTTCACCAAAAGGTTTAGCGTGTTGTACACCGTCGCGCGCGACAGCACCGGCAACACCTTCTTCACCCGGGCGAACACGCGGTCGGCCGATGGATGCTCGTCGGTGAACAAGACGTAGTCAGCCACCGCGACGCGCTGCGCGGACGGCTGGATACCGTTCTGTATCAACAACGCGATAACGTCGTCATGTCGCACCCAGTTAGAATGAGTCTAAATCGTGACCCTGTCAACTACGGCAGACCCACCGGTTCAGCCTTAACGTCCGCGTTTTTGAGATAACCCGGGTGGGATCACCCCTCGGTGCTAGCCTGCGCCGCCCCGTATGAGCCCGCTCTCGCTGATCTTTCTCGCCCTGTTCAACAGCATCCTGGGGCTGAGCGTGCTCTTCCCAATCCTCGGCCCGCTCGGGCGCCAGCTCGGGCTCGGGGAGCTACAAGTGGGTTCTCTCACCGCGACCTACGCGCTGGCGCAGTTTCTGGGCAGCCCCTATTGGGGACGCAAGAGTGAGATCATCGGTCGCAAGCCCGTGATCCTGCGCGGAATCTTGGGCTTCGCGCTGACCTTTCTGGCCTTCGGGCTAATCGCCCGTTTGGGTCTTTCGGGCACGTTAACGGGCACGCCGCTGTACCTGAGTCTGCTTGCTAGTCGGCTCATCGGGGGGCTCTACTCGTCGGCCACCCTGCCCACCGCGCAGGCCTACGTGGCTGACGTGACCGAGCGCGCCGATCGCACCAGCGGCATGGCCATGATCGGCGCCGCCTTCGGCTTAGCGGTGGTCTTCGGCCCCGCCATCGGCGCCACCCTGGCCCCGTTTGGCTTGCTGGTCCCGGTCTACTTGTCCTCGGGCATCGCGTTTCTGAACGCGATCTTCGTCGTATTCGGCTTGCCCGAACCCAAGCGCCACGCGAGTCGCCCAGAGGCTCAAGGGTTGATGCCGATCGCAGCCAAGGTCTGGCCGCTCTTGAGCATCGGGCTCGCGACCACGCTCGCGTCGGTCTCGATGGAGCAGACCGTCGCCTTCTACTACCAAGACCGCCTGCTGCTGAGCCCGACCGGCGCCGCGCGTGCAGTCGGTTACTCGCTCGTGGTCTACGGGGTCGTGGCGGTGCTCGTGCAGGGCTTCTTCGTTCGCAAAGTTAAATGGCCGCCCGCTCGCTTGCTCCGAACCGGCGTGCCGATCGCGGCCGCGGGCTTGGTGCTGTTCATCTTCGCCCGCGCCTTGCCGGTTCTGATCGTAGCCATGGCCCTGCAAGGGCTCGGTCAAGCGCTGGCAATGCCCGGCGTCACCGCTGCACTCTCGCTCTCGGTCGCCGATCAAGAGCAGGGAGCGGTCGCTGGGCTCAATAGCTCTGCGCAGGCACTCGGCCGCACGTTGGGTCCCATCCTCGGCACGGGGCTGTATCAGATTCGCCCCGAATACCCGTACATGGCGGGCGCGGCGTTCCTCGTCTTGGTGCTCGGATTCCTGGTGTTCAGCCCAATTCGCACTGCGCACGAGTCCGCGCCCTAGTTTTCTCGGGGCGGCGCGCGCGGCAAAGCGATCGGTCGCGAAGCAGGGGCGAATTCGCGTTACGCAAATCGCCGCGTCGCACTACGCTCGACAGCAATGAGGGCCTTCCTGTCGCTGCTCCCGTTGTTCCTGCTCGCGGCCTGCGCTGCGGCTCCGCCGCCGCCCGCCGCGCCGCCGCCACCTGCGCCGGTCCCCGCCGCGCCGCCACCTGCACCCCCTGCGGCGCCGACCGCCGCTCAAGTGCCGCCGCCGCCCGATGCCTGCGCGGCTTACGCGCAAGCGCCACTCGGCTGCGACACCGGCCGGCCCTTACCCGAACGTCTTGCCGATGCACTCGGCGAGAACGAATCGCTCACGCGCGACCGACGCCTGGCCTGCATCGAGCCGGAGGCAAAAGAGCTTTCGGTGGTGATTCGCGCGCTGCGTGCGGATCTCGCGCCGCTCGCTTGCGCCGACGCGATTGTCACCCCGTTCCTCGAGCTGGCCGGCAAGACGCTCAGCCCCGACGACGAAGGCACGCTGCTCGGTCTCATGCTCGCCGGAAAGCTCAGCCGTCTGGTCAGCGCGCCGCCCGAACTGCAAGCGCCCTTCGACAAGCAGCGCTTCCTCGATTTTTTCGAGCAAACGCTCAAGCCCTGGATGGTTGCGCAAGCGCTCGCCATCGGGCAGCTCTCGATCGAAGGTTCCAAGCTGCACGGTTACGGGAAGGCCGTGGCCGCGGTCGAAGCCGGGCTGGCCGATTTGCGCTTCGTGCAAGCGGTCCGCAAAGTGCCGCTGCCGACCGAGCTCGGCGGCGACCCCGACGTGAAGAACGTCTACTATTCCGCGCTCGACGAAGCGCTCGAGCCACGCAAAGTGCGCGGGCGCGACGCGGCGCTGGTCGGCCTGCGCTTGATGGCCGAGCTCGGCACGCTCGCCGATCCGCGCGTCACGCGCGCGCGCCGGTTGCTCTCCGAACTTTACGGCGGCAGCCGAGTCGACGCGCTCGACCGGCTCATCGTGCCTGAGCTTTCTCCGCTGCAGCTCGACAACGCCGATCAAAAGCTCGCCGCACGCCTGCCCACCTACTACGCGCTGCGCTTGCTCTCGAACCTGAAGAACCCCGGCGAGCCCAAGCTCCTCCGCGCTTTCGGCGAACGCGGGCTGCCCGCGTCGCTGCGCACGTTCCTCGACAGCGCGCCCCTTGGTCCCGAAGCCAAGCTCTCTTACGCGAACCTCGAGCTGCGCCGCGGAGTGCTGTACTTCGCGGCCCCGGCGTTCGCGCGCGCGGCCGAGCTCGCTCGTAGCGTCCCCGGCGACGCCACCGCCGAATTCGTACTGGCTCTCGCGCGCGCCCTGGAAGGCTCACCCAAGGATGCGGCCGCATTGATGCTGTCGTCACCGCGCCTCCAGGGCCCACTGGGCACGCTCGAGCCGCTGCTCGCGCTCGCCAAAAAGAAAGGCCGCTTCGCTGCGGAGGCCGAGTTCGACGCGGCCTACCTGGCCTCGCTGACTCCACCCGACAACGACGCGAAATTCTGGACCGACCTCAGCCAACGCTTCGCCCGTGCCGAAAAGGGCCTGCGCGCCCCCGCCCAAAAGTCCTTGGCCAAGGACCTCGCCGAAAGCGCCCGCAAAACCGCCGAAGCCATCCGCAACGCGCCGCCCGCCCCACCATCGCCCGCACAAACACCCGCACCGGCCGCCCCTCCCCCCACTCCCGCGTCCCCTAGCGCTCCCTGAACGCGCCCCGGTCGTAACCCCTCCTTCCTGATTGCTGGCCCCGCGGAAAAGTGCGCGCTCCCCGGCACTCCGCGCGCAAGGTCCCTCATCGCGCCGCGCTCCCCCAAAGCAGCCGCGCCTGCCCACCACTGCAGCGATCAGCGCTTTGCGCCGCTCCCGGCGGCGAAACGCTTGGCAAGCGCCTCGTCACGCGGCATAGCAATGGCGCCGCCATGACTGAGTTTGCCTATCAAGAATCATTGCCGCTAGGCAGCGACGAAACGCCGTATCGCCTGCTGAGCCGAGATTTCGTGTCGACCTTCGACGCCGCAGGAAAAACCTTCCTGCGCGTCGAACCCGAGGCTCTGACCCTGCTCACGCGCGAGGCCATGCGCGACATCGCCCACCTGCTGCGGCCGGGTCACCTCGCTCAGCTGAGCCGCATCTTGAAGGATCCCGAAGCCACACCGAACGACAAATTCGTCGCCCTCGAGCTCTTGAAGAACGCGAACATCGCTGCCGGCTACGTGCTGCCCTCCTGCCAGGACACGGGCACCGCGATCGTGATGGGCAAGAAGGGGCAATTCGTGTTCACGGGCGGCGGTGACGAAGCTGCCATCGCGCGCGGGGTCTACGACGTCTACGAGACGTCGAACTTGCGCTATTCGCAGCTCGCGCCGCTCGATATGTATCGCGAGAAGAACACCGGCACGAACCTGCCGGCCCAAATCGAGATCTTCGCGACCGACGGTGACGCCTACAAGTTCCTATTCATGGCCAAGGGCGGCGGCTCCGCGAACAAGAGCTATCTCTATCAAGAGACCAAGGCGCTGCTAAACCCCGATAGCCTGCTGCGCTTCTGTGCGGACAAGATCAAAGCGCTCGGTACCGCCGCGTGCCCGCCCTACCACCTCGCTGTCGTCATCGGCGGCACCTCCGCCGAGTACACGCTCAAGGTCGCCAAGCTGGCCTCCGCGCGTTATCTCGATTCATTGCCCACCAGCGGCAACGAGCTGGGCCGGGGCTTTCGCGACCTCGAGCTCGAACAAAAGCTGCTTTCGCTCGCGCAGAGCAGCGGCATCGGCGCGCAGTTCGGCGGCAAATATTTCTGTCACGACGTGCGCGTGATCCGGCTTCCACGTCACGGCGCGAGCTGCCCGGTCGGCGTCGCGGTTTCCTGCTCTGCCGACCGTCAGGCGCTCGGCAAGATCACCAAAGACGGCGTGTTCCTCGAGCAGCTCGAGACCGATCCCGCAAAGTATCTGCCCGACGTGGACGGCGCCGCGCTCCCTGGGGAGGTCGTACGCCTCGATCTCGGCCGCCCCATGAGCGAGCTTCGCTCCGAGCTCGCGCGGTACCCCATTCGCACGCGCTTGTCGCTCAGCGGTACCATGATCGTCGCGCGCGACATTGCGCACGCCAAGATCAAGGAGCTACTCGATCGCGGCGAAGCCATGCCCCAGTACATGAAAGACTACATGGTGTACTACGCGGGCCCGGCGAAAACACCGGAAGGCTACGCCTCGGGCAGCTTCGGCCCTACCACCGCGGGCCGTATGGATGCCTACGTCGACCAGTTTCAAAGCCACGGCGGCAGCATGGTCATGCTCGCCAAAGGCAACCGCTCACCCGCAGTGACCGCCGCTTGCAAGAAACACGGCGGCTTCTATTTGGGTTCGATCGGCGGCCCCGCCGCGCGCCTGGCCAAAGACTGCATCAAGAAGGTCGAAGTCCTGGAGTTTCCCGAGCTCGGCATGGAAGCGGTCTGGAAGATCGACGTGGTCGATTTCCCCGCGTTCATCGTGGTCGATGACAAGGGCAACGATTTCTTCGCCGAAATCATCGGCGGCAAGAACCCGGCCGCGCTGCCCATCGCCAAGGGCTGAACTAGAGCGCGGCCAAGCGTCTCTCAAGCGGCCGCCGAGCGTGCTTCGGCAAGCAGCCGCCGCGCGAGCGCTTTGGCGCCCGCTGCGGCGCGACCACCCGCCAACATCCGCGACAGCTCCAACGTTCGGGCTTCGTCATCGAGCCGCTTGACCTGCGTGATGGTCGTGCCGGCGCGCGTCACCTTATGCACGCGAAAGTGCGTGTCCGCACGCGCCGCCAGCGCTGCTTGATGAGTCACGCACACCACTTGGTGGCTACGCGCGAGCGTGGCCAGGCGCTCGGCCAAACGCACCAATGCCTCGCCCCCGAGCCCCTGGTCGATCTCGTCGAACACCAGCGTTCGCCCCGAGGTCGCACCCGCACAGGCCAAAGCCAAAACGAACCGAGAGCGCTCACCCCCCGATGCGATGCGTTCCAAGGGCAACAGCGGCTGGCCCGGGTTCGCCGAAAACCCAAGGCGCAAACGGCTCGGCTCGTCGTGCGAGAGCGGCTCGGGCCTTTGCTCGAGCAACAGCTCGAGGCGCGCATTTTCGAGTGATAGCGAGACCAGCTCGCGCCGCAGTGAAAGCGTGAGCGCAGCGATCGCGCTCTCACGCTGCTGTACCAAGCGCGCGAGCGCGTCCTTGGCCGCAAGTTCCGCGCGTTCACGAGCCGCTTCGACCTCGGCGAGCCGCTCTTCCAAGAGCTCGAGGCGCGCGCGTTCGGCTTGCAGTTCGCTCGCGCTTTCGTAGAGCCGGTCGCTCGCGCACTCGAGACGAGCCGCCAGGCGCTCCATATGGTCGCGCCGCGTTTCGAGTCGCTCGAGCTCCCCCGGATCGACATCGAGTTCCTGCGCGATGGCGAGCGCGCGCTGGCTCACCTGGGATAGCGCAGACAGCGCCTGCCCGAGCTCGGCCGCGAGCTCCTCGAACGCCGAGTGCGGCGGCGCTCGCCGGACCGCCGAGAGCAGCTGGCCGAGCTCGCTCTCGATCGAGTGTTCGCGCTCGCACACCGCGTCGTCGATGCGCGCACACACCTCGAGGTACTGCTGACGCCGCGAGAGCAGCTCGATACGGCGTGACAGCTCGGCATGCTCGCCCGGGCGTGGGGCCAGCTCTTCGAGCTGCTCGAGCAAGGCCGACAGCCGTTGCTCCCGCACCCCGCGCGCCGCGAGATCCGCGCGCAAACGCGCGAGCTCTGCCCCGCTCTCGAGGTAGTTCGCGCGTCGCGCGCGAAACTCGGAAAGCGCCGCTTTGCTACCGGCACGCCGATCGAGCAGGCCGAGCACCGCAGCGGGGCTCGCGAGCTCGCGGGTCGCCCCCTGCGCGGTGAGAATCAGCGCGCTCTGCGTGAGGGCGTAGAGCTCGGAGAGCGGGCGCGGCTCGCCATCGATGCTGGCACGCGCGCGCATCCCCTTGACCTCGAGCACGGCGCGGAGCGCTGGGTGATCGCCTAGCCCGGACGCGAGCTCGGCCTCGATGCACACCGCCTCGGCACCGCGACGCAGCGCCCCGAGCGCCGCGGGCTTGCCGAGCAGCGACGCGAGCGCCGACAGCAAGAGTGACTTCCCTGCCCCAGTTTCACCCGTGAGCACGTTGAGACCCGAGCCGAGCTCGAGAGTGACGTCCGAAAGCAGCGCGAGCCCGCGCACCCGAAGGCGTTGCAGCATGAGTTTGCTTCTGCCAAACCGCGGCCTTCCCGGCTAGCGCCGGGCCGGACATTTATTGTCCTACCCGGCGCTGTTGCCTGTAAATTAAGCCACTTACAGGGGCGCCGCGACCGCTCGCGACAGCTCGGACACCGCCTCCGCTCGAGCCAGCGCCCGCTGCTCCTTGCCGGCGCGCAATGTCAGCAAGCCACCGCGCCGTTCGCGCTCGCCCACCACGACCAGGAACGGCACTGCTCGACCGTGGGCATCGAGTACGCGGCGAGACAACGACTCTTCCCGTCCGTCGATGCGCACCCGTACGCCGGCCGCGGCGATCTCGCTCGCTGCCTCTCGCGCTGCGTCCGCCTGCCCTTCACTGACCGGCAGCACCACAGCTTGCTCCGGCGCGAGCCACGCCGGCAAGCGCCCTTCGTGGTGCTCGAGCAGCACACCCAGAAATCGTTCCAGACTTCCGAGCACCGCGCGATGGAGCATGGCCGGCCGCTGCTTGCCGCCGTCGGGCTCGACGTACGAAACGCCGAACCGCTCGGGCAACACCAGGTCGAGCTGAATGGTCCCGCACTGCCAGCTCCGACCCGCGCTGTCCGAAAGCGAGAATTCCAGCTTGGGTCCGTAGAACGCGCCCGCGCCGGGCGCGTGTCGCGGACTGAGGCCGGCCTGCGCTGCGGCGGCTGACAGGCGCGCTTCGGCCTCGTCCCAATCGGCGTCCGAACCCGCGCGCGACTCCGGCCGTGTCGCAAAGGCCACCTCCACCCGCTCGAAGCCGAGCGCCGCATAGCAGCGCTGAAGTGAGCGACAAAAGCGCGCTACCTCCGCCTCGAGCTGCGCTCGCAAACAGAACACGTGCCCGTCGTCTTGCGTGAATTGGCGCAAGCGAAAGAGCCCGTGCAGGGTTCCGCTCGGCTCGTTGCGATGCACGAGGCCGAACTCGGCGTAGCGTAACGGCAAGTCGCGGTAAGAAGCGGCGCGGCGCCGAAAGATCTCCAGGTGTCCGGGGCAGCTCACCGGCTTGGCGAACGCCGGCTGCTCGCTGTCATCAATCGCGAACATAGCGTCGCGGTAATGCGCGCTATGCCCGCTCATGTCCCAGACCGGTTGCCGCAAGATCTGCGGAGTCAGCACCTCTTCGAAGCCGTCGCGCGCCGCGACGCGAGCGAGCGCCGCGCGCAGAGAGGACAGCATCGCGTAGCCGCGGGGGTGCCAAAACACCATGCCCGGCGCCTCCTCTTGGAAGTGAAAGAGGTCGAGTTTCTGGCCTATTTGTCTGTGATCATCGGGGGACAGCATGGCTTTCTCCGTCGGGCAAAAATGCCGCCGGGCCACGCTTTCCCGCACGCCCGAACGGCCGTGGCGGGTGTGGGGATCTTCGAATCGTCGTTCAGCTTGCGCGAACACGCCCACTCCCGCCGAGGCGGGTAGTGGTGGTCGTGGCGCAAGAACGAACGAAGTTCACGGTCTCCCCAGTATTCATTCTTGCTCTCGAGCTGTCAAGCCGCGTCTCTCGTGATACTGGGACGCTTTACGCTCACCGCCCGCTTCGTCTTCTCGTCATGAACTTCCTCCCCGTGTCGGACAGCCAGCCTGCGGCGCCGAAGCCGCCAATCGAGCTTCTGTTCGCCGACGCGCACGTGGTGGTCGCCAACAAGCCGTCGGGGCTGCTCGTTCACCGCGGTTGGGCGCGCGACGACGATAACGCGCTGTTTCGCGTTCGCGACGCGGTGGGAGAGCACGTGCACCCCGTTCACCGCCTGGACCGCGCGACCAGCGGCGCGCTCTTATTCGCTCGCCACGCCGAAGCCGCTAGTTTGCTCGGTCGCGCGTTTCAGGAAGGACGCGCCGACAAACGTTATCTGGCGCTCGTGCGCGGCACGCCGCCGAGCGAGGGTGTGATCGATTACCCGATCCCGAGAGCCGAAGGCGGCGAGCGCGTGCCTGCGCTCACTCGTTTTCGCACGCTCGCGCGCTCGCCGGTCGATCGCTGTTCGTTGGTCGAGGCCAGGCCCGAAACTGGGCGGCTCCACCAAGTGCGGCGCCACCTGTGCCACATTACTCACCCGCTGGTCGGAGACGTGAAGCACGGGCGCGGCGACATCAATCGCAGGTATCGCGAGCTCTACGGGCTGCACCGGCTCGGCTTGCACGCGCACTTTCTGGCTTTCGATCACCCAGTGCTCGGTTACCGGATCACCGTGCGCGCGCCGCTGCCCGAGGATTTTCGGGGCGCGCTCGCGCAGCTAAAGCTCGCGGAAGCCGCTTTAGAGGTCGTTGCGACGTGACGCGCCGAGGGAACTCCGCTTTGCGCTGTGAAGGCTGCCGCTTGCACTTGAGTCTGTGCGCGTGCTCGCTGATTCCGCGCTTCGAGACGCGCACCAAGTTCGTGCTGTTCATGCACTACTTCGAGGATCGCAAGTCGACCAACTCGGGGCGACTCGCGACCCGCTGCCTCTCGAACAGTGAGGTAGTCTTGCGAGGGCGTGAGGGCGAGCCGGGAGCTCGCTTTTCGCCCGAGCCGGGCCGGCGTTCATTGCTCTTGTTCCCGCACGAAGACGCGCAGCCGCTCTCTGACTTCGTGCAGTCGCAGGAACCGCTCACGCTGGTCGTGCCCGACGGCACCTGGCGCCAAGCCTCCAAGGTGCGTCACCGGGTCGGTGGTCTCAGCGAGCTCACCTGCGTGTCGCTCCCCAAGGGCGAACCGTCACGCTATCGCTTGCGCTTCGAGGCGCACAGCACCGGCCTTTCCACTTTTGAAGCCATCGCGCGCGCCCTCGGAGTGCTGGAAGGTCAGCATTTGCAGCGAGCACTGGAAAACGTCTTCGAAACGGTGGTGGAGCGCATTCTCTGGTCGCGCGGCACCCTCGCGACCAGCGAGGTCGCGAGCGGCATTCCGGAGAATGCCAAGCGCCACGACCCGCGGAGCGGCAAGCACCCGCCCGAGTTCGATGCACAGCTCAAGGCGGAGCGGCGCGGGGCTGACTGAGCGTGCGCCCAAACAGCACGAGCGCGGCCACCCCGATCGTCACGTAAACGTCCGCGACGTTGAATACGGGCCAATGAGGCACGTGCAGAAAATCGACTACGTAGCCGTGCCATGCGCGATCGATGAGATTGCCCAGCGCGCCCGCGAGCAACAGTGAAAGAGCCACCGTTTGCGTCCGCCCGCCTGCACGCCGTGCGAAGAGCAGGCCCCCGAGCGCAAGCACGCCGCAGGCACCGATCGCCAATATCAGTGGCGTGCGCGTACCCGGCGGCACCCAGCGCAGCAAATTGAACGCGACATCGCGATTTTCGACGTAGCGCAAATCGAACGCACTACCCGCAACGGGAACTACGCTTCCGTCGGCCAGGTTGTTGCGCGCCAAGTGCTTACTCACGTGGTCGCAGCCAACGAGCAGCCAGACCATCAGCAGCACCAGCATGAAGCGCAGGCAAGGACGCATGAAACCTCCTCGCGGGGAAACGCGGTTCTCGTTCGATTATTCCCGTTCCCGCAACATTTCTGCGTGCTCAGCGGGGCACTGTACGCCCGCCCGAAAGCAGTGCCATGGTGCGCCCGAAGAGCATGAGCGACCTCAAACGACACATCGTGGAAGTGCCCGACTTCCCTCGCGCGGGCATCCTATTTCGAGACATCACGCCGCTTTTGAGAAACCACTTCGAGGCCACGCTGAACGCGTTCGACGCGCTCTTGACCGAAGCCGATTGGGCCAACTGCGATGCGGTCGCCGGGGTTGAGTCGCGTGGTTTCATCCTGGCCGCAGCGCTCGCTGCGCGGCGCGGCAAGGGCTTCGTGCCGGTGCGCAAGAAAGGCAAGCTGCCGCCCCCGGTGGTCGATGTCGCTTACGACCTCGAGTACGGTACGGGCGTCCTCGAAATGCAGCGCGGCGCGGGGCGGCTCTTGCTGGTCGATGACGTGTTGGCGACCGGCGGCACGCTGCGCGCGTCGGCCGATTTGTGCGTGCAAGCCGGCTACAGTGTCGCAGGTCTCTTGGTGTTGGTGGACCTGCGGCTGTGTCCGGACTTCGTCTGGCGTGAGCTTCCCGCGAAATCATTGATCCAATATGGCTAACTCGATTTTGGTCGTGATGGCGCTCGAGTCGGAGGAGCAAGGGCGCTTCCGAAAGCTGGGCGTCGAGCCGCTCTTCACGGGCGTCGGCAAGGTCAACGCGGCCTACCGCTTGACCCGCAGGCTCGCGGAAGAGCGCGCGCTCGGCCGCACGCCGCTCGTGGTGAACTTCGGCACGGCGGGCAGCCGTCAGCACGCGCCGGGCTCGCTGGTCGCGTGCCGGCGCTTCGTGCAGCGTGACATGGACGTGGCCGAGCTCGGCTTTCCACACGGGCAGACGCCCTTCGAAGAGGTGCCGCGCGAGCTCGAGTTTCGCGAGGTGTTCGCTAGCTTGCCCCACGCGCTGTGCGCGACTGCGGATCGCTTCGAAACACTCGAGCACTCGAGCGAATGGTCGGTCGTCGACATGGAGGCGTACGCTCTGGCCAAGGTCTGTTGGTTCGAAGGGCTGACCTTCGCCTGCGCGAAATTCGTGAGCGACGGCGCCGACTCGAGCTCGAAGAACGACTGGGAAGCGAGCCTGCCGCTGGCTGCGAACGCGTTTTCCTCGCTCTACGAGCGGCTGCGCGACGCACTCTGAAGCCGCACGCTCCCCTTGCTGCGCGCGGCTCGTAGCGCGGCGAGCGAAACGTTCAGGGCGAGTAACCCGTCCTCCCCAGTTGCGCCGGGAGTGGCGCGTGAGCCCGATTTTCCGAGCACTCGCTCGACGAAGGCTCGTTGAGCGGTCGGCGCGGCGGGCGGTAGCGCGACGTTTTGCACCCCCGAGGCGCGATGCAGAAGCAGCCTGCCCTCGCCCGTAAAATCCAGCTCGAGCGCGCCACGCTCACCGGCGAAGTACCAGCGATTGCGATAGGTGCTGTCACGCCAGCTCACACTGACCGTGCCGATCGCGCCGTTCGCCAGAGTCAGCAGGCAACTCGCTTGATGTTCCGCGCTTCCGCCGCTCCGCTTAGCCGCCCCCAAGCAGACCGCTGCGATCCGCTCGGTTTTCTCGCCCACGAAGTGGTGAAGTAAGTCGAAGGCGTGCACGCCGAGGTCGAGGAGCGCCCCGCCACCCACGCGTGCAGGATCGAAAAACCAAGCAGCTTGCGGCGCCCAGCCCTTCGGGCCGCGGTGACTGAGTACGCCCTCGAAGCCAATCACTCGCCCCAGAGCAGCACGACGCAATAGCTGGTACGCGGCCACCGCTACCGGGTGAAAGCGCAAGTTGTGGTGCACGGCGAGCACCCGCCGCTCGGCACGCGCGACCGCGACCATGCGCGCCGCGTCGGCGCTGCGCGTCGCAATCGGTTTTTCGACCAGAACGTGCTTGCCGTGGAGCAACGCGGCAAGCGCAATGGCCGCGTGCGTGTCGTTGGGGGTGCAAACCGCGACCGCCTCCACGGCGTCACTGGCAACCAGCTCGCGCCAATCGCCGTAGCCATGCGCGATGGAGTAACGCGCGCACGCAGCGCGCAAAGCGCGGGGACGCGAGCTACTCACCGCAGTCAGCTGCGCGCTGGGCAACGCCGCAAAATGTGGCAAATGCGCGCGCTCGGCGATGGCACCCAACCCCACTACACCCACGCGAACGCGCTTCGACATGCGCCGCCGTGTATCACCCCGCGCTCGAGACGAGAAGCGCGCCTCCGCGATGCCTTTCTAATTTCCACACAGCGCCGAGCGCGCCAGCAGCGAAAGACAATCGGACTGAAGAATGCGAGGCATGTCCTGGCAGCTCGTGCCAGGCCGCGAAAGCGACTTCTGAACGCAAGCGAGCGCGTCTTGTCTTGCCACCTGGCAGGGCATGGAGAGCGACTTGATCTCCGTCACGCAGCCCGAGGCGCACTCGGCTTCGTTACTGTCGATGGCCGAACCGCACACTTTGACCAGCGACTGGCAAAATGACGCACACGACTTGGCCGCGCGGTCCACGGTGGTCGTGCCACCGGTGTTGCTGCCCCCGGTGCTCGGGCGCCCGCCCGTGACCGCCGGGGTGCCTCCGGTAGAAGCTCGCCCCCCGGTGGTTTTCGTTCGGCCGCCGCTCGCGCTGCCGCCCGAGCTCGAGTTCGACCATCCCCCCACCGGGTCCGGCTTTGCGCCGCCAGGGGGTTCGTCGAAAATTGGATCGCCGACGGAGCGACCGCCGCAGGCAACCACCCACGCCACACTGAGCCACACCGCTCTCACGACCTCAGGATACGCCGCCGCTCGCCGTTAGGCGAACGAGACCCGGGAGCCTAGCGGTGGATCCGTTCGCCCTTGGCGAGCATGGTGATGAACTTTTGCAGGCGATCGATGCGAGTTTTCTGGGTTTTTGCGGTTTGAAGACGGTGAAGAATCGCGTAACGGTTGCGGGCGTCGAGCGTCGCAAAGAACCGCTGCGCACGCGCGTTCGCCGCCAGCGCCGCGGCGAGGTCCCCCGGCACCGCCGCCGTGCGTGCCGAGTCGTAGGCCCTCTGCCAGCGACCGTCTTCTTGGGCCGCTCGCACCTGGGCGAGCCCCGCGGGCTGCATTTCTCCGTTTTCGATTAGGCGCAGCGCCTTGTCACGATTGATCTTCGACCAAATGCTGCGCGCGCCACGCGGCGAGAAGCGCTGCAGCCACGCCTGCTCGTCGTAGCTCCGCTTCTGGCCGTCGATCCACCCCCAAGCCAGCGCCACTTCGACTGCCTCCGCGTAGCTCAGCGAGCGAGCGCCGCTGGCTTTTTTCGCAAGCTTCAGCCAGATGCCCGGCGACTCTGCGTGGTTCTTCGCGAGCCAAGTGCCAAATGCTCGAGCCGTGGCGAACGAGAGCGCAGAAAGCGCGGGGCTCGGGGAAGCGGTCGCGACGCGCGTGCCGGTCTTCTTCTTCTTGGTGACGGTTGGGGCAGCCATCTGCGCCAAACTAGCAGGGCCCGAAGCGCGCCCCCTCCCGCCCGTGCCCCGACCCCGATCAGCCCCCAGGAAAACCGGGTCAGAATCCTACCTCTGCTGCTCATTAGTGACCGAGCAGTGACCGAGACGAACGGTCCGGGTGGAATGCTTTGACCGGAACGAAGAGGAAGAGTGTGCGCGCCCCCGACGACCCTCTTGGCTCCGTGATCGCGAATCGCGAACTAGCTGGAACCGGTTTCGCTTCGAGCCCGGTAGGACGAGAAAAAAGAAAAATAGAAATTACAAAGTGCCTTGCACGAACCCCGAAGCGAGCGGAATATTAGCGAACATAACATGGCTATCGGAGCGCGCCTCGCCGTCCTTGCAATTGCTTTGTGTTCCATCGTCACGCTGCAGTGCGGCGGCACGACCACGCCGGACAACCGTAACAACGGCGGCGGCAACACCAGCACCGGCAGCACCCAGGGTACCGGCAGTGGGAACAACACCAGCACCGGGTCCACCGGCTCTGGCGGCGGCATCAAGGTACCGCCTTCGGTAATCTCTCCGGACTGCGGCAACGGCAAAATCGACCCCGGTGAAGACTGCGACGATAGCAACAAGAACGATAAGGACGGTTGCAATCAGGCGTGCCGCGTCGAGGCCGACTGTCAATGCCAGACCGCTGGTGCCGCGTGCACGTGCACCGCGGTTTGCGGCGACGGCAAGCTCTCCAGCATCGAGGTTTGCGACGACGGCAACATGGCCGGCGGCGACGGCTGCAGCGCGGACTGCAAGACGGTCGAGCCGGACTTCCAGTGTCGCGTTCCCGGCAAGCACTGCGTGCCGATTTGCGGCGACGGCAAGCTGACCCCGCCGGAAAACTGCGACGATAGCAACACCATGAGCGGCGACGGCTGCTCCAGCACCTGCCTCACCGAGCCCGGTTGGGATTGCTCCAAGCTTCCGTGCATCAAGGCCGTGTGCGGCAACGGCATGAAAGAGGTCGGCGAGTCCTGCGACAAGGGCATGCAGAACGGCTTGTTCCTCGGCGACGCGACCGGCTGCTCCAAGACTTGCACGCAAGAGCCGAACTGCCGTGAAGGCGGCATGACCACGGCCTGCAAGACGCCCTGCGGCGACGGCAACATCGACCCCGGGGAGATGTGCGACGACGGCAACGGCGTCAACGGCGACGGCTGCTCGGACAAGTGCTTGCCGGAGCAAGGGTTCATGTGCGCGGGCGAAGAGCGCAAGGACACTCAGAACTGCGCCATGGGTGCCGGGCAGTGCTTGGTTCTGCCGATCACTTACCGTGACTTCGACGGGCAGCAGGCGACCGCGGGCGGTCACCCCGACTTCTTCTACTACGGCGCTACGGCCGGCGGCGTGAAGACGACCTGCGTGCCGAACGCTAGCGGCGCCAACCTACTCCCCCTTCCCGCCAACGGAACCTGCCCGCCCTCGGACGCCACCGATCCGTGCACCGGCTTGGTCGGCGCGACGCTCGGTATGGATGGCAAACCGACGCTCAACACCGGGCGCACCGGCGGTTCGAGCTGCGCCTGCACGTTCACCGATTGGGACGGCACCGGAATGCTCACCGGCGTCGCTGGCGTCGCAACCTGCAACTCCGGCGCGGCCAACCCGTCCTACGTCAAGAACGTGCAGGTCAAGGTCATTCAAAGCGCCGACAGCTTCAAGCAGTGGTACCACGATGACCCGATCAGCACGAAGGTCATCGACAAGCTCGAGCTCGCTCAGGTCGGCGCGACGAACCAATATCAGTTCAGCAGCAGCAACGGCCGCACGGTCTACGACGACATCCACGACATCTGGCTGGCCACCAAGGCTCAGCCGGTGCCCGCGGGCGGCGCGACCTCGCTCTCGAGCGGCTTCTTCCCGCTGGAAATGAGCACGAAGTCGAAGCTCTGCAACCTCTGGTCCTACTGGAAGGCGCCCGCAGACTGCATCGCCAACGACAACAAGAGCGTCTGGCAGCAATGGGATCCGCGCGGCTGGAACAGCGGTGGCGCGGCGCCGCAGGCGGGCGAAGCCCTCGGCGCACCGGTCAAGCCCGTTACGGGCATGATGCGTAACTTCTACTTCACCTCTGAAGCCCGTTACCTCTTCCGCTTCGTGGGTGGGGAAACGCTCGCCTTCTTCGGAGACGACGACGTCTGGGTGTTCATCAACGGACATCTGGTGCTCGATCTCGGCGCACCGCACGAGCGCATGAAGGGCACGGTTACCCTGGCGACGACTGGCGCGTCCGCGGCCTGGGCCGTCTCCGTACAAAGCGCCCAAACCGGCGCGGATCAGCCTCTGCCCGGCGCGGCCGGCTCGGGCACGGTCATGGGTCTCGGTCTCGAAGTCGGCAAGACCTATGAAATCGCGATCTTCCACGCTGACCAGCACCCGCGTGAGTCGAACTACCAACTCACGCTGTCCGGCTTCAGCACCAACCGCTCGGTCTGCCAGCCCCGCTGTGGCGACGGTCTGACCACGGCTACCGAAGAGTGCGACGACGGCGCGATGAACAACGACGCGACGTACGGCGGCTGCACCACCCAGTGCAAGTTCGGTCCGTTTTGCGGCGACAACGTGAAGAACGGGGACGAAGAGTGCGACCTCGGTCGAATGAACGGCGCGCGTTACGGCGAGAACGGCTGCACCGCCGGCTGCAAGCTGCCGCATCGTTGCGGAGACGGCATCATCGACACCGGGTTCGGCGAGCAATGCGATGACGGCGCCAACAACGGCATGGGCGCCTGCTTGACGACCTGTAACTTCAAGCCGCTCTGAGGCGTTGCCCTGAAATCCGGAGGGCGGCTCGAAAAGCCGCCCTGCCGCGATTGGCGCACTTCGGGGAGAACGGCGCGCGGTCATGGCTCTCGGCAGCCGCGCGCGCCCCTGGTACATCCGAAGCGGCATGAGCCACCGAGAGCCCGTTCCCGCCACCCTGCGGCTCAGCCGCGACCTACCCGGCGCGCGCATCAACCGCAACGTCTACGGACATTTCGCCGAGCACCTCGGACGCTGCATCGAGGAGGGCATTTGGGTTGGCGAAGGTTCGTCGATCGCGAACACCCGCGGCATCCGCGACGACGTGGTGAGCGCGCTGCGGGCGCTGCAGATCCCGGTGTTGCGCTGGCCCGGGGGGTGTTTCGCGGACGAGTATCATTGGCGGGACGGCGTCGGCCCGCGCGCGGCTCGCCCCAAGCGAATCAACACCCACTGGGGTGGCGTCATCGAGAACAACCACTTCGGAACGCACGAGTTCATGGACCTGTGCGAACGCATCGGCGCCGAGCCTTACGTGTGCGGCAACGTGGGCAGCGGCAGCCCGCAAGAGATGATGGACTGGGTCGAGTACATGACCTCGGACGGGGACTCCACGCTCGCCGCGCTGCGGCGCCAGCATGGCCGCGAAGCGCCCTGGAAATTGCGCTACTTCGGGGTCGGCAACGAGAGCTGGGGCTGCGGCGGGAACATGCGAGCCGAGTACTACGCGGACAACTTTCGTCGTTACGCCACGTTCGTGAAGAACTACGCGGGCAATCGCCTGGAGCGAATCGCCTGTGGGGCGAACGGGGAAGACTACGACTGGACCGAGACGCTGATGAGCCGCGCTGCACGCCACATGGACGGGCTCTCACTCCATTGGTACACGCTGCCCACCCACAACTGGCAACGCAAAGGCTCCGCCACCGTCTTCGACGAGACTGAGTGGCATTCCACGTTCGTGCAAACGCTTCGCATGGGCGAACTCCTGGAACGGCACAGCAGAATCATGGACCGGCACGATCCCGAAAAGCGCGTTGGGCTGGTCGTGGACGAGTGGGGCACCTGGTACGACCCGGTGCCCGACTCGAAAAATAGCGTCCTTTATCAGCAAAATACGCTACGCGACGCGCTGGTCGCCGGACTGAACCTGAACCTTTTCAATCACCACGCGGCTCGTGTCACGATGGCCAACATCGCGCAAACCATCAACGTGCTGCAGGCCATGATTTTGACCGACGGCGACAAAATGTTGCTCACGCCGAGCTACCACGCGTTCGAGCTCTACAAAGTGCATCAGGGCGCGCAAAGCTTGCCCGTAGAGCTCGAAGCACCCGAATACCGGCTGGGCGATGCGGCGTTGCCGCGGCTGCACGCCTCGGCTTCGCGTGACGACAGAGGTCGGACGCACGTCTCCCTCGTCAACCTCGACCCCAACTGCCCGGCGGTACTGCGCGCAACCGGGATGTCCGGCGTTGCCAGCGGCCGAGTGCTCACCGCAGACACAATCAACGCTCACAACACCTTCGAACACGGGGACGCGGTCACCCCGCGAGATTTTTCGGAGTTCCGCGCCGAAGCGAACGCGGTAACGCTGACCCTGCCGGCCAGATCGCTGGTCGTGCTCGAGGTCGACTAGCTGCGTCGCCGAAGCTGGCACAGTCGAATGCCCCGCGCCCGAAGCTCCGACCCCTATGCGGCCCTCGTTGCCCTACGCCTGCAGAATAGCCGCCTGGTCGGGGCGCCGTTCGCAACGCCCGAGGCCGCGGTCCAATGGCATGGCGCCATGCAGGCTCAAGACTACGCCGCGGTCAAATGGGCGATTGGCCAGCGCGTCCACGACGCGCCGGAGAGCGACGTCGAAAGCGCCATCGATTGCGGCCGGTTACTCCGCACCCACGTGCTGCGACCCACCTGGCACCTGGTCATTCCGGCGGACATCCGCTGGATGTTGAAGCTGACCGCTCCGCGCATCCGCGCGTTCATGTCCTACTACGATCGCCAACTCGAGCTCGACGAAGCCACGTTCCGCCGGAGCAACGCGACCATCGCGAAGGCTTTGCGCGGCGGTCGAAACCTGACGCGAAACGAGCTCGGATCTGCCCTTTCAGACGCCCGCATCGTTGCGAGCGGGCAACGGTTGGGTCATTTGCTGATGCGCGCCGAGCTAGACGGCGTCGTTTGCAGCGGCCCGCGGCGCGGCAAGCAATTCACCTACGCTTTACTCGACGAACGCGCGCCACCCAGCCCGCCGCTGGCGTCGGACGAAGCGCTGGCCACGCTGGCTCGCCGCTACGTACGGAGTCACGGGCCGTGCTCGGTACAGGACTTTTCCTGGTGGTCCGGCCTCAGCGTATCCGATGCGAAGGCGGGTATCGAAGCCATCCAACCCGAGCTCGAGCGACTCGAGCTGGGCCAAAAAACGTACTGGCTTTTCGGCAAAAATAGGCCCCCGCGCCTGACCGAGCCCACCTGCCACTTGCTACCGAACTACGACGAGTACCTGGTCGCTCACAAAGATCACGCACCCTTGATCGCCGGAACCGACGCAGAGAGGCTAGGCGGCGCACACAATTTGCTGAGAGCGCCAATCGTGCAGAACGGTAAGATCATCGGCGCCTGGCGCCGCACTCTGGAAAAGAGCGTCGTTGAGGTGGAGCTCGAGCTACTCGCAGCACCCAGTCGAGCCGTGCGCACCGCCCTACGCGCGCAAGCCCAACGCTACGCCGCGTTCCTCGGACTTCGGCTGCGGCTCGTAGCTCCCGCGGGGCGAAGGGCACGCGCGTGACCCGAAGCCGGCGCGGTCTCTCGGTCGAGGACGATGCCTCGTGGATCTTCAACCGCATGGCGACCGTCTACGACGCTCGCCCCGCCTACCCGTCCGAACTGATCGATGCGCTCGCTGCGCTGGCAGGCCCGCCCGGCAGCCGCATCGCTGATTTGGGCGCCGGCACCGGCCACCTCACCTTGCCGTTGGCGGGGCGTGGTTTTCAGCTCACCGCAGTCGAACCGGCTCGGCAAATGTTGGCTCGGCTGGGCGAAAGCGCCTCGGAACGAGCGCTGCAGGTACGAGCCGAGCATGCAGCGGCGGAAGCGTTGCCGTTCGAAAACGGCAGCTTCGATCTGGTTTTGATCGCGGACGCTCTGCATTTTCTCGACGTCGAGCTTGCCGCGCGCGAGATTCGCCGCGTGCTCGTGCCGCGCGGGGTGCTCGCGCTCGTCACTTGCGAGCTCAGCCCTACGCCGTTCATGCGTGCGCTGGTGCGCCTCATGGAAGACTCGGCGCCTCGCAGGCCTCGCGCGCTCGCGGCGCGCGCCGCTCAGCTGTTCAGCATCGCGCACACAGAAGTCCGTGAAGAGCTCAGCTTTCGGGACGAAACGCTGCTTTCTCAGGAAAAACTCGAGCGCGTGCTCGACTCGATCTCGTTCATCGGCCCGGCCATGAACCCGGTACGCACCGCTGCCTTTCGGGAGCGAGTGCGCGCACTGGATCTTCCGGTAAGGTGGGCGCGAACTTTCCGGCTGACTTGGGGCCGGCGCCGGCGTACCGCGCCGCTGCCGAGCGCTCAGACGGGTTCGTCGAGGGTGTAGTCGAAAGCGTAGAGGTGCTTGCCGTCGATGATCTCGATCGTCATTTCGCCGGCTAGGCCGGTAAGCTCGGACGTTCCGGAATCGGGCACCACCGAAATACTGAGCTCGGGCTTACCGCGAGTCATCGTGCCACTGTGCTGCAGCACGAAGGTGCCAGCTCGCCCGTCGAGCGTTCCGCTAAACAGATCCAACGCTACGTAGCCAGCGGAGCCCTGGACCGGCGTGCCCGCGCTCAGCATTTGCGCTTCACTCGTGCCGACCAGACCACCTTGGAATTGCTTCTTGATCGTGGTGCGCCCGAGCGTCGCGCCCTCGCTCGCATGGTAGGGAGGTTCCCGAGTCAATGTCACTTCGAACGTGCCGCGCGCGTGCTTTGCCATTTTGGGGAATCTTTCCTGACGCGCGAGAATTTGCCTGGGTCGAACGAGTTTCGCAACCCAATCACGCCTGCGGCATGGACGGCAGGTAAGGCTCGGCCTCCCTCAACACGCGCGCAAAGGACGGACGGTTCATGAGCCGCTCCAGGTAGCGCGCCACGTTTGGATGCGTGGGACCAAAGGGTAACACTTTGTTCGCGAAAAACAGCGCCGGCGCGGCTGCGCAATCGGCCATGGTGAATTGGTCTCCCGTTGCCCAAGTGTTCGACTTCATCTCGTGCTCGATGATGGAGTACGCGGTGAGCAGCCCTTCCCTCGCCTGGGCCACGCCGAAGCTATCGTTGCTACCAGCTGGGCGCAGGCGGTCAGTGACGATTTTGCCCATCGGCACGTCTACGTACAAATCGTAGAACCGATCGCGCAGGCGAACCTGCAGCGCGAGGTCGGCGTCGTCCGGCACCAGCGCCACCTTGCCGGGATAGTTCTCGGCCAAGTACTCGATGATGATGGTCGACTCGGGAAGAGTCAGCCCCTTGCTCTCGTCGCGCAGCACCGGAAACTTGCCGATCGGCCAGACCTCTAAAAATGCCGCGCGTGACCTGGGATCACCGAGGTCCACGAGCTCGGGCTGGAACGCGGTCTCGTTTTCGTACAGAGCGATCAACACCTTGTGGCAAAAGGAGGCCAGCGGGTGAAAGTACAGTTTTAGCGACATCGTGCCTCTCCGCGCTCTTGTGGCCCGCTCGATGGCAAGGCATTACTTAATTAATCGCCTAAGTATCATTCGCTCCCGAGTCGAGCAAGAATTACTTTGGCAGTTGCCTAAGTTTCACGCAGATGTCCCCCGGGCCTAAGGGGGGGCATTTTTGCCCCATGACGAGCGCCGCGGCATCAGAACCCAGGCCAAGTCGAGAGCCTTTGACCTTGTAGGCCATCTCGCGGTAGGGACGCAGCGTGCTCACAGGACTCGAAGCTCTCACTCGACTACGCGAAGGCAACGACCGCTTCATCGCGGACGTGCGCAGCATCAATTCGCTGGCCAGTTTCATGCGCCGCGGTGAGCTCAGCAACTCACAAGCGCCCTTCGCCATCATTCTCGGCTGTGCTGACTCGCGCGTTCCCGCGGAGATCGTGTTCGACCAGGGTCTCGGTGACCTGTTCGTGATCCGCGTCGCCGGCAACATCGTTGCCCCGTCTCAGGTGGGCAGCGTGGAGTTTGCGGCCGAGCGCTACAATACCCGCCTGGTCGTGGTGCTCGGGCACTCGCAGTGCGGCGCGATCGCGGCCACGATCGAGGACATTCGGACCGGCCCGCATTCCTCCAACAACTTGCGCTCGATCGTCAACCGCATCCGCCCGTCGGTCGAGGGGCTGTTCGAAACCGACCTGGTGCAGGACGAAGTCGCGCTGACCGCTACCGCCGTGCGCGCCAACGTGCGCGCCTCCACCAACCACTTGCGCCACGGCTCGCCCTTGCTGGAGAAGCTCACCCAAGACCATGGCTTGCTCGTGGTCGGCGCGGAGTACTCACTCGACACCGGCAAAGTCGATTTTTTCGACGGCGTGCCCGACTGACGCGATCGCCGCCGCGGGCCGCTCGCCGTAAGCGTCGCTAGCGCGGTTTTGTGCCTTCTTTCGCGCGTGTGGCGACGCCTTTACGCGCGGACACGCTGCTGAGCTCGCGCAGAGCGCCCTTGCCGACCCAGCGCGCCGTTGCATCCGCGGACGAGGCCAAGCGCTGAGCCAAGGCTCGAGCACGTACGCTGAGCTCGGGGCGCTTTTGGCCCACCGCGCGGAGCGCCCAGCTGACCGCCTTTTTCACGAAGTTTCGCGGGTCGGTGGCTGCTTTCTCTATTAGCGGCAAGCAGCGCACGAAGGCCTCGCTGCGCGCCGCTTTGTCGTGCAGGGCCAGGCTGGCGAGCAGCGCGAAGGCTGCGCGCTTCACGAACTCGTCGCGGCGCTCGGCCCACGCTTCGACTTTCTCGAAGGCATGCGGAGTGTGGTCGAACAAATGAAAGCAGGCCGTGTCGCAGATCGCCCAGTTGTCGAAGTCCTTGCACCAACGCTCCATCTGCGCCGGGCTCACCTGCGCGGGATCTTCCACGAAACAGGCAAGCAGCCTTGCTTCGTACCAACCGGTCGCCCAAAGCGCTGCCGCGAGGTCGTGGCTGCGACCGATGCGCTTCGCGAGTTCGCGAATTTTTGCCACCGACACTCCGAACGCCTTGGCCGTGTGAATGCCGTAGCGCGGACCCATCTCGCGCAAAATGCGCGCATCGGACTGCGCCTCGAGCGCGGCCAGCGCGCTCTTGACCTCAGCAGCCAGTTCGCGTGCGCCGAGCCGCTTCGCGACCTGGACGGTTGCCTCGCCGGCCAGGACGCGCGCCGAGGAGCGATTGGGGGACGCTTTGCTCGTGACACGCGGCTTTTCGAGCGCTTTGACTTTTCTCGCGGGGGCAGCGCTCGGCTTCGGGGAACGCTTACTGCTCGAGGTTTGTCTGGCGGAACGCTGTTTCGCCGCGAGAGTCATGGACAATGCACGCTAGGCGCTGAGGTGGAGCACCGTCAAGCGGCACGCCTCACCCGAGGATGCGCTTCATCTCCTTGCTGAAGCGCCCTTGAAGCTCTCGGTACGCGCGCAGCGCGGAAGATCTGTTCTTGCCGCGCAAGCGCGATGCCGCGCTCAGGTTGGGCTCTGCGCTCGCGCGAAAGAACTCGGCCCGCATCTGCGGTCGCCGTGAGCGCGCTCAGCCACGCGCGCTGCGGTCGGCTCAGGCCACTTTCCGCCCGAGTTCGGGCTAGCTCTCGAGCCCACTCCGCCTCGCGCTCGAGCCATTGCACCTCTTCTGGGAGCGTGTGGCTCTCGGGGTGTGGGCCATGAGCCGACTGAGTCAGGCATCAGGTTTCAGGAACCCCTCATCCGATAGCAACCTCAAGCAAGAGCAGTGACCATGAAGGGCATAAGTAACTGAATTTATTACTCATTCACAAAATCACTCCCCCCGCGCGAAAAGTTTCGGACGCCTGTCGATCCAGACGGTGCTGATTCGTCGCTAGAGCAGGAGCAAAGCCTTGGGCCAAGCTCGAACCCAACGGAGATAACCCGATGCGATTCATGGTCATGCACAAGATGACGGAAGAGATGGAAAAAGGCCTACCGCCGGATCCGGCGATCATCGAAGGCGTCGGCAAGCTCGTCGAGGAAGGGGCGAGCCAAAAGGTGTTCGTCTCGGGCGAAGGGCTCAAGCCCTCGTCGCAGCGCGTTCACATCGCCTACAAAAAGGGGAAACGCACCATCACCGATGGCCCTTTCGCCGAAGCCAAGGAGCTCGTTGGTGGGTTCGCGCTGATGCGAGTCCGCTCGAAGGAGGAAGCGATCGAGTGGTGCGACCGCTTCGCAGCCGTGATCGGCGATGTCGAGCTGATCATGGGCCCAGTCGTCGAGCCGTGGGATCTCGGGATGATGCCCAAACCGGAGAACGCACCGCTCCGCTATTTGTCGCTCATGAA
>DASZQI010000092.1:0-22976 GCA_035549735.1 Polyangiaceae bacterium | reverse complement strand
TCAAGTGCTGCCAGTGCTCGTGGCCAACGACATCGGCGTGCTGGGCATGAAATCGATGGGCTCGGGTGACATCTTGAAGAGCGGGGTGGTCAGCGCGGAAGAGTGCCTGCGCTACGCGCTCAGCCAACCGACTTCGGTCGTGATTTGCGGCACCGACAGCCAGGAAATTCTCGATCAGAACCTGCGCATTGCCCGGAACTTCCGGCCCTTCAGCGAGCCGGAGCTGAACGCTTTGCTGGCGCGCACGGCGCCCAAGGCGGCCGAGGGTAAGTACGAAGAGTTCAAGACCAACGACAAATATGACGGCACGGGCCGCAACCCGCACTGGCTCGAGGAAGCGCGCATCTGAGCTGAGCGCGACGACAGCGCGCCGGTCTTTCCCGCGACAGTAGCGCCCCGTGTCAAACGATCGCGGTGCGGCGGCGTTGCAGCGCCGCGACTCGACGCAGGCCCCTGGCCAAGAACCGTGGCTCGTCGAAGGAGCCTTGCACTCTGACTGAGCCGTCGCGAGGTCGCCTCTCGGCCTGTTACCTGAACAGCCCCACGTCGTCGAGCCAAAGGTCGAACGTGTTACCGGGACTCGCCCGGAAGCTGATGAGATAGATTTGCTTCAGGTCTATCACGGCCGGAACGGCTCGAGGGTGCTTCTGAGTCAGCTTGTCGAAGGCGATGAAGTGCTGCTCCCACTCTTCGCTCAGGGTGGGTAGATCCACGCTGAACGCGTTCCAGCATTCTTCGCCAGGAGCAGTCGCGCGAGCGCACCTTCCCCCATTCGGGTGGGTGGACGCATCGTCGACGCCAACGCGAAGGACACCGGAGTGGGCTTCGGTCGCCCGTATCCAAAAGCGAATACCCCTGTATCCGGAAAGATCCGCAGGCAGCGCCGTCTTGTCGAAGCGCAACGTTGCGCCCAACACCGCCCCCCACGTGGTGAAGCCGCTACCTGCAAAATGTATCGCAAAATTGCTGTCGCAGTGAGGCGGTCGCAAACGCTCGGGGTTGGCAGCGCCTGCCGCCGGGCGCACGGTTGCGCCCTGCGTGCCGTCGGTCGCCACGTACCAGCTGCCGCTGCGGTCCCCCAGACGCGGGAGCGCGCTCTCGCCGTCCTCGAAATCGTCGATGAGCTCGAGTGGATCGGCGGACGGTTGCGGGCATCGCGATCGCGGGTCAACCGCCACGGGAGGCGCACTCGCAACGGGGGGCTCACTCTCGCTCGGCTCGCTCACTGGAGTGACCCGCGCCTTCTTCTGCTCGCGCTTGCAAGCCGAACCCGCAAGCAAGCACTGGACCGCGAGCACGGCACATAGCCAATTCGACGCGGGCAGCACTCTCATGCGCGCACCGCTATCGCGACCGCGTCTGCGCGCCGCCCTGCGAACTCCCGCGCGCCCAGCAGCGCCCAACACAGCTTGACGCCCTCGCTCACGAAGCGAGTCCATTTCACGCTAGGCTGGCCCCCCGCGCGATCTCGAAAGCCGATCTCGACGAAAGCGAGCTGGCCCGCCAGCCCTTTCTGCAGGACCACGGCGACCAATACGTTGGCCAGTCGGAAGTCGGAAGGAAAACCGGATAGGACCTGCGCCAGAACATCCGCGCGCATCAACCGATAAGGAACGTTGGGATCGCGCACGCGAACGCCCGTCGCTGCGCGCGTCGCCAGCCGACAACACCAGGAAATGACACTACGCGCGGCGCCGTCGTCTCGGCTCACTCGCGCGCCGAACACCGCGGCAAACCGCTGCCGGCGCCGCCATAGCTCGGGGAAATAGCGGGGGTCACACTGGCCGTCGCTGTCGATCTGGAGGACCCAGGCCGCCCCCTTTGCCACGGCGAGCTGATAGCCCTCGACGCAGGCCTGGCCGTGGCCACCGTTGCGTTTGCTGTAAGTCTCGAGGTTCGGCACTTCTTCGCGCAAGGACTCCAGCTCGGCCGGCGTACCGTCCGTCGAGCCGTCATCGACCGCAAGCAAGACCCAGCGCAACGCGAGCTGATTCAGGACCTTTGCCCATTCTCGCACGACGCCGGCGACGCTGACTTGCTCATTGTAGACCGGCATCACCACGTAGAGCAGCTCGGATTGTTCACCCGCAGACCGCCTGGGCTCAAGCATGAAACAGCTCTCCCCACGCTTGCATGGCGACTGACAGCCGCTCCCAGTACGCGCCGGGCAGCGCCCGCAAAGCAAGGGCGATTTCCCGATAGCACTCACCGAAAGTGGAGCCTGCCAGTCGAACCGCATCGACGCGCGACCAGAACGACTCGTTCACCTCGAGGCCCGGCGCTTCTTTGCGCAGGTTCGACCAGACGCTGGAAGCCTGCAAGTGGTTGATGGCCGGGCCGCCGCTGTGGACACAGTAGCCGAGATGGTCTGCTATCTTCTTCAGAATGATGCCGGCCCAGATGTCCCCGAAGCGGTCGTATTCGTAACCGCTGCCCATGAGCAGAAAGTAGAGCGCCGGCACCGCTTCGGGTCGAAAGGCCAGGTTCATCCCACACATCGGGAAGTAGCTGCCCACCGGAAACGTGCGATCGCTGTAGCTGTACGGCTGGGGGTGACGTGACTGGACGAGGTGCGTCGCGGCGTCGAAGTCGGGCACGGATTCCCACAGGCCGTGGTTGAGAATGCAGGGTAGCTCGCGTTCTCGTGCGAAATACGGAACGCCTCGCGGCGTGGCGCCATCGAGCGACGATAGCCAAGCGTTACTACGACCGCGCTCACCCAGACGGCGACCGTGTGCGGCCAGGAAAGACTCGCTGGCAGGCAGAGGGTGGCAATCGTCGTCGAGGGTCACGATGAAGTCCGGTTTTTTTTGCCAGGCTTTGAAGTAGCCGAAAGAGCGCACGCAATCGGTCTTGCGCGGGATGATCCAGGCGACCTCCGCGAGCTCGCGCTCGATGTCGGCATGGCAGTAGTGTTCGACGTTGGCGCCGCGAAGCTCAAAGGTTCGTTCGGCGTTGTCCTCGACCACGATCACGGTGGCCTGCTCGAACTCGCGCTCCCACGCGGCCAGAAAATCCTGAATGCAGCGCTCACGTATGGTTGGAACGACCACCACGACCTTCATCAGCGTCTAACTCCCGAAACACACGTAGCACAACCCACAACGATCGGGCTCAGAAGAGCGGCTACGGGCCTCTCGCCGACTCGAGCCCGGGAACCTGACGCCCGCCGCGGATCCCCCACAACTCGAAACCAGGCGCGGGCGGCAGCGGCACGTAGTCGCCCATCGCGCGCTCGATGAAGCCGCTCTCGCGCGCCCACTCGAGGGGCGTGCAGCCGATGCGCATGGCCTGCGCCTCCTGCGACTCGATGGCGATGAACACGGGCTTGCGCTCGCGAATGTCGGCCGTCAGGTCCTGCAGCAGGCGTCGCTCGGCGGGCAGCCCCTCGCCCCACTTGCGATAAGCACAACCCGAGGCCTCCCCCTGGGGGTAGAACATCGGCAGCAAAGGCAACCACGCGAAGCGGCTCCCCGGGCGAACGCCGAGTTGAAGCTGCATCGGATAGGGTCCGAGTGCGCTCGTGGTCAGAATCAGCGCGGCTTCACCCGGACGGGTCATGATGCGCAGGGCGTCACGCAAGACACTGAAGCGTCTTTCGGACGGGAGCGGCCGATCCCGCAAATTCGCGCACCACCAGACGCTGGAACCCAACGCCGCCACGGCAAGCAGCGCAGGAATGCGAGGCGCCAGCGGTGAAAGCCAGGCGACCGCAAGCGGGGCCAAGGCGAACGCGGGAAACACCTGATACGGCCAGCCCTTGTGCTGTGCCAAGTACACCAGCACGGACCCGATCAGGAAGGCGCCGAAAGGGCGGACAATGGGGCTCGCGTCGAGCTTGCCCGGCGAAAAAAGCGCCAACGAAGCGCCTGCAAGCCCAATCCAAACCTCGCCCAGTAAGAACAGGTCGCGCGTCGAACAGTCGTAAACCCGGTAGCCCGCCGCAAACAGCGGTAGATAGCGCCCAAAAAACTCGCTCCGCATGCTCGGAAACGCGAGGAACAAGCCGGCGTACGCGACCGCGGCCGCGAGCATCCCCCACGCCTCCTCACCGAACAAGCGTCGAAAATGTCGGTGCCGATACAGCCAAACCAGCTCAAAACCGGCCAAGGGCAGCAGATAGTGCGGCTTGACCAACAGGGCGGTGCCAGCCACGAAGCCAAGCGAGAACGCGAGGCGAGCTGGCAATTGTGCCGCTTCGTGCCGCAGCCAGCGCAGCACGAGCAAGGGTATCAAAGCGAGCACTACGAAGTGCTCGCGCTGACCGAAATGGCCGCCCTCCCAGGCGATGTGGTTCGTGAAGACGAAGGTGAACAACACCACGAACCGCCGCTGCGTGCTCACACCGAGAGCCGGCTGCAGCAGGAGCCAATTCAGCGCGACCGCGCTGAGCGCCGCGCAAGCCAGCACGTACAGGTTGAAGGCCAAGACGGGGCGCTGAATCAGCCGCCCCAGCAACGCCGCCGGAACGTGCAGAAACTGAACCAACGGCGGGTTGATGTCGACGATGTCTCGAAACGGCACCCGCCCGCGCAAGATCTCGTCCGCTGCTTGGGCGTAGTTGGCGGCGTCCCAGCCGATACGTAACGGGCTGGTGAGCATGTACACCGTCAAGGCGATGAACGAAGCCAAGACCAGCGCGCCCTCGACTCGCGAGATGGAGCCTGCGCGCGCGGGTGCGGCCGGCGAGCTGCCCGATGGCTGGGAAAGGTTCGACGCGACCACGGGTGCCGTCACTTGGACGGGTGGAGCCTAACACGAAGGCTGCGCATTCCTATTGCGCTAGCGAAGGTGCATCTCGCAGGATGTGCGCCGTGCACGGGTACGCCGCGAACGAGCAAGCCACACCAAGACTGGGCCGGGCCGGAGCCTGCGCGTTCTTCGTCTGCGCCGCCATTGCGTGGATCGCGCTGCACGTGGCGCTCGTGCCCTATTTGGTCGAAGACAGCTACATCCATTTTCGGGTCGCCCAGAACTTCGCACAGAGCGGACACCCCTACTTCAACGTGGGCTCCGCTGTGAAGACCAGCTCGTCCACCCCCTGGACGTGGTTGCTCGGGGCGCTATTCGCGCTGGCCCCGCAGGGCGTCGCGCTGGTCGTCGCGGTGTCCGCCTGCATCTCATTGGCCGGCGCAGTAGTGTGGGTCGCCTTGCTCGCGACCATCGCCAGGCGCCGACTGGCAGCGTGGGAAGGGGCGCTCGCCGCGAGTGTGTATCTGGCCATCGTCCAACCGGCCAGCGTCGCAGCGATGGAAACCGGGCTTTCGCTGCTGTTCGCGAGCCTGGGCATGAGGCAATTCGCGAGGCGAGAACCGAACGCTTTTCTCTGGCTCGCGCTCGCGGCGATGACGCGACTCGAGCTCTCGGTACTTTGCATCGCCTGTGCCGCCCTGGCTCTCTTTACCCGGGCGCTGCCCTGGAAGCGGTGCGTGTTTTGGGCTGCCTGCGGGCTCGTGCCTTTCGCGCTGTTCGACTGGTGGCAATACGGCACCTTGGTTCCGCAAGCCTTCGTGGCCAAGCGCATCCTTCACCGGGTGCCACCCGTGGCCGCATTCAGTCTCCTGCTACCAGAGGCGGTCTCGAGCGAGTTCTATTTTCGCTCCGCGGCTTACTCTGCGTACGCGACCGTGTGCGTGGCGGTCGCCACGCTGCCCCTGGGGCGAATCGCCTGGTCCTGGCGGCGCCTGCACGAGCCGGCGCCACAGCTGCTCTTGGCGAGCAGCGCGACTGGGATTGCCATCGCGTTCACGTACGTCGCTTCCCGAGGCTTGGTGTTCCCGTGGTATCGGCCGCTCTACTTCTCGTTCCTGTTCCTATCGGGTTTGGTCGGCGCAGCGCTGAGCGCGCGCCGGTTGCCGTACGTAGCTCTCTTGGCGAGCGCGGCGCCATTCTTCTACGAAATCGGCACGTCGGCCGCTGCGGCACTCGGCAGACCCGAATCCGCTCGACACTTCTTGGAAGGAGCGCGTGCCAAACACACGCTCGCGGTGGCGGCGGAACTCTATCGCGAGTACCCCGGAGCGGTAGCGATGACGTCCGAAATCGGCGCCGTCGGCTTTGGCTTCCGAGGCCGTATCGAAGATGGAGCCGGCCTCGCATCACCGCGCGCGCTCAGTTACTATCCGCTCCAGGTCCCGAGCGAACGCTACAATTCTGCGGACGCGCCCGTACCCCTGCGGTTCCTGGAAGATGTTCGGCCCGGCCTGGTGATTGCGGTCGATCGGCACCTGGACTCGATACTTGCCGCGCCCGTTCGCGCCGAGTACGTCCACATCAGAAAGCGGCTGTACGACGAGGACGATGACGCGCGGCGTAGCAGTGAGATGCTGCTATGGGACAACATTCGTGCGCTCGATGTGTTGATCCGCAAGGATCTCTGGGAAGCGCGAAAGCGCGTGGTGCGAGCGCCATGAAGGCCGACGGCGAGCGCGGCTATCTGCTCTCGAACGCTTGGCTGATCGGCTGCTATGCCGCAGTTTTCGTGGGGTTTTCGGCGATCGTCAATGTCGATCTGGCTCGCCTGAGCCCGGTCCAGGACGCCCTACAAGTGGACGGCCGCACTCACCGTCTGGTCGTGACGCGTCAGGAAACAGCGGCCGCGCGGTTCTCGCTGGAGCACGACCGACGCGGGCTTCACTTCCAGGCGCGCGCCTTGCGCGGGCTTCAACTAACGCTGGAGGATCCGCGAGCGGAACTCGGATGCGAATTCGAAGTCGCGCATCGACACCCCGTGGAAGCAACGAAACGACGCTTGGTGGTGGCGTTCGCCGCCAAGTCAGCCGTAGCGGCTACCCGACTGTTCGTCTCGATGGGGACCAAACCGCCAGGGTCCACCGACGGCTTCTTCCGACTCGCGGAGCTCGAGCTCCAGCCCGAGTGGCGCGAGGTGCGCGCCGAGGTCAATCTCTACCAGCCACAGGGGCCGGTCGCTCCATTTCGAACGCTACTGTTCGAATTTAGACCTCCAAGCAAAGTGGACTCGTGGATTCGTGAGCCACGCCTGCTCACTGAGGCAGTCGAACCAGACATTGAACGGCCATGAAACTCTTACCTTCCTGGGCTCTTGCCCTTCTTTGGACGATCTCGGCTTGCGGCGGCAGGACCGAAGCGAGCGTGTTCGCAGCGGGCGGTCGAGCTGACGACGGCGGCGCGGGTATGGTCAACAACAGTGGCGGAAGCGGAGGCGCGGCCGTCGCGGGCCAGCCGAGCGGAGGCGCGACCGCGGGTCAGCCGAGCGGTGGCGCGACCGCGGGTCAGCCGAGCGGTGGCGCTGCTGGCTCGGTCGTTTCGGAGGGCGGCTCCGCCGGGGCTCCCCCGGAGCCCGGCTGGCGGCAAAGTGTCGAGCCGTTTTGCGGCAAACCGGACATGTTCGGCCCTGGCACGCTCGACGTGTGGAGCGATCAAGGCGGCGTGTTCCTACTCGTGGACGAGGAGATCTACGGAAATACCGGCAGCGGCTGGTCGCTCTTGGCCCAGGCCGCTCACGCTGGGCGCGGCGGGCTCACCGGGTTTCCCGGCGGCCCGCTCGTGCGCTTCGGCGGGGTGACGGATCGCTGCGGTATCGAGTTCGTGCAGCGCGATGGCGCACCGTCCTGCAGCGGCGCCGCGCAGCCGTGGGGTGTCAGCGTGGTGAAGCGCGATCTGGCCTACGCCGTCTACTCCGATCGGTTGTTGAGCTACGACGGCAGCATGTGGACTCAACGAGGCGACCCCTTGGTGGCGCCGGTGGGGCTTTCCGTGGGACAGATCTGGGCCAACGAGACCACGATCGCGATCACGAACGACGCCGGGGTCTACGTCTCCGAGGGAGGAGTAGCGCCAGCCCTCCAAGGCGATCTCCCGGAAGTGGAGAGTGGCTACCGGGGAGTGTGGGGCTCTGCGGCCGGCGAGATCTGGGTCGGCTCAGGGGACGGACAGTTGTTCCGCGCCAGTCGGGGGCAGTGGACATCCGCCTTCCAAGTGCCGGGTGCGCCAGACTGCCGGGCGATTGAGCGAGTATGGGGCGACGGAGCGGACATCTTCTTCGCCACGACGAATCGCGTGTTTCGAGGACGAAACAATTCCTTCGAGACGGTGTTCGAGCTGGCTTGCGATTACTCGGCGCGCATCGGCGGTTTGTGGGGTAATTCGGCCTCCGAAGTATTTATCGCGGTCGCGTATCACGACTCGCTCGCCAAGTGCGGAAACGTCGCGATGCTGTGGTTCGATGGAAAGCAACTCCGCCCACTGTAACAAGTAGCGGCGCCTGCTCACCGACTATCCGGCCGGCGAAGATCGTTTCCGCGCCGTCACCCGAATGGTGTAGAGAACGGGCTGCTCGGGGAGATGACGTGTCGCGAAGGAGATGGTGGATGACAGGTGTGATTTCGGGGTCCGCACGTAGCTTGCGGCTTCTGGCGCTCTCGACGACTTTAGCGGCGGCAACTGGCTGCGCTCAACCGGAAGAAGAGGAACTGCACTTAGCGGTGGCGCGCCGGTCGGTGCAGATCGTTTGGGTTGGCAGCAACGAGTCCGTCACAACGACCGGCGTCAATCTACTGCTCGCCAGCTCGCAGTCGAAGAAGGGGCGCTCCACTGGCGCGATCCGGCTGCCGGTCGCAAACGGCGTGAAGTACAGCTGCGGCGTGACCTTCGTCGGGCGCCACCATGCAATCACGGCTGCGCATTGCATCGAGGACGACGACGTGGCGCTCGGCCAGACGTTTTCGGTCGAGCAGTACGACACGACCAACCTGACCGCGAGCGCGTTCTCCTCGCAGGCCCAAGTGACGGGAACCTGGCCAAACTACCGCCGTCCGACCAAGCTCAGCGCCGCGAACGGTTACGTGGTGAAGCCCATGCAGTGCGTGATCGTCTCGCGCTGCTCGACCCGTGGAACGGGTCCCGGTCAGTATGGGCGCGACAATTGTCCCTTCACCGACTCGGTCGACATCGCGCTGATCCGCTGCGATAACCGGCCCAATACTCAGCTCGACTTCGTGAACGTCGCCGGCAGTGACCCCAGGGGCAACGTCGAGGTGTGGTGGTTTCACGAAGTGCTGAACATGGCGACTTCGACCGTCTTGACGAACCCGTACCAACCCGCGAACAACTGGGCCCATTACGGCCAGTACCCGCCGGGTGATCCGGCGGACCTCACCCAGAACTACCACTACTTTCACACGTCGGTGGACACCGATCAGCAACCTTTGCCGCTGGTCTCGAAGCACACCTCCACCAACCAGCCTTATCGAGCGCTCAGCGGGCTCAGCACCCGAAACAACGTCAAGACCACTCTTCCCGTTTGTCACGGCACGTCTGGTTCCGGCTTCTTCCGGGCGGGCACCGATGAGTTCCTGGGCGTGACGGTCGAGTTCGGTACGAGCTACACAGGTACGACGTTGTGCGAGAACATGACGGTTGCCAGCGAGGGCAACGGCAGCGCCTACACCCAGGTGCAATACGCCGCGTCTCTCGTCACGAACCGGGTCCCCACAAGCGATCGCAATTGATCCTCAATCAGCCCGGGCCTCTCGACTTTGAAGTCGCGAGGCTCGGCGCAGCGCTCAGAATTCGTGAAAGCTGCTGCCGTCGAACACGAGCGAGAACATCCCACCGCAGCGATAGCGGTAGTAATCCTCGTCCGACAGGGTGAGAAACACTTCCTTCGAGGAGAGCCCCCATAGCCCCGCGAAGTGGATGCGAGGCACGCGCGCGCCGCCGCTGCCGATCAAGATTTCGGTCTCCCCGGAGCTCGTCTGCACCCGTCCAAACTCGTAAGTCGAGATGAAGTAAAGCTCCCCATCCACCCCCCACAACGAGCGCACCGACGGGTCATCGGGGCTCGTGTCCAGGGTGAACACTCGGAAGGACGCGCCGTCATAGTGCACGAGTTGACCCGGAACGTTGCCGAGCCACAGATCGGAAGCGCCAAAGCCCCACACCGTAGAGTAGTCGCCAGCGGGAACGCCCGCCACGGCGGTGAACTCACCGCCGCTCACCGGCCGAGTCATGAAGGTTTGACTGTCGCCGACGACCGCGATGATTTCGTCGTTGGCCCAAATTGCCTTGGCAGGGCTCGGCAACGTGGCAATCGTTTTGAAGGCCCCTCCCTGTAACTCGAGTACCTTGGCGCCGTCGACCGCGTAGGCACGCTTCGCTGCGGCGAAGACTCGGCCGCCCGACTCGAACTCCCAAACGTTCTGCAATTTGCCCGCGTCGAAGCTGTAGATCCCGACTTGTCCCAGGATGCCGCCGGCCAGCAGCAACGCGCCGTCCGCGAAGCCCGTGACTTGGATGCTGCCGCTCGCTGGCTGACCCGGCGCGATCTCGTGCAGCGACTGCCAGCCGCTGCCCGAATTGAACATGAGCGAAACCCCTTCGGCTCCGCAGCCCACACCGGACAGGGGGTTGCAGCCGATGGCAGCAACGGTGAACACGCCACGTGCGTCGGCCCAGACGCCGAATGAATCGATTTGCCCTTGTTGCCGAACGCAGTTGGGTGTGGTGCTCTCGCGCCAACCCGGTGCGCCGAGCTCGAACGGCGGCGCCCACGGAGGAGCAGGCGGACGTTTATCCACAACTGCGCCACCGGAGCCCGCGACCCCGTTTCCGCCTGCACCGCCGGTAGCAGCGCCCCCCGCTAGGCCACCGGACGCATTCCCGCCGGCAGAGCTGCCGGCTTGGCCGCCTGTCCCGTCATCGGCCGGCGATTGCGTGGCGTTGCCACACGAAAGGAGCGCCGCCTGACACGAAATCACCACCCATCGACCGACTCGTCGCCTCAAAGCATCACCTCGAACACACGGACAGCTAGCACGTAAGCCTCAGAACTGGTGGAACTCCCTGCCGTCAAACCACACGATGAAAGCGGCACCGCAGGCGTAGTCAGCGAACGCAGCGTCCGAGATGGTCAGGAACACCTCGGTCTTCGACTTGCCCCACAGAGACTGTGGCGAGAAGTAGGGGTCGCTCGGTTTCGCGCTCGGGCTCCGTGAGAAAAGCAGCTCGGCGCCGGCGGCGGTGGCTCGGCCGAATTCGGTAAAGGTCATGAAGTACACGGTGTCGGCGTCACCCCACATCGCGACGATGCCGCTTCCGGTCGTGTCTCGGCTGCCGGTTTCCACGACTCGCCAGGCGGTGCCGTCGTAGTGAAGGAGCTGCCCGACACCATTACCCACCCAGATGTCGTTTTCGTCGAAGGCCCAACTTGCGGTGTAGTCGCCCGCAGGCACATCGGGCAGGGGCTTGAAAGCGGCGCCACCCGTCTTCAAATAGATCGACTGGTTCGTGCCGACAGCCAGCGCAAGCTGGTCTCCGCCCGAAATGCTGAGGATCTGGGCCGGCAACTTACCGAGCGAGCTCCAGCTGCCGTCGCGGTATTCGAGCACCTCGGAGTCGTACTGGGCGTAAGCGTGCTCTGGACCCGCGCCGAATAGTTGCAAACCGCTCAGGCCGTCCAAAGCGTGCGACAGCTTCAGCTTGCCCTGCTCCACCCGGTAGATGCCCGGCTTGCCTTCGAGCGCCACCCCGACCAGCACCGGACCGCCGGGAAACCCGCTGAGGCCGACCGTCTCAGACGCTCCGAAATCTAGCTCCACCTGCCAGCCGGTCCCCTCGTTCCTCCAGAGCGACGAGCCCTGCGGCCCGTTGCACACGCCTTGCGAAAACGAGTCACAAAAGGTGCCGAAAACCGCATGCACAGCCGCCGCATCGGCCCAAACGCCGAACGCAACCTGGCCACCCTGCTGCGGGGGGCAAAACGGCTCGCTGCTTCCGTGCCAGCCCACGCTGCCCAGCGGAATGGGCGGCTCCCACGCGGGTCGCGGAGGGCGAGTGTCGGGTGCGCCCGCGCTGCCGCCGCTATCGTTACGCCCACCTTGGTTGCCGCCTGCGCCACCGGAAGTGGGCAGCATGCCACCACTGGCCTGACCGCCCGCACCCCCGCGTCCTGGCGCACCGCCCGACGCAGAAGCTTTTTGTTCCGTCGACCCGCCGCACGCAATGGCGCCGAGCACGAGCAGGGGGGCGAGAGCACGCAAATAAGAAAGGCGCATGCCGGTGATCTAACACCTCGCATGCGCCTACGCACGAGCGAACTCTTCGCTACCGATCTCCCAAAACCAACGCTTCGATTTTCTGAGTGTACTCTACGTTGACGTAGTCGGACGAAGCGGTCGTGCTGTTCATGTTCTCGCACAGATGCGTGTTGAGAAACGTATCCCCATGAATCGCAGGGCCGAGCAGCCTCGGATCCGCGTCGTTCCAATTGCCGGCAACCGGGGCCGCGAAGAAGCCGGAACCCGAGGTGCCATGACACACCGGCACGTTGTTCGTGGTGTAGGTAGTGCCCTTGCCCGTCGCGCGGTACTGCACGTTGTTGACATTTCGCCACGACACGAGCGGAAGCACCTGATGCTCCTGCGTGTCGTTGCGATAGTGGTAGTTTTCGCTCCGCCCTGCCGCAGTGGCGGTGTAGTTGTGATAGTGCGCCTCGTTCCCCACCGGCTGATAGGGTTGTGCGGTGCCGGTGTTGAGGTTCACGAGCTCGTGGAACCACCACACCTCGACCGGACCCGTGCCGCTGTCGGAAGCTGCGACCTTGACGAAGTCGGTGGCGGCGCGTTGCGGACAGTGGATCAGAGCGATGTCGACGACGTTCGCGCCAAAGCTGGCCGGGCAGTTGTTTCGACCATGTCCAGTGGCCGAGTCGCAACGCACTTCGACGAAGCAGGTGGTCGTTACGGGGTTATAGCCCTCCGCTGCCGTCAGCGGGTCGGCGCGAGTGTAGGCGGGCCACGTTCCCGTAATGCGGGTTTGATCCATCGCCTCGGTCAGGTTCAGGGAGCTCGTGTTGATCTGCTGAACCCGAAACGGCGACGTTTGATTCGGCCAAACGTTTGGCAGGTTGCCGCTATCGACACAATGCGCAGCCGTCACCGCTTTGTGTTTTGAAATGAAGGTGGTGCCACAGGTTCCTTCACGAAGCCCTTCTGTTGCGTTCGGCCAGTTCTCACCCGCCGGACGAATGACACCAACTGATTTGGCCTTCTTGCCATTCGCCCAGGAAGTGACCAAGTGCACGCCCTTGAAGGTCGTCGATTCACTCCACGCCACGTAGACCGATTGCAGCGGATCTTGTCGTGCCAGCACCAATTCCCCTTCGGGATGGTCGTTTTGACAACCGCTCAAGGCCGCGAGCACGCTCACCCACCCGAAACTTTTTCGCAACATTATCACTCCTCCGGGAGCGTTGATACCATACCCAAGGCTTCGATCACCAGACGCGCGGTGACCAGTTCAGTCATCGGCCATGCGACCATTCGGGCGAGACGTCCGTGCTTGGTCTCACCGCTTGTCGCACGCAGGTGGCATCGCCACTTGCGTCGTGCACGCCTCGTACTGTGCGCCGCGATCGGCCTCTGGGCCCGCTGCGAAGGCCCGTGCGAAAGGACTGGCCCAGCTCGGGCGAGCGGGAGTCCGCCCGCGTGTCCCGGCTCCGGCGTGGAGACCGACGCGGGCCAAACCTGAGCATGGTAACGTCCCGGTGAATGACGCCGCTGACGCGGTATTTGGTAGAGACGGCAGTGACCTTGCTGCTCGTTTCGGGGCTGGCAATCCTGGTGTTGTTCGCGGCGCGACGCACCGGGGTGGGTAAGCCGCTCGGGCCGATGAAGCTGGCAGGGCGGTTGGTGCTCGACGCGCGGCGCGCGATCTATCTCGTGCGGGTTGGTGAGACGTATCTGGTGGTCGGGGCGAGTGAAGCGGGGCTCACGAAGTTGGGGGAACTGACGAGCGAAGCGGTGGGCGACCTTCCGGTGATGGACGAGCTCTCCGCGCCGCGCACGTTTCAAGCGTGGCTCCAGCGACTCGGGGCGCAGCCGCCGCCAGCGCGGGCACCAGACAAGGGCGTCGTTGAGCCGGGAGCGCCTCGCGAATGAGTGCGGACTTGTTGGCGCAGCCGGTCACGCTGCTGTTCGTGTTGGGCGTCGCGACGTTGCTGCCGCTGGCGTTCATGACGCTGACCGCGTTCGTGAAGATCTCGACGGTGCTGCAGATCGTGCGCGGCGCGATCGGTGCGCAGAACGTGCCCTCGAACACGATCGTGATGGCACTCGCTGCGGCGCTGACGTTGCTCGCGATGGCGCCGGTGGGCTCACGCATCGCGGATCGCGCGGAGCCGTTGCTCGCGCCGAGCGCGGAGCAAGGCACCACCTCGTGGGCGCTCGGCATGGTCGAGGCCGCGCGCGAACCGGTGCGCGGATTTTTGCGCAGCAATGCTTCCGCGCGGGAGCGCACGCGCTTCTACGAGATCGCGCGCGCCGCGCGGCCGCAGGCAGAGCGCGACCGCGTGGGGCGCGACGATTGGGTGATTTTGATCCCAGCGTTCGTGGTCACCGAGCTGCTCGCGGCGTTTGCGCTGGGCTTCGCGCTGTATCTGCCTTTTCTGGTGCTCGATTTGGTGGTGGCCAACGTGCTTTTGGCGCTCGGCATGCAGATGCTGAACCCGACCCAGGTGAGCTTGCCCTTCAAGTTGTTGCTGTTCGTCGCGGTCGACGGTTGGGGGCTGCTCGCGCAAACGCTGGTCACCGGTTATTCGACCGGCTAGTCCGTGCGTGCGACCCGCCTCAACGCGAGACTCTTTCATCGGCTGGGCGGCCGACGCTCCACCTGCAGAACCCCTTTCCTGATGGGTGGAAAGCTTCGATAAGCGGCGCGTTGCGGGACCTTGCCGGAGCGCGCTGGGAATACTCCGCCACGCCAGTGGTTTCAGCGCGTGCCTACCCCGGTCCAAGGCAGGCGACCCGCGACCGTTGACACCGATCGCGCCGTCGCTAGGATGCCGCGGCCCAAGGCCCCGACACTCGGGTCAAAAGGTGGGCAATCCGTTTATTTTCCGCCCTTACGGGGGCGGCCCTCAGGATGAATGGGAGGTCGGATGGCAACCGACGTCATGATCGAAGCGAATGCGCTGACCAAACGGTTCGGCGTAGTCCGGGCCCTCGACAAAGTGAGTTTCGAGGTGCGCCGCGGCGAAGTCGTCGGCTTTCTCGGGCCGAATGGCGCCGGCAAGTCCACCACGATGCGCATTCTCACGTGCTTCATCTCGCCCTCCACGGGGTCGGCGAAGATTAACGGGCACGACGTGTTCGACTCGCCGCTCGAGGTGAGGAAGGCCATCGGCTATCTGCCCCAGCGCGCCCCGCTCTACACCGACATGACGGTGTACGACTATTTGCGCTTCGTCGCCGAGGTGCGCGGGCTCGATGAGTCGAAGTTCAAGAGCCGCCTGAAGAAGGTGGTGGAAGTGTGCGGCCTCGCTCAATCGCTGGGCAAGGACATCGGCACGCTCTCGCACGGCTATCGCCAGCGCGTCGGCCTCGGGCAAGCGCTGATCCACGATCCGCCGATTCTGATCTTGGACGAGCCGACCAGCGATCTCGACCCGAACGAGAAGGCCGAGGTGCTGCGCTACATCAAAGAAATCGGCAAAGATCGCACGATTTTGCTGTCGACCCACAACTTGGCCGAGGTGGAAGAGGCCTGCGCGCGCGCCATCATCGTGAGCAAAGGCAGGGTCGTGGCCGACGGCGCGCTCGACGACATCCGCGGCAAGACCAGCGGTCGCGTGCGCTACGTGATCGGCATCGACGAGAAGCGGGCAGAGGCCGGCAACAAGGCGCCGACCGCCGACGTGGTTCGCCAAGCGCTCGAGCGCCTGGACGGCGCGCGCGCGGTGAAAGAGCTGCCCACCGACGAAAATCTGCACAAGTTCGAACTGATCGGCCCGCAGACCTCCGACATGCGCGCCGATATCTTCCGTCTGATCGTGGCCAAAGGGTGGACGCTGCTCGAGCTGCGCCGTGACGCGCAGAGCCTCGACGCGGTGTTCCGCGACCTCACCCGCGGCGACGAGAAGCTCGATCGCGGCGCCGGCTGGAAGGCCAGCGACGAGGACGAAGAGGAAGAGCAAGAAGAGGAAGAGTCGAAGGCGACCTCGGCGGCAGACGACGACGAGGATGAAGACGACGACGAGGATGAGGACGACAGCGACGATGACGACGCTGACGACCAGAAGTCGGAGCGAAAGGTCTAGCCATGTCCCCGATGCTGACAATCGCCAAGCGCGAGTTCCGTTCTTATTTCGATTCCCCGCTGGCTTACGTGGTCATCTGCCTCAGCTTCTTGGCGCTGGGCTTGATGTTCTTCACCCTCGGGGGTGGTTTCTGGCAGGCCGATCGCTCCTCGGTCGACCGCTTGTTCGAGTACGCGCCCATGGGCCTCAGCACGTTGGTGGTGCCCGTGGTCACCATGCGCCTGGTCGCCGAAGAGCGGCGCTCGGGCACGCTCGAGATGCTGATCACCCTCCCCGTTCGCGATAGCGACGTGGTGCTCGGCAAGTACATCGGCGCGCTCGGCCTGGTGCTGGTGCTGGTGCTCGGAACGCTGGTCTACCCGATCAGCATGTTCCGCTTCCCCTGGGTGCTCGGTCCGCTCGACGTGGGTCCGGTGGTCAGCGGCTACCTCGGCTTGGTGCTGTTCAGCGCTGCCGCCACCTCGCTCGGGCTGATGATCAGCTCGTTCGCGGATAGCCAGGCGGTCGCGTTCTTCCTCACCTTCTTCGCGCTCGCCGCGCTCTGGTTCTTCGACAACGCGGCGCAGTTCCTGATTTCGTCGGGCTTCGCGAGCTCGGCGGCCGGCGTGCTGCAGTACGTGAGCTTCCAGACGCGGCTCAGCGGCTTCTGGCGTGGGCTGGTCGATCTGCGCGACATCGTGTTCTTCCTCTCGGTCACCATTCTCTGTTTGCTCGTCGCTTTCCGCGCGCTCGAGCGCCGCAAGTGGGCCTGAACCATGGCTACTCAAGAAAAGAAGCGAAAAGACGCGGCCCAGACGGGCGCGTACATGGCGATCATCCTGGGCATCGTGGTGGTGGTGAACCTCCTCGCCGCGCAGCTCTTTCATCGCTGGGACATGACCAAGGCGGATCGCTACACCCTGAGCCAGGGCAGCGGCCGCTTGCTCAGCAGCCTGAAAGGGCCGGTGCAAATCGACGCCTACGTGAAGACCGGGCTGCCGCAGCTCGACTCGTTCGTGCGCGACCTGACCGATCTGCTGAAGGAGTACGAGCGCGCCGGTAAGGGCAAGTTCAAGTTCACCTTGATCGAGCCGAACACCGACGAGCTTCGCCAGCAGGCGAAGGACGCGGGCCTGCAAGAGCAGCCGTTCGGTGAGGTCAGCGCCACCGGCGAAGACCAGGCCTCGATCGCGCAGGGCTACTTGGGCTTGGTGTTCAAGTACGGCAGCGAAAAGTCGGTCATCCCGCAGCTGTTCCCGAACCAGACCGAAGGCCTCGAGTTCTGGATCACCAACAAGATCCGCGAGATTCGCGACAAGGCCGACAACCTCAAGTACCGCATCGGCGTCATCACCGGCAAAGACGAGTTCAAGCTGAGTGACGCCAACCTGGTGCCGAAGCAGGGCCGCGGCGGCGGTTCGCCCACGCTGCAGAGCATTCTCGAGCAGGCCTTCCCGTTCTACAAGATCGAGGAGCTCGACCTGAAGGACGGCGCGAACGAGATCGACAAGGACCTCGTGGGGCTGATCATCACCCAACCGCAGAAGGACTATACCGAGAAGGAACTGCGCCGCATCGACGAGTTCTTGCTGCGCGGTGGCAAGTCGCTCACCGTGTACGCCTCGGCCGTTACCATGAAGCCGAACGACGCCAGCATGAAGGCGACCTTGAGCACGCACGGGCTCGAGAAGCTGCTCTCCGGCTACGGCATCACCATGAACAAGGACGCCGTGCTCGACTACGGCGCGCAGTTCCGCATCCAGACGATTGCCCCGGCCACCGGCCAGATCACCTGGATTCGTCACCCGGGCATCGCGCACGTGGTGAACGACCCGCGCTTCTCGGACGAAGAGAAGGCGCTCGACACGGGCTTCGCCGGCTTCTTCCGCATGGATGAGCTGATTTTCCCGTTCCCCTCGAGCCTCACGCTGCAGAAGAACAAGCAACCGGCGGACGTGAAGATCTACCCGGTCGCGCGTTCCACGCCGGCCACCTCGGTCGACAAGAGCGAGACTGTCGACATGAAGCTGCGCGAGCAGTGGCGCCCGAAGCCCCCGCAAGAGCAGCGCGTGATCGCGGCCGTAGCCGAAGGCAAGCTGAAGAGCGCGTTCGCCGACGCTCCCTCGGACGAGGTCAAGCTCACGAACACCGTGGCGCCCCAGCCGTCGCGCGTGCTCGTGGTGTCCTCGAGCGAGTTCTTGACCAACCCGTTCGCCTACGCCGGCAACGGCCCCGAGCTCGGCGGCCAGTTCCAGATGTTCGGCGCGGTGGGCGGCGATCCGCAGCTGCAGCAGATCGGTCAGGTCTACACCAAGCACCTCACCAGCATGATCCTGTCGTTCAAGAACACGCTCGACTGGATGGCGGGTGATGCGGATCTGGTCGCGGTCAGCGCCAAGCTGATCGGCGTGCCCAGCCTGAGCTACGCCAGCGTGAGCAAGCCCAAGTTCAAGGCGGAGGACGACGACGCCGAGATCAAGCGCAAGGACCAGGAATACAACACCGCTCGCAAGAGCCTGCAGAACAAGGTGATGTGGTTCCTGATCCCGGGCGTGCCGCTGCTGTTCGCCCTGTTCGGCCTGTTCCGCTGGCGCCAACGGGAGTCGGCGCGGGTCACCCTGAAGACGGCCTGAGCGCGCGCTCCGGTCTTTCAATCAAGCAAGAGAACTCAAATGGCAACCACGGATACCAAGCTCTACGTGGCGCTGGGGGTGCTCGTCGCGCTCGGCGGCGCACTCTACGTGACCAACAAGAAGCAGAGGGAGGAGGCGCAGAGTTACTCTCTGAACGCGCGCGCCTCCGACCTGCCGAAGCTCGAAATCAGCGACGACGATGTGAGCAAGATCAACAAGATCAGCTTGCACAAGCCGGGCAAAGACGGCGGCGCCCCGGTCGACGTCACCCTGGTGAAAAAGGGCGAAGAATGGCGCCTCGAGCAGCCCGACGCGCTGGCCAACCAGGCCAACGTGAAGTCGCTGCTCGACGGCCTGAAGTCGTTGAAGGTCGGCGAGCAGATCGACCCCGGCAAGACCGAATACGCCAAGTACCAGGTCTCGGACGACCTCGCGCTCCACGCCGTGCTCTCGAAAGACAACGGCGCGGTGCTCGACGCTTACTTCGGTGAAAACGGGGGCCGCGGCCAAATGACGCGCCTCGCCGGCAAAGACGGCGTCTACGCGATCAAGGGCTACTCGGACTACCTGTTCAACCGCGACGTCAAAGGCTGGCGCGACCTCACCCTGTTCAAGTTCGAAGAGGGCGACGTCACCCAGGTCACCGTCGACAACGAACACGGCAGCTTCACCTTCGACAAGGGCGCGAGCGACTGGACCGGCAAGTTCAAACCCGCGAAGGGCGGGGGCGGCGGCGAGATCAAGCGCTTCGACCCCACCAAGGTCGCGGACCTGGTGCGCGCGTACAAGATGCTCAACGCCGACAACTTCGCCGACAAGTCGAAGACTGCCAGCGACCTCGGCCTGGACAAACCCTCCGCCACCATCCGCTTCACCCTGAAGGATGGTGCGAAGCGGGAAGCCAAACTCGGCGCCAGCGCCGAAGGCTCCAGCCGCTGGGTCGAAATCGGCGGCAAAACCGAGTTCTTCAGCATCTCTTCTTGGGCCGCCGACTGGGCCCTCGCCGAAGAAAAGAAGTTCCAAAAAGAAGATACCGGCAAGAAGGACGAGAAGAAAGACGCCGCCCCCGCCATGCCCCCTGGAATGCAAGGCATGCCCCCCGGCATGGGCAACCCCCACGGCGGCATGTAGCAGACACCGCGACCCGTTCTCTCGAAACGGTGGAAGGCCCACACCCTTCCACCGTTTTCGTTTTGTGTCGCACCGCGGCCCCGGCAGGCCCACTGGACGACCTCGACCGGCCACTGTTAGCGTTGCTGAATGGGGCTTGGTGACACGCACGTTGGCCTTCTGCTGAGCTGGTTCCTGATCTCGTGCGCGCACCCACCGCCAGCGCCCGTGAGCGCGCCCGCACCGGTCGCTGCTCCCGCTAAGCCGGACCCGTTCGCGGTGACGGCGGAGTGGAAGCCGGAGGCAGCTGAAGCGCCCGAAGCCTTTTGGGTCCGTATCAAGTCCCCTGCTCAGCTTTTGCCACGCGCCTTGAAGCTGGCAGCGGATCCTTCGCTGATGGGGTTCTCCGATCTCAAGGCCATGGCCGGCCTTTTACTCGGCGGCGAGCTCTCGGCTCTGATCGACTTCGACGCGCCGATGACCGTGGTCTTCGTGAAAGCGGCCAACAAGCAAAACCCGCCTTTCGTTACCGCGGTGCAACTGAACGACGTAGCTCATTTTGCGCCGCAGCGGCTCGGAGAAAAGTTGCAACCAGTGGGTCCCGGGCGCTGGGAGCTCGTCTTCGAAGACCTCACCCATGACCTCCGATGCGAGCTCTGGCATGCAGCCGCGCCGATTGGTTATCGCATCGTGTGCGGCGCCAATGACGAAGAAATCGCTCGAAATGCGCCATTTCTCCTGGATCTCGCCAAGCAGCCGCTGACCCTCCGACGTGCGACTGGAGTTCAGCCATGAATTCTTCGAGCAATTCGCACGAGAATCGAAGGACAACCCCGATTCCGCAAAGACACCAGACTCGGCAAAGAACGAAGCTGCGAACGAGCTCGGCAAGTCTTTGATGAGCGCCGAAAGCATGGCGTTCGACCTCGGATTAGGAAACCCCGATATCGAGCTCAGCCTGCAGCTCAACTACCTCGAGACCGGCACCTCCAATCTGCGCCCCGGCCGCTTAGGCGGCGCGCCGCGACCCATCCCCCCGCAGTTCTGGCAAGCCTACGCGATTGCACCACTCACCCTCGTCTCGACCGGTGTCGACGACCAAGCGATGACCGAATTGGAGAGCGCGTGGGGCGGTTCCCTGAAAGCCTTCTTCGACCAGATCCACCGTTCCTCTGGAATGACCCCTGAACTCAGTGAGCGTGTCACGCGCGCCTCAGGCGACATACCCGAGCACTTCCGCTTCACGTTCTCGCAACCCGCATTCTTTCCCCCGCGATCTTCCGAACCATCCAAACACGGCCGCGCAGCGAAGGACACCGGCCCGAGCTGGTACCTGATTGGATTCGCCGGCTCCGGTGAGCGCTACAAAGCCGGAACCGACGTCTTGCTCGAAGCAAGCAAAGCGAAACCCTCGAGCTCGCCGACCACTCGTTGGGTACGCATCGACAAACGTCCCCCGAACCTTCCACCCGAAAGCATCGTCCTTCGCACCGACACGCCTGGCAAGGACCCTTCATTCACGCTGGCCCTGCCCACGCCAGAATGGATTTGGCTGCTCGTTGCCTCGAACCAAAACGAACTCTTCAGCCAAGCCCGTCGCCTACTACCCACGCTCAGCAAACCCGCTCAGCCAGACCCCGTTGCCCAAGCAGCCTTCGCCCCCGACCCACTCCTGGCCATGACCGTCAACTTGGTTGCCCTCAAAAACACCCTCGGCGACCGGCTGAGCAACATCAACTTCGCGAACCTCCCCGCTCGCGGCACCGCCCCCATCTTCCTCCGCGTCACCGGCCAACGCCAACAACGCGCCGACCACCCCACCCTCTCGATCACCCTGCACAGCCACTGGACCCCCGCCGCCTTCGCCGACCTCCTCGGCCTCATCAAAATCAACCAAGCCTTGACCGCTGACGAACACCCCCCGTGACACCCGCGCCGCGCGGTCTCCCCGCGCAACGCGAACGCGCGTTCCCTTTCACCGCTTTCGCTCGCCCACGCCGAGTGGTCACTCACTCAATGGCACACACGCCGGACCACCGTCGATGAACTTACACTCTTCGGTTTCCGCACAAACCTCCACCGTCTCCCACGCCAAATCGACACGATTCGGCCCACACTTCTGAATCGAGTTGCTACTACAGCGCAACATCAGCGTCGGACACTCGGGCCTGAGACACCCCCCGAAACTACACGCCGCCGGCAACAAACAATCCTCGCTCCTCCACGTACGCTCCGCCGTACACACCCGCAAATACTGCCCCTCACACCGCGACTCCCCCACCAAACACTCCGCCACCACACAGCGACCACCCCCCGCGTCACACACCCGAGGCGCCTCACAAACCTCGACCGTCACCCAACCTCGCTCGACACAACGCTGAAGCCCACCCCCCACACAACGCACATCGCCGTCGCTGCAAACCTCGCCACCCTCGACGCCGCCCGCCCCCGCCGATCCCGCTGACCCCGCTGACCCCGCTGACCCCGCTGACCCCGCGTCGCCCGTAGCGCTTCCACCGGACGCGGTGCCTGCGCCACCACGGGACGCAGCGCCTGCGGCACCACCGGACGCAGCGCCTGCGGCACCACCGGACGCAGTGCCCGCGCCACCACCTTGCTGCGCCCCTCCCGACCAAGCCCCACCCGTTGCCGGAACCACACCGCCTGCGCCCGCATCGCCCCCGGACCAAACGCCACCCGTTGCCGACACCAGACCGCCCGCGCTCGCGTTGCCCCCACTCCCCCGATCACCCTCTCCGACCGCTCCCCCGCAATTGACGACCACGACACCGACCAGGGCGAGTTCCACGAAACGCCAAGACCACAATCTGAAACGGCTCGCCATCAGCCCGAGGGAACCTACAGGACCATCACCATCGCCGACATAGGTACTTTATCTCCTCGCAACCGGGCCCGTCCCTTCAACCAGACCGCTACCCGCACCCTCCCAGCAACCACGCACGAAATCGCCGCTTATCAAGCCTGCCTATCCCAAGAAACCACTGCCCGATACCGCCCGATAACCCACGAATCCACCGCATGCCGGATAGCGCACGAACGCCCGCCGACTCAACGACCGCCTGCACCGCAGGATTTGTTGCCCTCGCAGATAAGTGCGCGCTTTCGCGCCAATGGCCGTCGGTAGGCAACGCGCGTCGCCGTTGAGCGGCGTTGCGGCC
>DASZQI010000091.1:0-31714 GCA_035549735.1 Polyangiaceae bacterium | reverse complement strand
ATGGTGATGCCGGGTGACAACGTGACCATGGAGATCGAGCTGATCACCACGGTCGCGCTGGAAGAGCAGATGCGTTTCGCCATCCGCGAGGGCGGCAAGACCGTTGGTGCCGGCGTCGTCACCAAGATCCTCGAGTAATTTTTCCCCAACCATTACGGACACAACAACCGATGGCTGACGCAACCAAGATTCGAATTCGCTTGAAGGCGTTCGATCACCAACTCCTCGATAAGTCGACGACTGACATCGTCGAGACCGCTCGCCGCACGGGCGCGCGCGTGGCCGGCCCGATTCCGCTGCCGACCTCGATTCGTCGTTACACCGTGCTGCGTGGTCCTCACATCGACAAGAAGTCGCGTGAGCAGTTCGAAGTCAGAACCCACAAGCGTCTAATCGACATTCTGGAGCCGACGCCCCAGACCCTCGACGCGTTGATGAAGCTCGATCTCTCGGCGGGCGTCGACGTCGAGATCAAGAGCTGAGCGAGGTGCCACGCCATGGCTAAGGTCGACGTATTCAACCTCAAGCGCGAAAAAGTCGGTGAGCTCGATCTCGCCGACGAAGTGTTCGCGACAGAGGTCAAAGAACATCTGTTTCACGACGTGGTGACGGCCCAGCTCGCCTCACGTCGCGCCGGTACCAAGGCCGCCAAAGAGCGGTCCGGGGTCGCCGGTTCCTCCAAGAAGATCTACAAGCAGAAGGGCACGGGCCGCGCTCGTCACGGCTCGATTCGCGCGCCGATCTTCGTCGGCGGCGGTCGGGCTCACCCGCCCAAGGTGCAGGATTTCTCGTATCGCCCCCCGCGCCGCGTGCGCGTCGGCGCGCTGCGTTCTGCGCTCAGCATGATCCTCAAAGAGGGCCGCCTGATCGTGGTCGAGAACATCGATCTCGGTGAGATCAAGACCAAGAAGCTGGCCGGCGTTTTGACCACGCTGAACACCGGCAAGAAGACCCTGGTCGTCGACGAGCAGAACCAGAACCTCAAGCTCTCGATTCGGAACATGCCCGACAGCCTGTACCTGCCACCGGAAGGCGTGAACGTTTACGACCTGCTCCGTCATGACCACTTGGTCGTGTCGAAGGCGGCGGCGAAGGCGCTCGAGGCTCGTTGCTTGGAGCGCAAGTCATGAAGCATCAGGACGTGATCAAGCGCCCGATCGCCCTCACCGAGAAGGCGAGCCGGCTGCGCGAGCAGAACAAGGTCGTGTTCGAGGTCGCGCCGAGCGCGAACAAGATCCAAATTCGCGACGCGATCGAGGCGCTGTTTTCGGTCAAGGTGACCGAGGTCAACACGCTGATCCAGCGCGGCAAAGTGAAGCGCATGGGGCGCGAGGCCGCGAAGCGGCGCAACTGGAAGAAGGCGGTCGTCACGCTGCGAGCCGGCGACGACATCCAATTCTTCGACGAATCGAAGGAGTGAGCGATGGCACTGCGCGCATTCAAACCCACCTCGGCCGGACGTCGTTTCTACACGGTCTCGGACTTCGCGGAGATCACCCGCGACGAGCCGGAATCGAAGCTGACCGAGCCGAAGCCTCGAACCGGCGGTCGTAACCACTACGGCCGCATCACCTCGCGTTTCCGCGGCGGTGGTCACAAGCAGGCTTATCGCCTGATCGATTTCAAGCGCCAGAAGATCGGCGTGCCGGCCAAGGTCGCGCACATCGAGTACGATCCCAACCGCACCGCGCGCATCGCGCTCTTGCACTACGCGGATGGAGAGAAGGCCTACATCCTGGCGCCCGACGGCCTGAAGCAGGGTGACAGCGTCATCTCCAGTCGCTACGCGGACATTCGCCCCGGCAACTCGTTGCCGCTCGGCGAAATTCCCGCCGGCACGATGGTGCACAACATCGAGATGCGGAAGGGCAAGGGCGGCCAATTGGTTCGCTCTGCCGGCGTGGCCGCGCAGCTCATGGCGAAGGACGGCGCGTACGCGCAGGTCAAGCTGCCGAGCGGCGAGGTCCGCAAGATTCACACCGCGTGCCGCGCGACGGTGGGCCAGGTCTCGAACCTGGAGCACCAGAACGTGAGCCTCGGCAAAGCCGGCCGCAAGCGCTGGCTCGGTCGTCGCCCGCACAACCGCGGCGTCACCATGAACCCCGTCGATCATCCGATGGGCGGTGGTGAAGGCCGCACCAGCGGCGGTCGTCACCCGTGTTCACCCTGGGGTCAGCTGTCCAAGGGCCTCAAGACCCGTAACAACAAGCGCACTGACGGCATGATCGTCAAGCACCGCAAGGCGAAGGGCTAACGCATGGCTCGCAGTATCAAGAAGGGCCCGTTCATCGACGGCCATCTGCTCAAGAAGATCGAAGACGCGCAGGGCCAGGCCACCAAGAAGGTGATCAAGACCTGGTCGCGCCGCTCGACCATCATTCCGGAGTCGGTGGGACTCACGTTCGCGGTCCACAACGGGCGCAAGTTCGTGCCCGTGTTCGTGACCGAGAACATGGTCGGTCACAAGCTCGGCGAGTTCGCGCCGACGCGCACGTACCACGGCCACGCTGGCGACAAGAAGGCAGCGGCGGGGGCTTCCAAGCCGCCACCGAAGCCGGCTGCTCCGGCTGGCAAGCGCTGAAGACGGATTCTCTTCGGCGGCGACACACGAACGTCGCTGCGCTACCGCTGAAACGGTGCGCAGCGACGTTGTCGTTTGCGGTGTGACACGGTCGCTAGAGGCGCGCGCGCTGCCCCGAAAACTCGGGAGATTCAGCGAGTGCGTCAGAACACGCAGAAGCGACCCCGTTATCGGGTCTTGTAGTTCTGCGTCGCTCGCGTTGTCGAGCCGGTCCGGCGGGAACAAGCTAGTGGATGGATCCCGACGAGACAACCGAGATGCGCCTGGTGCGAACCTGGCGCTCCGGCGATCGGGACGCGGGGGACAAGCTACTCAGGCGCTACGCGCCCATCCTGCATAGCTATTTTTCTCGTCGCGTCGGTCGCAACGTGGATGACTTGGTGCAGCGCACGCTGCTCGCCTGTATTCAATCTATGGCGCGCTTCGAGGGGCGCTCGAGCTTCAAGAGCTATCTGCTCGGCATCGCCCAGAACCAGTTCTTGATGAGCTTGCGTTCGGATGGGCCGTTGGTGAGCAGCGACGTGGGGTTGTCGACCCGGCCTGACGAGAGCCCGAGCCAGCTCGCGGCCTTTCGCCAAGAGCAGCTGATTCTGGTCATGGCGCTGCTGAAGGTGGAGCCCGAGTTTCGCCTGGTGTTGAAGCTCTTTTATTGGGGCGGGCGCTCGGTGGAGGAGATAGCGGAGGAGCTCGGCATTCGCCCGGGCACGGTGAAGAGCCGGCTGGCCCGCGGACGCGCGATGCTGCGAGCGAACGTGATCGGCATGAATTTGCCGCAGAAGGTGTGCGAGGAAGCGCTGCGCGAAGTGGTCGAGTGGACCCACTCGCGACAAGAGTGACCGCCCGTGGGGCCCGGCTACGGATCGAGCGTGATCGTCTCGGCTGCGGGGGCAGGCGCAGGTTCGCTGTGCGAAGCAGTCGGCGCGGCCGAGGGGATCGCGGCGGGCGCGCGTTTACGCCATTTCACGGGCTTTCGGACGCGGGCCTTGGGTTCCGCTTCCGCCTTGGTTTTCGACGTCTCGTGGGATGTCTCGCGGTCGATCGGCAACTCTTCCAAACGCAGCACGCGCTTTGACGGCTCAGCGCTGGTCGGCGACACAGCCGACTGCACGGGTGGAGCGACCGGCCTTTCCGGCACACTCGCCAGCGGGGGTCGCGGCGCGACCACGGGCGCGCCGCTTTGCGCACGCGCCTTTTCCTGACCGAATACGCTGCGCAACGTCGAGGAATTCCGAAAGCCAACGACGAGCGCCACGACCAACGCTGCGGCCAGCGTCCCGAACACCCAAGCCCAGTTCGTCGGGCTTCGAAAGTTGGGCTCGTCCGCCTGCACCGTTGGCGCTCGGCTGGAGATGCGTGCGGCGAAGGCCGGATTGACCAGGGCCGGGTTCGAACCGGGGTGCGGTGCGCTGCTGCTCTCTTCGCGTTCGGATACCGCGTCGGAGAGGCTGCTCGCGAGCGAAGCAGCCGGTGTGGGCGCCTGCACCGGATCGGATTTCGGTATCGGCGGCGCTTTTGGCACGCGGTTTTCGACCGATGTCGGCTCGTCCGCGCGGCGCGCGGCCCAGTGCGAAACCAAATCACTGCCTGCAGTCAGATACGGAATGCTGCCCGGGATCAGCGTCGGCTCGTCCAGATCCTCGATCGTCCGTTCGGGTTCCACCGGCATGCGCAATCGGCCGGGGCGCGGTGACTCCTCTTCGGGGCGGGTCTCGTTCAGCAACGCGCGCTGGTCGCGGATCGAGACCCAGGCCAAGCCTTCCACGTAGCGTGAGACCTCGAGGCGCGTCGCGGGTTCGACCGCCGCTTCCAACGCCTCACAGAACTCCGCCGCGGTCTGAAAGCGCCGCTCGGGCTGGGCTTCGAGCGCGCGGGAAAGCACGGCGTCGAGCCGCTCGCTGACTTGGGGATTACTCTCCGACGGCGGGCGCGCGCCGCGACTCATGTAGCGCATCATGCAATCGACGGGGCTATCCCCCTCGAGCAGCGCGCGCCCGGTCAGACTCTCCCACAGCAGAACAGCGGCCGCGAACACGTCGGTGCGCGCGTCGACGCGGCGGTCGAACACTTGCTCAGGCGCGAAATAGCCAGGACGACCCTTCAGGTCCTGGCGGCCCGTATTGCCACCTTGGTTCTTCTTAGAAAGGCCGAAATGAATCAGCCGCGTGATGCCGTCCACGCCGACCAACACCGTTTCCGGCGCGAGCCCGGCGTGCACGATTTCCAGCGGAGAATCGAAGGAGTCGCGCGCGGTGTGCGCCGCGTCGAGCGCGTGCAAAATGCCGCTGGCGATCGCCACGCTGATCGGAATCGGTGGGCGATTGCCTTGCGCGCGGAGTCGCGTCAACGGCTCGCTGATCACGTACTCCATCACCAGTAGGAACTCGCCCTGAACCTGAATCAGGTCGAGTACCGGAATCACGTTCGGATGGCGGACGTGACACCCGAGCAAAGCGTCCGGCGAAAGCCCAGGAGTTGGCTGCTTGTCCGGCCCAGGCTCGTGCCGAAGTCGTTGCACGGCGACGGTGCGACGAAAGCCAGCGGCGCCCTCCAGCAACGCCAGGTGCACGTCGGGCAACCCACCGTATGGAACCTCGCGGCACACGGTGTAACGGCGCAGCGCATCTTGGCCCAGCTCATCGTCGACCAGCCGCAGTGGCCTGGCCACGACCTCGGTCTTGGTCGCATCCTCGTTGTCCCACTCGAAGTCTTGCCACTCGGCGCGGGAGACCCGCGGCGTTTGCAGCTCCGACACCCATTCCGTCGCGGAGGTCGCGGAAGGGGAGGGGATCTCACGTTGAGAAGTCGATCTGGCCAAGACGGGTTTCACCCTTAGGTAATAAGTTCGGTGCGGGTTTACGGGGCCGCCGCATACAGCGTTGGCTGGGCGCGCTGGCTCCCTTCAAGTGCTCTTGGTCGCCGATCGGTTCCCCAGATTCGCCGGCGGCGTTAACGCTCGACGCATTTTGCTGCGACAAATGCGGGCGTCACGCGACACGCGCCGACATTGGCGGCGGGCCGCGCACACACTCGCACGACCGCGCTCCTACGCGGCGTGCAGTCGAAGGCTCAGCGCAGCGAACGGCTCAGAGCGAGCCGACGTCACGCGACGGATCGAACACTTCTTTCTTTCCGCCAGCCGGTGCTTTGGCTGCGGGGCGTTGCGGGGCCGCGGGTGCCGCAGCGGCAGCAGGCGGAGCTCCGGGCGCCGCAGCGGGCGCCGCATCCGTGGCCGGCGCGCCGTCACCGGCCCCAGCGAGACCCGCTCGCAACGTGATGGATACGCTGTTCAGCGATCCGTCGACCGTGAAGCGCCGCGGCAGGTAACCGTCACGCAGCGCGACCAGGTTCTTCTTGCCGCCGGGCTCGACGTTCACTTGCACGACGTCCACGCCAATGCGCTTGCCGCGCTCGAAGATGATGGAACCTGCTGGCGCGACCCGAACGGTCACCGCGACAGCGTTCGCGCTCGGCGTGTTACCCGAAAGCGCGGCAGCGAAGGCGGACGCCAGATCCGGACCAGAGCTCGGTGCCGGAGCCGGAGCCGCGTTCTCGGCAGGCGTCGGCGGGGCCTCGGGCTCAGGAGAGGGTGCGGGCGTAGGTGCGACTTGCGCGCTCGCCTCGGCCCCAGGACTCGCAGGAATGGCCTCAGCGGCGGGGCTCGCGGGTGTGACTTCGGCGGGGCGAGCAACGGTCGCGGCTTCGGTTACGGCGGAGCGCGCCGTGGTCGTCGTCCTTTCATGCGTCGCCGTAAGGCGTGAGCGCTTCGACCATGCCACGGTGCCGGCCACGCCCAAGCAGGCGACCAACGCCGCCGCCTGCAACGCGCGACCGCGCGCCCGCTTGGGGGCCAACGAGGCCGGACGATCGACTTCGCTTGGCCGGAAGGTTTCGGTCGCGCTGCCGAGATCGCTCGGCAGACCGAAGTTGGCGAGCGGCGGAAGGCTCGGCGTGAACACTGCGGGCGGCGGGATCTCGGGCGTGCTGAGTACCGGGCTCTCGTTTTCGGGCGCGCTCGGGGTGGCGGGCGCCGGGCGCAGTGCTTGCGGCCCTTCGCTGGGTGCGCTGGTGATGACCGGCGGCGGGCGCAGCGTGGGCGATGCTGGCTCGTTTTGCGCTTCCGCGGCGACGCGGGGCGGAGCGTCGGAAGCACTTTCGCTCGTCGTCGATTCAGGTGCTTTCTCCGCCCGCGATAGCTCGATCAACGGCCGCGCGCGCACCGCGGGCCGCGTGCCGCTTTCGCCGCTCGGACGTGCCGGCGCCCGCGACGAACGCGGCGGGGCGCTCGGTCGCGACGCATCGGCAAGGGTCGCGCTGGGCGGCGGAGTTTCGGAGAGCGCTGCGCTGGGGGGCGGAGTTTCGGAGAGAGACTTTTGGCTCGACGCCTGGACGGGCTTGCTCGGAATCGATGCAGGGCGTGAGCTCGGCAGGCTCGAAGTGAGCGGACGCGAGCTCGGTGCCGTCGAATTCGAGCCGCTCGGGGTCGACGACTTCGCGCTCGTTGCGCTGGGGCTCGGTGTCCACGCCGGCTTGGAGGGGTTTACCGGCTTCGAACTCGGTGAGCTTGCTACCTTCTTGGCGCTCGTCACCTCGCTGGGTGACGCCGTTGTTGCAGCCGATTTCGCCGCGATGGTCGGTGCTGCCGCGATCGGCGCGGCTGGCGCGTCGTCCGCCCAATCCGAGTCGATCGCGTCTGTCGCCGGCGGGATGGACTTCGACGCAGCGGTGACGAGCGGCTCGCCATCCCAACCAGAGTCGATGTCGTCGTCCGACGGTTCGGCTGTTCCTGGCGTGGAGTTTGGCGAGCGGACTGAAGATGCGACGCCCATGTCCAGTAAAGTAACCGGAGCTAGGACCTCGGAGTCAGCGAATATCGAGTGGGGCGGGAAACACCTGCACGCGCGTGCGCTGCCCGGCGGCTCCTGGTGGCTTTGCACCCCAGCAGTTCTCGCGGATTTCCGGGATGTATCGGCCGTTAACGCATCGGCCCGTGTGACTTGATGAGCTTGCGAACGAAGTCGAGCAGCTCGCCAAGCGCGGCGGCAAAATCGGAAAACCCGATCGTCAGGTCGTCATTGCCAATTTTCATGTGCGTCAATGACGGGCCCGGCGGTGGCTGACGTTCCGCGGCAAGCGCGCGTGCGCGTGCCGCGTCGAGGCCGCCGTTCTCCACGAAGGCGAGCACTCTCGGAAGCTCGCCAGCGTCGAACCACACGCCGTGTGCAGTGCAGATATCGACGATGACGCCGCTGGCGCCGCCGAAGTTGCGGCGATTCATGAGCGTCGCGCAGATCGCACAGGGGCGGTAGACGACCTTTCCCGCAGGCGGACTCAGCGGCCTCTGGCGTCTCAGGCGCGCGCTCGCGAGCGTCGCGCGCTGCTCCAGGAAATCGCGTAGCAACGCGTTCTCGACGAATTGTCCGGCGCATTGCTCACAGTCGAACAGCGTGCCGTTTCGTTCGCTGAGTGAAGCGAGTGGGCCACGACAATTGGGACAGAGCGCGCTCGATGGTTCAGGCTCGGGAGATAGGCCGAGCTCCCGCCCGCAGCCCGAGCAGTGGCGCGCGCCGCTCACGTTCATTTGAAAGCAATGCGAGCAACGGTTCGTGGCGACGGGCGCCGAGCAATACTCGCAGCGTCGCGCGGCCTCCGAAGTCGGCCCGCCGCAGTTCGGGCACAGATAGACGCGCGCTTCGTCGCTCATGGTGGAACGCACCAGCGGTCGAGCACTAGTACCCGTAAACCTTGACCTCGAAGAAGCTCATCCATGTTGGGGGCGAGGCGGGCAACGCGGTCGCGGTAATTCTGACGTAACGCGCTGACCCAGAAAGCGCCACCGTTTGCGTTTGTGTCGTGTCCGTGGTCGCGGAGCGATCCGCGGCGGTAGTGTAACTCTGATCGTCAGTCGAAACTTCGACCAGATAGCCATACTGACGCGCGAACTCCCACATCACCTCGATGCGAGTGAGCGCGTGCTCTGCGCCGAGGTCGACACGCCACCAGTTGCCGGTCTTGCTGTCCGCGGCGCAAAAGCGCGTGGAGTCGACGCCGTCGTTGCCATTGCTGGTCGGATTCGCGGTCTGCACGGTTTTCGCGGTCGCCGGCTTGCCTTGCGCAAGCTCGATCACGGTTCCGCCGCCTCCGGTCGTATGGCCTCCCGTTGCTTGGCCGCCGCTGTTCGCGCCACCGGTCAGGCTGCCGCCGGTGGCTCCGCTGCTGCCACCGGTGCTGGCGCCGCCGCTGTTTGATTTGCCCCCGGTTTGCGAGTTGCCTCCGCTCGAGGCGCCGCCAGTGCCGCCGCCGGATCCCAAAGTCCCTCCGATGCCCCCGCTGCCGCCGGTCCCACCCAGCACCGGCGCGCTGCCGCCACTGCTGGAACCGCCGCTACTCGTCATGCTTCCGCCGCTGCCAGGGCTCTTGCCTCCAGTGCTCAGCGCGCCGCCGGTGCTCACCACGCCGCCAGTGGTCGCGGTGCCACCAGTGCTCACGGTGCCACCGGTGCTCACCGAAGTGCCGCCGCTAGATGTGCTGCCGCCGGTACCCGCGTTACCTCCGCTGCTTCCCGCTGCGCCTCCGGTGCTCGTAACGCCTCCGGTGCTCGTGTCGAGGCCGCCGGTCGAGCAGCCGTCCGCGCCACAGAGCGAAGGGGCTAGCTCCGGCTCGGCGCACCCGCTCACGGTGAGGGTTACCCAGCAGAAGGATGCCGACCCGATAAGACGAAATGGAAGCTTCATGAAAACCTGAAAGCGTTCCGCACCGCCCGCGCCCTGTCAAATCTAACTAGTCGAAATTATGAGAGAATATGCGCGGTGGCCGCACCTCGACCCAGGCCCGCGCACTGAGGCACCAGTCGCGAATCTTCTTTCTTTTCCAGCGCTGCAGAGGGCGAAGAGCGCGCGGGCAAGGTCCGCGTCGTGAGCGTGACTCCTGCTTATCCGTGCAGCACGCGTTGGTCTTTGCGCAGGTCGCTACCTGAAATCATTCCGTCTGCGCGCTTGCCTACCTGGGAACCCTTTGCTAGAAGGCCGGTCCCCTTGCAGACCCGACACGCCGTTTGGCGCCGTACGGGTCTCGCCAGCCGCAAGGCCGGCGGTGCGCGGTGCGATTCCTGAAAGAATCGCGAGGTTTTTCGAAATCACCGCGGCCACCCGGTGGCGGATGTCGGGGCGCCGACATTCGACGCTCCGGGGCCGACAAGTCTCACGAGGAAACTGTCGTCATGATCGCTACTGCTTCTGCTCGTTTTCAAAGGATTAGTCCGCGCAAAGCGCGGATGATCATCAACTTCGTACGGGGTCGCGACGCCTCCGAGGCTCTCCAGCTCCTGGACTTCACGTTCAAAGCTGCCGCCCCCTTCGTGAAAAAGCTGATCGCGAGCGCAATCGCGAACGCCAAGCAGAAGCGTCCCGACGTCGACGCCGAGGGCTTGTTCATCAGCAAAGCCACGGTCGACAAGGCGCCCAACGCGCAGCTGCGCCGCTGGCGCCCGCGCGCTCAAGGCCGCGCGACGCAAATTCAAAAAGGCGTAAGCCACATCGTCATCGAACTCGATCAGCGCTGATCAGACCTCACGGTATCGATACATGGGACAGAAAACACACCCTTATGGCTTTCGCCTCGGCGTCATCAAGACGTGGACGAGCAAGTGGTACGAAGACAAGCAGTACCAACAGTGGCTCCACGAGGACATCAGCATCAAGCGCGCGGTAAAGGACTACCTTTACAACGCCAACGTCGCCAGCGTCGAAGTCGAACGCGCTGCCAACAAGGCCAAGGTCATCGTTTACACGGCGCGGCCGGGTATGGTGATCGGCAAGGGTGGCAAGGGCATCGAGATTCTGAAGACCGGCAATCTGGACTCGGCGCAGAAGGGTGAAGCTCGCTTCCCCGGCGTGCAGTCGTTCACCCAGAACGAGGTGTTCATCGACGTGCAGGAGGTGCGCAAGGCCGAGACCAACGCGCAGCTCGTGGCCGAGAACATCGCGACGCAGCTCGAGCGTCGTATCGCCTTCCGTCGCGCCATGAAGAAGGCGCTGACCACGGCCATGAAGTTCGGCGCCAAGGGCGTGCGCATCCGTTGCGCGGGTCGCCTGGGCGGCGCCGAAATGGGTCGCGTCGAGACTTACCGCGAGGGTCGCGTGCCGCTGCACACCCTGCGCGCCGACGTCGACTTTGGTCTCGCTGAAGCCCGCACCACCTACGGCGTCATCGGCGTCAAGGTGTGGATCTTCAAAGGCGAGGTTCTGCAGCGCAAGGCACGCCGCATTCCGGAGTGATGAGCCATGCTGTCCCCGAAACGCACTAAATTCAGAAAACAGCAGACGGGCAAGAACCGCGGCATCGCGTGGAAAGGCTCGGACGTGTCGTTCGGCGATTTCGCGCTGCAGGCCGTGGGTCGCAGCTTCGTCACCGCCCGTCAGATCGAAGCCGGCCGTATGGCGATTCAGCGCCACGTGAAGCGCGCCGGCAAGCTCTGGATCCGGGTGTACCCGGACAAGCCCATCACCAAGAAGCCTCTCGAAGTCCGCATGGGTAGCGGCAAGGGCGGCGTCGAGGGTTGGGTCTGCGTCGTGAAGCCGGGCCGCGTTCTGTACGAGATCGCCGGCGTGCCGGAGAAAGACGCGCGCGAGGCTTTCCGCCTGGCCGCGTCCAAGCTGCCCATCGAAACCAAATTCCTGGCACGAGGTGCGCTGTGAAAGCCAAAGACCTCCGGGAGCGGTCGAGCGAGGACCTCGCGGCGCTGAAAGCGTCGATGCAGAAGGACGTGTTCTCGTACCGCATGAAGAACTTCACCGATCAGCTCGAAGACACCAGCCTGCTCGGCAAGGCGCGGCGCGACCTCGCCCGCATCGAGACGATTCTGGCCGAGCGTGAGGCGAACAAAGGAGCCGAGTCGTGAGTTCCGAGGCGAAAGAGGCGGTTTACCGCCGTAAGCTCATCGGTCGCGTTGCCAGCGACAAGATGGACAAGACCGTGGTGGTCGAAGTCGTGCGCTTCAAGCGCGACTCGGTCTACTCGAAGTACGTGCGAGTGCGGAAACGCTACAAGGCGCACGACGAGAAGAACGAGTACAAGGTCGGCGATCGCGTGGAGATCATCGAGCACCGTCCGCTCTCGCGCAGCAAGCGCTGGGCCGTGGTTCGCTTGATCACCCGCCCCGCTAGCGAACTTACCTCCTGAGGAGTTGCTGCCATGATTCAGATGCAGACATTCCTGGAAGTAGCCGACAACTCCGGTGCCAAGTTGGTGCAGTGCATCAAGGTGCTGGGTGGTTCGCGTCGTCGCTACGCTGGCCTGGGCGACGTGATCGTCGTCGCGATCAAGGAAGCGCTTCCGGGTAGCAAAGTGAAGAAGGGCGACACGGCCAAGGCCGTCGTCGTGCGCACCAAGCGCGAATACCGCCGGCCCGACGGCAGCTACATCAAGTTCGACGAGAACAGCGCCGTCTTGATCAACGCGCAGCAAGAGCCGGTCGGCACCCGTATCTTCGGGCCAGTCGCTCGCGAGCTTCGCGCCAAGAAGTTCATGAAGATCATCTCGCTCGCCCCGGAGGTGTTGTGATGCAACGCATTCGCAAGGGTGACACCGTCGTCGTGATGAGCGGCGAAGACAAGGGCAAGCGCGGCAAAGTCTCGCGCGTGCTGCCCGACCGCGGTCTCGCGATCGTGGAAGGGGTGAACAACGTGAAGCGCCACATCAAGCCCACGGCGCAGCGAGCGGGCGGCATCCTCGAGGTCGAGGCGCCTCTGCCCGTGAGCAAGCTGATGCTGGCCGATCCGAACGGCGGCAAGCCGTCCCGAGTCAAGTTCAAGACCGAAAACGGGAAGAAGGTCCGCGTTGCGAAGAGCGGCGCCGCGCTGCCCGTCGAGGAGAGGTAATCGACATGGCTGACACAGTCGAACCCCGCATGCGCGGCAAGTACGCGAAGGACGTCGTCCCGGCTCTGATGAAGAAGTTCGGATACGACAACACCATGCAGGTGCCGCGCCTCAAGACCATCGTCTTGAACATGGGCCTCGGTGAGGCCGTCGCGAATCCGAAGCTGATTGACGCGGCCGTAGCCGAGGTCACGGCCATCACCGGGCAGAAGCCGGTGGTGACTCGCGCCAAGAAATCGATCGCGACCTTCAAGCTGCGCGAAGGCATGCCGATCGGCGTCAAGGTGACGCTGCGCCGCGAGCGCATGTGGGAGTTCTTCGATCGCCTCGTCACGCTGGCCTTGCCCCGCGTGCGCGACTTTCGCGGGACCAGCCCCAAGGGCTTCGATGGAGCCGGCAACTATACGCTCGGCCTCAAAGAACAAATCGTATTTCCGGAGATCGACTTCGACAAGGTCGAGAAGATCAAAGGCATGAACATCACGTTCGTAACCACCGCCGGCACCGACGAAGAAGCCAAGGAGCTTCTCGGGTCGCTCGGGATGCCGTTCAGGAGCTAGGGCACATGGCACGCGCTTGTCAGTGGGCGAAGTTGAACCGCCCCGCAAAATTCTCGACCCGCGTCGTGAAACGCTGCAAAACCTGCGGTCGTTCGCGCGCCGTCTACCGAGACTTCGGCCTCTGCCGTCTGTGCTTCCGCAACATGGCCCTCCGCGGTGAGCTGCCGGGCGTAACGAAAGCGAGCTGGTGATGGCAGCGGCGAACGATCCGATCTCCGACATGCTCGCGCGCATTCGCAATGCAGCGCTGGCACGTCACGAACACACGCGGCTCCCGGCCAGCACGCTCAAGCGCGCGGTCGCCGAAATCCTGAAGGCCGAAGGCTACGTGGCCGACGTCCGTCAGGAAGAGTGGGGCCCGAAGAAGCACAACACCCTCACCATCGTGCTCAAGTACGGCGGCGGCGGTGACAAGGTCAGCGCGTTCCAGGGCATGCGTCGCGTTTCGCGCCCCGGGCGTCGCGTGTACGTGCGCCACGACCAGATTCCGCGCGTGCTCAGCGGTCTCGGCGTCTCGATCCTCAGCACTTCGCACGGTCTGATGACCGATCGCGAAGCGCGCCAGAAGAAGGTCGGCGGCGAGCTCTTGTGTGAGGTGTGGTGATGGCTGCCGAAACCCAGACCGAGCCGAAGCGCCTGTCCCGCGTGGGCAAGCGCCCGGTGGTGCTGCCGAAGGGCGTCACCGTCAACGTCAGCGGTGCGCGCGTCGATATCCAGGGCCCCAAAGGCAAGCTGGCGTTCGACATGCCGCCCACCGTCACTTGCAAAAAGGACGGCGAGAAGCTGCTCCTCGAGAGCTCGGCGACCGGGCGCGACGCGCCGCGGCTGCAGGGCCTCGCTCGTGCGCTCCTGGCGAGCCGCGTCAAGGGCGCGGCCGAAGGCTACGAGCGCCGTCTCGAGCTGGTCGGTACCGGCTATCGCTGTGAGGTGAAGGGCCAGGTCGTCACCTTGACGCTCGGCTTCTCGCACCCCACCTCGATCACTTTGCCAACTGGCGTATCGGGCAGTGTGCCGGCGGACTCGAAAGGCACCATGCTGATTCTCCAGTCCGCCGACAAGGCGGTGCTGGGCCAGATCGCAGCCACCATTCGTGGCCTGCGTCCGCCGGAGCCATACGGTGGCAAGGGCGTCCGCTACAGCGGAGAGAACATTCGTCGTAAGGCCGGTAAGGCCGCCAAGGGCAAGACCAAGTAGCTACGGAGCGAGACATGGGAGCCAAGCTGACTGGAAGAGAGCGCCGTAAGCTCAGGATTCGTCGCCGGGTCACCGGGACGGAGGAACGCCCGCGTCTGTCCGTGTATCGGTCGGGACGCCACATCTACGCCCAGGTCGTGCTGGACAGCGAGGGTCGCACCCTCGCGGCCGCCTCGACCTTGTCGCGCGACCTCAAGGGTACACTCGACGAGGACGCGAAGAGCGACGCCGCCCGCAAGGTCGGCGCGCTGATCGCGAAAATGTGCCTCGCGAAGAACATCGAAAAAGTCGTGTTCGATCGCAACGGTTACCTGTTCCACGGCCGCGTGAAGGCCCTGGCCGAGGCCGCTCGCGAAGCGGGCCTCAGCTTCTGAAGGTTTTAGGGAGTCTTCCATGAGCATCGAACAGATCGACGACGAGAAGCTCAAAGAGCGGGTGATTCACATCAACCGCGTGGCGAAGGTCGTCAAAGGTGGCCGTCGCTTCAGCTTCTCCGCCCTGGTTGTGGTGGGCGACGAAGCGGGCCACGTGGGCGTGGGCCTGGGCAAAGCCAACGAGGTGCCCGAGGCCATTCGTAAGGGCAACGACCAGGCGCGCAAGAACATGTTCAAGGTGCCGATGGTCGCGGCGACGGTTCCGCACGACGTCGTGGGCGAGTTCGGGTCGGGCAAAGTGCTGCTGCGCCCGGCTGCTCCCGGTACCGGCGTTATCGCCGGCGGCGCGGTGCGCGCCGTGGTCGAGTCCGCGGGCATTCACGACATTCTGAGCAAGTGCCTCGGCTCGTCGAACAAGTACAACGTGGTTCACGCCACGGTCGCGGCGCTGAAGCGCTTGCGCTCCGCGGAGCGCGTGGCGGAAGCGCGCGGCATGTCGATCGACATCGTCGCGGGCGACTACCCCGTAGCCGCCGCGTCGGCGCACGCCAGCACGGCGGCCTCGATCGTCGGCAGCCAGAGCAGCAGCAGCGGAGGCACGCCGTGAGTCTCGCGAAGCTCGAAGTCCGTCAGGTGGTCAGCGAGATCGGCCGGCCGCACCCGCAGCGTCGCGTTCTGCGCGGCCTCGGTCTGCGCGGTCCGGGCTCGAGCGTGGTCGTGGATAACACGCCCTCGTTCCGCGGCATGATCAAGAAGGTTTTGCACCTCGTAAAGGTCGAGGAGAAGAAGTCATGAGCACGATTCTTTCGCGCTTGGCTCCCCCGGAAGGCGCTCGTCACGCCGAGAAGCGTCTCGGCCGCGGCATCGGCTCGGGTCTGGGCAAGACCTGCGGCAAGGGTCAAAAGGGCCAGAAGGCGCGTCACGGCGGCAACTTCGGCAAGCTTCACTTCCAGGGCGGTCAGACTCCGCTCCAGCGCCGCTTGCCGAAGCGCGGCTTCCGCGTCCCGTTCCCGGTCCAGACCGTCTCGGTCAACCTGGCCGATCTCGAAGGCTTCGACGGTAAGTCGAAGGTCGACGAGGCCGCGCTGCGCGAGGCTCGCCTGGTTCAGGGTCGTGACGTGCTGATCAAGGTGCTCGGCAGCGGTGAGCTCAGCAAGAAGCTCGAGATTCACGCGCACGCTTTCAGCAAGTCAGCGCTCGAGAAGATCGAAAAGGCAGGCGGCAAGGCCGTCGTGATCGCCACCCTGCCTGCGCCGGCTGCGGCGAGCTGAGTTCTCCGTAGCAGTCGAGCGATAGGATGGCGGTTTTCCAGGGCTTCTCCAATATCGGGAAGGTGCCGGAACTCCGGCAGCGCATCCTCTTCACGCTCGGCGTCGTCGCGATCTATCGCATCGGCGTGTTCATCACTACGCCCGGCGTCGATCGCGCCGTGATGCGCAACATCGTGAGCGGCAAGGGCGGCCTGCTCGGCTTCTTCAACATGTTCTCCGGCGGCGCGCTGCAGAACCTGTCGATCTTCGCGCTCGGCATCATGCCGTACGTCTCGGCGAGCATCATCTTCCAGCTGCTCGGCTTGGTCAGCAAGCAAGTCGAGGAGATGCGCAAGGAAGGCGAGGCGGGGCGTCGCAAGATCGAGCAGTGGACCCGCTACGGTACGATCGCGCTCAGCGTGTTTCAGTCGTTCGGCGTCGCAATGATGCTGGAAGGCATGAACAACTCGGACATGGGCGGCGGTCGCTTCGGCGACGTGGTCGGTGACCCGGGTTGGGGTTTCCGGCTGATGACCGTGATCACGCTCACCACCGGCACCGGGCTCATCATGTGGCTCGGTGAGCAGGCGACCGAGCGCGGCATCGGTAACGGCACGTCGATGATCATTTTCGCCGGAATCGTGAGCGGCATTCCCGGCGGCGTGATGAACTACTGGCAGGGTCACGCCGGCGACGTCCAGCCGCTGACCATCACCATTCTGCTCGCGATGCTGCTGCTGAGTATCGCTTGCGTCGTGTTCTTCGAGCGCGCGCAGCGCCGGATTCCGATTCAGTACTCACGCCGCCAGGTTGGCCGTCACGTGTACGGCGCGCAGCGCGCGCATCTGCCGCTGAAGGTGAACATGGCCAGCATGATTCCGGCCATCTTCGCCTCCAGCTTGCTGATGTTCCCGGCCACGCTGGCCAGCTTCAACATCCCGGGCATGCAGTTCATGAGCGGCGTGCTCAACCGCGGCGACTGGGTGTTTCAGCTGTTCTTCGCCGCGCTCTGCATCTTCTTCTCGTTCTTCTACACCGCCGTGACGTTCCAGCCGGTGGACGTGGCAGAGAACCTGAAGAAGCAGCAAGCCAACATTCCGGGCATTCGCCCCGGCAAGCAGACCGCGGAGTACATCGATCGCGTGCTCACGCGGCTCACCGTTGCCGGCTCGATCTACGTCGCGGCCATCTGCGTGATTCCCTCGGTGGTGGCGCTCTCGCTGCGAGTTCCGTTTCAGTTCGGCGGCACGAGCTTGATGATCGTGGTCGGTGTCGCGCTCGAGACGGTCAACCAGATCGAGGCTCACCTCATCACGCGCAGCTACGAGGGCTTGACCGGCCCGCGCATGACCCGCCTCAGCGGGCGGAGGACCACGTGAGGCTGGTGCTCCTCGGCGCCCCCGCGAGTGGCAAGGGCACGCAAGCTGCGGTGCTGTGCGAGCGTTTCCGCGCTCCCAAGATTTCCACCGGCGACATGCTGCGCGCCGCGCTCGCCCAGGGCACCCCGCTCGGCAAGCAGGCCGAAGGCTTCATGAAGGCGGGCAAGCTCGTGCCCGACTCGGTCGTGATCGGCCTGGTCGAGGAGCGCGTAGCCCAGCCGGATGCCGCGCAGGGTTTCATCCTGGACGGATTTCCGCGCACCGTTCCCCAAGCGGAAGCGCTGGCGACGCTTCTTTCCAGCCGGGGCACACCCCTCGATGCCGTGGTCCAAATCGACGTGGCTCGCGAGCTTTTGCTCGAGCGGGCCACCCTGCGCCGCACGGACAAACGGACTGGACAGATCTACCACCTGAAGTATAACCCACCCCCCCCGGGAGCCGAGCTCGACCATAGGGCCGACGACCAGGAGGAAACGGTCAAAAAGCGTCTGGACGAGTATGACGCGATGACCGCGGCGCTGTTGCCGCACTACCGCACGCTCGGGCTACTTCGCCGAGTGGACGGAGTGGGCACACCGCAAGAGATTACCCAGCGCATTCTCAGTGCGCTCGGGGCCCAGTGAATGGAGGAGAAACGACGTAGTGAGACCGAGCAAGGCGTGATCGAAGAAGTGATGCCCAACGCGCTGTTCAAAGTTCGCCTCGAAAACGGGCGGGCAGTCAGTGCGGGGGCCTCCACCGAGCTCCGACACGTCGTGGTCCGGCTGATAGCCGGATGCAAGGTCCTCGTCGAAATCTCCCGCCACGATCCGAACCGCGGCAAGATTATTCAGAAGTTGTGAGGCAGGACATGAAGGTGCGACCCAGCGTCAAGAAAATTTGCGACAAGTGCAAGATCGTCAAGCGCGCCGGTGTCCTGCGCGTGATCTGCAACAACCCCCGCCACAAGCAGCGGCAGGGCTGAAACGTAGAAGGCAAGCATGGCACGCATCTCTGGCGTCGATCTCCCCCGCAGAAAGCAAATCGTTTACGCGCTTCCGTACATCTACGGAATCGGGCATGCCACCGCGCGGCGGCTGTGCAGCATCGCGAAGGTGCCCGAGGACCGCAAGGTGGACGAGCTGACCGAAGCCGACGTCAAGGCGATCCGCGATGCGATCGAAGCGAACGTCAAGGTCGAGGGCGATGCGCGCCGCGACGTGCAAGCCAACATCAAGCGCTTGATGGACCTCGGTTGCTACCGCGGCCTCCGTCATCGCCGCGGCCTCCCGGCGCGCGGTCAGCGCACGCGAACCAATGCACGGACGCGCAAGGGCCCGCGCAAGAACCTCGGGCGTCGCGCCTGAGTCAGGTTGAACGGAACAGCACATGGCAACTCCGAAAGCGCGCCCGGCCAAAAAAGTAGCGAAGAAGAACGTCTACGCCGGCATTGCCCACATTCAATCGACCTTCAACAACACCATCGTCACCATCACCGATGTGAACGGTGCGACGATCTCCTGGGCCAGCGCCGGTTCGCGCGGCTTCAAGGGTTCGCGCAAGAGCACCCCCTTCGCCGCGCAGCTGGCGGCCGAAGAGGCGGGTCGCCGCGCGATGGAGCACGGCGTGCGCTCGGTTGCCGTGTTCGTTCGAGGTCCTGGCGCCGGCCGCGAAAGCGCGCTGCGTGCCCTTCAGCAAGTTGGTTTCAAGGTCACGCTGATCCGCGACGTGACCCCTATCCCGCACAACGGGTGCCGGCCACCCAAGCGGCGTCGCGTGTGACGGAGTAATCGGATGGCTCGTTATATCGGTCCGGTCTGCAAGCTTTGCCGTCGTGAAGGCAACAAGCTCTATCTCAAAGGTGAGCGTTGCTTCACCGACAAGTGCGCCGTCACCCGGCGCCCCTATCCGCCCGGCCAGCACGGCCAGGCTCGCATCAAGCTGAGCGAGTACGGCCTCCGTCTGCGTGAAAAGCAGAAGATGCGCCGTATCTACGGCCTGCTGGAGCAGCAGTTCGCCGGCTACTACGTGTCCGCGTCCCACCTCCCCGGTCGCTCCGGTGAGGAGATGCTCGGCCTGATCGAGCGTCGCCTCGACAACGTGGTGCATCGCATGGGTTTCGCGGCCAGCCGTGCGCAGGGCCGTCAGCTCGTGCGTCACAACCACATCCTGGTGAACGGCAAGCGCGTGAACATTCCGAGCTTCCAGGTGAAGCCGAACGACAAGGTCGAGATTCACGAGAAGAGCAAGAAGATTGCCTTCGTGAACGCCGCCCTGGCCGCGGCCGAGAACCGCCAGCGTCCGAGCTGGGTGGAAGTCGACAAGACCGCGCTGAGCGGCACCGTGAAGACGATGCCGGTCCGCGACGAGCTCAACGAGCCGGCGGTTCGCGAGCAGTACGTCGTCGAATATTACTCACGCTAGTTTTAGAATTTTCGAGAGCACGCGGGCAGATCGCGGAGTGTTCGGGCGGAGCGGGTTCCCCTGAACACTCGAGACGGTCGCGCGAAACCCTGAAGCCCAACGGAGGTAATGCATGGTCACCCAAGTAATGAGCAGAAATTGGCGCGATTTGATCCGGCCGAAGGCGATTCAGCTCGACCCGGAGTCGAACAGCGAGTCGTACGGCAAGTTCACTTGCGAGCCGTTGGAGCGGGGTTTCGGTATCACGATCGGCAACTCCTTGCGCCGCGTGCTTTTGGCGTCGCTGCAAGGCGCGGCCATCACCGCGGTTCGCCTGGAAGGCGCGCTGCACGAGTTCACCACCATCCCCGACGTGGTCGAGGACGTCACCGACATCATCCTCAACCTCAAAGAGGTGGTGTTCAAGGTCGAGTCGCCGCGAACCTACACGGTTCGTCTCGAGAAAGAGGGCCCCGGCCCAATCCTCGCGGGTGACATCAAGGTCACCGACGGCATCACCGTGCTCAACCCCGATCACCCGATCGCCACCATCGACAAGGGCGGTCCGCTCTCGATGGAGCTCACGGTCAGCGTGGGTCGCGGCTACGTCCCGGCCGAGCGCAACAAGAGCCCGACCATGCCGATCGGCACGATCCCGATCGACGCGCTGTTCTCGCCGATTCGCAAGGTGAACTACACCGTGCAGAACGCGCGCGTCGGCCAGGTCACCGACTACGACAAGCTGGTGCTCGAAGTGTGGACCAACGGCGCAGTGCGCCCGGTCGACGCGGTGGCGTACGCCGCCAAGATCCTGAAGGAGCAGCTCTCCATCTGGATCAACTTCGAAGAAACCGAAGAGACGTCGTACCAGGCTTCCGGCGGCGACGAGCAGCCGCTGAACGAAAACCTGTTCCGCTCGGTCGACGAGCTCGAGCTCAGCGTGCGCTCCGCGAACTGCCTACAGAACGCGAACATCACGCTGATCGGTGAGCTGGTGCAGAAGACCGAGCAGGACATGCTGAAGACCAAGAATTTCGGCCGCAAGTCGCTGAAGGAGATCAAAGAGATCCTCGCGACCATGGGCCTCGGTCTCGGTATGAAGTTCGATAGCTGGCCGGCGATGCTCGAGCGCTGGAAGCAGCAACAGCAGGCAGGCTGAAATCATGAGGCACAAGAAATCAGGCCGCCAATTCGGCCGCAACACCAGTCATCGGCGCGCCATGTTCCGCGCTCTGGCGGCGAATCTCGTGGCGCATGAGCGCATCGAGACCACCGACGCCAAGGCCAAGGAGCTGCGCCGCGTCGCGGAGCGGCTGATCACCCGCGCGGTGCGCCTGGGTCCGGTCGCTTACACCCCGGCCGACATGCTCGCGCCGGAAGATCGCGCCAAGCGCCTCGCGGCTCAGCGCAACGTCGCTCAGTTCCTGCAGCGCTTCGCGGTGGTGCACAAGGACGGGCAAGAGCAGAAGATCGATCTGCTCGAGAAGGTGTTCGTCGATCTGACGATTCGCTTCAATGGTCGCCCCGGCGGCTACACGCGCATCATCAAGCTCGGCCACCGTCGCGGCGACAACGCGCCGATGTCGCTCATCGAGTTCGTCGAAGGCAACGCGGTTCCGCCGCGTCGCCCGAGCCAGAAGAAGCCCCGCCCGGCAGCCAGCGACGCTTCGGCGACCAAGTCCGAAGGCAAAGCCGCAGCGGCGAAGAAGCCGGCGACGAAGAAAGCCAAAGCCGAGAAGACCGCGTAGCAGCGCGGTTCGGCTCAGCGAGCCGGTTCGTAACGAGCGAGTCCCTGTTCTGAGCGTCGAGCTCGGGGCAGGGAATTTCGCTTTTGTGGATCTGCGAGGGGGCGACTTCATTCGCTTGGGGAACACGGGGTTCCTTCGCGCACTCGAATGCGGCATCGGAAGAGGCGCAAGTGCGGGTGATGCGCATATGCACCTACTGAATCACCGTTCCCAGCGCGGATTTCGTCAAAAGAAGGGCGGCAAATCTGCGCCAAGCTACTTGATCGAATATGGCCACGCTCCGCGCTTCGCTGGTGCAGAGCCCCTCATTGAGCCCGCGACGGCTAGCTTGGATTCTTTCATTCGTCAGCGCCTGCTCCGTCTATGACGGTAGCCTGCTCGGCGCCGAGAGGAACGCGGGCTCCAGCGGAGGCGGAGCCATCCAGTCGACGGGCGGTGCGGCAACCCCGAGCGGCGGCCGAGGCTCGCAGGAAGGTGGAACGCACTCCGGGGGACGCGCAACGGGCGGCGAAGAAGCGGGTGGAGGGGCTAGCGGCGGTAGTGTGAGCTCGCGTGGCGGTTCGACGACTGCGCAGGGTGGCAACGAAGCGGGTGGCAGCGACGCGGGCGGTAGCGACACGGGTGGCGAAACCGGTGGCAGCCAAACCGGTGGCAGCCAAACCGGCGGCACCGGTGGCAGCGCGATCACGACGGGTGGCGCCCCTACGAACGGTGGCACCACGGGTGGAGCATCCAAGGGCGGTAGCTCCTCCACCGGTGGAAGCGCCACGGGCGGTAGCTCCTCCACCGGTGGAAGCGCCACGGGCGGTACCACGTCCACGGGTGGTACCAACGGGGGCACGGCGGGTAGCGGCGGCAGCGACGCCTGTCCGAGCGACCCGAACAAGGTCGCGCCGGGTGTCTGCGGCTGCGGCATTCCAGACGAGGATAGCGGCGGCAACGCGGGCTGCCTGGGTCTACGGAGCGCGCTCGTCCACCGTTACACCTTTTCGGGTAGCGGAATGGCCATCACTGACTCTGTGGGCACTGCGCACGGCACCGCAATCAATGCCTCCGTAGCAAGCGGGACGCTGGTGCTCTCGAACACGGGCAGCGAGCAGTACGTCGATCTTCCCAACAGGCTCGTGTCCGTGTTGAGCGACGCCACGTTGGAAGTCTGGGTGACGTGGAGCGGCACTGCGACGTGGCAGCGAATCTTCGAATTCGGTAGCAGCACTACCGGAGAAGGCACCCGTGAGCTCGGACAAACCTATCTTTTCGCCACACCGAAATCCGGGACCGGTTATTTGACGGCGGCGTTCAGCACTGCCGGCACCGGCGCGGAGGTGACTGTCGCTGCGACCAGCGCATTGCCGAGCGGCGTCAAGAGTCACGTCACTGTCGTCGTCAGCGACAGCGCCGATCTGATGACGCTCTACTTGAACGGAACATCGGTCGGCAGCGCCGCCTTCTCCGGGCACCTATCGTCCCTCGACGATGTCAACGACTGGCTCGGGCGCTCGCAATCCAAGTACGACTCAGGCTTCGCTGGCACCCTGCACGAGGTGCGTATCTACAACACGGCCCTCAGCGTTGCCCAAATTCAACTAACTGAACGAACCGGAGAGAGTCCGGCATTTTTTTGAGCCGAGCCGTCTAGCGCGGGCGATTCAGCCGTCGACCTTGGGGTCGCGTTCGGAGCTTATTGTGGCCGCTGCTGGCGCGGCACTGGGGGCGTCAGGCGCTTCGGGCACGGGCTCAGCGGCGACTTCGGGGGCGGGAGCGCCTGCTTCGGCGCTGGGTTCGAAAACGGGTTTCGCAACGGGAGGAGCGTCGGATTCGGAGCTGGGCGCGGCTTGGGGGTTGGACTTGGTCGAGGGCACTCCGCCGGGCGACGCAGCGGAGACTTGGTCTTCGCGACGGCGGCGCAGCAGCGCAGCGATGGCGATGAGTGCGCCGAGGCCGATGGTGCCCGCGGCGAGCTTCCGAGCGCGCTCACTGCCGCGATCTATCTTCCCGCGACGGAGCTCCGCGAGCAGGGTGCGGGCTCGTTCGTTGTTGCGGTCGAGCTCGAGCGCGCGGTCGATCAGGACCACGTCGGCGACGCCTTTTTTGACGCTTTCGGTGGCGCGCAGGGTCAGGATTTGGCTTTGAATCTTGGCGATCTCGCCCGGATCGGTGCTGAGTCGCTCGGCGCGCAGGAGCGCGACTTCACACTCACGTGGGTGGTCGTCGAACGCTTGCTTGGCGTAAGCGAGGTAGCCCTGGGCGAGCTCCGCTTTGCGCTCGAAGCGCGGGTTTTGCGCGACGACGCTGTCGAAGGCGCGACGCATGGCCTCCAGATCTCCCTTGGCGCGCGCAGCGCGGCCGGCTTCGAACGCTTGCATCACCGCGGCGGAACGCGCGCGATCGAAGCGTGCGAAGAGCTCGCGAGCAGTGCGTTCCCAGGACCAGTCGCGCGGCGGCTTTTTTCCAACCACGCTCTCGTAGGTATCCTTGAGTTGCCACATCGACACTTCGCCGAACAGGCCGATTGCCTGGCGCGCGGCTTCGCGCACGACGGCGCGCTCGCTGTTGGCGAAGGAAACGACGATGCGCGCTGCGTCGGGATCGCGCGTTCGGCCGTAAGCGCGTAGGACATCGGCGAGCACTTGGGGATCGGTGACACGCACGGCTTCGCCGGGCACCGCGCGGCCGAGTGCGTCCAGTTGGCGCGCGGCAAAGCGCGCGATTTTTTCGGCCTGGTGCCGCCGAGCCTCGAGCAGCGCAGGGACGGCCTTGTCGCCCAGGCGCGCGAGCTCACGCTGGGTGTGGATGCGCAAGAATTCGCCGAAGCGCACGTAGACGGTGATGAGCGTGCGCGCGGCCTCCACCGTGCCGATTTGCGAAAGCATGCGGCTCATGGCAACGACCGCGATCAAATCGGGAAACGCCTTGGAGTTCGTGCGTGCGTGCTGCACGAGCATGCCGAGGTAGTCGGGGCTGGCCGTGCCGGGGCGCGCGCTCTCGTCGCTTTCGGCGCGCTCGACTTCTTTGGACTCCCTGCGAACCTCCAAGAAAAGGCGCTTCAGCGCTTCCTTGTCCGCGCTGTCCGCGATCTTGTCGAGGCGGAAGGCGATCGCGGGCACGAGTCGCGCGTCGACCTCCAACAGTTCACGCGCCGCGCTGTCGCGCTCGGCGGGGTCACTCGCGCTGAGCGCCGAAAGGCGCGCGTCGAGCTCGGAGAGGTCCTTCGCGGCCGGCTTCTCGAGCTCGACTCGCGGTGCGCTCGGCAGTGGCGGCAGTTCGTCGACCGCGCTCGGTGGACCCTCGGGCTGCTCGCCGCTCGCCCCCTTCTCCTTTTCGGGATCGGCGCCCAACGCCAGGGGCGAAACGCTGAGGAACGCTCCCAGCAGGATGCCGGTGAGGGTTGAGCGGGCACGATCGAGCGGGCTCATCTGCGGGTCACCACGGCCGCCTCAGTCGACAGGCCGGCTCTGGCAGACATTCCTGTAAGAGCGGAATTCCAGGATCCGGCCTCTCCGCCGCTTCAATCGACGATGCGGAAGTCTGGAAATTCGCCGGTGTAGCTGCGCCAGCGGGTTTCGACGCGGTCCACGCGGGCCGCACTCGGGCCTTTCTGCGCCCAGCCGTACAGTTCGCGAATCGAGATTTCTTCGCCCTCGGCCACGATTTCGATCGAGCCGTCGGGGCGATTCTTGACCCAGCCGGTGAGGCCCAAGCGGCGCGCCTCACGCTGGGTAGAGGCGCGAAAGTACACGCCTTGAACCCGGCCGCGCACGAAGAGTTGGACCTGCTTCAGCGCCATTGCGAACGGCGTATTTAGCGGGCGCGCAGCGCCGAGGCAACCTCGCCGTCAGAGTTCGAGTCCGCCCGACCAGGGCCGCTCGACTCGCGCCGGATTCCGTCCAGGCCACAGTCGGTCATTTGTGTCGGATCTGGGACAAATGCCTCATCGGGCGCTCGCGCGCGCAAAGTTGCGGGGGGCGTGGATCGCGATGGGCTTTTCATGTTGGGATAAACGAGTGAGCTCCGAGCCGGGACCCGTGCGTACGCGCAGCAGCGAGCAGCGGCTCGAGGAGCTGCGTGAGGCGTTACAGCGCGAGCAGCGTGTGTCCGCCGCGCTGCGCGAGGTGGGCATCGCGCTCGGCAGCACGCTCGACCTCGATGACCTTCTCGAGTTGATCCTGGAGAAACTCACGCTCTTGGTCGAAGCGGACCGCTCCACCCTGTATCTGCTGGACGAGGGGCGGCGGGAACTGGTGAGCCGGCTGGTGGTGGGGGGTGAAGTCCGTTCCATCCGTATGAAGCTCGGCCATGGCCTGGCCGGCATGGTCGCGGTCAGCGGGCGCCCCATTCGCGTTCGAGACGCCTCGCGGGATCCGCGCTTCGAACGCGATTGGGACCTTTTGACCGGCTACCGCACGACCAGCATGCTGGCCGCTCCGCTCAAGAATCACGTCGGCCGCACCATCGGCGTCATTCAGGTACTGAACAAGAAGACCGAGCAGGAGTTCACCGACGTCGACGAGGCGATTCTGTCCGCGCTGAGCACGCAAGCGGCGGTCGCGATCGACAACTCGCGCTTGTTCCTTTCGCTGATTCAAAAGAACAAGCAGCTCGAAGAGGCGACCGATCAACTCGAGCGTCGCGTGCGAGACTTGTCGCTCTTGTTCGAGCTGGAACAGGCGACGGGGCGCGCAACCAAGCTAGACGATCTGGTGCGCGCCGCGCTCGAGCGCGTCACCGTGGACTGCGAGGCGCGCGCCGGCGCGCTGCTGCTCGCCGCCGAGGAAACCGGCGATTTGGTCGCGCACGTCTACGATCGCGAGCAAAAGCCGGGCAGTGATTTAGTGCGCATCGGCGTGAAGTCGGGCGAAGGCTTTTTGGGCCATGCCATGGCCAACGCGGCCGAGCTCGTGCTCTCGGACGCCCCCGCGAGCCCCTTTTTCAGCGCCCGCGTGGAAGGGCAATTCGCGTTCGAGGTGAACGGCGTACTGGTCGTGCCGCTGGAGGGCGAAACCGCGGCGCTCGGCGCGATGGCGCTGTTCAATCCTCGTGACGCTCGGCCGTTCGACGACGACGATCTCGCGATATTGCGCCTGGTGGCGGCCAACGTCTCGACAGCGGTACGGCTGTTCAACGCGAACTCCGCGCGCGAGCGGGAGGAACGCCTGACCTCCATTGGCCGCTTGCTGTCGCAAGTAATTCACGATTTCAAATCGCCGATGACCGTGATCAGCGGCTGCGTGCAGCTGATGGCGGAGACAGACGACCGCCAAAAGCGCCAAGAGTACTGCGAGGAGAGCCTCAAGCAATTCGACACCTTGAGCGCCATGCAGCGCGAGGTGCTGGAGTTCGCGCGCGGCGAGCGGACGATTTTCGTGCGTCGCGTGTTCTTGCGTAAGTTCTTCGCCGAGCTGATGAAGCAGATTCGCCTGGAGATCGAGAGCAAGCCGGTCGAGCTCGAGCTCGACGTGGACTCCAAGCTGGTCGCGCGCTTCGATGAGGGGCGAGTGGCCCGCGCCATTCACAATCTGGCGCGCAACGCGATCGAGGCCATGGGTGAGCGCGGCGGGCGTTTGACCGTCAAAGCGAGGCTCGACGGTTCGGACCTGCTCATCACCGTCGCCGACACCGGTCCGGGCATTCCCAAGGAAATCGAAGGCCGGCTGTTCCAGTCGTTCGTGACGGCGGGTAAGAAGGGCGGCACTGGGCTCGGGCTCGCGATCGTCAAGAAGATCGCCGAGGAGCACGGCGGCTCGGTGAGCGTACGATCCTCGGCACGCGGGGCTACCTTTAGTTTGAAGCTGCCGCAGCGGGCGAGCCCCGAACGACCTTCGGAAAAGCCTCCTCGGCGCAGCAACCGCGCCGGCGGACGGGCGCATTCGACCAAGTCGGAATGACCGAGCGCCGCGCCCTGACCATTCTGGATGAACGCCGCGCGGAGCTCGAAACTTGCGCCTTTTGCCCAAAACTCTGCCGCGCCGCCTGCCCAGTTTCGGACGCTGAAGCGAGCGAGACGGTCACGCCTTGGGGGAAGATGGGGGCGGTGTACCGGCTCGGGCGCGGCGCGGCCGAGAGCACGCCCGAGTACGCAGCGTCTGCCTGGGCCTGCACCGGGTGCTTCGGGTGCAAGGAGCGCTGTGAGCAGCGAAACCCAGTGGCCGAAACGCTGTACGAAGCGCGCGCGAGTCATTTCAGGCGACGTTTGGCGCCCCCGGCGGCGGAGAGGCTGAGCAAGCACTTTCCGGCGCGCGCTGCGCGTATTCGTGAAGCCGGTGAGCGATTGCAGCGTGAGCACGGCCACCGCCCGGATGCGGCGACCGCGCTCCTGGTCGGCTGCGACTACTCATTGCGCCTATCCGCGGAGACGAGTGACGCGGTGCGCGCGGCGCGGGCGCTGTTCGGTGAGTTGCGGTTACTCAGTGGTTGCTGTGGTCTGTCGCTCGATGCATCCGGAGATCCCGAGCAGGCCGCCCGCCAACGGGCGGAGCTTTCGACGCAATTCAAGGGCGCGTCGCGCTTGGTCGTGGTCGATTCGGGGTGCGCGTTCGCGTTGCGGGCGGCGGGCGCGGTGCCGCTCGCGCGGGCCGCGCTCGAGCAGCTCGAACGCCGTCGTGACTCCGCGCACTCCGCAGAATTTGCAGGGGTTCGCTATCACGACCCCTGTCTGCTGGGGCGTGGGCTCGGGGAATACGCGGCGCCGCGCGAGCTTCTGACACTCGCGGGGGGACGCCCCCCGGAGGAGTTTTCTCGACGCCGAGAGGCCGGGCGCTGCTCCGGTGGTGGCGGGCTCGTTCCCCTCACGCGCCCGGAGACCGCGCGACAAATGGCACGAGACCGGCTCTTGGAGCACGATCGGCTCGGCGGCGGTAAGATCGTGACCGCATGCGCCCAGTCGCTGAGGAGCTTTCGAACCGCAGGAGCGGAGGCGATCGATCTCGCGACGGTGATTCGCTACCTGGCCGAGCGATGAGCGACCCGGCAGGGGCAGGGGGAGAGCGGGCGCAGCGGCTGCCCTTCCGGCGCAGCGTGGTCTCGCGCGTGCTGTGGTCCTACGCCCTGGTCGTGCTCACGTTTGCGGTGGTCGCGGGCTGGAGCGCGCTCGGCCTGCGCAGCGCGGCGCGAGAAGCGACCCTGATGCGCAGCGGTTACTACCCGTTGGCGCTCGTCGTCCGCGATCTGGCAGCCAAACAGGATATTTACAATTCGCAGCTCAACCACATTACCTCGGCGCGTAACCCTGAGGATTTACGAGTCTGGTTCGATTTTGCCCTGAAAATCGGGCGACCCAAGATGTTCGGCCAGGTGCGGGCGGCCATCGGTCGCGCGTTTCTGTCGTCTGGTGAATCCGACGCAGGGCTCGTCGGGCGCGAGCTGCTCGCCGAAATTTCGCTCATCGATCGCGTTTTCGCCGGAGACGCCGAGTTGCTCGCGCGCCTGTTCGACGCGCTCGAGCGTCGCGATGACGCAGCAGCGGAACGGCTACGGGACGAGCTGGTAACTCGTGGCTCGCAGGGGTCCTTGCGCCTTTCGCGCCTGCAAGACCGCGTAGAACACGAGATCGATCGCTTGCTCGATCAAGCGCGGCGGCGTGAGCACGTCGCCTTGCCGCTGCTCGTCGGACTCTCGTCGGTAAGTCTGCTCGTGGGCATTGCCATGGCGCTCTATGCCCGGCGTGTTCTGGCGCCGCTCGGCAGGGTGACCGAGCGCGCCAAGGCGGTGGCGGACGGCGATTTGGTGCCCCGCTCGCCGATCGTTTCCGGCGACGAAATCGGCGAGCTTTCGACCACGTTCGAGGGCATGGTTTCGGCCATTGCGCGCGCCAATGAGCAGCTGCTCGCTACCGAGCGTCTGGCCACCATCGGTAAGATGGCCGCGCACGTAACCCACGAAATTCGAAACCCGCTTTCCTCGATCGCGCTCAATTTGGAGCTGCTCGACGAGGAAATCGACGAAAGCAGCGACGAGGCCAAGGCGCTATTGCGCGCTATCGGCAGCGAGGTCGACCGGCTCAACTTGCTGAGCCAGCAGTATCTTTCGCTCGCCCGCCAGAAGCCGGGGATGGTCGAGGAAGACTTGGCGGAGGTGGTGCGCGAGGCCTCCGAGTTCGTGCGCCGTGAGCTGGGCAAGAGCGACGTGCGTTTGGAGCTTTCGATCGAAGACGCGCTCGGATCGGTGCCGATCGACGAGGGGCAGATCAAGCAGGCGCTGTTCAATCTGCTACGCAACGCGCGCGACGCCATGCCGCAGGGCGGCACGATCGTGGTCTCGGTACGTTCGGCAGCGAACGGCGTGGAGGTCGTGATTGACGACGAGGGTACCGGCCTCGACAGCGATGCCAAAGCGCGACTGTTCGAGCCATTTTTTACGACGAAACGCCATGGAACCGGGCTCGGCCTGGCCATCACCCGGCAAATGGTGGAAGCGCACGGGGGCACCATCGAGTTCTCGGATCGAAAGCCGCGGGGCACGCGCGTGACCATTCGTTTGCCGCGCTCCGTGCAGGAAAAGCCGAGCCTCGAACCGGCTTCGGCACGCGGTTCGGCGAACGCGGACGAGAGCAGCGCTTTCGCCAAGTAACGTCGTTTCGCCCTTCGCCGAGCGCTCGGGTATAGTTGCCCGCGCGATGCGAGAAGTGCTGTCGATCGTCTTGGCCAGTTCGAATCAGGGAAAGCTCGTCGAGCTGCGCGAGTTGCTGGCCGATCTGCCGGTCCAGATTCTGAGCGCGAAGGAAGCGCTTGGCCACACTCTCGAGGTGATCGAGGACGGCGGAACTTTCGAGGAGAACGCGATTTTGAAGGCGCGAGCCGTTTCTCGGGCTACCGGCCTGACCGCGCTCGCCGATGACAGCGGGCTCGAGGTATCGGCGCTGGGCGGGCGCCCAGGCGTTCGCTCGGCGCGCTTCGCTCACGAGCGCGCGACCGACGCAGAAAACAACGCGGCCCTGCTGCGCGAACTCGAGGAGATCGGCGAAGCCGAGCGTTCTGCGCGTTTTCGCTGTGTTTTGGCGCTAGTTACGCCCTGGGACGAGCAAGCGAGGACCGTGGAGGGTGCGTGCGAAGGTCAGATATTGCGCGCGCCTCGGGGCAGCGGCGGGTTCGGTTACGACCCGTTATTCGTCGTCGCCGGCGAGAACGGGCGAACGATGGCCGAGCTGAGCGACCAGGAGAAGAATCGGGTGAGTCATCGTGGCTCGGCGGTCCGGGCGCTCCGTCCGCGGCTGCTCGCGCTGCTGAACGAGCGCCTCGACGAGGCCGAGCGGGTGTTCGGCTAGCCATTCGTGCGCGCCGCAGGCACGAGCGGCGTCGCGATGTGCCACGTGGTGATCGCACGCTCGAATTAGAACGTCGCGCGCAGCGCACAGATTGCGGGCGAAACGGCTAGTGCCGGAACGCACTCGCAATGAGGCAAGCATTTGCGAAACATCGAACTGCGAAGTTGCTGCGCCAATCTGACGTTGAGTGCGCTTCGAACACGTCGCGCGAAAAAGTAGTCAAGATTCTGTTTCATTGGAAAAATACGAGAAAAAGCCGATTGCGACACGCTCGCGGTGCGCAGTTGGTACAAGGATTTTACCTTGTGTTCAGTTCTTCCGGTGTCTATCTTGTGCATGCGAAGCAGGTGAAGAAGACCCATGCGGTCTTCGGCCGTTTCGCAATCGGAACAATTTGAAATGCAGCGCACGTCGTCCTTCGTACGTTCTCTTTTCGTTTCGAGTCGAGCGTTCTCAGCAGCGCGTTCTGCCATTCGGAGCGGGGCTCGCTGGGGCTTGATCGCGGGCGTGGCTTTCTGCGCGGTCGCTTGCGGCGGCACCGATCCGAGCTCGAATCCCAAGGACGTCGTGTACGGGGAAGGCCCTCTTTTGCCTTTCAAAGAGGGCAATCAATGGACCTACCGCGTCAGTGACGGCACGACGGTGACTGACAAGACCACCACGATCGGCGCGCTCGAGGTGATCGGAGGGACCGGGCCGCACGCGGCCGACATGGCTTACAAGGTCGTCACTCGCAAAGGAGCCGATCTCGCTGACCAGACCGAGAGCTGGCAGGCGCCGTCCGCCGACTCGAGCGACCGCATCGAGCGTTTCCGCGAGATCTCCTACGGCGCGACCACGCAGATGCCGAAGCTGGATACTTACTGGGACCCCAGCAAGTTACACATCGACGGTCGCGAGGAAGTGTTGTTCGTTCCCAACACCTGGCTCGAAACCTACGACGAAACAAAGATTCCCTATGACGGCGGACCCACGACCACGGCAACTCAAAGCGATCGTTGGTCCATCATTTCGCTCGACGAATCGGTCGTTGCAGCCGGAAAGACTTACGATCACGCCGTTCATTTCCGCAAGTTCAGCACCGCGGCGAAGGACTACTGGTACCTGCGTGG